>JAJFIS010000029.1 GCA_021774735.1 Alphaproteobacteria bacterium | reverse complement strand
AAAGTCAACTGCTTCGCATTTGCCCGCTTCTGACAGAACCTTCGTAATCGCAGCCGTAAGCGTCGTCTTACCATGGTCAACGTGACCAATCGTTCCAACGTTACAGTGCGGCTTAGTCCGCTCAAATTTTTGCTTCGACATTGCCTTTTCCCTTGCAATGATTGGCGTTCCAAATTCTTGTGCACGGAACGCACTATCGTTAAAACCAACAATCACATTTGCTATAAATTATAGCACCCTAATATGTGATTGCGTTGCCCGGGATAAATTATGGAGCGGGTGAAGGGAATCGAACCCTCGTCGTAAGCTTGGAAGGCTTCTGCTCTACCATTGAGCTACACCCGCACAAGTGACCCGTTTCACATCCCGAAAATCCAACACAAATATCCCTCATTGCATTCCCATAAATGGTGCAGCGTTGAAAGATATGGTGGAGGGGACAGGATTCGAACCTGTGTACTCATACGAGGCCAGATTTACAGTCTGGTGCCTTTAACCACTCGGCCACCCCTCCACTTATGTATCGTCCCACCAGTTTCCCAGTGGCGTGGTGCATGCGAAATAAGATTTATCCCCTTCATTGTCAACAGCTATTAGCCTTAAAAGCCATATTTTATTAATCCTCATTTGTGCCTGAGCCTAAAGCGGATTAAACCTCATATTTGTTAAATGCTGGAAACTATAGTCACCACCCATGCAACTGGTTATAAGGGGGCAATTATTTAATCCCCACAGGGGCATTCACGTTAATAGAGGGCCCGATGGCAAAACCAAATAAGAAAAACGCACCTAAATCCACGAACAAACCTCAACCAAGTAACCACCGACCCCATGTGGGTGACAAAAGAAGGGGGATGGGCCGCAAAACAGAATCAGCCGTTACAGCTCTGCCCTATTCACGGCGGAACAGCTTTTTCCTTTTTGGCCGCCATGCGGTGAAAGCCGCTATATTGAACAAAAAGCGTGAATGCTTACAGCTGTTTGCCACTGAAAAAACCATGGATGAGGCACGAGCGCTGATCAGTGCCCGGGAAGCTATATCACACATACCCCTTACCATCAGCAGCGCTGCATCAGACCGTTTTGCACTAAGCGTTGGCAATGACAGCCCTCATCAAGGCCTAATATTGGAAGTGGCCCCTCTGCCAAGTGCTGATCTTTATGGCCTTAGTCCTATGACGGGCCAAAAAAATATCATCCTGATGCTCGACCAAGTAACTGACCCCCAAAATGTGGGGGCATGCCTGCGCAGCGCTGCCGCTTTTGGTGCTCGCGCGGTCATAACCCAAGACCGCAATAGCCCTAGCGAAACCGGCTCGCTTGCGCGTGCATCCCAAGGGGGGCTGGAAATGGTGCCGTGGGTACGCACCAGCAACCTTTCAACAGCGCTAGATGCCCTGAAGGATATGGGCTATTGGCATGTGGGGCTAGACGGCGATTCTGACACCAGTATCCGTGATGTCGATATGGGCGATAATATTGTCCTTGTAATGGGCAGCGAAGGCAAGGGCCTACGTCCACTGGTCACTAAGCATTGCGATATGACCGCGAAAATAACGATGTCAGACAGGGTGGAAAGCTTGAATATATCTAATGCAGCCGCCATCGCGCTGTACGAATTATCCAATATATGAACTTAAATGGTGTATGTTTGACTTAAGTTTGAAATTGCCATATTCTTATTTTGCACGAGTTATTAAAGGGGAATTATTATGGTTATATTTGGGATTATTTTAGTATTACTTGGAATCACCGATGTGGGAATGACTTATCTTGGGACCGACATTTGGAGTCAATGGTTTGGAATTCAAGTGCCTGAAGATATTTGGCCGTATACGGCCTATATTGCTATGGGTGCTGGTTATGTTCTAATCAGCTTTGGTAGAAAAGGTGATGATGACACTGAAACTGATGAAGCCTAGCTTTAAAAGGTATGCTAAAAAAAGGTCGGAGCATTTGCCCCGGCCTTCATATTATTCAGGTCCTCATCACCGATTAAATTTACGGTATTTAATCCGGTGTGGCTGGTCTGCATCCGCGCCTAAGCGGCGTTTCTTGTCTTCTTCATAATCATCGAAATTACCCTCAAACCATTCCACATGACTGTCACCTTCAAAAGCCAAAATATGCGTGGCTATCCGGTTGAGGAAAAAGCGGTCGTGGCTGATAACCACAGCGCAGCCGGCAAAGTTTTCCAGTGCTTCTTCAAGCGCCCCAAGCGTTTCGGTGTCCAGATCATTGGTAGGCTCATCAAGCAATAGCACATTGGCCTTTTCCTTGAGCATTTTCGCCAGATGAACGCGGTTGCGTTCCCCGCCCGAGAGCTGACCCACTTTTTTCTGCTGGTCGCCTTTTTTGAAATTAAAGCTGCCAACATAGGCGCGGGTATTGACCTCTGTTTTGCCAAATTGGAAAACTTCATGACCGCCAGATATTTCTTCCCAGACCGTCTTTTCGCCCGCCAGAGCATCGCGAGATTGGTCCACATAGCCAAGCTGCACCGTTTCGCCTACCTCAATCGAACCAGCGTCCGGTTGCTCTTGACCCGTGATCATGCGGAACAGCGTTGTTTTACCTGCGCCGTTGGGACCAATGACACCCACAATACCGCCTGGGGGCAAGCTAAAAGTCAAACCATCAAACAATAATTTATCGCCGTAAGCTTTGGTTAAGCCCTCGGTTTCAATCACTTTACCGCCAAGGCGCTCAGGGGGCTGAATTTTAATCTGTGCCGCGCTCAGAACAGCATCTTTATTGGCATTCACGAGCTCATCGTAAGCTTTAATCCGTGCTTTTGATTTAGCTTGGCGGGCTTTGGGGGATTGGCGCATCCACTCTAACTCACGGACCATGGACTTTTGACGCGCTTTCTCACCGCGCTCTTCCACCGCCATCCGCTTGGCTTTCGCTTCCAGCCAATGGCTATAGTTGCCTTCAAAGGGAATACCTTTACCGCGGTCAAGCTCCAGCACCCAGCCAACTACATTATCAAGGAAGTAGCGGTCGTGGGTTACCAAAATCACACAGCCTTTATATTCCTGCAGGTGATGCTCCAACCATGCAACAGTTTCAGCGTCAAGGTGGTTAGTGGGCTCATCGAGCAACAGCATGTCAGGCTTTTCGAGCAGCAGCTTACAAAGCGCCACACGGCGACGTTCCCCGCCTGATAATTTATCTACACTCCAATCACTGGGCGGACAGCGCAGCGCGTCCATCGCCACTTCGGCTTGGCTTTCAAGGTCCCATGCATCGGCCGCATCAACTTGCTCTTGCAGCTCGCCCATTTTGGTCAACAGATCCATATTGTCTGGGTCCATGCCATAGTCCATGGCAACCTGATTGAACGCATCCACCAGCGCTTTGGCGGGCGCTAGACCCTCCATCACATTACCCAGCACATCTTTGCTTACGTCCAGCTCTGGCTCTTGGCTCAAATAGCCAACGGTTGCTTTTTTAGCTGAAAAGGCTTCACCTGAAAATTCAGTGTCCATCCCAGCCATGATTTTCATCAAGGTCGATTTACCCGCACCGTTAAGGCCGATAACCGCAATCTTTGCGCCGGGAATGAAATTCAGAGAAACATTATCGAGAACCTGTTTACCGCCGGGGTAAGTTTTCGACAGATTCTGCATTTGATATACATATTCATATGCGGCCATAATGGTAGCGTCCTTATTTGAGCGTATTTGTTTCGCCGCACTGTTAGCGGAAAAGCCACCAAGCGGCAAGAGCAGAGATGAAGCGAGCTTATTTATCTCGGTGAGTAAGCCAAGCCACCATAGGACGGGTGACAAAGCCACTTAGATAATAGATCATGCCAACTGAAGCCCCTGCCACCATACAGCTGAGCACCCAAAACGGCATTTCAAGATCACCAACCAGAAGCGAGAGATTGAGAAATGGGTAAAAACCAATCATTGGTGCGAAAGCCCCCCACATGCCAATGAAGGCCCCAAGCGCTACGGAAATCACAACCGGGTGGGAGTCTTGCACCATAGGACTGCCACCAGCCGGCGTAAGCGCCGTCGGTAAAGTAGGGATTATGAGAAGGGCGTAGACCATTGCCGCGAAAATGAAATCTGTTGCTGCACTTTCAAAAGCCAATGACATATTGGGTTGAGCTATAATCGCGGTCCCCATGATAGGCGGTACAAAGGTGATAAAACCTCGCAAAATAATGCTGATGAAAGTCGCTGATTTCCACCAACTCACGAGTTAAACTCATGTGTTTGAGGCAAGCCATCATCTAGCTTTACCCAAGAAAGACGCGTTTTGACATAAGAATGCCCCGTTGGGATCAATGCTTCTGGTGTCTCAAACAAGCCAACATGCAGATGGATTTCGCTAGGCCAGGCTTCCCCTTCAAAGCTAACAGGGCTGCCACATTTGTTGCAAAAACTGCGGACAATACCGGGGGAACTTTTATATTGGCTGAGCGTTGCTCCGCTCAATTGCACTTGAGATTTCTCAAAGCCAGCATAACTAGCAAAAGCTGCACTTGTTGCTTTCCTGCAACTAGGGCAGTGACAATGCCCAACCCATTTAGGGCTGTCGAGCGCTTCAAAGGTTACGCCTCCACACAGGCACTGTCCTACCATCGTCACAAGATGTCTCCGTGCTTTTACTCTGCTGCTGCCTCAGCTGCTGCGGCGGCAGCACGCATTGCTATGACCATTTTTAAGCTTTCACCCATGCGGGCCAAACATGTTTTTGCTACGTCACTATCTGAAATTCCAGCCCACCAGCTAGCAAGCTTTGGCCAAGCGGAAAAATCAGTATCGCCGATAGCGCGACTATAGTGAAAAACATAGGGGATCAAGGCGCAATCAGCTATAGAAAATACATCGCCCACGGCATATTTGCCCGGATTGAAAAAATGCTCAAACTTATCTAAAGCCGCTTTTGCATTTTCCATGGCTTCAACTTTCGCTTCTCCGTCAGCACCACGGTTAACCGCCAATAAGGGTTCAATCACATACATATCAACCATACGGCACACCAGTTGCTGTTGCGCGCGGGTTCCTGCATCGCTACTTAACATCGCGGGGCCATCCAAAACACCGTCCAAATATTCTGCAACGATTTGGCCTTCGACTAATTTCGAGCCATTCTCCATTTCCAAGTATGGAATTTTACCAAATGGGTTATGCGCCATATGCTCGGCGGAATGCAGCGCATTCCCGGGAACGCCACCCATCGTAATGGCTTCTGCTTGACCTTTTTCTTGAGCCACTAAAAAACAACGCTCAAAAAAGGGTGAAAGGGGTAATCCATATAATATCATTTTGCTTCTCCTCAGCTGTGAATGGCGCAACTAACCACAGCTTACCCATTCAGTAAACAGGATAATGCATCACAAAGAATTGTCCCCAATTTCAAGTACCGCTTTTATCACCGCGCGCACGTCACTTGCATTGGTTCTGTGGTTGATGAAACAACAACGAATGGCCAACACACCGTCTAGCAATATGGTGGAGGGGGCAGCGATGCCCCGCTCTTGCAATTCCGCCACAATATGGCTGTTCAAGGCATTAAAATTGTCGCGTGACCCGCCGCTATAGCGAAAACAAACAATATTCATCTGCACGGGGGCGAGCAATTCTAGCTTGGCTTCTTTCGCCACTAATGTTTCCATCAAAGCCGCCAATTTGCATGATTTGCCAATGGAAGCGCCCAAAGCCTTCGCCCCATGTTCTTTGAGCAAGAACCATACTTTCATGGCCTTGAAGGAGCGCGACAGTTCGGGACCATAGTCACAGTACCAATGATCCGCTGATGCCAGGCCCCGCGCGGCACCAGCTAAATAGCTCGCCCGGCCCGCGAATGCTGCCCGGTGGGCATCGTCACTGCGCACGAGCAAGCAGCCGCATACATAAGTCGCCTGCCCCCATTTATGAAAATCAAAGGCAATAGAATCTGCCCGTTTCATACCACTTAAACGCGGCGCTATCTCAGGCGCTAGAATCGCCAGTGCGCCAAAGGCACCGTCAATATGCAGCCAAATATCATGCTGCTGGGCAAAGTCCGCCAAAGCCTCAATGTCATCAACTGCACCAATATCCACGGTGCCAACAGTGCCAACAATCGCTAATGGCTTTAGCCCGTCTTCCATGTCCGCTATAATAGTCTTTTGCAACAGTCCCACATCAACCCGCCCCATGGCATCGGTCGTTATTTGACGGAAGCTATGTGCCCCCAGCCCAATGATTTCTAAAGCCTTAGCAAGGCTAGAATGCATGGCCGTTGAGCCATAAACCCGCAAGTTAGATTGGGCTTTCACCTTCTCACCATCCGTTAATTTACCCAGCAACCGGGTGCGCGCGATAACAAGCGCATTTAGCGTCGCCATCGAGGTACCACTGGTAAGCAAGCCACTAGCATCCCCGGGAAATTCAAAAAGGTCACACATCCAGCGAATAACCTGTTTTTCCACATAGACCGCCGCATGTTCCCGCCCACCAACATTATTATTCATGGTAGATTCGATCATCGCCGCCATCATGCCGCCGCTGGTGCCGCCGCCCTGAACCCAACCCATGAAGCGCGGATGAGGGTTACCATTGGCATAGGGCAAAATAAGCTCTTTGGCTTCTGCAAGCGCGGCATCCGCACCAACGCCTTCCTGCGGAATAGAGCTGGTGAGCGCTGCTTTTATACTGTCTGGAATTTGGGTCCAAACAGGCTTCTCACCCATGGTCATCATCCGGTCAACCAAGGTGTCGGCCAATGAGTGTACTTGAGCGCGGTAGGCGTCCCAATCATCGGGGTCAAGGTTGGTGTCTAGGTCAGGGTTAGCTTTATCTTCGCTCACGTTCTTCAAACTCTTTCTTAAAAGGCATCATTTAACCAGTTTAATAGTGCTGCATTCACTTGCTCTGGCTGTTCCTGCATGCTCCAGTGGCCACAACCCTGCAGGTCTATGCGGGTATAGTTTGTAAAAATATCTTCCATGCCATCAGCCAAACGTGCGGGGCATGCCACATCACGTTCAGCGGTAACCATTAAGGTTGGCAGGTCAATTTTCAACAATTCACCGGGGGGCTGATACTGTGCCATTGCATGCCAATTGCTGGTAAAATTACGGTACCAATGCAGGGGTGCCGTAAAACCACCCTTGCTGAAGGCATCCACATAGGGTTGAAGCTCAGCGGGGTCACAGATAGGCACGCCGGGCCAATTAGCCTCGTCTTCGCCCATCATGGCGAGAATATCAAGATCAGGCCGGACTTTGCCGACAGCTGGTTTGTCGGATTTTGCCGTCGCGGGCTTGCGCATCATATAGCGAAAAGTGCGCGCCACATCGGCTTCCAACTGCGGTTCACAGCGGCCTTCTTGCTGGAATTGGACTATATACATATTCTCGCCTAATACATGGCACATAATAGCGATAGGATCAAATTGGGGATTGCGCGGCATAAAGGCCACATTAAGCCCGCCAAGCCCTATCAAGCGGTCCGGCATATAAAATGGCATGGCCCAGAGGATAATTGCCCCCCAGTCATGACCAATGAAGACGGCTTTCTCAATGCCATAATGGTCAAGCATCGCCTGCATATCCCCAGTGAGCTTACCCATGGTGTAAGCTTCTACCCCTTCCGGCTTGCCGCTAACGCCGTAACCGCGCATGTCAGGGGCAAAAACTGGGTAGCCCGATTCAGCCAGTGCGGCTATCTGATGCCGCCAGCTATAGGCCATTTCGGGCCAGCCATGCATCAAAATAACCGCAGGCTTTTCACTGCTCTGGCACTCGGGTCCAGCGCGGTAGACACCAAGGTGAATATCACCCAAGTCGATAATTTCTGGCGCAGGAAATGTCATAGCTTCACCCTTAGTCTTCATTTTTCCGTATCGGACGGCGCACAAGTTCCCCACCGCAATTTGGGCAAGTCCCTTTAAGGTCTGTAGCATTACAAGCGGCGCAAAAACTACATTCATAAGAGCAGATATAAGCTTCCCCTAAAGAAGGAAGAGGGGCTTTGCAGCGCTCACATTCTTCTTTCATTTCCAGCATAGCTACCCTTAAACAAATTGAGATATGAAGAAGGCCACAATGGCCACCGGCGCAATGAAACGCAGCGACCAAAGCCATACCAGATGAAATCCATCACTACCACCGTGCAACGCACCAATTACCGTTTCCCGCTTAATACCCCAACCCACCATCAAGGCAAAAGCCAGCCCGCCAATCGGCAAGACATAAATGTTAATGCCCTTGCGAATAACACCGAAGAAAGTATCACTCTCAAATACGGGGACAAAGCTTAGCGGATGCACATCGGACCAAATGTTGGCAGAGAAAACGGTTAGAAGGCCAAGCACAATGCAAATGCCACTGATGACAAAAGCTGAGACAGTGCGGCTAATGCCCTTTTCCTGCAGCCAAACAACACTTGGTGCCATGATCGAAATGGCAGAGGTCAAAGCGGCGAAGGTCAAGAGCAAAAAGAACAAGGCTCCAACCAGCCATCCGCCGGGAATATCCGCAAAAATATTCGGTAATATTTCAAAAATCAGGCCCGGCCCTGCCGCAGGGCTAAGTTCATTACTGGCGAAAACCAATGGGAATATTGCCAAACCCGCAAGTATGGCTGCGAGCAGGTCAGCGCCGACAATCCAACCAACGGTGTGGGGAAGATCCAAATCTTCCCCCATATAAACGCCGAGCATTAAAATGCCGCCGATACCAATACCAAGCGTGAAAAAGGCTTGGCCCACTGCTTCCCACACGACCGAAGATGTTATTTTTTCAGGGTGAAACCCAAAAAGGAAATCAAGCGTGGTAGCTGCGTCACCCGTGGACATCGCATAGATCGCCATTGAGAATAGCAGCAAAAACAATATGGGCATGAGGAATTTACCCATTTGCTCCAACCCTTTATGCACCCCAATGGAAAGAATAGCCCCAACGAGGCCCATGAAAATAATATGCCACATAAACATGATTTTAGGATCAGCTGCAAAGCTTTCGCCGATCGCCTTAATATCTTCAGTACTAGCGCCGTCAAAGGTGCCACTTAGGCTATAAACCCCGTAAGCCATCGCTTGGCCCGCAACCACACCGTAGAAGCTAAGCACCAAAATGCCTGCAATAAGCCCCATAAAGCCGATTGGCACCCAAAGGAAGCTACCAATTTTGGTGCCCTTCAAGCGCTTAAGTGCCAGTGGCGGGCTACCTGCCCCCATGCGGCCCAACAATAATTCTGCCATAAAAATAGGCGTTGCCACTAACAGAAGCACGACCAAATATATGACCATAAAGCCGCTGCCACCATTTTCACCGGCTACAAACGGAAAGCTCCATACATTACCAAGACCAACGGCTGCGCCAATGGTCACAAGTATAAAGACAGCACGGTTTGAAAAAGTTGGTACTTTTGATGCGTCACTCATTTGTATTATCTTCCCATTAATTCCCCGAACCCCTACTTGATCATGAAGGGGGCAGGGTCGCAAGAAAAAGAAAGCCATTTCACCGGACTGTTACTCGAATAATATTTCCCTCTAAGCAACATCTGCACTAATGTCCGCTTAGGGAAGATATTAAGGACGGGAAAATCTGTGAAATATTCTAAAAAATGCGCTCAATTAATGACATTGGGGATGCTGTCGATTGGCCTCGGCAGTTTCAGTGCCATGGCAGCCGATGACAGATTACCGGTGATAGAGTTTTTGGCGGGTGTCATCAATGACTTGAATGCCTTGGTCTTTTCCAGCTTTCACATGTTCGGTGCCGACATTAATTGGATCGTTGTTTGGATGGCTGCGCCCATGTTGGTGCTGACAGTTTATTTTGGCTTTATTAATTTGCGTAGCTTTAAGCAAGCATCCCGCATTCTACGCGGTCACTATGAAAATAAAAATGCACGCGGGGAAGTTTCACAGTTTCAGGCCCTGTCAACGGCGCTGTCTGGCACTGTCGGTCTTGGTAATATTGCCGGTGTAGCGGTAGCGATCAGCATAGGTGGCCCGGGGGCTACCTTTTGGATGATCATCATTGGTTTTTGCGCCATGTCGCTTAAATTCGCGGAATGTACCCTTGCGGTTAAATACCGTGTCTACCATGATGATGGCACTGTATCTGGCGGGCCGATGTATTTTCTCGAAAATGGCCTGAAAGATTGGGGGCCGAAGTGGGGGAAGTTCGGTAAATATCTGGCATGGACTTATGCTATTTTGGCGCTGCCAACAATTTTGCAAATCGCCCAAGTTAATCAAGCTTATGAGGCCGTTGATGTTGTTGCAGGCTTTGAGGGTGATGCATGGAAATGGGGATTTGGCATCTTCGCAGCTGCTGTTACCGCGCTTGTTATTATCGGCGGTATTAAGTCTATTGCCAAAGTTACTGTTTGGTTAGTTCCCAGCATGAGCGTTATTTATATTTTGGCGGCTCTCACCATAATTCTATCACACATAGGGGATGTTCCAGCAGCTTTTGGTACCATTTTTGACGGTGCCTTCTCGCCCGACGGCGTCACTGGTGGCATCGTCGGCGTTATCATTATCGGCATGAAACGCGCTGTTTATTCGTCAGAAGCCGGTCTTGGGTCTGCGGCCATGGCGCACGCAGCCGCGAAAACCGATGAGCCTATATCTGAAGGCCTGGTGGCATTAATGGAACCCTTCATTGACACTGTTATTGTCTGCACCATGACGGCGCTTGTGATTGTCATAACGGGCCAATATGAAGTTGGTGCGGATGTTCAAGGCATTTCCATGACCAGCAAAGCCTTTGGTAGCGTAATCAGCTGGTTCCCGTGGGTGCTGGCTTTTGCTGCCTTTTTGTTCGCACTGTCAACCATTCTTAGTTGGGGTTATTATTCCGGCAAAATATGGGGATTTCTGTTTGGTCGCAGCAAAATTTCCATGGGCAGTTTCAATATCGTTTATTGCCTGCTTCTTATTCCAGGCGCTGTGCTGTCGCCACAAGAGGTATATGACCTGATGGACGCGCTCTTCTTTATGTTGGCTGTTCCCAACATCATCGGCATATTCCTGATGGCGCCTATGTTAAAACGCGACCTGAAAAGCTATAAAGCCAGAATAAAATCAGGCGATATAAAAAACGTGAAAGGCATATCCACATGACCAAATTCATAGTATTTTTTTTACTGCTGCTAACCAGCATTTCAACCCATGCAGACGACCGCGAGAACATTACCGCTACCCTTGACGCGCTGCACAGCGCTGCGGCAAAAGCGGATCACCAAACCTATTTCAACCTTTTCACTGTTGATGCAATTTATATCGGCACGGACGCTGGTGAATATTGGACGCTGGACGCTTTCAAGGCCTATGCTATGCCCTATATGAGCCAAGGTAAAGGCTGGAAATACACCATGAAAAGCCGTGAAGTAACCACCGGTTCTAATGGCAATGTCGCTTGGTTCCATGAAATACTGGAAAGTGAAAACTATGGCACTAGCCGTGGCACTGGTGTGCTGGTAAAAGGCGCTGACGCAAAATGGCGGATCGCTCAATATCACCTGACATTCCCCATGCCAAATGACCTTGCCAAAGGCTTTGTCAAACAGATAATGGTTTGGGAAAAAACAGAAGGGCTAAGAGACTAGAGCATCAGAAATACATAAGCTGACACACTAGTACCTATGTGGAACTCCAATGAAGTTTTATCCTGAATTTCAATTATTAAAAGACACTTGGTATGATAGTCCACGTGAAAAAGGGGCACTCATACCCACTAAGCGTGCTTTTAAATTATCTCAAATCGGTCGCTATCTACCCCATACAATGCTTATAGAAACGAAATCCGAGCATGAAATAATATACCGTGTTTTGGGGTCAGGCATCCTCAGAATGGTGAACCGTGAATGGCAGGGTGAAAACATGCTTAATCATTCACCAAAAACGGCTAGAAAAGCGCTCATTGTTCATTATCAGCTAATGCAAAAAACACCATCTTTCCGCTTTTATCAAGAAATATTAGACTTCCCAAGTGGTAAAAAAATTCGCTCCAGCAGCATGGCGGTGCCGCTTTTGGATAATGATGGCATCTCCCGCTTTTTATTCTGTGTTGTTAATTTTGAAGCAATTGGATTTGAAAATACATTATATCCGGACACCGATTTTGTCACCAATAGTACGCTTCAACATATTACCTATGAGGATATCGGTTTCGGCCAACAGCATAAAGCAGCAGGGTGGTATATAGATGGCGTCCAAATTGACCCAACTACGGAAGAAGGCTCAAAAACATTGGCCGGGTTTTCTTTCGCGCCAGCCAATCCTTAGTCCGTCATCAAACCAACTTCATCTTTGCAACAATCCTAAATAGTAAGCGTGGGAAAAAACGTCGCAAGTAAACAGATGTACGCTCCAAGCCGCCCCCGACCAAAATCTCCGGCTTGCCGCGCTTGATCCCCGACATGATTTTTCTGGCGCATAGATTTACATCCATGCCGCCGGCAATATGGGCGTCCATTTTGCCAAATTCACTGCCATCCCCTTTCAGGGCCACCTTTGAAATATTGGTGCTAATCCACCCTGGTGTGATGGTGGTAACTTTGATGCCATCGCCAGTAACTTCGGCCCTGAGCGCATCAAAAAAACCCATCACCGCATGCTTGGCAGCGCAGTAACCTGTGCGCTGCTTAACCCCAGCCTTGCCCGCAACACTGGCGGTAACCGCAATATGGCCCTCGCCGCGCGCAATCATGTGGGGCAGAACCAGTTTGGTCAGGGCTATCTGGCCAAAAACATCAACTTCAAAAAGTTTCCGGTAGGTTGCCATCTCGGTATCAATGCACAGGGAACGCTGTGAAATACCGGCGTTATTAAAGAGAAAATCAATAGCGCCAAAATGCTCTATGACCTGCTGAACAGCAATTTTCATCGCATCCTCATCGGTAACATCTAAGGCTAATACCAATATATCCTTTTCCTGCGCACCGCTGGAGACCAAAGCAGCTTTCACCCGCTCCAACTCAGGCTCACGCCGGGCGGACAAAATTACCTTTGCCCCATCGGCGGCAAATTCTTCAGCTACCGCTTCGCCAATGCCGGACGATGCACCTGTAATCCAAACCGTCTTACGATCAAACATATTGCCTCATATCCCTGTAAAATACATATCCATCCCTGCGAAATAACTTATAAATTGGCGGCTGATGGGTCAATCACAATCCATGGATTTCAGCATATTATTCATTGGCTTTCAGAATATTTGAAATTTCTTCAGCGCCATATCCAAGCTCAGTTAATATTTCAGCGCTATGCTCGCCAAGCGTTGGGGGGCCATTTCCGTATATGATATTTGTTTTAGAGAATTTAATGGGCGTTGCCACTTGCGGAACAGAACCGGCTGAGGCGTGAGGCAGGTCCATCTTTAAACCCCGTGCCTTAACCTGCGGGTCGGCAAAAACTTCGTCCAAAGTCTGAACCGGGCCGCATGGCACCGCAACTTGCTCTAATGTTTCCAACCAATAAGACGTCGGATGTTGCTCAAGTATCTCGGCCAAAATAGGCACTAAAATATCGCGGTTTATTACCCTGTTTGGGTTTGCAGCAAAGCGCGTATCCTCAGCCAAATCATTGCGCGATACCAACTGACAAAAAGAAGCGAATTGCCTATCGTTCCCTACTGCTAGAATAATATGGCTGTCAGCAGTTTTAAAACTTTGGTATGGCACAATATTAAGATGCGCGTTGCCATGGCGTTTCGGCGGCACGCCACTGACAAGATAATTCATATTTTGATTAGCGAGCATCCCCACGGTAACATCAAGCAAAGCCATGTCGATATGCTGGCCTTCGCCGCTTTGGTCCCGGTGCCGGAGCGCCGCTAAAATACCAATGGTCGCATATAGGCCTGTAGTTAGATCAGATATGGCAATACCAACCTTTTGCGGGCCGCCGCCAGCAAGACCATCCCGCTCGCCGGTAAGGGACATTAAGCCTCCCATAGCTTGGACCATGAAATCATAACCTGCCCTTGGTGCATAGGGCCCCGTTTGGCCAAAGCCGGTGATGGAACAATAAATCACATCCGGCTTAATCTGCGCTAAGCTCGCATAATCAAGGCCGTATTTGGCAAGGCCACCAACCTTGAAATTTTCTATGATAATATCGCTCTGCTTAACCAAACGGTGAATGACATCAAGGCTCTCTGGCTTGCTGATATCTAGCTCTATTGACCGCTTACCGCGGTTTGCGGCTAAAAAATATGCGGCGTCGCCCTCTTTATCGCCCGCCTCATCTGATATGAAGGGAGGTCCCCAGTGGCGGGTATCATCCCCCTCACCCGGCTTTTCTACCTTAATCACCTCAGCACCCAGATCGCTAAAAAGCTGACCTGCCCATGGACCTGCCAAAACCCGAGATAAATCAAGCACTTTAATACCGCTCAAGGGACCCACAAAATTCCTCCTAATCATCTGTTATCAACAGTTTTATAGTGTTCCGCAGCAAGCAGCAACAGGCGGTGTGCCCAATGTGGCAAGATAAATACAATTAACGAGCTTGGCGATTGGTGTAGTTATGTCTATGTTCGCCTTAAATAGATAGATGCCCTAAGACCAAGAGCTATTTATAGAGAATGATTACGATGAACAAGCCACAACAAATGCAACTTTCAGCCAGCCGCTTGATACGTCAAGGCATAGAGGCGGCCAAAGATAATCTGCAAGTCTTAGTCATGATGGCTAGCGTCTCTGCCATTGTCTCAGCAGTAGTTTTTTATGACTTTGTTGATATATTAAATGTAGTTACAACATTGCCCAGCGATGCGACAGAAGAGCAAAAGCAAGCAGCCACTGATAGTTTAATTGCTAGCTTAGGCCCCATGAGCTTGAGCTTCTTAACGCTATTATTTGTCAATGCTATTCTGCTGACGCCGTGGGCGCGATTAACATCACCTTTTGACCTCATGCCGCTTGGCCGTGACAGAAAAGTTCACTGGGCCCGCGTATTTAGCGTTTTTGGCAGACAGGTTATGATGACCCTATATTGGCTCCTTGTTATTTTCATCTCTATCTTGCTGATAACGGCCTTAAGTGCCATTTTGCCGTCGGCTATATTATCTCTAGTCGCCCTGATAGTTTTTCTGGTCCTATTTGCGACCCTCATCGTTTTTTCCTCTTTTTTAAACGCTGTGATCATCAGCGATAGTTGTCTCGGTCGCCATGCAATGCCCGTAACGCTGAAGATAACCCGAATGTTTATTCGCCCCATCGGTGGCGCTTTAATCCTTTTTGCGGTTCTGTCCTTTTTTGCCAGTATCTTTGTAAGCGCCGTCCTAACCGCCATCGCGCCGGATTCTTATATAAATTTGGTCTCCTTAATAATATCAGGCTTCTTTAATTTCTTAACTGTTGCCCTGCATATAGCGGCCTTAAACCGCATTCCCATTTGGCAAACAGCAGCTGATGAGCTAAAGAAAAAATTAAACGCGGATAATATTAAATGACCGATGATATTGCTCGCATCCACGGAGCATTTAAAAAACTTGATTTATGTCCTGTCGCCTTCCTAGACCAGCATATTGCGCGCATTGATGCCCAAAATGCAGCACTTAATGCCTTTGCAGAAACTGATTTTGCCACAGCCCAACTGGCTGCAGAGCAAAGCAAAGCGCGCTATATCAGCGGGGCGTCCCTTGGTCCGCTCGACGGCATTCCCATTGCGGTTAAGGCCAACATGGGCATGCGCGGCATGGCATTATCCGCAGGCATCAAGGGCCGGCAAAATATTATCGCCAAAGATGATTGCTTTGCGGTGAAACGGCTGCGGGCGGCTGGTGCTATCCTCCTTGGTACCACCACAATGGATGAAGGGGCCATGGGGGCCGCGGGCATAAGCGCCATCTCTGGCCCTATCAAAAACCCCACATCCTTGGGTCACTCCGCAGGTGGCAGCTCTGGTGGGTCCGCGAGCGCTGTGGCGGCCGGCATGTGTATGGCGGCACTGGGTACGGACATGCTTGGCAGTATCCGCATTCCTGCCAGCTTTTGCGGTGTTGTGGGGCTTAAACCATCCAAAAATCTGGTTAATATGGACGGCATCGTCCCCAGTAGCTTTACGCTCGACACGCTTGGCCCCATTGCCAGATGTGCGGGTGATGCCTTCGCTGTTCTGGCGGCACTTCTTAGCATTCCCTATGATCCGGCCAAGATGGCAAACAGCATCAGTGGCATGAGTTTCGCCGTTCCCCAGCAATTGATTGAAGCTACACCAAATATTAGCGCGGAAATTTTAGCGGCTTTCGCAGAAAATCTTGAACTCATAAAATCCCTTGGCGGTAAGATAAAAAATATCACTTGGGCCGAGCTTGATATGAACATCGCCCGCAAGTCGGCTTTCCTTGTCGGCTTAACCGAAACAGCTGAATATCACGGCAGCCAGATCAATGCAGCCCCAGAGGGCTTTAGCCCAGGTTTCGTTAAGCTGTTAAAATATGGCATGGGTTTAAGGGATCAGGAAAAATTGAAATTAGCTTCAACTGTTGCCCGTGCCGGGGACCTCATCGGTGAAAGCCTTTCCCTTCATGATGCTATTTTGACCCCGACCACGCCTTTTCCAGCCCACAAAAATGAAGCACGGCAATTAGATAGCGTGGCCCATTTCACCGCCCTTGCCAGCTTAACCGCAACCCCAGCTATAAGCGTGCCAATGCATATAAGCGGCCTGCCTTTAGGCCTGCAAATAATCACTGATACTTTGGAAGAGCGCAAAGCCGTAACCATTGCGCAGGCAATTGAGCAGGCACAGGTCAGTCTCCGTTCCAAGTGAATTTAGCCGCTCGTTTTTCAAAAAAAGCCGCAACACCTTCACTATAGTCTGCATGGTCATGGGCATCAGTGAACCAACGTGCAGTTTCAGCGTCATCATCAATTTGGCCGTCTAGTACTCGGCGCATGGATTTCTTCATACCGCGCAGAGCATGCTGCGAAAGCCCCGCCATAGTATGCGCTATTTTCTCACACTCAGCACCCAAATCTTCTGGTGCAAACACATAATCAATAAGGCCAAATTCCAGTGCTTCTTCTGCATCCATCACCCGGGCGGTGAACAGCATTTTCTTGGCATTTGATACACCAACTAAATCCATCAATTGCTTGGTGTCATTCAAGGGGTAGATCAGCCCAAGTTTGGCGGGCGTTATGCCCAAACGGCTGCTGCTATCAGCCAAACGCATATCACAGTGAATAGCTATGCCGCAGCCCGCCCCAATACAGGGGCCAGAAATTTTTGCGATGGTTGGTTTTTCGCACCTTGCAAGCGCCCGCTGCCCTTCTCGGATAGCCATGCGATTTGCTTCTCGTGCCTCTTCGTCATCCGCCACCGCCTTAAAGGTGGCAATATCAGCGCCCGAACAAAAAGCAGCACTATCGCTGGATGCAATAATAATCACCCGCACCGCTGGCTCGCTATCTAACTGCTTTAAAAGCGTGGGTAGTGCATGCCACATTTGCATCGTCATGGCGTTGCGCTTGCTTGGCCGATTTAATAGCAAATAGCCAAGGGACCCTCGTTTATGAATATAGATATGCGCCGAACTGTCAAAAGCATCCATCATTTAGGGCTTTTCGCTTCTAAAACTTTCTTCAAATTAGGCAGAACAGCAGCCCATGCATTCACAAAATATTGGTATCCGTCATCCCAGTCATCTCCCACACCCCAGCCTGTATGGCGCAGCCGCAACTTAGTGCCTTTTCCAATATCATCAAAATACAGGATCACAGATGTTTTATGGGGCCTAATAGATGTTTTATAAGGGGGCATTGACCAAGTGAAATGCAACATTTTTCTCTCTGTAAGGCCTAATATATGGGTCTGGTAACTGCCCCGTTGGTTATGGGCTGCATCGGGCAAGAACCAAAATTCATAAGCACCTCCGGGTTTAATCTCTATCAGGCTATCGGGAGCAAAAAAGCTCTTGATGCCTTCCCGGGTTGTCCAAGCCTGCCACACAGCATCAATGGGCGCTTCGATCATAATATCATAACCGACCATCTCACCTTTAATATGCTTTGGCATTAGATCCTCTGCTTCCAACGGTACCGCAATAACCAAGGTCATCAGGGCTATAATAAATCTAAATTGCATGAGGCTTCTCCTTAAAATAGTTCAAAACAAACTGCCTTGTGGTTCCTGCTCTGGTGGCCCCAAGAGGTTTTTGTCATCATTACCAACATTATTGACCCGCTTTGATACTGGGCACCAGTGAAAAGCATTTTCAGGCACCCAATTAAAGCTCTCAATAAAATCTTTCGGCATCGGGTCATGGGGTTCCAGCCATGCATCATAGTCATGCGCTGCCAAAACGAGAGGCCTGCGGTGGTGCAGAGGTCGCAGGGCACCTGTTGTTGGGGCTGTTACAATAGCCATGGTTTCCAGCCAACTTTCGCCGCCAACGCCGTTCCACACATCCCAAATAGCGGCAAAACCAAAAAGGCCGCCTTCCGCGGATTCCACAACGTAAGGCTGCTTATATCCCCTCACCGACTTCCATTCATACCAGAATGTAGCTGGGACAATCGCTCTACGGCGCTTAAAGCTGCCCTTAAAAGAAGGCTTAACGGCGATAGTTTCTGACCGGGCATTGATCAAAGGCTTGTCTTTGCGCAGTTCTTTGGCCCAACTTGGCACCAAGCCCCACTGGGTAGCGACCAATTCACGCAGGCACTTTTCATCCAAACGAACCGTTAACACTGGCTGGGTTGGGGCTATATTATAGCGCTGTGGAATTGCGGCACGGCCATTCACACCATACACTTGGTTAATTTCACTGATAGACGCTGCAAGACCAAACCGACCACACATAGAGATAATAGCCCTTTCCATCACCATTACGCTAAAGACCAGCTTAGCGACTTTATCCTTGTGGGAAAAGGCTAGAAAGGCCATTGTGTGGTGGTAAAATGAATTAAAGGACCAAGCTTCATGCGCGGTAATTATCCCGAGGTTAGCAAGCCCAATATTCGCAATTTAACCGGCACTTTCATGTTGCTTATTGGGCTTGGGCTTTATGCATTACTGGTCACAGGCATCGGCAGTTATATGACCGATTGGTCACTATGGCTGCAAACACCCTTTTATCTGATCATGGGAATCATATGGATTTTTCCTGCCTATAAACTATTGCGCTGGATGGCGGCGGGCAGAAAGCCTGATTAACTGGCAGGTACTTTTATCCAGCGAATAACAGCACCTGTAGTTCCGTTTACCAAAACCACTGCATCGCTTCCATCAGCCAAAATAAAATGAGCGCTGATAATAGCGCCGCTAACATCAATACGCACAAGTTCACTGCCTTCTGGTCGATTAATGACAATTTCGTTGCCACTTCCCGTCAATAGCTTGCCACCCGCTTTTAACGGTTGAACCGTCTGAGCTATTTCACTTTTCTCAGTGCCATCCGATGATAATTTATCAATTATCCTACCTACTATCAAAACAACCATACCAATGATGGCGATGCCAAGCACGATCACAATCACTTTCAACACCTTGTTATCAGACACAGGGGCATCATCACCTGATGTATCATCCTGCGTGACATTTGCCTGTTTGTCGGTCATAAAACCCTCCATGGATAGCAAGTTTGAAATAACAGTAGCGGATGCACAAAGCGGTACCCGGTTAGATCGGTTCTTGGCTAGCGCTTTGCCAGACATTTCCCGTTCCCGCCTTAAGGCCCTGATCAAGGCAGGTCAAGTTTTAAGGCATATAGGCGAAAATCACCAGCCGATAAATTCCGCGTCCGTACCGGTCAAAATGGGCGAAATATACAGTCTTACCATCCCCGAAGCTGAAGATGCTGACCCAGTCGCAGAGGACATTCCGTTAGATATTATTTTTGAAGATGATGATCTGGTTGTTGTCAACAAAGTGGCTGGCATGGTTGTACATCCTGCAGCAGGTAGCCCAAATGGCACCTTAGTCAATGCCCTGCTGCACCACTGTGCAGGGTCGCTCTCCGGCATCGGCGGCATAAAGCGGCCCGGTATTGTCCACCGTATTGACAAGGACACAAGCGGCCTTTTAGTGGTCGCAAAGCATGACAAGGCCCACATTAAACTCTCGGAACAATTCGCGGATCATTCGGTGGAGCGCCTTTATAGCGCCGTTTGCCGGGGCTTGCCGAGCCCGCCTGATGGCCGCATTGAAGGGGCGCTTGCCCGCCATCCCAAGGACCGCAAAAAAATGGCCATTACCGATAAAGGCGGCAAATGGGCTGTAACCCATTATAGGTCCCAGCAATGTTTTTATAGCAGCGGCCACGCTGTCGCCAGCCTTATTGAGTGCCAGTTAGAAACTGGCCGCACACACCAAGTTAGGGTCCATATGGCATCGCTCAGCAACCCGCTTATTGGCGACCCGATTTACGGCAACCCCGGGCGTCTTCCGTCAGCTGTTGGCACCAAGGCTCGCGCCGCCGTTCAAAGCTTTAAACGCCAAGCCTTGCATGCCCGCACCTTAGGTTTTTTTCATCCAATTTCGGCTAAACCCTTTAAATTTGAATGCGCGTTACCACATGATATGCAATCGTTGCTTGACGCGCTGAAGGCGGGTTGCAGCAGCCATGATGTTTAAATAGCCCAAAAACAAGGGCTTAGTGATAATGATGGGGGTAGGATAACCATGACTGATAGTGACAAGAGTTCAAAACCGCTTAGTAATTTACGCTCAACGAGCCTCGCACCATCCCCTGATGGCAGCTTAAGCCGTTATTTACAAGAAATTCGCCGCTTCCCAATGTTGGAGGCTGATGACGAATTTATGTTAGCTAAGGCGTGGATTGAAAAATCCGACAGTAACGCCGCCCATAAAATGGTGACGAGCCACCTGCGACTTGTAGCCAAGATTGCCATGGGTTACCGCGGTTACGGCCTGCCAGTGGCGGACCTTATATCTGAAGGCAATGTGGGCATGATGCAGGCTGTGAAGAAATTTGACCCCGATAAAGGCTTTCGCCTTGCCACCTATGCCATGTGGTGGATTAGGGCATCTATCCAAGAATATATCTTGCGTAGTTGGTCCCTCGTGAAAATTGGTACGACCGCCGCGCAGAAAAAATTATTTTTCAATTTGCGTCGACTTAAAGGCCAGATTCAAGCGATCGAAGAAGGGGACCTGCACCCTGATAATGTTGAAAAGATTGCCACCACCTTAAAAGTGCCTGAAAAAGACGTAGTTTCGATGAACCGTCGCATGACAGGTGGTGACAGCAGCTTAAACGCCCCCGTGAAGCAGGAAGGTGGCGGCGAATGGCAAGATTGGTTGGTTGATGACACACCGGATCAAGAAGAGGTGGCAGCTGAAAAAGAAGAATATTCTCAGCGCCATGAAATGCTCGTTGACGCCATGAAAGACCTTAATGAGCGCGAGCAAGACATATTGACCAAACGTCGCTTAAGCGAGCCCGCCATAACGTTAGAAGAACTTTCAACGATATACGGCGTTTCCCGTGAAAGAGTGCGCCAGATTGAAGTTAGAGCCTTTGAAAAAGTTCAAAAAGCTATACAAACCAATGCCGCGAACAACACAGGTACAGCACAAAATTAAAAAAATCTGATTATAGAATGATTATTAGCTCTTTGGACTTTCCGTGCTTTTTGCTTCTCTAAAGGCTACCTCTGGCCCCCATTCATCAATGAGCTTTTGCCTGTGCCTTGCAATTTTTTTAATGCGTTCACCCGCCATTACCTGCAGCGAGATTGCCGCCATCATTGGGCCTACATATAACAGCACATAACCTAACGCTGCTGCACCATACATAATAACCCATGGTAGAGGGGAGCCAAGCTCCATTGAAATATTTTGCCCATCCCACAAGCGCTCGACAAAAGGTAAAACACCCGCAAGATTGGAAAGCCCAACAACTTGTGATCTCATGCGTGATAGGGGTGTTTTCTTTTGAGCAAACAACACATAGGTGGGCATCATACCAAGCGCTAGGGCAACAGCGCTTCCAACGCTAAAGAAGCCTGCGATAATGAACAGGCTTAAAATATAAAACAGGCCTATTCCAGCAGGTTTTTTAACCTTCTTCTTGTCTGGTTTTGATGTTGAGATTTTAGGTTTTTTTGCCATAATATCTGCCTATATCACAATCATTGCGAGGCTCAGCAAACATATTGAAGCCGCGAATATGGCACTAAGCTGATAGCCTTTTAATAATGCTGCTGGGTGCCTGTGAGTTATTTTTCGGCCTAAGCTCTCTCGTTCCTTTTCCAACAATTGAATTTGCCTCCTTGCAGCTGAGAACTCTCGTGCATCTTGTTGTTGAATTTCGACCAAATCCACCACCGATGTCAGCTTTGCAATATTGCCGTCTTTTTTAACACTATCCAATAGCTTGGTGATTTTTTCCCGTCTGCTGACTTTCTTCAAGAGCTTAAGAGCTGGCTTCATAGATTCTACCAATGCACTTGTCAGTTTAGGCAAGGCAGGAATTTTTGTTCGGTTTTGTAACACGCCAAAAAATTGCGCCATCTGGAAGCTAAAGCGCACCGGATCTTTTTGGGTATGAGACAATAGATAAAAATCTTTATCCATATCACCCGCATGCACGGCACAAAAGGCGGCGATATGTCGGTCGGTTATGAGGCTAGCTAGGCGTCCATTTGGTGCCTCACGATCAAAACCATGCACCAATTGCTTCAAAGAACCAATCCATTGGCCATTAAACTTGCTCGACATACACGGAATTTGGGGATTTAAACTATAGAGAACCCGCTCTGCCCCTTTTCCTAACGTTCTATCTTTTATCAACGCCATTTCCTTGCTCAAATTTTGAACAGCTTTTGTCAAGGCCGGATTATTTTTATCGGAAATTTCGACCAAAGCACTTAACAAATCAGGGCGTATCAACTCATGAACCGCTTGGATATTGTCCCCACTACCCGATGCAAAGGCTGATGCCACGAAAGCTGAAATGGAATCCGGCATTATAGAATAACCCTTAAAGCGTATTGGGCCATCAGGATGGAGAAACATACAAATACGTGCTATTAATTGGTCATCAGAGACACTGCTTACTCCTAAATTATCTGCACCAAGAATGCCTAAAGCTTTCTCCATTCGGTCATCAAGAACTTCATCCCGTAAATTACTTTGCACCCATTGGCCAAATTTTTTCTCTTTCAAATATCGAGCAGCTTCACTCACATTAAGGGCAAAGGCTTCGGCCAAAAGTCGTCGGTCAATATAGGCTACTCCCATAAAATGAGTGGGTTTTGATAAGCTTCTATTGACAAGACCCGTGCGACGTTGACTTGTTGAGCCTTCCAACCAATCAAGAATATCGGCGAGGTTCCAACGCTCGCTTGGCTCATCAACCAGCATGCCTTGCAACACTTTGCCAAGCGCACCGGGCACATCTTGCCCCCCAGAAAGTGCCCAAAAAGAGCTTTGATTAACGCGCCCTGCGAGAATGGCGTCTCGGTCCAAACTAACGTCCAAATTTTCACCGAAAAAACCACTTATCAAAACAAAACCCAGTTGATAAATATCAGCTTCCTCAGTTGCATTGCCGCGTGTGATATCATCAGCAAATACACATTCCATGGCTTCCCCTCGCAAACTCTGCCCGGAACCTGGTGGAGCTGTTATACACTCGCCTAAAATAATTTCATCACTACCGGGCGATGCAAAAAAAACACTACTCGGTCTTATAAGGCGATGGGTGTGATTGCGTGAATGTAGTTCGGCCAACCCACCTAAAGCTGAAGTAAGAATATTGGTCCGCAATCTGCCAACATTCACCAGTGGATTTACGCCATCTGGGCCAAAGAACACGCCACCTGTAGGCCTTTCAAAAACCGTTACCAGCCGCTGGCCCTCAGGCATAGTCATGATGCCTCGGTCAATAGGTGAAATGATGTTTCTGATGGGCTTTTCGACTAGCGATTTATATAAACTATTGCGGATAGGAACTTCTGGCTTTTGGACCAAACCATAAAGTGCGCTGTCTTTCGCATGTGCGTCAACGACCTTGAAAGCACAACCACCAGCGGTATCAAATTCCGGCAGGGGCGTCGCTTGATCAAGTGAGTATCGAGTGTTAAATGCTGATTTTGCTATATTTTCAGCCACTTCCAAATCGCCTTTTTGCAATCATTCGAACGCTGTAAACATATATAACATCTGCATTTTAAACCAGAAAAATCGACCTCTCACAACTTAGCAACTATTTGAACATCAAAAAAAATTCATATATTAGAAATTTATTTCACAAATGGGTCTCGCACAAGGATAGTGTCATCACGCTCTGGACTTGTTGAAAGCAAAGCCACCGGAGTGCCAATTAATTCTTCGATGCGTCTGACATATTTAATTGCTGTTGCCGGCAAATCGGCCCAACTGCGCGCGCCGAACGTTGTGTCTTGCCAACCTTCTAATATCTCGTAAACGGGCTCAACACCCGCTTGATCTTCCATGCCATAAGGCAAATAGTCCAGCGCTTCACCGTTCAAAGTGTAACCCACACATATCTTCAATTCATCAAGCCCATCAAGAACATCTAATTTGGTCAAAGCAATGCCCGTAATGCCACTCACTTTCACCATTTGACGCACCAAAACGGCATCAAACCAGCCACAACGCCGCGACCGGCCCGTGACAGTGCCAAACTCATGGCCTTTTTCACCCAAATGCTGACCGACTTCATCCGAAAGTTCTGAGGGGAAAGGCCCCTCACCGACCCGGGTGGTATAGGCCTTAGTTATGCCAAGCACATAGTCCAGTGAAGATGGACCCATGCCGCTACCCGCTGAAGCTTGGCCAGAAATAGTATTGGAACTGGTCACAAAGGGATATGTACCATGATCAATATCAAGCAGTCCCCCTTGCGCCCCTTCAAACAATATCCGCTTACCTGCTGTTTGGGCTTGGTCAAGTGTACGCCATGTGTGGGTAACAAAGGGCAATATCTTTGGAGCAAGCTCCATCAATTTGTTAGCAATGTCAGCTACGTCAATTTCAGCATGACCAAGCCCGCGACGAAGGGCATTATGGTGCGCCGCTAAACTTTCCAATCGAGCTTCAACAATTGCACGGGACTTTAAGTCACACATGCGCAGCGCCCTGCGACCAACTTTGTCTTCATAAGCCGGACCAATACCACGACGGGTCGTGCCAATTTTAATGCCACCACGCGCATCTTCCCTCAAAGCATCTAGTTCGCCGTGAAAAGGTAAAATCAAGGATGCATTGGCTGCAATTTGCAGGGTGTCAGGGTTTATCTCCACCCCTTGGCGCTTAAGCTTTTCCATCTCGCTCAGCAATGCCCATGGGTCTACCACAACGCCGTTACCAATAACAGAAAGCTTGCCGCCCCGCACGATACCCGAAGGCAGCAAGGATAATTTATAAACAGCACCGTCAATAACAAGTGTATGACCAGCATTATGACCGCCTTGAAAACGCACCACTACATCAGCGCGCTCAGAAAGCCAGTCAACAATCTTACCTTTTCCCTCGTCACCCCACTGCGAACCAACGACAACTACATTACCCATGAACTGATATCTTTCTTATGGAAATCATACTGAAAATTAAACCGGTTCAACCTTATCACTATTGAACCAATGACTACAGTGTAGCCGCTGTGCTTCATGGCGGCAATCGACCACCTCTGTCAAGGCCTGAACGGTACGGTAGCCCTTCTTTCTCAATTTTTCACTCATCTGATGTGAGACATCAAAGGGTAAAAATATTTTCATCGGCATGGATGGGATGGGCAGCGCTCTAATAATACTATCCAAATAGATCGAAAAACCAGCTGCGGGCTCTTCTCCACCATCATTACCTCGTGCCATATAGCGTCCACCGCGACCAAGCTCACCGCGCACACCCGGGGCGAAAACGGCAAATCCAATACCGCTTTTATATTCGAATCCATGGCTTTCCCCAGGGTCGATGGTGACCTTTACCTTTGGCAAACACGTTGAAAGTGCATCCACCATCATGCCCAAGCGAGCCACAAGTTGACCGGCAGCACCCGAAAGGGAAAGCATCTCTAACTTTTCCATTGCGGCCCCGGCTATGCCTGTCGCTAGCAAAATTGCAGTTAGAATTTCTTTCGCAGTGCCACCGAAAACATCCAGCGCTCCAACATCTTTAGCATCAAGTGCTTTCTTAGCGATTTCCCGTTGCGCGGCATCCAACCCGAGACTATCAGCAACCATGCCCGCAAGCGGTGCCACTGTCAGATCCAAGGTTAAGTCAACAACTCCCGCATCAACCAGTGCCTCGACCGCTAGACAAATCACTTCCAGCTCAGCGGCCAAGCTATCACAGCCAATAATTTCAACGCCTGCCTGAATGAACTGCCGAGTTGGCCGCACCTGCGAGCCCCGCACCCGCACCACATTCCCTGCATAAGATAACCTAAGGGGTCTTGCAATATCCTGCATGCGCGTGGCTGCCATACGGGCAATTTGTACTGTCATATCACTACGCAAGCCCAGCACCCGCTGCGTATCTGGGTCCATAACCCGGAACATTTTGGGGCTATTCTGTTTACCCGTGCCGCTTAATAAAGTTTCTTCAAACTCCATTAACGGCGGCGTAACGCGGTCATAACCAAAGCGTGCGAAGGCCGCCATAAGCTTTGAAACCGTCTCAGCTTCAAACTCAGCAAAGGGTGCGAGCTGATCCCTAAGCCCACTCGGCAGCAATGCCTTATCGCCCGGCGGTGCACCTGATTGTTTATCCATACCCGTCGTCATAACTTTATTCCATCCCTAAAAGCTTAAGCGTTTTGCCTGCAACACATGCGCTAATGCTGCTACTTGATCAAGGACAATTTGAGGCACCTTCTGGTCAACGGCAACCAAAGCCACAGCCTCATTCAAGCCTTCTCTACGGCCAAGGGCAAAGGTTGCCACATTCACCCCATTATAACCAAGTAGAGAACCAAGCGCGCCAATAAATCCGGGTTTGTCTTCATTGACCACATACAGCATATTCTCTGATAGTTCAGCTTCCAAATTAACGCCAGAAATTTCAACAATTCGCGGCGCACGGTTGGCAAATAATGTGCCCGAGACTGACCGGTCTTGCTTTTCAGTCTGCAACGTTAACTTTATCAGGGTGTGATAGTCCCCTTCTCTGTCATGGATGACTTCGGTAATTTCAATATTACGTTCTTTGGCAATCACCGGTGCATTAACCATATTCACACTGGCCATCAAGGGCGCGAGCAACCCTTCCACCACAACAGCGGTCAAAGGTTTGGTGTTTAGGCTTGCCACATGGCCTTCATATTCAATGATAATTTTCTTGATGCCGCTTTCGGTCAATTGACCCGCAAAACCACCTATCTCTTTGGCAAGCTTCATATAGGGCTGCAGTTTTGGCGCTTCCTCGGCGGTAAGTGAAGGCATGTTAATAGCGTTTGACACGCCGCCGGTTAATAAAAAGTCCGCCATTTGTTCGGCCACTTGAACCGCCACATTGACCTGTGCTTCATTGGTTGAAGCCCCCAAATGCGGCGTACAAATAACATTATCATGACCAAATAATATATTCTCTTTGGCAGGTTCTTCGGTAAATACATCCATGGCGGCGCCTGCCACCTTACCACTATCAAGCGCGGCTTTTAAGGCTTCTTCATCCACAAGGCCACCACGGGCACAATTGATGATGCGCACACCATCGCGCATTTTCTCAATAGCTGATACATCAATAATGCCCCGCGTTTGGTCGGTGAGCGGCGTGTGCAAACTAATAAAGTCAGAGCGCTCTAGCAGGTCGTCAAGTTCTACTTTTTGAACACCAAGCTGCGCAGCCCGCTCAGGACTTAGGAAGGGATCAAAGCCAATCACTTTCATCTTGAGGCCAATTGCACGCTCGCAGACGATGGCACCGATATTACCGCAGCCGATAACGCCCAAGGTTTTACCGGTAATTTCGGTCCCCATATATTTAGACTTTTCCCACTTGCCCGCATGCGTCGATGCATTGGCTTGTGGAATTTGACGCGCCAAACCCATCAACATTGCCACCGCATGTTCTGCTGTCGTTATGCTATTACCGAAGGGCGTGTTCATAACACAAACCCCGTGGACGGTTGCCGCTTCAAGATCAATATTATCGACCCCAATACCGGCGCGCCCTATCACTTTAAGCTTCTTCGCCGCTTTCAAAATATTGGGCGTAACTTTGGTTGATGAGCGCACCGCAAGACCATCATATTTACCGATGATTTTGATAAGGCCCTCTTTATCAAGGCCCGTGATTACATCTACAGTTATGCCCCGTTGCTCGAACACTTTTTTAGCAAGCGGGCTCATTTTGTCGGAAATAAGTACTTTTGGCATTTTAAAAATCCTTGTCTGTCACGCCGCAGTCACATCTGGTAAGCGGGTGAATTTGAAGGCTAGCGCATATTGGCTAACCATTAACTTTGTGAAATATATGTGTTTTTAACTTCGCCGTAAGCCCAATTGAGCCACGGCAATAAAGCTTCAATGTCGGCAGTTTCAACCGTGGCACCGCACCAAATGCGCAGGCCAGCCGGTGCGTCGCGGTAGCCACCAATGTCGTAAGCCACACCCTCAGCGTCCAACAATGCGGCCAGCTTTTTGGGCAGAGCGACTTTGTCAGCGTCACTCAATCCGTCCAAATCTAGGTCATTGATGGTCAAACATACCGAAGTATTCGAACGTGTCTCAGCGACAACGGGCAAAAAGTCAGCCCACGCAGATTGACCCACCCAATTGGCGATAGCTGCGGCATTTGCATCGGCTCGACTGATCAAAGCCGATAATCCACCGATGGACTTTGCCCAGTTAAGCGCATCAAGATAATCTTCAACCGCCACCATAGAGGGGGTATTGATAGTCGCACCGGTAAAAATGCCCTCGATCAGCTTGCCGCCTTTGGTTAAGCGGAAAATCTTAGGTAATGGCCACGGCGGCACATAATTTTCCAATCGTTCAACCGCTCGCGGGGACAGGATAATGACGCCGTGTGCGCCCTCGCCGCCCAACACTTTTTGCCAGCTAAAGGTAGTAACGTCCAACTTATCCCACGGCAGGTCGGTGGCGAATGCGGCGCTAGTAGCATCACAAATGGTCAGGCCAGCGCGGTCATCAGCGATCCAATCACCATTTGGCACCCGCACACCAGACGTGGTGCCATTCCAAGTAAAAACCACATCATTGTCAAAATTCACTGACGTTAAATCAGGCAAATGACCATAATCAGCGCTGCGCTCCGTAACGCCGTCCAGCTTCAGTTGCTTGACCACATCAGTGACCCAACCTTTACCGAAGCTTTCCCACGCCAGCATATCCACGCCGCGCGCACCAAGCAGCGACCATAGTGCCATTTCCACCGCACCTGTGTCAGATGCGGGCACAATGCCAATGCGGTAATCATCCGGCACATTCAAAACCTCACGGGTAGCATCAATGGCAAGCTTAAGCTTGGCCTTGCCGGGTTTTGAACGGTGAGAGCGCCCGATTAGGGCATCATTTAGCGCATTTATTGTCCATCCCGGACGTTTCGCGCAGGGACCTGACGAGAATTCAGGCCGCAAAGGTTTCCGCGTGGGAATCCCAGTTATATTCATCATATTTTCCTTCCTGACCTTGCAGACAGACGCACCTCGTTGGGAAGGTGTGGCCCAATAATATTACGCCGACCTTACAGACGACAGCATCTCGGTTTGGTGAGATGTACCCAAGGAGAGAAAATATGTATTTTTACCTGACTGTCAAGAGGCATCTAGTCGCCACCAAGAAAACGTCGCATAATTCTGAGTGTCATCTCGGTTTTATCAGCGTGGAACCAATGGCCGCCACCTTCGATAATGCGCACAGAAGCTTTGGGGAAAAGCGCTAAAATAGCATCGCGGTAATTAGCAGAAATATAATCAGACAGACCACCTTTAAGAAACAAAGTCCTACCCTGATAGGGTGTGCCGGTTACAGGTGCCGCGATATTATCATAACCGCCTACTATTACTGGCAAATTCACCCGCCAATCGTAACTGCCATCCGCCTGCCGCCGCCAATTAGTCAGCAGAAAAGATAAAACAGCGGGTTCATCCTCATAAGCACTTAAAATTTCACTGGCGGCCTTACGGCTGCCTGGCGCGACATCCGCCACCGCTTGCATACCTTCCAGAATTTTGCGGTGATGGCCTTCGTATAACACTGGTGCAATATCGCCGACCATCAAGCTGGTCACGCGCTCCGGCGCTGTCAGCGCAATTTGCATCACGGTTTTACCGCCCATGGAATGACCATAAAAATGCGCTTGCTGCACACCCATACTGTCGAGCGTTTCCAAAACATCCGCCGCCATGGATGGGTATGTCATGCTATCTGCGTGGTCGCTACGTCCATGATTTCTCAGATCAAGCGAAATAATCCTAAAATCACCCTCCAACCCACGCGCAAGCATGCCCAAATTATCAACCGAGCCAAAAAGCCCATGCAACAAAACCAACGGGGTTCCACTACCCTGATCCCGCACAAACAGTTTCATTCGCTGCCTCTCTTTTTAGCCTTTGTTAAAAGTCTCTCTTGCGAAAAGGCCGAATATGCGCAAGATCATAATGACGACACAGATTAGTTTTAAGCCCGTATGCCAAACAGGCAAGAAGGAATGATCAAATGCGGTTATTAATTTTAGCGATTATACTGCTTCTGCCTGCTTGTAGCCGCCCACAAGGCCCCCCACCGCTAAAACCAGAAGTGCTCGACCAAGCCTATACTACAGCTTTAAAAAAATGGGATATCGACAAGGATGGTACCGCAGATTGCCATGACCTTGGCCTTTGGCGAACAGGTATCTTCAATGGACTTGATATAAATCGTGACGATTTTTTAGACCAAGATGAATTTGCTTCTGCTGCATGGGCAGATGTTACTTTCCAGATCGTTCAGTTTGATGTCGTTGACCGCTCCGGCGACAATCTAATCTCTCGCCCAGAATTTGCCCGGGTGAACAATAGCGACTTTGGCCGTTTAGATGATAACGGCAATTGCACCATTGAGCGCGCTGAGCTTGAAAATTGGGTGCGGGAAAAGATGCGGGCTGATCGCCGAGCCGGGGTTGGCCGAAAGGATAAAAAACCGAAATCTGACCGGCCTAGATTTTAACGCCGAAAGCCATGCCCCATGGGGCCGTCGCCTTGGCCCAAATTTGGTGCCTGTTTAATAGCCTCGATGACATATTCACGGGCCTGTTCGATGCTTTTTATCATTGTTTGCCCTTGCGCCAATCCACAAGCAATGGCGCTGGCCAAAGTGCAGCCCGTGCCGTGAGTATTGCGGCTATCGATGCGTTTACTAGTAAATACATGCTCGAAATTATCTCCTAGGTAAAAGTCATGTAAAGTGTCGTGTTTTAAATGCCCGCCCTTTACCAAAACTGCACCCGCGCCCATGGCCATTAATTTTTCAGCCGCTCTTCGCATGCCATCAAGATCAACAACCTCTAGCCCGGTTAGAGCCTCGGCTTCGCTAAGGTTTGGTGTGATCAGCGTGGCACGGGGCACTAAATTTTCTATGATACTTTCGGCCAAGTTAGTCGCCGCCAAACTATCACCACTTGTCGCCACCATCACTGGGTCAATAATAACAGGCTCATTAATCCCTCTTTCATCCATCAGGGCAGCAACCATATTGGTAACCTCTGAGGAGAAGAGCATGCCTGTTTTGATAACATCGGCCCCTATATCGTCTAACACCGATATAATTTGCTCGCGGATTAAATCAACGGGCAAAGAATGAATAGCCTGTACACCAAGCGAGTTTTGGGCCGTGACAGCCGTAATGGCCGTTGCCGCATAACCTCCGAGCGAGGTCACCGTTTTAATGTCGGCTTGAATGCCTGCGCCGCCGCCACTGTCGGAGCCTGCAATGATCAAAACTCGGGCTTGGTTGCGCTTGGTCATGAAGGAAACCTGTCCTTAAGCGGCACTTTCTATCGCTTCTTTAATGGCATCGACAACACTTTCTATCTGAGCCAAATCTTCGCCTTCCGCCATCACCCTAATTACCGGTTCCGTGCCCGATTTACGCACCAAAATCCGGCCCGTATCTTTCAAGCTTTCTTCCCCTGCGGCCAGTGCCTTTTGGACCGCAGCATCATTCATAGGGTCAGCTGCGCTGAAGCGGGCATTTTTCAATATTTGTGGCATTTTATCAAACTGCGCGCAGGCCTTAGAAGTTGTTAGGCCCGAATTTATCAGCTCCACCAGAACCTGTAGACCAGAGATCAAACCATCACCCGTTGTGGCATAATCGGTCAAAACCACATGGCCGCTCTGCTCGCCGCCGACATTAAAGCCACCCTCCCGCATGCGCTTAACCACATGGCGGTCACCCACTTGGGTGCGCTCTAGGGTCAAGCCGTCTTGTTTCAGCACACGCTCTAATCCCATATTGGACATTACGGTAGCCACCAAACCACCACCCTTGAGCAAACCTCGGCGGTGCCAACTGCGGGTTATCAGCGCCATAATCTGGTCGCCATCGATAATTTTACCTTTTTCATCGCATAAAATGAGCCGGTCCGCATCGCCGTCAAGCGCAATACCGATATGAGCACCTTCCGCGATAACCCGTGCACACATGGCCTCCGGCGCCGTTGAGCCGCAGCCATCATTAATGTTATAGCCATTGGGGTTCGTGCCAATACTAATGACCTCTGCCCCTAGTTCCCACAAAACGGTTGGCGCAACCCGGTAAGCCGCACCGTTAGCGCAGTCGATCACGATCTTTAAACCATCAAGGGTCAAGCCTGCGGGCACCGTAGCTTTAGCAAATTCGATATATCGCCCCTTGGCATCTTCCAACAATTTCCGCTCGCCGGTCTTGTCTGCATCAGCCCAACAATGGGAAAGGTCACCATCCATCATATTTTCAATGGATATTTCACAGGCATCTGACAGCTTGAAGCCATCGGGGCCAAAAAACTTGATGCCATTGTCATAAAAAGGATTATGCGACGCCGATATCATCACGCCGATATCCGCCCGCAAAGACTTCACTAACATCGCAATCGCAGGTGTTGGCATGGGTCCAACAAGCATAACATCCATGCCAGAGGCCACAAAACCAGCGGTCAAAGCCGCTTCAAACATATAACCCGAACGGCGGGTGTCTTTACCAACGACAACCCGGTGCACATGGTCACCCCGGGTAAAATATGCCCCTGCGGCAAGGCCAATTTTCATTGCCACATCAGGCGTCATATTGCCGCTATTGACTAAGCCACGAATGCCGTCGGTACCAAAATATTTACGTTCCATCGACCAATCCCCGATTAGATAGTTATTTACCGTTAACTATATTCAGAAAGCAATGCCGGTTGGAAGTTTTAATTTTTTAATAAGCTATAATGCCACCACAGATGCTTATGCTGGCGGCAGCGCAGCCATGGCACCCGCGTCAATTAAGGCCTGCTGAAGCCGAACTGCTTGCACCGTTTCAGCCACATCATGCACCCGCACAATCTGCACCCCGTGGGATACAGCATTTATAGCAGCAGTTAGTGAGCCTGGCATGCGGTCTTTGGCATTTTCCGCACCCGTAATGGCACCAATGAAGCGCTTGCGGGAAGCGCCAAACATAACCGGCACACCCAGCGTATGCAAAAGTGCAATGCCGTTAATTAAGGTTAAATTATCCTGCAAAACGCCCTTACCAAAGCCAATACCTGGGTCAACAATCAGCCTAGAGCGGTCAATACCCGCTTCCTCACAGACTTGAATGCGAGCGCCCAAATAATCATAAATATCGAACAAAACATCACTGTAGCTTGGGTTGTCCTGCATGTTTTGTGGGGTCCCCTTTGCATGCATCAAGATAACTGGGGCATTGCTTTTTGTTGCCACACTCATCGACAAACCATCATAACTTAAGGCCGACACGTCGTTAATGATGGCCGCGCCCGCGTTCAGCGCAATTTCCATCACGGTCGAATGGCGGCTATCAATACTGATCGGGATATCATCGTCCTTCAAAGCCGTAATTACGGGTAAAATTCGCTCGGCTTCATCACCTTCCCACAGTGGTTTAGCCCCGGGGCGCGTACTTTCTCCGCCAATATCAATGATATCAGCACCCGCCGCCCGCATTGCCCTTGCATGCTGTACGGCCTTATCCACATCAACAAAATCCCCACCATCAGAAAAACTATCGGGTGTAACATTTAGCACCCCCATAACAAGCGGACGGGTAAAAGCTAGCGGTGTTTCTCTGTTCGGTAAAGTAAGGGGTGGCCTTGGCCGAGAAAGCCTTTCAAGCGCGGTGTCCAGTGCCGCCGCAATTTCACCCTCAACACTATCCCTAAATGCATCCATTTGGTTATAGCTGAGGGTTTGATCAAAAATTCGGATGCCGTCTCTGCGAATGACAACCTGAACTGCCGTAAAGCGTAGTGCCGAACCGCCAAGACGCAATCCCGAAAGCCCGCCAAAGCACACACCAAGGGGGACGAGATAAATCTTGTCCCCCTCAGCATAATTGAGATTAAACTCTTGCATATAACTTAGCCTTCAGGCTGCGGTTCACCGTCTATGGGCGGCACTGTGCCCGCGCCGCCGGTTGGCACCGATGTCGTCACCGGAATGGCCGCCGATGGTGGTTTGCCGCCACCTTTTTTCGGCTCAACACGGATTTTTTCACCCTTCAACAGCGCCGTGATCTCATCACCGCTCAAGGTTTCATACTCCAATAGCGCTTCACCAATAATATTCAGCTGATCACGGTTATCGGTTATAATCTTCGTGGCTTTTTCGTAAGAATCGTCCACAAAACGCCGAACTTCTTCGTCGATGAGCAAAGCAGTGCTGTCCGCAACATTCTTTTGCTGCGCAACCGAATGGCCAAGAAACACCTCTTGCTCATTCGCTGTATATTGTAGCGGACCTAATTTGTCCGACATGCCCCACTGGGTCACCATTTTACGGGCCAAATTGGTTGCAGATTGAATATCGCTAGAGGCACCACTAGTAACAGCATCATAGCCAAAGCAAACCTCTTCAGCCACCCTGCCTCCCATCATCATTGCGAGCTGCTCATGCATTTTAATACGAGACATGGAATATACATCGCGTTCCGGCAGGCTCATCACCATACCAAGGGCACGGCCACGCGGTATGATCGTTGCTTTATGAATGGGATCCAAATGCTTTGCATGAACTGTTAGCAAAGCGTGGCCTGCTTCGTGGTAGGCGGTGTTAGTTTTTTCCTCATCCGACATCACCATGGATTTTCGTTCGCTGCCCATCAAAATTTTGTCTTTGGCATTTTCGAATTCCGCCATGGAAACCAGCTTTTTATTGCGGCGGGCAGCCAAAAGCGCGGATTCGTTGACCAGATTAGCCAGATCAGCTCCAGAAAATCCGGGCGTACCACGAGCAATGGTGCGGGCTTCCACATCAGGTGCCAGCGGCACTTTGCGCATATGCACTTCCAGAATTTTCTCGCGGCCTTCGATATCAGGCAGCGGCACCGTTACCTGACGGTCAAAACGACCCGGACGCAACAAGGCTGGGTCCAACACATCAGGTCGGTTAGTCGCAGCAATGATAATAATACCATCGTTAGCTTCAAAACCATCCATTTCAACAAGCAACTGATTCAGTGTCTGCTCCCGCTCGTCATTACCGCCGCCGAGGCCTGCGCCTCTATGGCGACCCACCGCGTCAATTTCATCGATAAAGATAATACAAGGGGCATTTTTCTTGGCTTGTTCGAACATGTCGCGGACCCGGCTAGCGCCAACACCGACAAACATTTCAACAAAGTCTGACCCTGAAATGGTGAAAAATGGTACATTAGCCTCACCCGCAATGGCGCGGGCTAACAAGGTTTTACCGGTACCCGGTGAGCCAACAAGCAGTGCCCCTTTAGGGATTTTGCCGCCAAGTTTTGTGAACTTACCGGGGTCTTTTAGAAATTCAACAATTTCTTCCAGCTCTTCCTTGGCCTCCTCAATTCCTGCAACATCCTCAAATGTTACTCGGCCATGGGCCTCGGTTAACAATTTCGCGCGTGATTTGCCAAAACCCATGGCACCGCCGCCCTTGCCGCCGCCTTGCATTTGACGCATGAAATAAATCCATACGGCAATCAGTAACAACATTGGAAACCAATTGAACAAGATATTAAGAAGAAGGTTACCCTCTCTCGCCTTAGCTTCAATGACAACGCCGGAAGCGCGCAAGCGCTCCACTAACAAATCATCATCGGGCATATAACTTTTGAACTTCTCACCGTTCTTGCCTTCACCAGTAAGCTCGTCACCCGCGATTAAGACCTTTTGAACTGTTTGACTTTCAACCCGTTCTAAAAAATCACTATAGGGGATGGTTTCCGGCTCTCGTGAACCCTGAAAAACATTAAAAAGCGATATCATCAAGATGATAAGGATAACCCATACCAAGCCATTGCGCATGACACTATTCACACTAAAACCTTTCTTGAACAGACTTAATAAAAAGGGGGCTGTCTGTCCTCTTAATTTTCTTAAACTTCAATTCTACGGTTAATCCGCATTTGTTTTTCTCTCATCTGCTTCAACACATAAGCCTTATACGCATCGGTGCAAGGGGCAAAATGGCCGAATAATAGTATTTTGACACGCTAGTGCATAAAAAACTGCTCCAGCCATCTGCTCAGCCTATTGTTTGGCGATAAATACGGGCAACAGTGTGGCATTTTTGCCGTTTTTTATCAAGGCTTCTACGCGACCTTCTTGCCATAAAGCGAGCATAGAACAACATAGTTGGTGGCTGTAATAATTTGGAATAGCTTCAAGCTTATCAAATTGCCGTAATTGCTGAACACCATCTTCTCCCAAAGGGCCTATATCACATTGTGTTTCCATGATCATGCGCCAGCGGCCAGCCACAATCTCATCACTTGCTATTGGCCCTTCGCTTTTTTGTTCTACTGCCAGCTCCCTGTGCATAATGACTTGTTCCGAGCCAATACCTTTCACACATACACCTGCTAATGTGCGGGTCGTCATTTTGTCTGATAAGCTTGCGAATAAGCTTTCAATTTTTTCAAAACGTGGGGCATAATTCGCCCCAGTGAACCATTGCAACAACCGGGAAAATAAGCGCATGGACACTTCTTCAGGTGCAGCGCGCAGGACATTTATCTGCAGGCAAACAGTGCCGTATAGGTCAATTTCCACCGCATCCCCAAACAACTGCTGCTCATAATATAATAGGGCTGCATTAGCCCGCTGTAAGCTAGCCGCCGTGTGGGCAAGACGTTCATTTGTTAGGCCATCTAGGGTTGGCGCGGCCAAATACTGCCGCACTTTAACTCGGTCATAGCTAATGTCTCTGTTGCTTGGGTCTTCAATCCATGACTGGTTTTGATGTTTTAAGGCCGCTTCCAACTTTGACTTGGTGAAGTTCAATAGCGGACGGAGCAGTTTTATTTCACCTTTTTGGCTAGGGACATCTGCCAGCTCTGCCATGGCTCCTAAGCCTTGCAACCCACTGCCACGGGCCAACCTAAGCATGAAAGTTTCAGCTTGGTCCTGCACGTGATGCCCCACCACGATAAAGTCGCAGCCCAAGGCTTGAGCCTGCTGATGCAATAGTTCATACCGCGCCGCCCGGGCAGCCGCTTGAATGCCCGTGCTTGGTTTATCCCCCTGCCAGCAAATCGTGCGGTGCGAAATGCCCGCAGCACGCAGCCAAATGGCCACCTGTTTGGCTTCATCGGCTGAGCCTTCCCGCAGGCCATGGTCAACGGTTACCGCCTCCACTTGCCGGTGCGGGTTGGTAAGTAACGCCAGAGCCATAGAATCGGCTCCGCCAGAAACCGCCACCAAAAGCTTGGCCCCCCGCGCTACGCCGAGCCGAGTATAAACCACATCCAACTCTGATGCCGTTAGCGGAGTATCTGTAGATTTAGTCATAATTTACTGGCAATTTGCCTTGATGAATTCAGCGTTCGCGCGCCGTTGCAGCCGACCTTTAACATCAGGGTAAGCCCGTTTAAATTCGGCCAAAACCCCACATGCATCATCCTTGCTGCCAAGCTTAGACAAGCTTCCTGCCAGTTCCACTAGGGATTCTGGCGCTTTACCGTGCTCCGCGTTACCCTCAAAAACCTGTAAAAACTGTTCGGCGGCACGGGCTGTTTGGTCGCTACGCAGGTAAACCCGCCCTAACCAAAAATGTGCATTTAGGGCAAAATCTTGTGGTGGCTCTGTTTTTAAAAATAGCTCCAATGCCTTACGCGCTGAGGGCATATCGTCTAGGCGAACAAATTCAAAGGCATATTGATATTGAGATGCCGCATCACCTTCCGGCAATGCAATAGTCACAGCTACCGGTTCAACTGCCTTTGGCTCAGGGCTGGTTACAGCTATATCCGCAGTATTATTGGTTGTTGCTTGTGGCGTTTCTGCACTCTTAGCTGCCGTTAGGTCCGCCATTTGAAGGGCAAAGTCTTTTTGCATGATTTCAATATTCTGTTGCATTTGCCGCTGGGCATATTCCATTTCTTCCAAGCGGCCTGTAAGCAAGCGCATCTCCCGTTCAATTTGGCTGATCTTCGCCGTCATGGAGGCTAGACTTTGGCGTAGCTCCATATTAACTTTGGGTGCCTCAACGGCTTCCGCTGGCAGCTCTCCACCCTTAAAGACCCGTCGTTGCACTGCCCGTAATTGACGTTCTAATTGGTTGAGCTTTTTGGATATTTCAGCCGGACTATCATCTGCCGCAATTACCGAATTTTGCGGAACCATGCACAACATAGTGCCAAGTGCTAGGCCTCTGAGTAATTTGTTAAAATAGTCCACATCAGACCCTTTCTATTGCAAGTCAGTTCATTATGCTTGTCAATTATGCCCAAAATGGGTCGGCCCCGCCCCCGGGTTACGGAAGCAGGGCCGATACCAGTATCTTGGATACTATTAGTTGATTACTATTTGACCGCGACGGTTACGGCTCCAGCTACTTTCAGTTGGGCCAACGGCAACAGGGCGTTCCTTACCATATGAAATGGTTTTAATTTGATATGATGAAACACCGAGAGTCACGAGATAATTTTTAACCGCTTCGGCGCGCAGAGCACCCAGTGCAAGGTTATATTCACGGGTGCCGCGCTCATCGCAGTGACCTTGAACCATAATGGAAGTACCATCAAAATGCGACATCCATTCGGCTTGCTTGGCGAGCATGGCTTGTGCATCTGTACTCAGTTCAGCACTATCATAGGCGAAAAACACTCGGTCAGCATCTGTTCCCGCATAAGCAATAAGACCGTCAACAGTAGCACCCATTTCAAGTGCCATTTCTGTCGCAGACTTAATAGGTGCCGTAATAACAGGATCAGGTGTTGGCGCTACTTTTTCTTCAGGTTCAGGGGTCGGTGTTGTGTCCGCCGGTGCTTCTGTTTGTGCACAAGCAGCTAGTATAAAGGCAGAAGCAATAAACGCCGTAATGTTACGGCCAAATCGAGTGAAAGTCATTTTGGGTCCCTCCAATAAAACCGGTCAAAAAAACTAGACTGTTCCGGCCTGATACAGCGCAGCGACATAATAACCTATTCGTCACCGCTAATGAATAGCGAAAACTATAGAACGGCTTTTCCGTTCTGGCAAGCATACAAAAGTTATGAATTTTGTTAAATTTGGCTGAAATTCAATCCGTTAGACATAATTCTGTCATTATAGGTGCTATTGCGTCCCATTCACAGTCAAAAGTCATCAAATAAAGCGCTACAGAGTTTCTTGAAATCTGATTGGAGCACCATGGGCTTTTGGTGCTAACTCGCCTTCCCACATCACCCGACGTCCACGAATAATGGTACCAACCGGCATGCCCGTGGCCTTAAAGCCATCAAACGGCGTCCAACCGCAGCGACTAACGCTCCAATCATGGGTAATGGTCCATTGTTTTTTCAAGTCAACAAGCGTGTAATCAGCGTCATAACCAACCGCCAGCAAGCCTTTGTCGCGCAAGTTAAATATGCGGTTTGGCCCATGGCTTGTTAAGTCCACAAGCCGTTGCAGGCTCATCCGCCCCGCCGCCACATGGGTAAGCATTACCGGCATCATAGTTTGAACCCCCGGCATGCCTGACGGCGTATTGGGGTAGCCCGCTTCTTTTTCCGCGCGGGTATGGGGAGCATGGTCGGTAGCTATAACATCGACAATACCATTCAGTGCCGCCTGCCACAGGCCCGGCATGTGACGGGCGTCACGAATTGGTGGGTTCTGCTGCGCAAAGGTGCCGAGACGGTCGTATGCATCAGGAGCGCTCAGGGTTAAATGCTGCGGCGTTACTTCTACCGTGGCGATATCTTTATTTTCTGCCAGAAAGGCCATCTCTTCTGCGGTAGTGATATGCAGTACATGTACTCGTCGGCCACATTCCCGCGCCAGTGCCACAATGCGCTTGGTGGCCAGCATCGCGCTTTCATCGTCGCGCCAAACGGGGTGAGAGTGCACACCGCCACTATGCTTGAGATGCTCGCGTTCCTGCATCCGGGCTTCGTCTTCAGCGTGGATAGCAACGCGGCGGCGTCCATGGCGCAGCACTTCACGCAGATCATCATCGCCCGCGACCAACAGATCACCCGTTGAGGCCCCCATGAAAACTTTGATACCCGCGCAACCATCCAACAGTTCAAGCTCTGCCAGCCCTGCTGCATTTTCAGCTGTTGCCCCCATATAAAAGGCAAAATCGCACCACATGCGATCACGTCCACGATTGATTTTATCATTAAGCGCATCAGCGCCAGTGGTCAGTGGATTTGTATTGGGCATTTCAAACACCGCTGTAACCCCGCCCATGACCGCCGCGCGAGACCCAGATTCGAGGTCTTCTTTATGGACATTGCCCGGCTCACGAAAATGAACCTGACTATCAATGACGCCCGGCAACAGATGCAAACCAGTGGCGTCAATAATCTCATCAGCGCTGCTCGCATCCAATGAGCCAATTGCCACAGTCTTGCCACCACAGACCCCAACGTCCCCCATAAAGGATCCCATATGATTGACAATGGTTGCCCCTTTAATGATCATTTCATAAGTTTCGGCCATGGCGCATCCTCCTGAGACTTGTTTTACTTCTTTTAGGCCTTCTATTAGTTTAGAACAACGACAAAGGTACCTAAATGGAAAGACAAATATAAAATGGCAGTAAAAGCCCTAAAACTCAACGACCGAGCGATCATAAAGCTAACCGGCATGGACACTAAAGACCTTCTGCAAGGGCTGATTACCAATGATATCAGACAGCTAAACCCTACACATCCAATTTATGCTGCCTTATTGACCCCTCAGGGCAAATATCTTGCAGATTTTATTGTATATGAAAGTGACGGCGCGGTCATGCTCGACTGTGAAAAAAGCTATGCCAGTGACCTTATTCGCCGCTTAACCATGTACCGCATGCGGGCCGATGTGACGCTGGAAGACATTAGTGATGAAGTATCAGTTTGGGCCCTTTGGGGCAGTGATGATGTAACCTTGGACCCACGGGATGAGCAGCTTGGTGGGCGGGTTATATTAGCGTCACCCCCCGAGGCAGAAAGTTTGGAAGCCCAAGAATATGAGGAAAAGCGTGTTTCCTGCGGGGTGCCGGGCGGCAGCCTCGATCTTATTCGAGATAAATATTTCTGGCTTGAATGTGGAGCTGAGCGCTTAGGCGGCGTTGATTTCAACAAAGGCTGTTATATCGGCCAAGAACAAACAGCCCGAATGAAACATAGGGCTACCTTAAAAAAAGGCATTGTTTCAGTGCTCATTGAAGGTTCTGCCCAATCGGGTGACCCAATAATCAATGGTGCAGGCCAAAAGATTGGCATGCTCCACACTATTGCAGGCCCCTATGCACTGGCCTTTCTGCGTTTCGAGAAAGCAGATGGGAAATTGCAGGCGGGTTCAGCAACTATAACACTATCATAATAAGACTTGCCAATATCCGTGTAATTGGTTTTTATGATCGTAAGGAGGACCGAAATATGAGCAGTAAAAAACAAAAAATTAAACAAGCACAGCAAGCGCGGGAAAAAAGAAATTTCATTATACTGGGTGTTACGATAGCCGTTATCTTCATCGCAGTATGGTCCAGCATGGGATAGCCCACGGCTTTCATTTACCGGCGGAACCTATGAAGTGATGGGCCAACGACGCTGGTCAACCGGGGCAATAACTGCAATGTAACGATCAATATTTTCCCCGTCCGTGGCAAATCCAAAAACCCCTCTGTAAACATCAATAATTTCTTTTTCCAATGTTAAAATTGATTCTGAGAAAAATGGTCCTTCGCCTGCTTCAACTTTTGTTAATTCTTGAAGTCGTACATCGACAATCTCTGGAGGCAGCGTATCGGTTAAATATTTACCCTGCGCCGACCATTCAAACAAATTATCGCAACCAGACCCACAAACTCGGCAAAAGTATATACCCGGCCCCTGTTTTTCGTTCAACACCACCCAAGGTAAAATTGCCGGTATTTTCATGGGTTTAAAACTTCCCCACGCCACAACGCCATTGATCTGAGTATATTCCTCCCAAACCTCATTAAACTTGAAAACCGGATTGCCCACCGGGATTTCATCAACTTGAATGTATCTTAATTTTTCCACAAGACCCCTACGCACTTATTGCTCAATTAATGCTAAAGGATCTAAGTTAAAAAAGTATTGATGTGCATTAAATACATGAATATTTAAATAAACTGCTTTCTATGTTTAGGAATTTAATAAAATCACGGAATATATTTAACTTTCCTTTAATGCTGCTTGTGCAGCTGCTAATCGTGCGATTGGTACTCTAAAGGGTGAGCATGACACATAATCAAGACCAATATTATGACAAAACTCAATCGATGCCGGATCGCCTCCATGCTCCCCGCATATACCGATTTTCAAATCTGACTTCGTCGCCCGTCCTCGCTCAGTGCCCAGCTTCACAAGCTCACCGACCCCGTCGATATCCATTGAGACAAAAGGGTCCTGGGCAAAAATATCCTTTTTAACATATTCATCGAGGAAACGTGCGGCATCATCACGGCTTATGCCGATACAGGTTTGGGTCAGATCATTAGTGCCAAAACTGAAAAAATCAGCCGAGTTTGCAATTTTACCCGCTTGCAGCGCCGCTCTCGGCAATTCGATCATCGTGCCAATCATGTATTCTACAGCTTGCCCTTGCTCTTTAAATACATCACCAGCCACGGCTTCTACCCGTTCCCGTAACATCGACAGTTCTGTTTCCGTTGCGATGAGCGGTATCATAATTTCCGGCACGATAGCCTCACCAGTATTTTTTTCAACTGCAATAGCGGCTTCAAAAATAGCCCGCGCTTGCATCTCATATATCTCAGGGTAGGTAATGCCTAGGCGGCAACCCCGGTGACCAAGCATCGGGTTAAATTCATGCAATTCATCTGCCCTTTGGCGTAATTTCTTAACGCCGACACCGATTGCATCGGCCATCGCCTCAAATTCACTTTCCTCACGCGGCAAAAATTCATGCAAAGGGGGGTCGAGCAAGCGAATGGTGACCGGCAAGCCACGCATGATGCGGAATATTTCTTCAAAGTCGCCCCGTTGCATCGGCAACAATTTTGCCAGCGCCTCGCGCCTGCCCGCTTCCTCTTCAGCCAAAATCATCTGGCGAACCGCAATGATGCGGTCTTCATCAAAGAACATATGCTCGGTCCTACAAAGGCCGATGCCTTCAGCGCCAAATTCTCGTGCTGTTTTAGTATCCACAGGTGTGTCGGAGTTAGTCCGCACTTTTAAGGTTCGATATTTATCGGCCCATTGCATTAACCGCGCAAAATCGCCAGACAGTTCAGGCTGTAAGGTCGGCACTTCACCTACCATAACTTCACCGTTCGAGCCATCAATAGTGATGCGGTCTCCCCGGCGAATCTCACGCCCCAAGGCTCGCATAACCCCTTCGCGCATATCAATTTGCAAGCTGCCCGCGCCGGACACACAAGGCCGGCCCATGCCGCGTGCCACCACAGCGGCGTGGCTCGTCATACCGCCTCGTGCAGTTAAAATACCTTTAGCCGCATGCATGCCGTGAATATCTTCTGGGCTGGTTTCAATCCGGCACAAAATGACATCTTTGCCGTCTTTGGCTTCGCGCACGGCTTCGTCAGAATCGAACACCACAATGCCCGATGCCGCGCCGGGGCTGGCTGGCAGCCCTTTGGTCAAGACATCACGGATGGCGTCAGGGTCCAGCGTGGGATGCAAGAGCTGGTCAAGCGCGCTCGGCTCCACTCGCATAACAGCGGTTTTCTCGTCGATCAGACCCTCGCCCTGCATATCCACAGCAATTTTTAGCGCCGCTTTGGCCGTACGTTTACCTGCGCGCGTCTGCAACATCCAAAGCTTACCCTTTTGCACCGTAAATTCAATATCTTGCATGTCTCGGTAATGGGCTTCCAGCCGGTCGAACACATCTGCTAATTGATTGAACACCTCGGGCAAGGTCTCTTCCATCGAAGGCGCGGTTGCTCCCGCCTTTTCCCGCGCTTTCTTGGTCAAATTTTGCGGGGTGCGGATGCCCGCAACCACATCTTCGCCCTGCGCATTGATTAAATATTCACCGTAGTAAGCCCGCTCGCCCGTGCCTGGGTCGCGCGTGAAAGCTACGCCTGTGGCTGATGTTTCGCCCATATTACCAAAAACCATAGCTTGGACATTGACCGCCGTTCCCCATTTTTCAGAGATATTGTTCAGCTTGCGGTATGTTTTCGCTCGGTCAATTTGCCAGCTGGAAAATACAGCACCGATCGCCCCCCAAAGCTGCTCGTTAACATCCGTTGGGAAGGGTCGCCCGAGCTCGGCTTCTGTCTTTGCCTTATAAAGCCCGGCCACTTCTCGCCAATCATCGGCGGTTAGCTCCGTATCTAGATAATAATCGTTATCTTCCTTATGCATCTCAAGGATATCTTCAAAGTGATAATGATCCACGCCCAGCACCACATCGCTGTACATTTGAATGAAACGCCGGTAGCTGTCCCATGCAAAACGCTCATCACCCGCTTGCGCCGCTAAGCCCACAACGGTTTCGTCGTTCAGGCCAAGGTTAAGAACCGTATCCATCATGCCCGGCATGGAGACCCGCGCGCCGGAGCGCACTGACACCAGCAAGGGGTTTTCCGCATCGCCAAACTTGGCACCAACAGCATCTTCAATCGCGGCCACTGCTGCTTCCACTTGGCTTTTCAGGGCATCGGGGTACTGAAGGTCATGGTCATAATAATGGCTGCAAACTTCGGTGGTGATCGTCAAGCCCGGGGGCACCGGCAGGCCAAGGCTGGCCATTTCTGCAAGGTTCGCGCCCTTGCCGCCCAAAAGGTTTTTCATGTCAGCCCGGCCATCAGCTGCGCCGCCACCAAAATTATACACCCATTTCGTCATGGTTATCATCATCCTATGTACGCAGAATTATATCTGCCATTAATATTGCTGCATGCCCTTTTAAGGTCTTATGCAGCGATGATTGTCCCACCAAGTATCTCAAGCGAGGGTTTTTACCCTTCTATTTTCGAAAAGTCCGCAACTCTGTTCACGACATTTACAAATGCCGACATCATACTTAACCGATCATTTCTGATTGTTATGTCGTCCACGTTCACCATCACTTCTTCAAAGAAACGGTCAATGGGCTCCCGAAGCTCAGCTAGCCGGGTCATAACGTCTAAATAATTCTCACTTTTAAGGGAAACAGTCACTTCTTTCCCCATATCATACATTGCCTTAACCAAAGCTAATTCAGCAGGTTCTTCGTTAACACCACAAGGGTCTGCGCGATCAAAATCACCCGACTTTGCCAGAATGTTATTTGCACGCTTGAAGGCCGCCAGTAAATTCACCCCGTCATCACTGCCGATAAACTCTTGCAAGGCATCAACACGTGCCAATAAGCGCACCAGATCATCTTCACCACCGAGCGAAAACACCGCATCGATCAGATCATGCCGCATACCTTTTTCGCGCTGCTGCACTTTCAAGCGGTCCGCGAAGAAGGCCATAAGATCAGCCGAAATATCTAATATATTTGGCGCATCAAATGTAGCTCCGTAGGAGGAGATCGCTTTTGAAATCACCTCAGCAAGCGATATTCTGACAGAATTTTCCGTTATTAACCGGATCACGCCGAGTGCGGCGCGCCTTAAGGCAAAAGGGTCTTTGCTGCCGGTTGGTTTTTCATCCACGGCAAAAAAGCCGGTGAGCACATCTAATTTCTCCGCCAAAGCCACGGCCACAGAAACCGGTGCGCTTGGGCAAGCGTCACTTGGGCCTTTCGGGGCATAATGATCGCGGATAGCGTCCGCCACAGCCGCCGTTTCGCCCTGTTCCAGTGCATAATAACGCCCCATAACGCCCTGCACTTCGGGAAATTCACCAACCATTTTACTGGTCAGGTCGGCTTTGGCCAGCTCTGCCGCGCGCTCGGCTTCGACTTTATCGCAGCCGGGAATATATTGTGCTAATTCACCTGCTAATAACCTCACCCGCTCCGCACGTTCAGCGACCGTGCCAAGTTTAGCATGAAAAACGATGTGCTTAAGGTTTGGCAACAGATCATCGAGTTTGGACTTTAGGTCTTGCTGCCAAAAGAACTTTGCGTCCGCCAGCCGCGCCGCGATAACCTTTTGGTTGCCCAAAGCGATAACCGCGCCGCCATCAGAAGCGACAATATTTGCCACCGTTATGAAGTTAGGCGCAAAAGCACCGCTGTCAGCTTGGCGAAGGGCAAAATATTTCTGGTCCTTCTTCATCGTCAGTTGCAGCACTTCTTCCGGCACTTTTAAGAAGTCCGCATCAAAACTAGCCAGCAATGGCACCGGCCATTCAACCAGCCCCGCGACCTCGGCCAGCAAGCCAGCGTCTTCAACCAAGGTCAAGCCAGCAGCTTTTGCCAGCTCTTGCGCTTTTTCCGCGATCAAAGCCGCGCGGTCAGCGGGGTCCAGCATCACAAAAGCGTCTTGTAACTTGGCTTTATAGTCAGCGAAATCAGCAACCGAAAACGCGGCTGGTGCCATGAAGCGATGGCCTGATGTCTGGTTTCCTGCCTTAATGCCACTCACTTCAAAGTCGAGCGCCGCATCACCGATAAGCGCTAAAATACTATGTAAGGGCCTTACCCATTTCAGGCTTCCTGCACCCCAGCGCTGCGATTTTGGCCAAGGGAAATTGCGAATTATAGTTGGCATAGCCTCTGCCAGCACATCAGCGGTTGCCACACCCGTTTTCTCAATTACTGCATAATAAAAGACGCCCTTTGGGGTCTCGCGCTCTTCCAATGCTTCTCGTGCAATACCAGCACCACGCAGAAAACCCCCGATGGCTTTGTCGGGCGCGCCCACCTTGGGGCCACGACGTTCTTCCCGTGTGTCAGCTGTTGCATCTGGGATACCGGTGACGTTTAAGGCCAAACGGCGAGGCGTCGCATAGGCGACGGCACTATCATGGCTAAGGCCACTGTCCTTTAACACTTGCAGTACGGCATTTGATAAGTCTTCGGCTGCGCGCTTTTGCATCCGGGCAGGAATTTCTTCACTGAATAATTCAAGGAGTAAATCAGCCATAGCTTATACCTCCCATCCATTATGTTGGCACCAAGCAACACAGCAAGCTTTGGCGAGATCCCGGACGCGGCCAATATAGGCTTGGCGTTCCGTCACGGAAATAACCCCGCGTGCATCGAGCAAATTAAAAGTGTGGCTGGCACGAATGCATTGCTCATAGGCGGGCAATGGCAAGGATGCTTCGACCAATTTTTTGCATTCCTCTTGCGCTTCAGCAAAGTCCCGAAACAGTTTATCCACATTGGCATGCTCAAAATTATAAGCCGATTGCTGTTTTTCATTCTCTAAGTAGACATCGCCGTAAACAGTGCCCGCGCCGTTAAAGTCTAGATCGTAGACATTATCTACGCCTTGAATATACATCGCTAAGCGCTCAAGCCCGTATGTCAGTTCCCCCGGAACCGGATTGCATTCAATGCCGCCAACTTGCTGAAAGTAAGTGAACTGACTAACTTCCATGCCGTCGCACCAAACTTCCCAGCCAAGGCCCCATGCACCCAGCGTTGGGCTTTCCCAGTCGTCTTCAACAAAGCGAATGTCATGCTTGGCGGCGTCAATACCAATGGCTTTAAGGCTGCCCAAATATAGGTCTTGCAAATTCGGCGGGCTAGGTTTCATGATAACTTGAAACTGATAATAATGCTGCAATCGCATCGGGTTTTCACCGTAACGTCCATCTGTCGGGCGGCGGCTTGGCTGCACATAAGCGGCATTCCAGCTCTCCGGCCCCAGTGCCCGCAGGGTTGTGGCAGGGTGGAAAGTACCTGCACCCATTTCCAAGTCATAGGGCTGCAAAATAGCACAGCCCTGCGCCGCCCAATATTTTTGCAATGTCAGAATAATATCCTGAAAAGCCATGCCTGTTTTCTTGGCGCTATCTGACATAAAATTAAACCCAGTTAAAACGTAATAAATTTCAGCGAAAACTAACGGGGCAAGGCCCCTTGGTCAAGTTTTGCTATAATCAATTGTTAAGCACTCCGAAACACCTTTTAACTTACTATGCTGTAACGACGATTGGCGCAGTGTTGGTCACCACAAATGTATGCTCGAATTGTGCCCCAAAACCACCCTTGTCTAGCCGCAAGGTCCAACCATCATCATCTTCAAAATAATGTTTGCTGTGGGTGGAGAGGAAAGGCTCCACCGTAATCACTTGCCCTGCCTTTAAGCGTTCGCGCTTGGACGGGTCATAAATTGTTGGGATATCCGGCTCTTCGTGGATCCAGCCGCCAACGCCGTGGCTATGCAAGCCTTGAATGATATTCAAGCCGTGCTTTTTCGCCTCGCGGCTCACAACCTTGCCCACCGTGCTGATAGGCTGTCCGGCGCGTGCTGCAAACATCGCTTTGCGCTGGGCATCCCGGGTCACATCAAGCAATTTTTGCAAATCAGGACTAATTTTACCCACCGCAAAGCTAGATCCTGTATCGGCAAAAACGCCGTCCTTTTCTGCGGATACATCAATATTAACCAGTTGGCCTTCCTTCAGTGGAATATCATCCGGCACCCCGTGCGCCACCGCATCACCGACCGATATGCAAGTAAAACCCGGAAAGTCATAAGCCAGTTTAGGAGCCGAAGTTGCGCCCCTTTCCGCCAGCATTTCACCTGCCATTGTATCCAGTTCCAATGGTGTCACACCCGGCGCTACGCGCGCACCCATGGCTGCGAGCACATCGCGGCAAATAGCCCCAATGGCTTTAAGCTGCGCCAGTTGATCCTTATTATCAATGGTCATGTTACATCCTTGTCCAAGCTACCTTTTTCGCGGATACGTTCATGGTGTTGAATAACTTCGCGGATAATAAAATGTAGGAATTTTTCGCTGAACTCAGGGTCAAGGTTGGCTGATTTTGCCAAGGCACGCAGTCGCTCAATCTGATGCTCTTCCCGTAATTTGTCCGCTGGGGGTAAATTATGCTCCCGCTTATAAAAGCCTACTTTTTGGGTGATTTTAAAGCGTTCTGCCAGCATGAAAACCAAGGAGGCATCAATATTGTCGATGCTCTCGCGAAAGGCTTCCAATTGTGCTTGATGGTCATCGGTCATGGATATTCCTTTTAAAGCCCAAAACGGTTCCAAAATAGGCGCTCTTCCGCCGCAGATATTAGCCCGTGGCCCAATTCGCCCGCATCAAATGGCCCGACGGCCTTTGTCGATGCACCTAAACCAAGCATAGAAAGTAGCCCGCGTTTTTTATCGCCTACTGTTTTAAAACGCACCTTTTTGCCAAAGCGTTCTTTTAAAACTGACCGCATTTCGCCAATCTCATCAATCAGGCCAAGCTTTTTCGCTTCTGTGCCGGTGAAAAAGTCACCTGAGAATATTTTAGCCCGAGCACCTTTCAAGCGTTTACCACGACGGTCGCGGACAAATTTTTTGAAAAACTCATGAATTTCAACTTGAATGTCTTTAATCCGGGAAATGTCATCGCTATTTTCAGGTGAGAAAGGATCAAGCTGAGATTTCTTTTCGCCAGCGGTATAAATACGCCGCTCAACACCGAGCTTTTCCATCGCCTTCACAAAGCCAAAGCCACCGGATATTACGCCGATGCTGCCAATGATAGACGCTTCATGGGCATATATTGCATCCCCCGCCAGCGCCAGCATATAACCGCCTGACGCAGCCACATCCTCCGCGAAAGCCAGCACGGGCACATCTTTCTCCCGCGCTAGATCCCGGATGCGATCAGCAATGAACGCCGATTGCACCGGCGAACCACCAGGTGAGTTGATGACAATCGCGACCGCGCTTAAGCCCGTCAGCCCAAAAGCTTGCTCTAAGGTAGGGCCTACACCTTCAATGTTCAGACCCTTATTGAAGCGGTCCGCTTGGCCAATAACACCGTTTAACCGCACCACCGCCACAAGCGGCGGGCCATCCCCAAAAAACTTCGCCCTTAACAGATGTACTAGCTTAAAAATCCCACGCAAGCGGCTTCCCCTTTAATTCAACAAATTACTCATATGACCCTATTTAGCTGGCACAGCCCGCCCTGCCAAGGCTTTAAGGTCAATCGCGCCGCCGTCGCGCAATATTTTTTCCGCTTGCTTAGTATATCGCTCTTTTTCGCCATGCATTTCGAGGCCGTTCAAGACCGTCATACCCCCATGCATACCCTTGCGACCTTGCAGGATGAACCGTTTTGCTGGCACCCCCGCGCGCGGCCAAAGTGGCAGTAAGGTCAGCTCACCCACCCTTTTATGCAGCCTTGCAATTACATCTTGCAGCATATCGGTCCGGTGAATGATAGTGATTGTGCCTTTATAGCGGGCTTTATCAATGCAAAAATTTAACCAATCTTTGAGCGTCGCAGACGACATCATATGGGATAAACCCTTGGTCTTTGATGGTGGGCGCATCCCCCTGCCCGGCGTTAAATAGGGCGGGTTAGCCATCACATGATCAAAACTGCCATCTTTTATTTCAGGGTGCGGCTCGGTTAGATCACCCTCAAAAACATTGACTTGGTCCTGCATCGCATTAAGCGCAATGTTACGCCGACCAAGGTCGGCCATCACAGGCTGAAGTTCAAGCCCCGTAACCTGCACACCCGCAACCCTATGTGCGAGGCTTAAGGCCGCACCGCCGCTGCCCATGCCCGGCTCCAAAACAGTTTCACCTGCCTTTGCTGGTATTGTTGCGGCCAGTAAAATGGTGTCCATCGAAACTCGGTATCCATCCAATGGCTGGATCAGCCGCAATTTCCCCCCTAAAAAATCGTCCACACTAACATCATCTTGGCACTGCAAGCCGGATAAGCTATCAGCTAAACATTGCTTTGCTTGCGGGGTGGATATGTCTGTCGTTAAGTGATTCATAAATTAAGAACCTTCACATCCCTTTAGCCTATTTGTGCCCCACCAGGAGCGTGTTGTTGCCACCATACATCATTCGCCTATCACATAACAGTCAGCTATCGATTTTACTACGTCTTAGACTTGCCAATAGCCTTGCACGCGCTTATGTTGCAGCCAAATGAACCAACGCACACTCGGGGCAATTACAATGACCAGCGATATCGTTTCGATCAACAAAGCAAAAAAGACAGCCTCCAGCGCCGTTGATGCGATGCAGTCGCTGGTTAGCACGGAGATGAAAGGGGTCAATGAAACCATTTTGACCCGGATGCACAGCCCCGTTGTACTTATTCCACAATTGGCTGGTCACCTTATTGCGTCTGGCGGCAAACGACTTCGGCCAATGCTGACGCTGGCTAGTGCCAAACTGATTGGCTTTGAAGGTACACGCCACATTAAGCTGGCGGCTTGTGTTGAATTTATCCACACCGCCACCCTGCTGCATGATGACGTGGTGGACGAAAGCGACCTGCGCCGGGGCGTCGAGACCGCCAACACCATATGGGGCAATCAAGCCAGCGTTCTGGTTGGCGACTTTCTTTTCTCGCGCTCCTTCGAGCTGATGGTCGAAGATGGGTCCTTGAAAGTATTGAAGATATTATCGGGTGCTTCCTCGGTTATTGCTGAAGGCGAAGTGCTGCAGTTGATGACAACCAATGACCTGACCACCACCGAAGATGCCTACCTTGAAGTTATTAGCGCCAAAACGGCAGTGCTATTTGCTGCTGCCTGTGAAATCGCCGGCGTGGTCGCTGAAAAAGGGGAAGACGCAGAAAAAGCCCTTGCGGCTTACGGCCAAAATTTAGGCATTGCCTTCCAATTGGTCGATGATGTGCTCGACTATAGCGCCAAGCAAGCCACCATGGGTAAAGCGGTTGGCGATGATTTCCGCGAAGGCAAAGTGACCCTGCCGATCATACTGGCTTATCGACGCGGCGGCACCGAAGAGCAAGCTTTTTGGGATCGCACCGTGGGTGAGCTGGAGCAAAAGGACGGCGACCTTGAGCAAGCGATGGCCTATATTTCTAAACACGGCACGACCCAAGATACCTTGGAACGCGCCCGACACTACGGCCAAAAAGCCAAGGATGCACTGGCGATCTTCCCCGATAATGAAGCCCATGAGATTATGGATAATATCATCGAGTTTGTTATCGAGCGCGCTTATTAAGCAAGCCATACCATCAATTTACGGACCAATTTTCGGAGATTTAGCCATGACCACAAGCAGCGAAGTTGAAGCCGCCGTTTTTCGTCGCCTCATCAAACATTTGCAACAGCGCACCGATGTACAAAATATTGACCTGATGGGCTATGGGGGTTTTTGCCGCAACTGCTTTGGTAAATGGTACAAAGAAGCCGCTGATAATATGGGTATGGACATTAGCGCCGAAGATGCTAGGACCGCGATTTACGGCATGCCTTACGGTGACTATAAAGCCGCGCACCAGACCCCCGCGAGCGACGAACAGCTTGCCCGTATGGATGCAAGTGTCGCCAAAAATAAAGGCTAGCCTAAAATGCTTCGTCGTTTCCTTATCTCCTTCAGTTTAATTTTCAGCCTTTTGGGCGGTGCTGTTGCCGAGGAAGTCAAGCAAAACGAAAAGCCCGCCATTATTTTTGCCGCCAGCAGCTTAAGCGGCGTTCTGCCAGCCCTCGCCGAGAAATATAGCAACACAGCAGGCAAACCAGCGCCTGTGTTTAGCCATGCCGCCAGCGCCGTTCTTGCACGGCAAATCAACCAAGGTGCACCGGCAGATGCTTTCATCAGCGCCAACACACAGTGGATCATGGCCATAAATGTTCAAGGCAAAAGCCCACCACAAAAACTAGTGCAGAACCAGTTGGTGGTGGTTGCAGGCCGCTTCAGCAAATTTAACGTCTTTGCTAGTTTGAATGATATTCAGCAATTTGGTGCCATCGCTGTGGCCGACAAAAATATTTCACCGCTTGGGCAATATAGCATGCAGGCCTTAACCACGATTATTGACCCATTGGGAATTGACGCCAAACTTATCCCGGCCCGGGATGCCCGCGCTACACTGCGGCTTGTGGAACATCGGGCAACGGATGCCGCTATTGTTTACGCCACAAGCGCCAAGGCCAGCAAACGCGTGCGGGTGCTGCACCGCATTGACCCCAAACTGCACGACCCCATATTATATCAAGCCATAACCCTCAGCGAGCGTAGTGCAGCTCACGGTTTCATAAATTTTCTACAAAGCATTGAAGCCATACCTATTTGGCAGGCATATGGTTTCATCACTGCCGAGCCACAAGAAGAGAAAGCCGAACAATGAACCGACGGTTCCCCGATGATTTGGACTTTGAAAAACATTTCACTTATCGCACGCTTGAGCAGATAACCCCGCTCATTGGCCGGGTCTTAGCGAAGAACCCTAGCCCTTTCACTTTTTCTGGCAGTGGCACCTATATCATTGGCACGCATAACGTTGCGGTCATCGACCCCGGCCCGCTTATGGACACACATTATGACGCCCTGATGGCAGCCTTGGGCGGTCGCACCGTCAGCCATATTCTCGTCACCCACACCCACCTTGATCATAGCCCGCTTTCTGAGCGCTTGAAAGAAACTACCGGGGCAAAAACATACGCTTATGGCCCCCACGGTGCTGGCCGCAGGGGCGGATTAGAGGGCGAAGTGGTCGAAGCGGGCGCCGATATGAACTTCACGCCCGACGTAACCCTATTGGATGGTGAACTGATCAAAGGCCCCGATTGGACGCTGGAGGCGGTCTATACCCCCGGCCATACGTCCAATCATATGTGCTTCGCGCTCAAGCAAGAAAACTGCCTATTTTCCGGCGATCATGTCATGGGTTGGTCAACGACGGTCATCAGCCCACCGGACGGCGACATGGCGGCCTATATGGCCAGCCTTGATAAGGTTTCCAAACGGGATGAAACGCTCTATTACCCCACCCACGGAGACCCAATAGCCAAAGCGCGGCGCTTCACACGCGGCATTATGGTCCACCGTCGCAGCCGCGAAACCCAGATACTAAAGTGTGTTGAAGCCGGCCAAACTAGGATCGCAGAAATGGTCCCGGTGATGTACCGCGAGATCGACCCCCGCATGCACCCCGCCGCCGCCCGCTCGGTCCTCGCGCACCTGATCGCAATGAAAGACGCCGCCCGCGTCACCTGCGACGGCCCGGCGCATATCGATAGTATTTATAGCGTGGGTTGAGGGGGACTGCTCAGGTCTATTAAATGTAATAAATTTAAACAGCAGCACATCTTATATTTGAGAGCTGCTATTTAATTTTATCCCCTTCAGGTATCACGCTTTCACGCACAACCCTCTCCTGAGGTGGTGTAGGCTCTTTTGGCTCTGGTGTAACAGGAATGGATTCATCATCTGTTGTATCAGGATCGGGTTTATCGTCTGTCATTGTTTTATCCTATTTACTGTCACTATTAATTATCTCTATGAGTAATGGGCCGGAATCATGCCATGCAAGACCTAATAAGTTTGGCAAAGTTGCCAAAATTAGGATAACAAATGAGGCCACAATAAAAGTGTTAGCCTTATGAAGGTGTGCCGCCTTGAAATCATTATTGGTTGTATTTAACTTCGTGCATTCATCATATGAACTCCTGAGCCAGTCCTTCAACTTAGTGTCCACATTTGCTTTTGAATTCGGTGTTTTTTTGTAATATTCTTCCAGTTCATCCCTATAGCAAATTACATCAAGAGGTGATGCGACATACTTGTATTTAATGGACCAATGAGAATGCACCAGATGATAAACAGAAATGGCAATTGACGTCGCGAACAATGCAAGAAAAAAATAAGAAAGCCAATCTAACCAATCCAATGGCCTGCCAATTTGGGCCATGAGGTTATATCCCGCACCTGTAAAGATCGCAACGAGACCTACGGGGAAACTTAATGACGAATTCATCTTAAAGCGCCGTTCCGCTTCATGAAAATAATGCACTCTTGAATGCTCAAAGTAATCCAATAAATTAACTCCAAAAGCTGAACTTTACTCAATCATAAATTGCTGAATTTGTCAAGTATACCGAACGTCATACCCCTTACCCCCTCACCCCAGATCAATGCCCAGTGAGGCGATGAGTTTATAATAGCCAAAAAATACCATAATGAAAAAGGCGACCATCACCAGTTCATGCTTAAATTGGTGCGAATGGAAAAAGTCGCGCTCATGGTGGTGGATAACGTCCATGATCTCATCGCCGAAGCGGATGGAGAGAAATGTCCCCGTGCCCGATAATATTATTACGACCCAGTAAGGATAGGGTTCCGCCAAAATTTGATACATCAATTTGGTGATCAAAGTGGTTTGGTAATAGTCGCTGTGATAGAAGAAAACCACGGCATTCAGCAAAATGGCGATGCCCCATACGGCAATCTCTGACACTATCATGCGAATGCCAAACAGCAGGCGCAAGGGAAAGTCGACCAGAAAGCCCGCGTCCGCCACCGGGGTGCAGAGCACAAAGAAGCTCCATGTTATCAGCGCCGTCACCCCGCCGGTCAGCAGATCATATTTAAAGCTTAAATAGACGAAATAGCCGACCAGTAGAAAGGCAAGTAGCAAAAATTTAATCATGATTTGCTTTTGAGGTTTTGTGGCGATTTTTTCCATAGTTCTATTTTTGAGAGGATTATGTGAAAAAGCAAGGAATACCTCTTAGTCACCAACATCGCTTTAGCCTTGGCCCATAAGCGCCCAACCGCTATAGTTGGCTTATGACAGAGGGAATAAACAGATCAGAGCATTCGGCACCGCCTGCGCCATTCACGGTGTTTGCCCCACAGGAGCTGCGTTCACCACTGGTTTTTGCCTCACCCCACAGCGGGAGTTATTACCCACCAGCAATGATTGAAGCCAGTCGCTTGAGCAGGCATGAGCTGCGCCGGGCTGAAGACTGCTTTGTGGATAGCTTATTTAGCAAAATACCAAGCCAAGGCGCACCTTTGATTGCCGCCAACTATGCGCGCTCATGGGTGGATGTCAGCCGGGCAGCGAATGAGTTAAACCCCCTGTCCTTCACGCCGAAACTGCGCAAAGGTTCGCTGGACATTTCGCCCAAGGCCCGCAGTGGACTGGGCGTTATTCCCGGCGTTGTGGGGCCCGGTCGGGCTATTTATCGCAATCGCTTGCTGGCCACTGTTATCAAGCCGCGCCTTAATCATATCTACTATCCCTATCACACGGCATTGCACCAGTTATTGGCTGAGGCTAATGAGACTTTTGGCACGGCTATTCTAATAGACTGCCATTCGATGCCATCGGCGAATGCCCCAAACCCTAAGGACCAGAAACCCGCCCAGCCGCTGGCTGATATCGTCATTGGGGATTGTTGGGGTAAAAGCTGTGATCCTGCTTTCAGTGATTTGGTTGAACACCTGCTTAGGGCTGAAGGTTTCACAACAGAACGTAACCAACCCTATGCCGGCGGCTTTTGCACCCGCCATTACGGCCAACCTAGACAAGGCCAGCAGGCCATTCAGCTGGAGGTCAACCGGGCCATATATATGTGTGAGCGCAGGCTGGAACCCCTGCCCGCTTTCAAGGGGATTCAAGCGCGACTATCGTCCTTCACCCTAAACCTGAGAGACGCCTTAACGATACCTAAGGCCCTTGCCGCTGAGTAATCCTAAAGTTAACGAAGGCCCAAAAAAAAGGGACCACGTATTGCTACGCGGTCCAGGCTCAGGGAGGAAACGCCCCCAAAGGGGCATAAACAGGAAATCTCCTGTCCTTATTAAGATAAGCTTTCAAAAGTTTAATTCAAGTAAACGCTCTATCACGTCTTTTTGAGAAACAATAAATATTCTCTAACCACTTGATTTAAATGAATATAAATATTCATACGTCTCAGAATATATTATTGGTGATGGCGCAAGAAAATAGCGCAAAATTTTTCTAACTTCACTTTCCCCGAATCAGCCATGAAAAAAGGGGCTGCAAGCAACCCCTTTTCCATCATTTATTGTAGTCCTATTTTACCAGATGCGGACGCGCTCTTCCGGTGCTAAATACATCGCATCACCCGGCTGCACGTCGAAGGCTTCATACCATGCATCATGATTTCTTGGTCCACCAATGGTGCGATATTTAGCAGGTGAATGCGGGTCAGACTTTAAGCGTTGCAACAAGGCTTGCTCGCGCATTTTGCTCCGCCATACCTGCGCCCAAGCTAGGAAGAAACGTTGATCGCCCGTTAGACCATCAATGATAGGGGCTTCCGCGCCTTTTAAGCTAAGCTTATAAGCATGGTACGCCATCGCAATGCCGCCAACATCACCGATATTTTCCCCGAGGGTGAAACTACCGTCAACATGAGTGCCGTCAATGGGCTCATAGGCATTATACTGCGCCACCAACATGGTTGTGCGCTCTTCAAAGTTGGCCCGGTCTTCATCGGTCCACCAGTTGGTTTGAACGCCGTTTGCGTCTGACTTGGAACCTTGATCATCAAAACCGTGGCCCATTTCGTGGCCAATAACCGCCCCGATACCGCCGTAGTTAACCGCAGCATCAGCCGCAGGGTCAAAGAAAGGTGCGCCCAAAATAGCCGCAGGGAAAACGATCTCGTTAAAGGCTGGATTATAATAAGCATTCACGGTTTGCGGTGTCATGAACCATTCTTCTTTGTCCGTTTCACGGTTTATCCGCGCAACATCGAAAGCATGGAAAAATTCTTGCACGCGCTTATAGTTGCCAAATAGGTCACCTTTTTGAATGTTTAAGCCTTCATAGCTACGCCATTTGTTCGGGTAAGCAATTTTAGGGTTAAAAGCCGCTAGCTTCTCTTGAGCTTTGGCCTTGGTCTCGTCGCCCATCCATTCAAGATTGTCAATACGTTCACCCATAGCAGTACGCAAGTTTTCCACAAGCTCTTCCATTTGTGCTTTGGCGCTCTCAGGGAAATGCTTTTTGACATACACTTGGCCAATGGCTTCACCTAAACTGTTGGTACCAGAAAGAAGGGACACCCCGCGCTTCCAACGATCCCGTGGCTTGGGCTGGCCGCTAAGGGTCGTGCCGCGAAACTTAAAGTTAGCTTGGTAAATCTCGTCTGAAAGCAAGAATGAATTGCCCGAAATGGCATGGAAAGTCAAATAGGCTTTCCATGTTTCAAGGTCTTCTCCCGATATGAGCGCAATAAGTGGGGTCATCGCACTAGGGTGAGAAACATTCAGCTCATTAACGTCATAGCCTGTGGCTTCAAAAAATACATCCCAGTTCAAGCCAGAAAAGCTTTCTTTCAGCTCTGCCATCGTGTGGGGGTTCAGGGTTTTATCCCTGTTGCGGCGTTCAGCGCGCGGCCACAAGTGGCCTGCAATTTTGGTCTCCAGTGCCATAATGGCGTCCGCCTTGGCAGCGCCATCCTCAACACCTGCAAGAGCCATCATTTCAGCGATATGGGTCAAATAAGCGGCTTTAATTTTGTCAAAGCGCTCGTTACCTTCCTCTAAGTAATAATCCCTATCCGGCAAGCCAAGACCGCCGGTTCCTATACCAAGCTGATATTTGCTTGGGTCCAAACGATTGATACCAAGACCCGCGCTGATTGGAGAGCGGCTATCATCACGTCCGGCACGTCCTAGAGCTGCTGTCAGGCCGTCAATATCAGAAATGGCGGCGATTGCTTTGAGTGTCGGCATCAAAGGTGCCATGCCTTTGCTGTCCACTGTGGCTGTATCCATATAGCTGGCGTAATAATCACCAACCATTTGCTCAGGTGATCCCTCTTCTCCACCTTTTTCGGCTAAGGCTTGAATGATTACCTTCACTTGCTCTTGGCTGCGCTCGTGCAAAGCGTTGAAAGCGCCAAAGCTGGTTTTGTCATCAGGCAACACATAGTTGTCGTACCAAGTGCCACTGGCATAACTGAAGAAATCATCGCCGGGTTTCACCGCTTCATTGCGCGCCGTAAGGTCAATACCAAAGCTGCCCAGTTCCGCTTTCGCAGCTGGTGCTTCAGCAATGACATCCGTTGATGTGTCTGTGGCTTCTTGGCCGCAGCCAGCCAGCATCAAAACCGATGCCGCCACGGACGCTTTTAAAATATTCTTAAACATATAAGTCCTCCCTATCATTTATTAGTCTCACCCGACCTTTGTGGCCAGTGTGGGAAGGGAGCTTAACGCCGTTTAAGACATATTAAAAGCCATCATTTTCGCAGTTTTGGGTATAATCACCCAGATTTTACAGCAATAAAATCTGGGTTTGCTCTAATGTCACCCCAATCGCCGGTTTTCTTCAGTTCGGCGATTAGCTTCGAAGCTTTATCTATGGATTGAGCGTCTCCAGCCAGCATATATCCTTGCGTTTGCATGACAATTTTAATCGACAATGTTTTGTCGTCCAGCATGTCTGACTTTTTAAGGCTCGAGCTGATGGTGTAGGCGTATGTGTCAAAGATACCTTCAATATCTCCTGAAGGGTTGCTTTCGGTTTTATCCGAAACCCGCAGAATAGTTACAAAAATAAAAATTATCTTACTCGCTTCCAGCCCTTTAATAATTTCATTCCTAAACGGTGCCAGGGGTTTTGTTAAGTCATACGACAATCCATAGGCCCAAGGGCTGGTTATCCCTTCGACCCAAGACCGAACCTTGGCAGACTGGGTAATGCTGTGATCATCCAGGGGAATATCTTGATTTTCTGTGCCTTCTTTACCTTGTTCAGGCATAAGGGATGGTAAATTAGCTAAAGCCTTTTGGCGCTCAACATTAGAACCAAGTGCATGTTGCTGTGTCAGGTAATTGTCATAGATACCTGCATAATCTTGCAATATTTGCATTATACGACCATTAGCAGCGTTAACCTTTTGGGAAGGCTGCAGGCTAAGGTATAAGTTTATCATTAAAGCATTTTGTGATGTCGGCGTGGAAGTCATGGGACTTACCTTTCATTTTTCACCAGCAACATATCCGTACCGCTAATAAAAGCGGTACGGCAGGTCAGTTGGTTGAGCTGTTTGATTAGGCAGATGATGCATTATGGCTGAAGAAGTTCTTCGACTTCTCCACGTCATCCCGCGTTGTCTGATTTATAACCCCATCCCATGCTTTACGGGCATCTTTGGTAACCGGATTATCGAGCGTCGCCCAGTTAAGCAAGATGGTGCCTGAGTAATAGTCAAAGACAAAGTCAAACTCTTCAGCAGACGCACAACTGCTATAGACCACTTTTTCTTTTTGTGAAAAACTGATCATATAATATTTAGCCTTTGAAACCAGTTGCCAATTCCCAGCTGCATCTTGAATAGGTTGATAGCTGAAGGATAAATTGTAGGTTTTCATGGTCGTGTCTTTTGTTTTCACACCGGCGCTGATTTGCTTGCCTAGACCATCAAGAAAACCAGTGAATGCCGTTGCTATCCCTGCCCCTGATGCCCATCCAACAAGAATTTTAATGAAGGAAGTGGCAACAGACACACCTTTCATATGCTCATCAAAGTGATATTTTTTACCCGCAATAGGCGTATAAAACTCTGAAGGCAAATGACCTACACCATTATCCCAGTTTGCATAGTTTGCCCATTCATCCACACTGCGGCCAAATTGAGATGTCAGCCATGCGGTCACCAACCCTAAACCAGATTGCAGATAAAATTGCTGATCTTTGAGCAAAGCTGCGAAGGCTTTTTTCTCAGCAGGGGTTGCATCACTAGGGATTTGCCCAAGAAATTGCATAACAGAGCCCGTTGTATTGCCTTTTGGCTCGAACATCGTTGGGGTTTTGGCCGGTACAGGTGTCGCAACAGCTTCTTCCATGAAGACATCACCGTTAAAGAAGGTATGGGCATCCATGACTTGTTCATTAAGATAATCACTCATTGTAATACTCCTTTGAATTTAGGTCGCGCCCTCTCAATGGAGAACGTAAAAAAACCTAATCACAAAGCACCAACTGTGACTGTTCCCTAAGATACATTCATAGTTTTAAAATATTATTCTTTTGCATTTATAAGTTTATTTTGAGATTGTTACCCAAGTAACAACTGACATTACCAGCGCAAGTTATACAAGAGTGAATGCCACGATTTAGATAAAATAATTAATATAGAACAATGTGTTATATCGTCCACTTACAGTCTGATACCAACTATCGGAGGGCACCAAAGTGCGTCTTAGTAATAACGCCAGTCAAACATACCTGAAACCCATAGATCGACGGATAAAAGCGTTGCGTCAGTCCTCTATGTTTCGTGATATTCCAGACCATCAGCTTCATGAAATAATGCCATATGTGTCTGAATCAAATTACCCGCATAACGCTATAATCTTTCAGCATGGCGACGCCTGTAAGAAGTTCAGCATTATCCAAGAAGGCACAATTATTTTAAATTTTTTATCCGAGGCCGGGCGAACTTCAATCATAGAGCGGGCAACGAGCGGTGATATTATTGGTTTGGTGCCCTGTCTTGACGGTGAACCCCATAATGTGAATGGCTATGCCTTCGGCAACACGCAGCTGTTGTCCATTGCTCGCAAGGGCCTATGCATCCTGCAAAAAGACAACCCCCTTTTCAGCGGCACCATTGATTTGCTTTGTAAAAATGTCCGCAGCGCCATGCAATATGCCGAATTAATCTCAATCCATTCACTGGAAGCAAGGTTAGCCAAAACCTTAATTAACCTAACCAGTGTATACCCTGATACTATTGACCCAGACAGTCAGACCATCCAACCCATACCCCAAAGGCAGCTCGCCATGATGATAAATGCCAGCCGCCCAAAAGTGAATGTTAAGCTGCGCGAATGGGTCGCAGCAGGCTTTATAAAATCTCATAATCGCTGTATCTCAATCGTTAATGAAGGCGCACTTCGTAACATTGCTCGGCATTAGCCCTATAGACCCTATATAACCTAGCTTTAAGGCTTGCACATGCCCAATACGGGGCGTATAAGCCGACCAAGTTTTCAGTAAGGGGCTTTGCATAATATTGCAGGGCCCTTTTTATAGTTTTGTAAGGATGCATCATGCAGCACCGTAATATCGCCATTATCGCCCACGTTGATCACGGCAAAACCACGCTTGTGGACAATCTATTCAAGCAGTCTGGTGCCGTGCGTGAAAACCAACGCGTTGAAGAACGCGCTATGGATAGCGGTGACTTAGAGCGCGAACGCGGCATTACAATTTTGGCAAAATGCACTTCGGTTGTTTGGAAAAACACGCGGATTAATATAGTGGATACGCCAGGTCACGCGGATTTCGGCGGCGAGGTTGAGCGCATCTTGAGCATGGTTGACGGTGTTGTTCTGCTGGTGGATGCTGCTGAGGGCCCTATGCCCCAAACCAAATTTGTCACCAGTAAAGCTTTGGCGCTCGGCCTGAAGCCCATCGTGGTGATCAACAAAGTTGATAAGCCCGACGGTGACCCTGATAAAGCCCATGATGCTTGTTTTGATTTATTCATCGCACTTGATGCCAATGACGAGCAGCTAGACTTCCCAACCATGTTCGCCTCTGGCCGTGATGGCTGGGCCGTGAATGATTTGGACGATACCCGTGATGGCCTTGGCCCGCTTTTGGATCAAGTGCTTGAGCATGTGCCCGAGCCACAGCCGGTGCGAGATGGATTAATTGAAAAGCCCTTTTCGATGCTGGCAACCATGCTTGACCGCGATAACTTCCTTGGCCGGGTCCTAACAGGCCGGGTGCAAAGTGGGCGCGTAAAAGTAGGCGATCCGATTAAAGCATTGAACAGCATTGGCGAAAGTGTTGAGGCAGGCCGCATCTCTAAGCTGCTTAGCTTCCGTGGCCTTGACCGGGTGCCGGTGGAAGAAGCCGAAGCGGGTGATATTATCGCTATTGCTGGTATGAACAAAGCCACGGTGGCCGATACGCTCTGCCATGAAGCTGTTACCGAGGCCTTAAAGTCCACACCAGTGGACCCGCCTACCCTTTCGATGACATTTTCAGTGAATAACAGTCCACTTGCTGGGCGCGATGGCAGCAAGGTTACTAGCCGGATGATCCGTGACCGTTTAATGATCGAATCTGAAGGTAATGTTGCCATTGAAATTAACGAAACTGACCGCAAGGACTCGTTTGACGTTGCGGGACGGGGCGAACTTCAGCTTGGTGTCTTGATCGAAACCATGCGCCGCGAAGGTTTTGAGCTGGCCATCAGCCGCCCGAAAGTGGTGATGAAGCTCGATGAAGATTGCAAAAAGCTGGAGCCCTTTGAAGAGGTGCAAGTGGATGTCGACGAAGAGTACCAAGGTGTGGTGGTTGAGAAAATGTCTAAGCGCAAAGCTGAATTAACCGGCATGGTGCCCTCTGGCGGCGGTAAAGTCCGGCTGACCTTTGACGCGCCTGCTCGCGGTCTCATCGGCTATCACGGTGAATTTTTGACCGACACCCGGGGTACCGGCATCATGAACCGTTCCTATGATCGTTATGACGCCTACAAAGGGCCGATCGCTGGCCGCCAACGTGGGGTTCTCGTTGCTAATGCAGGTGGAAAAATCGTGACATATGCGCTGTTTAACTTAGAAAACCGTGGCATCATCATGGTCGATGCTGGCGTTGATTGCTATGAGGGCATGATCATCGGCGAAAATAGTCGTGACAATGATCTGGACGTTAATGTGCAGCGCTCCAAACAGTTGAACAACATTCGCGCCGCTGGCAAGGATGAAGCGGTGAAGCTAACCACACCACGCAAATTGTCGCTTGAGCAGGCTCTGGCTTATATTAATGATGACGAGCTGGTTGAAATTACCCCGCTGAACATCCGCCTGCGCAAAAAGCACCTGATGCCCCACGAACGCAAAAAAGCGGCTAAAGCAGTGCTTTAAATAAGATAGTGACGAGGCTTTATTAGCCCCCTATACGAGGTTTGCCGCCGCTTGAAGATTTGCTCGGGCCGAAAGACTTATCCAAAATAAAGCTTGAGTTTTCTGCCAAATCAATAGCTTCTGTGAGCAGGTTCAAAATCTTCATATTGTTAGCCAAAACCTTTTTGGCTTCTATCTTTTCATCATCCGTAATTTTGCTACAGCGCAAAATCACATCCTTGCGGATTGTGCTTAAAACAGTTTCGAGCTTGTGCCCTTCAGGGTTTGCATCTGAGCTTAGAAAATGGGTCATGCTTTGGCTCCTTCGTCAGTGTTTTTAGCCATACCAATAATGATATAATTTTAACTTCACTTTTACAGTCGCCTGATTGATTGAAGATATGGTTAATTTCAGGGTTTAAGCATACTTACTTATCAATATTTTATACAGAGCCACCTTGAAGAAAAATATACTCACCCCATATGAAGAATATAAGGGCACTAAAAAAACCGCCCATACCACCGACAGCATATGGAGGAAACCATGCGACTTCTTATGGCGATTATATTCCCGCCTTTCGTTTTTTTTACCATTAACCGACCTTTTCAAGGTCTAGCCTGCTTGTTGCTATGGGCAACAATAATTGGTTGGCCTATTGCGGTCATCTGGGCCGTTTATGCGCTCAGTCAATACCGCAATGAAACCCTTTTTCGCCACGGTTATCGGCGTTAAAATTGAAGATTATCAGCTAAAAAATCGATTGGGAGTGTAGTTTTCCGACTTCACGCCCAACTCTTGTAAATCGCTGTCTAGCTCGGCTCCCGTTATCAATGCCGCCGCGAAGCGTGCCCAACCATCAGCTGATTGAATGCCGTATCCGCCTTGACCCGCAGACCAGAAAAAGTTTGCTTCTCGGGAATCATAACCAATCACGGGATCACGGTCAGCCGAGAAGGTGCGCAGTCCTGCCCATTTGCTTTCAACTTTTGCGACCTTCATACCCGTTGCTTGCTCGAACCAGTCTATGGCACGGGCAACATCTTCATCTTCCGGCTGAGCATCACAAGGGGCTGACGGACTTTCATCAGCAGGCGAAAGCAAGTAACCATCCCCTTCGGGTTTAAAATAAAACCGCTCATCAATATCGACGGTCAATGGCACAATAGCTTTCGCCGCTCTCAAACCTTGGACTGTAACTTTAACCAAGGTGCGCCGTCTTGGCTGCATGCCAATGGGAATAAGACCCGCGCATTCAGCGATAACGTCAGCCCAAGCACCCGCCGCATTCACCAAAACCCTAGTCTGCAAGCAAGCCCCCGCCCGGGTTTGTACCGACCAAATGCCGCCTTTATGTTCGGCCTTGAACAATTCAGCATCGGTGATCACTTTGCCGCCAGCCTTGGCAAAACCTCGCAGATAGCCTTGGTGCAGGGCAGCCACATCCAAATCACCACATTCGGGGTCTTCAATTGCTCCCGCAACAAAGGACGGCTGCAACAGGGGTTGGCGGTCACGGGTCTCTTTTTGGTCTAAGTAGTGAACCTGCGCCAAATCTGCTTGCATTTCAGCGATTTGCGCTTCAGCTTTTTGTTGCCCATCGGCCCCGTGAATATAGAGCACTCCGCGTGGGGTTATAAGCGGCACATCAGAAAAACCGGCGGGCGGATTATGCAAAAAGGCCTTGCTGGCGGTTGTCAGTGGCCGAAATAGCGGGCCGCCATATGTTTCAGCGTAAAAAGCGGCTGAACGCCCCGTGGTATGGTAACCAGGTTGGGCTTCCATCTCCAAAATTGCAGCGGAGCCTTTCTGCGCAAGATAATAGCCCAAAGACGCACCTGCAATCCCTCCCCCGATGATCAAATAATCATAGTGATTAATTTCTTTGCCAGCCATAGCCATGGAGGAACGTTCCTGTTTGAATTTCAAATGACAAAAGTTATTGCATATTCTTATAGTGCGCTATAATTCAAAGTTCCCAGCAGGATATGGGCTAAAAGCCGCTGCAAGGCAACTGTCAAAAGAGGAAAAATATGCACCAACAGCTTTCAGAGCCTGAAAGGTCAGAATTTCTAGCTTTCGCCAATCGCTTAGCCGATGCTGCGGCGGCTTTAACCCTGCCTCTTTTCAGAACGCCAATTGATGTTACCGATAAGGGCACCAGCGAGTTTGACCCAGTAACAAAAGCGGATATGGCGGCTGAAGAGGCCATGCGACACATGATTGCGCAGCAATATCCTGACCATAGCATATTGGGCGAAGAATTTGGCCGTATTGAAGAAAGCAGCGCCTATGAATGGGTATTGGACCCCATCGATGGTACACGCGCATATATTTCTGGTCTGCCAACTTGGGGAACCTTGATTGCGCTTTTAAAGGACGGCACCCCAGTTTTAGGCATCATCGACCAACCCTTTTTGAAAGAACGCTATGCGGGCTGGGTCAGCGGGGCTGAAATGAACGGCAAATCTATTAAAAGCCGGAAATGCCCATCCCTTAGCGTGGCAACGCTGTCTACCACAGGCACAAACTGGTTTAGCGAGACAGAGAGATCAGCCTTTGCCAGACTTGAAGCGAAAGCACGGCTAACCCGCTATGGCTATGACTGTTATGCTTACGGGGTATTGGCCCAGGGCTTCATTGATGTTATCGCTGAAGCGCAATTGAAAGTTATGGATTATATGGCGCTCATTCCCATTGTCCAAGGGGCGGGCGGTGCTGTTGCTGGTTGGCGCAGCAGTAATATCGGGGATGACGGATGCTTTATTGCGGTTGGCGACCCAGCAATGATCAAGCCAGTTCAAAAGACCTTAGCCTTTTAGTTAACCGTCAGCAGCCACTTTATCGCCGCCGTCTAAACCATCCAAGAAATGGTCCACCGCATGCCAAAGTTGGTCGCGGTAAATATCACTTTCTTTATGCAGTTCATGATACGCACCCTCAATGCGCACCAAGCCAACGTTTGGCAAGCGTTTGGCATAACTGATATGGGCATCATTATCGACAAGTGTGTCTTTTTCCGCTTGAACCATTAAAATCGGTGTTTCAATCGATTCCGGCACTCCAGCACCGTGTAAAAATTTAAATATACGCTGTGCCGCTGCCACCCATCCATTGGTTACACCACCTATTTCAAGTCCCGGTTCCCGTTGGGTAAAAAAATCATGGTCTTCAAATCTTTGCATGTCATGGGTTAGCGTTTTGCGCCAACCCCACATGCCACGCTTGTATGGCTTTTCACCAAGGCCCAGTTTGGTTTCTAAACCCATTTTACACAGCCAAGCAGGGACAAATTCACCGATAAAGCGCGGAATTGGTTTATAATTCACCCCCAACATCGGCACCCAAAATACAGCCGCTTTTATGAGACCCGGATAGTCATGCAAAAATTTCATTGTTGGCGCGCCGCCCATGCTGTTAGCGGTAATATATATTGGGCTTGGTATTTTACCGGGCAGAACTTTTGTAATCAGCTGGTGAAGGTCAGTGGTTAAGATACTAAAATCTGGCACATAATCCTTCTGCCGGTCCTCAACAAAGCGTGTTGATAAGCCTTGCCCCCGCCAGTCCATCGCAACGACGGAAAATCCACGTTTTAAATAAGCAGAAATGGTATCGTAAAATTTTTCAATAAATTCAGCGCGCCCCGGCACAACAATCATCGTTCCACGTGGCTCCGTTCGCTCACTTTGCCAAATGGCATAACGGATTTTTACATCGACAGTAGGCGAGAAAAAGTCAAATTTCCCCTTTTCGACAATCTCTAATCGTTCATCAACCATCTCAGGGGTGAGGCTATCCATAAATTATAATCCGTTAAATTAATAATGACCAAGATTAGCATGATAAATCTATGCAGCAATCTTTATCGTTATTTTACAGGAGGGCGGTAAAAAAGCTGGTATTAACCTTCTTCAGCAAAAGCGGCTTCTACCTCATCGGTGATAAAGCCAGAAGAGTTTCCCGCTAAATTAATTGTGCCATCATTATCAAGGTTAAATAATTTAGATATCGGTAATATGGGTGTATATTTATATTGAACAGTCACTGAGACAAGCTTGGTATTATCAGAAACATCAGTTGGGGCCGTCACCACAATCGCGGTCAGATTAGATGTGTCAACGCCAAGGAGGTTAGCCCGGGCCTCAAGTTGGATATCCTCAACCGTTGCATTAAAGTTCACCACTGCAAAACGGGTGGCTTGCTCAGCTGAATAAAAGACAACAGCTTGGGCATAGGTCAGCAGTGAAAACTCAATGATCATCGTGATAACCATCAAATAAATGGGAAGAACCAGCGCAAATTCAACCGCCATTGCACCGTCTTCATCCTTAGTGAAACGGGCAAGCCTCACTTTAACAAGAAGCCGAGACCAAATATTTACTTCCATCTGTTTCATCAATTTAGCCTAATTTCCTGTGTGTCACCTAGTTTAATTCGGTCAGGGAAACCGGGATAATTGAACAATAATTCATAACTTTCATGAAAATTAATCCGCACGAAAGAACGTGATTCACTGCCATCTAAACAATCAATCTCAACCCCCTGGAACTCCAAGCAGGCGAGTTCAGTGCCATCATCACAGCGGCAAAAAAGTTCGGCTGAAAGTGACCGTGTTCTACCTATCTCTTCAGATGGGGCTGTGGTAACAACAGCCGTAATAATATCACTTAAGTCCACCGATATAGGCGTACCATCGGCATCACGAATGGAAGATGGCTTACGCACTATGGCATATTGCAGGCCCGAGCGAATAGCATTTTTCATCTGCATATTATGGGTTAGCGCCAAGCTAAAATCAACAACGCCAATGGACAGTACAAAAAGCATGGTGATAATAAATCCGGCTTCAACCGAAATACTGCCACGCTCATTACTGCAAAATTTGGGGAACAAAGTCTTTTTCATCATATCACTCCACCAATTGAACCCGTTTAATGGGGAAACCAGCAAGGCCAAGCTCTCCGCAACGTGTCTCATCATTATTTAGAAAACCCGTACCGGCAAAATGTACTTTATTAGCAACAATCTGAAGACAACTATTGGCAACATCTGCGGTTCCCAGCACTTCAACCGTTTGGCTCGGGAAATACACAGCACCATCCAATTTCAAAGTAGCCGCGCCGTTAAATATATTCTTGTTCGAAATAGACGTTATGGCTTCCGGGTCCTGATAAAATAAAATCCCACGGTAAACACCCTCTGTTGGTGCTTTCAAATCAATTACGGCATTTGAATTCAAATGAACCGAGCCAACGTCGGCTGATGTGTCCCCTGTCAAAATAAAGGTCACGCCGCCAGGTGGGGCAATAATGCCGCCGGTCGAGGCTACATTTAATGTCGAGCTGCCGCCAATAGAAATATCACCGCCGTCAATTATGTAGGTACCCGGCTCCAAAACAACATCACCACTGAAATGCATGTCACCGCAATATCGGCCCGGCACAAGAGCCACGTCGCCTGAATTAAAAGTTTGGTTGCAAGTTCCCCCCGGTATCGTCAGATCATCAAAAGGATCTGGCATTTTATCAGCAAAATTCTGCGGCGGGGTGGCTGTTGTTAGGGTAGCCGCACCCTTAACATAAACCTCGCCGAATGCACTAGCCGAGCTGGCCGTAACATCTGCTTTACCCTCAATCGAAATAGCAGAAGATGAAGATGAATTGGAAATTAGGCCACAGCCTGCTGAAATATCTGCGGTACCGGTAACCCAAAGTGCTCGGTCTGAGGAATTATCTAGGGCTAAGATACAGCCATCCCCAGCCACTTCAATACCGCCTGCGACGGCACGCGCATTCACCGTTACATCAATATCAGTTAAGATAGAGGCGAAATAAAGAGGTACGTTTCGGCTGATGATGACCTCAACAAAAAGGTCATCTGTTGTATAGGCACCACTAGCCGGTGGCCAAGCCACAACGGAGCTATCCGATACAGCAGTATAACCATTTTCCTCGGCAAATGTGTTCACTAGAATGATAAGTTCTTCTTGGTTAACATCAGCGAGAATTTCATGCCCACCAAAAACAGCGCCTGCATCGGCAATATTTTGCACTTGACGGCGTTCCATGTACCAATTGCTGGCGTCAATACTTAAGCCAACAAAACCGATGAGAACCGGCAACATAACTGCCGTCATTGTCATCATACCCGCACGGTCATCACGCCAAATATTATTGGTCCGCAAAAGATGTGTAAGTTTAGCCCACCCACTTATGTATTTATTTGTATTTTCCATAACCCTATGCCTATTAAGAAAATCCTCTTAATTTAAAAGATCAAGTAAAAACATTGAAGTGCGGTTAATGATTACGAATAATTTTAGCTATATTCCCGCACACTCCTTATTCTTTTCTTGCATGTTTATACCATATTTTTCACAAAAACCTAAATTAAGCCAATATAGGTTGGATCAGTCCCTTTAATCTGATGAATAAAGTTGCCCCCTCCAGAAAGTATATTGGGTGCTTTCAACAAATTTCTTGACCGCAATGAAGACCTAATTATTAGCTCTGCTGACCATGAAAGAGGGGAATGCTTCGAATCATTTAAAATAGGCTTTAATAAACCAGTCATTTACCGTCCAAATTATGAACGATTACAATAAAAATTGTGATAAAAACCCCATGCAACCGATTAAAAAGGCACAAAAATAGCATTTTAAAAATTTTTTTTGCAGTAATTTTGATGACATTTATACGCATTTTTTGAAAAATTTAACGTTTCGAAGCAGTCATTTTTATCAAAAAAATCAAATAAAAACCTAATATTTCTCAAAAAAATGACTCTTGGTTAATTTTTTTCAAAATAAATATTTCAGCCCAAAACCGCCTATATACTTATATCTCATGCATTATGGTTAATATTTATCCTTTGAATTGTCCTGCAATTAGAATCGCTTAGAGAGGCTATCCAGAAGTTTTAATTAAAATTTTAATGACATTTTTAGAATAATTTTCTTTATTTTTCAAACCCCTAGACAATTCAAATTTAATTTTCTTGTTAACTTTTCTTTCAGATTAGGGTCTAATAATGATCGTCATCTAATCAAACGCAGCTGGAGAGAATGCTATGCTTAAGATGTTTACTAAATTTCGTACTAGTGAAAAAGGTGCTACCGCAATTGAATATGGCCTAATTGCCGCGCTGATTGCTTTGGTTCTAATTACAGTTCTAACAAATGTTGGTACTGAATTACAGACCAAGTTTAGCACTATTGCTTCATCAGTCGCTAACGCAGGTTAGCACTGAACTAAGAGCATTATAGTATGCCTTGTGACAAACAAGATTTTACTGTGTTGTTTTTAATACTATCCAATGCAGCCTTAATCGGCTTTTTTGGCCGCCAAGCCTAACATGTTTGGCGGCCAAAATTTTAAACGCACTATCAGGCAACCGCTCATTAAGAGCAATACAGGCAATCGTCCTACGTAGGACATAAAGGTACAAATGTGAGTGACCTTATTATAAATTTTAGCCTAATCGTCATTATCGGCTTTTTAATGGCAGCGGCAATCAGCGACATTCGCACAAGGCGAATTTCCAACCGTTTAAACGGTGCTTTTGCCTTCAGCTATATCATTTTAACGGGTGCCATGTTGCTCTTGGGCAAAACCACCATCTCAGAAGTTGGGATGTCGGCCCTTTGGGCTTTTGGTGTTTTCGCCCTGTTTCTTATCTTATTTTATGTAGGTGCCATGGGTGGGGGTGATGTTAAGTTAGTTGGGGTTACAGCTTTGTGGGTTCCAGCGGGCCATATCCCTCAATTTCTTATCTTAATTGCCCTCGTCGGTGGGCTGGTGGCCCTTATCACCCTAATCCACAGCAAAGTGAAAAAGCTTTCAAATCCAGAGGTTCCTTACGGTGTTGCAATCGCAGCTAGTGGACTTTGGGTTTGCGGTCAACCCATAATTAGGGCATTATAGAAATGTGGATTATATTACAAAGCAGTAACCCGGTACAGAGCCTGAAACAGACGGTTGAATCACGCGATATTTCACGTGAATCCTGTGAGTTAAATGGAATAACATTCAGGCAACGCAGAAGGAGGGGCGCATTATGAACGCGCGTGGAGTTTTGTTTCTATTATTTGCCGTTGTAGGTGTTGGTCTAATTTACTGGCTAACGAGCAGTTTTTTGAACAGTGCTCAGCAACCGCAACAACAGGTCGCAGCCCAACAAGCACCTTCCGTTCAGGTTTTGGTGACCGCCAAACCGCTTCCTCTTGGAACTATTTTAAAAGCTGAAGATATGAAATGGCGTAACTGGCCTAGAGAAGGGCTTGACCCAACATATCCGGTTAAAGACAAAATAAAAATGACCGATTATATTGGCAAAGTTGTGCGCACTTCCATGGCATTTGGCTTGCCCATATTAAAACAAAATATCATAGGGCCCGGCGAAAAGGGTTTTATCGCCGCCGCGCTACGCCCTGATATGCGCGCCATAACCATTGCCGTAAATCCAACGTCAGGCGTTTCGGGTTTGGCATACCCCGGTGACAGAGTTGACCTATTGCTAAGCCATGTAGTTCGGCTTACGGATGGAAAAAGCCACAGCGTTACCGAGACCGTCGTCCAAAACCTACGTCTTTTAGCCGTTGGTCAGCGCATTAATGATCAAGCAAAGCAACCCGGCAAACCGGGCAAAACAGCAACGCTGGAAGTTACGCCTAAGATCGCAGAGAAAATTACTCTTATGTCCCGCCTTGGCAGCATGCAGCTTTCCCTGCGAAGCCTAGCAACTAATGACCCAGAAGGGACCGGCGACATGCCCATTGATGCGGTTATTACGCGCACATGGGCTGAAGAGATCAGTCCTACCATTCCCAAACGTAAAGCGGTGGAATCGAGCAAGCGTGTGCGCATCGATCGCGGCAGCAACACTCAGGAGAAAGTCTTTGGTGATGATTCAGGCGATGGTGTTACGGACAATTCAAAGTCAGGTGAAGATAATGAAACGCCAGAATAGATTGAAAGGCGCTAATATGCTTAAGCTTTTACCATTGCGCAAAATGCTATCGGCCACTGCAATTGTGTTCAGCACAGGGCTTATGGTCAGTACCATTTCGCAGCCTTCAATTGCGGTCATAGACAAAAATACGCAAGTAGTCAGCACCACAGACCGTGCGATGACAATTGAAGTGAGCGAAGGCAAACTCATTAGGCTTTCTCGACCAGCGGAACATATTTTTGTTGCCAATCCTGCAGTCGCTGATATTCAAGTTAAATCACCTCAATTGATCTATGTTTTTGGCAAAAAGCGAGGTGGCACAACCTTGTTTGCCTTAGATGCTAATGACAAACCAATTTATAGCGCCAATATAAATGTTATAACCAGCCTAAGCACCCTAGACGGCTCACTTAAATCACTTCTGCCCGATGCCAGATTAACAGCATCAATGGTAGGCAATATGATTGTCCTCCAAGGTATTGTTGCCACTCCTGAGCAAGCTGAAACGGCTGAACGGCTGGCTAAATCGTTAACTGGCGTTACTGACGTTATGAATAAGATAGAGATTATTCAGCCAACCCAAGTCAATATCCGCGTTCGCTTTGCTGAAATCAGCCGTACTGTTATGAAGGATGTGGGCATCAAATGGGATAATTTACTCTCAAGTGGTGGCGATGGTCTTGGCTTTGCCAGCAATGGTGGTCCTATATTCTCCTCATCCATCAATGCTACAGGTGGGGTGACTAAAACCTTTAATTTACCAACAGATTCGCATTCCCTCTTCGGTGGTTTTGGTCTGGGTAATTTGGATTTAAACTTTATTATCGATGCCCTGCAAGATGAAGGTTTTGTATCTGTACTAGCCGAGCCCAATATTACCGTACTTTCAGGTGAAAAGGCTAACTTTTTGGCGGGCGGCGAATTCCCTGTACCTGTACCGCAAGGTGATAATGGTATCACCATAGACTTTAAAGACTTTGGTGTTAATTTGGATGTGGAACCAACAGTTTTAAACTCTGGCCGGATTAACCTTAAGATAAGGCCAGAGGTGAGCGATATTACAGACGCTGGTTCGGTTAGCATTTCTGGCTTCCGCATCCCCGCAATTACCACCCGCCAAGTAGAAACCACCGTTGAACTTGGTAGCGGGCAAAGTTTTGCTATCGCGGGTCTACTGCAAAATAGGATTAGTCGATCATCGGATAAAGTGCCAGGCCTAGGCGATTTACCCATTCTCGGTGCCCTATTCCGCTCTCAATCTTTCCAAAATGCTGAGACTGAATTATTGGTTGTGGTAACGCCCTATCTTGTGCGCCCCATATCAAATCGCAAAATATTATTGCCTACAGATAGCTATGTCGCGCCATCAGACGCAGAAATATTCCTTAAAGGCTATGAATGGAAACCCCAGCGCATCGCCCGTGATAAAGACGGCGGTATAGCAAAAGGCCCGTCACTACGGGGTCGTGCTGGTTTCCAGTTGGATTAGGAGCAGATTATGAAAAGCTTAAATATAAGATCAAAAGCCATATTATTTAGCAGTTGCATCATTCTTAGTGGATGTGCCAGTGGCTATCAAGCTAACAAATTTTCCGGCAGCGAAACTGCTGCCAGAAATACTGTTGAGATGGTGCGGTTAGCCTATCCGGTACTCGCTGAAAATACTGGCCAAGACGTCATTAGCAAAGCGACACTTAACGGCATTAATCGTTTTCTCAGCGATAGTAATGTACGCTATGGAGACCGCCTTCTTATCGACCGCGGTGCCAAGGTAAGTGACAAACGCGTCCAGACATTATATAAATATTTCAGAAGCTTAGGGCTGGAAACAGGGGAAGAAATAGGTATTTTTGGCGCTGAGCCAGCTGCAGGAAATATGACAATTTACCTTGAAAGGCATACAGTTCAAACCCCAGAATGTACTGGCCTTAACACGCCGTCTACACCCAACCATCAAAATGCGCCCATGCCTAATTTTGGCTGTTCTAATGCTACCGTTTTAGGGCTAATGGTCGCCGACCCAAGAGACTTGGTTGCAGGCAAGTCTGATACATCTGGTGACACAGAAAAAGCAACCGCAGCGGTAAAAGCAAATCGAAAATCAAAATAGCTATGGCTGTTTGAGGAAAGAGGACTGATAAATGAGTGCAGATCGCAACGTAGACAGGGAAGTGTTCGGCGCATATGTCTGTGATGAGGAAACTAGTCAACTGCTAGCGCCCATCATCCAACAGCTTGGTTGGTCATCTGATCGTATCTTTATGGGCGGCATTGCCGCAGGTGTCCGTTCACACGGTGCCATGCCAAGTCCTGAATTTTTAATTGTTGACCTTACAGATTCCGAAAACCCACGCAGTGACATTAACGAACTTGCCGAAGTATGCGAACCCGGCACGGTTGTTTTGGCCATTGGCACTACCAATGATGTCACATTTTACCGTGAACTTATTCACTCTGGCATTCAGGATTATTTGGTTAAACCCTTAACCCATGAAGCATTGAGCGAAGCCATATACAGCGCTGAAGCCGCCATGCATGTTCCAAGTGCTGACGATACGGCTACTGTCGTTGATGAGGGCGACCACTGCATAATGTTCATTAGCACCCGTGGCGGTGCTGGAGCAAGCACCATGGCTGCCAATACAGCATGGTATTTGGCGCAAGATAAAGTAAAGCAAACGGCCCTTCTTGATATGGATATGCAATTCGGCACCGATGCCATGCAGTTTGATTTAGAGCCTGGCCGAGGTCTCGCGGATGCTTTAGACAACCCAAATCGTGTGGATAGCCTTTTCATTGATCGTGCTGTTGTAAAACCGCAGGATAATTTAGCCGTTCTGGGTGCTGAATCGCCGCTCGGCGATCCCGTTAACTTTGACCCAGCGGCAATAAACCATTTGGTGGATACCCTTAATGAAAATTACGATAATGTAATAATTGATGTTCCAAGATCCGTTTTAACCCACCAACCTGCAATTTTTGCTGAGGCCAGTGATATTGTGATAGTGACTGATTTATCATTAATTGGTGCCCGCGATACAATCCGCATGCTCGCACATATCAAAAATATCGCCCCAAAGGCCAAAACCCATTTAATGGTCAATAAAACTTTAGGCGTCAATCTGACCGAAGTTAGCCCAAAGGATTTTGCTGCATCGGTTGAACATGAAATTAATTTGAACATTCCACTAGATACGAAAACTTTTGTAGGAGCCGCTAAAAAGGGCGAAGTTCTTATGACCTCATATGCAAACAGTAAACCGGGTGCAGTTATTAAAAATATGATTGAAGGTATCTATGGCAAGACTGACCAGAAAAGCAAAAGCGGTATTTGGAGCAAAATATCTGGTAAAAAGTAAATTATCAAAAGACATGATAAAGCAGTATAAACCTTATGATTAAGCCTACAGCATTCGGGAAAAGAAGCACCGCTAGTGGTGGTTTTGGCAAAGGACGAAAAGAGCCATCCGCAGATAAGTCTACGGGTGCTTCTGCACGTTCCGAACCCGTGATGCCTGATCTTGAAGATACAGCGCCCCAATCTTCACCACCCGCTGACCGCAGAGAAAACCTTGTCAATATTGATGATGTGGCCGGCGTAGCTGAAGAGCTTCTTTTTTCTGAATTTTCAATAGAAATCATCCGAACCTCGAACCGCGAAGAGATTATAGTCAAAATTCAAGCCATGCTCAAAAAACTATCCTCTGACCATGGAGTGGAAATATCATCTCAGCAAAGCCTTGATCTAGAAACCTATTTATTGAATGAACTAGAAGCTAAGTATGGCTCTCTCGACGATGATTCATTTTCTGCCAAATCAAAGGATGACGATAAAGACGGTACATTAGAAGAGGCGAAAAATAAAATTCAGCCCCTGCTAATGGAACATATCGATCCCGCAGCAGCATCAGAACTTCCTCGACCAGAACTGGCCGAACAAGTTGGTGAAGTGGTCGGAGAGCTTTTGGTCCAGGAAAAAGTTAACCTTAACCTGCGTGAGCAACGTGACCTAGTCTCCATTCTTCTTGACGATATGTTGGGGCTTGGCCCGCTTGAACCTTTGCTGGCTGACGAAGATATTTCTGATATCATGGTCAATGGTCCCAATCAGGTTTTTGTTGAAAGCAAAGGGCGACTAACACTAACGGATGTAACTTTCCGTGATCGTCAACATTTGATGAATATAGCCCAGCGTATTGTTACAGCCGTTGGTCGCCGGGTTGATGAAAGCTCCCCTATTTGTGATGCGCGTCTAGCCGATGGTAGCCGGGTGAATGTCATCATTCCACCGCTGGCAATTGACGGTGCTACTATATCAATCCGTAAATTTGCTCAGGACAAAATTACGCTCGATAAAATGTTAAAATTCGGTAGCATTTCGCCTTCCCTATCCAAAGTCTTGAAAATCGCCTCTGCCTGCCGGTTAAACATCCTAATTTCAGGCGGTACTGGTTCTGGTAAAACTACCATGCTGAACGCCCTTTCTCGCATGATTGATAAAACCGAACGTGTTGTCACCATTGAAGATGCCGCCGAACTACAGCTTCAGCAGCCCCATGTTGTACGCTTAGAAACTCGACCACCTAACTTGGAGGGCAAAGGTGAAGTAACGATGCGTGACTTGGTGAAGAATGCCCTGCGCATGCGGCCTGACCGAATAATTTTGGGCGAGATCCGTGGCGGCGAGGCTATCGATATGCTACAAGCCATGAATACTGGTCATGATGGCTCTATGGGTACAATTCACGCTAATCGTCCCCGCGAGGCCTTAACAAGATTAGAAAATATGGTGAATATGGCAGGGTTAAATTTACCCGCCAAAGCCATCAGGGAGCAAATCGCCGCCTCCCTTGATATGATTGTCCAAGTCCAGCGGATGCGGGATGGGGGACGGCGGACAATTTATGTCACCGAAGTTGTTGGTATGGAAGGTGATGTCATCACCACTCAAGACCTATTTAGATATGAATATACGGGGGAAGACTCTGATGGTAAACTACTGGGTGACTTCCGGTCTACCGGTGTGCGGCCACATTTCTTAACCAACGCCGAGTATTTTGGCTTGCACCGAACTCTTATGGAAGCGATGAACGGATAGCATCATGGATGGCGCAAATTTTAATATTATCTTGCTGGGAGGTGGCCTATTACTATTAGTCATCCTTGGCGCCATGTTTTATCTGGTTTCGACCCTATCAAAACCAGCCAAAGAACAAAAAGCCCGCCTTGATAAGCTAAAAAGACACCATAGGGGGGGTGAATCCATTTCTAGCCCTCAAGGTCGATCCATTCGTATCCAGTCAGAAGGAAGCGTGCTGGATAACTTACTCAGTAAGATTTTACCCAAGCCTGCCGAATTCCAAGCGCGGCTAAACAAAACTGGAAAAACCATCTCAATTGGTCAATATTTTGGTTTCTCCGGCATTTTATTGCTGGTGATGTTTAGTGTTATTTATATGGTTACTAGCGATCTACTAATGGGTAGTCTTATAGCGATCGCACTTGGGTTAGGTCTACCACATATAATTATTGGCATGATGATTAACAGTAGGCTTGAGGCCTTTACCAAACAATTCCCTGAGGCGATTGACCTTATTGTGCGTGGGCTTAAAGCGGGTTTGCCCATCAATGAAACGATTAATAATGTAGGCACTGAGGTAACGGCTCCAACTGGCACAGAATTTAAAAAAATCACTGATGCCATCCGCTTTGGTAAAAGTTTGGATGAAGCGCTATGGGCAACCTCCGAGCGGCTTGATACCGCAGACTTCAAATTTTTCGTTATTACCCTTTCTGTTCAAAAAGAAACGGGCGGTAACCTCGCTGAAACTTTATCAAACCTCGCAACTATATTACGGCTTCGTCAGTCAATGAAACTTAAAGTACGGGCGCTTTCCTCTGAGGCTAGAGCCAGTGCCATGATTTTGGGAGCACTGCCCTTTGTTATGTTGGGGGCTATTCTGGTGACCAATTATGATTATGGAATGGTCTTATTTACTCACCCCAAAGCCATCATTGCCTCCATTGGTGCATTCTTCTGGATGATGATGGGAATTGGAATTATGGCTAAAATGATTAACTTCGAGATATAGACAAATGCAAGCAGTAGAAGACATTCTGGGCATTTCCATAATCAACCTCGTCTCTTTCGCGGTTGCCATTCTCGTCGTATTGATTATTTTTGCCATTTATAATGCAACACTAGTCAAGGACCCAATGCGAGGGCGCTTAAAAGCCCTAGAGGAGCGGCGTGAAGCCCTACGTGCTGGTCTCATGACCCAACGCAAAAGAACTAGCCCAATAAAGAAAGTAGATGCCGTCGGCATCATGCGCACCATTGCTGATAAGTTTAAACTCTTACAAACAGAGCAGTCGCAAAAGGTTACAGACCACCTTGTTCAAGCAGGCTACCGTAGTAAAGATGCCGTGGTTGTTTATCAGGTTATGCGGCTTATCTCCCCAATAATAGTTGGGGGCTTGGCTATTACCTATATTTACGGCATGAATATGATGCCCGACAAACCATACATGCAGTTATTAGCCAGTATTGGATCGGTTTTATTTGGCGCAAAATTACCTGATATCATGGTCACAAACCAAAAAACAAAGCGGGCTGACCTTATTAGAAAAGGCATGCCAGATTCACTAGATTTGTTAGTTGTTTGCGCAGAAGCTGGCTTAACATTAGATTCTGCCCTGAAACGGGTCGCCAAAGAAATGGTTGGTGCCTGTCCAGAACTTGCTGAAGAGTTAGAGCTAGCATCTATTGAACTTGGCTTTCTGCCAGAACGTCGTCAAGCTTTGATTAACTTAGCATCCCGCGTTGACTTGCCTGCGCTTAGAAATGTTGTCACTACCCTTATCCAAAGTGAAAAATATGGTACGCCGCTTGCGGGGTCGCTGCGAGTGCTTTCCGCTGAATTTAGAAATGAACGGCTATTGCGCGCTGAGGAGAAGGCAGCTCGCTTACCGGCAATTTTAACAGTGCCCCTAATTCTATTTATTTTGCCTACCCTCTTTGTAGTTTTGATGGGACCAGCCGCTTGCAGCGTCTCTGATAACTTCCTAAATGCGAAGTAGCTCTGACTAATATTAAGCTTATTATTAGGGAATTCGGTCTCTTTTGCCCTATTTTTTCCAATATATGCAGAGAATCATTGACCTGAGGCTCCAAGAATGGTCTTTTAGGGATGAGGGATAGGCGCGGCCATGCTGCGCCTCCTCGTGGGCGATTGTTTTTAACAATCGCACTATCCTCGCTGTCGTGACTCGGGCCGGGTGTTTTCACCCGGCCATTTTTTGTTTTCCGTACAAAGAAATTTGTTTTACTTACGGCCTATGGCGTAACAATAACCCAGAAACTTCACGGCGACGCTCAACAGAGTATACATTGCTCTTACCCACTGGGGCGAAATCATTTTTCATCAATACACGCAAACTAGCTGGATTATCATCATAGACGCCCGCATCGATCTGGCCGTCATAACCACCATCCCGAATAGCTTTAATCATCAAGGGAACCACAGCAGTGGCATAACCCTGCCCCCAAAACTCCTGACCAATTAAATAGCCAATTTCATGGTTACCTTGCTCATTTTCAAAAGTTCCCACTTCACCGACAAGAACATCACCATCAAACAGGCCCATGCGAAACAAGCTAGCTTTGTCGGTATCCAGCGGTGCCCGTCTTGCCTCCGCCATCTCTAGGCTTATGGGGCAAGCCAGCGTCATCGTCATGCGCGTAACTTTGGGATTATCCAAAATCACCTGATACGCTTCTACATATGACGCCGGTATCAGTTTCATCGATAAACTAGGCATCGGCCCTCTCCCATAAAAAAGCAGGGGCAAACTCAATGTTGCCCCTACCTAATATAATAGTGTTTTTCAAAATATGCTTATTTTTTATAAGCCGGCGACCTCGGTATTTCCATATAGCGATCCCGCAGCTTGGTTTGGCGGCTTTCCAGAGACTGAGATTGCCCCTGAATGATAACCGCCGAAGGACTTGCCATCAGCTCAAGCGGGTCACCGTCCCATACCACTACGTCAGCATCCATACCGCTCACCAATGTACCGTAACTATCCGACATACCGAAGATGCTGGCTGGTACCGTGGTAAGCGCTGCCATAGCTGCATCCCAAGACATGCCGTGCGCAACTGCGTTACCAGCGTGTTGAGGTGCTAAGCGGGCATTATGGGTTTGATCCCCAACAAAGGCTACCTTGACGCCAGCTTTGCTCAGGCGCGCTGCATTATGCATCGTTGCACCTAAGGTCTCAAAGCTACCCGGCAGGGCTGACATACCACCGATAATCACTGGTATCTTCGCGGCTGCTAGAGCATCCGCCACGCGCCATCCTTCTTGGGCACCACCAACGGCAATTTTCATAGCAGGGTATTTGGCCTTAAAGGTCATGATATGGCGCAAATCGGACGCTTTATCGGCGCCCATGATCAGCGTCATCTCACCTTTGAGAATGCTAACGAGGGCATCGCGCTCTGGGTTTGGCTTATCGGCTTTAGGTTTTTTATCGCCTTCTTTTTTCTTGGCCTTTTCAGCAGCTTTTTCCATATGGGCTTTTGCACCATCAAACTTGGCATAAAGCGTTTGCCAAACAGCAGAGCGACTACCCACTTCACGCGCACCCGCGTCACCAACGGCAACGGTGGTGAAGGCCTTACTGCGTACAACAAGGTCAGTGTCGTCGCCCAAGTGGATAACAGCGCCCAAACCACCGAACAGACCCTTGGTATTACCAAAGCCAACGGTTACCCGGGTAACACCTTCAACACGGGTGATAGGAATGATCGTGTTGTCAGGGTTGATGCCCCACGCAACATCCAAGGCAAGCGGGGTCTTATATTTTGATGCATTACTGTCATCAACACCCGCCCAGCTAGACACCTCCACAAGGCCCATGCGCGTACCGGCAACCATTAAGCCAGGGGTAACCCATTTGCCCTTCGCGTCAATGATGCTATAGCCATCAGGAACCGCGATACCAGCACCCACTGCGGTGATTTTACCGTCATGGATCAATACCGTAGCATTTTCAATCTTCTCGCCGCCCTTCATCGTGAAGGCCGTACCGCCAACCACGGCGATATCATCAGCCACGGCGCCAGTTGCTAAAATACCCATCAGGGCGGTAGCTGCTAAATATGATTTTACATTTCTCATTTTGCATCTCCTTCACCGGGATGGCCAAGCTCAAAATCGCTTACACCTTGGTAAGCGGGATCACTGCGGTCAAAAATAATGGCACCGTCAACGAAGGTTACTTCCGCCAGCGTATAAACACTGAACGGGTCACCCGACCACAGAACAACATCAGCATTCTTGCCTTTTTCCAAAGTACCGGTTTGGTCCAAAATACCCAGCGATTTTGCAGGGTTGCGGCTCAGCCACGTCCAAGCATCAGCCTTGGTAAAGCTAAGGCCCGCTTTATTACCATCAGACAATGCTTTTGCCGCTTCTTGGTTCAAGCGTTGAATGCCAACGGCGCTGTCTGAGTGCACAATGGCACAGCTGCCTTTTGGTTTGGCAACAAAAGGCACATTTTCGCGGATGCCGTCATAAGCTTCCATCTTGAAGCCCCACCAGTCGGCCCACATAGCAGCGCAGACACCGTTTTCGGCCAGCTTGTCAGCAATTTTATAAGCCTCAACAGCATGCTGGAACGATGCGATCTGATAGTTGAATTCCTTCATCACATCCAGCATTGTGCCCATATCATCGGCGCGGTAACAATGCATATGCACCTTAATTTCACCGGCTAAAACACCTGCGAGGGTTTCTAGCTCTAGGTCTCGCTTTGGCGGCATTACATCTTCACCAGCTTTATGGTCGCGCGCATATTTATCCCATTGGCGCTGATAGTCTTGCGCGTTTGCCCAAGCTTGCCGGTAACCCGCCACATTACCCATGCGGGTTTGTGGGCTGATTTTCCGGCCACGGCCATAAACGCGCTTTGGGTTTTCACCGCAGGCCATTTTCAAACCGTAAGGAGCACCCGGGAATTTCATATCCTGGTATACGCGGCCCGGAACATTTTTAACCGTAACACCGCGTCCACCAATAAGGTTGGCAGAACCGGGGAGGATTTGCATGGCGGTAACGCCGCCAGCGGCTGCGCGCCTAAAGCCCGCGTCTTGTGGCCAGATGCTATGCTCGGCCCATACTTCAGCCGTTGTTGGCTGCGTAGCTTCGTTGCCGTCAGAATGGGAACCCGTACCGGGTGAGGGATATACACCCAAATGGCTGTGAACATCGATCACGCCGGGGGTAACCCATTTGCCGGTGCCGTCAATAACCCGCGCACCCTTTGGCGCTCGTACAGACTTACCAATGGCTTTAATCTTGCCGCCAGACATCAACACCGAGCCACCATCAATGCGGCCACCATTGCCGTCCAATATGGTTACATTGGTAATCAGCGTTGGCACACTTGGCAGCGCTGTATAGCTTGATGGATATGGATTTTTGTCCACAGTCACTAGTGGGCTTTGCTTCTTGTCTTTCAGTGGTGCTGCGCCTGCTTGTGTACTAGCGCTTAGCCCCACGGCTAGTGCTGCGATCAGCACAGGGCCGACCACTCGGCTACTTTCGCGCACCTTCTTCATATCAACCATCATGTGATTGCCTCCCATTGGATTTATAAATTATTTTTACCCCGCCCCAAACTTAAGTGATAGCAGCTTATCAGCCATATCCTAGGCTGTCATGTGAGTTCACCGCAATGTTACCACCATTCACCGCAAAGCCGTACTGATCCTGTGAAAATTGCCGGAGCTATACATATCTATATCTCTGGCTATAATGGACATATTCAAAATTGATAAAGGGTTACCGGTGCCAATAATAATGATAGCAACCATCGCCGTTCAAATCATGTGTGTCGTGCATGTGATGCGCACAGGCCGCAACACCTATTGGATAATGTTTATCATTATGGCACCTTTGATCGGCGCTATTGCTTATTTTATTGTTGAGATATTACCCGGTGCCAGCAAAAGCCCGCAAGCGGGAAAGCTTAAAAAAAGCGCGGTGAAAATCCTTGATCCAAGCCGGGAATACCGCGCGGCAAAAGACGCCCTTAACGAAACATCCTCCACCGATAACTATCTGCGGATGGCAGCAGCCGCAGCGGCAACAGAGCATTACGATGAAGCATTAGAGTTTTATGAAGTAGCACTGGTTGGCCCCTTTGCCCATCACCCAGAATCGCTAGTGAAGTTGGCCACGGTGCAATATGCCCTTGGCAATCACCAAACCTGCTTAGATACGCTGGACCGCTGCAAGACCCACAACCCCAATTTTGACAGTCAAGAGGGCCATTTGCTCCATGCTATGGCGCTTCAGGCATTGGGCCGAATGGACGAAGCAGCAAGTTCCTTTGAAGCCTTAGTGGTCTATGCCCTCGGCGAGGAAGCCCGGGTGCGCTATGGCTTATTGTTGCGCGATATGGGGGACGAGGAAGCCGCAGCAGAAATGTTTGCGGAAACCATTGCGCGCTATAACCGCTCCCCAAAGCATTATCAACGCCGAGAAAAAGCGTGGTACAACACCGCCCGCAATAACCTTTAAGGCCTTTTCATCATCTTACATCTAAAAGTCCCATAAGACTGCTGGTAAGTTTGTCTATTCATTCCCGAGCGGGAATATTTTAATACTATATGCTGCCATATACCTTGAAGTTACCGAACGGGAATGTTTGTTGCATTCTTGGTTGGAATCGTGCTAATGTTACCGAACGGGAATTAATTTAGGCTTATTATGATGCAAACACCACAGGCTATAGGCGCAGTCATTCGCAAAACACGCAAAGCGATGGGCATTACGCAGAAAAATTTGGCGCTGACCTCTGGGACGGGGCTACGGTTTATTATTGACCTTGAAAAGGGCAAGCCGACCTGCCAGCTCGCCAAAGTGCTGACGGTGTTGCAGACGCTTGGCATTAAGGTGCAGCTCACACCCCCTTCTTTGAGTGGGGAGCAATAAATGACACGAATACTTGATGTATATTTGCTTGAGCATTTCGTTGGTCAGTTGACGCAGAATGATAGCGGTGAGCTGGGGTTTTCCTACAGGGCTGAATGGTTACAAAATTCACAGGCAGTTCCCTTGTCGCACTCTTTACCCTTGCAAGCAGAGCCATTTTTAAACCCTGATTGCCATGGGTTTTTTGGAGGTATCTTACCCGAAGAAGCTAAGCGCGAGCGCATTGCTAAAAATCTGGGTATCAGCAAAAAGAACGACTTTGCCATGCTGGCAGAAATTGGCGGCGAATGTGCTGGTGCTGTGACTTTCCTACCAGAGGGGCACTCATTAGCCACAGATGCGCCAAACTATAGAGCTCTATCAGAAGAAGGCTTGGCAGAAGTTTTAAGAGATTTACCGAAACGCCCAATGCTGGCAGGCGAAAAAGGTATTCGCCTTTCGCTGGCTGGGGCGCAAGATAAAATCACGGTTCACCGCTCAAAGGATGGTTTTTCTATACCGATGGATGGTGCGCCAAGTACGCATATTTTAAAGCCTGCTATTGAGCGTTTTGAAGATACGGTTCTCAATGAAGCTGTTTGCATGAAGCTGGCCAAAGCAATTGGTCTACCCGTTGCAGATGTTGAGATACTCGATATTGAAGATATGCAGGTATTATCTGTTGAGCGCTATGATCGCTTAATCGGTGGAGACGTTATTCAGCGCCTGCACCAAGAGGATTTTTGTCAGGCGCTAGGCATTGTGTCAGAGATGAAATATCAAAATGAGGGCGGTGTATCGCTGAAGCAGGCTTTTGGTTTGTTACGTTCCGTGTCCGCTGTGCCTGTTATTGATTTGCAGCATTTGCTGGACGCGGTGATTTTCAATTATCTTGTTGGTAACAATGATGCACATGGCAAGAATTTTTCGCTGCTCTATAGCGCGGGACAAATACGGCTAGCACCATTTTATGACCTATTATGCACAGTCTATTACCCAGAACTTGCGACCAAGATGGCGATGAAGATTGGCGGCAAGTATAAACCTGATGAGGTCTATGCACGCCATTTTGAAAAGCTTGCGGAGGAGACTGGGCTCTCCAAGCCGATGGTACTTAAGCAAGTGGCTGTGACAGCAGACAGAATTCTAGGCTCTCTCGAGGCGATAGAAACTGAAATGCCTGCATCTTCAAAACTCATTGATTTTATCCGTGAACGTGTAGGGCGCTTAAAGGCGCGTATAATCTAACGTTACAGGCGCGCGCCAAAGCACTATCAACGCCGCGAAAGGGCATAGTACAACACCGCCCGCAGTAACCTTTAAGGCAATAACCCAAAGCAAAACGGCGAGCCTTGAAGGGCCCACCGCTTTTAAACTTTATTCGTCATGCCTCGGCTTAGTGAATGCCGTGCATATATTTGCGCATAACCGGGGTCAGGGCAAATATCAGAACACTAACGCCAATACTAATCAGACCAATATTTGTATAGACAGATATCACTGCTCCAACATCTAGCGCACCAGCGGCCGCACCATGTGCACCACTTCCGGTTAAACTACTTATCCAACCCGCAACATTATTACCAAGGGCTGAAAATAAGAACCACGTTCCCATGACCATACCTACAATTTTCGCGGGGCTAAGTTTTGTCACCATTGACAGGCCTACTGGGCTCAAGCATAACTCGGCTAGTGTCAGCGCTAAATATATAAATACCAACCACATGAAGCTTTTGGTCATACTATCTGTAAGGCCGATACCCCATGCAAATACTACATAACCGATACCAATCAGTAGCATGGCAATGCCAAATTTTGCTGGCGTTGAAGGTTCCCAACCTTTCCTAGACATAGCGACCCACATCCAAGCAAACACAGGGGCAAAAATGATAATGAATGCAGGGTTCATCGACTGAACCTGTGAAGCTTTCACGCTCATTCCCAGCACATTGAGATCAAATTGTTGATCAGCCAGTAATGTTAAACTAGCTGCTTGCTGTTCAAATAATGCCCAGAAAACGGCCTGTACTGCAATAAGGAAACAGGCCACCATAAGACGGCCCCGCGCTTCAACATCACACTTAACAAAGCCATATGTCAAAATTGTACCTATCATAAGAATACCTGCAATGCCCAGTACTCCTAATACCAAGTCATCATATTGAAGCATAACCCAACTGACCCCAACCATTGCAAAGCCAAGCAAATAAATTGCGTGTTCTTTATTAATTGGGCCAAAAGCTTTCTCTTTTAATACTTTTGGGTTGGTAGGTTCCGCACGGTCCCCCAGCATTTTCCTTCCTGCTAGGAACACTAAAAGTCCAAACAACATGCCAATACCCGCAAGGCCAAAGCCGTAATTCCAGCCATAAACTTCACCAACATATCCTACGAGGACGGTAGATAGAACTGACCCTAAATTAATTCCCATGTAAAAAATGGTGAACCCACCATCACGCCGTGGATCATCTTTTCCGTATAGCGCGCCAACAATTGTTGAAATATTAGCCTTCAGGAAGCCAACACCCGCAATGATTAGTGCCATCGCAAGGAAGAAAATATCTAAATATGTTTCATTTCTAACAACTGTGTCGCCGTCCATAAATGCCTGTGGCCCATGAAAGGCCATAAGACTGTGACCCGCCACCAATAATATAGCGCCGTAAGTAACAGCTTTCCGCCCCCCTAAATATCGATCTGCCATGTAACCACCAATGATTGGCATCATGTAAACGAGACCAGCATAAGCGCCATATATCATGCTGGCTTTACCAGCTGAAAACAAATGATACTTTGTTAAATATAGAACCAGAATGGTTCGCATTCCATAATAAGAAAAGCGTTCCCACATCTCAGTCATAAAACAAACGGCGAGGCCAATAGGATGACCCATGAATTCTCTATTTTGTGAGCCCGCGTTAGGCTCTTGCACTGTATCTGTCATTGATCCCCCTAAAGATCTATTTTGTGTTATCTGCACCCTAATGGTGCTTATCTTCCTGATGCTTACATTTTTATGCAAGCGAGCGACATTCAAACCACATAATGATACGATACAGAAGTAAAAAGCGAAAAATTGTTTATTTTCAGAGTGTTGATGCGGCAAACTTCTATGACTTAAGTATAGTCATGCCCCATAAAAGGCTTCATGGGGCCGAATCTGACAGGTGAATGCTTAAAAATTCCAAAAGTGCCTGATAATAAATAGCTTTCTCATTAGCCCCTTCCAGCGAATGCCCCGCACCTTCAATCCAGACAAATTTATGCTTACCCCCAGCCGAGCTTAACTCTTCCGCCATGGCTTGGCTTTGGCCCACGGGCACCGTTGTATCATCGGTTCCGGCGACCAATAATACGGGTCGCTTGATTTTCTTGGCATAATAAAGGGGCGAGGCCTTCGCTAAAGACCGGCGGCTATGATCTGCCTGAATGCGCGGCACCGTCAGCGCTGAAAAGCGACCAAGGTTAAAATGTTCCACTTGGGCAATAATGCTGGTGACCCCATTCATGGACGCGGCACAGCGAAACAGCTTTGGATTTTTTACTACTGCCATCAAGGCCGCATAACCGCCGTATGAGCCACCAGCCGCACATAAATGTTTTTTATCCACCAGCCCACGGCGCATCATCCATTTTGCAGCCCGCGCCACATCATCTTGCATAATGCCGCCCCACTCGCCGTAACCCGCCTTACGCCATTTGTCCCCATATCCTGATGACCCACGAAAGTTAGGCTGCAAAACTGCATAGCCCCGGCTAGCAAGCAACTGTACTAAAGGTTGCCAGCGGGCATAGTCTCGTCTCACGGGGCCACCATGGAGCAACATAACTGCTTTGCGAGTGCCCGATGGATTGTCCCTTGCTAGCGTTAAAAGCCCTTCCATCGGCGGGCCGTGCTTCATGGGAATTTGCACCTTACGGCTAGCCTGCAGGGTGACGGCCTTATCCAATCCAGTTGGGGTCAACCGTTTAAAAACATCGGGGTCACTATCATTGCTTGGTATATAAATATAGTGATGGGGCGGGATGGTCTCGCTCACCACCCGCACCAACCAACGATCACCGTTCAAGCTTACAGCTGGCAGCTCAAAATTAACGTGACCTAGATAGCTCTGCACAGTTTTGCGGACAGCCCGATAGCCATCATCAACTGGTAAAACAACACCCCCGTGATCTCGGTAATAAGCACCGGTAAGTTGCCCAGTAGAAGGATGAAACAAACCGCGCATAATATCGTAGCGGTCATGCTGCGCGATTAGCTGTTGTTTGGGGGTGCCATCAGTGTTGGGTTGAATAAGCGAAACCCGCGCCAAAGCGTGGGTATCACCAAATGCACCAGAGAGTATCACCGCACTCTGGCCGCCTCGGTCAATGCTAATGGGTTCAAAGGCAGGGTCTTCCAAATGGCTACCAGTATTTATTTCCCACCAAACAGCGCTTTCACCCTTTGCCCGCGCCATTACAATCCTACGACGTCCTCGATATCCAATACCAAGCCCCACATAGCCGTCTGGCCCGGCAAACCAGCGCACAATTGGGGCCTGCGCCGCCACCACCTCGGTTAGCTCTAAGCTATCAAGCCGCAGTTCATAAACGGTTGGGAAATTATAAACCACCCCGTCGATTGCCAGCAAAATCCGCTTTGGATCATCTGCCAAGGGAGCCACTAACATGGGGACCATACCACCGACAGACATTTGCCGCGAGGTCAGCAGCATGTCTTGTGTGCGGTCCTTCATGGATATGCGTTTTAGTTGGAAAGCCCCGTCTGATTTGGTCAATAAGATCAATTGCCCGCCGCCGACCCAGCTCATCCAAGCAATGTCATGGCGCTCAAAACCCGGCTCAAAGGGAACACCCAGCGTACCATCACTTGAAATTGATTGGATGACTAGATAGCGCTTGCCGTCTCGCGCCAGTAAACTTGAAAGCCACTTGCCATCTGATGACAAGGTCGCCGCTGCAACGGGTGTGTCTGCTGTCAGTTCAGTGAGTGTCGGTGCACGGCCTTCATCAACTGCGCTCAACGCTTGCGAAGTGCTAAAAAACCATATGGCAATGACCAGCATGAAATGTTTCATGACTTTAGATTATAGTAGAGCGGTGAGAAATGGAAATATTTGCCAATAAAATCATTGTTATGAATATCTATCAGACCTTAAAATGTCAGATTGATGCTCGCTCTGAACGCCCGACGTTTGGCCAGTGTTTCAAGACCTGATGAGGACAGCGCCGCGATAACCTTAGCGTCAAAAATATTCTCAGCGTCCATGCGCAAACTTATTGCATCGCTCACAGGCACAGATAAACCGGCATCAACAGTCAGGGCAGAGCTTAGCCAGCGCTCATTTGTATCATCGTCATATTGGCCCGATATATAGCGCGCTTGCAGGGTAAACCAATGGCCTTTCACGCCGTTCCATGTAAGACCGCTACTGATGGTGTGACGCGGCGTTTGCACAGGTCGATTGCCAATAAGTGCTGGCATAGCGGCAAATTTCGTAATGCGGGCATCAGCGTATAGATAGCTAAAGCGGAGGGTGAAATTATCATAAAAACCAACACTGGCGTCCAGTTCCAAAGCATCGGTGATGCTCTCGTCTACATTGGTGCGTTGGCGCAAGCTGCCACCCGCAGGCACAAAACCACCAAGCGGGAAAAAGCCCGGGCCAAAGCCAATGGTGACATTGCCGATACCGTCTTTTAACCAATTACGGTGGTATGTCGCCGACAGCTCAACGGTTGCAAGTGGTTGATAGTGCAGCCTAATTTCCAGCCCAAACAAACGCTCATGTGTCAGGTTAGCGTTGGCCTCAGTAATATCATTCACCACCCTGAAGGGCCGGTAATATTCATTGATCGTCGGAAGGCGGTAAGTTTTATAGAGCGCGCCGCTCAGCTTAAACGCCCCGGCAATTTGCTTCTGAGCTTCCAACCGGCCCGTTAAAACAGAACCAGATACATCACTTATATCTTCGTCGCGCAGAAGGGTGCCCAAGGCGATATCATGCTCTCTGCGGCTGCCATTAAAAGTGCGATAGTGGTTAAAGCGCAAATTTCCGCTGAATGCAAAGCCGGATATTTCCTGCCTGTAATGAAGGTAAGCCCCCGTAAGATTTTGCTCACCGCCTGCCCTGCGTAACCGCGTGAAGCCAGCACCTAAGTTACGGAACTGTTCGTTGGTCGCGCCTCGCTTGTGCTGGAAGTCTGCGCCAAACTCTAAACTGCCCTCATCAAATGCCCATATATTTCTGATGGTGGCACCAAAGCCCCGACCCGGAACATCAAATTGATTAAGCACAGGGCGTGTGGTCGCTCTATCATCGCGGGCAGCGACAAAAATATTCTCAAAATCGCGGTACTGATAATAGACCGTCACTTCATGGTCCATTTGGTCGCGCTCTAACATCAGGCGCAGGGATGCATCAATCCCTTCTGTGCTGTTCAGCGCGCCGTCGATGCCATTCACGCGCATCTCATTGAACCACCGAAAGGTCGAGGCCAGCTTGGTGTTTGGAGCAATATCATAACCAGCGCGCAGGGTCACACCGTACGCATCACTGGCCGCCCGCACGTCCGCCGCGCCCCGCTGCTCACTTGCTAATAAATGAACGCCATCCGTGTCAAAGCCATGGCCCGCAATCGATAAATATCCTTTAGTGCTTTTGAACCCCATTTGGACTGTCACATTTTTGGTGTTGCGGTTACCATAAGATAGCCTCACCTTACCCCCAATATCTTGAATTTCTGTACTTTCCAGCATCAAAGTGCCCGTTAAAGCTTGTGACCCTAAGACACCAATTGCCCCAGAGCGCACCAGTGAAACCCGGTCCATAGAACCTACATCAAGCGATGACCAATTTACCCAGCCACCGAACGGGTCGTTCAGTGGAACCCCGTCAAGCAACACCAATGCCCGACCCGCAGCATTGCCGCCAATTGGCTGCAAGTTTAGGCCCTGCGCCGTGGGGTGAGCGGTTAAGCTATCGGCGCGGCGAAACAAGCTCGCCCCCTGCACGCTGAGCAATATCTGATCAAGCCGAAGTGCCGGCATTTGCTGCAAGGCAGCGCCGTCTAACACCCGGGTATGGGCATGCTTATTGCTAGAAAATGGCCTGCGCAAAACATCTGCAACAATGATTTCTTGCGGATCATCCTCTGCCGCTTGCGCTGTGCCGATTGTAAAGGTCACAAAAAATGCTGCAACTAAGAGAGATTTAAATATACAAATAACTCCTAATTCTTTTTCTGACTTTTCTGCTCAAGCCATTTACCCTAAACTCTAACACCAAAGACTAGCGAGTGGGAATACTGCCCGCAACTCACAAATAAGCCAACGAGAAAGTAACATTTTAGATGCCGTTTAATGAGCCAGCGCCAGACGCCTATGATTTTCTGATCAACCGCCGCTCGGTTAAAACCCGCGACATGGTAGAGCCGGGCCCTGGCCATGCCACAATACGCGCCATTATGGCCGCCGCCATGCGGGTGCCGGACCACGGCAAGCTGGCTCCTTGGCGCTTCATACTACTGGACAGTAAAGCCCAGCAAGAAAAATTAGGAGACCTGATCGAAACAAGCTTATTGTCCGAAGGCGATGTCAGCGATGATACAGCGGCCAAAATGGCAGGCTATGCCACCCAAGCCCCCTTGCTTATTGTTGCGGTCTACAGCCCTTCAGATACGAAGAAAGCCATCCCCAAGTGGGAGCAACAACTGTCAACCGGTGCTGCCTGTCAAAATCTTATCAATGCCGTGCATGCCAAAGGCTTTGTCGCCCAGTGGCTAACCGGCTGGGCTGCCTCATCAGCAGATGTCATGCGCGGGCTTGGTCTGACTGGCGGTGAGAGGATCGCAGGCTTTATTTTTATTGGCAGCATGGGGCGCGTGCCAAGCGAGCGCCCCCGCCCATCCTTTGAAGATCGGGTCACCATAGGTATGCCTAGATGAGCACCCCCTATATAGCCGATCCTTGTTTCCTTACCCTCGGTGAAGGATTCGCGGATATTGTCGAGGCCGCCAAATTCAGTAATCTTACATTGCGCTACCGCAATGACCGTGCAGCGGCTACGGTCGGTCTTGATGGCTTAAGCGATGATGATTGGATCCAGCATTTTGGCCATTTCAAGCCCCTAAAAGATAACCTCCCTCAACCGCTCGCCCAGCGCTATCATGGTCATCAGTTCAGGGTTTATAACCCTGAGATTGGTGACGGGCGCGGTTTTCTATTCGCTCAAATGCGTGATGATAGCGGTCGCCTGCTCGACCTTGGCACCAAGGGCAGCGGCACCACCCCCCATAGTCGCTCAGGCGATGGCCGCTTAACGCTCAAGGGCGGCGTACGAGAGATACTCGCAACCGAAATGCTGGAAGCGCTCGGCGTCAACACCAGCAAAAGCTTCTCGCTCATTGAAACCCATGAAGAGCTGATGCGCGGCGATGAGCCCTCCCCGACGCGCTCCAGCGTTCTCACCCGCTTGAGCCACGGCCATATCCGCATCGGCACCTTCCAGCGCCTTAGCTTTATTCAAGATAATGTCCGCCTTGAACAGCTAACCAACTATGTTCTCACCACCTATTTCGGTGAAAGCTCAAGCGCCGATAGCAAAGACAACATGCTGAAATTGCTTGATTTTGTTACCAGCACTACCGCCCAATTGGCAGCAGAAACCATGGCGTCGGGCTTTGTCCACGGGGTGCTCAACAGCGATAATATCAATGTCACTGGTGAAAGCTTTGACTATGGGCCGTGGCGCTTCCTGCCCCACTTTGAGCCTGAATTTACCGCCGCTTACTTTGATGAGCGCGGCCTTTATGCTTATGGCCGACAGCCACAAGCGATCCAATGGGATCTATATCAATTAGCCGGGGCCTTCAGCGCCCTGATACCGGAAAAGGACCTGCTTGATATAGTGGAACAATATCCCAAGCGCTTTGAGGGGGCGATGCACCGCGCCCTGATGCAGCGCCTTGGCGTCAAGCCCAAAAGCCAAGCGGAAGACGGAGCCATGCTAACCCATCTGCATGAATTCATGTCGCGCACCGGGGCAGGGTACGCGCAAACATTCTTTGACTGGTTTGGTGGTGGTGCCAGCCGAGACCGCGCTGCAAAAAGCCCGGCGCAGAAGCACTATGCCAGCAAAGCCGCCGAAGGTTTCATGAATGCCATTACAAGCTATGAGGTGATTGACGCGCAAAAACTCGACCACCCTTATTTTAAGCAAAATGCGCCTTGCACCATGTTGATCGAAGAGGTGGAGACGCTCTGGGCCCATATCGCTGATAGTGATGATTGGCAGCCGCTCTATAGCAAAATTGAGGCCATCCGCCAGATGGGTGAAGCCTTAGGCGTTTGACTTTTCAAGCATATCAAAAGCTATGATTAAGGCTTCAAAAGGCAGCATGACCGACATATGCCGGCTGGGATGGTCCCGTACCACCGCCAACTGGTTAAAGCCAGCCCAGTCAGGGTCCGTGATTATTGCACCGTCTTTTATCAGCCCTTGAAACATTTCCCGGCCTGCCTTTAGCGCTTTATCATCCAGCCCTATGACCTTACGCGCAAGCAGCGAAGCCGAGGCTTGGCCCAGTGCGCAGGCATTAACTTGCTGACCGAAGGCACTTATTCGCCCACCCTCAAAACTGATATCAACACTGACCTTGCTGCCGCACACCCTGCTGGTGCGGGTGATGCTAAAATCAGCCCCTTCCAAACGCTCGTGCAAGGGGATCATCGCCGCCAACCGTAAAATATCTTTTGTGTAAAGTTCGCTCATAACTGCCTACATACGGCGATCTTGCGGCCTTGCCAAGCTCACTTTTTTGTAAAGTTTCCCCTTGTCCCCTTGAAATCATACCAAAACCGTCTTAAATTGCACTTATGCGGTCGCTACAGTTTGCCGCCGCGCTCACAATTGAAAGGACATCTGTCATGGATGCCGTACTTGAAAGGCCCGAAGAGGGCCTTGAACTGAAGGTCTCTGAATCAGACACCGATGTTCGCCCCAGTCGAAAAGAAGCCGAAGCCGCCGTATTAACCCTGCTGCGTTGGGCCGGTGATGACCCCACCCGTGAAGGCCTGCTTGATACGCCCAAGCGCGTTGTTAACGCCTATGAAGAATTTTTCGCGGGCTACAAAGAAGACCCGGTTGAAGTGTTGATGCGCACGTTTGAGGAGGTAGAAGGCTACGACGATATGGTCGTGCTGCGCGATATTCGCGTTGAGAGCCACTGCGAACATCACATGGTGCCGATTATCGGCAAGGCGCACATCGCCTATATGCCCGACGGTAAAGTGGTGGGTATTTCCAAGCTAGCGCGTGTGATTGATATTTTTGCCCGCCGCTTGCAAACGCAGGAAACCATGACTGCGCAAATCGCCGATGCCATTGAAAAGGCCTTAAAGCCCAAGGGCGTTGCCATTGTGCTGGACGCTGCTCACCAGTGCATGACCACGCGCGGCGTTAAAAAGCCTGATGTTTACACCATTACCCGCCAGTTCCGGGGTTGCTTCCGCGAGCCTGATATGGAACGGCGCTTTTGGGATTTGGTCAGAGGATAAAGGATAAATCCGATGGCGATCACCATGGCCGGGCGCGATGACCGCGATGAACTTGAGAACGGCGACAAACTTGCCCTAAAATTTGATGATCGCGGGTTGATACCCGTGGTCACCACCTGCGCCGACACCGGCAAGCTGCTGATGCAAGCTTGGGCGAGTGTAGAAGCCGTGGAGCTCACCCTTAAAACCGGTGAGGCCCATTATTTTAGCCGCTCACGGGAGACGCTCTGGCATAAGGGCGCTACCAGCGGCGAAATTCAATATATGACGGAAATACGCACCGACTGCGACCAAGATTGCCTGCACTATATTGTCAAGCAATCCGGCGGCGGCTGTTGCCACACCGGGCGCGCCAGCTGCTTTTACCGCATTATACCACTGGGCGATGACGGCGGCGCAGACGGCGACGGCTGGAAGCTGGTTATGGCTGAATGATACTTGAAGTATTGACCGCCACTATCACGCCGACAAAAACTGCGCATGAAAAGCTAGCGCGGCGGATGGGTTATTTATACGAGGCTGTTGGCATCAGCGCCCGGCACACCCGTTGCTTTCGCGCTTGGCGGCCCCACTTGAAGGCCTGCAAAAAAGCCATCAAGAGCGCTATTAGCCAAGTGCCATCCACGGGCAAAATCGTCATTTTAGGCTCCGGAGCGTGGCTCGATATGCCCGTGCGGGCGCTGGCCAAGCACGGCGCGGAAATTATGCTGGTCGATATGGTCCATCTGCCCGCTGCGCGACTGCGGGCCCGCCTCATTAAGAACTTCACGCTGGTTAATGCTGACCTGACGGGGCTGGCACAAGCGTGGGATGCATGGGATGAGGACGCTCAGAGCACCCCTATTCCGCCCACAAGTGCGCCTTTGCCAATTGATAGCGCTGATCTGGTTATATCGCTGAATATATTGTCGCAGTTGCCGCTTGCCTTCCTTGAGGTGCCGCCGGTGAGCGAAGCCGAGAGCCATTTAATGGTGGCTTTGCAGCGCAGCCATATGAACGCCCTTAAGGCCCACGGCGGGCAGGTTCTGGTAATAAGCGATTTTGAGCGCATCGAATCGCGCGGCAAAGAATTAGACCTGATCCAAAGCGTCCAGCCGGGCATACTGTCCAGTGACCCGCTGGATAAATGGTCATGGCATATCGCGCCCAAAGGTGAGGTTGACCGTAAAACCGATATAAGCATGACCGTTGGATGCTGGACATTTGCGGGCTGATATCTCATGCTGACATTAATTGATGATTTAATAGGTTAAGGTGACTTCTAATGCTGGACATAGTTCAAATAGCGGTAATGTCGGATAATTATATTTATCTTTTGCATGACCATGCCACCGGCTTAACGGCGGTGGTGGACCCGGCGGTTGAAGCCCCGGTGGTTGATGAACTAATGAGCCGCGGTTGGCAGCTTGATTTTATTTTAAACACCCACCACCACGGCGACCATGTGGGGGCGAATATGGCGCTGAAAGCCAAATATGGCTGCACCATTGTGGGCCCCAAGGCGGACGAGCGCCGCATTCCGGGCATTGATATTGCCCTTAGTGACGGGGAAACCTTCACCTTCGGCGACCATATCGCGGACGTTTATGATGTGCCTGGCCATACATTAGGCCACTGCGCTTACCATTTCAAAACTGCCTCAGCGTTATTTTGTGGGGACGCGCTTTTTGCCCTGGGCTGCGGCCGCATGTTTGAAGGCAACCCAGCACAAATGTTAAACTCGCTCGATAAAATGGCCGCCCTGCCCGCCGATACCCGCATTTACTGCGCCCATGAATATACGCTCTCCAACGGCAAATTTGCCCTGAGCATTGATCCAGACAATCAAGCCCTGATCAAGCGAATGGAGACCATCACTGCCCTGCGCAATGCTGGCACCGCCACCGTGCCAAGCTTGATGGGTGATGAACTGGCTACCAACCCATTTCTACGCACCAATGACCCTATACTAGCTGCCAATATTGGCCTGAACGGTGCAGACCGCGTCGTAATATTCGCCAAAACGCGCTCCTTAAAAGATACTTTCAGAGGCTAAAAAGCCCAAACCATTGGAGAAGATAATAATGATATACCCAGCAAAATATTTTACAGCAATTATAACCGGCGTGGCATTAAGCGTCGTTAGTGCCTGCAGCCCCACAGAGAATGAACAAACAAAATCAGAAGAAGGCAATACCCCGATGGCAGAAACCACAGAAGCGGCAGATCCTTTCCTGTGGCTTGAAGAAGTTGAAGGCGAAAAGGCCCTAGCTTGGGTCGAAGAACAGAATACAAAGTCCCTCGCTCGCTTGAAAGATGATGCGCGCTTTGAGGGTTTGATGGCGCGGTCTTTGAGCGACTATAACGCCACCGACAAAATCGCATACGCCAGCATCATTGGTACACAAGCCCATAATTATTGGCAAGACGCGACCAATGTGCGGGGGCTATGGCGGGTGAAACCACTAACTGACTATGCCAGCAACAGCGGTGAATGGGAGACCATTTTAGATTTGGACGCGCTCGCGAAAACCGAGGGCGAAAATTGGGTCATGAAAGGCAGGAGCTGCCTAGCGCCCGATAACAACCGCTGCCTCATTCGGCTATCTCGCGGCGGCGGCGATGCTGTGGTTACCCGTGAATTTGACATGGAGACCAAAAGTTTCGTCGAAGACGGCTTCATCACCCCCGAGAGCAAACAGTCCATGGCTTGGGTTGACGCTGACACCGTTATGGTCGCGACCAACTTCGGCGAAGGCACGATGAATGCTTCGGGATATGCCCGCCAAGTTCGGGTCTGGAAGCGTGGCACCGCGCTTGATACGGCAGAAAAGATTTTTGAAGGCACGCACGAAGATGTCTTCTCCTTTCCTTTTTCCAGCCACCGCGAAGACGGCACCTATAGCGGCGTGCTGAAAGGCCCCAGCTTCTTCACGCAAGAAATACATTTAATGGTGGATGGCGCGCTCAAGCATTTACCTTTGCCCCATGAGATTGATTTTGAAGGTTTTCTCGGCAGTAAGATGCTGGTTCAAATGCGCGCGGACTGGGTCGTTGGCGAAAAAATTGCCAAGGCTGGATCTTTGATTAGCGTTGAAGTGGCTGACCTGATCGCAGGAAAACCAGAAAATAGCTTAGAAACTGTTTATATGCCAAATGCAGAAAGTTCGATCCAAAGCATATCAATCGCCAAGAGCAAAATTTACATTGGTCTCTTGGAAAATGTGACGGGTAAATTAATCACTGCCACCCCGAACAGCGGTGGTTGGGCAATGACAACAGTGGATATGCCAGCGAATGGCCGCATCAGTGTTACCAGCACCGATGATTGGTCTGACCAAGCGCTGGTTAACTTTGAGAGCTTCTTAACCCCTGACACCCTGCAACTGATTGCCGAAGATGGCAGCCGCAGTGATGTGCAAAGCCTGCCCGCGCGCTTTGACGCCAGCGACATGGTTACCGAGCAACATTTCGCCACCTCGTCAGACGGCACCAAAGTGCCCTATTTCATCGTTAAACACGCCGACACGCCGATGGATGGCAGCACACCAACATTGCTCTATGGTTATGGTGGTTTTGAGATTTCAATGACCCCTTCTTACCTCGGCGGCGTTAATAAGCTCTGGTTGGAATCTGGCGGCGCATATGTGCTTACCAACATTCGCGGCGGCGGTGAATATGGGCCAAAGTGGCACCAATCCGTTCTGAAAGAAAACCGCCAACTGGCCTATGACGACTTCATCGCTATCGCGGAAGACATCATTGCGGCTAAGCTAACAACTGCCGCAAAGCTTGGCATTCGTGGCGGTTCCAATGGCGGTCTGCTGATGGGCGTTATGACGACCCAGCGCCCTGATCTATTTAAGGCCGTCATCACTGCGGTGCCACTGCTTGATATGCTGCGCTATCATAAATTGCTCGCCGGTGCCTCATGGGTTGGGGAATATGGTAATCCAGATATCGCCGAAGAACGTGCCTATATAGCTAAATATTCGCCGTACCAAAACCTGAAAGCGGACGGTACTTACCCTGAAGTATTTTACTATACTTCAACCAAGGATGACCGGGTTCACCCGGGGCACGCCCGCAAGATGACCGCAAAAACCATGGCACAGGGCCACGCGGTTCTATACTATGAAAATACCGAAGGGGGCCATTCTGCGGCAGCTAACCTCAAGCAACGAGCCTATACCGACGCGCTGCAAGTGGTCTATTTAATGCAAAAATTGAGCGATTAAATAACACCACTATAGAATTAAAAAATTGTAGAAAGGGAGCAATAGCTCCCTTTTTTCATGCTCATAGATATTAGTGGTAAAAATATTTCAATAATATAAAAATATTAGATTAATATTCTAAATAATTATTATCACAGAAATTTTATTCGAAAATACATTATATTTACCCCGTTAACAGGAAAAATTTTCTATACATAGTCATTAGGAAGTCTCGTTTGTCGCTTAGCACTTTTGCGCTTATATCTTTTAGACATAAAAGGGTGATTATGCCCATATATCGCGACACAAAAACATGACGGCCTGAGCACGACACTTAGGATATTTGAGGATAAATCGATGGCACATTTAACACTGCATAAGAAAATGCCCCATGGTGCATGCCCCAAGGTTACGCCCTATTCTGCAGGACCAAAGCCAACGGTGAAGCGTAATCCATGTGCAACGCCGCTACAGGGCGCCGGAGTATTAATATGAGTTATTTTCCTTTATTCTTAAAAAGTGGAAAACAATCAGTTTTACTGGTTGGTGATACTGTGGCCGCCACCGCCAAGCTTCGCTTACTCATGGAAGCTGGTGTGGCAGTAACCATGGTCGGTGAAAAGGCTGGTGCCTCTATTCGCCGTGCCGGTGTAAGCGTCGATAGCGTTTCAGAGCCCCGCATCAAAACTATAAACCGCCCTTTCCATGAAGCTGACCTGATGGGAAAGTCATTGGTATATATCGCCAGTGATGATCAATCAGAAATAGACCGTGTTGTTACATGGTCGCGGTTAAAGAAAGTCCCACTGAACATTGTGGATAACCCGGCTGAGAGTGATTTCATCACCCCCGCTATGTTAGAGCGTGGACCCGTGCGAATTGCTTTTTCCACCGGCGGCAATGCCCCAGTGTTTGCCCGTCGTCTTCGCGCGGCCTTAGAAAGCGCCTTGCCAAAAAACTTAGGTTACATTGCTGCAAGTGCTGGGCGTTTGCGCCATAAAATTAAGTCCATAATCCCCTCCGACACGGCACGTCGCGGCTTTTGGGATAGCTTATTTGACCGCGCTCACGAAGCGGCATTCACTGAGAGCGACACGGATGTTTTGGATGCCCATATAACTAATTTGGCGGCAAAAATTACATCCTCTAACACAGGCCTTATTCAGCTAGTTGGCGCGGGCCCGGGTGACCCTGAATTGCTTACGCTGAAAGCCCACCGGGCATTGCAGCAGGCAGATATTGTTATCTATGACAAATTAGTATCTGGCGATGTTATTGCCCTTGCCCGCCGCGACGCTGAATTTATTTATGTCGGCAAAAGCAAAGGCGACCACGGCATTGGCCAAGACGGTATCAATGCTTTGCTCATTAAAGGTGCATGTGAAGGCAAGCGTGTTGTGCGGCTGAAAGCGGGTGACCCGATGGTCTTTGGTCGCGCTGGCGAAGAAATAGATGCGGCCCGGGCTGCGGGGGTTAAAGTTGACATTATCCCCGGCATTACGGCGCTGGCGGGCGTTAGTGCAGCAACCCAAATACCCCTAACCCACCGCGACCACGCGCAAGCATTAACGCTGGTAACGGGCCAATTGAAAGACGGCGACATACAGGATTTTGCCGGCCTCGCCAGCAAGGGCCGGACCTTGGCCATTTATATGGGCCTGACCACCGCCGCCGACATTGAAAGCAAGCTGCTAGCCCACGGCCTGCCAAGTGATCTGCCCCTAGCGATTGTCGAGAATGGTACCCGCACTGGTGAGCGCCGCTTTTACGGCACCCTAGCTGGTCTGGCGCAATTGGTTGAAAGCAATAGAATTCAAAGCCCCGGCATCATCATCATTGGTGAAGTGGTCGCCCTTGCGGCGGACCTCGTCCTTGATGACGTACTTAAGCTAGCGGTTTAAGGAAAAAGAAAATGGCAAAAAAAATTAAAGGCCCACAAATCATTCTCGCTAATCGGTTGGACGATGGCCGCGCGGTATTTTTCACCCCAAAACAGAACTGGTCATACCAAGCGAGTGACGCGTGGCTGGCTATTGATGAAGCTGCTCAACAACAAGCTATGGAAGCAGCGATGAAATCCGATGCAGATAACACTGTTATCGGCATCGAATTTATTGGCGCTTCAGATAGCGAAAACGGACCAGTTCCTACCCATGCCAAACACATCATTCAAAATACAGGCCCAACGGTGCGCCTTGACCTCGGCTATCAAGCCGAAGGCGCAGGAGCTTAAATATGTATGCTTACGATAAATATGATCATGCCATAGTTAGTGCCCGCGTCGCCGAATTCCGCGATCAAGTTGAGCGTCGCCTTTCTGGTGCTTTGAGCGAAGAAGAGTTTCGCCCTCTGCGCTTAATGAATGGTCTATATCTGCAATTACACGCCTATATGCTGCGCGTTGCCATTCCTTATGGCACCCTGAACAGTGTGCAAATGAAGCGGCTTGCCCATATCGCGCGGCGCTATGACAAAGGCTATGCCCATTTTACTACACGTCAAAATGTCCAGTATAATTGGCCAAAATTGGTCGAAGCCCCTGACATTTTGCAGGAGCTGGCTGAAGTGGAAATGCACGCCATTCAAACGTCTGGCAACTGCATCCGCAACACGACCACGGACCAGTTTGCCGGTGCGACCAATGAAGAATTAGAAGACCCACGGCCTTACGCTGAGCTGATTAGGCAATGGTCTAGCTTTCACCCTGAATTTGCCTTTTTGCCGCGTAAATTTAAAATTGCCATCACGGCAGCTGACAAAGACCGTGCTGCCATTCGCTGGCATGATATTGGCCTTGTATTGAAGCAAGATGCAGCCAGTAACCTTGGCTTTGAAGTTGTTGTTGGTGGCGGCATGGGACGGACACCGGTTATCGGTAAAACCATTCGTGACTTTTTGCCCAAAGATGATCTGTTAAGTTATCTTGAAGCCATTCTGCGGGTCTATAACGCCGCTGGCCGCCGCGATAACAAATATAAAGCCCGGATTAAAATTCTGGTTGAAGAAACCGGCGTCGATATTTTCACCAAACAGGTTGAAGACGAATGGACCCGCACCCGTAATGACGGCATCGACTTCCCCGCCGAAGAAGAAGCGCGCATCCGGGCTCATTTCACACCACCGCCGCTGGAAGTGCTTCCCGCTTGGAGCGATCTTGAAACAATCAGCGCTAAAGACCCAAAATTCAGCAGTTGGCTGCGCAATAACACAGATAGCCACAAAGTGTCTGGCCACCGCATCGTTACCATTAGCTTAAAGCCCCATGGCGGTATCCCGGGTGATGCCACCGCCGATCAGATGGACTTGGTCGCAGAGCTTGCAGACAGCTATAGCCAAAGTGAAATTCGGGTCAGCCATGAGCAAAATCTCATCCTGCCGCATGTGGCAGAACGCGACTTGCCAGCGCTATATAAAATTCTAAACGAAGCGGGTCTTGGCACCCCGAACGCTGGTTTGCTCACCGATATTATCGCCTGTCCGGGGCTCGATTACTGTGCGCTGGCTAATGCGCGCTCGATCCCCATCACGCAGGCTATAACCAACCGCTTTAATGATATCCAGCGGCTGGAAGATATCGGTGAACTGAAGATCAAAATCAGTGGCTGTATCAACAGCTGCGGCCATCACCATGCGGGCCATATCGGCATTTTGGGGGTTGACCGTAAAGGCGAAGAGCTATTCCAAATCATGCTAGGCGGTAGCGGTGACGCTGATGCCAGCAAAGGCATCTTGCTTGGTCGCGGCTTTCCTGCCGACCAAATCGTCGGTGCCATTGAAACCGTTGTCGGTGTCTATATGGATGCCCGCGAAGAAGGTGAACTTTTCCTACATGCAGTTCGCCGCCTTGGCACCCAACCTTTTAAGGAGGCCCTATATGGAAACGCTTAGTCTATCAGGGATCGTACCACAACGGATCGACCGCATCGAAGAAGGCAGCAATATTGCCGAAGGGCAAGCCGTTCTGCTGTCGGCCACAGATTTAACCGACTTTGACCCAGCGGTGTTATCCTCAGCCGGATCCATTGGTTTAATGGTCAATGGCGGTGATGACTTCGGTGCCCTGCCACAGGACCTTGAGCAATTTTCTCTGATCAATATTCATTTTAACGCTTTCACCGATGGCCGTGGCTTCACCCTAGCGCGCCGTATTCGCCGCGATGCTGGCTTCAAAGGTGAACTGCGGGCATCTGGCCCCTTAATGCCTGACCAAACGCAGTATTTGGCCCGTACTGGTTTTGATAGTTTAGTGCTAGAAGACACATGCCGAAAAGCAGATTTTCAAACGTCCTTGACCCGTTTTGCTCTGTTTTACCAATCAGCACAGGATGGCAGCGTACCCGTTACTAAGCTTCGTCACCCCGTGAGTGATGTTAGGAAAGTATCATGACTTCCAACATCCACACGCTGGACCAGGTTTCCTATGATTTTGATGCCGCCGCAGAAACTGAGCGCCTAAATAGTCTTTATGACCAGAATAGCGCCGAAGGGGCCCTTGCTGCCGCCCGTGAACGCTTTGGTGATAAGCTCGCAATTGTTTCCAGCTTTGGTTCTGAATCCGCCGCTCTTCTGCATATCGCCAGCAATGTGGATAAAAGCATTCCGGTTATATTTCTGGATACGGGCAAGCTATTTGGCGAAACAAAAGGCTACCGTGATGACTTGGCCGCCAAACTTGGGCTAACGGATGTCCGCATCATCAAGCCAAATGCAGATAGCTTGAAAACCCATGATCCCAAAGGTGCCCTTTGGACCCAAGATACGGACAGCTGCTGTTTTCACCGCAAGGTACTGCCCTTAAAGCAAGCCCTTGATGGTTTTGACGCTTGGGCAAGTGGTCGCAAGCGTTTTCATGCGGGCGAACGCACTTCACTTCGTCAATTTGATCACAGCGATGGCCGAGTAAAAGTTAACCCACTTGCCTATTGGAACCACGATGAAGTGGAAGCCTATATCGCAGAAAAAGGCCTGCCAAAACACCCATTGGTCACCGAAGGTTTCAAGTCTATTGGCTGCATGCCTTGCACGGACCGTGCCGAAGAAGGCGAAGATGTGCGCGCCGGGCGTTGGCGAGGTCGCGCTAAAAGTGAATGCGGCATTCACTTAAGTTTCGCCAGCAATGTTGCGCGGATGAATAAAATATCTCAAGCGACTGATTAAATATCATCAAGCGGCGTCTATGCTGGCTTTTATAGAAAAACTATGGTGAAGTGACCCTCTAAAAAATAGCCGGATATACATTATGAAACGCGCCCTTCTCCCCCTCAATGCCCTACGAGCCTTTGACGCTGCCGCCCGCCACTTAAGCTTTAAACAAGCGGCTGATGAGCTTTCGGTCACGCCCGCAGCGGTTAGCCAGCAAATTCGTCACCTTGAAGATGTTTTAGGCGTAGAGCTTTTTAAGCGCACCAACAGGTCGCTAATACTTACAGAGCCCGCCCAATTGTCGCTGGATGACATTAATGCGGGCTTTGACGCACTTGAGGCGTCAGTTCGCGCCATTCAAAGCGCCCAAGAAGACCATATTGTCCGGGTTAGTGTCTCGCCCTCGCTGGCATCCAAATGGCTCGTGCCGCGACTTGCCAATTATTATGAACTGCATCCCGACGCCATCGTTAAGGTTTCAGCCTCCATGACCATTACCGATTTCCGCAGTGAAGATGTTGACTTGGCGGTACGTTATGGCACCGGTAAATACCCAGGATTACACTGTGAAGAGCTGATGCGCGAAACCGTTTTCCCCGTATGCAGTCCAGATCATTGCACAGACGGCCACGGTCTGTGCACACCTGAAGATATTGTCCATGCGACACTTATTCATGATGATAGCTTCATTGAAGATGACAGTGCCCCTAATTGGAGCATGTGGCTGAAGGCTGCGGGCCTTGGCGACTTGGAAGGTCACCGCGCTTTGCATTTCAATACGCATAGCTTAGCGATTGAGGCGGCTGTTGCAGGCAGGGGCATCGTGCTTGCGCGCTCAACCATTGCGGAAGAAGACCTTAAAGCGGGTCGCCTCATCAAACCATTTGGGGAGGCGGTCCCCGTTGACTTTGCCCATTATATTGTCTGCCCGGAAGAAAACCTAAAGCTACCTCGGGTTCAGGCTTTCATTGATTGGCTCAACTGTGAGGCAAACCCACCTTTGATGGAAGCTCTTTAAACGCTGCCTTAAAATTGTCGATAATAAATTGCAAACCATTGGCAATTAAGACGTATAAACCCAGCAGTAGAAAGTTCGTCATGTCTCGCATCGCCTATGTAAATGGTCAATATCTGCCATTGTCTCTTGCTAGTGTTAACATCGAGGACCGTGGCCACCAATTTTCTGATGGTGTTTATGAGGGCATTGCGGTTCGAAAAGGCCAGATCAGAGATCTACAGCCCCATTTAGACAGACTATGGCGGTCTTTGAAGGGGTTAATGATTGATATTCCCATGGCCCATGGGCCCCTGACAATGGTGCTGCGAGAGGTGGTTCGCCGCAATAGACTGCGTGATGGTTTCATCTATCTTCAAGTCACTCGCGGTACGGCCAGGCGCGATCATGCCTTTCCATTAGACGCAGTGCCATCGCTCAGCATTACTTGCCGCAGATTAGATTTCGACGGGGTTGCGAAGCGCGCCGAGGTTGGTGTTTTAGCCCATTCAACAACCGATATCCGCTGGGGACGATGTGATATAAAATCTATCAGTCTGCTTCCCAATGTTTTAGCCAAACAAGAAGCCCGCGAAGCCGGTGCCTTTGAAGCTATTCTGGTAGACAGTGATGGGCTGATAACAGAGGGCAGCAGCACCAACATATGGATGGTGGACGATGCTGGCACTTTAATAACCCGCGATACCATTGATAACATTCTGCCGGGCATAACCCGTGCGGTTATACTAGAGGTTGCCGCTGAGCTGGGCTTAAAGGTGGAAACACGGGCCTTTTCCCTTGATGAAGCTTATGGTGCCGCTGAAATGTTTTTGACCAGCACCACCAGCTGTGCCATGCCTATTGTTGGTCTTAACGGCAAAAAAATCGGTGCCGGTAAGCCTGGGCCAATTGCGCTAAAACTATTAGCCGTTTATATGAAAAAACTGGACCAAGACTGATATCCAAACTTGAGAAATAGGAAAAGCCATGACTAAACGCACCTTTCTTCTAACTGGATTTTTAATTGCTGTTATGGGAGGTGCTTTTATAGGTGGATATGGTTTGCACAAATTCGGTGTGATAGAAATACCAGGGTTACACAGACAAGCAACCCCTTTTCAACCTTCTGCTGATGCCATGCGAGACATTGACGTGCTTCTATCCCGTGCACGTGATAATGATACGTTAGCTTTAATCGTAATGGGGGCTAATTGGTGCCACGATAGCCAAGCCTTTGTTCGGCATTTGGCTGACCCGGCTGTGCAAAACTTAACCCAACAAAAATATGAGATACTTTTGGTGGATGTTGGTTATTTAGAACGTGGCCGTACTATTATCAATCGCTTCGGCATGCCGGTCATTTATGGCACTCCGACAGTTTTAATCATTGATCCCGTAACTGAAAAACAACTCAACCATAAAGATATGCAGCAATGGCGCGACGCCGATAAATTTTCATCAAGTGATGCATTCGCTTATCTATCAAGCTACGCCAACGCCGAGCCCTCGGAGACGGAAAAGTTTAATTCGCCTGAATTAGAGGCTTTATTGAAAGAAATTGATGCCTTTGAAATTGAACAATCTGAGCGTATTTATAAGGCCTTTGCTGTGATTGGCCCCATGCTGGCCCTGCCCAAAAGTGAAAGACCAGAAAATTTTATGGCCTTGTGGAAAGAATTGAGCGAGATGCGATATGCCATCACTGTTGACTTAGCCCGGTTACGCAATGAAGTGCAGGCGAAAACCTTCGCAGGCGAAGCAGACATAAAGCTTGTCTACCCTGACTATCCATTATTCATAGACCGCGATGTAGAGCCTAAATAACACCTAGCCCTTGCGGTACATATAGCCAGAAATGCCACCAATTAATATTGACACTATCAGATAAGTGCTTGAGCTGATTGCACAGGCCATAAAATCGATCGGTAAAAAAGCATAATTGCTAACTACTCCACCCGCACCAAATATCCCAAAAATAAATCCAACCCACATTCCTGTCTGAATATCTTTACGGGCGATGAAGTAATTATACAAAGCAACGATAGCAATCACCTGTATCAAACGTGAAATATATATAAGTCCCAAAAAGGCACCCTCTGGGCGCACAATTTTAATATAGCTTTCCAAAGCATCCGGGAACAACAGAGGTATCAACCCTGAAAATATCCACATGACAGAATAAGCAATAGCTACTGTGAGCAAAAAGCGAAATGCGCTCATAGCTCCCTCCAAAGTTTCTACGTGGCCCCCTAACCACAATCAGTAACCGTGCTATCTATAACTATGCATTGTATAATCTTACTTTGATATTAACAAGACAGATTATAGCCAAGTAATTCACAGTGACAGATAAAACACTGCGCTCATCATGTTTGGCTATCAGTATTTGCCATTTCACTCAAGTCAAAGGCTAATGTTTCACTGTCCGGCTCACGGGCTATGTGAATCACACGCTGAGGATATGGGAACTTAATATCATTTTCTCCAAATAAATCCCAGATATTAAGCCTCACTTTACTACCGACATTGGATACGCCCTCCTGTGGATCATCAATCCACATGCGAAGCTCCAAATTCACCCCATCAGCATCGAACCCTTGCAACAATGTTTTGGGCGCTGGTATTTTTAATATTCTTTGTTCTTTCCCAGCGGCTTGCTCCATCAAAATCATTGCCTTTCGAATGTCACTTTTATAGTCCACTTGCACCGGGATGCGCTGCCGCACTAAACGGTTAGAATGGGACCAATTCACCACAGGTTGGGTGATCATATCTTCATTCGGAATTAAAAATTCGGTGCCGTCACGAGTTATAACGCTGGTATAGCGTGCCGCTAACTTATTGATGCGGCCATATGTTTTACCAACTTCAATAACATCGCCGGGCTTTATCGACCTATCTAATAATAGAATGATGCCAGAGATGAAGTTACCAACAACTTTTTGCAAACCAAAACCGAGACCAACACCAAGTGCGCCGCCAAATACCGCAAAGGCCGTCATATCAATGCCGGTACTATTAAGCGCCATCATAAAGGCTAAGCCGATCAAAATGATCTTGCTTGATTTAACAATCAGCACCCGCGCACTTGGTGGCACACTGCTTACCTTGGTGACTTGACTTTCAATTTGCTTAGACAGAAAACCGGCCAGCCAAAGAAATAACGCAAAGCTCAAAATGCCCGTGATAACATCAAGCAGACTAACATGGGCTTCACCAAGAGGCAGTTGTGCTGCTTCCATCACCTGCAAAATAGGGTCAAGAAGTCCTATAATATTCAGCGCTGCCACCGTCCAGGCCATTATGGCCACTATCCGCGCCAGTTCTTTATTCGCCACGAGGCCGGCTGCAAGACGAATAACCAACCATGCTCCGAAAAGACTGGTGGCAAAATCAAGAAAATATGTTGGCCCCATAACGGGCTCAAGCAGGAAACGCGCGGTCCAAATCAATATTAAAGCCATAAGCCCCGTTAAAAGGGGATGTAAAAATCGCTTATCTGCTTTTTGAAAAAACGCATGGTCTCCAGCAATCCGCAAAAGACCCAGATGCGCCCATTTACAGGTTATGTTGGCAACAAAGATAGCAGTAATGATAACCAGAACTTCAATCAATCTCTCAGTTTGAAGAAGTTCGCTCTTGGCCCAACTCATGACAGTTTCAAAAAACTCAAGGACCTTACCCAAGCTCGCTGATGGTGCAGCTTGTTGGGCCACATCTGCTGCTTGTTCTGGTGACGCGTCTTGCATATTGCTCTCCGAAAAACTTGTTGATGACTATACCTTAATCTCGTCTTGTGGCAAAGAAGTCCTTGAGCAGCTTTGCGGATTGACCCGCGCCTATACCCCCATAAATCTCTGGCTTATGATGACATGTTGGCTGGTCAAAAATGCAGGCACCATGGGCCACGCCCCCACCCTTAGGGTCATCAGCACCGTAATAAATCCGCCGGATGCGGGCAAAGGCAATTGCTTGGGCACACATGGCACAAGGCTCGAGCGTTACATAGAGATCACAGTCCCCGAGGCGAGAACTACCAAGCAGCTTGGCACCCGCGCGTAGCACTAATATTTCTGCATGCCCCGTGGGGTCCGGTGGGGTAATGACCCGATTATGACTTCGAGCGATTATTGCCCCACCGCGCACCAAAACTGCGCCCACAGGAACCTCGCCAGCGGTTGCTGCTAAGCCAGCTTGTATTAGTGCTTCATCCATATGAGGGAATTTATCAATCATGGTTTCACTCTGCGGATAAGGAAAGGCTCGGTCAAGTGGGTTCTTGTTGCTATTGCTGTCGCCAAGCCATATGGTGCGCGCCATGACCGATATTGACACAAAAATTGATGATACCGCCCCGAAGGGTGAACGTATCGCTAAGGCCCTCGCCCGGGCTGGCATAGCATCGCGCCGCGATGTGGAACGCATGATCGAAGCTGGGCGGATTAAGCTCAATGGTAAAACTTTAGAGACCCCCGCAACCTTAATAACCTCACTTGATGGTATTTTGGTTGATGGCAATCCTGTTGAAAGCGCCCCTGAAACAAAATTATGGCGGATGCACAAGCGTCGGGGTTGCTTAACAACCCATAAAGACCCTGAAGGCCGCCCGACGGTTTTTGATAATCTAGCCGGCCATATGGGCCGTGTTATCGCCATTGGCCGCCTTGACATGAATACCGAAGGTCTATTGCTGCTAACCAATGACGGGGAGCTTGCCCGGTGGTTAGAGCTGCCTGAGCATGGATTTGTCCGGCGTTATAAGGTGCGCGCCCATGGTTATGTCCGCGAAGCCGAGCTGAAAAAGCTCGCGAACGGCGTCACAATAGACGGCATTAATTACGGTGAAATTGACGCTAAACTTGATAGCCAAAATGGGGCCAATGCTTGGATCAGTATTGCGATCAAAGAAGGCAAAAACCGTGAAGTGCGCAAGGTGATGGAACATTTGGGGCTTGAGGTTAACCGCCTACTTCGCATCTCTTACGGGCCCTTCACCCTTGGTACGCTGCAGCGTGATGCGGTGGCTGGTGTTTCACGTCACCAGCTTATTGATGTTTTGCCCGGCTTTTTCGAAGGCCGCAAAGGCAGCGTTGCCGCTCCAACAAGCAAAGCGCTTGACAAAAGCAAATGGGCCAAAGCCAAACCAAAAGATACAAAGCCCGGCGATAAGCGGCGTAAAAAATCACCCAGCGATGACCAAAGAGCACCCAGAGAAGACCATAAAGGGGTTACCGGCGGCACGGATAAGCGCGGTAATGACCCGGTCCGCAGACCAGCTCGGCGCGGTATCGCAGGCGGCATGATCGGCGATTATAAGCCGCGAAAAAAGCGTAATCCCGGCAATTCATGAGGATCATCGCCGGCACATACCGTGGCCGTAAATTGGCATCTCCCGAAGGCAAAGATATCCGTCCAACCACGGGCCGTATGCGTGAGCGCGTTTTTTCAATATTACAAAACCACCAATATCCGGCCCTTGCTGGTGCAAAGGTAGCAGACCTCTTTGCTGGCACCGGGGCCTTGGGCCTAGAAGCCCTCAGTCGCGGCGCAGAACATGTTACTTTCGTCGAAAAAAGCCCGTCATCGCTGACTTGTTTAAAGGAAAATATAGCGACTTTAAAAGCTGATGGCGCTGTGAAGACACTCAGATCCCGCGCCACACAATTACCAAAAGTTGATACAGCTTTCAGCCATATATTTATGGACCCGCCCTATGGCCATGACCTAATACGACCCACTTTGGACGCATTAATTGCCCAATGCTGGGTGAATAGTGATAGTGTTATTATCTGTGAAATGCATATAAGTGATGGCTTGGATTTGCCCCCATCAATCGACTTAGTTGATGACCGCAGTCAAGGTATCCAGCGGGTAGTTCTCCTACGCCTTAAACCTGACAGCTAAACAATTCCATCGATCAATTTATCTAGCTGGTTCACGGTGAAAGGTTTGGCTATTACCGCCCCGACCAAGCTGGATAAATTATAGGCTCGCTGTTGCTCAGCGCTATAACCCGTCATTAAAATAACTGGTAGGTCCGGTTTTTCAGCCCCCGCATTCAAGGCAAGAGCAATACCGTCCATAACAGGCATAACGATATCGGCGATCAAAAGATCAAAATGGCCTTCACGCAAAGCTTCCAGCGCTGAGCCACCATCGGTCGTCAACACGACCTCATGCCCTTTCTTATTAAGAGCAAGGGCTAGAAAGTCCCGCATCGATTGATCATCTTCTGCAACCAGTATACGCGCCATTGGCTGTATGCTCCTCAGACCAAATCATTAATCATCCCCGTTAAGCTTGCCCTAATCTGGCAATGAACGGCACCTCCCGGTACCGATGCCCCACATCTAGGCCGTATCCAACAACAAAAACATTAGGACATTTAAATCCTGTAAAATCTGGCTTCATCTTGGTTTCTATGCCATCGCTTTTGTCCAGCAATACGCAGCTTGTTATACCACTGGCCCCCAAATGTTCGAAATGCTTCTTGGCATATTCTAGCGTTTTTCCATGCTCAAATATACCATCGATCAGTAATATTTCTCGGCCCACTACCGGACGGTCATTTGCCGCAATTAATGTTACTTTACCCGCTCGTCGGTCTTTTTCCAGGCGGATAAAATCCATTTCTAATATTACACCCCGGTTTGATAGTGCCCGCACCAAGTCTGCCGCAAAAATAAAGGCCCCATTCATCACCACTTCGGCGATTGGTTCTTCGTCAAACCATTTTGCTAATTTATCGGCTAATTGGTCAATGGCATTTTTAATTTCTTGCACTGTGAATAATGTCTCTAATCCCTGATGGACATCACTCAAGCGGTCAAAATTAAAGTAAGTACTCATGATCCACCACCCGCCTGCAGGTCATTATATCGCTTGTTATCATTTAACAGTAAGTCAAGGGTCACAATGCTAGAGCCCGCAGGAATTGGGCCGTGTGTTGATGAAAACTCTAAGGTAGCCCCACGGCTGAGCAGGGTCATTTCAGGGTCAAAGGTCCATTCGCCGACCGTGCGGCCACTTGCATCTTTAAAGACCCCAATCAATTTATAAATTTTAAAGGTTTGCTTGCCCTGGCTGAGTATTTTTCCAGTAATTTTGATCTTCTTGATTCCATCCTCATCAACCACTATCGGAGTATCAACCGTAATTTTTAGGTTGGGTAATTGCCTGTCGGTATATTTTGGACCTTGTTCTTCAATAGGCAAAACATCAATAAATTCTTCCGGGTGCCCAAACTCATAAGAATAATCATAGAGCTTTTGCATGCCGGGAAAGGTGTTTAAAACCTGTTCTTTCGCGAAATAAAGCGTTGCTAGAACACCAAGAATAAAAACCAGCCAAACTGCCCAACCTGTTGTAACAATACGCTGTTTGCGGGCAAGACGTTCCCTTTCTTGCTCTCTCAGCACTTTCGCCTCACGGCGCGATGCACGGTCTTCTTTTTCATCATAGTTGCTGTGGACAGGCTCGTCTTCATCTACTTCAACTATTTGGTCAATTTCACCGTTATCTATATCTGCTGATAAACCCACATCTGGTGCTTCGCTTTCACCAGAGCTGTCGCTCTGCTCATCTGTAAACATTAAATCATCATCGTCATCAATATGATCAGCCTCATCCACAGTGGTTTCTTCGCTGACATCATCATCAAAGTTGTCCACAGCTTCCCGCACTGCATCTGCTACGCTCGTTAATACTTCTTCGGTTGTTTCTATTGGCAGATCTGTGTTAGGCGTCGCCATCCAAACATGGCTACAGAATGTACAGCGCACCTTGCGGCCAGCGCTACCAATTGCACCGTCGGCCACCTCATATGTCGAACTGCAGCTAGGGCAAGTTAAAAGCATAATGCTGGTTCCATAATATCTCTTATTCGTACGGCCATATTCCCAAATGAGCCTATATTCTAATTTTATAGGGCGACAATCACAAAAAAACAAGATTCTTCAATGGCTAAGCCACAAACAGTTGTAGTTTTATGCACACATTGGCCAAGGTTACTAGACCAATGGGCCTAGGGTGTGTAAAGCTTGGTCTTCTGATGTGGATAAATTTGGGGTGCTTGTGTTTAGCTTTGAAAATGTTGGTATGCGTTATGGCATGGGCGGCGAAGTGCTCAAGGATGTTAGCTTTTCGCTGGAGCCTGGGTCCTTGCATTTCCTAACCGGCCACAGCGGGGCAGGTAAATCCACCCTGTTGAAATTACTTTACCTAGCCAAGCGCCCTTCACGGGGCCTAGTGAATATGTTTGGTCAAGATATCTCTTCTGTGAACCGAAAAGATTTACCCCGTTTGCGCCGTAAAATTGGTGTCGTATTTCAAGAGTTTCGCTTGTTCGAACACCTTACTACCTTCGAAAATGTTGCCCTTCCCTTGAGGCTCAAAGGGGCACGGCTGGCGGATATTCGCGAGCATGTGGAAGAATTAATTTCATGGGTTGGCCTTGAAGATCGAATGCAAGCCAAACCGCCAACACTTTCTGGTGGCGAGAAACAACGAGTTGCCATCGCCCGAGCGGTGATCAACAAACCAGACCTTTTGCTAGCCGATGAACCCACAGGTAACGTGGATCCGGCATTGGCACAGCGATTAATGCATTTATTTGTGGAGCTCAACAAGCAAGGCACAACCACCGTTATCGCCACCCATGATGAAGGATTGGTCAATCAAATTGGTGCCCCTGTGTTAAGGCTGGAAAAGGGAGAACTGAGGGTTTTACCCGGTACGGAAACGCCATCGACCACAAATCCATATCTTAGACGCAAAGAAGATAGGACATGAAACACCTATTCCGTGAACGGCTGGACTTTCTGCCCAAAGAAGGCCGTACCGATGCCCTATTACCGTGGGTTATTGCGGTAATGATGTTTCTGACATGTCTCTCAGTAGCCGCGACCATGTCGATCCAATCAGGGCTAGCAAGTTGGAGCCAAGGGTTGGCGGCCCGCATCTCGGTGCAGATCATTCAAGCAGATGATGCAGCTAGGATCCGCGATTCCGAAGCTGCGCTTAAAATGTTGCGGGCCACTCCCGGCATTGCGAGCGCTGATGAGATCGACCGGGAAGCAATATTGGATATGATATCACCCTGGCTTGGCAATGCGGCCAATATAAGCGGCCTACCCGTACCTGTTTTGATTGATGTGAAACTAGATAACCCCGGCTCGGTCGACCTAGATGCGCTTTCCATCCGCCTAAACGCCACGGCAGCGGGAGCAAAACTAGACAACCACCAAGCCTGGATGCACCGGGTATTGAATTTTGCAGGCATCGTTAAATGGGGTGCCATTGGCATTATACTGATGGTGCTTTTATCGACGGTTGCCATTGTCATTTTTGGCTGCCGCGCTGGCCTCGCCACCCACCATGAAAGCATCTCTATTATGCATCTCATGGGCGCTGAGGATGCTCTGATAGCCAGAGAATTTGACTATCGCTACCTTTGGCACGGGCTGAAAGGCGGCTTATTTGGCCTGTTCACGGCTCTCATGGTTCTGTATGGTACCGTCTCTTTGTTACAAAAAATGGGACAAGGCTTGCTTAGTAGCCTTTCTCCTGAAAGCCATGTTCTTGCCACGCTTTTGTTATTGCCTGCTATAACGGCCTTTATCACGATGATGACAGCCCGCATTACAGTGCGCCGGGCCCTGCTGGAAATGCTGTAGAACATGGGTGAAGAATGAAAATACGCTTACGCACATTACGTTTCATCCTAACCATGCTGATGGTACTTGGGGCTATATGGGCTTTAGGATTGGCATATTTCTATGCCCAAACACGCATTGAAGGAACGGCTCCCACTGAAACATTAGACGGCATCGTAGTGCTAACCGGCGGCGCAGGCCGCATTCAAGCAGGCTTTGATCTGCTGGAAAAAAAGCATGCCAACCTGATGCTAATCTCAGGGGTTAATCCGGTTGTTACGACACTTGATCTGGCAAAGTTATCAGGGGCGGAGGCTAAACTGATCAGCTGCTGCGTTGAAACTGGCACCGAGGCCGGTGATACCATAGGCAACGCTGATGAAGCGGCCGAATGGACCAACCGCCGCAAAATAGATAGCTTCTATCTGGTAACCGCTAGCTATCATGTGCCGCGCGCGATGCTATTATTCAAGGCACGTATTCCCTATGCCAACATTCAGCCATATCCAGTGAAAGCTGATATATCTACCCAATATTTCATCAAAGAATATCATAAATATTTGGTCACCCTTTTCACCAATATTTAAAAAAGCGCTCAGTGCCCCAATATGCTAAAGACCCAAGGATAATTCATGCATTTTCGTTCTCTTTTTATAGGCTTAGCTGCTCTCGCCATTTTATATAGTGCCCTTTGGTATAGTTTGGCATTAGACGCTAAAAAAGCCGTATCCGCCGAACTGCGAGAACTGCGCGATAGTGGCTTACAAGTGGCCTTTAGCGACCCTGAAATAGCCGGCTTCCCCTACCGGATGACTTTGCAAATTGATAGAATCAAGGTCACATCAAAACGAAAAGGCATTCATGTCAGCTTGGCTAATGCACAGCTTATCAGCCACCTCTGGACCCCCGGAGATTGGATGTTATTGGGAGATGAACTAGATTTTGCCTTAGCAAAGAACAGCCTTAAAATTAAAGACAATGATATTCGTGGGCGTTGGACCTTAAAAGAAGCTGCATGGATAGGTTCCATTGAGCTGAACGGGGCCACTATATTCAAAGCTCCTGGCATCGATGATGCTGCCACTGTTGAGCGCTTTGAAGTGCATGTGATGCGCGAAATAAAGGGAAATAATGAAGCGAATGAACGCGAAGGACTATATGGAGAAAAGGTTATTTCCTTCAGTGTTAGAGTTGCTAACTTAAAGATCAACGCATCAAACAAAATTACCCTAAAACAAGGGGAGGTCCAAGGGTCATTGATTGGTGCTGGCATTAGTGATTGGACAAAAGATAGCTTGAGCGATTGGCGTGATGATGGAGGACTGCTGGAAATTGAAGCTTTAGCCGCCAAATGGCGCGGTACAGAAATTAGTGGCTCTGGCAGTTTAACATTAGATCACCGCTTAAAACCCATGGGCAGCTTTGGAGTTGGGTCGACGAATATTGCCTTATTGCTTGATCAATTACACAAAGAAGGCTGGGGCAAGGCCCATGATATTAAACAAATTCAGGCAGAAATGGCAGCGAGTAACATCAATAATTTATCGCTTAATTTACAAAATGGCGACCTGCGATTAGACGGTTATAAAATGACTGAATTGCCAATTATTCTGCGCTAAGTATTTTAAGCATCACCGCCGTCATGGGGACGGCCAAAGTCTGCAATATCATCATCTTGGCCTGCATCAATGATACTGCGTCGAATATCTCTTGTACGACTAAAAAGATCATAAAGTGCGTCCCCATCGCCCCAACGAATAGCCCGTTGCAAGGCTGTTAGGTCCTCACTGAAGCGACTAAGCATCTCCAAAACTGCACCTTTGTTCGACAGAAACACATCCCGCCACATGGTTGGGTCAGACGCCGCAATACGGGTAAAGTCGCGGAAACCACCAGCTGAATATTTAATGACCTCTGAGCGGGTAACTCGCTCCAAATCAGAGGCCGTACCAACAATATTATAGGCAATAAGGTGCGGCACATGGCTAGTTATTGCCAGCACCATATCATGGTGCCGAGCATCCATTACTTCTGTTTTGCTGCCCAGCGATTGCCAAAAGCCCACCAACTTATCTAGTGCCCCTTGGTCACAGCCCTCATCTGGGGTCAAAATACACCAACGGTCCTTGAACAGGGTCGCAAAACCGGCCTCAGGCCCAGATTTTTCTGTGCCCGCCACTGGGTGCCCGGGAATAAAATGCACTGTATCTGGCAACTTCTCACCAACCCCGGTTAGCACGACTTCTTTTACCGACCCCACATCACTGATAGTGGCACCAATTTTTAAACAAGCCGAAATTTCAGAAGCCACTGCAGACATAGCCCCAACGGGCACACATAATATTACCAAATCAGCGTCGGCAACAGCCATGGTGACATCGGCAATATATGTATCGGCCAAAGCGAGCTTTTCTGCCTGTTCAAGGGTCTCTTTTGAACTATCAGAAAGTGTAACGAAACTTTCCAAAGCGGCCGCTTTAATGGCAAGACTCAAAGATGAACCAATCAGCCCTGCACCTATAATGGTTATTTTCTCATAATGGCTATGCCCCATGGCAACCCCCTATTTAATCTCTATGCCGCTTAAAAATTCTCGCAGTAGCATCAATATAGCCCGATTGTCTTGCTTGGCGCCAACAGTCATCCGTAAATGGTTTTCCAATCCTTGCTCGGGCAGCCAGCGCAGCAAATAACCATTTTTCATTAGATAAGCGTTTGCTGCCTCAGCATTTTCATTTTCACCCGATGGAAATTCAATAAGGACAAAATTTGTCTGACTTGGCACCACTGACAGCCCCATAGAGGTTAAAGCTGCCGAGATGGTCTCGCGCTCAGCAGCATTAAATGCCTTCGCTGCGTTAAGGTGCTCTTGGTCCCCCACCGCTGCAATCGCGGCGGCTTCAGCGGGGCCAGACAAATTAAACGGGCTTTTAATTCGGTTCAAAATATCAGCGATAGCAGGCGGCATATAGCCCCAACCAACCCGCAAGCCCGCGAGGGCATATAATTTTGAGAATGTCCGGGTCATCACCACATTATCAAATGCCTCAACAAGGACTGAGCCAGCATCATAGTCACCCGCGCTAACAGCCTCTGCGTAAGCACCATCAAGCACTAAGATAATATCTTCCCGCAGTCCCGCATGCAGGCGTTTAACCTCTGTGAACGGCAAATAAGCGCCCGTGGGGTTATTGGGGTTATCTAGAAATATCAGTTTGGTTTTTGGGGTAACCGCCGCCAAAATACCATTAACACAAGCCGCCCAATCATTGTTCATAACGGCAATTGGCGATGCGCCAACCCCTTTCGCCATCAGGGGAAAATAGGAAAACCCATAGCTGCTATGGATAATTTCATCACCGACACCTGAAAATGCCTGTACAAGCAATAATAAAATTTCATCACTGCCTGCCCCACAGACAATTTGATCAGCTTTAAGGTTATGAAGCCGCGCCAAAGCCTGTCGTAGATACTTGGCTCCGCCGTCTGGATACCGCGATAAACTAGCTGATGCTGCAGCATAGGCATCTAAAGCCGCAGGGCTAGGCCCAAAAGAAGATTCGTTCGCCGACAGTTTCACGGGCTCATCAACACCCGCAGCTTTCGACAAGCCCGGTTTATATGGACTAAGACCCTGTAACCATCTATGTGCTCTTGGAGCCGACATTTCACCACCATCTGCGTCTATAAGCGCCGCTGCTACTATTGGGGCAAAGATATAGGGTCTAGTTAACCGCAAAGGCAAAGGAAACTTGGAAAAATAGGTTATTTTTTCAGAAGTCCACCTGATTTGTTGACAAAGGCTACCTTCCCCTGCTTTCTGTCGCTTTAAAGGAATAGATTAAAAATGTCCGTTGATAGTCAAAACACTAGTCCAACCATAAGTCTGTTTGAAGCTGATGCACTTCAGCTTGACAGTGGTGCCTCGCTATCTCCTGTTCATGTGGGCTATACGGTCCACGGTACCTTAAACGCTGAGGCATCGAATGCTATTTTAATCTGCCATGCCCTAACCGGTGACCAATATTGTGCTGACAGCCATCCGGTAACCGACAAGCCCGGTTGGTGGTCTCGGCTTATTGGCCCCGGCAAAATTATTGACACCGACAAATACTGTGTCATCTGCAGCAATGTGCTCGGCAGTTGCCTTGGTACCACAGGCCCAAGCGAAAATAACATTGAGACCGGCAAGCCTTGGGGGCTCGATTTTCCCGTTATTACCATCCGCGATATGGTCAAAGTTCAAGCGGCACTTATTGAAGCACTAGGCATTGAAACATTATTTGCCGTCATTGGTGGTTCTATGGGCGGCATGCAGGTGTTAGAGTGGCTGGCGAGTTACCCAGAAAAGTTATTTGCCGCCATTCCCATTGCAACTGCCGCCAAGCATACAGCCCAAAATATCGCCTTTCATGAAGTTGGCAGGCAAGCGATTATGGCCGATCCCAATTGGCATGGCGGTAAGTATCTGGAAGCTGGCACTTCCCCCGCCAAGGGCCTGTCGGTTGCCCGCATGGCAGCGCATATCACCTATCTGTCCGAGGATGCACTGGCACAAAAATTTGGCCGAAGCTTGCAAGATCGCGATAGCGTTGCCTTTGGCTTTGAAGCCGACTTCCAAGTGGAAAGCTACTTGCGCCACCAAGGCTCCACCTTTGTGGACCGCTTTGACGCTAATAGTTACCTCTATATCACCCGTGCCATGGACTATTTCGATATTAGTGAGCGCACTGGCGGCCGCCTTGCTGACGCTTTTAAAAGCGCTTCCCATGTCCGTTGCTGTGTGTTGTCCTTTTCCTCTGATTGGCTTTATCCGTCACCAGAAAACAAGCATTATGTCCGTGCTTTAATCACCGCTGGTGTGCGGGTTAGTTACACGGATATTAAATCTGATTTCGGCCATGATAGCTTTTTGCTGGAAATGCCCGAGATCGACCGCATGCTTGATGGTTTTCTGCAACGTTCATCAGAAGCACGGGAGATATGACCATGCCAAATGCCCCCCTGCGCAAAGACCTACAACTGATTGCTGACCAAATTACAGCGGGAAGTCGCCTGTTGGATGTTGGTTGCGCGGATGGTGACTTGTTGCATTATCTGCGCGAGGAAAAGCAAGTTGAAGGCCGTGGCCTTGAACTGGAAGTCGAGAATGTGAATGCTTGTGTCGCCAAGGGCCTTTTTGTGGTTCAAGGCGATGCCGATGCTGACCTTAGTGATTATAGCGACCAGTCGTTCGACTATGTTGTGCTGTCCCGTACGCTGCAAGCGGTCCACCGCCCGAACGAAGTGCTGGAAGAATTACTGCGTATTGGCCGGAAAGCCATCGTCACCATTCCCAATTTTGGCCATTGGAAAATACGCCGCTATTTACTGCTCCATGGCAGCATGCCTGTAACAGCAGACCTGCCTGACACTTGGTTTGAAACGCAGAATATCCATCTATGCACTATAAAAGACATGTTTCATCTGGTCGATACCTACAACTACAAGCTTGAAAAATTTGTCCCCGTCACAGAGGCTGGCAATGAAATGCATAAGAGACAGCGGATGGCGAACTTATTAGCCGCTCAAGCCCTTTTTGTCCTATCTAAAGGTTGATAGCAAAAATAAAGCCACGACCGTCAGCCGTGACTAATATTCATTGATATCTGGTGACCTGCCTATCAGTCCCGTTTATGAATGATTGGCACCAGCATATCGCCCCATGCACCTTCCTCGTTATGATAACGAGATGCCCGCATCAGCTCCACACTTATGCCCGCATTCACAGCATTCATTACTGCTTCATTCAAGCGATGAAGATTATTAGCGATCTGGCGAATGGCAGCTTCATGATCACTATTGTTGGGGGCCTGTGGATCGTTTGCGGACATTTGGAAACTCCTGTAACTTAATGATTGCCGATATTTAGGTTATAATACTGCGTAAAATGACAAAATAAAGCAAATAAATTACAATAAAACTAATATTTTTTGTTTTCGAAAGATCAGCTTACCCACTTGACCAAGGTGTCGCTATTTGCAGTTTTTTCTTGCTTGGACCTGTGGGTATTGCACCTCCCACACGTTTCTCGGCTTCCACCATCAATAGACCACCCGCAGATGGGAAAAGACTTAATGCCAAGCCTTCGCTCATCTTTGCTAATTTGTCCATTCCAAGCAAGCGTGTTGGCGGCATAAATAGCGCCGTAGCAATAGACAGAGGGGATAGTAGGTGTTCCCCAAGTAAGTTGGTAAGCTGCCGCTTGCTAAAAGGCTGCCCGTGGCCAAAGGGTGTGAACTCCATGGAAGCCCAAGTCCTTCGCCTATTAGGCACGACAAATAATACTCGACCACCCGGGGCCAAAACGCGCCAAATTTCCCGCATCAAAGCTTGCGGATGCTGGCAATGCTCTAGAGCATGAATGACCAAAATATTGTCTATGTCTGCGTCAGATACAGGTAGGCATGCCTCTTCAACTAAGGCTGTGCAATTTTTGGTATCTGATGCAGCCCCTTGGGCTGCAGGCATGAAAGATGCAGAACAGAGGGGCATAGATGCACTATCAAGGATAGCTTCGCAGTAACCGAGTGCGATATTGGTGCCTTGGCGCTCGTGCCAGCCAGATCGCATGACCGCTTGGGCAAGCATATCGGCCGCCACTATACCAAGGGGCGTATGATAAAAATGCCGCAATGTCATCACATCGGGTCGCATCTCTTCACCTTATTATAATATCAAGTTTGTTAGTTTGCGAAGCGAACAACGCAGGTGCAACAAAAACTTTTTGCAAATGCACAAAATTCTTGCAGCAACGGCGAAAACACGCCAGAGTCTGATTGAAAATTTCGCACATGCAACATGGATGTATTTCACCATAGCACAGATTGCGAAAAACCAATATACAGCCGCAATACCAAAAAAGGGGCGATCATGGCAAAGTCAAAATATACAAACGGCGAACCCATCGTTGTTAAAAAATATGCAAACCGCCGCTTATATAATACCCATTCTTCTAGCTATGTAACGCTGGATCATTTGGCTGAAATGGTCAAAGAGGGAGCCGACTTTATTGTTCTTGATGTGAAAACAGGTGATGACATCACTCGAACGGTGCTGGCGCAAATTATATTTGAGAAAGAAAGCACCGACGCCAATATGTTGCCCGCCAAATTCTTACGCCAACTCATTAGCTTTTACGGCGATGGCTTGCAAACAATGGTGCCCGATTACCTCCAATCAGCGATGGAGGCCTTTTCAAAAAATCAGGATGAATTCCGAAAGCTTTTAATTAACGCTCGCAAATCACCATTGACTGGCACCATGCCAATTTTTGAAGAAATGGCCCGGCAGAATATGAAATTATTTGAACAGGCCGTTGAAGTGCTTAATCCTTTTGCACCAAAAGGCAATATTGCAAAAGGGTTGCTGTCGGGTATTCCCAGCCTGAGCGGACGTAAGAGCCAAGCAGGTGAAGACACTAGTGAGCCCGCAGACGAGTTGGCCGCAGACAGTAAAAAAATTGCACAGACCGATGATGAACCATCCCGTGATGATACCCTTTCTGCTTTGCAAACCCAACTCGCTGCATTGCAAAAGCAGGTCGAACAACTTTCTCAAAAATAGCCGCCATCAATGCCCGCAATATTTTTTGCCATATTTGTAGACGTGTTAGGATTCGGTATAATTTTGCCGATACTACCCTTTCTAAACCTTCAATATGGCGGTGACGCCTTCACAGGTACGGGCCTTGTCGCTATTTTCTCGCTGACCGCTTTTATTTCTGCACCCCTGTGGGGGCGCCTGTCCGACCGCATAGGAAGACGTCCCTGCATGGCCTTAACCTTTGTCGGTGGGATTGCTAGCTATTTGTTTTTAGCGACCGCCGATAGCTTGCTGATGCTCTATCTTGCCCGTGCTATGTCTGGCGCGATGGCTGGTAATGTTGCGATCGCCATGGCGTCAGTGGCCGATCACACTACGCCAGAAAACCGTGGCAGGATGATGGGTTTTTTCGGTGGCACTTACGGACTTGCCTTTGCCATGGGGCCCGGCATCGGGGGGTTGCTATCAGGCCCCGCAGATAACCCAAGCATTATGGTGCCAGCCTTAATTGCTGCGGGAACGTCGGCTGTAGCTTGTTTGGTTACACTTATTTTCATGAAAGAGAGCAATCGTCACCGAGACAGCAACAACAAGCCCCGCAAGCGAGCCAGCCTTCGGGAGATCATCAAATCCAAGTTAGTTTTGATGCTTCTCATTCAATTTGTCATCGCAGCAGTTATTCAAAGTACGGTATTTTCCATAACACCATTTTGGAGCCAAGCGGTGCTGGGGTGGAACCAAATTCAGGTGGGTTATTTGATGATGGCCATGGGATTCATTATATTTCTCGTTCAAACCTTCATCGTACCTTGGTTCTTCAAACGCATAGGGGAAGCCTCAACCTATCGCGGCGGGCTAATCTTTGGCCTTATAGCCAGCATTTTGATGATTGTTGCCCCTGATGGCACATGGAAGGCATGGCTATGCATTGTAACCATCGCAGGTAGCTCCACCATCGCCTTCCCGGTATTGAACAGTATGCTTTCACGCCGTAGTGCCAGCGACACCCAAGGGGCAGCCCTTGGGCTTGGGAATGGCCTTTCTGCGCTTGGTCGCATGGCAGGTCCCATTTTTGCAGGGACCCTGTTTGAAGGCATCAACCCGTCAGCGCCATTTTTCCTGATCATGATATTATGCGTCGTTGCTATCGCTTGGACCAATATGGAACGGCGAAACGATAAAATCGCGCTCGGCAAACAATAAAGTCCCGATGAGCAAAGCCTAGCCTTGGCCCTCACAGCCATCCACAACACCGGCAAGCCATGTCGCCATGTTCCCAGATAGGGCCTGAACACCGCTATCAAAAGCCGAAACCACACCAGCAGCATTATCCTCACCCACCGGCATACTGACCCTAAAAGACTGCGATGAAATTAATGCGCCGCTTTGGATGCCGATCAGTCGTGCAACAGCCGCAAGTTCTACCTCGCCCGAGGCTACCCGATAATGAAAGCGGCTGAAACCTGTTGCAAGCCGACAATCAGCCTTAACATCCAGCGATATTGACCCTATGACTGGGCGCTTTAAACTGTTTGCTATCCATTCCCGCATAACACGGCGCAACATCTCTGGTGCCCCTTGAGACCATTCTGCTGCGGCATAGAAGCTTACCTCATTAACATCAATGGATACTGGGATATGAATGCCACTGGCTTCACCAGGTAAGTTAGGCGCATCGACCATAAGCACAGGACCACCTTCAATATTCACCACGCCGTCTGGTACCGTCAGGGTGAATATTTGGGATGTTGTAGCCTCTGGGCCAAAGTCAATTAATGGCCCACAGCCGCTTAAAGACAAAGCCAAAAAAGGCACAGATAAATATTTTATTTTCCAACCTAGTTTTTTCATTGCTTTGCCCTTTTATTCGTTATTCGTTGCAGGTTGGTATTCGGATTGGTTCTTACCTTTAAGCAGCCCTACGGGGTCGGATTCTATCCGGCTCATAAGACGGTTTAAGGATTGACTGGCTTTACGCAAGTCCATCACCAAGCGGGTCACTTCCACCAAAGTGCTGTTAGCGAAAGAGGTAATAGCTCCCTCATTTGCCGCGATTAAGCTATCCACATTATCAAAGATTTTACGCGCAGACGCCAGCGTTTCGGAGAATTCTTTCACTATCTGTTTGCCATCCGCCGTTAATAGTGCCTCACCACTAGCAGCCAATTTGCTAAAGTCTTCTGCGGTTTTTTTAACGCTATCCATGGTTTCTCTGGCTTCACGAACAACCTTCGCAAGGTCCTTGGTCCCAACATTCAGGTTTTGCGATATGCCATTGGCATTCTCCAAAATCTCACTAATATTCTTCATATTCTTCTCATTGAAAACTTCACGAATCCGGCCAACGGTCAATAATAATTCATTGATCAAATTTGGCGTTTGAGTGAAAAATTCCTGCAACGGTGATGGCTCTGCTGGAATGACCGGCCTGAGTTGCCCTTCTTGAATGACAAGTTCTTTGGCGTCTGGCGGACCACCAAATATTTGAATATTGGTAATTCCTGTCAAAGCCTGCAGTTCTAAAACGGCTCGACTACCCTCGTTAACAGGCACTTCTGCACGCACTTGCACGGTTACTTGAACCATCCGGGGGTCATCGGGTGCCAGCGCAATCTCTAACACTTTACCAACTGGAATGCCGAGATAGAAAACCGTTCCCTGCTCATAAAGGCCAAGCACGGAACCCTCCATGAAAATATCATATTCTTTATATTCTGCATCGATATCCACATTAGCGACCCATGTTCCAAAGCCAACACCGGCCAGCAATAGGCTGATAACAAAAAGACCAACTATCATATGAGGCGCGCGGGTTTCCATCGGTTGGTCCTTATCTATATTTTCATGTTCAGCTTGGAGACATTAAAGGCATTGCGGCCCCTTTCCCCATTGAAATAGTCCTGTGTCCATGGGTGATCAAATTTTTCAACTTCAGCCAAGGGAGCATTTATCAAAATACGCTTGTCCCCAAGTACTGCAACTCGGTCACATATCTTATAAAGAGTGTCCAAATCATGGGTCACGAGAAAAACCGTCAGCCCAAGCGCATCCCGCAAATCTATGATTAAGTCATCAAACCTTGATGCGGTTATGGGGTCAAGTCCTGATGTAGGTTCGTCAAGAAATAAAATTGCCGGATCCAAGGCCAGCGCACGAGCCAGTGAAGCCCTTTTGCGCATGCCGCCTGAAAGATCCGATGGAAACTGTTTTGCTGATTCCATCGGCAAACCCGCTAGTCTTATTTTACTGCAAGAAATATCATCAAGCAATTCTTGGGGGAAATCATAAAATTCTTTAATAGGTACCTGAACATTTTGACCAACGGTAAGCGAGCTGAATAACGCGCCATCTTGGAACAACACTCCCCAGTCTTGCCGGGACAAGCGTGATTCTTCAGCGCTGAAGGCGTTTGGGTCACGTCCGTTTAGCAAAATAGTGCCTGTTTCAGCCTTTTTTAACCCGATGATAGTGCGCAGCAACACCGTTTTACCAGTGCCTGAGCCACCAACAATACCAATGATCTCGCCCTTGCGAACATCTAGGTCCAATTTGTCATGAATAACATGGGAACCAAATGCCGTTTTAATGCCGCGTAAGCGGATAGCAATATCTTCATCCATATTCTTCTCTGCTTGGGTCATATGTCTAACGCCGTAAAAAATATCGCAAAAAAGGCATCTAAAACAATCACGAGAAAAATAGATTGTACAACAGATTTCGTGGTGCAGAGACCGAGCGAATCTGCGCTACCATGAACGTTAAGGCCCTGATAGCAGCCACTGATGGCAATGACGGCCGCAAAAAAAGGCGCTTTGGTGATGCCCACCATATAATGGTCAAAACTAATGGCGGTTTGTAAATATGAAACAAATGTTGTCGGAGCGATATCAAGCTGCACCCATGCCATCAGAGCGCCGCCTGCAAGGCCAACAATATCAGAATAAAAAGCCAAAAGCGGTAAGCAAAGAACAAGCGCAAACAAGCGCGGTAACACCAACACATCAATGGGGTTCATCCCCATCGTTACCATGGCATCAATTTCTTCATTCAATTTCATAGAACCAATTTGAGCAGTGAAACTGCTGCCCGAGCGCCCAGCAACAATGATGGCGGTTAATAAAATGCCCAGTTCTCGCAAATGCCCAATACCCAGCATATCAATAACCAGAATATCAGCGCCAAACTTTGCAAGCTGCAAAGCCCCTTGATTGACAATCACACCACCGATTAAGAAGCTAATCAGGCCAACAATGCCTAGGGATGTTAAACCAACCAGTTCCATTTGTTTGACCAAGGCCGTCCAACGAATGCGTGATGGGTTTACAATTGCCCGTAAGCTAGCGCCCAGAACCTGACCAACGAAGCTTAAAATGCGGCCAACACCACTTACAACGGTCTCCGTTGCCACACCAACATCAGCGAGCATTTTAAAGTACCAAGCTTCTTCGTCTTCGACGGCAGTCACCCGCTTAAATTTATTTTCAACCAGCGCCAAAAGATTTTCCTGACTAGGTGTCAAACCTTCCCGCATAACAAGGCCATAAACACCAAGGTTTTTGGTCAGACGCCGAACTAGAACAGCTCCGGTCGTATCCAATCCTTCAAGGCCAGAAAAATTAATGATAAATGCTTTTCTAGAAAGTGTGCCGAGGTTACTGATGGCGGAGAATATTTCCTTAGCATTTTCAATGGCCCAATTGCCCCGAGCTTCCAGGCGGTATGTCTCTTCATCGCCTTCGATAAAGGACAAGAATATTCCCTGTGATGCTCCCAAAGACTGTGTCAAAAATCCTACCCCGTTTGTAATATTTACATCCACGCGGATATAACCATGGCAAGAAGAGGTTGGAAAAGCAATTTTTCTAACATATGTTTTTTCAAACTATGGGGCTATAATCTAACCAAAATAAACGTGGAACTATGAAATGCAGGCAATGTCGACCACTAATCCTCTTCACGCGTTAGCTATTTGGGCTGCAGAACACCCCCGTGATTGGTCAACCGCAGCAAAAAAAACAGCCCATAATGCCGTGATCGACATTACAGCTTGCATGATTGCGGGAACCCACGAAAAAGTGATCTCCAAACTCTGGTCAGTGGTTAGCCTGTGGGGTGACGGCAAATCAAATGTAGCGGGGTACCCTAAGTGTCTATCAGCACCTTTGGCTGCCTTGGTCAACGGCACCAGCGCCCACGCGTTAGACTATGATGATATTTTTGACCCCGCGAAAGCCCATGCAACAGCGGTTATATTCCCAGCCCTTATGGCGCTTGCTGACGAGACAGATAAAAGCGCTGATGATCTGTTAGATGCCTATATCGTTGGTCTCCAAATTCTCGGTGAAGTGGGTCAAGGTGTTAACCCATTTCACCGCAACCGCGGTTGGCACGCAACCGGCACCCTCGGCACGCTCGGCGCTGCTGCAGCCTGTGCCCGCCTTTTGGGGCTGTCTGCAGAGAAAACCGCCCATGCCATATCTATATCTACAAGCTTGGCTGGGGGTTTCATGAGCCAATTTGGCTCTGACACCAAATGTCTGCATGCGGGCTTTGCTGCGGCGGGCGGCGTTCAGGCGGCGATGTTGGCGCGCGCAGGCATAACCGCAGGCGAGACCACGCTTGATGGCCAAACAGGTTTGCAAACCCTTATGGTCGGCCCTGATGTCGAACAATTACGCGAAAGTATGATCGGCAAGGAAGAATATGGCCAAAATGTTACCTTTAGCCCTGACACTATTGGCGAGCCTTTGCATGTAGAAAAATTTGGCTTGAAAGTTAAACGCTTCCCCAATTGCGGCAGTGTTCATCGAGCTTTAGATGGCTTATTACAATTACGCGATGAATATCAGTTTGAGGCAGATGAAGTTGAAGAGGTTTTTATCCGGGCACCAGCAGGGCATTTACACAATTTGGCCTATGACCGCCCGAAAACCCCGTTAGAGGCCAAATTTTCCCTTGAATATGGCTTGGCCGTTGGTCTGCTCACGGGCAGCAATACGCTTGATGACTTCACGCCTAAAGCTGTTCTAAAGCCCGAGGTGCAAGCCATGCTGCCCCGCATCCGCAAAGAATATGTTCCAAAACTAGAATCAGATTTTTACACGCAAATTCAAGTGCGCCTCAAAGATGGCACTATATATAATACCGAAGCAAATATGCCAGTTGGCAGCAATGCTGAACCCCTGACCGATGCGCAACTATGGGCAAAATTTGATGCCTGCCTGCACAGTGTGGCTAACACCCGTGATCCAAAAGCCATCAAAGACGCGTTAAAAGCATTTTCTGGGAATTATAAAGTGAAGAGTTTATCAAGCTTATTGTAGCGGCCATTCAACGAAAATATTACTCACATTTCATAGCGTTTATGCTCGCCTGAACAAACGGCCTCAAACATTACTCGCTGACGCTCTAGGCTGTTTGCGAGAACAGATTCCACAATATCTTTCTGGCTATGACCAAGCAGCTTGGCGGATTCGATAATAGCCCGCCCTTGGCCCAAGTTGCAGCTCATATTAAACTCAAGTGCCCATACTTTGCCGCTCGGCTCAATGCGATAATCAAACCGAGAATAATCATAGGGCCAAATCATACTATTGGTCAGTTTGGTATACTCATAGAGCTCGGGGAATTGTTCATGACGTTTAAACAGCTCAATGCTAGACCCACCCTCAAAGCCCCGCTTTTGCTCATAGGTGACAATGTTTAAATCGCCTTGCGATGGATTTTTCATGGGATATAAAAGCCAGGGGTCCCCAGCCCCCACACAGGGCACCGTAACATCAATGCCTGGCACATATTCTTCAACAATAACATCATGGTTATCTCGCAGAAGCGCCTTCACTTCCGGCTGCAACTCTTCCCACGATTGACTATGTTTAATACCCCAAGACGCAGAACTGTTATTGGGTTTTATCACATAGCGCTCGGCCTCAAAATTAGGATGAGGGGCGCTGATATCTGAAGTGCGGTAAATTTGCCAAGCCGGGGTTGGAATGTTCAAGCTGTTATAGAGAATTTTGGTCAGATGTTTATCGTCGGCAAAACCCCGCATGCTCGGCGGTGCACCCAAATATGGTAGGCCGTGATATTCGCTAAGACAGGAGGCTAAAATTTCACTATTGCGAAACCCTCCGCGATTAAAGAGCGTGAAAATATAGTTAGCGTCGGTCCGCTCGAACAGCGCTTCATAACTATCCTTGACCCGAAGGTCTATATTCAATTCCTCAAGGCAAGATTTAATTTCGTTATGGTATATGGCATGGGATCCATCGCTTTTATCGAAAGCGCCACCCGCAAGCGCATGTTTAGCTAAAAACAATAGCTTCAAGCGTGACCGGTCCTCATCCTTTAAGCGCAGGGGAGCTCCATTTTCTCTAATTTTGTGTCGTAATGCGATCCCGGACATCAACATAACCTTATTGTTATATAGTATTTATAATCTATTTTTATCAAACGCTACAAGCAGATAGTTTTTCACTTATCGACCCAATATTAGAATACAACGGGATAATTCTTGCACTCTCAACTGTCAAGTATTAGGAAAGAATGGAACATTCATTTTGTCTAAAAATACATGAATGAGTAAGGTCTAAGCTAAGGGTTAAGTGCCTAAAACATGAACCGCAAACAATATACTGCTATCATTTTAGCCGCACAACGCCCTGGGGTTACTAACCCCATTGCTAAACATTTCGGTGTTAGCCATAAATGCGTTGTCGAGGTTAACGGAACCCCCATGATTGAGCGGGTGATTGAAAATTTACGCGCCTGTGAACATATTTCTCGCATCGTAATCTCCATTGAGAGCCCCTCAGTTTTACATGCGATTCCAAGCGTTAAATCGCTTGTTGATGCGGGCACTATCAGCTTCACAAAAAGTCAGGAAAATCTTTACACAAGTATTTTGCATGCGGTTAAGTCCACCGGTCTAGACAAGATGCCCTATTTGGTTACAACCGCTGACAATTGTTTCCACACACCTGAAATGATTGAATATTTTCTGGGTGACATTGATGCAAATGATGCTGAGGCCGCTTGGGGCATGACACCAGATTCTTTGGTCCAAAGCACTTACCCTGGTACCGGAAAAATTACCGGCCAGCATAAATTACGCGATGGCATATGGTCTAACTGCAATATTTATGCGGTTGGATCTGAGCATGCCTTAAACTCCATAGAAATTTTCAAAGGCGGGGGCCAATTTGGTAATAAAAAGAAACGCCGGGCAATGATACCAATGGTCGGTTTGTGGGCATTTTTTCTATACCGCTTTGGCATAACTTCACTTGATGGATTAGCGCGACAAGCCAGCAAGGTTTTTAAAATTCATGCCCATGCAGTAAAAATGCCCTTTGCTGATGCGCCAATTGATGCAGATGATTTACCGAGCTTTAATTTTATTGAGCAACATCTTGTCGAGCGCGAAGGTAATGCGCCGTCTACATAAGCTGCAAACGGTTACATTAGCCCCAATTTTCAATTCGAAAGCCTCGAGTTTCCGCCATCTTTTGTAATTTACTATTGGAATTTACCGCAACGGCTTCATCCGACCAATTAAACAGCGGCATATCGGTATGATGATCCGAATAAGCAACAATATGGTAGCTGTTCCGGTTCTGATCAACGTCCGGCAAAGCTGCTTTTACCATAGCTAACTTACCCTCACCGTAACAATTCTCACCTGTTATTTCTCGGCTCAAAATATCGCCCTCTAACCAAGCTGACCCTGTTGCGACAATATGGTCAAAACCAAAATAATCTGCAATATCCCTGACATAGAATGTCATGCTGGCGGTTGCTATAACTAATTTATGCCCTGAATTTTTATGGCTTTCGATCGCCTTTATTGCCCCTGGGCAAAAGCCATCCCGCACTAACAAATGCTGCAAAAATGAAGCCGCAAACCTATCTATTTCTTGCCTTTCGCTACCTTCTAGAAAAACCCTAAGCATTCTCTCCTTCAGGGCTTTGCGAGAAAAGAAGCCCAGCTTATATGCGACCATCGAAGCCAAAATATAAGGAACATAGATATATTTCACTTTGTGGGATTTGCAAAAATGCAGCAGAAATGGGGAGAATGTGCCCGAGCGTGTTATGGTTCTATCCATATCGAAAACAGCAATGGTTTGCTTTTCGGTCACGTTTTTATCCTAATGCGATGCATTTTTCTTATTTTCAATGTTGAGCAGCCTCTTGGGCTATCAGAAAGCCTTGGGCAATATGGTAGTGGTCCATCCGGTCAACATCCATTGAGGCTTTGCCATCAGACAACACAACCGTATCAACTTTTGCATCTAATGTTTTAGCAATAGCATTAATGGCACTTTCAAGACTTAATTGCCCACAAAAATAGCGTAATATAGCCATCGGCCCAAAGCCAAGAACCATCCGCCAAGCTTTCTTGCGATTACTGTCCAAACCGCCCCATTGCAATACAACATCGCGGGCATTAGGCGTCATCATCGCAAAAATATTACTGCCGCTATAGCCCTCGCCTTCCAGCTCATAAAAAGTACGCTTCACCCCGGGGAAGGCTTCAAATATTTTACTTCGCGTAGCTAGACCCGCATAAAAATCCATTTCATTATGCTCTTGACTGGCTGAGACCACTTGACAAAATTCTGAAACCACATCCGCAGTCAACAAAGGGTGGTCGCCTGTGGTTAAAAGCATAGGAAAATTAGACCCGATTTTATCCATAACTTTTGCAACAGACCGGGTTGGGGACGAACAGCCCTCCTCAAATTTGATAGATATATCTTGCTTGTCTTGCAAATAGGCTTTTACCGCTGGATCATTCGCCAAATCATCAATCTGGTTAGCGACAACCCAAATAGATCCAATACAATCACTGGCTCTAATAGCGTCCAAAACATAAAGCAGCATCGGCTTTCCGGCCAGAGGGGCGAGAACTTTGCGCTTCACCCCTAACTCACGGGCAAAACCATCACCTATCCTATCGCCTGCCAAAATAACGGCACAGAATTTCTTCATTGGTTGACCCATTTCACTTATCTAACACCTACTATGCCTACCCTAGTTAGGGCATACCAATTTTACGACCAGAACCACATGACTTCAATTTCTTGCACCGGCTGTATGCACAAAAGCAGCATAACATGCAATGGACATTTCCAGAGAACTATTTCAACGAGTTTCCGCTGGTGAAGTGTCTAGAGCAAAAATCACATTCATTGATCCCCCGCCAAACATATTCTACTATGCCATACCTGTCATCAGTCACTACTTAAACATGAGAAATTGATGCCCTATTCGAACCAACATCTGAAACGCAGCCTCTATCCTAGGATAGAGCCTTTTGCGGCTAGACATATTGATGTGGGAGACGGCCATGAAATTTATGTTGAACAAAGTGGAAATCGCCGTGGATATCCCATTGTTTTTGTCCATGGTGGCCCAGGTGGGGGAACTGCGTCCATCCAGCGCCAGTTTTTTAACCCCGAGCGCTTTCATATCATTTTATTTGACCAACGTGGCTGCGGGAAAAGCCGCCCCAATGCATCGTTGACGGCTAATACCACATGGGATCTGATCGCAGATATGGAACGTATTCGCATTGATCTTGGGGTCAAACGCTGGGTTTTATTCGGCGGCAGTTGGGGCAGCACACTTTCGCTATTATATGCTCAAAGCCACCCTGAGCGCGTGAAGGCAATGATTTTGCGTGGTATATTTTTGATGCGCCAACAGGAATTAGATTGGTTCTATGGTCATGGCACAAAGATGATTTTTCCCGAAGCTTGGGAAAAATTTGTCTCTGTCATCCCAACAAATGAGCGCAGTGATATTATTGGTGCTTATTACAGGCGCCTTACATCATCCAACAAAGCCGTTCAGATAGAGGCCGCAAAACATTGGAGCGCATGGGAAGGTAACAGTGTCACCCTTGTGCCAAGCCCTACGCATCATACCCAAGCTGAAGCCATGCCCTTTGCACTGGCTTTCGCCCGGATCGAAGCGCATTATTTTGTCAACGGTGGCTTCTTGAAGTCTGACAATCAAATTTTAGAAAATTGTGACAAGGTCGCCCATATTCCAACCCAAATCATTCAAGGGCGCTATGATGCTATATGCCCCCCCGGCTCGGCTTGGGAACTTTCAAAAACACTTGATAAAGCCCAATTAACTTTAGTGCCCGTGGCGGGTCATTCAGCTTTTGAGGCTGATATTATCCACGAGCTTGTCCTTGCAACAGATACGGTTGACTTATGATTAAACACTTCACACTAACCCTATTGCTTCTCTTCAGCAGCCCCAGCTTTTCTCAAGGCGAGCCAGAGAATGGCACCATAGAAATAACCAATGTTTGGTCCCGCCCTACCGGTGGCCGCACCATGAGCGCTGTATTATATTTGGCCCTAACCAACAAAATGACGGGCGCAGATAAGCTCATAGCTATCGATACTCCCATTGCGGAAATAGCTGAGATGCACAGCACAGTTCACAGCAATAATATTGTGTTGATGCGCGCTGTGGATTTCATAACGCTTGAACCCGGTGTGCGCTTTGAGTTTAAGACAGGGGGGCACCATATAATGTTAATGAAACTACACCAGCCTCTTGCTCTTGGTGCCCGTTTTCCCGTTACATTAACCTTTGAAAATGCTGGGAAAATCACAGTATATTCAACGATAAGAAAACGCGCGCCCAGCCAGTAAGCCTATAACTTATTTCCAGCCTTCTAAATTTTCTTGCACAATGGTTTCCAACATATCCATGCCAAGCTTTGAGGCGTTTAAGCAATTGATATAATGGAAATGGGTGCCGCCTGCTTCCATGAAGGAACTGCGCAGTCCAATGTCTATTTCTTCTAAGGTTTCAAGACAGTCGCCAGAAAAAGCGGGAGCGAATATCACCACTTTTCTCTTACCGCTTTTAGCAAGTTCATTCAGTGTCTCTTCGGCGTAGGGCCGGACCCATTCGGCCTTGCCAAAACGCGATTGAAAAACGGTCGCGAATTTATCCTCTGACAGCTCTAATGCCTCTCTAACCAAACGGCTGGTTTTTCTTGCATGGCATGGGTAAGGGTCTCCCTTGTTAAAGCTACGCTGTGGAATGCCGTGGTAACTCGCCACAATCACATCAGGTTCCCAATTCAATTGCTGCAGACCATCCCTCAAGCTATTGCTCAAGGCTTCAATATAGGCAGGGTGGTCATGGTAATTATGGATGGTCCGCACCGCCGGTTGAACCCGCATCTGCGTTAATGCCTTATAGGCTTTGTCGTAAGCGGCCGCCGTGGTGGTGGCACTATACTGTGGGTAAAGCGCCATCAACAAAATGCGCCTACAGCCAAGGCTCTGCAATTGTTCGATTTGACCTTTGATGGAAGTAGAGCCATAGGTAAAAGCCCAATCGACAATAATGTCATCATTAGATAGCCGAGCATTTAAATCTTGTGCTTGGGCAACGGCTGTCATCTTCAATGGTGATTCGCCCGTATCATAATTCCAAATTTTTGCGTAAGCCTTAGCAGAGCGCTTTGGCCTGAAGGGCAATATAAGCCCGTGTAATAAAGGCAGCCAAAGCAGACGCGGCAGCTCCACCACCCTTGGATCACTCAGAAATTCCTGCAAAAAAGACCGAACAGCACTTGCGTCTGGCCGCTCAGGCGTTCCAAGCGAAATCAGCAAGACCCCAGTGCGTGGGCTTTTTAATGGTGGGTGGGTATCATTCACGGGCATAAAGTTACGGCTTTAAAAATAATATTGATGCACTATCGCGCTGGCAGAATATGCCTGACTTACCCCCTAATGCAATGCCTCAAAATAGCTTTTTTGGGACATTGCTCTCCGTTGGTAAGTTTTTCAGCGCAGCTCCCTACTTGCTTATTAATAGCATATTTGCTCTAACTATCCTTGGATGAGGGAAAGGTAAAGAGTTATGAGCACAAGCTGTTGCGGTCATGACAGCCAGTTTGATGGGGCAAGTGATGCATTTCGCCGCGCCCTATGGCTTGTTATTGCCATAAACGCTTTTATGTTTCTTGTTGAAATGCCGATGGGCTTCATTGGTGGCAGTGAGGCGCTTAAAGCTGACAGCCTCGATTTTCTAGGGGATACTTTCACCTACAGCATTTCCTTGCTTGTCATTGGGCGGGCGCTCATATGGCGAACGCGGGCGGCAATATTCAAAGGTATCACCCTATCTTTGATGGGTTTTTGGATATTGGCTTCTGCCGTCTATCATATATTTATTCTGCAAGTTCCAAGTGCCCAAATTATGGGCGGTGTTGCCTTAGCCGCACTTGCCGCCAATTTAGCCAGCGTCTTCATTCTATACAGATTTCGCAATGGTGACGCCAATGTGCGCAGCGTTTGGCTGTGTAGCCGTAATGATGCCATTGGCAACATAGCTGTTCTAGGGGCTGCAACAGGGGTTTGGGTTTCCAACACCGGTTGGCCTGACCTTGCCGTGGCTGGCATTATGGCAAGTTTATTTTTATCGTCAGCTCTTTCTATTTTCCGTCAATCTGTGGCAGAAATGCGCAGCCTTAAAACATCTACTCAAAATACAGATGGCCACGACCATCCCCGTCCCCATCCACATGCAACAATTGAATAAAGGGTATATTTATCTCACATTCTAATAAAAACATTATTCGTTCCCGCCGATTTTTTCCATTATTTAGCGCCCAATTTCTGGGTGCTTTTAATGACAATGTCTTCAAAATGGCAATCGTCATGCTTTTCACCTATGTCCTTGCCGACCAAGTGGATATCAAAGAGGAAGAGATCAACATCTATGCTGGGGCCGTATTGGTATTACCCTTTGTGCTATTTTCCTCTCTCGCGGGCCAAATCGCGGATAAATATTCAAAATCCACATTAATACGCTATGTGAAATTCATTGAAATCCTTGTCATGATTATTGGTGCCATTGGTTTCTATTTTAGTAGCTTTTGGGCATTGCTGGGCCTTCTGTTTTTGATGGCTACGCAGTCAGCTTTTTTTGGCCCTTTAAAATATGCCTTGCTGCCCGAGCTTTTAGAAGAGAAGGAATTGATAACAGGGAATGCCTATGTTGAAGGGGCCACCTTCTTTGCTATTGTTCTCGGTTTATTGATAGCAAGTGTTTTAATTCTGGCACCAAATGGCATTTGGCTCACCGCCGGCGTTACCATTGGCTCGGCCTTGGTTGGTTGGCTGATGAGCCTGAAAATACCCGACACTAAAAGTACAGTACCAGACTTAGATATTGATTATAATATTTTTCGCTCAACCTTCACCATTGTTCGTTCCGCAAACAGCAATAAGCCTGTGATAACCAGCATATTGGCCATTGGTTGGTTTTGGTTCATTGGGTTTTTATTTACAGCCCAGTTTCCCGCCTTCACTAAAAATACCTTAGGCGCAGGCCCAGAAGTGGTGCTGGTGTTTCTCGCTGTTTTTGCTATTGGCACGGCCATTGGTTCTTACATCTGCGCCCACCTGCTTAAGGGTGAAATATCTGCTCGTTATTCCCCTGCCGCTGGGGTTTTAATCGCAATTTTTACTATCGATCTTTATTTTGCGTCTTTGGCCATCGCGGGCTCAGGAACAGGGGAATTGGTTGGGCTTGAAAGTTTCATCCAACTTTCTGGCAGTTGGCGCCTTATATTTGACCTTGGCATGATCGCAGCGGCTGGTGGTGTTTACATCGTACCCTTTTACACCTTCATCCAAGAACGCTCGGCTGACAAAGAACGGTCTCGTATGGTCGCGGTCAATAATATTGTCAGTTCCAGTTTCATGGTTCTGGCATCGATATACTCACTCACCATGATTTCTCAGGGCCTAACGATACCTGATATCCTGTTGGGCTCGGGCATTGGCAGTTTAATCGTTGCCGCATTGATCTGGCGATCTTTACCTATTTTTAGTAAATAATGTCGGCCTATAAAGAATATGTGAAGCATATGTGAGCCATTTAAAACTTGTTATTAAAGCGAATTAGGGCAGAATAGTCTTTTTAAATGAAGGCACTAGATAATATCAGGCAGTAACCTCATGTTTTTTGGGGTTTCACTTGGAAGCAGTAGAGGGCTTTCTTAAGGACAAGCGAGGGACAATGGCACGATTTTATTCTACCAGTCATCAAAGGCGCAATAGGACAGTAGCACAAATTATGCTTCTGTTAGGCATCATAGCGGCTTTTGTCCATGGCCTTGGCATGGCAGAAAACTTGGAGATGCCATATCAGTTGATGGCAAAAGGTGCTGGTGTAACTTTGCTGGGTCTTTATGCCTTTTTGTCATGGCGCACCCGCTCACATTTATTTTTGTCTTTGGCATTATTTCTATCTGCTGCGGGGGATGTTCTTATTGCCATACCGTCAGGTGACCCTGCCATCCCTTTCCTTAACGGCCTCATAGCCTTTTTAGCCAGCCACCTTGTTTATATTGGCGTATTTTTAGCCAACCGCGAAAAACCATCTTTGGTTGGCCGTTTGCGATATATTTTATGTGCCCTGCTATGGCTCGGTGCCATAGCCACGACCGTATATCTGCAGCCGCTCATTGGTGACCTTTTTATGTGGGTAATTATCTATGTTGTTGCTTTGACAACCATGACCGTTATGGCACTTTTATCACGCTATAATCCTTATATTGTTGGTCTTGGTGCGCTCATGTTTTTCATCTCTGATGGCTTGCTTTCATATGCAAAATTCAGCGAAGCCCCTTCATGGGTAGGCCCTACGGTGTGGGTCCTCTATTTTGGTGGTCAAACATTAATCGCTACTGGCATTATGTCAGCTAGAGACAAACCAGCCGTCATTGGTGGCTACCGACTTTGACCCTTTCAACCAAGCTATGAAGCGAATTGCTGCTGGACAGCTTACCCTTTCTTCGCCATATCTAGCATTGAGTACTACCACAAGACCTAAAGTAGAGAACTGATGATTATTGTGAGCAATCAAAAGAAAAACCTGCAAAAAAAAGCTGCCACTCTCGTGGAGGCACTGCCCTATATGCGGCGTTATTCCGGCAAAACATTTGTCATCAAATACGGCGGGCATGCCATGGGCGACGAGGTGCTTGCCAACAAATTTGCTGAAGATATCGTGCTTTTAAAGCAGGTAGGCATTAACCCCGTTGTGGTCCATGGCGGCGGGCCCCAAATTGGTAAAATGCTGGAGCGGCTTTCTATAAAAACAGAATTTGTCGATGGCTTGCGCATCACCGACAAAGCCACGGTTGAAGTAGCAGAGATGGTCCTGTCGGGTTCCATTAACAAAAGCATTGTAGATAACATTAGCCGTGCTGGTGGTAGGGCGGTTGGTGTTTCGGGTAAAGATAGCGCAATGGTAACGGCCACGCCCTTAAAGCGCACCAAAATGGACCCAGATTCGAATATAGAAAAACTTATTGATCTGGGCTTTGTCGGCGAGCCCGATATTGTTGACCCCACCGTATTGCACAAATTTATCGAAGCTAATATAATCCCCGTAATTGCGCCTATCGCCCCTTGTGACAATGGCCAAACTTTTAACATTAATGCCGACACCATGGCCGGTGCCATTGCGGCAGCACTAGGGGCTACCCGCCTATTTTTGCTAACCGATGTTGAGGGTGTTTTGAGCAAAGACGGTGAATTGATGACCGAACTGACCCCAAAAGAAATTACAAAATTGCAAAATGATGGCACTATTCACGGTGGTATGATTCCAAAAATTGAAACCTGCCTGCGGGCCATTGATGACGGAGCCGAGGCTTCCGTTATTCTTGATGGCCGGGTTGAGCATGCGATATTGCTTGAAATTTTCACCGAACGCGGCGCAGGTACCCTAATTGTCAAAAACACTGACTAGGTTTCTAATTGCCTCTATACAGAATTTTTCACTCTAAAAAATAGCTTAGATGCCACTCAAGCTCATCTTCACTAATGGGGTAGCTTGTTCCATTTTTAGCGGGTAGCAATTGACCATTTGGCACCAAAGCGAGCTTGGTCTGAATTTCATATGCGGTCCGCATCTTTAATTGCGCTTTCCATGACAGCGCCGTTACAGCGCGTCCACTTTTTGAATGGATCACTTGGCGCACCGCCTTCACGGGAATGTCAGCCAATAAAGCCAAACATTGCAGAACAAATTCACGGCTTCCCTTCTCTATTTGCTTTTTTATAAAGCTATCATCTAGGCGGCCCTGACTGTAAAACTCCTTAGCTTTTAATGCTAAGACAGATTCTTCTTTTTCTCCCAAACGCTCATTAGCCAGCCGGTCCCGCACTCGGTCCAATAGCTCTTCGGCTTGTTCTTCTTCAAGAGGGTTTTTCTCCATCATTCTATGGACCAAAGCAGAAGCGACAAAGGATGAAATACGTTTCATTGCCCGCACTGACAGTTCCCCGCGAACAGCAAGGGGCCGGTGGAGATCCTTCACTTTTTTTGCCTGATTAATGATTTGATCTAAAGTGTCTTCCCTGATCTGTGCACTTTGATTGGTCAACAGCGCTGCTACAGCAGGAATTTCAAGCGTTGCGGCCAAGTCATCCGACACATCACCACTAACTCCTTCACGGCTTGCAATGGCTATCAGGGCTGACTGCGAACTGCCTGCTGCAATAATTTCCCGTAGGTCGTCATCATTCAGCAATGGTGAATATTCTAAAATAGGCGCGCTGACGATATCTTCAATATCCCGTGCTAACTGGCTCACAATATGCTTAGGGACCGCATCCGATTTTTTAATTTCCTCCGCAATTATAGCCCGTATTTTTGGTAATTGGTCTGAGGCTAATTTTTCAAGAATTTCAATGGTAGAATCCCGCAATGTCGACTGCTCATCAGGGTTTAAGCCCGGTACTAACCGAGCTATTTTCCGTGCTAGCTCTCCCCGCACTTCTTCGTCTTCATCACTGACAAGCGCCGCATCAGCCTGAATGGGGGTGCTGGGATTTCGGGCGATTTGCTTGCGCACTCCAGCAGATGCATCGTCCGCTAAATAATACAGTACCTCAGGCGTTGTATCTTTATGGCTAGCTAAGTTTAAGCGCTGTTTTTCAGAACCCTTCTCGAGCAAGTTTTTTGCTTTGTCATAAGACACAGGATCATTCGTTTTTGACCCTAAACCCAATAGTCCTTTTAATGATTTTAGCACCACATTCTACTCCACGTCCTCTGCGATGGCATAACCAGAGCGACCGCTTTTTTTTGCTTGATAAAGGGCTACATCAGCCGCATTGGATAATGTTTCTAAAGAAAAGTCTTTCATGCGTATTGCTGAAGCGATCCCAACAGACAAGGAAAGGCGTAGATGCTCAGCACCTGCAACGCTACGAATATGTTTCATCTGATCTAGAAGAAACTTGGATTTTGTGACCGCACCACTTTCGTCTGTGCCGTCTAACCACAGGCCAAATTCATCGCCGCCAAGACGCGCAACAATATCATTCTCACGGGCCGAAGTACGCAGTATCTGACCAAAGCTAGCAATCACCAAGTCCCCTGCTGCGTGGCCCAAACTGTCATTGACTTCTTTAAAGTGGTCAAGGTCCACATAGAGAAAACAACCCGTGCTACTGCCGCGTTTTTGTTGCGCTAACCGTCTTGTTACGGCGCTATTAAAAGCGCGCCTGTTAAGCAGCCCAGAAAGTTCATCGGTGCTCGATAACCGCTCTAATTCTTCAATCATCCGCGCCTGTTTTAAGGCAACGGCCAGATTATCTACAACACTTTCCAGCAATTTATGCTCTGCATCCGACCACGGGAAAAGGCTAGTATCACGCGCTAATAAAACGGCAGCCATTTGGCCTTTTTCAACCAGTAATGTCACGCATAACAACTCAGCCCCGTCGATATGAAGGGTGAAATATTTTTCGCAGCCATCAGACCATTCTGGAGCATCCTGAAGCGCCTGAATGATGGCATCACTATCAATAGGGTCATCGCTCAGGCTGATATGCGCCGCTGGCACGGGCATTCCATGCTTTGCTTGGCATATCCAACCTGCTTCAGCCCGCAATGCCCCAACCAATTCATTCAACGAGTCTTGTGTTAAGGCCGCAACATTATCAGCAGACCGTAACAAATGCGTGATTCGGTTAAGCATAGCCAGGCGCACCGTTTCCTGGCGTCTGGATTTTTCACTCTCAAAACTGTCAGTGACATCCCTAAATAAGCCTCGAGCGCCTACCCGGGTGCCATTTTCAGAGATCAAAGGTGTGGAGGATACCCACATAGTGTGGACGTTACCATCCGCCGCTAAAATGGGTAGAGCGTCCTGTGTGGAGGGGGCCAAAGCCTCAAAAGGATCTAAAGGCAGCGGGCACTGACCACCCTCAAAAAATACATCTCCGGCCTTTTTCCCAATCAGTTCACTGGCTTGATACCCCATGACATCATCAGGGCCAGCATAGGTGAAATATCCATTTATATCAGTTTCAAAGCCAAAATCAGCACCTTGCCTGACCAAGTCTTGTAATAGCTCCCGGCTATTAACCAATGCCTGTGTCAGGCTTTCCTGAATAGTTACATCGCGGCCAACGATAAGTAAGGCGCCGCTTGAAAAAGGTGTCAAAGTAAGCTGGTAGCGCCGCTCATGGCCATCAACTGCAAGACTTCTGACATCGCTGGTTATTGGTATTCCACTCGCGCTGTTGTGGGCAAAACTGCGTAAAGCTTCACAGCCACCGCTCCAAGCAGAAACTAAAAAACCCGCTGATGGACTTTGGTCAAGAATAGTGCCATCCATCGCAACAGAAATTGCGTCCACTTGCACATCGCTTAAAGGCCATGCCATCTTTTTATCTGGATTTATTTTACTGCCAAATGCCATAAAATCCCTTCCTACCTTGCCACTTTAATCATTACCCCTTAATAGGGTTTAAACATGCAAGAAAAATCATCATATAAATCTGAAAAACTTTCCCAAGCTTCGCATTCAGCTGAAAGATTGGAGCAATTATTGTCCACAAGGGACACATGGGTCTTTGACCTTGATAACACGCTATACCACCACCGGATTGATCTATTTGCCCAAATAGACGAGAAAATGGGCAGTTTCATCGCTAATTTGCTCAGCACTGACCGGACAGAAGCCCGCCGGGTTCAAAAGGGCTACCTGATGAAATATGGTACATCACTCGCTGGGCTGATGAAGCATCACGGCGTTGACCCGCATGAATTTTTAGAGGACGTCCATGATATTGATTTCTCACCCGTTGAAGAAGATCGCCGTTTGATTGAGGCGCTCGACCGGCTTGATGGCCGCAAGGTTATCTTCACCAATGCTGACTGTAATTACACTAACCAAGTTATCAGTCGCCTTGGTGTTAAAGACCACTTTGATGGCATATTCGATATTATTGCTGCCGGACTTATTCCAAAACCACAGCCCCCAACTTATGACCTTTTCATCAATGAAATGGACATAGACCCTACAAGAGCAGTCTTTTTTGAAGATATGGCCCGCAACCTTGAACCGGCCCATGCTATGGGCATGGCGACGGTGTGGGTGAATACCAGCAGCCCATGGGGCAACCCACATGAGGATGCCACATATATTGACGGTGAAATTGACGACCTTAGCAAATGGCTACATGACCACACTGCTTAAATGCGTTATTGGCATGCAGTTTCATTGACATCACTACCACCCACGTTATTGTACCGCACCATCCGACAAGCCCTATTCAACAAGGTTACACTGCTATGAACACCGCCCAATTAGAAGCCACCATCAATGCCGCATTTGATGACCGAGACAGCGTAAACGGCGATACCTCTGGCGACATTCGCGCTGCTGTTGATACCGCCCTTGAATTATTAGACTCTGGCAAATTGCGGGTGGCCAGCAAAGAAAATGGCATATGGGCTGTCCATCAGTGGCTTAAAAAAGCGGTGCTTCTATCTTTTCGGCTGAACGACATGACCGTCATCCAAGGTGGGCCCGGCGAAAATACAAATTGGTGGGATAAAGTTCCCAGCAAATTCGAAGGTTGGGGCGCGGATAATTTCAAGCAAGCTGGCTTTCGTGCTGTACCCGGTGCCATCGTTCGCCGCTCAGCTTTCATTGCTAAGGGCGTTGTGTTGATGCCATCATTTGTTAACCTTGGCGCTCATGTGGGCGAAGGCACCATGGTTGACACATGGGCGACAGTGGGCAGCTGCGCCCAAATAGGCAAGAATGTACACCTATCTGGCGGCACAGGTATTGGCGGCGTGTTAGAGCCCCTGCAAGCAGGTCCTGTAATTATTGAGGACGATTGTTTCATCGGCGCGCGCGCTGAAGTGGCCGAAGGCGTTATAGTGGAAGAAGGCGCCGTTATTTCCATGGGGGTATATCTTGGCGCTTCGACCAAAATTATCGACCGCGCCACGGGGGAAATTCATATGGGGCGCGTGCCCGCCTACAGCGTTGTGGTGCCCGGCACCCTGCCTGGCAAACCCCTGCCCAATGGCAGCCCAGGGCCAAATTTATACTGCGCTGTTATCGTCAAAAAAGTTGATGCCAAAACCCGCTCAAAGACCAGCATCAATGAATTGCTGCGGGATTAAGCCATAATGACCCTCAATGTTATTAGCCTTGCACAAGACTTGATCCGCGCTGAGAGCGTAACGCCCGACCCCGGCTGTGCCTTGGATGTATTGGAGAGCGCCTTATCTGGTCTCGGCTTCACCTGTCACCGGCTAATCTTCAGCGAGGAAGGTACACCAGACGTGCCCAACCTTTATGCCCGCTATGGTACGGCTAGCCCCAACATTTGTTTTGCTGGCCACACCGATGTCGTGCCGGTGGGTGCCGCAGACCATTGGAGTGTTGAGCCTTTTACGGCGCAAGTGAAAGATGGCCAGCTTTATGGCCGGGGTGCGGCTGACATGAAAGCCGCTATAGCGTCCTTCACCGTTGCAGCTGAGCGATATATCAACGCGGCATCCGATATCAATGGCTCAATCAGCTTCCTGATAACCGGAGACGAAGAAGGACCGGCGATCAATGGCACCAGAAAAGTGCTAAAATGGCTACAAGAGCGCGGTGAAGAGCTTGATTATTGCCTCGTCGGTGAACCTACAAACCCAAATGCGCTAGGTGAAATGATTAAAATTGGCCGTCGCGGCAGCCTGCATGGTTTTATCACCACCCACGGAACGCAGGGCCATGTGGCCTACCCCCATCTGGCACATAACCCCATTACAGATATGGTGAAACTGCTCGCCACATTAGAAGCGCCACTAGATGACGGCAACGCGCATTTCCAGCCCAGCAATTTAGAAATTGTTGATATGCATGTGGGCAATGAAAGCCATAATGTGGTGCCCGCAGAAGCAAAAGCCCGCTTTAATGTACGCTTTAATAGCGTCTGGACCCCTGAAAGCTTAAAAGAAGAGCTGACTACCCGCCTGCAAAGCGCGGGGGTTGAGCGCTACAGCGTCGATTGGTGGGTATCCGGCGATAGTTTCATCACGACACCCTGTAGCTTAACCGAGGCTTTAAGCGACGCGATTAAGGCAAATACAGGCCGCACACCTGAGCTTTCCACCTCTGGCGGCACATCAGATGCACGCTTCATTAAGGACATGTGCCCGGTGGTAGAGTTCGGCCTTATCGGCGCGACCATGCATAAAATTGATGAACATGTTCCGGTTAGCGCCATTGAAACGCTAACCGATATCTACACTGATTTCCTAAGACGCATGCTGTCCTAAGTCCCACATTCTTATCAATCAACAAATTAAATTCACCCAGTCGAATTGGGTAATTTTTATTACATAAATCAATCATTAGTATTATATTGCGCGTTTACAAATTATTATAGGCTGATAGGTAAGATAGAAATGTCTAGGCATTACCAGAGGCATATAAAGTGTTGATAAATATGAAAATAAAAATTGGACTTATAACTGCGCTAACTTTGTTATTTGGTTTAATGGCCATAGGCATTATTTCATTAACGTCATATCAAAAAGAATTATTGCTGAGTTCAAGGTTTGAGCAATTAACCTCTATCCGTGAGAGCTTGAAAAGGCACACAAATTCCTACCAAGATAATACGACAGAAAACCTCTCATTAATTAGCCAGCTTCCATCAACAATCACCGCTTTACAGCAATTAAGCTCATCTTTTTACCAGCAAAAATATAAGCAAGATATTACTGTCATTGATGCTGAATTGCTTCAATTCTACGAAAATAATTATCTTAATAAGATTCATCATGGAATCCCCAACGCTGAGAAATTAAGGTCGCCGAGGGCTTACATTCCACTGTCAGATGCAGCTAAAATTGCACAATACCAATATATTTTGAACAAAGAAAATAGAGAGGCACCATCTCCTTATCAAACCATTCATACATCGACGCATAAGCAGTTTGAACAGTTCTTAAAAGCGCATGGATTTTATGATATTTTCTTAATTGATGTTAAGGGTAACATTGTCTATAGCGTCATGAAAGAGCCTGACTTTGCCACCAATCTTTATACTGGACCTTACCAAAATTCTGGACTGGCAAATGCGTTCACTAAATCCATTAAGCGTTTACCCGGTGAAATTTCTTTTTCATCTTTCTTACCTTATGAGCCCAGCTTTAATGTTCCAGCGGCCTTCTTAGCTATGCCTATTCATAGCAATGGCGAACTTTTAGGAAGTGTTGCTATTCAGATTCCAGTTGAGCCTATTAATAAAATTATGACTTTTGATGGTCAGCTTGTGCGCGCAGGTTTAGGGAATAGTGGCGAAGCATATATTGTTGGCAGCGACCATACGATGAGAAACAATAGTCGCTTCATTAATGATATTGATAGCCCACTCATCAAAGAATTAAAGACGACTGTTGGTATTCAGCATGTGGAGACAGGCTCAGTTGAGGCTGGCTTGGAAGGCAAAGATGGGAACCATATAATCAATGATTACCGAGGTGTTCCCGTGCTCAGTAGCTATGAGCCATATCAGCTATTTGGGGAGCAAACAGTGCTCATTGCTGAATTAGACAAGCATGAAGTGCTGGAGGATATAAATCACACTGTTGAAATGCTTATTTATACTATCTCGTCAGTTTTATTAACGTTGCTCATTGCCTTTACGCTTTTCTTTAAACAATTAATCATTCAGCCTTTTAGAAAGCTAAATATTCTTCTAGAAAAAGAGCTTCGCAAACAGACACATCAAGCCGTCGTCAGCAAATCATTACTTAATGAGTATAAAAAGGCCGTTGATGAAAGTGCAATTGTATCTAAAACAGACCCTCGGGGGAGAATAACATATGTCAATGACGCCTTTTGTGAAATATCTGGCTATAGCGCTCAAGAATTACTTTCCAGTAGCCACAGTATAATTAGGCATCCTGAAACTCCACCATCCCTTTTTAAAGATTTATGGAAGACAATTCATTCTAAAAAAACATGGAAAGGCATCATTCAAAACCGCGCCAAGAATGGTGATGACTATTATGTAAGCAGCACAATTGTTCCCATTTTAGATATAGATGACAATATTCAAGAGTTTATGGCAATTCGCACAGATATCACTGAAATATTCAGACAACAGCAAATAATACTTAATCATACAACAGACAATCTAACCGGCCTTCCTAACAGGCAGAAGCTACTTGATGACTTGACAGAAATGGATAAGCCAATACTTGCCCTGATTAATATTGACCGTTTTTCTGAAGCGAATAATTTCTATGGCAATGATATTGGTGATCTATTATTAATTAAATTTTCAGAGCGGCTAAAAGAAAGTTTTTCTGACATATTGGTATATAGGCTAACAGGTGATGAATTTGCTATTTTGACCAGTACCCTTTCTGAAAATGAGCTTGAGACATTATGTGCAGACTACATTTCAAGTCTTGAGAACAATGTGTTTCATATAAATGAGTATGAAATAAATGTGTCCGCCACGGTGGGTCTAGCGAGTATGATTGGCAACGTTTATGTCAATGCTGGCATGGCTTTAAGAGTTGCTAAAGAGTCTCGTCAAGCCCTTTTATTTTACACCAGCAAATTTGACTTGCAAAAGCGCAGCAAGGAAAATATGGAATGGACAAAGAAAATAAAAAGAGCCATCGAAGATGATCGAATTGTAGTCTTTATTCAGCCTATTATTGACCGCAGGACAGGACAAATAAATAAATATGAATGTTTGATGAGATTGATAGATGTTGATGGAAAAGAAATAAGTCCATTCTTCTTCTTAGAAATTGCTAAATATGCCCGGCTTTACCCACAGTTGACCGAGATCATGATCAATAAAAGTTTTTCCTACTTTTCGGATCGTACTGAATCTTTCTCAATTAACTTAACCATTGAAGACATTCTAAACCCTAAAACAAGAAGCATACTGACACATAAATTACAGACGTCCTCAATCGCGCACCGCTTAGTTTTAGAAATAGTAGAATCGGAGGGCATTGAGAATTATAATGATGTCTTTGAATTTATTGAAGAAATGAAGGAATTTGGCTGTAGAATAGCTATCGACGATTTTGGCACCGGCTACTCTAATTTTGAATATTTAATGAAACTAGCGCCAGACTTTGTCAAAATAGATGGGTCGATCATAAAAAATATAGCTCATGATGAAAGTGCGCAAAAAGTTGTTTCATTAATTACAGAGTTCTCTAAAAATATTGGCGCCCAAACAATTGCAGAATTTGTTTGTGACCAGTCTGTGTATGAACAAGTTGATGCTATTGGTGTTGACTATTTTCAAGGATATTATCTTGGAAAACCATCATTAGCAGACAAAAGCATAACCTCTATTGAGAGTTAATAGCTTGAGATAGTAATGAATTAAAAAATATTTTGTAATAATTATTATAAAGCAATCTGTTACATTATTTATGTATCGGTTAGCGCCATTGAAACGCTAACCGATATCTACACTGATTTCCTAAGACGCATGCTCAATCAGTGACCGAGGAAGGCATTCCATTCTGGCAATAGAACAATCACATTCGGATTATAACCCGCATCAGACAGCGACGTGATTGTGTCAATCACTTCATTGGTTTTCAGGTCGATGACGCTAATAGTGCCCGATGACATGCCCGGCAGGTTAAGAAACGAGTTTTGCACGATGCCATAGCGGCCATCCTTGGTGAAACCAACATGGTGCGCGCCTTCGCCGACCTTGAATGTTTTCATATGCTTAGGGTGGCCATCGCCTGAGCTAACGTCAAAGATATGAAAATGCCCCGGCGCCGCAGTGGTTATATACATCCGTGTGCCATCATCGGTGAAGTATATTTCCAAAGGCACACCGGTTTCATTGCCATCAAAGGCATGGGCTTCATTTGTTTCAAACTTGGATGTTGCTGCGTCCCACGTCATTGTCCAAATGGTATTACCAAACATATTGGTAACATAGGCGGTGGGCCTTGATGCCCCCGGTGCGAAAAGAACTTCCACCGGTGCAACACCTGACGGCGTCGGCTTGTTGCTCATCTTATGGACGCCGAGCACTTCATGGGTTGTGGCATCAACCTCGGTAATAACCTCCCGTGGATCGGTCAGATCTCCCTTGATGGTGCTGGTTACCAAAATACGGTTGATAGAAGTGTTAACCGCCAAACCATGCGGGTAGCTGTCGGGCAGACTTATATCATCAATAATTTTGTCGGTAACCACATCACCAACAATAACATTGGCCGAACCCATGCAGGTTAAATACCAACGGCTGTTATCCTCGTTAAAGATGACATCCTCTCCCATGGAGCAATTCACATCGAGAATTTTATGGCGGATAGGAAAAGACCCCATATCAAAGACATAAAGCTCCTTTTTCGACAAGGATGTCATATAGGCTTTCTTCATCGTCCGGTCGTAGAATATATGGTGTGCTGTCAGGTCCGCAGGCAATGGCATTTGCCATAGGATTTTGCCAAAAGCATCCGATTCAGGATCGACATCCAAAATGGCGACACCTTCTTCCCGGCCTCTGCTTGTTGAAATTTTTAACGATTTTAGACTGTCCGCGCTCTTGGTTTCATAGCTCACCATCGCCAAAATTTCAGCTTGTGCGGCGAATGATGTAAAAAAAGATAGTGTTATTAATATTTTTGCAAATTGCTTCATAGCAATGCCCCTCCCAATAGGATTATTGTTAGCCCCTTTACTCCAAACACATATTCAAGCATGTTCCTTATACAGTAAATTATAATGATTTAGAATATTTATAGGCAGATGTATTTTTCCAGATGTAAAATTACTATGAGTGAGGCCTAGAGAATGGTTGTTTTTAAAAGAAATTTTACCAGCTTAATCTGGCTGATGTTTGCAACAATTACTTTCACCCTGCCTGCGCTCGCCCATGCCTTTGGCAGTCGCCACCAGCTTGAAGCGCCGCTATATTATTATATGCTGGGTGCAGGGCTCACCGTCACCCTATCTTTCATCATTGCGGTTTGGCTGGTGCGTGCACCGCCCGTCGCTGATAAACCAATGCGCGGCTTCATGCTCATGGATGGTGCTGGCCTGTTTAAACCCTTGATGAAATGGACAGGGCATCTGACATCCGCATCCAGCCTGTTTATTTTTGTGCTGATTTTGGCGGCTGGCTTTTGGGGCCCGGATAGTCCAACACGCAATTTCGCCCCCATCTTTATCTGGTCTCTCTGGTGGGTCGGCATTGTTATCATTCAGGTTTTAGGCTTTGATATATGGCAGCGCACCAACCCTTGGGTGATAATTCATCAGGGCATATGTAGCCTCATCAAACGTGACCCTGAGGGCGGCTTTATAGCTTACCCTGAACGCTTAAGCTGCTGGCCTGCGGTTCTGTTATTCTGGGGCTTCGCGTGGCTGGAGCAAATATCGTCTATGGGTGAAATACCGAGCACATTATCGGTTATCATCCTAATTTACTCTGCCATAACATGGTTGGGCATGGCCCTGTTTGGCCGCAAGCAATGGTTAGAAAATGGTGAGGTCTTTTCCATCCTCTTTGGCTACCTCGGCTCAATGGCACCTTTATTGTTACGGAGCAGAGACGAAAACCCCGCAAATAGCCTATGGCTGCGCTATCCCATGACCGGGCTATTAGAGCGCCCTGCCCCAAGCCGCGCCGCCACATCGCTTTTATTGTTATTTTTAGCCAGTGTCACCTTCGATGGCTTTCGCGATACAGCCTCGTGGGAAGAGCTGGTTGATTGGGCCTTAACCCGCAGTTGGCTTTACGGTGGCCTGCTATGGGTTCAACAACAAGGCATTGATTTATACATCTTTCTAGAAACCACCGGCTTGATACTCACGCCAATTTTGTTCTTCATCACCTATAGCGTCGTCAGTGCTTTCAGCGCAAAATTGGTCACATTGATGGGGGCGGGGCAAGGCACGGCTCTGCCGCAAGTTATGTCAGGCAAGCAATATGCCGGGCTGTTTATCGTCACCTTACTGCCTATCAGCTTCGCCTATCATATTGCCCATTATTTCTCCTTTTTACTGCTGGCCGGCCAGCTCGCAGTCCCAACGCTTTCCGACCCCTTGGGGCTTGGCTGGAACCTCCTCGGCGTCCATAATTTTCAGCTTAATGTGGGTGTCATCGGCGTCAGCACCACATGGTGGCTCGCCATGGGCGCGGTTATCATCGGCCATATTTATGCGGTATATCTCGCCCATATCATTGCCATTCGCAGCTTTAAGCGGCCATGGCTGGCTTTGGTTAGCCAACTTCCCTTAGTGACATTAATGATTTTCTATACAATGATAAGCTTATGGATTTTGGCGCAGCCCATTGTCGCCGTCGACTAACGAGATTGGATTAGGCCCATGAATAAAAATATACTTATTAGCCTCGTCGTTATTGGTGCCCTCAGCCTTGCAGTGTTTTTATATAATGATACCGAAACATCTGAACCGGCATCAACCTTGTCCCGCAGCGCACAAGCGGGCCATGTTATCTTTAAAGATAATTGTACCGCCTGTCACGGCGTTGAGGCAAGGGGAACCGAGCAAGGTCCGCCTTTGATCCACCCCTTTTACCATCCCGGTCACCATGCGGACTACGCCATCCGCCGCGCCGTGGAAAAGGGCGTGAAAGCGCATCACTGGCAATTCGGCGACATGCCGCCCGTGGAAGACTTGTCAGAGACACAAGTTACTCAAATCATCGCTTTCATCCGCGAAACCCAACGCGCCAACGGCATTGGGCAAGCCCAAGAGCATTCAATGGATTAGAACCAATGAAGATACATCCGCCTATAATAAACAAACATTTTAGGGGTGTCGATAACATTCTGAATTGACCGGTTTATGTACCATATCAATTGTCCGCTTCTGTTATTTGCCCTGATCCTCACCTGGAAGGAGCCCCGTTAGGGGCGACTGGAAGGTGAGGATCAGGGTTTTCGCGTCGAAGCGGGT
>JAJFIS010000028.1 GCA_021774735.1 Alphaproteobacteria bacterium | reverse complement strand
CGATGCCAAGGCAGAACGCCTATGCAGACGCTTCTTGACGGGAAACAAATCTGGAAAGACAAATTTGTAGACCAGATTTAAACTGACAGTCACTAACTGAAAAATCGGTAACTGTCAGATAAGGTCGGAACTATTACACTTTATAAGCGCATGGCGCTTTTTGCCTGCGGATAGTTTAATCAGGCCTTCTTTCAAATTGTCCGTACTCACCAAAAGCTCTTCACTATCAACTTTTTCATCATTGATTTTGGCGCCGCCCTGTTTGACGAGGCGGCGAAGCTCCCCTTTTGATTTGCCGAGCCCGGCTTCTAAGAACAAATCAACCACATTGATGCCAGCTTTTAAACGGTCATGATTAATTGTGGTGGTGGGTAGGTCAGAGCCCACGCCGCCTTGCTCAAATGTTTTCTGGGCGGTGGCAGCTGCCTGCAGTGCGGCATCTTCGCCGCGGCACATCCTGGTTGCTTCACCAGCTAAAATTTTCTTGGCTTCATTGATCTCTTGGCCTTCAAGCTCTTCAAGACGCGCAATCTCATCCAAGGGCAATTCGGTGAATAGCCGTAAGAACCGCCCCACATCAGCGTCCTGTGTATTGCGCCAAAACTGCCAGTAATCATATGCGCTTAGCGCGTCTTCATTAAGCCAAATAGCACCATTTTCTGACTTGCCCATTTTCTTGCCGTCAGCGGTGGTGATAAGCGGTGAGGTAACGCCGTATAGGGTTTTACCCTCCATCCGCCTGCCAAGCTCGATGCCATTGATTATATTGCCCCATTGATCAGAGCCACCAAGCTGCAACTGGCAATTTTCGCGTCGCGCTAGCTCAAGAAAATCATAGGCCTGCATAATCATATAGTTAAATTCTAGGAAGGTTAATGGCTGCTCACGGTCCAAGCGTAGCTTGACACTTTCAAAGGTAAGCATGCGGTTGATTGTGAAATGAGGCCCCACATCACGCAGCATTTCAATATAGCCAAGACCACCTAACCAGTCTAGATTGCGCACCATTTCGGCGTCGGTTGTGCCATCCCCAAAGGTGATGAATTGTTCAAAAATAGAGCGTATCCCAGTTAAGTTAGTTTCAATATCTTCGTCGCTGAGCAGTTTTCTGGCTTCATCTTTGCCCGTCGGGTCGCCAATTTTGGTTGTGCCATCGCCCAGCAGAACAATCGGTTTATGACCAGTTTTCTGCAACCAGCGCAGCATCATTATCTGCACGAGCGAGCCCACATGCAGCGAAGGCGCGGTACAGTCAAAGCCAATATAGGCCTTAATGGCACTCTCAGCCATGCGCTCATCCAGCCCTTCCAAGTCTGTTGCTTGGTGGATAAATCCGCGTTCGCTGAGGGTTTGTAAGAATTCTGATTTTAAACCGACCATTATTTTTCCATAATTTAAAAGAATACTTCAAGGAAGGCGCTGATGTAGCATAGGGTAGGATAAACGCAAAGCAGGAAACGCCGAATTGATGAAAGGGCGATATTAGTGGATGATCTGAATAATGACGCGGTTAAATGCGTGATTGGCTTAATGAGCGGCACTTCAATGGATGGTATTGATGCAGCGATATTATATACCAACGGTGATGCGGTGGAGCGTTTTGGCCCGTCCTTGACCATTGCGTACACTCCAGAAACTCGTGAATTGGTGAAAGTTGCCATTCAAAAGGCAAGTGCCTGCGGGATGCCTGATAATAGTTTGGATGCAATCCACGCCGCAGAGATGGCGGTGACCGACTTGCACGCTGAGGCCGTTACAGCATTGCTCGCACAGGCAAAGCTCGATAGTAGCGCTGTGGATTTGATCGGCTTTCACGGCCAAACGATTGCTCACCGTCCGGACCTTGGCTGGACATGGCAAATCGGTTGCGGCGCGCGTCTCGCGGCGGCTACCGGCATTCCGGTTGTTAATGACCTGCGCAGTAATGATATGGCTGGCGGCGGGCAGGGGGCGCCACTGGTGCCTATTTTTCATGCAGCTATGCTCAAGCGCGACCGGCGCCATGACACTATTGCCGTTTTAAACATTGGCGGCGTTGCAAATGTTACATGGGTTTCCTTTAAGGATAACGCTGATGAGCCCCATATAACCGCTTTTGATACCGGACCGGGCAATGCCATGCTTGATGACTGGGCAGAAGTGCATACAGGCATACCCTGTGACACTGACGGCATGATGAGCGCCCGTGGCACGATGCATGATGATATTTTGATGGGCTTGATGGCATCCCCTTATTTTGATGAAGCTCCACCGAAGACATTGGACCGGGATGACTATTCCATTCAAGCGGTCAGGGGCTTATCCGCCGATGACGGCGCTGCGACAATTACGGCATTCATTGTAGAATCTGTGGTGGCAGCACAGGAGCATTTCGCCCATCCACCGGACATTTGGTATGTATGCGGTGGCGGACGCCATAACCCAACCTTGATGCGGCGATTGCGGCGTCGTTTCCCGGTCATTGTTGACCCGGTCGAAGTGTTAGGCTGGCACGGTGACGCGCTGGAGGCCGAGGCCTTTGCTTATCTGGCCGTGCGCTCAGTGCGTGGCTTGCCGCTAAGCTTGCCGTCAACCACAGGCACAGCAAGGCCCGCTAGCGGCGGGACTTTATACAGGCCTTAAAGGGAGTTAGCTTATTACCGTGTTGGTGTGCCCGTTAAGCGCTTGTTGAGATAGCCATTTAAAAGCTTCATCAAAGGTTCCAAATGGTCATCGAAGAAATGCCCTGCATTGGGCACAATTTCATGGTCGATAGTGATGGCTTTTTGGGTTTGGAGCTTTTCCACCAATTTTTCCAGCGCGATGGGGGTGACGATTTCATCGTCCCCAGCTTGGACAATCAATCCCGATGACGGGCAGGGCGCAAGGAAGGAAAAATCATAGAGATTGGCAGGGGGTACTACTGACAAAAACCCCTGAATTTCTGGGCGGCGCATTAAAAGCTGCATCGCAATCCAAGCACCAAAAGAATGACCCGCGACCCAAGTGCCAGAAGAATTAGGGTTCATAGCCTGAACCCAATCAAGCGCCGTGGCAGCATCAGAAAGTTCGCCCGGGCCATTATCAAACTCCCCTTGGCTGCGGCCAATGCTGCGAAAGTTAAAGCGCAGGGTCGCAAAGCCCCGGTGGGCAAAGGCATGATACATATAATAAACCGCTTTCTGGTTCATGTTCCCACCATATTGTGGGTGGGGGTGCAGTATCAATGCGACGGGAGATGTAGGGCTTTCACCCTGTTGATAACGACCTTCCAGTCGTCCTGACGGTCCGTTGAAAATGATTTCGGGCATAGGATCCAGATAATTTGTTTGTTTGAATAAAGACGCTCTATAGACCATGTCGTACAAAAATTATAGCCAAAAGTAACTAAACGGAAGGGGTAAGCATTGTTTTTGAGTTGATCAGCTACCAGAAACACCCTATTCCAGCACATATGAAGAAGATTGTTTATCTAGATTATAACGCAACGACCCCAGTTTACGACAGTGTCGTGGATGCGGTTACGGCTGCCCTAAGGGTGACGGGCAATCCGTCGTCGGTCCACGGGGCAGGCAGGGCAGCAAAAGCGGTTATTGACATGGCCAAAAGCCAGCTTGCGGCGCTCATAGATTGCCGTGCGCGGGATATTGTTTTTATGTCCGGCGGGACAGAGAGCAACAATGCAGCCATTCGGTCCTCAGGCGCTCAGCGCATAATCGTCTCAGCCATTGAGCATGAAAGTATTATCGCGGCGGCAGAGGTAAGTGGGCTAGCGGTTACCGAGTTACCTGTGGACAATAACGGCCTTATTAAACTTGATGCCCTGACTAAAGCACTTACCGGAGGAGGCGAAGGGGCTTTGGTGTCCATCATCCTTGCAAGTAATGAAATTGGCACCATTCAGCCGGTTGATGCTATTATCCGCATTGCCCATGGTGCTGGCGCAAAAGTGCATTTGGACGCGGTTCAGGCACTGGGTAAAATGCCCATTTCTTTCAACCAGTTAGGCGCCGACTACATGACAGTGTCTGCCCATAAAATTGGCGGGCCAAAGGGCATTGGTGCGTTAATTATGGCCCCAACATCGCCAATGGCGGCGCTAATCACGGGTGGGGGTCAAGAATTTGGCAGGCGTGGCGGTACGGAAAATGTACCGGGTATCGCAGGTTTCGGTGCTGCTGCTATTGAGGCACTTAATGCATTGCTGAATATTGAGAAGACCCAAATTTTGCGAGATCGGCTTGAGACAGAATTACACCAATATTGCCCTAATATTATAATTGTTGCGGCGGGGGCTGAGCGTTTAAAAAACACCAGCACAATAGTATTGCCGGGCGTTGCGGGTGAAACCCAAGTTATGCATATGGACTTGGGTGGAATTTGTGTCTCAAGCGGATCTGCATGCTCGTCGGGTAAGGTCAAGGAGAGCCGGGTTCTAAAAGCACTTGCTATTGCGCCTCAGGACCTTGGTTGTTCGATCCGGGTGTCATTGGGGTGGAATACAAGCGAAGATGATGTGGGAGCCTTCATAGAGGCATACCGTGCATTATATGACCGAACCCGTGACAAGCAAACGGGTGCAAACTAATGCGTAAACCCGTTTATTTGGACAATCAAGCGACAACACCTATGGACCCACGGGTGCTGGAAGCCATGACGCCGTATTTTTTGGAGCATTTTGGTAATCCCCATTCAACCACGCACAGCTATGGTTGGACGGCAGAAGCGGGCGTGGAAAAAGCGCGGCGGCAAATTGCTGCTGTAATTGGTGCTGACGCTGCTGAGATTTATTTCACATCGGGGGCGACAGAGGCGAATAATTTGGCTGTAAAGGGCACGATGCAGGCTTTAGGGGCAAAGCGGCCCCACATGGTAACGCTGGTCAGTGAGCATAAATGTTTGCTCGAATCCGCTAGGTCGGTTGAGCTTTCAGGTTACAGGGTCACCTATGTACCCGTGCAGGAAAATGGATTGGTCGATTTAGCCGTAATGGAGGCAGCTATTGGTGATGAAACCGCCTTGGTTAGCGTCATGGCGGTCAATAATGAAATAGGCGTAATTCAACCCATTGCGGAAATTGCAGAGATAGCCAAAGCACGCGGCGCTGTTTTCCACAGTGATGCAGCGCAAGCATTCGGCAAGATAAACTTGAATGTAGACACGCAACATATTGATCTAATGAGTTTATCTGGTCATAAAATTTATGGTCCTAAGGGCATCGGCATACTTTACAAACGCGCTGAACGCCGGGTAGCTGTCACGCCTCAAATGTCCGGTGGGGGTCAAGAAAAAGGCTTACGCCCCGGCACACTTGCCCCGGCGCAGTGTGTGGGCTTTGGGGAGGCCGCTGAAATTGCTTCGCGTGAAATGGCGCAAGAAGAAGGGCGTCTCCGCACAATGATGGAGCGCTTAAAAGCTAGCTTAAAGGCTAAAATGCCTGCCGTCATTATTAACGGTGATGAAGACATGCGCTGGGTCGGGAATTTAAACATTAGCTTCCCAGGCCTTGACGGCGAGTTGCTGCTAGCGAATTTGCGGGATTTGGCGCTATCCAGCGGTGCTGCCTGTGCTTCTGCAGTGTCGGGGCCATCCTATGTGCTGAAGGCCATTGGCGTTGATGAACGCACGGCAAAAGCATCTCTGCGGCTTGGTATTGGTCGCTTTACAACGGACGAAGAAATTGATTTTGCCTCGGAAACTCTGATCAAAACAGTCACAAAAATGGGCGGCTTGAAGCCATGATTAAGGTGGTTTTTATCAGCCCAGACGGGCTAACTCAGCATGAATGCAACGCTGAAATAGGCGATACTTTACTCGATGTAGCACAAAATAATGACATTGACATTGAAGGGGCATGCGAGGGCAATATGGCCTGCTCCACCTGTCATGTGATAGTGGAAGACGCATGGTTTGGTAAGCTGCCATCGCCAAAGCTGGAAGAAAATGAAATGCTCGACCTTGCCCCGGGGCTATGCGCTACTTCGCGCTTGGGCTGCCAAATAATATTGGCAGAAGCCCATGATGGTCTCGTGGTGAAGTTACCGAAAGAGACCGCCAATGCAGGCGCTTGGTAGCTTGCAATCCTTACATCTGCTCGGGCAAGTAAGCATCATCAGCAAGGTCTGAGAATTTAGTACAGCTGCGCTCAAAGTGTACCTCAGCGGTGCCTGTTGGACCGTGGCGCTGTTTGCCAACGATAATCTCTGCTTTACCGTAAAGCTTTTCCATATCCATCATCCAGGTGTCATGCTCGGGCGTGCCCTCGGTCGGTTTTTCCTTCTCTTTGTAATATTCTTCGCGGAAAACGAACATAACCATATCGGCGTCTTGCTCAATAGAACCCGATTCGCGCAAGTCAGAAAGCATTGGGCGTTTGTTCTCTCGCTGCTCCACACCACGGCTTAATTGCGAAAGCGCTAGGACGGGAATTTGCAGTTCTTTGGCTAAGCCTTTCAGACCACGGGTAATTTCCGATATTTCCTGAACCCGATTTTCATTGGCCCCTCCCTTACCAGACCCGCGCAGAAGCTGGAGGTAGTCAACGATGATCATGCCTAGATTATGTTGTCTTTTCAAGCGTCTAGCGCGTGTTCGCAGCCCTGCAATAGAGAGCGCCGGCGTGTCATCAATGAAAAGCGGTACTTCATAAAGGTCCATCGCAGCGCGGGCGATATTTTCAAAATCCTGCTGGTTTATTTTGCCGCGCCGCATGTCTTGGCCTTGAACGCCGGAACGTTCAGCCAGAATACGGGCCGCCAATTGATCCGATGACATCTCAAGCGAGAAGAAACCTACAACGGCACCTTTACTGCGCTCTAGGTCATGGCCCGCAGCGCGGTCAGCGGCATAGCGCTCAGCAGCAGCAAAAGCAATATTGGTCGCTAGTGCAGTTTTGCCCATCGCAGGTCGGCCAGCAAGAATAACTAAATCGGATGGATGCATGCCGCCAATAAGGTCGTTCAAGCGGGCGAGGCCGGTGGTGACACCCGCTAAATTGTCAGGGTCCTTGAAGGCGCTTTCGATATTTTCAACCGCGATAACCAAGGATTTCTGAAAGGTCTGGAAGCCTCCATCAACTTGGCCAAGTTCTGCAAGGTCGTATAATTGCTTTTCGGCTTCTGATATTTGCTCATTGGCTTCAGCGTCTACCGGGGCGTCGTAAGCATCAATGACCATGCGTTCACCGATTTGGATCAGCTCCCGGCGGAGCGCGAGGTCATATATGGTCATACCATAGTCAGCAGCATTGATAATGGTGGCGGCAGATGCGGCTAAACGCACTAAATATTGTGCCCCGCCAACATCTTTCAAGGCTTCATCATGGTCAAAGAAGGGTTTCAGCTTAACCGGGTCAGCAATTTGGTTTTTGTCCATTAGTTTGATGACCGCATCGTATATACGACCATGGACGTCTTCAAAAAAATGTTCAGGCTGCAAAAAGCCCTGCACTTTTTGTGCGGCTTCATTATTTACGAGAATGGCACCAAGCAGGGCTTGTTCCGCCTCCAAATTATGGGGTGGTTGCCTATAGTCAAGCGCGTCTTGCTTGCTATCATCACTGTCATTTGCTGCGGGTGCTATATGTTCCATAAATCGGTTTTAGCGACTAAAAAAACGGATGTAAGTCCGTTAATGCACTTATCCCCGTGATGCTTTTTTGTCCCTGTGGACAGTGTGGATAACTTTAGGCAAACGCATAAGAAAAAGGCGGCTCCAAATGAAACCGCCTTTTTAAATCATTGAGCGATGATAAGCTTATTCAGCTTTATCAGATTCTGCGTCGTCAGAATTTTCAACGATTTCAGCTTCAACTTCATCTGTATCAGAATCATTGGCTGTGTCACCGTCAGTTTCTTCGAAAATTTCTTCGGCACTGAGCGCTTCCTCTTCAGCTTTGAAAGCTTCGTCGCGGCTAAGCATTGCAGTGCCAGTTTCAAATTGGGTTTCAGCTTCTTCAGCTGATCGTGCAACATTAACAACAACAGAAATAGACACTTCAGGGTGCAGGCGTACTGTAACATCGTGCAGACCAAGGGTCTTGATCGGGCGATCCAAAACGATCTGGTTGCGCGCGACCTTAACACCATCTTCGCCTAGAATTTCAGCGACATCACGGCCACTGACAGAACCATAAAGCTGTCCGCTTTCACCAGCAGCGCGCACCAGAACGGCTTTAACACCGTCTAACTTGCCTGCGACGATTTCAGCGTCTTTTTTAGCTTCTAGGTTACGGGCTTCCAATTCAGCACGCTGGGCGTCAAACAAAGCCTGATTAGACTTGGTGGCGCGCAGAGCTTTTTTCTGTGGCAACAGGAAGTTGCGGGCGAAGCCAGCTTTAACATTAACTGTGTCACCCATGTGACCGAGTTTTTCGACCCTCTCGAGAAGAATAACTTGCATAATCTTTACTCCTCTAAGGTTTATTTAATGATGAATGGAAGCAGGGCGATATTACGAGCCCGCTTGATTGCTTTTGCCAGTTCGCGTTGCTTCTTGGCAGAAACGGCGGTAATACGGCTAGGAACAATTTTGCCACGCTCAGAAATATAACGGCTGAGCAGCTTCACATCTTTATAATCAATCTTTTGGGCGTCTGAACCTGAAAAAGGACAAGTTTTACGACGGCGAAAGAAAGGACGACGACCTGTGTTACCCATTTGACATCTCCGCATTTGGCTTATTGTCACCGCGCGGTGCACGATCACCACGATCTGGGCGAGGGCCACGGTCATCACGGTTGCCGCGAGGACCACGATCATCACGGTTGCCGCGACGGTCTTTGTCAGCTTTAGAGCGAAGAACGACCGATGGGCCATCTTCCAGCTCGTCAACACGAACGGTCATAAAACGAATGATATCTTCGTTGAGGCGGGCGTGACGCTCCATTTCAGCTACCGCTGGGTGTGGTGCATCAATATTCATTAGGACAAAATGACCCTTCCGGTTTTTCTTGATCCGGTAGGTCAGGTTTTTTAGGCCCCAATATTCTGATTTGGCTACTTTACCGCCACCGTCTTCGATGTTCTTGGTAAAGTCAGCCGTAATGCTTTCAACTTGCGAGGCAGATACGTCTTGCCGTGCAATAAAAACATGCTCGTATAACGGCATGGTCTTCTCCATATATGCTGATCGCTCACCAGTCACAATGACATGGTACCTCCAGCTTGCTTCTGTGTGTTCCAAGATGCGATGGGCATTAGCCTGAGACTCGGAACGCGCCTCTATAACGCTGCTACAGTTTAAAGGCAAGCGAAACCAACAAGTTCAGCCAATCAGGCCGATATTCCTGCATGCTGGCTTGCATTCGGTCTATATTCATGCCAATCAGCCGAAGAGCAATCAGTATAAATCTGCAGGAGCGAATTCCATGAGCCGCGCATTCATTTTCCCCGGGCAAGGCAGCCAATATTTGGGCATGGGCAAAAGCCTTGCTGATAACTTTGATGCAGCCCGTTTGGTGTTTGAAGAAATTGATGATGCTTTGAACCATAAACTAAGCGCAGTTATGTGGGGGGAGAGCGAAGGTGACCTACGCTTAACAGCCAATGCGCAGCCTGCCTTGATGGCCCATTCGATGGCGGTGATTAGGGTATTAGAGACAGGCGGGTTAAAACTTGCTGAGCATGCAAGCCATGTGGCGGGACATTCGCTGGGTGAATATTCGGCGCTTTGTGCCGCAGGTACTTTTAGCTTGGCCGACACTGCGCGTCTACTGCGCTTGCGGGGAGAAGCCATGCAACGGGCAGTGCCCGTGGGCCTTGGTGCCATGGCAGCAATATTGGGCTTGGAAATAGATGTGGTTAAAAGTGTCTGCATGGAAGTTGCAATGGACGAAACAGTTATTCCAGCCAATGATAATGGTGGTGGTCAGATCGTGATTTCGGGTCATAAGGGTGCGGTAGAGCGCGCAGCCGAAGCCGCAAAAGAGGCAGGAGCCAGACGGGCTTTACTATTGCCAGTATCGGCGCCTTTCCATTGCCCATTGATGCAGCCAGCAGCGCAGGAAATGGCAGAGGCACTATCGGCTGTGCTCATGAATGATCCAATAGTTCCCGTGATTGCCAATGTGGTGGCCGCACCAATTAGTGATACGGCCCAAATTAAGTCATTACTGGTAGAGCAAGTAACAGGCGCGGTACGCTGGCGTGAAAGCGTTGCTGGCATGGGCGCGCTCGGTATTGAAAGCGTGGTAGAGATTGGTGCAGGCAAGGTGCTATGCGGCATGGTGCGCCGGATTGATAAAAGTTTAAGCTCAATGAATATTCAAGACCCCGATCATATTGACGCTTACAGCGCTTCCCTCTAAACTTTTAGCGAATCTTAAGGAAATGACATGTTTGATTTAACCGACAAGAAAGCGCTGATTACCGGCGCGACCGGCGGCATTGGCGCTGAAATAGCTAGAAGTTTGCATGCGGCAGGTGCCGAAGTGGTGATTTCGGGTACGCGGGCAGAAAGATTAGAAGCATTGGCGCAAGAACTTGGAGAACGTGTTCATGTGATTAGTGCAGACCTTTCTGACCGCGAGAGTGTGACGGGACTTGTTAAGGCCGCGAGCGATGCCATGGGCAACGTTGATATATTGGTTAATAACGCCGGTGTAACCCGAGATAACTTAGCTATGCGAATGAAAGACGACGAATGGGACCAGGTTATGCAGGTCAATTTGGAAAGTTGTTTTCGTTTATCGAAAGGCTTGCTGCGCGGCATGATGAAAAAACGTTGGGGGCGTATCATTAATATTACCTCTGTTGTCGGGGTAACAGGCAATCCGGGCCAAGCCAACTATGCTGCGTCAAAAGCTGGGATGATTGGCATGTCAAAGTCCATGGCGCAGGAAGTGGCGAGCAGGGGCATAACGATTAACTGTGTTGCTCCCGGCTTTATCGAGACACCAATGACAGATGCATTAACAGATGACCAAAAAGGCGCACTTGTTAAAAACATCCCCTCGGGCAAACTTGGCACACCCGCTGATATTGCTGCATCGGTATTATATCTTGCATCTAACGAATCTGGTTACATGACCGGTCAGACGTTGCATGTAAACGGTGGGATGGCTATGATATAACTGGCTATGGCCAAAAACATGGTGGGGGAGTGGCTCATCAGAGGAAGAATGATTTCGGTAAAGTTTGTAAAAGTAACTTCTCAAATGAAAAGAACTGTGATAGGACCGCCGAAATAAATGACTTTCTGTTGAATTAATGAGAGAAAGTCGATAAGAATTTTTTTGCGCTTAATTAAAACAGAGGACTGTGCAATGAGTGATATAGCTGCGAACGTTAAGAAAATCGTTATCGAGCACCTTGGTGTTGATGAAGACAAAGTAACCGATACATCAAGCTTTATCGATGATCTGGGTGCTGACAGCCTTGATACAGTTGAATTGGTTATGGCTTTTGAAGAAGAGTTTGGCATCGAAATTCCTGACGATTCAGCTGAGAAAATTCAAACCGTTAAAGACGCGATTGACTATATCAGCGCCAACAGCTAATTGCTGAATGAATTTTTTGAGGGGCAATAGTTGACCAAAATGGTTAACTGTTGCCTTTTCTATTTGCATGCCTATCTATAGTATTCTTAGATTAGTTATCTGCCGCAAGGTAGAAGCGGAAGAAGGATTTTCGGATGAGACGCGTTGTTGTTACTGGAATGGGGATGGTTTCACCTTTGGCTTCTAGCCTTGATGAAACATGGAAACGTTTGGTTGCTGGCAAATCTGGTGCAGACATCATTACCCGCTTCGATAGCTCCATTATTAACGCGAATGTGGCTTGTGAAGTGCCGCATGGTGATGGCAGTGATGGGACCTTCAATCCTGATGATTGGATGACCCCTCGGGAGCGCCGCCGAGTTGATGACTTTATCCTTTATGGTATGGCTGCAGGCCAAATGGCAGTGCGCGATGCTGGCTGGGAAGACCCGGGCGAAGAGGAATGTTTGCGCACGGGCATTACCATTGGTGCAGGCATCGGCGGGTTGCGCTGGATCGAAGAATCCGCTGTTATTTTGCACACGCGGGGTCCGCGTAAAGTTAGCCCGCATTTCATTGCCGGCAGCATTGTTAATCTCGTCTCGGGCAATCTCTCAATAAAATATGGCTTTAAAGGGCCAAACCATGCGGTTGTTACGGCCTGTTCCACTGGGGCCCATTCTATTGGCGATGCATCTAGGATGATAATGTTCGGTGATGCGGATGTTATGATTGCAGGTGGTGCAGAAGCTAGCATTTGCCCGGTTGCTATGGCGGGTTTTGCCCAAGCCAAGGCATTGTCTACCAAATATAATGATACGCCTTCAAAAGCGTCTAGACCTTGGGATCAAGGCCGAGATGGTTTTGTTATGGGTGAAGGCTCTGGCGTGGTTGTTTTAGAAGAATTAGAGCATGCCAAAGCACGGGGCGCCCATATATACGCTGAGGTCGTCGGTTATGGTATGTCTGGTGACGCTTACCATGTAACGGCACCAGCACCAGACGGCAATGGTGGCTTCAGGGCTATGCAAGCAGCCTTGAAAAATGCTGAACTGAACCCATCGGATGTCGATTATATCAATGCGCATGGCACCAGCACACCGCTGGGTGATGAAATTGAATATAAGGCTGTTTCGCGGCTGGTGGGTGACGCGGCCTCTGGTCTTGCAATGTCTTCAACCAAATCGGCGATTGGCCACTTATTGGGTGCGGCGGGCGCCGTTGAGAGCATATTCTGCATCAAGGCCATCAACGAAGGTGTTGTGCCGCCTACTTTGAACCTAGATAATCCGTTTGAAGGTATAGGCGATATTGACCTTGTGCCCCATGAAGCCCAAGAAAGACGGGTAAAAGTGGCACTGTCGAACAGCTTCGGCTTTGGCGGTACCAATGCATCGCTGGTGATGAAAGAATATACTGGCGACTAAAGACTGGTTTATGTCTCGGCTTTTGACTAGGCTGCTTTTATGAATGGTCGCTGGAATATCATAAAATATAGTTTGATCTTGCTGTTGGGTTTCGCAGTAATTTTGGTTGGGCTGGGCATTAGCTTTTTGCATCAAATGCAAGAAGCGTCTGGGACTAATACCACTGTTGAATATCTGTATATTGAACCCGGTAGCGGCGTCATTCGGGTGGCATGGAAGGCCGAGCAACAAGGTCTGGTCAGCAAAGCTTGGCGTTTAAGGCTTTTATCGCGTTATCATGGCTTTAATGGCCGCATCATCGCAGGCGAGTATGAAATTGCCCCCAACACGACATTACAAGCTTTGTTGGTTCAGATAACCGAAGGTAAGGTCTATCAGCGCCGCCTTGTGGTGCCGGAAGGGTTCAGCAGTCAGGCGGTATTATCGCTAATCGACGCCAATGACTATCTTGACCATGATGTTGATATAACGCCGGCTGAGGGTAGTTTGCTGCCCGAAACATATTTCTTTTCGCGTGGTGACAAGGCAAGCGCTTTGATAAAGCGGATGCAAGTGGCGCAAGAGGGTTTCCTTGCTGAAGTTTGGCCAGATATGATGACGATTGGTAAATTGAAAACAGCGGATGAGATATTGACTTTGGCTTCAATTATTGAGAAAGAAACCGGCTTGAACGGTGAGCGTAACTTGGTTTCAGCTGTGTTTCACAACCGCTTAAATAAGCGAATGCGGCTCGATAGTGATCCCACCGTTATTTATGGTATTGTTGGTGGCGGTGAGCTTGGCAGGCCCTTGAAAAAGTCTGAACTAAAGGCTGTAACTGATTATAATACATACAGAATTTATGGTTTGCCGCCGACACCTATTGCTAACCCTGGCAAAGCCGCTATAGAGGCTGCTCTTAGCCCAGCGCCGGTCGATTATTTATATTTTGTTGCTGACGGTAAAGGCGGTCACCGATTTGCCGAGACCTTGAGGGAGCATAATGCCAATGTGCGCCGTTGGCGGCGGGATAAGAAAAAATGATATAGTTTTAGTGATCAGACTATTACTCATGTGGGGAAATCTGATAGCATAAGATGTGTAGAGCGGGAGAGAAGAGTGACACTAAAAAGCATGACAGGGTTTGCCCGGGTAAAGGGTGAGGGCGCGGGCCATAATTGGTATTGGGAACTTAAAAGCGTTAATGCCAAGGGGCTTGATGTGCGTTGCCGGGTGCCATCTTTTCTTGATGGCTTTGATGTTGCTGTAAAGAAATATGTTAACAACGCCCTAAACAGGGGCAGTGTTTATGTGAACCTTGATATCGACCGCGAACAAACGGATGATCGCCTGAAAATTAACCATAGCCGCCTAGCGAGCTTAATCGAAGCGGCTAAGAATGCACCCGCAGGAGCAGAACCCGCTCGGCTTGATGGGTTGCTGTCGATCAAGGGTGTTGTTGAAATTGACATGCCGGTGATGGATGAGGAAACTCGCAAAAAATTAGAAAATTTACTGCTTGAGAGTCTGAGGGAAGCTGTAGCGACCTTGATAAATGCACGGGCAAGCGAAGGGGAGCGCACCGCAGTTTTCCTAAACGAGCAGATGGATACTATTGAAAGCTTAGTGCAGGACGCAGAGCAGTCAGCCGGCGCTAGGCTGGAAAACATCCAAGATCGCTTGCGGCAAAATGTTGCAAAATTACTGGAGGCAGACCCACCGGTATCAGAGGACCGCTTGGCGCAAGAAGTGGCGCTGCTAGCCGTAAAGGCTGACGTGCGCGAGGAAATTGACCGCCTTAAGAGCCATATAATTGATGCGCGGGAACTGCTGGCGAGCGGCAAGCCTGTTGGCAGAAGGCTGGACTTTCAGGCGCAAGAATTTAACCGAGAAGCCAATACGCTTTGCTCAAAATCGGGCGATAAAGACTTAACCAAAACCGGCCTTGACCTGAAAGTGACCATCGATCAATTCAGGGAACAGATACAAAATATTGAGTAGGGTTTTGCTAGAGGATAGTTATGAATTTTTATTTGTAGGATCGTTAATAGTTCAGATTATAAATGTTCAGAAATATTCATGCTGCATGTAAAACTCTGATAATGAAAATGCCAGAACCATCTATTATATAGACAATCAAATGCTGCGCGTGGGGGCACAGTCTAGCAGGTGGTGAAAAACTATCATCTTCGCGTACCATTAATGGATTTTCGGCGAGGAGAGTAAATTTACTCTCCATATCAGCGAGATATTGACGGCGTTTATCTTTGCCCCATTGCATTTGAGTAAAGATAGCTATTTTTCGAATATCATTCTTTGCCGCGTTACTAATGCGGTGCGAGGCCATCTATTCAGCGTCCAGTTCTTTTTGGAGAGAGCCCATGCTAAAATTCTCAGCAACGCCGCTTTCCATGCCAACCGTAATGGCCTGTTGCAGGGCTTGATGTTTGGTCTCTTTCTCTTCAAGAATACGAAGACCTGCCCGCACTACTTCGCTTGCAGAACCATAGCGGCCAGAGGACAGTTGTTCGCTGACAAAGCCATTAAAATGTTCACCCAAAGCAATACTTGTTGTTTTTGCCATCATATAATCTCCTGTTATTACCATAATATAGTAACTATTGGTAATAGACAAGCATGAGTATTAAAATATGGTGGGAACAATTGAATTATGCCAATATATTACTTGGAAATATTATGTGAAACCTTTTCGGTGCACTAGTGTTGATTGGCGCAAAAGCAAAAAGGTGAATGATTGGAAATTTATGAGAAATTTTTTAAATGCAGATGGTCTATCCCCAGACACGCCAATTTATAGTATTATGCAGGAAGAACATTTGCTGAACCTATTTAAAGATAAAAAAAATGTTCTCAGAAAGCCAAGTGACTGGGATGACCCTTTTGAAAATTTCATTTTAAAATCTGAGGTTCAATTGTCATCTGGAGAAAAAGGTGTTTTCGATTTTCATGATGACTTTTATGGGCAATGCTGGACTCTGAACAAAAATTCAGATGCAATGTGGCGTATTTACTCACAGGGAAAAAATGGCATACAAGTGACAACAACAATCCGTAAACTTTTGAAAAGTTTACATGAGCATCTGGGTGAGGATGCCATTGGGTATGGTTTTGTTGGTCGAGTACAATATTTTGGCGATAAAGAGTTAGTTGAATTTGGCGATACGGTATTTGATTCCAAAGCAAAAATAGTAAACTTTACTCCCGGAGTAACAACAGTAAATACTGTAAGGACTCTTTTTGTTAAAAGGTGCGCCTTTAAGCATGAAGAAGAGGTTCGGTTGATCCGTGTGTCAAAGCAACAAAAGCCAACTGAAGCATTGTATAAATACCCAGTTGACCCTCATGATTTTGTTGACCAATTAATGCTCGACCCAAGGTTATCAGAAGCGTCTTTTGAAAAGAAAAAGAAATGTTTGAAATTACTCACGGGTTTTAAAGTGTAATAGTTCCGACCTTATCTGACAGTCACTAACTGAAAAATCGGTAACTGTCAGATAAGGTCGGAACTATTACACATAAGCTTACTGCTTTAAATAATTGATGGTTTTTTTGTTCATGTTGTTTGTAGGTAATTTTATTAGGCCTCTTTTACGGCTTCATTCCTTTGATGCCTCTGTAAATACCCGACCACATTCAACATAAGCATGTTTTCTCAAGTCTTTAAAATGAGACCGTATCATTAAGTCGTTAATTGCCGCGGTCACAAACTCAGGCTTTAATTTCTTCATGTAGCTTATGGTAGCGCGAAGCTCATCAGGGTTTTGCCTAAGAGAATCTATAACTTCTTGTTCATGGGATTGGGAGGCTGCTGCAATATCAAATATATCGCGGGGCTTGATATGTGTCCCGCGATAACAAACTTTTTTTGAGATTATTTCGCCTATGGTTTCCAGACAAACTATTCTGCCTTCAATTTCTTTTTTATAAGTAGGATTTCTAGAACAATGACTTGCAACAATAAAGTCAATTTCACCAATATTTTTAAATGCAAATTTTCTAAACCGTGTGCCATCGCCTTCATATTCGTTCGGCATAACCTGAAACCTGAAATCCCTAGTTTCTGGATTTAGGAAGCTTAAGTGCTGAGGGTCAGATAGAAATATATCAACATCATGGCTCTCGCGATGTTCAATTTGTAGCATCATCGCTGTACCGCCACCAAAAGTCCAATCAGTGATAATCTCCATATCTTCATTAACCTGATCAATCAGGTCACAAGCTATAGAAAAAAGGCGAGGCCAATCAGAAGTGCGAGACGTTTGAGCGTTCATATGTAAAGAGGGTATTCTTCACCAGAATAATCGGCGAACTCAGCAGCGATGGCTATTAGTTTAATTAAAGGCACACCGTTATGAAGAGCAAACATCTTTTGGGATTGAGCAGGCACTTCACCAAAAAACGATGACATATGACCAGGTTTTGACTTTGCAAGATTAATATCAGACAGGCAAGCAGCAAGGATTGCACCATCAACCTGTTCTAGGTAGGGTGCATTCACTGTTGTTAACAATGCCGCAAAGTTCTTTTTCATTTCATCGCCATAATATTAAACATAGTTAAGAGTATAAGTTAAGCCCTTCTAAAAATCAATATGGCTTAACTTTTTGTCTATAAGTGGCTATCACGATGTAGATGAGAATAAATACGAATTGTTCAAAGTATTTCGTTAGCCTGCATAAAATGCGTGACAGAAGTGGTGATATGGAGCATGAAATAAGGTGAAATTATTTTATAAGTCGTTGTTTAAATTTTCTATTATCTCAACCCATGAACAGATACAAAATATTGAATAGGATTTCGCTTTTATGACTGCTGCAAATTCTTCACGCCGGCGTGGCCTGATGTTGGTACTTTCTTCGCCGTCCGGCGCTGGTAAATCGACATTATCTAGAATGTTGCTGGGCGATGACGCAGATATTGATCTGTCCGTGTCCGCCACCACGCGCCCGGCCCGAAGTGGTGAAATTGACGGCAAAGATTATTACTTTGTCAGCCAAGACCGCTTCACAGACATGGTGGACAGCGATGAACTGCTTGAATATGCTACGGTTTTCAGCAACAGATATGGTACGCCGCGCAAACCGGTGGAAGACGCGCTGGAAGCGGGCAAAGATGTTCTCTTTGACATTGATTGGCAAGGCACCCAGCAATTGTCGCAGAGCCAAATGAAGGGCGATCTGGTTAGGGTGTTTATTTTACCGCCCAGCATTGGTGAGCTTGAAAGCCGCCTTAGAACCCGCGCGAAGGACCCTGAGGATGTCGTGCAAGCCCGCATGAGCGAAGCCATGACCGAGATTAGCCACTGGGCAGAATATGACTATGTACTGGTAAATGATGACTTGGACGAGACATATAATAAACTGGTCAATATTTTAGCGGTGGAGCGCGCCAAGACAGTGCGCCAAGTGGACTTGGTGGCTTTTGTCCGCGCACTGGAAGATGAACATAAGGCACTTTAACGGGCGTCTAATATGAGCCGATAATGCCGTGCCATGCGGACAAAGTCTTCCACAGAGATTTCTTCGGCGCGGGCGGTTGGCTCTATCTCAGCGCGCTCTAACAGCTCAATCGCAGCAACGTCGAGGCCCTTTAAACTCGCCCGCAGCATTTTACGGCGTTGACCAAAGGCGCGGGCAACAAGCTGTTCAAGGTCACGCAGTTTAACGTCAGGGTTCATTGGTTCAGTTGGTACAATATGTACAACGGCGCTATTGACTTTGGGAGCGGGCGTGAAGGCAGCGGCAGGCACTTTTACGGCGATTTTGGCTTTGGCGCGCCACTGAACAAGAACGCTCAAGCGGCCATAAGCTTTGCTGCCGGGCGCGGCGACAATGCGGTCAGCTACTTCTCGTTGGAACATCAGACTAAGCGAGCTATACCACGGTAGCCAGCTCTCTAACGTCATCCATTTTATGAGGAGCTGTGTACCGACATTATAGGGCAGGTTAGCGACGATATGGGCAGTTTCCCCAGGCTTTAAGCCCATCAAAGATGGCTCATCCATATCAAGTGCATTGCCCTCAATCACAGTTAAGCGTCCATTGCTGGCTTCATTTATTTCTGCCAGTGCCGGTAAGCAGCGGCTATCCATTTCGACGGCAGTGACAGATTTCGCGCCTTCGGCTAGCAAGCCACGGGTCAAGCCCCCGGGACCGGGTCCAACTTCATAGATATGGGCATTTGTTATATCACCTGGCACACGGGCAATGCGGGCTGTCAGATTTAAATCGAGTAAGAAATTTTGGCCAAAAGACTTTTTTGCGCGTAAATCATGACGGCTTATAACGTCGCGCAAGGGCGATAAGTCATTAATGCTATCACTCATGAGCTTTGGCGCTTATCGGCGCAATTAGCAGCCATGCGTATGGCGGCAATCATACTGTCCGGGCGCGCGGTGCCTGTGCCGACAATATCAAAGGCAGTGCCATGGTCTGGGCTGGTGCGAATAATGGGCAGGCCAAGCGTGACATTCACGCCGCCATGAAAGTCCAATGTTTTAACGGGGATCAAGGCTTGATCATGATACATGCAAAGCGCAGCGTCATATTTTGCTCTCGCTTCCGCGTGAAAGAGTGTGTCAGCAGGATAAGGTCCGGTGGCATCAATACCGAAGTCTTGAAGCATATCAATAGCAGGTTTGATGATTAAACCATCTTCCAGCCCCATTAAACCTTCTTCACCAGCGTGGGGGTTTAGGCCCGCAATGGCAAGCCGTGGATGTTCTATGCCAAAGTCGCGCCTTAGTGCGCCATGGGTGGTGCAGGCGGCGTGGATGATGGTTTCTGCCTTTAAGCTTGCTATTGCGTCTTTTAAGCCCAAGTGGATGGTTACCGGGACCGCGCGCAAGTGCTCGTTTGCCAGCATCATGACAGCTTTGTCGGATGGAAGACCGCATAGTTCAGCCAAGAACCCCGTATGTCCGCTGTGGTGAAAGCCACCCTGTGCCATACTAGCTTTATGGATAGGGGCCGTAACGACCGCCGACACCTCACCTTGCATTGCTGCCCGAGTAGCGCTTTCAATCGCTGCTATGATTATGGGGCTGTTACTGGGCTGGGACACACCGGGCGAAGGTGTGAAATCTCCGGCAATTTCCATAACGGGTAAGGCCCGATCAAAAACATCAATTGCCTCATTTGGGCCACCAATAAATTCAACGGCCATATCAGGTGCGATTGCACCTATAGCATCTCGGTGTGCATATAACAGAAAAGGGGATAGCCCATTGGCTTGTCGCTGTTGCCAAGCTGAAATAATTGTCTCAAGCCCAATAGCATTTGGGTCGCCCATCGTTATGGCAACCGGTATGGGTTTGGTTTGGTGGGCAGACATATTACTGAGCGCGGTGTTCGATAATTGCTTCGCGGCGAACATCACGCAAATAACGACGGGAAATCATCGCCAGTCGCTGCTGCTCAATATTACCCATGATCTGATCAAATTGAGGTTCCGCCACTTGAGGCATTGCACGATTACAAATAATGAGAACGCGCCAACCATCTTCACTTTTAATGATAGGGCTAATCTGACCTATGGTTTGAGGCGATACAAGGTTACGCAGGTCCTCGATCAAGTCTCTCAATCGCAAGGTTCCGAGTGTTGTTGTGCTCTCTAACCCCATTTTTTGGGCGATGCCATCAATTTCTTCGCACTGAATGACTTGGCCTTCCATAGCCTTCATTTGTTGTTCATATACGGCCTTAATCGGCAGGTCAGCAGCAATAGTTTCGGGCGTAAGATAAAATTGACGCAGTGAAATTTGCTCATCAAGCGGATCGACGCTTAAAATACGGCGGCGATCAGATATGGCTAAAATACGATATCCACCAGCAGTGCGAATGGGTTCAATAATATCACCAACACTGGCAGCAATCAGACTGTCTTTGATGCTTTCGTCCAAGTCAACTTCCGTCACCCAGCCGATGTCCCCGTTCACGGCGGCTGATGGGGACTGTGACAATTGCTGGGCCAGTTGGGCAAAATTTGCGCCGGACCTTACTTGGCTGACAATACGGTCTGCGGTGGCCTTAACCTGTGCTTCCTGCGTGGGATTGGTAACCCGCAGGATAATTTCAGCCAAACGCAGTTCCAGCTTACCTTTGTTGGCGTGGATGCGGGCAATTACCGCTTCAACTTCTTCATCTGACACGACCACTGATGAGCCAAAACGACCTTCAACGATTTGCGACCAAGCGAATTCTGCGCGCATTTGCTCGACCATCGATTTTTTGCTGGAGCCAATCTCACGCAGGGCTTGTTCTAAACCTTCGGGTGTTTGGTTCATGGATTGTGCCCGGCGAGCAAAGAAATCTTCTAATAACTCGGCCTGAACTTCAAACTCAAACTCCAAGGCTGTGAGCAGCTGAAGACGTTCATCGATCAGGCTTTCAGTAACTTGCTCGCGGAATTTATCAAATTCTTCGCGGGTTTTAACACCACCAACAAGGGCGACAGCTAATTGCAAGCGTTGTTGAATATCATAGGTGCTGATAGGTTGGTCATTGACCAAAACCTCTACGGCATTCACCGCTGGGGCACTTGCTTGTTGAAGGGTGGAGCCGTTAAAACTAAAGGCTAAGGTTAGGGCAGTTGCCAAACCAAAAGGTGCAAATTTTACAAGTCGGTTATACATCAGCTTAGTTCATCTCAACATTCAGGCAGTTATATGGCACTGCATCAAATTTTAACAAGGCTCTTCATTATCCTGCTGGCAGGCCGAAGGCAAGCAGCATTATAGCAAACTAGATGATATCTTTCGGGAAAATCAGCCCAGGCTTTTTAATTTTATCCGGAAAAAAATAGATGTTCCGGGTTCAATATCGCGGTCTCGGGTGAAGTTTTCCCTAAATTGGAAAGAAAATTCAAAGCATTCATTGTGAAATGACGCCCCAACGCCATATTCAACCCCGTCATAGCCACGCGTTAAGTCTTGAACGAAGGAGCCATTTAAGCTCCATTCATCGTTTATTTTATAAAAAGCCTCACCCCTAAGCTCTTCACGGTCCTCACGGTTTATAAACTTTAGGTTTCTGTTCAGTTGAAGATAGCCAAGCGAGGCTTCAAATCTTGTCCCCCTTGCCCTGACATATATTTCATGGCGCCGAAGGGCGCCGGTCTTTTGGTCTAGGCGGAACCGGCTTTCCAAATCAAAGGCTTGCTTATAGCTTAATTCAACTCTGCCAACGAAATCAGAGACATTGTCTTCAATGCCCGATCCCCTAACAAAGTCATTCACACCGCTGAAGCGCCACGACTGGCCAAAAGTTACTTTGCTGCTAATGTCGCCAGTGTTCCATTGCCACCGAAAGCCATAGGTGATCCGGCTACCATCTTCCCATAGATCGAAGCCTGCGGCGCGCTCAGCTGAGAAAAGATTGAGGTCGGTTAGCTCAAATGCGCGGCTATCTTCATTGCCAAGGGATAAAAAGTTGGATGATGTTGGGGCTAGAGTTAACTGAATGATGGGTTCTAATATTTGGCTGCCGGAAGCATTGAACTTACCTAGTGGATAGCTCAAAGTAGATGACAAATAACCCACTTGGCGGGTTTTTGAGCCGTTAGAGCCACCAAATGCTGGATCATCAGGCTGGTCTGCTTCACTGATATTATAAAAATCTGATCGGACCATTATATCATTATCAAGAATGAAACCACTGTCGCTAACCAGTCGCTTAAACCAGTTGGCAGATAGTGAAAGGCGTTCCGTGTCTTGGCCGCTTGAGCGATAAAGTGCCATTGCGCTGCCTTTGACGCTGATGGTGCCGCCATCGGGTTTCCAGTTTGGCACCCATTCAGCGTCAACGAGGGGCAGGGCATGGGCGGTTAAGCCAGAAATGTCTTCGATTCGCAATCCTTGGAAGCCAATGGTGCGCGCGCCGAGATAATTTCGGCCATCAATGGCTTCTAGGCGATATTGGCTGGTTAGGGTGTCAGCTTTGGAAAAGTCATAACGCCGTAAATATGTATCATCGGAAGCCCAGTTAATATCTAATGATGAACGCCAAACTTTATTATGTTGAAGACTGTTCTTAGAGGTTATATGCCCGCGAAACTCATGCGAGCCTGTTAAGACATTAAAGTTATCACGTTGATCTGTGTAGGTTACCGACCCCCCAAGCTGATAGGTGCCATTATGGGTTCGTTGTCGATATTCGCCAGCCAAAACAAGCCCTTCACGACTGGTTAATATGGGGGTGATGGTCATATCTTTGCTTTTAGAAAAAACATGATGGTAGGGTACTTCAACAACAAAGCCTAGTTCGCGGCGGTGCTTAATACCAATGGGCAATAAGCCACTTGCACGGTCAACAGATGGGTCAGGATGGGAAAAATAGGGCAGCCAAAGCACCGGAATGCCTAGAAATTCCAATGTTGCATTATCATAATAAAGGCGTTTCTTACCTGCATCATGAACCACCTTAACCGCCTTGATTTGCCATAGCGGTGCTTTGCCGGAACCATCTTGGCAAACAATGCAGGGGCTATAAACTGCACGTTCTAACTCGGTTATGCCATCGTCACCTTTGCGCTCGGCTGACTTAGCTGCCACTTGGGCACCATCGGTCAGGAGCAAACGTACATTTTCAACAAAAGCATCTTTTAGTTCATTTTCCACTCTGGCGCGGGGTGCAAAAATTGATGTGCCATCCGGCGCCGTGATTTTGACTGCACCAAAAGCTTCAACCACACCCGTTTTTTCATAATAAATCAGCTCGCCAGCCTCTAGGGTGTAACCAGCCCGCCTAAGAACAACGCGGCCCTTGGCATGAACAGTGCCCAAGTCGCCATCAGAAACCAAGTCGTCAGCGTAAAACTCAATCTCATCATCTTGCTGTTGTTGGTAGGCAAAGGCAGGCGCAGAAAGAACCACGGCAGGCGCTATCAAGCAGGTGCAAACCAATAGGCTTCTCATCCCTGTATGAAAGACATTGGAAAATTTATTATTAGGTCGGGTCATAGGCAAAAGATTTGGTCACTTTTTTTGTGTAATCAACACCTTGATACATAGCCAGCGCGCTCACGGCAACGGCCTAATTTTCTTTTACATGGGAATGCGAAGAAAATATGGCAAAACTACTAACGACCATAATAGCATATGTGATACCATTATTGACTTTTGATACCATATTCAGTATTATGATGTAGGCGATAGTGAAAGGTGCTCAAATGAAAGTTACAAAAATTAAACCTACTACATTTAGGATTGATCCCCAGATTAAGGCAGGCTTGGAACAGCTTAGTGAAGTCACGCGTGTATCTCAAAATGACCTTGTGAATTTAGCACTTAAAAATTTTGTCAATCAGCAAACATTGGCAGTTGCCACAGAATTGGAAGATGTAGCAAATAAACTTAAGGCATACAGATTGACGGACCCCAATTTTGAAACAGCTATAGCTGCAATTGCTAAATCCGAATCTAGTAATTTTGAAGACCCTGTTGAAGGGGCATTAGTTAAACTTGGTTCTCAGGATTTATCTTTTGTTAAGTCAGTTCTAAATGCCTGATTGGGAGGAAAATAGCTCCCAACTGTCTGACAACCTTAAAACTTTATTAAGTGAGCTTAATACTGAAGCTTCTAATAGACACCCTTTAAATAGTGATCAAGCCCGATACTGGCATCGTAAAGTGATGTTTGGTTTGAAGCCAGATAATATACTCCTTGTAGGAAATTTCAGAGGTGAAAAAGGACTTGAAAATGAAGGCGTAACTATTGGCGGCTATAATGGTACGCACCCAAATAATGTAGCGCATGAACTCGAAATTTTTGATGCTCAATTCCAACGAATTATTTCAAAACTTGATCAAGAAATTGATTTAGACGCAGACCTCAGCGACGAAGATGTTGGCAATATACTAGATGTATGCTCTTGGGTTCATGGGGAATGGGTTCGTATTCATCCTTTTGCAAATGGCAATGGTCGTATTTCACGAATGTGGGTGAATGTTATTGCGATGAGATATGGTTTGCCACCATTCTGTCGCTTGAGGCCGAGGCCGGATGGTTATTACTCTCTTGCTGCAATGTCAGCTATGACGGGTGACTATTACATCATGACACCTGTCTTCATTGACATGCTCAAAAGCCTGTATGAATAGACGATTATCAAAATTAATAAGAATTTTTGTATAAATTTCAGGCAATTTATAAATGAAAGAACAAAAAACAGCCTTCGGCTTGCCAAGTCGGAGAATAAAGGCCATAGGTGGATGAAATTAATAGCCAGAAACACAAAAGAATAAAGGGCAAATAATATTATGAAAATTGAATTTTCATCCCCCGCACTGCCAAGTTCAGGTGCATTGGTATTTCTCGTTGAAAAAGGTGCAGAGCTAACAGGTCTTGCTAAGGCTGCTGATGCTGCGGTGTCTGGTGTTTTGGCGAAGGCTGCAAAGGTCGCGCGTTTCACTGGTGCCAAAGGCCAAACAGTTGAAATTGTTGCCCCTGTAGGCATAGACGCAGACCGCGTTGTCCTTTTTGGTATTGGTGACGCTGCCAAACTATCAGATGCTGATTGGGTAGCATTGGGCGCTGGCATTTATGCTAATTTGGAAAAATCCGGCAGTGAAGCAGTAACCTTGGCGGCAGAGGGTTTCGCAGAGCATGCCCTTGATATGGCTGAGGGCTTAAAGCTTCGGGCGTGGCGTTTTGACCGTTACCGGACCAAAGAACCAAAATCAAAATTACCAACCTTGAAAAATGCAACGGTTGCTGTTGAAGGCGCGGAAGCTATAGCGGCTGCCTTTGTCGGCCGCGCAGAAGTGGTTGAAGGCGTTTTCTTAACCCGTGAGCTTGTTAGCGAACCCGCGAATGTTCTTTACCCCGAAAGCTTTGCTGATCGTATCCGCGAGCTGGACGCCGTTGGTATTGAGGTGACGGTGCTCGGTGAAGAGGAGATGGAAAAGCTTGGCATGGGGGCATTGCTTGGTGTTGGGCAGGGGTCAGCCCGTGAATCGCAGCTCGCTATCATGCGCTGGAACGGTGCGGGGGACGATAGCCAACCCATTGCTTTTGTGGGTAAGGGCGTAACCTTTGACACGGGCGGTATATCGCTGAAACCCGGCGCAGGCATGGAGCAAATGAAATGGGACATGGGCGGCGCTGGCACCGTTGTTGGCCTAATGCGGGCGCTCGCCGGCCGTAAAGCCAAAGTGAATGTGGTTGCTGTTGTTGGCCTCGTGGAAAATATGCCGGGCAGCAACGCCCAGCGCCCGGGTGATGTGGTGACAAGTATGTCGGGCCAAACCATCGAGGTTATTAATACCGACGCCGAAGGCCGCTTGGTTCTGGCCGATGCACTTTGGTATTGCCAGCAGGAATTTAAGCCGAAATTCATGATTGATCTGGCGACCTTAACTGGTGCGATCATTATCTCACTCGGCCATGAGCATGCCGGCATCTTTACCGATGATGATGAGATTGCAGGTGGCCTGTCCACTGCAGGCGCTGACACTGGTGACAAAGTATGGCGGATGCCGTTGCACGCCAATTATGACAAGCTGATCAACTGTGCGATCGCGGATATGAAAAATATTGGTGACCGTGGTGCGGGTTCCATCACAGCGGCGCAGTTCTTGAAACGTTACAGTAATAAAGTGCCTTGGGCGCATATCGATATTGCTGGCACAGTTTGGTCCGACAAGAATTTGCCTTTGAGCGAGAAAGGCGGCACCGGTCACGGGGTTCGTTTGCTCGACCGTTTTGTTGCTGATAATTACGAAAAGTAAGAGCGCTATTATGGCCGATATTCGCTTTTACCACCTTGAACGTCAAATGTTGGCAGATGCTCTGCCGCGCCTGATGGCCAAGGTGTTAGAGGCGAGCATGAAGGCTGTCATTAAATGCCCGGACAGTGAAACCCTTGAAATGCTCGATAAAGCCATTTGGACATATGATGCAGAGGCTTTTTTGCCCCATGATGTGGCGGGCTGTAAATTCCCGGAAGAACAGCCGATATATCTGACAGAAGGGGATGAAAACCCTGCAGGCGCGAACGTTATAGTGCTGGTTAATAATGCCGCTTGCGATGATATGACAGCCTATGAGCGGTGTTTATATATGTTTGATGGTCGCGATGAAGTTATCGTTGATGCGGCACGCGCTGATTGGAAAAAATTCAAGGAATACGATATTCCCATGTCTTATTGGCAGCAACCGATGTCAGGTGGTTGGGAGCAAAAGGCGTGACGCTTCCAAAGATGATTTCACACGCATCTAAGCCCTATTATATCACCGGTGACTATGAGGCGTTGGATTTGAATGCCCTGCATGATTACTTATCAAATGTAGCCTATTGGTGCCTAGGTATACCCATAGAAACTGTGCAAAAAGCATGGAAAAATTCGCTTACATTTGGCCTTATGACGTCTGGCGGCGTTATGGTTGGTGGGGCGCGGGTTGTTACGGATAAAGCCACATACGCTTATCTCGCTGACGTATATATTTTGGACGAGCATCAAGGGCAGGGGCTTGGCATTTGGCTAGTTGAAACCATCATGGCGCATCCTGAATTGCAGACAATCAGGCGCTTTTTGCTGGCGACATCCAATATGCACAGCCTATATGAAAAATTTGGATTTTCAGAACTGTCACAGCCCGATATGATTATGGAAAAATTAGGCTCTAACTACCTAATTCGATAGTTTTTGCGGCTAGCGTTTCTTCAGCCTTCACCCAATCCACTTCGGCGGTCTCTATTTGGTCGGTCAGCACGGCAATTTTTTGCTGGTAACCTGTCACCTTGCGTTTGCTGTCATCATCTTGGGCCGAATAAAGCGTTGGGTCAGCTAGCAGGCTCTCCATCTTTAACTTTTCGGCCTCTAACTGACTTACCAGTTTTTCTGCTTTCTCTACGACCTTGCGTGAATCAGCAAGTTGCTTGCGAATGTCAGCCGATGCCTTGCGGTTTGCTTTTTTATTATTGCCGCCCGCGCCGCGTTTTTTAGCTTTTGAGCCAGACCGCTCACTAAGTAGTAGTTTTTTATAGTCTTCCATATCGCCGTCAAAAGGCTTAACCCCTCCGTCCGCCACAATCCACAGCCGGTCAACGCAAGCTTCCAGCAGATGGCGGTCATGCGAGATTAACAGCACCGCACCGTCATAGTCGTTAATGGCATGAATAAGTGCCTCGCGGCTGTCTACATCAAGGTGGTTGGTCGGCTCATCCAAAATTAAAAGCTGCGGCGCATGGAAAGTGGCAAGCGCGAACATCAATCTGGCTTTTTCACCGCCGGACAGGCTTGTGATGGGTCGGTCAGCTTTATCGGCACTGAAACCAAAACTGCCAAGGCGTGACCGCACTTTGGCTTCAATAACGCCGGGCATAAGCTCGGCCATATGGTCCAGCGGCGTCGCTAATGTTTGCAGTTCGTCCAGCTGGTGCTGGGCAAAATAGCCGATGCCCAATACCCTAGATTTACGCAATTTGCCGATTTGAGGTTTGAGGCGATCAGATAGCAACTTAGCGAAAGTTGATTTACCGTTACCATTGGCCCCAAGCAGCGCGATACGGTCATCCATATCGACGCGCAAGTCTAAGTTCCACAGAATGGGCTTATCATCACCGTAGCCAACGGTAACGTCTTCCAGCGCAATCAGCGGCGACGATAAAGGTTCTGGCTTGGGAAAGCGGAAGGGAACCGTGCGCTCATTGATCATCGTCGCAATCGGCTGCATGCGCTCTAGCATTTTAATGCGGCTTTGGGCCTGCTTGGCTTTATTGGCTTGGGCGCGGAAACGTTCAACAAAGGCCTCGATATGGCGGCGTTCATTTTCCTGCTTGGATTTCAGCGCCATTTGACGTTGCATCTTCTCCCGGCGTAGCTTCTCGAACCGGTCATAACCACCCGTGTACCAGTTTAGTTTGCCTTCGCTTAAGTGCACAATAGCGGTCACAGAGCTGTTCAGCAGGTCGCGGTCATGGCTAACGATAACCACGGTATGGGGGTAGTTTTTGAGGAAACTTTCCAGCCACATGACCCCTTCAAGGTCAAGATAGTTGGTCGGTTCATCCAAGAGCAATAAGTCAGGCTCGTTAAATAATACAGATGCCAGTGCCACTCGCATGCGCCAACCACCGGAGTAGCTGTTGCAGGGCCGTGCCTGTGCCGCTTCATCAAAACCAAGGCCAGACAAAATCGTCGCTGCCCGGGCATTGGCCGTATGGGCACCGATATCAGCGAGGCGAATATGAATTTCCGCAATACGGTGCGGGTCAGTTGCTGTTTCTGCTTCAGCTTCCAGTGCGCTCATTTCTAAGTTTGAAGCCAAGACAGTTTCTAATAAACTCTCAGGTCCATCGGGGGCTTCTTGCGCCACGCTGCCTAATTTTGCCGATGGCCTGATCTTCACGGATCCTGATTCGACCCCTAGTTCACCCTTGACCATAGCAAGCAATGTCGACTTACCAGCGCCGTTTTGGCCAACAAGGCCGACCTTTTGCCCCATAGGTATCGCGACCGTCGCCTGATCAAATAACAGGCGGTCTGCAATGCGGTAAGTCATGTCTATAATATGTAACATGGCGGCGATTTAGCATAGCTTGGCGCAGGGCGCATCCCCTTAATTACAAAAAGCTACTTGGCAGGGGCCTCGATAGCGCTTATAAGGCCCGCGAATCAAACTTTAACCCCGACGCGAGGATTTTCCCATGGGTGTTCAACGTACTTTCTCTATCATTAAGCCAGATGCCACTATCCGCAACCTAACCGGTGCTGTTAATGCCATCTTCGAAAAAGCTGGTCTGCGCATTGTTGCTCAAAAGCGTATCCTGATGACACAAGCCCAAGCCGAAACATTTTATGCTGTTCACAGTGAGCGTCCATTCTTCGGCGAGCTCGTTGAATTCATGACCAGTGCGCCTGTTGTTGTGCAAGTACTTGAAGGCGAAAATGCTGTTCTTGCTCACCGCGAAGTTATGGGCGCTACCAACCCATCTGAAGCCGCTGACGGTACTGTGCGTAAAGAGTTCGCGCTTAGCATCGGTGAAAATTCCGTGCACGGCTCAGACAGCGAAGAAAATGCAGCCCTTGAAATGGCTCAGTTCTTCTCTGGCAATGAAATTGTTGGCTAAGTCTTAGCTTACTAAACGAATTTAAGAGGGTCGTGGCCGATGTCACGGCCCTTTTATTTTTTTGGCACTGGCGCGATATAGGCACCGCTCGGCACGGGCATATCATCAATGATAACTTTGTGGCCGCGTACCCGGGCTTTGCTGCTGGCGATAAGGCATACGGCTTCGGGGTATATGATATGTTCCTGCGGTAATATGCGTGCAGCGAGGCTGTCAGGGTCATCATCCGATAGCACCGGCACCGCTGCTTGAATGATAATAGGCCCGGTATCAACATCGGGGCGGACATAATGGACCGTGCATCCAGCAAAACGGACGCCGTCTTCAATGGCGCGCTCATAGGTGTTTAGACCTTTGTAGGCAGGCAGTAGGGACGGGTGAATGTTTATCAGCCGGTCTTGCCAACGCCGCACGAAGGTTGCGGTTAAAATACGCATGAAGCCAGCCAAACAAACAAGCTGAACCTTAGCCTCAGTGAGGGCTTCATGGACACTATCTTCAAAGCTTTCGCGGTCATCAAAGCTTTTATGGTCGATGGTTATGGCTTTGATGCCAGCTTTTTCAGCGCGTTCCAGCCCGTAAGCATCAGGTCGGTTTGAAATAACCAAGGCAATTTCGGCAGGAAAATCAGGAGCAGCACAGGCATCAATCAAAGCCTGAAGGTTTGTGCCATTACCCGAAATGAGAACAGCGAGCTTGAGTATCCGCATGTTTTATCCTTGCCCGCCAGTTATGACCGACCAATCGCTATTTGATCCCCAAGTGTCTGCGTTGCCACTGACTTGGCAATCTGCTTTGCCTGCGTGGGCGCTGATATGGCCGATGACCATGGCGATCTCACCTTCGCCTTGTAAAATATTCAAGGCTTCATCCACTTTGTTTGGGCTAGCCACTACAACCATGCCCATGCCGCAGTTGAAAGTACGCGCCATTTCAGCCGTTGCTATGCCGCCCATATGCTGCAGCCATGCAAAAACGGGTGGTAGGTTCCACGCATCGGCATTGATGTTGGCGCGGGTACCTTTTGGCAGTATGCGCGGTAGATTTTCTAGGAAGCCACCGCCGGTTACATGGCAAAGTGCATGGATTTTACCGGCTTTAATGGCGCTTAAGCAGCTTTTCACATAAATTTTTGTCGGTGCTAGCAGGGCCTCGCCGAGCGTATTATCCAAATCAAAGGGGGCAGGGTCATTGTAGCTAAGCTTATGATCATCCACTAACCGACGCACCAGTGAATAGCCGTTTGAATGAATGCCCGAGGAGGTGAGACCGATGAGGACATCGCCGTCTTTGACATGTGCGCCATCAAGCAAGGTGCCGCGCTCTGCCGCACCAACTGAGAAACCTGCGAGGTCATAGTCCCCGCCCGAATACATGCCGGGCATTTCAGCGGTTTCGCCGCCGATTAACACAGAACCTGATTGGCGACAGCCTTCGGCGATGCCACTGACAACGCTTGCCATTTGGTCAACCTCTAGGTGGCCCGTTGCCATATAGTCTAGGAACAATAGAGGTTCAGCGCCTTGGACAACCAGATCATTAACGCACATGGCCACAAGATCAATGCCAACGGTGTCGTGGCGACCGGCTTCCAGTGCCACTTTCAGCTTGGTACCGACGCCGTCAGTGGCGGCGACCAAGATAGGATCGCTGTAACCCGCTGCCTTCAGGTCAAATAGCCCGCCGAAGCCACCTAAGGAGGCGTCAGAGCCCGCGCGCCTAGTGCTGGCGGCCATGGGCTTAATTTTTTCTACCAGTGACTCGCCAGCATCGATATCAACACCAGCATCTTTATAGGTATATTGGCTTTTTGTGTTTTCACTCACAGCGGGTCCGCATCCTTCTATCATTGCATAGCCATTTAAACATGACATAGTTTGGGCAAATTTACCCGCGAATAATGGCAGCGGGATGCAATGAATAAAATCATTTCGCTCTTTCATCCCACCACAGCGCGGTTATAGTGTGGCTGCGCAAAAATATGAAGGCTATATGTTGCTTACTGATCAGAAAAATACTCTTTTTACCGGTTTGGCTGCAGTTTTGTTTGGTCTATCACTTATTGGAAGTGGGGCTTTGGCACAAACTACGCCAGCTGATAGCCGTGACCATTTCACGGTTTATGATATTTTTGTTGAGGAAAAGGGTAGAACATCAGCAGATGCCCGGGCAAGAGCAGTGCAAACGGCGGCAAAGCAGGGCTGGTATGCACTGCTCACCAAATTAGTGGACAGCGACAGCCTTATGTTCGTCCCTGAGCCTGAAAAAACTGTCCTCGACGATATGATTCGTGGTTTTGAAATCCAGAATGAACGCTCATCAAAAGGCGAGTATAGTGCCAGCTTTAGCTTCGCCTTTGCTGGCGACCAAGTGCGGGCCTTTTTGGATGATGCTTCGGTGCCCTATGCCATTGATGGTGCAGGGGCATCAATGCTCAGCTTTTTACACCGCGACGGCAATGGCTTGCACAATTTGAACCGAGAATCTCTGACCGGAATGCTAGGCCAAGTTGGTGGTAGAAATAGGCTTCTAAAATACCATCTTTTAGAAAATAATTTCAAAGAACGCATTCGGCTGAAAGCTAGCGATATTGCTACAAATGGTCATGGAGCACTTGAGGGCATTGCACTTGACATAGGTATCTCGAATTCATTGATATTATTGACTGAAATTGTTCCCATTGATCGTTATGAGATGTTAACGCTTAATTATTCATGCAGCTTGAAGGGTGGTAATAGTGAAAGCAGTGGCATTATAAGGGCCTTAAAGGGCGAAACGGTGCGCGACCTTCAATTGAGTGTTTTAAAACAATGCTTAGGGCGGGTTGACAATTTTTACCGAGCAGACTTGCAAATATTCCAGCAAGACTTTGGAGAAGTTGTCATCACGGTTGATACGCCAGATTACACCAACCTAACGCAATTTCAGTCGATGATTTCGGAACTGGCGCTTGTAAATAGGGTAGAGGCTATTAGCATTGGTGTGCCATTGAGCTACTTTAAAATTACATTCAGTGGGACAAATGAACAGCTTTATTCCGCGCTGCGTCAAGAGGGTTACCGAGTTGCCTTAGATGAAATGCTTGGCATGCGGGTGGCTTTAAAGCAAGATTGAGCATCAAGGTTTATTGATTGGGAGGAGTAGGCTATGAAACGTTGGTCAATATGGGTATTATTAATATGCGCAGGGGTGTTTTTCTACCTAACGCGCGGCGTTCTACTGCCGTTTTTGTTCGGTTTGGCCGTTGCTTATTTCCTCGACCCTGTCACTGATAAATTGGAGGCTATCCGTATCCCACGCGGTATTGCTGCTGCTCTTGTCATTGCTTTTTTCTTCCTTGGTATCGTAGGGATTTTTGTCGCTCTATGGCCGATCATGCAGGGTCAATTGGCATCAGCTGTGGAAACTCTGCCCAAAGCCATTGCAAGCATCAAACCATGGTTAGAAGAAATATTGCGGTCCATCACCGATAGCTTGGATATGGACGTTGAAGGTGGCGCTGACGGCGTTGTTACAAACGTTATGCAAGATGCGCTGGGGCGATTGAACGCCGCTGCTGGGGACCTTCTAAAAAGTGGCTTGGCTATATTTAACATATTAACTTTAATGATCATTTCACCCGTGGTTGCCTTTTATTTACTGCGCGACTGGGATCTGATCGTCGCGAAGGCCAATAGTTGGTTGCCTTCATCTGGTGGCGATATCATCCGCGATCAAGCCCGTAAAATTGATACGGTCCTCGCGGGCTTTGTGCGCGGTCAAATCTTAGTCAGCCTCGTCATGGGTGTTCTTTATGCCATTGGTTGGTCAATCGTTGGGTTAAAATTCGCGCTTCTCCTTGGAGTGCTTGCCGGTATTATGGCCTTTGTGCCTTTCATTGGAGCGGTTATCGCGGCGGTCATTGCCCTGCTTATTGGCTATGACCAATGGGGCTTTGGCTGGGAACTTGCGCAAGTGGGCATGGTTTACGGCGTAGTTCAAATTATCGAAGGGGGCTATTTGACCCCCAAATTAGTGGGAGACCGAGTTGGCCTGCACCCAGTTTGGGTATTATTTGCGGTTTTTGCAGGCAGTGAAATAATGGGCTTTGTCGGCGTGTTGATTGCGGTTCCGGCTGCTGCGGCGATTGCAGTTATGGTGCGTTTCTGGATCGCTCAATATTTAGATCATTACCAAGACGATGATATAAATGATGATTCTAATGAGGGTGATCTCCCAAATGATAATATTGAAGATACAGATGAAACGCCAATTGTTAAGGAAACTGCCTCCTGATGCACAAAGACCAGATACCTATGCCGTTCAACCATCATGCGTCAAATGCGGCAGAAGATTTTATCGTTACAACAAGCAACGAGCAAGCTTACGGCGCAATTGAGCGCTGGCCGAATTGGCCTGCAAACATTGCGGCACTCATTGGCCCAGAAGGAGCAGGGAAAAGTCACCTAGCATTTATTTGGCAACAAAAATCAAATGCTGTGCATATTGCATCCCTTGCCACGGATAGTTGGGCAGAGGGTTTGCATGTTATTGTGGATGATGCAGAATTATATGTATCATGTGAAAATTGCCAAGAAAGGCTTTTCCATTTATATAATTGGACCCGTGAAACCGGTGGGTCGATGCTGTTGGTGGCTAGGTGTGAGCCAAATAGATGGCAGGTCAGCCTTCCTGATCTGAAGTCTCGTTTAGCAACAATACCTTTGTTCCATATCGAAGAACCTGATGATGTTTTGATGAAATCTGTTCTTTCAAAACTTATGTCTGATAGGCAGTTACGCCTTGACCCTAGTGTGATTGATTATATTATACTGCGGATTGAACGAAGGTATGCCGCAATCCACGACTTTGTTGAAATGTTAGATAGTCAGGCTTTAAGTAAGGGTAGGCGTTTAACAAAACCATTGGCGAGGGATGTGTTAAACGAGCTATCTTCTGATAGTGTGGCACAATCAATATAAGAGATATATTCATTCTAGGGCTTGGGAAATATGAAATGAACAGAAAGCTTATTAAGTAAAATGCCAAACGATCTTCATAGTTTGGCTAAGACGGTGCAGGACTTTAGCCCCCAAGAGCGTTTTTTGAACAGGGAAATGAGCTGGCTGCATTTTAATATGCGGGTGTTAGAAGAAGCAGAAAACTCTCGTTATCCCATTCTTGAGCGTCTACGTTTCCTGTCAATATCAGGCAATAATTTAGACGAATTTTTTATGGTGCGGGTAGCTGGCTTACGAGGCCAAATTGATGCTGGTATTGATAGCCTTTCCAATGATGGCCTTACCCCATCACAGCAGCTCGACCGTGTTAATGAAATGGCTGATATCCTTATTCAGCAACAGCAAAGCACATGGAAAGAGTTGTTGCGGGAGCTTGGTGAAAATAATATCCATATCCTTGGAACGGATGATATTAGTGCGGATGAACGCGATTGGTTGGAAAATTATTTCCTCGCTGAGGTTTTCCCGGTTTTAACACCGCTTGCTGTTGACCCTGCTCATCCATTTCCCTTTATACCAAACATGGGCTTTACCATGGTGCTGCAATTAAGCAGTCTTACCAACAATAAAAAATTTGTTGCTTTATTACCAGTTCCCCACCAGGTGCAGCGTTTTATTAGATTACCAGGTGAAGGTGTGCGTTTCATAAGTCTGGAGCGGCTGTTAGAGCTGTTTTTGGATCAATTATTCCCCGGGTATGAAGTTGAAGGCTGCGGCGTTTTTAGGATTTTGCGCGACAGCGATATTGAGGTGGAAGAAGAGGCTGAGGATTTAGTGAGGCTGTATGAAAGCGCACTCAAACGCCGTCGGCGCGGTCAGGTCATTCGCCTTAAGTTAGATACCGCTATGCCCTTAGATTTAAAGGCAATGCTGATAGAGCAGCTTGATGCGCGAGAAGAATCGGTTGTTGTGGTTGATGGCATCTTAGGCATTAATGAAACCAGCCAATTGATTGTAAGTGACTTCCCAGATTTAAAATTTACGCCGTATAACCCACGTTACCCGGAAAGAGTGAGGGATTTCGGCGGTGATATTTTTGAAGCCATAAAAGCCAAAGATTTTGTCGTTCATCATCCTTACGAATCCTTTGATGTGGTTCACCAATTTTTACGCCAAGCTGCCCAAGACCCGAATGTTGTTGCCATCAAACAAACGCTTTACCGAGCGGGCTCTCAATCATCCATTATTCGCGCACTAATTGAAGCTGCGGAAGCTGGTAAATCAGTCACCGCTGTGGTGGAGCTGAAAGCGCGCTTTGACGAAGCCCAAAACATTAAATGGGCACGGGACCTAGAGCGGGCAGGCGTACAAGTGGTTTTCGGCTTCTTGCACATGAAAACGCATGCAAAAGCATCAATGGTGATGCGCCGTGAGGGGCGAAAACTCGTTACATACTCGCATTTTGGCACGGGTAACTACCATCCCGTAACGGCTAAAATTTATACTGATCTATCTTTTTTCACCGCAGATGAGGCATTAGCCAAAGACCTAAATTGTCTTTTTAATTATATCACAGGCTATGTTGAGCCATCAAACCTTGAAAAATTATCCATGTCGCCTTTTACGATGCGGGATGATCTGATAAGATTAATTGATACTGAAATCTCTCATGCTGTGGCTGGCGAGCCTGCTGCCATTTGGGCAAAGTTAAACAGTCTGCTTGACCCTGAGATCATTGATAAACTTTATGAAGCGTCTCTCGCGGGGGTGCAAATTGATCTGGTGGTTCGTGGTATATGTACGTTGAGGCCAGGCATTAAAGGCCTAAGCGAAAACATCCGTGTGAAATCTATCGTTGGTCGTTTTCTTGAACATGCCCGTATAATATGCTTTGGCAATGGTTTTGGACTGCCATCGGACAATGCAAAGGTATTTATCTCTAGCGCTGATTGGATGCCGCGTAATTTCGACCGCCGAATTGAGGTCATGGTACCAGTAGAGACAGAAACCGTACATGGTCAAATTATGGGGCAGGTGATGGCGGCAAATCTTCTCGACAATAGCCAGTCATGGTCGATGAACAGTGATGGCACTTATCAGCGGCTAACAACGCCACCTAAAGACAAGGCCTTTTTCGCTCATGATTATTTTATGACAAATCCTTCGATGTCTGGCCGTGGAAAGGCGCTGCGACGGGAAGAGCCCCTAGAACCTCTTATCTCATATCAGGGGGAGGAATGATGGTGGCTAATTTGAAAGAAAATATTGTAACTAATAAATTAAATAATGACAGAAATATCAATCAGCTGGGGGATATTCTTAAAGGCGTTTTGGATATAGGTTCTAACTCTGTTCGACTTGTTGTCTTCTCGGGCAATAAGCGGGTGCCGGAACCTATTTTTAACGAAAAAGTCCTCTGCGGACTTGGGCGCGACCTTGGTGAGACGGGTCTGCTCGGGAATGCTGCAATGAAAATGGCTCGGGTATCTTTGAAGCGCTTTCGCCTTGTTGCAGACACTCTCGGCGTGACAGATATAACGGTGCTTGCCACTTCCGCAGTGCGCGATGCGAAGAACGGCAGAGAATTTGTTGCTAAAGTAGAGGCAGAAACAGGCTTCACTGTTCAGGTTATTAGCGGCAATGAGGAAGCAGAACTGGCGGCACAAGGTGTTTTTTGTGGAGCTCCAGCGGCCAAAGGCTTGGTAGGGGATCTTGGTGGTGGTAGCTTGGAGCTTGTCCGCATTAGCCGTCGACGTGTTCATGAGCGGGTCAGTCTGCCTATTGGCCCTTTGATGCTCGATAGCATGTTCGGCAAAGATTATAGCGCAGCACGGGCTTATGTGGCAACTGAGTTTAACAAAATAGATTGGCTTGATAAATGCGCGCGCAGTGAAATGTATATGGTCGGCGGGGCATGGCGTAATATTTCCCGGCTTTTACTGCGGGAAAAGCAGGAGCCTTTACAAATTTTGCATGGCTACCGCATTCAGCGCAAAGATATGCAGCGTTACTTAAAGGTGCTTTCTGTGCTTCGCCCGCGCGATATACCCTATGCGGCCAATATTCCCAGCCGACGGCGTAATGTTTTGCCGCTCGCGGGTATCATTTTGGATGAGCTTATCAAAAAGCTTAAATTTTCATCTTTGGTGGTCTCTTCTTATGGAGTAAGGGAAGGGGTTCTATATCGGTCGCTCACGGAACGTCAGCAGAAAGAAGACCCATTCATTTTTAGCTGCCGTGCCTTAGCGGAAGAACGTAGCCGCTTTCCCGAGCATGCTGATAAACTTTACGCTTGGACCAGACCACTGCTGGCAGGAATGCCGGGGTCCTACTCTAAAAGTGAAGAGCGTCTGCATTTAGCGGCTTGTTATTTAAGCGATATTGCATGGCGTGCCCATCCTGATTTTCGCTCAAGCTATGCCGTTGAACAAGCGCTCCACGGCCATTTTGTTGGCGTAGGGCATAAAGGTCGAAGCTTTGTTGGTCTGGTTCTTAATCAGGCTTACGGCGCAGAAATTGAAAGCTCGCCCATTCGCCACAGCCTTTACCAATTAGAAGCAGATGAAGTACAGCGCGCCCGGGTGCTAGGGTCTGGTTTACGGCTCGCCCAGCGTATATCAGCGGGTACCTTGTCTCTGCTCGAAGAATGCGAGCTGAGCTATGATGGTAAAATGGTTAGCTTGCAAGCGTCCGAGCGCTTCACCAACTTAATGGGCGATGTGGTGGCGAAACGCTTAAAAGAGCTCGCACGGCTTGTGGGCGCCAAAAATCGAGTGTTGTCTAATGGTCAGTAAAGCGCACATAATTTAGACGCTGTCGGTGATAATTTCCCCAGTATTTTGATCATTAATCTCGTGTGCTACAGCCACAACAGCTATTTGACCGCCATTTGAGCCGAGGGCCAATTCGCCTGCCAACATTTCTGCGGCGTCGCTGCCAAAAATATCGTGCCGCCAACCTTCTGTGAACCGAAAATCTTTATGGGGCTCCGCTGCAAAAGCTTCAATCTCACCGCTATTGGCAACAATGCGGGAAGCAACTCCGGCTTCCTGACAGCGAATTTTGAGCAGAACTTTCAATAAATCAGCCATCGGCGGCGTTGGTGGACGGGCTTTTGAGCGCGAAACCTTGGGTAATTCATCATCGGGAATATTCAGCCCACGTTCAACGGCCTCCAACATCATCTGCCCGCCTTTGGAGCGGCCAAAATTGCGACTAAGGCCGCGAATTTTATCTAGCGCATCTGAGTTTTTCGGTGGATGAGCCGCTATCTCAAGCAGGGTTTCGTCTTTGGCAACCCGGCCTCTTGGCATATCTCTGCGTATGGCATCTCTTTCGCGCCATGCTGCTAATTCTTGCAATATACCCAGAAAACGTGGCCGATTGGTCCTAACTTTGATGCGTTGCCATGCCTCTGATGGTTCAACAACATATGTTTTTGGGTTATGCAAAATAGCCAGCTCTTCGCTTAACCATTCAGTGCGATTATTTTCAGCCAGTTCAGACGCCAACTTGCGGTAAATGGTGCGCAAATGGGTAACATCACCGAGGGCATATTCAATTTGGGTGTCCGCGAGGGGCCGCCTAGACCAATCGGTATAGCGGGCGGATTTATCAAGCGATGACTTCGCAATTTTGTTCACAAGCGTCTCATACCCCACCGAATCGCCATATCCGCATACCATTGCTGCTAATTGAGTGTCGAAGAAAGGTGTTGGAATTTCCCCCATTTCCTTAAAAAATATTTCGAAATCTTGCCGGCAAGCGTGAAATATTTTGAGAACAGATTGATCCCGCATCAGATCCCACAAGGCGCTTAAATCGATGTTCTGAGCAAGTGGGTCCACGGCAAAAGCACCATCATCATCGGCTAGTTGAACAAGGCATAATTTGGCGTAATAAGTGCTAACCCGAAGAAACTCTGTGTCAACTGTAACAAAGTCCGCAGTCTTTAAACGTTCGCATATTTCATTCAGTTCTTCGGTGCTGGTAATGGGGTGCATAAAGGGGTCCTTACAATCTTACTTAAGGGACCTCATACAGGTAAAAAGTCGCCACGTCATCAAAAGACAGCTATAGATGTGACATTCTCTTGACAAATGGGGCCTTTCATGCGCTTTTCCCGCCCCAAACACTGTTGATAGTGATAGCAAAATTTAAAGGGTTTTTAGGACAATGCACGTCTTCCGGTCACATAGCTGTAACGATCTTAGAAAAGGTCACGTAGGGGAAACCGTCCGTCTTTCTGGTTGGGTACACCGCAAACGCGATCACGGCGGTCTTTTGTTTATTGACCTTCGTGATAATTATGGCATGACCCAATGCGTGTTTGATACTGATAGCGCCGCTTTTGCTGCGGCTGAAGACATTCGGGCTGAAAGTGTTATCACAGTAACTGGCCGAGTTAAAGACCGCACAGCTGAAACCGAGAACAGTGATCTGGCTACAGGTGATATTGAGATTTATATCGATGAGCTGGAAGTGCAATCAGCAGCGCAAGAGCTGCCAATGCCTGTTTTCGGGGACACGGAATACCCAGAAGATATTCGCTTAAAGTATCGCTTTTTGGACCTTCGCCGCGAACGCCTGCACAAAAATATTTTGCTGCGCGCTGGTGTTATCAGCTCAATCCGTCGCCGGATGACCGATAGTGGCTTCACAGAGTTTCAGACACCGATTTTGACCGCTTCTAGCCCAGAAGGCGCGCGGGACTTTTTAGTGCCCGCCCGTCAACACCCTGGTAAATTTTATGCACTCCCCCAAGCACCACAGCAATTTAAGCAGCTGATTATGGTATCGGGCTTTGATAAATATTTCCAAATTGCGCCATGCTTCCGCGATGAAGATGCCCGCGCTGATCGCAGCCCCGGTGAATTTTACCAGCTTGATGTTGAAATGAGTTTTGTAACTCAGGATGATGTCTTTAATGCCATCGAGCCAGTTATGGTTGGTATCTTTAATGAATTTTCGACCAAGAAAGTAACCGAAGCACCATTCCCGCGCATTGCATATAAAACGTCTATGCTGAAATACGGCAGTGATAAACCTGATTTGCGAAACCCGATTGAAATTCAAGATGTTACAGAAATTTTCCGGGATTCTGGCTTTGGTATTTTTGCCCGTATGGTTGAAGGCGGCGCTTGTGTTCGCGCTATTCCAGCCCCCGGAGCGGGTGCTAAGGCGCGCAGCTTCTTCGATAAAATGAATGATTGGTCGAAGCGTGAAGGTTACGCTGGCCTTGGCTATATCAATATCAAAGAAGGTGTGCCAAGCGGACCTATCGCTAAAAACCTCGGGGAAGAGCGCACGAACGCCCTTATCGAGCAGCTTGGCTTAGGCCCAACCGACGGCGTTTTCTTCGCCTGTGATAAGGAAGCCGGAGCCGCCAAGCTGGCCGGTGTTGCCCGTAATGAAGTTGGCGCGCAATTAGAACTGATCAAGGACGACGAGTTTAAATTCTGCTGGATCGTTGATTATCCGATGTTCGAATATGACGAAGATGCGAAGAAAATCGACTTTTCTCACAATCCATTCTCCATGCCTCAAGGGGGTATGGAAGCGCTTGAGACCATGGATCCGCTTGATATTCTGGCCTATCAATATGACATTGTTTGTAATGGTATTGAGTTGTCATCAGGGGCTATCCGGAACCATAGACCTGATATTATGCTGAAAGCTTTTGGCATGGCGGGTTACGGCGCTGATGTGGTTGAGAAAGAATTTGGCGGCATGTTAAATGCCTTCCGTTACGGCGCACCGCCGCACGGTGGCTTGGCACCGGGCGTTGACCGCATGGTGATGTTGCTGGCTGATGAGCCGAATATCCGCGAGGTTATTCTGTTCCCGATGAACCAAAAAGCCGAAGATCTGATGATGCAGGCCCCAAGCGAGGTTGAGATGAAACAGCTGCGTGAGCTGCATATTAGGACGGTAGAACCGGCCAAAGAATAATGAAACATGCGGCGGACAACAGTTCGCCGTTTGTTGTTATAGCCCAACGCTTATAGATGAAGCACAGGACGTAAGCCATGAGTGACAAAATTCTCATTATTGATTTCGGGTCGCAGGTTACTCAGCTGATTGCAAGGCGCGTGCGGGAAACCGGGGTTTACAGCGAAATTGTCCCCTTTCATTTAGCGGCGGATATGATCGCGGATTTTAAGCCAACTGGTATTATATTATCGGGTGGTCCCGCCTCTGTTACTCACGCTGATACGCCCCGCGCACCAGACGCCATTTGGCAGCTCGGGGTGCCTGTGCTCGGCATATGTTACGGTCAGCAGACAATGGTGGAGCAGCTTGGCGGCAGCGTTGCAACATCTGACCACCAGGAATTTGGTCGTGCAGAAGTAACGATCAAAGCCGACTGTGCTTTGTTCGAGGGCGTATGGACAGTTGGCGCTGACTATCAGGTATGGATGAGCCACGGCGACCGGGTGGATGCATTGCCGGATGGCTTTGATATTGTAGCCACCAGTGAAGGGGCGCCGTTCGCCGCCATTGCCAATGAGGCCAAGCGCTATTATGCGGTTCAGTTCCACCCTGAAGTGGTTCATACGCCGGACGGTGCAGCATTACTGTCTAATTTTGTGCGCAATATTTGTGGCTGTGCCGGGGATTGGACCATGGCCAGCTTCCGCGACACCAAAATTGCTGAGATCCGCGCTCAAGTGGGCAATAAGCGCGTTATCTGTGGTCTATCAGGCGGGGTGGATAGCTCGGTGGTGGCGGTGATGCTGCATGAAGCCATCGGCGACCAGCTCACTTGTGTTTATGTTGATCATGGCTTGATGCGGGCGGGCGAGAGCGAGCAGGTTATCAGCCTGTTCCGCGAACATTATCACATCAATCTTATCCACCGAGATGCGTCAGCGCTTTTTCTCGGCGAACTCGCTGGCGTGACCGACCCTGAGAAGAAGCGCAAAATTATCGGTAAGCTTTTCATCGATGTTTTTGACGAAGAAGCCCGTAACATTGGCGGCGCTGATTTTCTGGCGCAAGGGACACTGTACCCGGATGTTATCGAATCTGTTTCCTTCATTGGGGGGCCGAGCGTGACGATAAAATCGCACCATAATGTCGGCGGTTTGCCAGCGCGGATGAAAATGGACCTTGTTGAGCCGCTACGCGAACTGTTCAAGGATGAAGTGCGCATCCTTGGCCGAGAGCTAGGCCTGCATGAAGACTTTGTTGCCCGGCATCCTTTTCCCGGGCCGGGGCTTGCCATCCGCATCCCGGGTGAAATAACCCGCGAGAAAGCCGATATTCTGCGCAAGGCCGATGCAATATATCTGGATGAGATTCGCAAGGCTGGGCTTTATGACAGCATTTGGCAAGCCTTTGCCGTGTTACTGCCGGTGAAAACTGTCGGCGTTATGGGTGATGCCCGCACATATGACCATGTCTGCGCCATCCGCGCCGTGAACAGTACGGACGGCATGACCGCGGACTATTATCCATTCCCCCATGAATTTTTGGGCCGCGTCGCCACGCGCATCATTAATGAAGTGCGCGGCATTAACCGGGTGGTATATGATATAACCAGCAAACCCCCCGGCACCATTGAATGGGAATGAGGAAAGAATGATATGAAAATTATTGTCAGTCGTGACAAAGGTGGGTATGGGCGCTTTCGAAAATTAAAGTTGTTCGTAGATGACAAACATTTATCTGAAATAAAAGCAGGTAAATCATGAGGTGGTCCTGTTTGTTTGGACAGGTTGGCAGCTAAATTAAGGTGTATCCATTTTATGTTATGCTGCCAGTTCTAGTATTTCAATCTCGTTTCGTGATTGCCAGTAAGCCTCATGCGGGGTGGCTCCGTCAAGCGATG
>JAJFIS010000027.1 GCA_021774735.1 Alphaproteobacteria bacterium | reverse complement strand
GATTCTGTCATTAGAATTTAACATGTGAGTTACCTCTTTGGTTTTGATGGTTGATTCAACACCAACATCAAAATCGGTAACTCACATCCTTGCAACCCTTTTTAATTGCAACGACTGTCAGATCATGTCTGAACTAATATAGCTTAAGTATGGGATTTTATTTCAGATCCCCAATCACTCGCAATTGCCTAGACATACCTTTTTTGTAGAAATAGGGCTCCCGTTTAATAGCACCCTTCAATATTAGTACAGTCGCATCATTACGATCCCCAAGTTTTTCTCCATTTTCTCCCTTACGGCTGCTCTCCTTAGACATGCGCTTCCAATCGCGGTTGTCGATAGCCGCAAAAAACTTACCAAATACACCTCGTGAAAAACTCTTACGTTTAAGATTAAACGCGAAATCCAACAAAACAATTTGCACTTCAGGAGGGTAGCTTGACATCAGCGGAAAACGCTGTCTAGCAACTTTCAAAAAGCTTGGCAGTTCCTTGGCAAAAAGACTTAACATGCTGCTATTGCTTAGTTTCGTTTTTGAGAGGTCTTTATAAAATGAAGCTTTCTTGTCCTTCCCTCCAGTTATTACTTCAACGCTTTCAAAATCAGCCCGCACCTGTGTGCGATCAACTTTCTCGTCTTTTTCAAAAATCAAATACTGTCTTTCTCCAAGTGAATTAGACGGATTGTTCACTTGAAAGGAATCTATTTCATCTAAGTCCTTTGGCAATCTCCGGATGATTTTTTCTCTCGCCAAAAAAGGCGTGCCATTTTCATGCAATTCCAATGCTTTGTCTACATTCGCCAGCATATGACCAATACCAATGGTCACGTTGTTCGATGTATCTTTATAGAGATGTTCGATTTTCCCTTCCAGATCAAAAATATGCGCCTGAGCTTGAACCAGAGGAAAAGCAACATTCACCCCGGCCAGACCGTCGACAATTGCTTTACCGTTTAAGCTGAGGATTTCAGTGCCGGTATCTTTTTCCGTCAGCGCCCATTTCAGGTTACCGCCCACTCTTTTGCGGGCCCAGCCGATTTTACCCGAATTTATGAATTTCTTGAGCGCAGCATCCTGTATTTTCTGCATCTCCGCCAGCATAGCAGCATCAACCTTGTCCTTAGCGGCTTTTTTGCGCTTATTCCACGCGGGCGCATCTTTGGTGCCTGTGACAATCTTATCCCAATTTTTCAGCACCAAAGCAGCGTCTAGCTTAACGATATGGGACTTCATATTTTTGCCTCCTCACTAAGGCCTGCGGCCAAGCGTTTTTCAGCGTCAGTCATAAAACTTGCCCCGCTTAATCGCCGGAACAAGCGTTCGCGCTTAATTTCCAGTGCTGGCAAGCCTTCTAAGTCAAGCTTAAGTCCGAGGTCGCCACCATAGAGCGGTGTCAGCCAGCCATTGAGGCAGGACAGTAAGTCTTGCGCCAAAGGGATGACCGTATCCTCATAGAGGCTCAGTCGTGCTTCGCCGTAATTATTATAGGTTTGACTATCAGGAATACCTATCATTTGCGGCGGCACCCCAAAGGCAGTGGCAATTTCCCGCGCCGTCATATTTTTGCCCGATGCCCAATCCATATCACTAGGACTTAAGCTCATTTCCTGCCATTTTAGTCCCCCTTCCAAAAGCAACGGTCGACCCGCATTGCGGCTGCCACTGTAAGCGTCGCCCACTTCCTGTTTTAAGCGCTCAAACTGGCTGTCGGTTAGCGTTGCGTCCGCACTTTCCTGGTAGAGCGCCCCGGTGGGCCGACCGCCATTTTGAATCAGCGCTAGGTTCCAGCGACTGCCTTCGTTATGGCTATCAACACTGATAGCGGCGGCTTCCAGTGGCGCCATGCCGTACCAATCATTCAGTGGGTTAAATGATCGCCAATGCAGGATATTTTCCGCCGCAAAGTCGCGCTTTTTACCCCCTGATGACTGCCGATAACCAGCCGGAGTGCCGTCAACCCCTTCAATCACCTGCATGCTATCGGGGCGCATCAGCCACAGCTCTTTCGGCGACCGGTTTGGCCCCGCCGCGACAATATAAGCATTGCCCGCAATCAAATAATGCCCAACCAGATGATAGAGGAATGACCGCCCACGCAGGGTGGGGTTTGGCGTCGCCAACAAATCAAGCAAAGGATGGTCGCTCATGCGTTTACCGCCCTGCTCTAGCACTAAGGGTACGCTAGATACCCCCCGTGCTATCAGATTTATGGCGCGGTAACCGATAACATTTTGGCGGTAGCCTTCTTCAGCCAAGCGATCATATTGGCGGGGGGTCGTTTTTGCTTGCCCCGGTCCAACAGTTTGAAAAATTGGCCCCTTTGGTGCGGCTTTACTTTCGCTGCTACTACTTTTGCGGCTTCGTAATTTACTAAAAAACCTTGGCAGACCATTCATGCTTATTTCCTTATAGTTTACGAAGGGCACCGGTTGGTGCGCTATTGATCATTAAGTCTGTTAACGCCCAAACGAGCGCATCAACCCGGTCAGGGCTATAACCCATCCGGGCCTTATCAAAGTCACTGGTGAAAGCGCACATTTGATCTTCCAATATGGTCATAGCGCCCACATGACAGACCTTGCCCTTTTCATAAAGTGCCGATATGGGCTCTGCCCGGGTTACCTTGCCGCGCGATGCCCGAACGCTGCGATAAGAAACAGCGCTATCCACTTGGCGGATGATTGTTTCCACCATATCGCCGCCTTGGTTGACCTCCGCCACTATCCGGTCGGCTTGGTAATGATGGTAGGCTGCCACCGCCCGCTCCGCCCATGCTTGCGGGCTTAAGCCCTGTGCACTGATATCAGCGATTACATAGGCTTTTCTGTTTACATCTAGACCCACAACAATAATGCCGCACTCATCAGCCTTTTCACCGCTTGTCACCGGGGGGTCCACCGCCACCACAATACGGGTTAGGGATGGCGCTTTTTGAGCTCGGTTTTTGTCCAAGCCCGCCCGGCTCCATAGCGCCCCGGGCAGGTCAGCCAATATTTCAGCATTCAGCTCCTGCCTGCCTAAGCGGGTACCTTCATAGGCCGCAATAATCTGGCGAAAAGGAGCCGCGAGGTTATCCAAATTGTCATAGGTTGTGCCCCTAGTTACTTCGGTTGCCGCACTGGCCATCAAACGCTTCAGTAGCGCTGTTGGCTTAGGTGTTGTCGTTATGCAGCTGCGTGGGTGGTGCCCAAGCCGTAAGCCAAAGGATAGCATATCCCACGCGGCTTCACCGTAACGCCACGCGCAAAGCTCGTCGCACCAAGCCGCATCATGCTGGGGCCCACGCAGACGCTCTGGCTCATCGGCAGAAAATAACATAGCAACCGCGCCGCACGGCCATGTTATGCGCCTTTTTGAAGGCTCATAGGATGGCTTGGACCAAGGCGGTGATATAGCCAAAATGCCGCTTTCGCCTTCGACCATAATATCGCGGGCATCGGCAGCCGTTGGGGCCACAAGGGCAATGCGATTGGCTTGTCCAGTTTCAACCAGAGCCCTTACCCATTCAGCCCCTGTGCGGGTTTTGCCAAAGCCCCGACCCGCGAGTATCAGCCAATTGGTCCAATCCCCCCTTGGCGCTAGCTGATTATCCCGCGCCCAAAAGGCCCATTCATATAATAATATAGAGGCCTCTGCTTCAGTCAGTTTCGCTAAGATTTTCTGCTGTGCTTTCTTCGTCTTCTTGCGGAAGGAGCTTACTGACAAGGGCAGCGCGAGCCGCGTCGACATTGATGGCAGATTTTGGGTCATTTTTATGAGCTTCCCTAAATTTTTCACCTCTGCGAGCCCGTAGCATGAACATCAGCAAGCTGTCTGAATAATCCCGCACACGGCCAATGGCTTTACCTTGGTAATAAACAGGTTTTTCAACACCTTCGAGAGCGCGGCGAAAAGCTTCATCTTCCAAACGGTCGGTACCATCTTCAATGGCGGCTTCCCAGTCGCTAGCAAATTCAACATCGCGGTCTCGGTAATAGTAAACAGTCGGTCTGGCAACACGGATACGCTTAGCTGCAGCTGATATGCTCATGCCCACACGCAAGCCTTCTAAAAACATCGCACGCTTACCCGTGCCGAACCGCGCTTTTCGAGCCATAATCACCTCTGGAAATTTGATAAAAATTCAAGACAAAAAGAAACCCTGAGCACCAGTTTTTGGCGTCAGGGTGTAAAAATCCATCTTGTCAATCGATGAGGTGCAAATTAGGCCATAGCGGTGCTCCTGTCAAGTGTAATTTTAGATATTAAACAAATTAAACTATAATACTTCTTTATTATCTAGAATTTTTGCAATGAATAGCAGTGAAGAGCTATGCCGACGTTTAAGCGACCAACGACTATAACCGCGTGCTCCAGGTCGCACTCCCATACTTGCCCGTACCTTTGCCCAGGGCAATGCTTCTCGCTCACAGACGCGCGCCATGCCGCCCAAGTGCCATGTGGCCCAAAATAAGACCCGGCGGTCTGTTACATCAGGCAACCATTGCAGCCAATCGAGTATTGGTTGGTAGTTATCAATTTGTTTGGGCGTCGGCGCTGTTCTGCGCCGTTGCTGAAAGCTTGTTATATCTCCCCTGCCATAGCCTTCAAAACCGTTTGGGGCCATGGCCGGCCACATAACAGTGGAACCATAAACCCACGCTCTTTCTTTATCGGGCAATCGTCGCAAGGTCCATGTGGCCTCCACAAGGAAAGCCTCAACTTGATACGGCGTCCATTCATCCAGAGATGCATTAGTTGTATTAAAAGTAGATAACTGCTTACGCGACAAGATAACCCCCTATTCATTACAAGTATAAATTTAGATCAAATCATACAAACTTGTACGTTTAATACGTACAATATTCAAGCTATTTCTTTTGATTATTGCGTACAAAGCTGCTATAGTGTACGCATGGAGCGTTCATACATATCAGAACAATTGCGGAATCTGCGCTTAAACACCCATGCGTCAGTACGGGAGCTTGCCTCTGCATTGGGCTATGCCACAGGCAGCGGGTATCAGCATCTTGAGGACCGTTTCACCCGAGAATATCTACCCCAAGACAAAGCGCAGGCACTGGCCCATTTTTACCAAACTAAGTACCAAATAGACCCAACTGAAATTCTTGTTCTTGCTGGCCTTCACGGCAACACAAAAAGCCAAAATGCCGAACAAGAGCTGATGATAAGTGGTTACGTTCAGGCAGGCAGCTGGTGCGAGAACAATGAAATCCCTTGGCCTGATAGACAAAAGGCAAATTTGCCCGAAGCCCTGCGTGGTGAAAAAGGCCTAATAGCACTTGAAGTGCGCGGTGATAGTATGGATATGATACTGCCAGAAGGGTCGACAATATTTGTTCGTGACCCCATCACCCATACCCGAATGAACCGCCCAGTGGTGCCTAATATGTTAGTGATCGCCCAGCGGCGCAATGCAGATGGCGACTTTGAGACCACTTTAAAACAATTAGAAAAAATAGACGGCCACTATTGGTTGATGCCACGGTCCAATAATGCTGTGCACCAGCCCCTGCCCTATCAACCCTTAGATATTTGGTATAAAGCTGACATGCCTGATAATGCAGAAGCAGACAGCTTACGGATCGCCGGGGTCGTTTGTGGGGCAATAGCAATTTATTAGCCGGCTTAAAACCTCTATTTGCTTATTCTCTGCAAAATATTATCCGCAGCTGATTCGAATTTGTAAAAGCCATAAACCTCAGCTTAATACTGCCTAAAAGCATTGACCAACTTTCAAGGGCCTCATGCGATCATCTGCATCAATCTCAACCAAAACATCTGAAATATTGAAATATTTTATGGGTTTTAATAAAGCGACATAATCACCGAAATAATAATCTGTGCTCTTTAAAGCTTAGATACCCATTAAAATCCAGGGCCTTTCTGGCAAAAAGCCTAGAAAACACTCACTAAAATATAACGGTGAACAGCATAAAAAAGGCAGAAACCAGCCAGTTTCCGCCCTTTCAAAATTATTTTAACCCTAGCCTTAGAATTCGCTTTTAGGCTCAAGAATTTGACGACCACGATACATGCCTGACTTCAGGTCGATGTGGTGGCGAAGCTTAAATTCACCTGTGTGCTGATCTTCCTGGTAATTTACCGGTGTCAAAGCATCATGTGACCGCCTATTATTACGACGGGATGGGGAAACTTTTCTCTTAGGAACAGCCATTGTTCTAGTCCTTAAACATTTGATCTAACCAACCATTCCTGCCTTAGGCTTGATGGTATAATTGGCTGAAATCCACCACATCTGTGAACTTCTTGATTCGAGGCGCGGAACATAAAGCCAGAAAGCACAAATTGCAAGCGGTCAAAGTGGATTTTTTAAATTTATTGAAAATCACATCTGTTTGATACGCTTACTGCTTTTCCCAACCCGTTATTTCGCCTATGGTGCCTGCTAATGAAACAATAGTAAAACAATCCGCTTCCACAAGATAAAGGATAGCTCGAGATGAAACAATTCGCTATAATATTAAGCTTGTTATTATCCGCCACCATTACTGCCCACGCTCAATCAGGCAGCAAAGGGAATTCATACCGCGTGACATTACTGCGCGCCGCACCGGGCAATCTGGCGCTGCTGCTTAATCAGGTTAAATCCTATCGTCGCCAAAAGGATAATAATGTCATCATTATGCGACATAGCCAAGGGGACCACTGGGACCTGATGCTGCTAGAACCCGCAGGGGAAATCCCCACCCGCATGCCACGCTATGATGCCCTAGCTGATTTTCAGCATAGTTTCCTCGCCAAAAGCGCTGAGGGATGGAAAAGCCTGAAAGCAAGCAGTGATGCCTCTGGACTTTACCATATTGAAATGTTCCATGCTATTGCCGGCAAGCGCCGAGAGCTTATCCGGCAGCGCAATATGGAAAATAATTATCTTAGTCAAACTCAGCAAGTTACCAATAGCATTTTCCGGGTTACTTTCGGCTCTGACGTTGATGTATTTACAATTGGCTTTCACGCCACGTTGGAAAGCTTTGCCGCTTCACCCGACCAACCCGCAGGGGTTTTTGAAAAGGCCGCCGCCACCGCAGGCTTTAAAAACAGGGCTGATATCAGCTTTTATTTGCGCAGCCTCATCGGCAGTCACCATGATACACTCGCTTCATCAGTGCCATAAGGATATAATGTGCCAATCCGTATTCTTATTCACCCTGGTGGCCGAATTGCAAAATATTGGCTGGAAGCCTTTAATGGTTTGGACGATGATATAGACGCACGTGTTTGGCCTAATTGGGGATCCGTGGATGATGGCCCAGCTTATGCCTTGGTGTGGCACCCCAATGAGGGCATCATCGCCAAGCAGACCAATATTAAAGCCATTTTCAGCATGGGTGCCGGCACTGATGGCATCCAAAGCGACAGTAGCTTGCCCGAATATATTCCGGTTTACCGCCTAGCTGATCAAGCACTAGCTGATGATATGGCGGCTTATGTCACCATGGCGGTTTTAATGATGCAGCGCCGGATGCCTGAATTCATTTCACAGCAAACCGACAATAACTGGCAACAACATTGGAACAAACCAGCGAAAGACCACCGCGTTGGCATAATGGGTTATGGTAAGCTTGGTAAAGCGGCAGCAAAACAGTTGAAGCCTTTTGGCTTTCCCTTGGCTGGCTGGTGCCGCCGTGAGCGCGCTGAGGATGCTAATGGCGTTTCCCTTTTCTTTGGTGGCAACCAGCTTGATGCCTTTCTTGCTCGCAGTGACATTCTTGTCTGCATGTTACCCCATACGAAGGCCACATCTGGACTGATGAACCTAAAAAAGCTGAACCTTCTGCCAAAGGGTGCCAGCGTCATCAACGTTGGCCGTGGTAGTTTGATCTGCCTGAAAAGCTTGGAAAAAGCCTTAGACGGCCCATTGCGCTCAGCTATGTTGGATGTAATGCCGGAAGAACCTTTTCCTTCCACACACCCCTTCTGGCAAAGGGAAGATGTGATCATAACCCCCCATATTGCCTCGATCACGCGGCCTCCATCAGCTGCTGCCTTCATAGTGGATAGTATCCATGCACTAGAGGGCGGCGAGACGCTCGCGCCGCAATTGGATCGCAGCTTTGGTTATTGAGGCCTAGCCAAACAAACATTGAAACCCTATATAGCCCTATAGGCACTTTATAGTGCTAACAGTATATGTGAACAGGAAGTAGTAATTTATGGAGTATTTTCAAGTCATCGGCGGGCTCGTTCTTTTGGTTATTGCCGGTGATTTTTTAGTGCGCGGTGCTGTTTCCATCGCCAAGCATTTCGGCGTATCAACTTTAGTCATTGGACTAACAATTGTTGCCTTTGGCACTTCAGCACCTGAACTTGTCGTGGGCATTAACGCCGTTTTGGCCGGGGCGCCTTCCTTGGCGCTTGGTAATGTGGTTGGCTCCAATACAGCCAATATTTTATTAGTCATCGGTGTTCCAGCCATTTTAGCGCCCATGGCATGTAATGCACCAAAGCTCACCCGTAATTTAATGATAATGCTAGCCGCCAGTGCTCTGTTCATTGGCATGGCCTACACGGGAGAGTTCCGCTGGGTCCACGGCGTTATCCTTCTTGGCTTTCTTAGCTGTTTTCTTGCTTATTCTTTCCTGCGCGCCAAATCACACCCAGAAACTATAGATCCAACACAAGAATTAGACGGTATCAGCGCCGAGCCAGACAGCTTAAGCATATCGATGCTCATGATCCTTGCGGGTGTAGTAGGGTTAGGTTTCGGGGCCGACATGCTGGTTGATGGTGCCGTTATTGTGGCCCGTGAATGGGGTGTTTCAGAAGAAGTGATCGGTTTAACATTGGTTGCTATCGGCACCAGCTTACCGGAACTGGTAACCAGCATTGTTGCAGCGGTCCGCAGACACTGTGACGTGGCTGTGGGTAATGTCATTGGCTCTAATATGTTTAATCTGCTCGGCGTTATCGGTGTGTCATCGCTATTTGGCAATATCCCAGTGGCGGATAGTTTCCTTGAAATTGACCTGTGGGTAATGCTGGCCGCATCGGTGGCGCTGTTACCCTTCTGCCATTACCGGGCGTCTGTGGGCCGTTTGATGGGGGTAATGTTCCTTCTCGCTTATGCGCTTTACATGGCGTATCTAGTGCAAAATGGTAGCGCTGCTCATGCCATGAGCAGAATGTTGACATGAGTGTCGCCCTTATAACCGGAGGCGCTCGCCGGGTAGGCAGTGTTATTACCGCCGAGCTTGCTGCCCGAGGCCATACGGTTATTATTCATACCCGCACTAAAAATGATGATGCCGCTCATGAGATGATCAGTGCCATCCAGTCAATTGGCGGTAAAGCCCACCACATCAGTGGTGATTTGGCCGACAGTAACATTGCTTCAAACCTACTTGGCGAAGCTACCGAAATGGTAAGGGAGCCCATTGACCTGTTAATTAACAATGCGGCTATTTTCGAAGACGATTCCATCAATACAGTAAGTGCTGATAGTTGGGACAAGCACCAAAATGTTAATCTGCGGGCCCCTTTATTGCTTAGCCAAGCATTTGCCACACAGTTGCCCCACCCTGCAAAGGGTATGATTGTGAATATTATTGACCAACGCGTATGGCGCCTGAACCCAACATTTTTATCTTACACCGCATCCAAAGCTGGTCTTTGGGCTATCACCCAAACATTAGCCCAAGCACTGGCACCACGCATTAGAGTGAACGCCATTGGCCCCGGACCTGTATTTTCTAGCATTCACCAAGATGCCCATGGCTTTCAACGTGAAGCGCGCAATGTACCATTAGGCCATGGCCCAGAGCCAAAAGAGATTGCCGAGGCGATAGCTTTTCTGTTAGAGACACCCTCAATAACAGGTCAGATGATAGCCCTTGACGGCGGTCAACATTTAGCGTGGCAGACCCCCGACGTACGGAAATAAAAGTGATAAACAGTATGAATGAATTTGATCCCATTGACCCAACAGTTTTTCGCATGGCATATGCTGATGCTGCCCGGTCTGTTCGACATATTTTTGTCCGCGATTATGTAACAGACGCTGAGATTGGCGTATGGGACCATGAAAAAGGTGACACCCAAGTCGTTCGCTTGAATATTGATCTGTCAGTACATGAACAGACTAGCCATCACGCAGATAACATTGAAAATGTAGTATGCTATAACCAAGTGATTGAGGGTATTGAGGGTATAATTTTACAAGGCCATATAAACCTAGTTGAAACCCTAGCCGAAAATATTGCAGCGATGGCGCTTCGTTTCAATAATGTAGTTTCTGTTCGAGTACGGGTAGAGAAATTGGAGGCTGTTAAAAAGGCCACGAGCGTAGGCGTTGAGATTGAACGCCATAGAATGAGTTAACAATTTGGTAACGATAGAAAAATAAACGTTTTTTTCTATAAATTTGCAAAGCACTTGTGCACACCGAATCGCTCACTGCCATAATGGCCCACCCCAAGCAAGCCAACAAATATATTTATCTGAGCCTCCCCTTCTTGACTTTAATAAAGGTCATATATTTCAAAGACTTAAAATTTATGCCTAAAAATTAGGCAATGCGTACAAAACCTAAGTTTACTGGGAAATTTTGATATGTAAGTCGCTTTTTTCCACAAGCTTATCCACAGACAAAGTGGATAGAATTTTCCAAGCTCATTTCTTTAAAAATAGACACTTGATTCTCAAGGCATTTAGCCCGCAAAATAGTTTAGATAAGTCATATGGTTAGGACTACAAAATGACCAACGATACACCAGAAACAACAACAAACCAGAAAGCATCCCCGCTAGCTGAAGGCATTTTGGTGATTAAAGAGTATCTGAAAACGGCCCCTAGCAAGCCCGGCGTTTACCGCATGATTGATCCAAATAGTGATGTTTTATATGTGGGGAAAGCTAAGCATATTAAAAAGCGTGTTACGAGCTATACCCGCCCTGCGGCGTTAAATGCCCGCTTGATAAAAATGGTTTCGCGCACAGCTGCAATGGAATTCATTACCACCCGTACTGAAGCTGAGGCCTTGTTACTGGAAGCAAGTCTGATAAAGCGCTTCAAGCCGCTCTATAATGTGTTGCTTAAGGATGATAAATCCTTCCCTTATATTCTTCTTAGCGGCGACCATAACTGGCCACAAATAACCAAGCACAGAGGGCGTAGAAAACAAGGAGGGCAATATTTCGGTCCCTTTGCTTCAACCGCATCGGTTACCCGCACTCTCAACACATTGCAAAAGGTTTTTCAATTACGCTCATGCAGCGATGCAACGCTCGAAAGCCGAACCCGTCCTTGTTTACTGCATCAAATAAAACGCTGCTCTGCCCCTTGTGTGGGCCGCATTACAAAGCCTGATTATATGGATATGGTTAATGAAGCACAGGCTTTTCTCAACGGAAAGTCCAGCCATATTCAACAAAAATTCGCGCATGTAATGCAGGAAGCATCAGATGCCATGAATTATGAGCAAGCCGCTTTATTTCGGGATAGACTGAAAGCCTTAACTGATATCCAAAGCCATCAATCTTTGGTCAATGCCATGATTGATGAGGCGGATGTTATCGCCGCTTATGAAGCGGGGGGTCAGGTTGCCGTTCAAGTATTTTTCTTTAGGGCCGGTCAAAACTGGGGCCACCGGTCCTATTTTCCGCGCCACCAAATAGATGATGATATCGCCCATGTTCTGGGGGCTTTTACCGCACAATTTTACGATAATAAGCCCGCGCCGAAATTGGTTCTGCTTAGCCACAGCATACCCGACATGGTCATGCTATCAGATGCTCTAAGTGACCGCATGGAACGCAGGGTTAAGATAATGGTGCCAATCCGTGGTGCCAAAGCCGCCACCATGGCAGAGGCCATACGCAATGCCAAAGAAGCCTTAGAGCGCCGTGTCGCTGAAACCACATCCCAACAAAAACTGCTGGCCGGCGTAGCAGAATTATTTGACCTAGAAACCCCGCCAGAGCGCATCGAGATATATGACAACAGTCACATTCAAGGCAGTGACGCGGTTGGCGGCATGGTGGTAGTGGGCCCAGAAGGTTTTATGAAAAACAGCTACCGTAAATTCAATATTCGCTCCACAGACATCACCCCAGGCGATGACTTTGGCATGATGCGGGAAGTTATGAAACGCCGTTTTACGCGACTGTTAAAGGAAGATTCTGACCGCGAGCGAGGCCACTGGCCTGATCTGGTGCTAATTGACGGAGGCAAAGGCCAGCTGAGTGTTGTTACTACGATTTTGGACGAAATTGGGGTAAGTAACGTGCCACTTGTAGCCATTTCAAAAGGACCAGACCGTCATGCAGGCCGAGAGCAATTTCATATCTCTGGCCAATCCCCTTTCACCCTGCCTGTGCGCGATCCTGTTTTATATTACTTACAGCGTCTGCGTGATGAAGCGCACCGCTTTGCCATTGGCACTCACCGTGCTAAGCGTACCAAGGCCATTGCCCGTTCGCCTCTCGACACCATAGGCGGCATCGGTGCAAAACGTAAGAAAGCCTTATTGCACCATTTTGGCTCTGCCAAGGCGGTCGCAGCAGCTGATATGCGGGACTTAGCGGCTGTTGAGGGTATTTCAGCCGCCCTTGCCCAAAAAATATACGACCATTTTCAGGATAGTTAAGGGCTTTGCTTGACGCTGTTCTCTGGTGCGATATGGTGACGGGCAAAGTGAATCACGGAAATTACCCATATGTGGACCTTACCTAATATATTAACGCTCATCAGGATTGCAGTTATCCCGATTTTGGTTGCCAGTTTTTATATGGAGCAACCCTTAGGTAGTTGGATTGCTGGGGTTACCTTTATGTTTGCGGGTATCACCGATTTTTTCGATGGTTATTTCGCCCGCGCGTCCGGCACTGTCTCCAAAATTGGACAGTTTTTAGACCCCATCGCCGACAAATTGATGGTTGGGTCGGTCTTGATTATGGTGGTTGCCGTGCAATGGGTGGACGGTGTCCACGTTATTCCAGTGGTCATAATTCTATGCCGCGAATTGCTGGTATCTGGTCTGCGTGAGTTTTTAGCTGGAAGTGCCGTTAGCGTGCCGGTATCAACACTGGCTAAGTGGAAAACCATGGTTCAAATGGTCTCCCTTGGTGGTTGCTGTTATATTCCCGCTTGGTCTGCCTTTGGTTTACCAATTTACGAAGCTGCCATCAGTCTATTATGGATCGCGGCTCTGCTCACCCTAATCACTGGTTATGATTATCTGAAATTTGGCCTGAAACATATGTTGAAGTGATGACCCTAGTATATTTTTCATGGATTAGAGAAACCATAGGTAAATCTGAAGAAGAGATAATATTGCCCTTGGACGTGACAACAGTCTCGGGTCTCATCGCCCACCTGAAAAGCTTAGGTGAAGAATACCAAGCTGCGCTGGCAAAGCCTGAGCTTTTAAAAATTGCTATTGACCAAGAATATGCTGGCCCTGATAACAGCATAGCTAGTGCCAGTGAAATTGCGATTTTCCCACCCGTTACAGGGGGTTAACACATGATCAATATTCGGGTTCAGAGCGAAGCCTTTAATAGCGCTGCTGAAGGAGAAAATCTACGATCAGGTAACTTGGACATTGGCGCAACCGTTGCTTTTACCGGTTATGTTCGCAGTGAAGAAAATAGCTTAACCAGCATGACGCTGGAGCATTACCCCGGCATGACCGAAAAACAGCTGGATAAAATTGCAGCCCAAGCTGAAGAGCGTTGGCCGTTAGATGGCCTTACCATCATTCACCGCTACGGCAAGTTATTGCCCGGCGATCCTATAGTTCTGGTCATTGCCGCCAGCCGTCACCGCGCTCACGCCTTCAGTGCCGCCAGCTTTGTGATGGATTTTCTGAAAAGCGAGGCACCTTTTTGGAAGAAAGAAGATGGCAAGGACGGCACAAAATGGATTGCGGCAAAAGATAGTGACTTAAATGCCCTGAAGCATTGGGACTGAATATTTTGGCATAAAAAAAGCGGGAATTACCCGCCTTTTTCAATTTTTAACCAGCAAGACTAATTCTGTTGACGCCGCAAGAAAGACGGTATTTCAAGTTGATCCGTCGGTGTGGTCTGTGACGGACGCTCACCGGGTGACACACTATCAAGCTCAGCGTGCTTTGCATCATTTGAAGCAGGTGTAGCAGCTCTATTGCCACTATCAGAGCTCAACAGGCCCGACGTCATCATCTGAAACAAGCTACGCTTTGCCGGTGCTGGCTCTGGCACAACTGGCGTTTCGGATGCTTGCTCGGTTGCCATAATCTTACGTCTACGACTGCCGCTTTCTGGCATATCTAACAGTGATGCTGCCTCAGCAACATCTTCTTTTGGCGCGCCATTTTCATAGTCTGCATCAGCAAAAGGGTCTGATTTACCAAGGGAAGCACTATTCGCTTTCGGTTCCATCGGTGCAGCTGCCACAAACATATCCATGCCGCGAGATGCCACCACTTCTTGCTCTTCGGCATTGTCTTCTGGTGCCAACTCTTCTTGCTGGTTTTCCGATAACTCTACTTCAGGAACATACTCAACCAGCTCAGCTTCACTCACTTCTGGGGCAGAAGCCGCTGCCTCAACCGCATCACCAAGCTCCGCCATTGCAGCAACAACAGGGTCCGCAGAAACCACTTCATTTTCGGCTGACGCAACTTCCATTGCAGGCTCGGATTTTGGCGCTGGCGTTTCAAGCTCTAAAACAGGTTCTTCCTTCACTTCACGCCTAGGCTGCGGAATGGGCATTTCCATACCGGTGCCGTCGATACCCGTGGCGACGACAGAAACCCGAATGCTTCCGCTTAATTCTTCATTGAAGGCAGAACCAAAGATGATATTAGCTTCTTCATCCACTTGATCGCGGATCAAATTGGTCGCTTCATCAACTTCATAGAGGGTCATATCCATACCGCCCGTAACGTTAATGATGACACCGCTGGCACCGCGAAGGGATACTTCGTCGAGCAGAGGATTGGAAATAGCAGCTTCAGCCGCCATAAGCGCCCGGCCTTCGCCTTCGGCCTCGCCGGTTCCCATCATGGCTTTACCCATTTCGCTCATCACCGTGCGAACATCAGCAAAGTCAAGATTGATAAGCCCCGGCATTACCATAAGGTCCGTAATACCACGTACACCTGAGTGCAATACTTCATCCGCCATCGCAAAGGCATCGGCAAAAGTTGTGCGCTCGTTCGCTACCCGAAACAAATTTTGATTTGGGATAATAATGAGCGTATCAACATGCTGTTGCAGGGCTTCAATGCCTGCGTCAGCCACTTTCATGCGCCGCAATCCTTCAAACTGAAAAGGCTTGGTAACAACACCGACCGTTAAAATTCCTTTTTCACGGGCGCGTTTTGCAATTATTGGCGCAGCCCCCGTGCCTGTACCGCCGCCCATGCCTGCGGTAATGAAGGCCATATGGACGCCCTCAAGCAGCTCTTCAATTTTGTCGATCGCCTCTTCGGCTGCTGCTTCACCAATTTTTGGCTGTGCGCCTGCACCTAAACCCTGCGTAATTTGAATGCCAAGCTGCAATCGGCTGGCGGCTTGCGATGCACTAAGCGACTGCGCATCCGTATTGGCAACCATAAAATCTACGCCCTGCAGCTCTGCAGAAATCATATTATTTACAGCATTGCACCCAGCACCACCAACACCAATTACGGCGATTTTTGGTGATAACTCGGTTAACTCTGAACTGGCAAAATCTATCGGCATGATACTATCCCTTCGTCACGAAACCCGTGAATGTTCCATCTATCCGTTAATTTACGTCCCACGCCATACGTTGTGGCTATGCTTTCTGCCTACACTAAATATAGTCTATTAAAAGTTCCTTTGAAACCATTCTGTGAGTTTTTCGGCCATATTTTGTGTGTTTTTTTGTCTTTTTCGTCTTTTTGAACCATTTTTAGCCCCTTCCCCTCGTATGGCATGCCCCAAAAGGCCAATTGCAGCTGAAAATTGAGGACCCTGCGCACTTTCTGGCAGGCCAGGAATACCCCTGTGTCGCGCAATTCGAACGTGCCTTCCCAAAATTTGTTGTGCCAAGTCGGCAATGCTTTCGGTCAGGGCCACGCCGCCGGTCAGCACAACATGTTGACCTGAAGGCCCACTAAAACCCATGGCGTCTAGTCGCTCATTTATCTGCTCAAAATGACTTTGGTAAATATCCTGCATAATCTTTGTTAGCTTACTACGTGGCACCCTCTTTAAATTATTGCCAAACCCACTTTCCCCCACTTGTTGAACATCAACAAAATCTCGCTCGTGGGATGGGTCATAGAAGGCGCAACCAGCTAAGGTCTTCAAACGTTCTGCTTGGTCCACTGGGGTTAATAGTTGGCGAGCAATTTCATCGGTAACCTCACGCCCCCCCATAGGTAATATCTCCGCATGGACCAAAGCCCCTTGAGCAAATACGGAAATATCCGTGGTGCCACCACCAATATCAATGCAAGCAGCGCCGATGTTTAGCTCATCATCCACCAGAGATGACAAACCCGAGGCATAAGGCGCAACAATTATATCATCCACCACAAGATGTGCCCGTTGGACACAGCGTTCTAAATTCTTAACCGGACCATCGGTCACGGAAATAGCATGCATGGCGACACTTAATGTGGTCGCGGTCATGCCAATGGGGGAATTCACCCCGAAAACACCATCGACGGCAAAGGCCGCCGGAAAGTTATGCAGCAGGCGCTTGTCACTAGCATCCATTTTACCACGCGCTTCACTAATAGCATGCTCAATATCTGCCTGGCTTATCTCATGACCATCAATGGCTACTTCCATTTCAATGATTTGGCTTTTGGGATAACCTGCTGCACTTAACATGGTTACACCTTCAATCGCGACACCCGCCATGCGCTCGGCTTGGTCAACAGCGGTGCGTATTGCTTCTTCGGTCGCCGCCATATCGGTTACGGCGCCGCAGCGCACGCCCGGGCAGGCCCGATTGCCAACGCCGAGCACCAAAATGCTGCCGTCCGGCTCGCTACGAGCAATGATGCAGACGGCCTTACTGCTGCCTATGTCCAATACTGCTATGATGCCATCACGCATCTCTTATTTCCTCTATTCAAACTTGGTTAGCCATTAACAGTTCGTTATGTTTGTTCGTCGCGTCCCGTAAGCGCCCTTTGTCCCAAAGGCGAAACACGCATAATGACCCGGTCAGGGTAGCGCATATCAATAACGCTTAGTTCCCGGCTCAATATTTTATCCCGCGTTTCCAATGATGAAAAACGCGCAAAGGCGGCAAGCATGTCATAATCCTTGCTATTATCTGGCAGTTTCACCCGCACGCCCTGGTCAAAGATTAAGTCCCAACGCCGGGTTCCCACCCGTACCGCTGATGTTACCCGCGCGGACAAGGCCGGATCTATCACCTTAAGGGCTGATACTTCAGATGCCGCACTTGCGGCTTCAGGCCCAACCAACAGCAATAAATCCGCATATGCACTAAGCCCCTCGCGGGTTATCTCCGTGCCGGTAATATCAATCAGCGCCAATTGCCCGTTCAACTGCGTTAAAGCAAAGGGTTGACGCTCCGTAATTTCGATCTTTAAAACGCCGGGGTAATGACGCGCAACGCTAACCTCTTTCACCCAAGGTAGGGCCTCAAGCTTGGCCCGAATAGTTGGCAAATCAACCGTGATTAAAGGCATGCCACTTTCCATGTCGAGCGCGGCTAGAATAGCCTTCCTAGGTGTTTTCTCTGCGCCTGAAATATCCAGCTGGTCGAGAACCATGCCCGCATCTTCTGATTTACCAACCAGCCAATTTTCAATATTACTCGGCACCCCACTGCGCGTGGCAATGGTGACGGTAATTGCAAGCGTGATAAGCGTTAAGCCAATGATAGCTCTTGGTTTTATAAAGCTTTGAAACTGTGTCATATATTGTCCCCAACAGCTTCGCCGATCCGGCGGATTTCCCACTGTAATTTCACGCCTGTCGCTGCTGCCACTTTACGCCGAACAGTCTCGCCTAGCTCTTCAATGTCAGCGGCCCTTGCATCGCCGTAGTTGATTAAAAAATTACAGTGCTTTTCGCTTACGCCAGCGCCGCCGATACGCATGTCCCGGCAACCCGCCGCGTCAATGAGTTGCCAAGCCGAGCGGCCACCGGATGTTGCGGGGTCAGGGTTTTTAAAAGTACTGCCGCCGGTGCGGGTGCCAATGGGTTGACTAGCTTCGCGCTCAACCATAATTTCCCTCATGTCAGCCTTGATCGCCCCTGCTTCACCTTTGGTGCCTATCAAGGTTGCATGGGTAAAAATCACCCCTGCGTCTATTGCTGATTTCCGGTATGAAAAGCCCATTTCATTGGCTGAAAAACTGACCATTTCACCACGGCGTGTTATGCCACCGGCTGTAACCAGACAGTCTGCCATTTCCCGCCCGTAAGCCCCAGCGTTCATTCGCAGCGCGCCGCCAATGGTGCCGGGTACGCCGACCAAAAATTCTAGCCCGGCAATGCCAGCGTCAGCCGCCGCGCGCGCCACATGAACATCCATGGCCCCCGCGCCTACATGTAGGCTATTGTTGTCTACGCTTATATCTGTAAAAAAACGGCCTAATCGAATGACCACACCGCGCACGCCACCATCCCGCACCAATAAATTCGAGCCAACGCCAATCACCGTCACAGGTGTAGCCTCATTAAGCTCACTTAAAAATTCCGCTAAATCATCGCTGTCCGCCGGTTCAAATAGCATGTCTGCAGGGCCACCGGTTCTGAACCAACTGTATTTATGCAGCGGTGCATTTGGGGTCAGACGGCCCTTTACAGCTGGCATATGGTCCTGTGATTTATGGCCGAGTGCAGCATTCATGGGGCAGGTCTTTCTGCAAGCTGATGCGGCAAGTCATTAGCCCAAAAAGTGATCGATCCAGCGCCAAGGCAGATAACAACATCCCCTGAGCTTGCTTGCTCTAATATTTGATCAGCCAGGTCAGCGGAACCACTCAAAGTAACCACATTGCGGTGACCGCGAGTACGCATGCCGTCAGCCAATGTCTGGTGGTCAATTCCAGCGATTGGTTCTTCACCCGCCGCATAAACAGGCGCCACGATAACGCTATCCGCGTCATTAAAGCAGGTGCAGAAATCCTCAAATAAGCTCTCTAAGCGCGAGAACCGATGGGGCTGAACTACAGCAATGACCTTGCCGTCATAAGATTCTCTGGCGGCTTTCAATGCTGCGGCGATTTCCACCGGGTGGTGGCCGTAATCATCAATTATCGTTATGCCGTGCGCTGTGCCTGTCTTGGTGAAGCGCCGCTTAACACCGCCAAATTCTGCAAAGGAGTGAACAAGCTGCTCAGCACTAATTTTCATCTCTAGGCCAACGGTTAAGGCCGCCAAGGCATTCAGCACATTATACTCCCCCGGCATAGGTAAGCGAATAGCCTCCATGGTTAGAGCCTCACCGGTAACACGCTCAGCCACCAACATGTCAAACATCGCTTCGCCGCCACTGTATGTAATATTCACAGCCCGCACATCTGCTTGAGGCGAAAGGCCGTAGGTAATAACTTTTCGGTCCTGAATATGGGCAATCAGGGCTTGAACCTCGGGGTGATCAAGACAAAGCACCGCCGCACCGTAGAAAGGCACTCGGTCCAAGAAGGCTTTAAAAGCTAATTTCTCCGTTTCAAAGTCCCCATAAAAATCTAAATGCTCGGGGTCCATATTGGTAACTACCGCAATGGTCGATGGCAATTTAACGAATGTACCATCGCTCTCGTCTGCTTCCACCACCATCCAATCACCGGTACCAAGGCGCGCATTAGTGCCATAAGTATTAATGATGCCGCCATTGATAACGGTCGGGTCCATGCTGGCGGCTTCCAAAACCGCAGCCACCATTGACGTTGTCGTGGTTTTACCGTGGGTGCCGGCCACTGACACACACCATTTCAGCCGCATTAATTCAGCGAGCATTTCCGCCCGCCTAACCACCGGAATACCTTCTGTGCGCGCGGCTTGCATTTCTGGGTTATCCGCCCGGATGGCGCTGGAAACAACAACAACCGTTACGCCCACAAGATTTTTAGCCTTTTGGCCAATCATTACCGAAATGCCAAGCCCGCGCAGGCGCGTTATATTTGCACCCTCATTAATATCAGAACCCTGAATGCTGTAGCCCAAATTATGCATCACCTCGGCAATGCCAGACATACCAATGCCGCCAATGCCGACAAAATGGACGGTGCCTATATCAAAGGGGATAGATTTCATGAGCTTTCAGTTCCCTGTGCTATAGATATAACCATATCTGCCAGTTTTAAATGGGCGTCTTCAATACCCGCATGTTGTGCCTTTTGTCCCGCAGTCACAAGCGATGCAGGGGACTTTAACATATCCTCAATCAGTGCTTTCAGGCTTTCGCTATTAAAGTCACTTTCTGCCATGACCGTTGCCGCGCCTGCAGTTTCCAGAAAGTTAGCATTGTAGGTCTGATGGTCATCGGTCGCGATTGCCAGCGGCACCAAAATACTTGCCCGCCCTGCGACCGATAGCTCTGCCACCGTCGAAGCCCCAGAGCGTGCAATTATCAAATGCGCCCCTGATAAGCGTGACGGCAGGTCGGTATAATAGCTTGCGACATCGGCTTCAATAGCGGATTGGCTGTATATGACTTGCACCGCTTCTATATCATCCTCGCGCACCTGATGGGTTACTTTTATGCCGGTTTGAGCGGTCGGAGCCAAGCCAGCTAAAGCACTTGCAACAATAACCGATAAAATATGCGCACCCTGACTGCCGCCTATGACAAGAATATGCATTTTTCTGTCATGTTCAGGGGCCTTTACTGGGCCTATTCCCCGAACATCTGCCCGCACTGGCAAGCCAGAAATTGCGGTTTTCACCTTGGCTGGAATTTGCATAGTGTCGGGCCAGGAAAGCGCCAAAAGCTGGGCGTATTTAGCCGCCTTACGATTGGTTCTGCCAACGACGGCATTCTGTTCATGCAGCATTATCGGTGTTCTGGATACCATACCGCCAACAACCGCAGGCGCCGATGGATAGCCACCAAAACCAACAATGACATCAGGCTTTTGGGCGCGAAGGAAGCTAAGCACCCGCAAAACTCCAAACATTAAGCCAAAGAGAAACGTAATTTTACCAACAAGGCCAACGCTTGGACGCGCTTTCAAGGTCAGCTTTTCCCCGACCGTAAATATATCCGGTAACCGCGCCCCACGGTCATCACTGATAAAGCTCACCTTGTGGCCCCGCCGCCTAAGCTCACCAGCCAGAACGTCAGCAGGCATCATATGACCGCCCGTGCCGCCCGCCGCCAGCATAATATGCAAAGCAGTTTCCGTCATGTGACCCCCGGGAATGAAAAGGTAGATCGGTCAGATGTTATAAATCGGTTTCGCCGCGTCAGGGCCAGCACCATCCCCATACCAAGGGCCAAAGCCAACATGGATGAACCGCCGTATGATACAAAAGGCAGGGTCATGCCTTTTGACGGCAAAATCGCTAAATTTACGCCGATATTGATCAAAGCTTGGGCACCAAACTGCATAATCAAGCCCGCTGCCGCCAACAGCTTAAAGGGCTCTTCTTCCTCTAGCAAATGCATCAAACCGCGCAGAACAATGCCGGCAAATAACGCCAGCAATAACAGGCCCGCGAGCGCACCAAATTCTTCACCAATGACGGCAAAAATATAGTCGGTATGAGCATCCGGCAGCGACAGCTTCACCGTGCCCTCCCCCGGCCCTTTGCCAAACAGGCCACCAGCTTCGATGGCCTCAACGGCTTTATCGGTTTGGAATGTATCCCCGCTCGCTGGGTCAATGAAACGGTTGATACGGCTGGCCACATGGGGGAAAAATTGATAAGCCATCAATAAGCTTGTAACGCCGACAAGCCCCGCTGATATTAACCACACCATTGGCAAGCCTGCGAGCGCCATTTGCGCTAACCACACCAGCGCGATAAGGAACGTTTGGCCCACATCCGGCTGGTTTAGCAGCAAAAGCGCGACAAACAACATCAAGGCAAAGCTGATCAATTTTGCTGGGATGGCTTCATCTTTGAAATCTGCGGACAATAACCAAGCGGTGACCACAATGAAAACAGGTTTCAAAAACTCTGATGGTTGCAGGGTGAAACTGCCGATCTGTAACCAACGACTAGCGCCATTATAAACCGGGCCAATGGTCAGGGTTAAAATTATCAAGAAGAATAAAACCGGCAGCCCAACGATACATAGACGGCGAATAAGCTTCACAGGCATTAAACTAACCCCAACAACAGTGACCAAGGAAAGCGCCAAGAACACCATTTGCCGTTTGGCAAAATGCAGTGGATCAAGCCCTAACCTTTCGGCAACAGCGGGACTTGCTGTCATCGCAAGCCAAAGCCCTGTAACGATCAACACTATAATCAGCCCCAACATCCAGCGGTCAACGGTCCACCACCAACGGCCAGCGATACTTTTATCGGTGCGCGAAAAGATACTCACAGGATAATACCCTCAGCTTGAAGGCCCTTAAATCCATCCTTAAACGCGTTGCCACGCACCTCAAAGTCAGGGAATTGATCAAAGGCCGCGCAGCCCGGTGAAAGTATAACTGTATCGCCGTCCACGGCTTCACGGGCTACACCTTGTATAGCTACGCCCATATCCACAGCTATTTCACAGGGAACGCGGCCTTCTAAAAATTCCATAAAACGATCTGCATCTTCGCCGATTAGCCATGCTTTTTTGATCTTTGATAGATAAGGCAAAATGGGGTCCAAGGTTTCGCCTTTTCCGCGCCCACCAGCAATCCAATGGATATTATCGAAGCTTGCCAGCGCCCGCGCTGCTGCATCAATATTGGTTGCTTTACTGTCATTAACGTAGGTAACACCCTTGAAATTACCGACCAATTCTTGCCGGTGCTCCAGCCCGGGGAAAGTTTCCAGCGCATTTTGAATGGCGCTATCAGCGAGGCCAAGGCTGCGCCCTACCGCCCAAGCCGCTGCTGCATTTTGGGCATTATGAACACCCTGCAGTGCTTTCGCTGCTTTCAGGCAAAGGGTAGCAATAGCTTCGCCCTCACGGCGCAGAATAAGCTCATCACCCATAAGCGAAATACCATCGCTGAGATCAGACATAACTGAAATGCGAATGACTTGGCCCTTTAGGCTATCAGCAATTTTACGGCATGGTTCTTCATCAACGCCAATAACCGCAAGGCGGTCACTATTTTTTTGAAGCTCAAAGAGCCGTGCCTTAGCCGCTTTATATCCCTCCATACCACCGTGGCGGTCCAAATGGTCGGATGAAATATTTAAGAGCACCGCGATATTGGGGTCAAGCTTGTGACTTAAATCGATCTGATAAGACGACAGCTCAAAAACATAAACGCCGCCTGCTTTCAAGGGGTCGAGCGATAAAATCGCCCGGCCAATATTACCACCCAAAGCCGATGGCAGCCCGCAAGTCCGCACCATATGATCGATTAACGTGGCGGTGGTTGACTTGCCATTGGTACCCGTGACCGCCACCAACTTATGGACAGGCAAGTTGGTGCGCGCCGCTTGAAAAATATCCCCGTCCCCGAATATGGGTACACCCGCGCTCTGGGCTGTATCCACTAGTACATGAGGGGCCGGATGGGTGAGCGGCACACCTGGCGCTAACATCAAGCCATCCAACTGGCTAAAGTCAGCACTATATAAATCAACTGCGGCATCGCCCACAAGGCCCACATGCACCGGGTTGTCATCCCATGCATGAACATGTGCGCCGGACGCAAGCAATGCATCCACGGCGGCCCGCCCTGTCCTAGCTAGACCAAACACGGCAATATTTTTGTCCTTATATGCGCTCGCGAGGATCACTTCTGGTTCACCTCAACTTCAAGGTAGCAAGGCCAATAATGGCCAAAATAACAGCTATAATCCAGAAACGAATAACGATGGTCGGCTCGGCCCAGCCCTTTTGTTCATAGTGGTGATGCAAAGGCGCCATGCGGAACACCCGCTTGCCCGTTAGTTTGAAGGAAATCACCTGCACAATGACCGATACAGTCTCGAGCACAAAAAGACCGCCAACAATGGCCAGAACAATTTCATGCTTGGTGATTACCGATATGGTGCCCAATGCCCCGCCCAAGGAAAGCGAACCTGTGTCACCCATGAAAACCATGGCGGGAGGGGCATTAAACCAAAGAAAACCAATGCCGCCGCCAATGAGAGCACCACAAAAAACCGCGAGCTCCCCAGCGCCCGAGACGAAAGGAATATGCAAATATTCACTGTAAACCACATTGCCAACCATATAGGCAATGAAGCCAAAGGCCCCGGTGGCGATAATAACAGGGACAATGGCGAGACCATCTAAGCCATCGGTTAAGTTAACCGCGTTGCCTGCGCCCACCAGCACAAGAACGACAAAGGGACCGTAAAACCAGCCAAGATTTATCATCACATCCTTGAAGAAGGGCACGCTGGTCGTCGGTTCAGAAATATCCGCAATAAACCATGCAACACCAGCGGCGATGGCAGCTTGCACTAAAAATTTTACTTTGCCCGGCACTCCAGCGGATGAACGTTTGGTTACTTTAATATAATCATCAACAAAACCGACCATACCAAAGCCAAGAGTTACGATAAGCACTGCCCAAACGAAAGGGTTGGATAGGTCTGACCATAGCAGGGTTGATATGCCAAGCGAAAACAAGATCATAAAGCCGCCCATGGTTGGGGTGCCAGCCTTTGTAACAATATGGCTCTGAGGGCCATCATCACGGATAGGCTGCCCGTGCTTTTGCATGGATTTCAACCACCTTATAAGCGGGGGGCCTATGATGAAACAAATGATCAAAGCGGTCATAACCGCGCCGCCAGTTCGAAAGGTCAAATAGCGAAACAGGTTGAAAATACCACCGTCATTGGACATCGAAGCAAGATAATATAACATATTGGTCTGACCTTTCTATTCGGCGGCGTGATATTGATAAAAATTATCGGTGGGGACAAATTCACTTGCTTGCACAATGCCATCAATTAAATGCTCAAGGCCTGAACTGTTTGCCCCTTTAATGAAAACAACATCATCAGCATCCAGCATTTGCTCTAATGACGGCAATATTTCACTAACATGGTCAAAGCTAGCAACCCCTACATCAGCAGCATGGCAAGCTTGGGTCATCATAGGACCTAGGGTCAATGCCTGACTAACGCCTGCAGACCTAATCGGCTGTGCTAAGTTTAAATGCTCTTGCTCAGCGGCGCTGCCAAGTTCTGCCATATCCGATAAAACGGCAATCCTGCGGCCTCGATTTCCGGTGGGCAACATTGACAAATGTTCAAGCCCCGCCGTTACAGACAGCGGATTAGCACTATAACTATCATCAAGGAGCGAAAAATTACCAAAATGACGCTTTAGGTGGTGCAGTTGCCCTCGCGCTCTGGCGGCCTTCATTGATGCCAGCGTCACACCCGCCATGCCTAAATCGCCACCAGCTTCTTGAACGGCGGCAAGCGTTAAAAGACTATTCAACACCCAGTGGCTTCCTGCCTGACCAACCTTAAAGCTCATGGGTACCCCTTGAATGTCCGCAGTTACGCAGCTGCAAAAGGGTGTCATGCTTACCTTTCGAACTGATACATCAGCTTCACCGCGCGCCGAAACCATCACAACCTTCAAACCCGATTCACGCGCAAGTGCTACGATTAAATCGCTATATTCATGGTCAAGACTGATGATCGCAGTAGCACCAGCTTGCATAGATTTAAAAATTGATGCCTTTTCCTGCACTATCTCATGACGGTCTTCAAAATTTACCAAATGAGAAGTGCCAATTGACGTGATGACGGCAATATCAGGTTTAACAAGACTGCTTATCGGTAACAATTCACCCGGCCCGCTTGTGCCGAGTTTAAAAGTGGCAAAGCGCGTCGCCCGTGGCATGCGCGCTAATGACAGCGGTATATCTACTGAAATATCATAACCCGCGATACTGCTGTGGGTTGGCCCGCTATGCTCCAAGGACGCACGGATGGCTCGCACTACACTTGTTTTACCGGCACTTCCAGTAACCGCAATCATAACCCCCGGCATGCGCTTGCGGGCAAAGGCTGCTGCTTGGCGCAATGTATCACGGATATTGTTACTATTTATCAGCCTATTGTCACTGACATCCAAATTATGTGTATCAACCACAACACCAGAAGCCCCGCGTGCCAGTGCATCTGCCACTTGGTCATGGTTGGAACCATCAACATTATTCATCGCAAAATATAAATCGCCCGGCTGAACATCATTGCTGTCAATTTTTACACCGCCCGCGAACCACTGCCCCTTCACCTGCGCACTGGTAAATAGGTCTAGCTCCCCAGCCGTCCATAATGGTTCTTTTATCATTTAGTTACCTCCCTTGGAGCCATGGAAGAACCTGAAAGCAGCGCCTTAACAGTCGCAATATCAGAGAATGGAAAAACCGTCTCCCCAACGATTTGACCTTCTTCATGGCCTTTGCCTGCAATGATTAAAATATCATTGGTCTTAATCGTTTCTATGGCCCTGCTTATCGCTAAAGCACGGTCACCAACCTCTTGGGCTTGCTCACAAGCTGCCATAATCTCATGCCTGATAGACGCCGCATTTTCACTGCGTGGGTTATCGTCTGTTACCCAAACATGGTCTGCATATTCAGCGGCAATTTGACCCATAATAGGGCGTTTACCCTGGTCGCGGTCCCCGCCACAACCGAAAACCACATGCAATTTATTTGGCTGATGGTCTTTGGCGGCAGATAGCACCGTCCGCAGTCCATCTGGCGTATGGGCATAATCCACGAAAACAGCGCCGCCGCTCGCAGACTTGCCAATATATTCCATCCGGCCAGGCACCCCTTGCAAAGCGGGTAGATGAGGTATGATGTCACCAAACTGCGATCCCGTGGCCATCAACAGGCCCACCGCAACCATTATATTCTCAGCTTGAAAGTGCCCAACTAATGTTGTGTGAAAGCTATGCGTTTCTCCACCCGATTTCAGGGTTATTTCTTGGCCGCCCGCATGAGGACGCTGGGTCACCAATTGAATGTCGCAGGCACTATGTACGCCCACCGTTATGATGCCTACTCCACGGTTCTTACATATATCTACCAGAGCCAAGCCCCATTCACTTCCGGTGTAAACAACCGCCGTGCCCTGAGGGTTTAATAGCTCACTGAACAAACGCGCTTTTGCAGCGAAATACTTTTTTTCAGATTTGTGATAGTCCAAATGGTCGCGTGTGAGGTTGGTAAAAGCTGCCGCTTTTAACTTCACACCATCAAGTCGCCATTGGTCAAGCCCGTGGCTTGACGCTTCTAATGCCACATGCGTGACGCCGTCCGCTTCAATTTCAGCTAATATTTGATGCAGTTTCACTGGGTCCGGTGTGGTCAAACCACCGTCCATTGACCTCACAGGCGAACGAAGCCCCAAAGTGCCAAGGCTGGCAGCGCGGGTTCCCATAAGCGTCCATAATTGACGGGTAAAATCAGCCACCGATGTCTTGCCATTTGTGCCTGTCACAGCCACAATATTTGCTGGCTGATCTTTATAAAAACGCGCGGCCAATTCACTGAAGTGTTTGCGTGGATTATCATGGGGTACTGTGATGGCACCGCGCACGTTTACTGCAGCCTCAGGGCTGGTTAATATGGCACAGGCCCCCGCACTAATTGCTTTATCAATAAATTGGCGACCATCAGCCTTAGCGCCGGGTAAGGCCGCGAATAAAAAGCCCGGCTTGACCAAGCGACTGTCAGCGGTCAGACCTGATACCTGCTTGTTTGCGGTCTCAGGGTAGTCCCCCAAAAGGTCTGACAGCAACATTGCCATTGTTGTATATCCCGGTGGCTAGTCTTCAAACAAGAGAGCCACATTTTTATATAAAGTTTCATCTTCAACGCTTGGCTTAACCCCAAGAAGCGGCGCCGTACGCAGAATTACATTTTTAACCACCGGAGCAGCTGTCCATCCACCGCCCGAAAAACCAAATGTTTGCTCTATCCCTTTGGGCTCATCCAAAAGCACAAAGACCAAATATTTCGGATCATCCATTGGAAAGACACCAACAAAGGAACTGATAAGGGCATCACGGTCATAGCTACCACCGCTTGCCTTTTCCGCAGTGCCCGTTTTGCCGCCTACTCGGTAGCCTGTGGCATCCGCTTTTGAGCCCGTTCCTTGGCGCACAGTAACGCGCAGCATTTGACGAATTTTACGGCTAGTTGCGGCTGAAATAATCTGACCACTTCCTGCATTCTCTCCAAAATTAGTATCTATATTTTTGGCTACCAATGTGGCGGGAATAAGCCTTCCACCGTTCACCATTGTGGCAATTCCAGTTGATAGCTGAACTGGGGAAACCGATATTCCGTGGCCGTAAGATATGGTCATAGACGACAGGCGTTTCCAGCGCTGAGGAAAAACAGGGCGACCCACTTCTGTCAGTTCCAACTTTGCTGGTTTCAACATACCAAGGGAGCTTAAAAATTCTTTCTGGCGATCAGCCCCAAGGGTATCGGCGATACGCGCCATGCCAATATTAGAGCTATAGGCAAAAATCTCAGGTACCCTTAAATACCGCTTTTTCGGGTGATCATCGCTAATTGTAAATGGCCCAACATTCAAAGGCTTCACGGCGTTGAAACTATCTTCCATATTGATGATGCCATCATCAAGCGCTGCGGCGATTGTAAAGGTTTTAAAGGTTGAACCCAGTTCATAAACCCTAAAAGCAGCGCGATTAACACGGGTGTTTTCTGGTTCATTTCCTGCATTATTTGGATCAAAGTCCGGCAAGGAGACCATCGCCAAAAGTTCACCGCTATTCACGTCCATAACGATGCCCGCACCACCTGTTGCCTGATGCGCGCTAACGGCCGCAGATAACTCATCAGCAAGGGCATGCTGAACCCGAATGTCGAGTGATAACTTTAATGGCTCATCCGTTTTCGCCGCATCGTCTAATGATCCATTGAAATAATGCTCTAATCCGGCAATGCCATTTCCATCAATATCCACATGGCCAAGCACATGGGCCGCCAAATTACCATGCGGGTATACCCTAACTTCATCGGCCTTAAACTTAAGCGCTGGATTGCCAATAGCATTAATCTGCCATTTTTGTTCTGGCGTCAAATGACGCTTCAACCAAACAAAGTCTTTCCCTGATTTTAATTTTCGTTCCACATCCGCCAGTGTCAGCGTTGGTAATATCTTCACCAATTTTTGTGCCGTTACGGAGATATCATCAACCTTATGGGCGTTTGCATAAAGCGAAGCAGAAGCTAGGTTTGTCGCAAGAATTTCACCATTGCGGTCAACAATATCACTACGCTTATAGCGGGCCACAGCCACTTGCACCAATCTGTTTCGGCTAGCTTTTTCTGCGCCGGGGGTGGCCGACAAGCCAAGTTCAACTGTGCGATAAGCCATCGCCATAAAAACCACTAAGAACAGCGCCCCTGCAGCAATTAGGCGCGTACGGGCAACTTCCATTGCGCTTTTCCCTGTGCCTTCCAGGGTCATGGTCCGGGACAAAATATCAGTCATCTTGCTCCTCCAGAACCACTACTTCACTTTTCAGTTTCAGAGTATAATGAACAGCATTAATCATTGCAGCACGGTCCTTATCAGTATTTTTATCCTCAGGCTTAGCCACAGTCGGGCGCAGAATACTACTGGGCGGGCTAACCAGTTCATCCGGGTTTAGGCGAAAAGGGATTTGGCGCACTGAAGTGGCCACTTGGCTGGGGCTGGTCGGCATAAGAGCTAGAAAATCTATAGATTGCCTTTGAAGTCTCGCGGGCGTTGTCAAATAGGCCCATTCAGCCTTAAGGGTTCTAAGCGCTCGTGCGTCAGCTTCGATTTGACGCGCCAATGATTGAACCTCTTCCCGCTTTTCCTGCACTTTAAACTTTACCTGAATAACAACCGCGCCTGATATTAAAGCAGCAGCAACCGCACAGGCCGCCACATATTTCCTCATGCTGCTTTCCCCTCAAGCCAAACAGGCGCTGATGTGCGCACAGCACAGCGCAGTCTTGCTGACCGCGATCTAGGGTTCTGGGATGTTTCACTATCTGTAGGCTTAACAACGCCTTTTTTAAAAAGCTGAAAGCTTGGATCTTGCGTTGGCGTTTCATCCACTGGCATATGTCTGCTGGCAGACGGTGTGCGCCCTGCACGCACTGCCATAAACTCTTTAACGATCCGGTCTTCCAGCGAATGGAAAGACACAACCACTAAGCGCCCGCCTGGCTTCAAAATTCTCTCTGCTGCTGCCAGACCCCGCTCCAGCTCACCAAGTTCATCGTTCACATAAATGCGAAGCGCCTGAAAGGACTTGGTGGCTGGATGGATCTTCTTCTTGCCCGAGGAAGAGGGTCGCCCGCGCCCTGAACCGCCCCCCACAGCGCGCTTGATAATATTGCCCAGTTCAAGCGTGCGTGTGATCGGTTCGTTAGCGCGGGCTTTGGTTATTTCGGCAGCGATACGGCGCGAGCGGTGCTCATCGCCGTATTTATAGATAATATTGGCGATATCCGTTTCGCTCATGTCGTTTATGACGTCAGCGGCGCTCATGCCGTTTGCACTCATCCGCATATCAAGCGGGCCATCATTTTGGAAAGAAAAGCCCCGCCCAGCTTCGTCAATTTGGAAGGAGGAAACGCCGATATCCAGCACCACCATATCAACCGAGGAAACCCCTGCATTATTCAAAAGCACTTGCATGTCGCCAAAGCAGCCTTCCAGCATGTGGAAACGGCCTGCATAATCGGCCATAGAATCTTCCGCGCGCCTAATCGCGTCCGGGTCACGGTCAATGGCATAAAGGGTGATGGGCGCTGCGTCCATTAGCGCCCGGCTATAACCGCCCGCACCAAAAGTGCCGTCAACGGCCACATCACCGTCTTGCAATGCAGCTGCCTTGATAACTTCATTGATCATTACGGGGACGTGGCGACCTGTTTCACGGCTCATGCGCTATCCCCCTTAAATAAGCTGGGGACATCGAGCAGGTCTTGGTCTGCCTTCACAAGCTGGGCATCCTCAAAGGTGCGGTAAGCTTCTGGGTTCCAGATCATGAATTTGGGGCCGAGGCCCGCAAAAGTAGCATGGCTGGTTATGCCCGCATATTCCCGGAACTCATCAGAAAGGCGCACACGCCCTTCAGGATCAAAGGAAAGCTCATCGGCACCCGCTAAAATACTATTGGCGACCGATAAGATTGACGGGTCAAAAGGGCTGGTGCGGCTATAGAGCCGAGTGGCTAATTTTTCTAAAAACTCACGTGGGCCACCTTCCAAGCAATGGGGATTGCGCGACCGGTAGAGAATTATACCGCCAAAGGAACTGCCCGATAAGGTATTTCGGAAAGACATAGGGACGCTGACGCGCCCTTGCCCGTCGACCTTATTGGTAAAATTGGAAAGGAACAACGCCATTTCCAGCCCCTTGATCTATAAACTCACCCGGAATGCCAAAACAGAACGCTGACTTTTCCACCCTGCTCGCCCTCTGCGAACTTCGTCAAAAACAACTAAGCACACCACAAATGCATCCATGATCGCCTTTGAACCTATTTGGTATACTATGGTTTTTAATGGTGGTCAATGGTAGACACTTCTAAATTCTGGCAGAATTCTGCCTTTTTTATCCACAGCAAATGCCGCCGAAACACCCGAACAGCCAGCCGGGCACAACAGGCTGTGCATCGGTGAAGAGTAAGCACTAAATATGTGGGCCTATTCGAAGTGGGAAATATATGTAAAAACTACAAAGAAAAGAGGTTGAAAGAGCTAAATTTAAAGCTCTAGCCAGTTATCGGGGGCATATTCGCAGGCTTCGTCGATGAAATGCAGCGCGAAGGCATGACGGGATTTATCCGATTTATTATCCGCCGACAGATGCGGGAACTGACCGTGCAAAACGATCATCGTGCCAGCTTTCACTTCTAAGGGGGCTGCCGTTGCGACATCCCAGTCGCGGGCATCGAAAACCTGCATTTCGGTTTCCATCGCTCCGGGCGCTAACCTGCGAAGGCGCTCACGCGGCATGCGCTCCCCCTGCCCGCCCGCAAGCCCCATCAAGCACCCATTTTCAAGCGTGGCATCTTCAAGGGCGAACCAAAGCCCCATACAGCTTTGGGGTTCGGTCCACATATAGCTGCCGTCTTGGTGACAGAGCACTTCTCCGCCAATGCCTGGCTGCTTAAAAATATACATCGATTGAACGGCTTTGGGCTGTGCCATGGCGAGCGAAGATAGGATCGCACTAAAGGCGGGGTTTTCGCAAAACTCTTTAAAAACTGGATCCTTCCCATGTAAATCATGGCCAATTTTATTCAGGGCTTCCGCGATGGGCCGTGTGACATTGCCCGCATCGTCCACGGCACCGTCTTCGAAGAAAAAACTGATATTTTTGCTCGAGTTTAAAAAATAGGCGTCATTGGCTTGGCTATTTTCATGGGTTTCAAACACGGTCAAATGGTCTGGCGGCTCATAGCCTTCAATCACTTTGCCAATCTGGGCCATCAGGGCCGCGCAGGTGTCGATGCTGACCATATTTTCCAAAACCACCACGCCGTCACGTTCATATGCCACTTGCATATCTGGCGTAATTTTACCATCTTTTGGCGCTTGGAAATAAGGGATCATGCGCCTGTCTCTGTCTTCAAGGGCTGTTGTGCTTTCATCGGTTTCAATATGGCTGAAAATGTTAAAACTGTCTTTTCGTCGCTGTATATTTCACCCGATACAAAAACCAAGGACCGCGTAGCCCGCACAACCTTGCCCGCACCATAATAGATGCATCCGGTTTTTGCTGCGGCAATAAAATCACTATTCAACGACACGGTAACGTTAAAATCTTTCAGGTGCGACCGCGCGATAACAAAGCAGGTATAATCAGCAAAGCTCATTAGCGCCCCGCCGTGGACAAAACCATCCGCGTTGGCGTGGCGGGCTTCAGCTAAAAAAGCGCTTAGGAATGTACCGCCCGCTTCTTTTCTAAAATAATAAGGCCCAATAGCGGCCTCGAAAGGGTCCAAATCACCCCAAGGAGCAAAGCCTTTCAAGGGACCATCCAGTATTTTATTCATATCATCCATAATGTTTAAAACCTATTGTCGCCGTCTAACATACCACCGAGACCACCGAGCAAGGAGCCTTCTCCCTTATGCCGCCCGCCGCGCTGCGGGGCAGAGGCCAAAACACGCCCAGCGAGCCGAGAAAAAGGTAAGCTTTGCAGCCAAACTTTGCCCGGACCAGTGAGGCGGACAAAATAAACGCCCTCGCCGCCAAATATCATTGATTTTATACCGCCGACCCGCTCCAAATCCATTTCAACATCTGATGTCATCGCTGCTAAGCAACCGGTGTCCACATGCAGAACCTCGCCCGGCTTCAACACCCGCTCGATCAAAGTGCCACCAGCGTGGATGAAAATCCAGCCATCCCCTTCCAGGGTTTGCATGATGAAGCCTTCACCGCCAAAGAGGCCGGTTAAAATGCGCTTTTGAAAGTGTACGCCGATGGAAACACCGCGCGCGGCTGCGAGAAAGCTATCTTTCTGGCAAATCAATTTGCCGCCAAATGCATCCAGCTTCACCGGAATAATATTGCCCGGAAAAGGTGCGGCGTAAGCAACCCGGGCTTTACCCATGCCTTCATTGGTGAACAGGGTAGTGAACAGGCTCTCGCCCGTAATGAGCCGCTTACCTGCCCCCATTAATTTATCAAGAAAACCACTGCTTTGGCTACCGTCGCCCAAAATACTATCCATGGTAATAGCCTGATCCTTATACATCATGGTGCCCGCTTCGGCGACGGAACACTCCCCGGGATCAAGCTCTATTTCAACGAATTGCATTTCCATGCCATGGATTTGATAGTCGATATCATCCGATACCCCGCGACGACGTTCGTGATGCGTTACTGGCACTGACCCTGACATTTGGCGCTCCTCAATTTAAACCATATGCATAAATATATAAGAGCCAATCACGGTAGAGAGAAGCCCCAAAGCAAAAATAGGCATATTTTTTACATTATTGACGTTTTTATGCCCCAACTGCTTGACATAAGAGTAACATGTGAAAGAACCTAACTGAAACCTATGCCTGTGTGGCACAAATGCGAATTATATTGGGATAAATACTATCCAAAGGAAGATCAGATGATTAAAAGTGGTGCGACAGCTGTTAAATTTATTTTTAAAATTATCCAAGGCATTGGCACAACATTCTTAGGCTTATTTGTCATGCTTATGCTGGTGTTTTTATGGATCGGCGCAACCAGCGACAATAGACCATCTGTGCCAAGAGGTGCAGCGCTTGTTCTGGCACCAAGTGGTGTCATTGTTGAACAGGTACGCGTCCCCGATCCGGCAGAAGTCATCATACAAGAATATAGCAACAGCGCACCACCGGCAGAGACATCAATTCATGACATTTTAGCTGTTTTAGAACGCGCTGCTCGCGATGACCGCATTCCCGGCCTTGTCATATTCACTGACCAAATGGTGGGGGCATATCCGGCCGCTTTGCATACTGTGGCCGAAGCCATTCGGGAGTTTAAGAAAAGCGGTAAACCCGTATACGCGGTGTCCAGCAGTTATAACCAAAGCGACTATCTGCTCGCAGCACAGGCAAACAAAGTTTATCTCAATAATTATGGCTCGGTTCTGTTAACTGGTTATGGCCGCTATACTAACTATTACAAAGGCCTGCTGGACAAAATTGAAGCCAATGTGAATGTCTTCCGGGTTGGCACTTTTAAATCAGCCGTTGAACCCTTCATCCGCTCTGACATGTCACCCGCCGCCAAAGAGGCCAATATGGCCTATATGAGCGTGTTATGGGACCATTATATCAGTGATGTAGAAAGTGCCAGAGAGATGAAAGCAGGCTCGCTTAAGGCCAGCATTAATACGGTTTCTGCTAACCTGCGCGCGGCAGGCGGGGACTTTGCCTTGTTGGCTAAAAATGGCGGCCTAGTTGATGAAATATCTGCCCGACATGAATGGCGCAGTGAATTGATTAGTGAATTTGGCGCTGGTAGCGGCTCATCCTTTAAGCAAATTGGCATGGATCAATATTTAGCCGCTACTGAAAATATGGCAAAATCCAGCGGCAGTACGATTGCTGTTATTACGGCCCAAGGCCCTATTATTATGGGCGAAGGCGGGGCTGAGGTGGCAGCTGCAGAAACGATTGTCAACCACATCCGCAATGCTCGCCGCAACAATGCTGTAAAAGCTATCGTCCTGCGGGTCGACAGTCCCGGCGGTTCTGCCTTTGCGTCCGAGCTTATTCGCCAAGAGCTGCTCGCTGCCAAAGCCGATGGCCTGCCTGTGATCGCCTCTTTTGCATCCCTTGCTGCCTCTGGTGGCTATTGGATTTCCGCCAACGCTGATGAAATATGGGCGCAGCCAACAACCATAACCGGCTCTATCGGTATTTTCGGCATGATCCCTACTTTTGAAAAAACCCTCGCCAAAGTTGGTATTAATAACGATGGCGTAGGCACCACAGAGCTCGCTGGCACCAGCACATCACGGGAATTAAATGATACAGTGAAGGATCTGATCCAACAAAATATCGAGCAAGGATACCGCCGCTTCCTCGACATCGTCGCCGAAGGCCGCGGCATGACCCCCGCTGATGTAGACAAAATCGCACAGGGTCGCGTTTGGGCGGGGGAAACTGCCAAAGAGCTTGGCCTTGTGGACCATTTAGGGAACTTCGATGATGCGATTAAGGCGGCTGCCCGTGCAGCGGGTATAGAGGATGATAAATACCGTCCGGTTTTCTACCGCGATAGCATTAGCAGCATGGACCAGCTTATGATCAACATGTTCACCTTTGCTGGTGTTAAAAGTAAAGCTGCGCAGAACCCAACTGGTAGCCTCGGCACCAGTAGCATAGCTCGTTTCGCTGAAGAACTGAAAACAGAGGCCAACAAGCTGATGATGTTCAATGACCCTATTGGCCAATATGTGCTTTGTACTGACTGCAGTGTTAAATGATAAAGCAGATAAAAACTGACCAAGAATGGCGGGAGAGCTTAAGTGGTGAGGCTTATGAGGTAACCCGCTGCGGCGGCACAGAACGTGCCTTTTCCGGTGAATATTGGGACTGCAAAGACCCCGGCACATACCACTGTGCCGGGTGCGATGCTGCGCTTTTTTCGCATGAGCACAAATATGATTCTGGCTCTGGCTGGCCGAGCTATTTTCAGGCTCTTTCACCGAACACTATTACTGAAATTAAAGACACCAGCCACGGCATGCTACGCACTGAGGTGCAATGCGCGGCCTGCGATAGCCATCTCGGGCACCTGTTCCCTGATGGCCCCGCTCCCACGGGCATGCGATATTGCATCAACAGTTTATCCCTGACATTGAAGCCAGAAGTGAAATGATTACCATAGGAATAGAATGGGTGTTTAGATTTCCCCGAGACTGAGCAGCACAATACCAATGACCGTAAGTATTAAAATGACTAGGTAATTTACGGCGAGCACTAGCCACTTCAAAAAAGCCCTAATCCAGCCTTGGTTCTGCGCTACCTTCAGCGCGATCAGCAAATAAGCAAAAGAGCCTAAGGCAAATATATTGGCACCTACATCTGTACCAAAAATGGGTACAATCCATATAAGTCCGATCATCAATACGAAAAGAAATGTATGGAAATGTAGCGAAAAAACCAGTTGATTATAATAATAGCGCTGCTTGCCCCAATGCATGCTGCGTACCATTAGGGCAAAAATAGGCAATAGTACAAACAACGCCCGAGGCAGCCATTTATTAAAACCTTCATTCAATAGCCGGGGATTTTTGAGCGTCTTCTTAAAACCATTGGCTATATTTCGCAGAAACTCTGGAATGTCCCCGGTTAACATCTTGTCAAACTCGGCGTCGGTGATCATATCCTGATGTTGCTCACCCGCTGGCACAAACATCTGAAAGCTGACATCATAGTCAGGAACATTAATTTTCTTGCCGCCTTCCTCAGCCTCTAAAAGCGCGCCAACAGGGTCATCCCCTGTAAATTGCTTGAGTGCCTCTTTGCCTTCGGGGGATAGTTTATCCAATGCCTCTTGTACTTCTTGTCGGCGCTTTTCAAGCTCTTGCTTCTGTTCTGTTGTCAGCTCGGCCTTTGGTGCAGCTAGCTTCTCCACATCTGGCTTTTCTATCTGATTTTCCTCACCCTTTACTTCTTCTGATTGGACAACAGGAATGGAGGATGATTTTTTGGTGACAGCAATATTGATAATCGCGACATCACTGATCGACAAAACAGCAAAAAATATAATAGAAACAATTAAATACAGCCTGACCGGTGGCACGTAACGCGCCCGCTTACCCGAGACATAATAGCGTGTTAAGCCACCCGGCATTAGCATCAGCAAGACTAATGTTTTGGCAAGCCGACTATCGCTGGAGAAAACTTCATCAACAATCTCACGGGCAAAGCTCCATATTGGGCGGCGAAGTTCATTGTCTTTCTGGCCACAAGCATGGCAAAAAGGCCCAGATAGGTTGGACCCACAATTTTGGCAAGTCTGATCACTTTCTGAAATCTTTTTTAAGCGCAAAAGCCCGACTTGTTTTTTCTTCAGCTCACGCTTATGGCGGCGCTTACGCAGGGCAAATGTCCATTTTCTCAAGTATTTTTTCACGCCACTTGCTTTCTCTATGAAAGGTAATGTTACGCGCAAATGTCACTAGGTCAATAGTTTATGGCGTATGCGCCCGTTAGGCCTAGCCCAAAATTGCATCCGCCACATGGGGGTTTGTTTGGCGCTCAACCCCAAAGGTAGACAGTGCCCCATGCCCCGGCACAAAAGTCATATCATTACCGTAGGGCCAAAGTTTAAATTTGATACTGTCGAGCAAGTCTTGGTGATTGCCTTGCGGAAAGTCCGTGCGGCCTATTGACCCTTGAAAGAGCACATCGCCGACAAAAGCGAGATTATCCGCCTTACATAGAAAAACCACATGCCCGGGCGTATGGCCGGGGCAATGCTCCACTTGCAATTCGCTCTCCCCCAACATGATAGTCTCGCCGCCACATAGCCAAGTGGTTGGTACACAGTTGCGCGCACCTGGCATGCCATACATCGCAGCGGTTTTCTCAATGCCTTCCAGCCAAAAATCATCGGCCTTATGGGGGCCAATAACCGGTAGATTAAATTTGTCGGCAATATCCATCGCCCCGCCAGCGTGGTCCGCGTGGCCATGGGTGATGAGGATTTTCACGAGGGTAATACCGATCTTAGCCACTGCGCGCAGTAGCACATCCACGTCGCCGCCCGGGTCAACCAGCGCGCCCTCCATGGTCTGGTCACACCAAATGATGGAACAGTTTTGCTTGAGCGCCGTAACCGGAATAACTTGACCTTTTAGCATTGGGTATCCTCAATAATGATTGGGCTGAACCTATGCAAACTGATTTAGAAAAGCAAGCTTTGCAAGCGCCGCAAAACCCCATTAGGCTCCACACAACAATTAAGGGCAAAGCAATGATGGAAATCGAGCGTAAATTTCTGGTCCATAATGACAAGCTACCATCGCTGGATGCTAGTACCCCTATGCGCCAAGCTTATCTGGTGGCCTCAAATGGCCGCAGCACCCGCATCCGCCAAGCCGGTGAGCGCTATATCCTGACCATAAAAATTGCCGCCGACGGCATCAGCCGTCATGAGGTTGAGGTGGATGTACAGCCCAAGCAAGGCGCGGCAATGTTCAAGCTGCCCCTGCTCGGTGCTATTGTTGAAAAGCAACGCCACCTGATCGAACATCAAGGCCATACATGGGAGCTGGATACTTTTAACGGCGCCAACAAAGGCTTAATGGTGGCGGAAATTGAACTGACAAGCGAGGATGAGGCGTTTGAGCGGCCACAATGGCTGGGCCCCGAGGTCACCGGCGATCCGCGTTTTGGTAATATCAACCTTGCGAGCTACCCCTACAGCAAATGGGGCATCGGCTATAAAAACCTGCTGCGGCAAAGTTAGAAACAACTCCATTTCCCCAACTCGGTGAAACAGTTGTTTTAAAAACTACATAAATAACACTAGCCAAGTAGTTTAGAACAATACAGACTGCGGAAAGGTTTCCCCTCTAGAATTATAGAGAAAGTGAACAGGCCTCCCCATGCATATGAAGCATATTGAGATTTTTCACGCCGTTTATTCAACGGGGTCAGTGAGCAATGCAGCAAAATTATTGCATGTATCTCAGCCCGCCGTATCAAAAATTTTGCAGCGTGCTGAAGACCAGCTCGGTTTTTTGCTTTTCAATCGCGTCAAAGGCAGGCTGATCCCAACCGATGAAGCTCATGCGCTTTTTGGTGAAGTTGGTAATGTTTACCAGCAAATTTTGTCTTTGCAGAAAAAAGCTCATAATTTGAAAAAAGGTAACGCTGGACATATCCGACTATCGGTGATGCCATCGATGGGCCTGAACGTGTTGCCACTGGCGATTGCTAATTTTTTAAAAGAGCACCCAGAAGTGACCTTCGACATTCAAACACGCCATCACGCCGATATGATCCAAGCGCTCTATGAGCATGAGATAGATGTGGGGCTTGCTTTCAGCCCAGCCAAGCATGTTGGCCTCAATGCTTATGACTTTGGCGAGGGAGAATTTGTATGTGTTTATAAAAAAGGCACCATGGATGAAAAGCACACGCGCATAAATCTAAAAAGTCTTGATGGCCAAGATATTATTGGCATCAAGGATAGCGGCCCGCTATCGGATATTCTGCTCAAACGTATTATGCAGGCCGACATTGAAACAAATCCGATTATTTCTGTCCAAACCTATTATATTGCTAAAAACTTGGTGGGCTATGGCATGGGTATGGCAATCGTCGACCAACTTACCGCCGCAGCAGAAGGGGTGGGGGACACTACATATAAAGGATTCACACCCCCCATTACCTATTCCGTTACCGGACTTTACGCTGAAAACAGGCCGCTATCAAAGGCATGTGAGCATTTCCTAGAATCATTTAAGTCAGTTTATGCCGAATTTTCCCAAATCAAAGATTAACCTATAACTTTTTATTATAAGTCCCGTCTAAGTTAGAATTATTCACAACTTTCTAAAGACTATACAATTTTCTCATCAACCCGATCAACTGATGCAGAGAATTACAGGATAGTCCTTATGGAAATATCTACCCCATATCTTTTGTTCCTTGGCGATAGTGATGACCCCTTGAGCATCAAAACATCCCGTGGAATTGCAGATTGGCGACCTGAAATATGTGTGGGCCAACTAAGCATGCCCGGTTGCAGTGTTAGCTTAAACCTGCCTGAGGTCAGTTTTGAAGAAGCTGCCAAAAAAGGCGCAAAAACCTTTATTCTGGGGCTCGCAAATCGAGGCGGCGTTATTTCACCTGAGTGGATTAGTTACATCAAAAAAGCGCTGGAAAGTGGCATGGATATAGCCAGCGGCCTGCATAAAAAAGTCGCTGACATTAAAGAAATTCAACAGCTGGCTGACCGGCTTGGTCGCAAGATATTTGATGTGCGCCACCCAACTGCTGATCCACAAATTGGCAATGGCAAAAAAAGACGCGGTAAACGTATTTTAGCCGTTGGCACCGATTGCTCGGTTGGTAAAATGTATACCACATTGGCGCTAGAGCAGGAAATGCAGCAACAAGGTTTGAATGTAGATTTTTGTGCAACAGGCCAAACCGGCATTCTCATCAAGGGGCGCGGCATATCGGTCGATGCTGTAATATCAGATTTTATATCCGGTGCCGTTGAGGCTCTTGCCCCAGAAAACACCGACGACCACTGGGATATTATCGAGGGCCAAGGCTCACTGTTTCATCCTTCCTATGCGGGGGTCAGCCTCGGGCTTCTGCACGGCGCACAGGCAGATATTTTGATCCTATGCCACGAAATAGGGCGCGAGCATATGCGCGGGTTGCCCCATATGAAGCTGCCCAATATGACCTCCTGTATTGAAGCAAATATTTCTGCAGCACGATTAACCAACCCTGATGTTGTCTTGGGTGGAATATCGGTGAATAGCTCCGCACTCACCATCCGGGAGGCCAATGAATGGTGTAATAGCATTGGCCATAAATATGGTGTTCCCTGTGTAGACCCACTGCGGCATGGCATGAAAAATATTGCCGATTATATTCTGGCTGAAGAAGGATGTCGCCATGAAGGCTCTGCAACTTTCCGTCGCGCATGATATTTTACCGCTAAAAGAGCCTTTTAAAATATCCCGAGGAGCAAAAACAGAAGCCAATGTTATTGTTATTATCCTTGCTTCCGGAGCGAATGAAGGCAAGGGCGAAGCCGTTCCCTATGCACACTACGGAGAGACCATACAGTCCGTTATGGCGGAAATCGAAAACCTCCGCGCTACTATTGAAAATGGCATAACCCACGCCCAAGTGCAAGACTTGCTACCCGCTGGTGCCGCCCGCAACGCGCTCGACTGCGCCTTGTGGGATCTTGCCGCCAAAAGCAACGGAACGACGGTGGCGGAAATGATCGGTGTTGACCACCCAAAAGGGCTAGAAACAGCCGTGACCATTGGCATTGACACTGCGGATAAAATGGCCGCAAAGGCGAGCCTCTACCGCGACTATCCGCTGCTCAAGGTCAAGCTCGACCAAAATGACATTCGGGCGAAGGTAACGGCCATCCGCAAAGCCGCCCCGAAGCCCCGCATCATCATTGACCCCAATGAAAGCTGGACTATGCAAGAGCTGACCGAGCTGGATGATTTTTTCGTCGCGCAAAAGATTGACCTGCTCGAGCAACCTTTGCCCGTGGACGCGGACGCGGGCCTGATGGCATATAAGGGAAAAACCCCTATATGCGCCGACGAGAGCTGCCACACACGCGCGGACCTCGAAGGGCTTCAGGGTAAATATCAGGTCGTCAATATCAAGCTCGACAAAAGCGGTGGCTTAAGCGAAGCGATCAAGCTCAAACAAACAGCACAAGGCATGGGCTTTGACATTATGGTTGGCTGCATGGTGGCTAGCTCGCTCGCCATGGCCCCGGCGATGCTGCTGGCTTCAGGCGCTGACTTCATCGACCTCGACGGACCGATCTGGCTATCAACCGACCGCCCTCACGGCTTGCAAATAAACAAGGGGGTTATTACTGAACTGCCAAAGGGCTTATGGGGCGGGGGGTTAGTGGAAAAGCTTTCAATGTAAACCCTCATTTTCACTGTTACCCATATACAAAGGGCCTTCGCGAGAATACAAACGTAGTATCAAGCAATTTAGGGAGGCCCGAACAATAATGTCTGACCAAAGTAATAAATATCTGATCGTCGGCGAGGACGGCATAACCCGCTGTTCGTGGGGCATGTCACACCCTGATTATATCGAATATCACGATAATGAATGGGGCTTAGCCACTGGGAATGACATTCAGCTGTTCGAGAAGATATGCTTAGAAGGATTTCAGTCCGGCCTTTCGTGGCTGACTATCCTGCGCAAGCGGGAAAATTTCCGCAAAGCCTTCGCCCAGTTTGATTTCAACATTGTCGCCAAATACAATGAGGATAATGTCACTGAGCTGCTCGGCAATGCCGGCATCATCCGCCACCGGGGCAAGATTGAAGCGACGATCAATAATGCCAAACGGGCCATCGAGTTGGTGGAGGAATTTGGCAGCTTAGCGGCCTATATTTGGCAGTGGGAGCCCAGCACGGTTGAGCCCCACACCGGCAAGGGCGAGTACAGCCACCCTATTCCCAGCATCACAAAAACGTCCCTAGCCCTGAGCAAGGACCTGAAAAAACGCGGCTGGAAGTTCTTTGGCCCCACCACTGCTTACGCTTTTATGCAAGCGATGGGGCTGGTCAATGACCATACAGTGGGCTGCGCTTACCGCCAAGCCACCATTGAGTTCCGCCGTAATTTCAAGAAGCCCGAAGTGCGGTAGGGGCGGGAGTTAGATCAAGTCAAACTGAGCTGGCTTTTCGTCAGCGTCCTCTGTTTCACTTGGCGGTGTATCACTGCTTATCAGCGCTAGCCATTCATCTTCGCTGAGGATGTTCACACCCAGCGCCTGCGCTTTTTTGAGCTTTGAGCCCGCCGCTGGTCCGGCGACCAAATAATCGGTCTTGGCCGATACACTGCCCGCGACCTTAGCGCCCAAAGCCTCCGCCCGGGCTTTGGCTTCATTGCGGGTCATGCGGGTAAGTGTGCCGGTGAAGACCACGGTTTTGCCCGCGACCGGGGTGCCTGACGCCACCGCCTCCGCCGGTTCCACCGTCAGCTGGTCGAGCAGGCGGTTGAGCGCTTGGCTGTTATGGTCTTCAGCTAGAAATTCTATGATGGCGCCAGCGACCACATCACCGATGCCGTCGATGGCGATAAAATCCGCGCGGGCGCTGCTTTCCGCGTCTTGCGCCAATGCCATTTCACCCATGAAATGGTCGATGTCGCCGTAATGCCGGGCGATCAATTTAGCCGTTTGTTGGCCGAGGTGGCGAACACCAAGCGCGAACAATAGTCGGTGAAAGGCGATGGTGCGCCGGGCTTCGATAGCAGCGAAAAGCTTAGTCGCGGACTGTGGCCCCCAGCCTTCCCACTTATCCAGTGGCTCATCTGATGCGTCACTGTGGGCGCTTAGCGTGAAGATATCAGCGGGCTCCTGCACCCAGCTATTATCATAAAAAGCGGCAATTTGCTTGACGCCCAAGCCTTCGATATCAAAAGCAGCGCGGGAGACAAAATGCTTCAGCCGCTCGACCCGCTGGGCCGGGCAAATGAGGCCGCCGGTGCAGCGCACGACAATGTCTTCGCCTTCCGCCACTGCATGGCTACCACAGGCCGGGCATTTGGTGGGGAATTCATAAGGCTCGCTGTCGCCCCCGCGTTTGTCCACGTCCACCGTAACCACTTGCGGGATAACGTCCCCCGCGCGCTGGATGGTGACCGTATCATATATGCGCACATCAAGGCGGGCAATCTCATCGCGGTTATGCAGCGTGGCGCTGGACACCATCACGCCGCCAACATTCACCGGCTCCAGCTTGGCGACCGGGGTCAGCGCACCCGTGCGGCCCACTTGAATTTCGATCGCTAAAATAGTTGTGGTTGCTTTTTCGGCGGGAAATTTATGCGCCGTCGCCCAGCGCGGGGCGCGCGCCACCATGCCCAGCTTGGCTTGCCAATCCAGCCGGTCAACCTTGTAAACTACACCGTCAATGTCATAGTCTAGCGCCGCGCGGCTGGCCTCAATAAGCTCGAAATGCGCCATCAGGTCAGCGACATTTGTCAAACGTGCCATCAAGGGATTAACATCGAAGCCCCAAGTTTTAAACGCTTCAATCACCCCCGTTTGCGTATCGGCGGGTAAGCTTAACACTTCCCCCCATGCATAGGCGAAAAACTTCAGCGGCCTTGCAGCGGTGATGCTAGCGTCCAGTTGGCGCAAGGACCCGGCGGCGGCATTGCGCGGATTGGCGAATATTTTAGCGCCTTTTTCGCGCTGCTTTTCATTGAGCGCCGCGAAGTCGGACTTGGCCATATAGACCTCACCGCGTACCTCCAGCACATCGGGCCAGCCTTCGCCCAATAGCTTCTGCGGAATATTGGCAACCGCACGGGCATTAGCGGTGACATTTTCCCCCACCGTGCCATCGCCGCGCGTGGCGGCCATCACCAAGATACCCTCTTCATAGCGCAGGGAAAGCGACAGACCGTCGATCTTAGGCTCAGCGGTATAAGCGAGCGTCGCACCAGCTTTTAAATCAGGATCATTGGCGAGAAAGCGGCGAATGCGCATATCAAATTCTTGAAGATCTTCGAGCGTAAACACATTACCCAGCGACAGCATTGGCTTTGCATGGGTAACCTTACTGAACCCCGCAGACGGCGCAGCGCCGACCCGCTTGGACGGGCTATCAGCACGGACAAGCGTAGGGTATTTGCTCTCGATAGCATTAAGGCGCATGCGCAGGGCATCATAAATAGCGTCGGATACACTCGGTGCATCATCAGTGTGGTACGCTTTGTCATGCAGGGTGATTTCCATGCCTAGCTGCGCGAGCTCGGACCGCGCTTCGGCTTCGCTGAGGCCTTCCACCGGTGTATCTGCGCTACCGGCCATCTTACGCGACGCCCCGCACCATCAGCTTTATTGCCGCTGCTCTGGCTTCGGTTGTCACTTCAGAGCCCGCGAGCATACGGGCGATTTCTTCTTGGCGGTCGTGGGCGTTCAGCGCCGTTACATCGGTTGTTGTCACTAAGCCCTTATCGCTTTCGCTATCTGATTTTTCAATCCGGTAATGCGCGCCGCCAAGGGCGGCCACTTGCGGACTGTGGGTCACGACCAGTACCTGCGCGTCTTTTGCTAAACGCTCCAAGCGCTCACCCACCGCTGACGCTGTAGCACCGCCGATGCCTTGGTCAACTTCATCAAACACCAACACCGGCACGCTGCCTTTGCTGGCGAGCACCACCTTGAGCGCCAAAATGAAGCGGGCTTGCTCGCCGCCAGAAGCTATTTTAAACAGGCCGCCAAAAGCAGTGCTTGGGTTAGTTGATACTTCAAAAGACACCCGCTCACCGCCGTCCCCGTTCCACTGGCTGGGGTCCAGAAGTTCAATATTACTGCGGAAACGTGCTTGGGCTAACTTAAGCGGTGGTAATTCAGCGCATACAGCCTTGTCGAGCTTACCACCTGCTAATTGCCGAGAAGCACGCAGGGCCAGCACCGCTTTTTCAAAAGCTTGCCACGCTAAATCTTTGGCTACCAAAGCCCGGCGCACGGTTTCGTCGCCAGCGTCCAGCTCACTTATCATGCCCGACATTTTCGCCAGAAGCTCCGGTAGGTCATCCACTTGGCAATTATGCTTGCGAGCAATGGCGCGCAGCTCGAACAACCGCTCTTCGGTACTTTCCAGCTCGGCGGGGCTAAATTCCAGGTTACTGCGGATGCTATCCAGCGCCAAGCGGGCCTCTTCCAGCTCAATCGAAGCGCGGTCAAGCCCCGCGATAACCCCTTGCAACAGGGTCTGCGCATCTTCGCCCAAACGTTCCATCCGCCGCAACACCCCGCGCACAGAGACATCAACACCGCCGCCGCCCGCTAACTTTTTGGCAAAATCGCTCAAGTCTTCGGCGATGCGTTCGCCTTGCATCATGCGGGTGCGCTCGCCCGCCAGCTCGCTCTCTTCACCCGCTATGGGCTTCATCTGCTCAAGTTCGCTAACGGCATGGCGGATATACTCTTCTTCCTCGCGCGCTGTGGCTAATTTTGCTTGGGCTTGGTCAAGGGCCTTACTTGCAGTGCGGTAATCCTCAAAGCGCTGATTGACTTTTTCTCCCGCCACTGCATTTTCAGCAAAATCATCCAGTAATGCGCGGTGGCTAGCGACTTCAACCAAGCCTCGGTCATCATGTTGTCCGTGGACCTCTACCATCATTTTACCCACTTCCCGCAACAGCGCCACCGACACGGGTTGGTCGTTAATCCAGCCACGACTACGTCCTTCTGCGCTTAATGACCGCCGTAATATCAGCGCGTCACCAGCCTCAAAGGCGATGTCTTGCTGTGTCAGGAGGGCAAAAACCGGATGGTTAGCTATGGGGTCAAAGCAGGCGGTTACTTGCCCGCTAGGGGCACCACTGCGCACGAGGCCAGCATCCGCCCGCGCACCGGTAGCTAGGCCTAGGCTATCGAGCAATATGGATTTGCCAGCCCCCGTTTCACCAGTTACAACCGACAGGCCTGACGAGAAATCCAGAGCCAGGTCTCGGATCAACACAATATCCTTGATACTGAGATTGCTCAGCATTCCCCTTACCCCTATGCGCTTACAAAGCAGACATTAACACCTGTTTGCCGCCAAATACTATAAGCCTTAACCGCCTTCAAACAAACGATAGCTATATTTGTACCATTTGCTGCCGGGGAAGTTATGGCCCAGAACCGCGGCTACTCGGCGGGCTTCAGGCTCCACACCCAAAGCAAGATAGGATTCGACCAAGCGGTGCATCGCTTCTGGTACATGTTCGGTGGTATCATAATTATCAATAACCAATTTGAAGCGGCCAATGGCAGCCAGATATTCTTGGCGCTTCAAATAATAACGCCCAACTTCCATTTCCTTACCGGCCAAATGGTTATTGGTAAGGTCCAACTTCAGCTTAGCGTCCTTGGCATACTCAGAATTTGGGAAGCGCCTGATCACCTGCACCAAAGCATTTTGCGCCTTGATGGTTTCATCTTGATCACGGCCCACATCAACGATGCGTTCATAATGGCAAAGCGCAATCAAATAATAGGCATAGGGCGCGTCTTTATTGCCCGGATGTAATTGTAAGAAGCGCTCAAGCGTTTGAACTGCATCCTCATAATCATTACCCATATAATGAGAATAACCCGCCTGAAGCTGTGACCGGCGAGCCCAAGTTGAATAGGGATGTTGCCGCTCGACTTCATCAAACATGGCTGCTGCGCGCTTATATGCCTTGCGCTGCAATTGGTCGGCAGCAATATTATACAGCACTTCAACATCACGCGCGATATATGTATCCTCATCAGAGCTACTACATCCAACAAGGAAAATTGCCATCACCCCGACACTAATCCCTCTGATAACACCCAATTTCATGCGCTCTTTCTTTCATTTTCCCCTTTTAGGGGAATTAATATTTTGTAATGCACGTTTTTGTAATATACTGCTTTATGCACATACAGTCTAGCCTATGGAAAGCTATTCAAACAACCATTTAGCATAGGCTAAGCCAATGCGCCAACAAGGATTATTGGGAAAAAGATGGCAACTGTTAGGCAAAACTAGAATGGCAAAACAAAAGACGGAAAGTTAGGGGGGTAAAATGTTCAAACAATCATCTGAAGATATTAAACAAAACACTGACAAACCAATAGAAAATGACCAACGTTCCTGCAATGCGCTGGATAAATTGATCGGGGAAAACTTAGCTATCCATAGACGTTCACGCGGGCTTTCACAAAGCGATCTTGGTAAGCCCCTAGGTATTAGTTACCAACAAATTCAGAAATACGAACGCGGCTTGAACCGAATCAGCGCTAGTAGGCTTTTTTTATGCGCTAAATTATTGAATGTGAATTTTCTTGATATGTTTCCACACAGTAATAGTGCGTTTGACCTTATGAGCTTGCTCGATGGCACACCACTGCCCTTACTTAAAAATACACGTAAAATCGGCAAGCCTAACATCCGCCATGCCCTTGAGGACTTGGCCGAAGCAATATCAAATCAATATCCGCTTTAAATACTTTATGAAGAAAGACCAACACCCCGGACTAAATCATCATAATCCTGCATTAATTGCTGAATGATCTGGCCCACGGTAAATTTATACGGCCCGACTTCAGCCAGAGGTGTCACCTCAGCAGCCGTACCCGTTAGAAAGGCTTGCTCAAAGTCAGCCATTTCTTCGGGTCGAATATCGCGCTCTATGACTGTATAACCTCGCTTGCGGGCTAGCATTATAACAGTTTTACGCGTGATGCCGTCCAACACACATTTAAGTGACGGAGTATGTATTTCTTTGCCGCGAATGAAAAAGATATTAGCCCCAGTTGCTTCGCCGACGAAGCCTTCCCAATCCATCAATAAGGCGTCATCAAAACCATTGGTTTCTGCATAGTCTTTCGATAAACAGCTAATGGGATAATTCGCCGCAGACTTTGCCAAAATTGGTGCGGTTTTAGGGTCAGGCCGTTGCCATTTAGACAAACAAAGTCGAAGGCCTTTCATCCGAGCTTCTGGGCCAAAATACGAAGGCCATTCCCACGATGCGATTGCCAAATGTGCTTCAGTGCCCTTTACCGACAAGCCCATTTTTTCGGAACCCCGCCAAACAATTGGGCGTTGATAAGCATTTACAAGGCCATTTTTGTTTAGGTTGTCATAGCAAGCGTCATTAATCACTTGCTTAGAAAAAGGCATTTCCATACCCAATATTTCCGCCGAGCGATATAGACGGTCAGTGTGGGCTTCAAGCTCAAAAATTTTACCATTATAGGCCCGCTGGCCTTCAAAAACCGACGTAGCATAATGCAATGCATGGGTTAACACATGAACTTTAGCTTCCCGCCAAATAAGCGTTTCACCGTCAAGCCATATCCAGCCATCACGTTGATCAAAAGACAATTCAGCCATGGGGCCTCCAAAATTCAGTGGGCATCTATATGCTTAAAATATTATTTTCTCTTGATGGCGGTACCATTGTGTCGCATATGTGTCAATGATACTGACGCTTTAGTAGGTTAATAATATGAACGACGTTCGCACCCACCAACCCACGCTTTATTTGCGAGAAGAAGAATTACGGCGCGGTATTGAATTGCTCTATTTCGCATACCGCGACTTTACCCGCGACCCAGATGTTATCTTGGCAAAGTCAGGCTATGGTCGGGCCCATCACCGCGTTTTATATTTTGTCGGCCGTAACCCGGGTACCAGCGTTTCTGGGCTCTTAAATATTTTGCGTATCACTAAACAAAGCCTGTCACGGGTGCTGGGACAATTGGTGGATGATGGCCTTATTGAGCAAGTACAAGGCACCATAGACAGGCGACAGCGGCTATTATCCCTAACCAACGAAGGGCAAACCTTTGAAGAAGGCTTATTCGCCACCCAGCGCGATAGGGTCGCAAGCGCATATAAAGCTGCCGGGGCAGAAGCAGTGGCGGGCTTTTGGGATGTTTTATTATCAATAGTGGACGAAGATGAACGCGCAACTGTGCTGAAACAGCTAAATGGCCCATAAACCCTTAGGCTATTATACCGCTTAGGCGATCAAAAAGCCAATAGCTGGCTGTAATACCCACCAAATAAGCGCTCACTCGTTCTATCTGCGGCCAATTTTGGGCAATGTTTGAGATATGGTACAACAGCCAAACTATTGTACCAGCGGCAATGATAAACAGTATCTGACCCACCTCAACCCCAAGATTAAAGCCAATTAATCCAGTTATTTTTTGCATTTGCGGGAGACCAAAATTTTGCAGCAAGGCCGCAAAGCCAAAACCATGCAGAAGACCAAATAGGGATGACACAAGAAGCGGATATCGCCGAATCAAATTTTCCGAATTAGGCCGAACCAACTCATAGGCCAAAAATATCACCGATAAAGCAATTAAAGATTCTACTAGCAGGGGGTGCATCACCACCAACCCCAGCGTAGCAGCAGCAAGTGTTATAGAATGACCAAGGGTAAAACCAGTGACTGCCATGAAAATTCTTTTTGGCCTCACGGCGATCAACATTAAACATACCAAAAACAATAAATGGTCAGCGCCCGCCCAAATATGTCGCATGCCCATTGAGCCATAATCACTAAGAACGCCTAGGGTCGCTTGGCGGGCTGGAATGTGCCAAACATCAATATCAGGAGGCATGAAATTGCTGTAACTTTCACCACTTAAACCATCATAGCGCATAAGCGTTGACACTGATGGCCGAAAGGCTGGGTAAGTAATCCCGATATCCCGCCCCTGAAGCGGCTTGCTACACTCTAGAACCATCAATGCTTTTGGCCCACTTAAATTACAATCACTTGGTAAGATAAGAGATGGCTGATTAGTTGATGGCAATATATCTGGTGTTTTTATACGAACCTTATACCGATTTATATCAGTCTGGTTAATTTCAATATAAAGCGGAATGCTCTCATGGGCCAAGCTCCCCACCGATGGCAAAAACAAAATCAATAGCCACAGGGCTATCATACAAGCAACGCGTATCATGGTGTGTCACTACCGGACTTGCGTAATTTTATCGTGCCTTTTTGAATGTTATACCGTTGGATGAGTTTATCAATTGTAGCCTTTTGCAGTTCGCGCTTACGGTCAACTAACAGATCATTGATCACTCGGTCTTCTACGCTCGCAAAGGACAATTGCTCTATTGGCCTGAACGCCGAGACCATAACCAGATGATATCCTTGATCGGAGATGAGAGGTCCTGACCAGCGCCCTAGGTCGCCACTGAAGGCAAAGATATTACGGGCAAATTCATCACCAAAACGCGCTGCAACATACCCCCTGCCCCGCTCGACAAAATTTAGGCCAAAAGGAAAGCGGTCGCCGTATGAAATTGCCCCTTCAAATGGAACATCTGCATTGTGCAATTCATTAAGCAGTTCCTCAGCTTCCGCTTTATCATCCCGTGTAAATATATGGGTGAAAGTTATATGGGCGGGCCGTTGGTACCGCTCTTTATGATCATCAAAATAGGCTTGCGCTTCTTCGCCATTAACCTCATCGGCGTTACCTGCGAAACCTTCGGTTAAAAATTCCATTTTTTGGATCATGCGGGCGCGGATGCCGGGGTCCCCCTCATCCAAGCCAAGTAACAGAGCTTCCCGATATAAGACCTCACTGCGAATATAATCGCGCGTTAGCTGCGCAAGGCTAACTGCATCCATTTTATCCAACTTTTCTGCCGCCCTGCTCGCATCAAAGACTTTGGTCTGGAACTGGATAAAAGCAATCAGGTCAACACGTTCAATCCTGATTGTTGTATTTTGTTCAAGGGGCGGTGAAGCTGCCTCAACCAAAAGCCAAAGCAGGGCACCAGCTACAATAAAATGGAAAAATGGATCGCGGAGAAATCTGCTCACGGTGCAACCTTCACTGGGCATCCATCAAGGTGTATACCAAATGGGGGACGTGTAGGCTCGCTCCTGCGTCGTCATCGGCACTTCAGGGCCCATCTCAACATTAAAGCGCTTGGCGTCAAAAGCGGTCCAACGCGGGGTTGGTATCTCGAGCACTCTTACATAATAAAAGGCCCGCTGATCCAGTTTGAAGTCAGGGTCCTGCCAAACAGTTACTAGCTCAGCTGCCCCAATGGTGTTGGTCCAAGTGGCAGCCTTCACATTAACCGTATTCCCCACCGGTGGTAATTTACCGTCTTCGCCAATGGTGCGCTCACCGCTCCAAGCAATGTCATAAACCTGCTCTTGGGCTTTGCCGTCTGCGTCAACCCAGCCTTTAACCATTTGGACCCGGTCTAACGTGCCGCTAAGCGGGTCCATTTGGGCTGAAACCAAAAAGGATGGTGCTTTGCCATCCGGTGCGGCGGTCAAGTCGCCACCCATCGGCACGCCGCCTGCATAGCCAGTGGCAGCAATATCACGGGACTTGGCATCACCAGCCTCAAAGTCCCAACCACCGAACAGCCGCACGGCCATGCGCGGCCCTGTGGTGGCGTAAACTTCCTTGCGCTGCATGGCATCAAACAGGCCTGCGCGCGTATTTTCCGTCGCCCAAACTGCGGCAATGCCCGATGTTACCATCTGCCAGCCCTCTAATCGTACCTGTGGGGTCGAACGGAAGGGCTTGTTAATGCGCCCCGGCTGAGGTTCAGTGCCGCTATGCTTACCCCAAAAATTATTCTCCTCGGATGAGGAAATGGCGGTGTGCGAATCCGTCGCGCCAATGAGGCCAAATTTATAAGGGTTAGCCCCCAGCTTTTCATCCAGCATCAAACCGCGTTTCAGACCAGAGCGCACATAATCTCCCGGCAACATCTCAGGCGTTTTCAATTCAGACAGCGTTAAATTACCTTTGTCCCATGTTTCATAATCAGCAAATTCATCATTGGGAGAAAGTGTCGGATGGGTTTCACTGTCCCCTTTGATTTGGGATGCTTCTACGAGAGGCTCCCAGCGCATGCGACGCTCAGCATATTCACGCGTTAGCTCAGAGCCATCAAAGTCCTGCATGGAAAACATCATGCCGTTCGACAGATTACTGTTATGGGGAATGGCCAGAATTTTTCCGCCTGTTTTTGTCTCATAATCTTGCATCCATGACCACAGGCCTGCCGGGTTCATGCCACTGATATTACTGTCGAGCGGATAGGTTTGGCCCGCCTTGTCTGCGTCATCGCGGAAGACGACCACTCGGTGTAAATTTTTGCCGGAAACCATGGAAGTCCACTCAAAGCCCAGCAGAGCAGTAAATTTTCCAGGATCATTATATTGGTCTGCAATTTGAAGACTATCGTACCAAACACCAGCGCGCAGAATGTCTCCCATGATATTGCGGGTAGCCAGCTTACCGCTAGCTTGCGCGTCAATCATCTCAATAACAGCTTTTACGCGGTCAGCCTCATCGCCGTTAAGCAGCTTGTTCCAGCGGATAAGCGTATCATTGATCATGATCATCTTATCGCCGCGCTTGATCAGCCCCATCAGGCCGTAACCTTCCGCGTGGTCGGCCACAACCAAAAAATCAAGCGGACGTGCAAGTTTAACTGGCTGGTTACTGGAGGCGGTTATTTTCTCACCTTTGGCAAGTCTGTAAGCGTCTGCCGGGCCAAGGATGACGCCGAAACCAAAGGCATCGCCAGACAATTTTGTATGCAGGTGGGTATCACCCCAAAATAGCTTTGTTTCAGTGTCAGGGCTATCGTCGCTAAAAGCCACCGTCGCCGAAAAAGTTAACGCCAAAAAGCCCGTGATTAATTTGGTGATCATCGTTTCCTCCGCCCTGTTAAGCGGCAAGCTTAGACCGGATAATCCCATGGGTCAAAGCAAGAAAAAAGCCGGAGCGTGTCAGCCCCGGCTTTTAAATCTGTTCAGTTAGCAAAAGCGGTTAATCGTCGCCGTGATGCCAAAGGGTCTTGCCCTCTTTAACCGGCTTCCAGATCTTGCGGTTGACCAAATAGGTAACCCCAATCATGAAAAACAGGAACATCATCACCGGTAAGCCGAGCGCATGACGCTCTTCCAACTTAGGCTCAGCCACATAATGCAAGAAGTTGGTAATGTCATAGGCATATTGGTCAAGCGTCTCTGGCGTACCATCTTCGTAAGTAACGATGCCATCGCTCAAGGGTGATGCCATGGCGATATTATGACCAATGAAATATTTATTATAGTGCATGCCCTCTGGTACGTCTGTGCCAACAGGGGCTTCCACATAGCCGGTCATCAGGCTAAATAAATAGTTAGGGCCATCAGCGCGTGCCTTGGTGATCAATGATAGATCAGGTGGGAAAGCCCCACCGTTGGATGCCCGTGCTGCATTCTCATTAGCGAACGGCGCAGGGATAGCATCTTTAGGCTCCCCTTTGCGAATTTTCTCGTCGCCGTATTCGTCAGGGTCCGCGTCCACCACTTCATATTCAGCCGCAAAAGCCTTGATCATGTCATCTTCATAACCGAGACCAGACAGATTACGGAACTTGAAATATTTCAAGCTGTGGCAAGAAGAGCAAACCTCGCGGAATATTTGAAAGCCCCGCTGTGCCGCTGGGCGGTCAAAGGTGCCAAACGGTCCGTCAAATTGCCATTCTTTTTTCTTCATCTCGATGCTGTCCCCCGCTGCACCAACGCCGAATGCGACGGTGGTAACTGCGGTCAGGGCAACAAGTATGGTCTTTGCTTTGAGCATTTTCATCACCCCTTTCAAGCTTTATCTTTAATCACGGCACTGGCGATGCTTTCCGGCAACGGCAGTGTCTTCTCAACCCGTGACAGCACGGGCAACAGGAAGAAGAAGTGGAAGAAATACCAGAAGGTCGCAACCTGACCGATCGTCACCGCCTGAATGTCCATGAAGATAATTTCATCCGCTGACTTAGCGCCAATCCATGTCAGAACCACAAGATCGACCAGCAATACCCAGAAGAAGAAGCGGAACACAGGCCGGAACTGGGCTGAGCGCACTTTGCTGCTATCCAGCCACGGTAAGAAGAAGAGCAAGATGATCGACGCAAACATGGCAATCACACCCCAGAATTTCGCGGTGATAATGAAATCAATCGTGAAGGATTTGAGGATGGTATAAAATGGCAAGAAATACCATTCAGGCACAATATGCGCGGGCGTCACCATGGGGTCTGCCGGAATGTAATTGTCCGGATGGCCCATCGAATCTGGTGCATAGAATATAACCATGGCGAAGATAGCGAGGAAGACAAACACTCCGAAACCGTCCTTGGCTGTATAGTAAGGATGGAACGGGATCTTGTCCTGCTTGCCCTTCATATCAATGCCGAGCGGATTGTTTGAGCCTGGAATATGCAGTGCCCAAATATGCAGGATAACCACACCCGTAATTACAAATGGCAGCAAATAATGCAGGCTGTAAAAGCGGTTCAGCGTTGGATTATCCACCGAGAAACCACCAAGCAGCAGGCTAACAACCATGTCGCCAAGACCGTCCCCGTTGCCGGAGCCAGCGTATAGGTCATTAAAGGCTGAGAAGAAGTTGGTGATAACCGTTGCACCCCAGAAGCTCATCTGGCCCCAAGGCAGCACATAACCCATGAAAGCGGTCGCCATCATTAGCAGCATAATAACAAGGCCGAGCATCCACAGCATTTCGCGTGGTGCTTTATAAGAGCCATAATACATACCCCGGAAGATATGGATATAAACTGCGATGAAGAACATCGACGCACCGTTGGTGTGCATATAGCGCATCAGCCAACCATAATTCACATCCCGTGTTATCCGCTCAACACTATCGAACGCCATATCAATATGCGGCGTATAGTGCATGGCAAGGATAATGCCGGTTATAATTTGAATAACGAGGCAGAGACCGGCGAGCGAGCCAAAGTTCCACCAATAATTAAGATTACGCGGGGCCGGATATCCCGGGCCAAGCGAACCATGAATAAGGCCGAAAATAGGCAGGCGTTCTTCTGTCCATTTCAGAACGCTGTTTTTCGGTTCAAATGTTGGGCCATGAGCCATATCAAACTCCCCCTTAACCAATTAATACGCGCGTGTCGCTCAGGAAACTATAGCTCGGCACTTCAAGGTTTTTCGGTGCCGGGCCTTTCCTGATACGCCCAGATGTATCATAGTGTGAACCATGGCACGGGCAGAACCAGCCACCATATTCACCCTGTTGCCCAAGCGGAACACAGCCAAGGTGAGTGCATACACCCACCATTACGAGCCATTGTTCCTTACCCGCTGTTACGCGGTCAGCGTCGCTCTCTGGATCTTTCAGGTCAGACGCCCCATCATCGGCTTTCGCTGTTGCAATTTCAGCCGCAGTACGGTGGCGAACAAAAACGGGCTTTCCGCGCCATTTCACTTTTACCGATTGGCCTTCTTCAACGGCGCTTAAATCTACCTCAATCGAGGCAAGGGCGAGAGTGTCTGCGGCTGGGTTCATTTGGTCAACCAGTGGCCAAACAAAAGCGGCAGTGCCAACAGCACTCCCGACGACAGCAAAAACATTCAAGAAATCGCGACGGGTCGCGCCTTCATCATGTTCGTTCGTTGTTTCAATAGTGGTCATGTATGTTTCCCTACAAGGAATTCCCTGAAGATAATCAGTAACTGCCATGTGCAAATAACAGCGCACTGGCTACCCCACATGTGCCTGTTATTGCATTTGTCCCATCCGACAGATACCTAACATGCGCATGCGCCGCCAAATGCATTTCATTCAGCGACTTAGCTTTTGTTTAATGGTCGAAAAGGCTGGTGGCAAGAATTTATGCCATATTTCTGAAAAAAGAAGACAATTAACTAGATAGAACGTATGTAGGCGGTCAAATATAGACGACCAAATAATAAATTTATTAATAGGCAGCACTGCATGCGACTGGCTTTATACCAACCAGACCAGCCCCAAAACACTGGAACGATTCTGCGCCTTGGTGCCTGTATGGGCGTTGATGTCCATATCATTGAACCTTGCGGCTTTCCTTTTTCGGTCAAAGCATTACGCCGTGCTGCGATGGATTATGTCGATCATGTGAACATTACCCGCCATGTGGACTTTGAAGCTTTTGAGGCATGGCGCGAGGCTGATGGGGGGCGCTTGGCGCTGTTGAGCACAAAAGCAAGCACGCCTTACTGCGACGCCCTATACAGCAAAGATGATATTTTGCTTTTGGGCCAAGAATCCGCTGGTGTGCCTGAAGCGGTTCATGCTACCGCCGATATGCGCCTGATAATACCCATGCAACCGCAGCTGCGTAGTTTAAATGTTGCCATATCTGCGGCGATGGTTTTGGGCGAAGCATTGCGCCAAACGCGCCGTTAATTAAGAAAGAGAAAACTTGATGTCCAACGACACAGAAAAACAAACAGCGAGTGCATGGTTCAAAGAGCTCCGAGACCAAATTTGTGCGTCCTTCGAAGCGATTGAAGATGACTGCACAGGCCCTTTGTCTAACCGTGAGCCTGGTCGGTTTGAGCGTAAAAGCTGGCAGCGCACCAACCAAAGTGACGGCGCTGAAGGCGGCGGCGGCACTATGTCAATCATGCGCGGCGGGCGGGTCTTCGAGAAAGTCGGCGTCAATATTTCCACCGTTCACGGTACTTTTGAGCCTGAATTCGCCAAAAACATGCCCGGCGCGGACAAAGATCCGAGCTTTTTTGCCACTGGGGTATCGCTTGTTGCCCATATGAACAGCCCGCGTGTGCCCGCCGTACATATGAACACGCGCTTTATTAGCACCCAAAAAGCTTGGTTCGGCGGCGGCGCTGACCTGAACACTGCCTTGCCCATTGTGAAAGACACCGCTGACTTCCATGCTGCTTTTAAGGCCGCCTGTCACCGCCACGGTGACAGTTATTATGAGCGCTTTAAAAAGTGGTGTGACGAATATTTCTTCATCCCCCACCGCAATAAACCACGCGGCGAAGGCGGTATATTCTATGACCAGTTGGCTAGCGGTGATTGGGCCGCCGATTTTGCCTTCACCCAGGACGTTGGCCGCAGCTTTAATGAAATATATCCAGCCCTTGTTCGCCGCCATATGAACGAAGCTTGGACTGACGCAGAGCGCGAAAAACTATTAGAATACCGAGGGCTTTATGCGGAATTTAACCTAGTTTATGACCGGGGTACCAGTTTTGGTTTAAAGACCGGTGGCAATGTGGATGCTATTTTAATGTCCCTGCCACCCGAGGCCAAATGGCCATAAACCACTAGTTATGGCTTTGTAACAACGACAGAAGCTCCGCTTGATCCAGCTGGCAATCACTGGTCAACCATTGGATTTTGGCCTCGTCTAACATAGCGCCCATCTCGACCCCGGGTTCAACACCAAGTGCGATGAGGTCACGACCCATCAGCGGGAAAATGCTATCTGGCGTAATATTCCATGTGGCAAGCAATTTGGGCCTCGCAATGATAAAAGCGTCCAGCAGAGGTTCCCTGCCATATAAATATTGCAGCGCTCGAACGCCATATTGATTTTCTGCAACGTCATCTCGGGCGGCACCAACTGCCAACAAATGCTTACGCTGCGCCACTGATAGTTTAAAATGAGCGGCAAATTCACGCAGAGTATCTTGCCCCTCAGGCAACAGGGCCGCCAAACGCCGCAGGGCACGAATTGGGTGACTAGTTTCAGCGGACAAAGCTTGGGCAAGCTGGCTTAGATCAATCGGCATGCCAAATATTGGCTTTATCAGCCCGGCTTGGTCCATCATTTGCAGTGCTGATAATGGATCACCCGCTGCCAGCAGTTTGAATATTTCATCCCGCACCCGTTCAACTGAAAGCTTCGCTATCATCCCAGCCTTTGCGCGCATGACCGATAAGACATCTGCATCCACAGGGCCACGACCATAATGAGCATAAAAACGGAAAAAACGCAGAATACGCAGGCCATCTTCTTCGATGCGGTCTTTGGCGTTACCTATAAAGCGCACCAAGCCCGCTTGCAGGTCATGCGCCCCACCCACAGGATCATACAGCCGACCATAGGGATCTACATAAAGTGCATTGATGGTAAAATCACGGCGCTCTGCATCCTTTTGCCAGTCATCTGTATAGGCAACAACCGCATGTCGCCCATCGGTTTCCATATCCACTCGCAGCGTCGTAACTTCCACCGAGCTACCACCGCCATGTGCTGTGACCGTCCCATGTTGCAGACCGGTCAACGCCACTTGAATATCCGCTTCTTCCAGGGCTGCCACCACAGCATCTGGTTTAAGGGCAGTCGCTATATCAATATCTTTAATCGGCAAGCCTTTTAACGTATCACGCACGGCGCCACCAACAAAACGCACATTGGCCGGCCCAAGCGCCGCCTCCACTGCCTTAACAAGGGGCAAATGCATCCACGGGGCATCAAATGATGATGTAAGGGTCAAGGTTGGCTTTGCTCTATTTTGGTTACATCCAAACGCGGTGACAATTCGCCGGGTCCAGATATTTTAATGGCAACAAGTAATAAAATAAAGACACCTAAAATACCAAACGCGACAGGCACAAGATCTTTAGCATCCGCACCACCGCCAGATTTTGCCCGTTTCCGCAGCCACCAAATCAGCAGCAAAACGGGTAAAGTCATTAAAAGTATTCGCGTAATTAAAAGTGCCATGCGCACTCCTTAAATCTGTGTGGCTTCCACCAGCTGTTTCAATCCTACCAAAATTGCCGCCGTTGCACCCCAAATATTATAGCCATCATACTGCATTGCATAGTAGTGACGCAAATGTCCTTTATAATGCATGCTTTCGGTCGCCAGTGCTCCATCAGCGAGTATCACAGAGAGCGGCACTTCAAAAATCGCTTCCACCTCACCCGGCTCAGCTATCAGTTCAAACGGCGGGGTTACAAAGCCAACGATTGGGGTGATCAAATAACCCGTGCCCGTTTTATGTTGGTCGAGCATGCCCGCAATATCAATATGCTCCCGCGCTAGGCCAATCTCCTCGTGGGTCTCCCGCAAGGCGCAAGCGGTATCATCGGCGTCTTCCGGGTCAACCCGCCCACCGGGGAAGGCAACTTGGCCTGCGTGGGTTTGCAATTGGTGGGTACGTTTGGTCAAAAGCACCGTTAGATCACCGCTACGTTCCACTAGTGGCACCAAAACAGCGGCAGGCTTATAGCTTGTGGGCATAACCGCATGGCCCGCCAAGTCCATGTTTAAATCCAAGTCGCTGCGCATACCGCGCCGAGCGGGATTATCACGTGACAGGGCTTTCTCGATCAAGCTTCGCATTAGGCTACAACTCCGTCCAAACGGCCAAGTGAAAAGTCAGTGCCGTTTGAGGTGACAAACAATTCGCCGTCATGCTCATGGGCAAGCTCCACGAGCTCATAAAATACCGCGCGCGTGACCAGCGCTTCAAGCCTGTCTCGCACCAAAATATAGGGCCGTGGTTCTGCGCTCACAGGGTCCACCATCACCCTGATGGGGTTGTCAGGCCCTGCGATTGCCTTATCCCCCACATTGGTCTCAAAAATCAACATGGGGCCACTATCACTCTTAATTTGATCCACACGAATAGCAACAAAAGGCGCATCATCAACCTGAATACCAATTTTCTCAACCGGAGTGACCAAGTAAAAACGCCCGTCTTCATCGCGGCGTAAAACAGTAGAGAAAAGTCGTACCATCTTCTGCCGACCAATCGGCGTGCCCATATAAAACCACGTCCCATCGGCCTTAATGACCATATCAATGTCGCCGCAGAAATCCGGGTTCCATAGATGAACCGGCGGATAACGCTGATCCCCCACGGCCTTCATAAGGGCATTTAGATCAAATTTTGGGCTGTCGCTCACCTATATCGGTACCTTGCTTGAATATTATTTGTGTCTGCAATAGCCCACTATAAGCAAACATGCAGGGTGGTTGATAGAATAAAGCGTAGGCATTAACCGTGAACTGCCAACATAGTTACGCCGCCATTGTTCGTTTAGGCGATGGCATAGGCTCAATGATGCCGTCTTTTGGCAAGCTTGCAAGCGCATGACCCGCCAGCACCAATATACGGTCTGCATCAAAGCCACCGGTTAGCGCTAATCTGTGGTCAGATAGCCGCATGAAGCCAAAACGACTGTAATAGCTCTCCGCCCCAACCAGCAAAATTGGCCCAGCCTTATGGGCTTTGGCGGTGCTCAAGGCCACTTCCATCAACTTGCTACCAAGCTTGCAGCCCTGCACCATGGGGTCAATCGCCAAGGGGCCAAGCAGCAGCGCCTGCGTAACGGCGCGGCTATTGCGCACTTGAACCTGAACCGGCCAAAAACGCACGGTGCCGACAACCCTGTTTTCAATGCGGGCGACGAAGGACAGCTCAGCGATCGCAGTAACTCCACTGCGGACACTGTAAGAGGCTTTCGTGTGCCGGTCTGTCCCGAACACATCATCGAGTAATTTTTCAATTTGTGCAGCGTCTTGGCTACACTGAAGGCTGATAGTAATCATTGGTTTTTCCCATAAAAAAACCCGTTTTAAAAGACGGGTGAGCGATCGAATAATTGGATTGAATAGCGGTAGGGCTAGACCAATTGTCGTCGCATAAGGCAGCGTCGCTGCATGTGGGAAATATGTTTCATTTTTAGCGCCACCTGATGAAGGCGCGGCTTATGCCACGCGGTTGGGCTGCTTATGTCGTGAACAGCGAGCTACGTCAAGGCTTTTATGATTAACTAACTGCATGTGCGCTTTATATATTGTCAACAAATGCTAGCAATGATATTTTAAACTTTATCTTCGAGCGAGCTGAAAAATGTAAAAATTTTACATGCATTTCAGCTGCATACTTTCTTAGGAATTAATGCAATGACAATCAGTAAACATACTATAATAATTTTTACGTATCTATTTGTTTTCAATGGTGAAATTCATTCCAACGACTTAATGACAGACGAAAAAAACAAGATCGATAATATAAGAAACTTAAACTTTACCGGCCTCTTTAGCGACCAGAAGCATTCTGTCGTTGCACTAGCATCAGCTCTCCAGCTTTATACTTGTGCAAATGGCTGCAGTGCCTTGCATGAAACCGTTGAATTATCATCAAAATCAGGAGCGAAAATTATGGGGACTAAAGATTTAGTAAGCGAATTTTTTAAAGAATTTAGTGCTGGAAACATCGATGCAGCCTTTAAAATGGTAAGCGAGGATGCCAGTTGGTGGGTGCCGGGGAACCTACCCTTTTCAGGCACCAAGACCAAAGCTGAATATTTGCAAATTGTAGGCAACATCCAAAATGGCTTTCCAGATGGCTTGAAGCTAACCGTGAAATCAATGATCGCAGAAGGGGACATGGTTGCGGTGGAAGTTGTGTCCGATGGCAAACATGTTAATGGTCGCACTTATGCCAACGAATACCACTTCCTGATCACAGTGAGAGGTGGGCAGATTGTAGCGGTGAAGGAATATATGGATACCCTGCATCTATACCAATTGATCCAACCTTAAAGCTAATCAGTGAAGGCTGCTTAAACTAACCTATTACTGCTCTAAGTTTCTGCGGCCTTCAACAGCTTGGGTGAAGAACAGGGCATTAGCATATAATCGCTCGGTTCCTATCCAAATAGCTCTGAAATTTACGTTATTGCTAAACAATACAATTTTGCCAGTCCCAACGCGGTGCAAGGCTATTGCTGGTGTTCCTGCAATCTTATCCAGCAGTTTCTGATCAGCGTAACCAGCGGCCAAAACCTTAGACTTATCCCCATATATAAGCGGTATGTCATATGGTATTTTAGGTACACTAAGCGTGGACCGTGCATTATAGAAAAGCGGGATTTTTGCGCGCTCAAAACCAAACATTAATGGGTGTGTCAGATCAGCTTTTGCCCATAAGACAGCGCCTGAAATAGTACTTTTACCGCGATCTTGTTCATAGTCTTGATAGCTGCGCCTTTCGGCAATTTTCTTTTCTGGTTGCTTTGCGGCCTTTGTCTTGGCTTTTTTATTCTTAGTTAGAACCGTTTTTTCAAGCCACGTTGCCGCATTTTTCTGTGCAATTATAACCCCACCTGACTGCACCCACTTTTGCAGTATCTTGGAATAGTTACCCCATTGTTTATAGCGACCATCGACCATTAGAATATGGCTGTAGTAGGTCAAATCAGTTTCACTGAGGCGGTCAGCATCCAAAATAGTAACAGGCATAGAAAATGCTTGATCCAGCGCAAATCTAACCTCGCCTGCCTCGCTAGGGTTTACCCCTGGACCCACCAAAATTGCCGCTTTAATGGGATTGAGCACCCGTACGGCACTGGAACCCATGTCTGGCCCTGATACCGTCAGCCCACTGGCAAGGCCATATGCCCTCACCTGAGAGTGCTCGGCAATTATTTGCTGGATATTTTCATGATCATCTGCTGTCTTAGGGTGGATAACTATAGTCCCAGCTTTAAACTTTTGAATGTTGCCTTCCTCCGTATCCACAGCAAAATCCTTGGTCATCAACCGTGGCTTTAAGCCACCTGAAAGCAAGGCCTGCAGCAAATGCGGGGCCCTATATTGATTCCATTCAAAGGCATAGGCAACTGGCTTTGCCTTCATGGCAGTGACTGCCGCCTCATCAGAGATAATTGCAAGATCAGTGCTAATATTCTTTAATTTGCGCAATGGAGCAAAGGGCAAATTCAGCGCAAGAGGTAAGTTCCAACTAGATACATCATAAAAAATGGTGTCCCCAAAGCTGGTTCGAGTTTCAAATAAAGATCGTATTAGACCGTATTTAGCCCCATCCATTTTAACGGCCCATGCATAGCCGGGCCGAAATATATCATCATCAACTCGAATATCGTTATTAAGGCCGTAAACCGGAATTTGATGTAAAGCCAAAATATCCAATAGTTTTTTTGCGCGCGCAGGGTCCCCGTCATCAGCAAATACATAAGCTTTCACCGGGTCCTTGGCAGCTAATTGAACACCCCTTTTCATAGCGTTGAAGCGGTGGGCCAAAATATCATCTCGGTTGGCATCAGCCCCTTTCATCAACGAAAGCGATGTGGCTAAATGATTGGCAACGGCATCGCGGAAACGAATCTTTACACCACCAAATTCACGGACATGGCCGCGTACGGCGCTTTGCTCGAACAAAAGACCAATTGCCCCCATGGCGTCTGGGTAGGCAGATGCTTTGCCATAATAAAAGTCATCAAAACGTTCTTGGGTTATAAAGGGTTGCGCGCGGCTATCCAAAGCTTTCGCATGAAATTTCGCCAGTTCCATAGTGATGCGCTGGTTTTCCTCTGACGTTAGGGGGTGTGTCCGGTCAGGGTGACCCGGCTGGAAAAAATAAGTTGGAAAATCCCCGCCCATCTCATGATAATCACCCAGAACATGCGGTCGCCATTTCTGGTAAGCCTTTATGCGAGCAACTGATTCTGGTTGGGTTCCAAAAATCCAGTCCCTGTTCAGGTCAAACCAATAATGATTGGTGCGCCCAGAAGGCCATCCTTCAAAATGGGTGCGGTCCGCTGGATCAAGGTTTTCTGTAGCACCTTTATGCTGATTAGCAAAATTTGCGTGGCGACCAAGGCCATCAGGGTTTTGAGTTGGGTCAATAATAATGATCGTTTTGGCTAGAAAATCCTTAACCCATTGCTCCTGTGATGCGGCTAAATAATAAGCAACCAGCATGGCAGCATTTGACCCTGATGGTTCATTGCCGTGGACACTATAGGCCAAATTCAACACTAAAATATCATCCGCCGCGCTTGTGGCTGATTGATGCTGTAACAATCGTTCATCAAGGCTCGCGATATTTTCAGGTGACGAAATAAAGACATGGCTGAGGGCATGACGTTCGTGGGAATAGCCAATAGTTTCAATATACACCCGTTCACTTCCCTGTGCCAAATGCCGCATATAACCTGTAAGCGCATCGGGTGAGACGTGCCAACTACCAACATCAAAGCCCAGATAACGCTCAGGCTTTGGAATGTTTTGGTCAAAAGATACGGTGTCAGGGAAATATGATTGGCTTGGTTGGGCCACAGCAATCGGCGCATTAATGCCCCATAAAAACAACGTAAATAGCTTTAAAACCAACCCATATCGCATGATCTTCTCCCGTTAATTTTCAGTATTTTTGCCTATGTTAAGGCTTACTGTCCAGAGCAACGTTTCAACAGTTTGCCAGGTAAGATATTTTGGGACGTGCCCTCATCAACGGCCAATTGCCCATTTACAAGCAGATATTTAACCCCAGTTGATAAAAGCTCAGGCTGCTGAAAATCTGCCTTGGCTGAAAATTCTTCCGGATCGAAAATAACAATATCAGCTTTATAATTGGTTTTTATGTAGCCCCTTCCGCAAAGATTAAATGTATCCGCGACCAAGCCACTACTGCGATATAGAAAGGTTGGCAGATCCAGCACATTCTTAGTCTGTACATAGGTTACATATTTCTCAGGAAAGCTTGCATATTTACGCGGATGGCCGGATGAGCCATCGGAACTTGTCATAACCCAGCTTTGACGCATAAAATTAGTCAGGTCGCCCTCGTCCATGTTAAATGAGGCGATTTTAGCGTCGCCGTTACGGGCAATTTCTATCGCCATTTCGGCAGGCGTCATGGCATTAGCTTTGGCCAGAAAACCTAGCGTTTTACCCTGCCATTCAGGTTTCGCAAAAGAGATCAATACGGCTTCTGACCCACCCCGACGGCGGAGGTTTTCTTCCACATCTATAATTATTTCCGAGCGTAATTTGGGGTCATTTAACCGTGCGAGATATTTTTCTTCACCGCCCGCTTTCAACCCCGGGGGAATCAAAGCCGCTGAAATGCTGGTGCCTGACGCTAGCCATGGATATTGATCAGCCGTCACTTTAATACCATCCGCCCTTGCTGCTTCAACCAGCTTTATGACCGGCACACTTTTTCCCCACACATCAACGCCGAGCGCTTTTATATGGGCTATATGAACAGGCATTTCCGCACGCCTGCCAATTTCTATAACCTCCTCAATCGAAGCTTCTAGACCAATATTATAGGTGCTTTCGTCGCGGATATGACTGTCATAAACGCCGCCCTTCTTAGCCGCGACTTTAGCGAGCGCAACAACTTCATCGGTGGTTGAATAGCTGCCCGGCACATAAAATAGCCCTGTTGATAAGCCCAGCGCACCGGCATCCATGGCCCCATCAACCAGCGCCTTCATTTGTTCCAACTCGGCCTCAGTTGGCGGACGACGGTCATTTTGCATTACATGCCGTCTAACGGCACCATGCCCCACATACAGGGCTGTATTTGTTCCAATACCCGTGGCTTGCATTTCCTGCGATTTAGCTAAAATATCAGGATCGCCGCCACCATCATTACCATTAAAAACGGTCGTAACGCCTTGAAGACGGTAATTGATATTTTGCCGCAACTTAGCGTCGTCGCTTTGTAATTCTTCCAAGCTGTGGGTGTGGGGATCAATAAATCCAGGAGCTACAACCAATCCACTTACGTCAACTGTCCTGGCGGCAACAAAATGCCCAGATGCATTACCAATGAAAATAATTTCATCTGCTTTAATCGCCACATCGGCGGTAATACTACCCGATCCATCCCCAATATAAACCTGTCCCCCCTTTAGCAGAATATCAACCTCTATGGGTTCACTACAGCCAATCAAGGGTACGGCTAACAATAAGATTAAGTATTTTATATTCTTCACTGGTTATCTTTCCATTGCAATAGGTTTTTCATCATCTCTTGGGCAAATATTTCTGCCGCTTTTAAAGTGCCATCTCGGTCGCTTTCATCCCCTACCTCATAGGTAATTGCCGGAATTCCATAAGTAGAATACATGTAATTCTTCGATGTTGGCTGACCCGAGTTAGGGCTCTGTTCTCGCGTAAATTTATATGTTTTTTCATCAATATATTGCCTTGATGCTGACAGCCAATCTCTGGTAAAATGCTCAGGCCTTGTTGGCTCCCCGTCCGTTTGCGTATAAAATAAATTCCGAAATGTCGAATGAAAATCTAGAAATAAAATCAATTCATCGTCGCCGTCAAAGCGCTTTAGCTCTGATTGAATTACTTGCGTTTCTGGCTGGGTGAAGGGTCCCCAATCGCGGTTTAGGTCAATACCATTCATATTATGGCGCCAATTGCCGTGCACTACCCCGTCTGGGTTCATATTTGGGATAATGATAATGTCATAAGCATTGCGAAACTGCTTCGCTAAATCAGATCCACCAAGAAGCGTCTCAACATATCGCGCTAGGGCGAATGCCCCCGTAACCTCGGGTGGGTGTTGGCGGCCAACAATAAATATATAGGGCTTGCTATGTTTTTTGTCGGTACGCACTTCCAGCTTTACAATGTCACGCCCCTCAACAGACTTGCCGATGACCGATCTCGCAACAAAGGCTTCTGCAGCTATCTTACCAATCCAATCAGTATGGCTGGAATTGGTAAAAATTTCTTGAGCTGAAATATAAAAGGGCCGCTCATTCATCGCTAAGCGCAGACGAACCTCAGTTTCAGAAATTGGATCGACCAGCGCCTCATCAAGCAATTCCCAATTAGTACCATCATAGCTAATTTTAGGTCTATAGCGATGTTTTGAAAAGCTATATTGCAAAATAACCTGTAATTCTTTCGCCTGCTTTGGAACCACTTTAAAAGCATACCATGCGCTATCATTGATTGGTTTGTTCTCAGGGGCAATTACAACAGCTAAAGCCGATGATGACACGACGGTACATTTGTTGGCGCGCGCTGATGGGAAATTTGCTTCGATTGATGCCATTTCATTTTGGCATAATGCTGTGGGTGGGTCGGTTTGTGCAAATGAATTTGCCGAAAATACTGCTGTTAGCGCAATCATGCTTGAACAGAGCAGAAACCATATCATGGGACGTTTTAACATAATCTCCCCACTATCTTGTTAGGTATCATTTCGCCATGCATGCGAAAGCATAAAGGCAAAGAAAAACCCCAGCACAATTAAATGCTGGGGTTTCAGTGTTTGATTAGAATGATTTACTGATATCTAGGTAAAACACTCTGCCGCGTGCGTTATGCATGCTGGACTTAAAGCCTCTGATCTCATCATCTTGGCGCGGTGCTTCATTGGTGAAGTTATTTGCACCAAAGCGGATCCGCGTGTCAGCAAACATGCCGTCGCCCTGATGTTCATACTGAACATAGGCATTGGCCGTGATCCACTCTTTAACCACATGCGGGTCACCATTTGAATCTGGACCAGCGCCTGTGTCGATGAACTTACCGATATAGTTAGCAAGAACACCAGCACCAAAGCCGCTTGGGTGACGCCATGTCATGTTGGCCGTACCCCGCCATTTTGGTGTGCCGTTTCTCTCAATAAGGCTACCGGCACCCGCAACTGAAATCGAATCATCGACTTCACCGGCGGCGATAGCATCTAGAATGATATTAGCGCGTGGTGATGGTTCAACGTCTAACTGCCTCATTTTAGCAGCATTAACTTTGAACTTGAAATCACCAAGGGCGGTATCTGGCAGATCATAGTAAAAACCGAAATCAACACCCTTAATACTACGCGGTAACAGGTTCAAATATTGGTCTTTAATGAACAATATGTCCCCAACAGCATCAATGCCGGTTCCGGCAAAGAAGGCAACCTGATCAACAGTTGGATCAGCGCGCACTACATTGGGGTTAAATGAGCCATTTAGACGCAAGGCATAATCAAGGGCAATATGATTAGCTCCACCAAAAATACCAACCGTTCCCTTTTGATCAATCTCCCACCAGTCAACAGTGAAGGTGAAACCGTTCAGGAAGCTTAGACCGTCAGTAAAGTCTTGAGGGTCGATAACAATACCGTATGTAATGTTTTCAGCATCTTCCGGCGTCAGGTCAGGGTTACCTGCCCGTTGCTCTTCGCGTGATTCTGAGAAACCATCACAAGCTGAGAAATTGGCAAAAGTACCGTTTCGAACACCGGCCTCACAGAAGATACCGTCTTCACGGGTGTTAGACCGCGCCACACTCACTTCGTTAATCTGCGGCAAGTTAGGTGCTTTAAAGCCTTCGGACCATGATGCCCGTGCCTTTAACCAGTTTGTTGCCGACCAAGTACCTGAAATGCGGGGTTTAAAACCGCTGGAGCCAATGTCTGAGAAATGCTCGACCCGGCCCGCAAGCTGCAAGCTTAAGTCACGGATCATCGGTATATTTTGGTCCTCACCAATCAGTGGAACAAAAAGTTCACCAAAACCAGATAGCACGGTACGTGAGCCGTTCGAATCGAATGTTGGCGAAGAACCCATCGCATCACTCGCGGTGAAATCACCCGTTACAGGGTTGGTGAAGGTGATGGTGCCGTCTAAGCGGTCATCACGGTCTTCATCGTATGATTCGTATCTAAGCTCAGCACCAAAGGCAGCACCGACAGGACCACCCGGCAATTCGAACACACTACCGTTTGATGTTTTAAAATCAACCAGCGCAAGTTCAGTGGTACTTTTACGCTGAACGTCAATTAAGAATGTATCGATGACGCTCTGTGGGTTGGTCGTACTATCCAAAGAGTTTGGATTGTTAGGGTCTGCACCATTAAACACATTAAAGGCGTTTGGCGTTTCACTATCCAACGCTGCCGCGAATAGGGTTGATGACACACGGTTATCCGTAATATCGGTGGTTACAGCACGGGAATAAAGCGCCGCACTATCCCAATCCCAACCAGAATCGCCAAAGTCACCGCGCGCGCCCATCAAGGCTCGGAATGATGTGTTAACAACATTAATATTCCGTTGCCCAAGCTCTGTTAGCCGGTAACGCGCACCGTCAACAAAAACAGGCAAGCCTTCAACCGGCACATTGGTAAGACCAGGTAAACGGTTGGGGTTTACAGTTCCGTCAGAAAAAGTAACCGGGCCAAAGGGGTTCCAATAGTTATTTGCTGGCACGACAATATCGCCGCTTGAAATTGGCGTAATAGCCTCAATCGTTGCGTCGGTTTCGGCGCGGTAATAACCAAGTTCACCGTAAAGTTCGGTACCGCTATCAAATTCATGGTTCAGGAAAGCAAACAGGTTAACCCGCTCGCGGTCTGAGATCAGCGAGCGATCCGCCCCCCGGTTATGGCGTAACTCGCGGTTCAATGAACTATCATCAATACAAATGCCCGGCGTCGCCAGATCAGTTGCTGTTGTTCCGCGACAGCCAGAGAAAGTCGAAGGCTGAATGTGGAAACGGCCACTGGATGTCGTCAATATTTCACCATTTTGTCTCACCCGCGTGGAACTTGATGTCCGCAGGGTAAACTGGCCCCATGCGGTTCTGGTATGGCGGTTATCAAAGGAAGTATCGCCTTCAAAAGTTGTTCCGATTAAGAAACCACGTTGGTCAGAATTTGCAGCTAGCGGCACTTCGCTCGAATCAAGGCCATTACGAAGGGAAAAACTACCCGCGAAGGAAATATTTGTGCTGCCACCATTAAAGGTCTTGCCAGCATTGACCGTTACCTGCTGCTCATCAAGACTAGATTCCTCAGCCGCACTAGCGCGGAAAGAAACGCGTAGCCCCTCAAAGTTTCTTTTTAGAATAGTATTAAATACACCGGCAACAGCATCAGAGCCATAAATGGATGAAGCACCATCATTCAGCACTTCAACACGGCTAATGCCTGCAACAGGCAGCGCATTCACATTTGGTGTTACCGCAGGCACTAGATTCTTAGTCTGCGTGCCGGGGTGATTAACTACTCGGCGTGAATTTAACAGCACAAGTGTATTTCCTGGGCCGAGTGAACGCAAGTTAATGGATGATACGTCACCGCGTGCGTTATTAACGGTATTGCCATTATCATCACGGAAATCAACTTCCCCCTGCCCTGGTAGAGAGCGGATAAGATCATCCCCATCAAAACTACCAAGAGCATCAAGATCATCTTGGTTAAATAAGGTCACTGGCAATGTTGCTGTAACTTTAGCGCCTTTAATGCGTGAACCGGTGACGATTACCTCTTCTACGGCATCCTCCTCAGCATCTGCATCTGCATCTGGTGTCTGAGCAAGCCCCCGCGAGCTCAGTGATATAAATACTGTCGATAACAACAGAAATTTATACATGTTAGTATTTTTCATAGTGTAACTCCCTGAATATTGTTCAGAGTAATGTAATTCAGCAACATCAGAAATCAAATTCCATTATGAATATATCGTATAACATTCTGGCATGGGCTGACTAATTGATCAGAAAACTATTTTGAAGGCTGCCTTTTGGCTATAGACCATCAAAAACATCACTGTAGCGCTGTAATTCAATAGCTAGTTCTGGTAACAGTTGATTGCTAACCGCTTCCTTTGCCCAAAAGGGATTCATGAATACACAGCGCAATAATACCATATGGTCACAGTCAATTGCACCACCTGTCTGGTCCATATGGGCCTGCATCAAAGCGCCATAATTTTCCGGAATTAAGGTGGTCTTTGAAATGGAAAAACTCTCACTTTCCAAGAAACTGTCAAAAATTGCCTCAACGCGTTGGTTTACGCTCGATAAAGGCTCACCCTCATAGGCAATCGAAAAACAAAGAATATTACTGTCTAGCGGCTGAAGAATTTGAAAGCCATTACACTGTGCATAAAGGTAACTAGCTGCATCGCGAGCAGCATGCATGGTGGCCGCAATGATACGCCCCATGCCATTCGGATTAAAGCCCAGAGCACGCCCACTTAACCATGTCGCAGTCACCCCCGCTGCTGAGCGCGAGCCTTCCAAAGTCATGGCCCATTTTTCTGGCCCAACATGGGCACGTTCAAGATAGGGGGCGCGGTATTCTGGCATCCTATAATTTTCTGCGTCTAATGTTAAAAATGCCCCACAGCTATAGGGAACATAGCCTAGTTTATGTGGGTCAAGTGTTACAGAGTTTGCCCGCCTGATGGCTTTCAACGCCTTTAAGCAATCCGGAGCAAATAAATTTTCATCTTCTCCCCCTAACATGGTGCATAGAAAACCCCCATAAGCCGCGTCAACATGGTGCCAAATATCAAGACCATCATTGTTTTGCATATCCCTAAGGATTTCATCTGTGCGGTCAACTCGGTCAATTTCACCGGTCTCTGTAGTACCTGCCACAGTAACCACCATCATAACTGGGCGGTTTTGGCTATGAGCCCGCGAAATCATTTCCGTCAAAGCACTTCTATCCACCCGTCCATTGGCATTTAACGGCACGGTCCAAAAGGCATCCTCGCCCAAACCAAATACACTTGTCCCTTTCACCCAAGAAAAGTGCTTGTTACCTGGCACTAAAACAACCGGTCCCTCATAGGGTTTATCAAGATATTTATTCAACCGGGCAGCGGTACGAAATGGGTTACTGCCAACAATGCTATATTGCCGAGTAACTTTCTCATCAACATCATGCTCTTTAACAAGCTGATAATAACGTTGCCAACCCATATGGGACGCTTGGATCAGATCAAAATGCGCACCGCATTCCTCTGCTAAATACAGCGCAAGGCTTACCCAGTGATCCATGCGGAACCGCGCCCGCCATATTGCTTCAAAATTGGCGATGGTGCCGCCTGAAGTAAAATGACCCTGTGCCTGATTGGGATCATATCCAATCATGCTTGCGAGCATAGCAATGGCTTCTTCTTCCAGCTCTGATGTAACGCGAGAGACTTCCCGTGAAGTATTATTTGGGTTATGCAGCAGCGCGGCAAAATGACCAAAAATTGCTGGCAATGAAGTCTCCGACACCATATGGCCAATATATCGCGGCGTAAATTTGGGCGTTTCACCTTTCAAGCGGTTCAGCAAATCACTTAAATGGCTGGACAGCTCTTCCCGCCTTTGCAGAAATGGTATTGAGCGGCGCTCCTTGGCGCTGATGACCTCAGGGTCGCCGGGGAATAGGCTTTGTCGATACTGAAACCATTCCTCCAAGATAGATTGAATCTCTGATCGAACCCAAGATTCATTCTCAGATTTAGGCCCTAAAAAGAAGGCTCGCATGGATGGTTGTTTGTCTTTGCGTATCATGTAAGACCAATATCACCATTAGACATCTTGGCAACTGACATGATGTCGCGGGTAGCTCTGAGTAAGAAGGAAAACCCCGAGTCCTTTTAAAACAAAGGCTTACATGATATTTCAACTATTCATAAGCTCCTGTATTTAGTACCGTTTCAGGATTACTTGTCAATGCTGTGTTATGCTCCCCTTCTACATTTTAGTGTTTTAAGTACATCTTTAACATTTACCTCGGGGAGGAAGCTTATGAGAGTAGTTACCAATATACTTGCAGCAACGGCAGCGTTAACGCTAAGCCTTAGCACTGCAAGCATGGCCCAAGACGATGATGGGCCGCAAAAATATGAAAATGCTGAATATCTATCTATGGTTCTGGTCGACTATAAGCCGGGCATGCGAACGCGTGCGCTGGAAATAATCGACGAACATTTCGTGCCGGCTGCTAAAAAAGCTGGGGTTCCACCTGTGTGGGCCATGCATATGCAAACCGGTGGTTGGGATGCTGTGTTTTTCTGGAGCATGAAAAATGGTCCCGCTGATATGGAGTGGTTTAGAAGTCCAAATGATGTCAAATGGATGGCAGCCTTTGCAGAATTAGAAGGTGGCAAAGAAAATGCTGGAAAATTGATGAAAGAATATCAGTCGATGGTGGCTCGCACGAATGTAATGATTGGCCATCATCATAGTGATGAAATGGAAAAAGAGGAATAAACACGCCTTTTTTTACAGCAAACTAATTTGGTCAGATGGACAGGTGTCTATCTGACCTTTTTTTACTTAGAATTCCTCTTCTTAAAAACTTCGCACTTTTCAGCGCCAACAAGCTGTGGCAGTCTACATTTAGAAGTGGGAGGGAATGGGTATGACAGATACGCTTTGGGTCGCAATCATTGGCGCTGGGCCCGCCGGGTATTACACTGCAGAAGCCTTAACAGGTGGTGACACTAATGTCCGCGTAGACATTATTGACCGCCTGCCAACACCCTACGGACTTATCCGCGCTGGGGTTGCTCCGGACCACCAAAGCATAAAAAATGTTTCCATGCGATATGAAAAAACCAACAACCGAGACACTGTCCGCTTTGTTGGCAACCTCTCTCTTGGCCGCGATATTACGCTCGCTGAATTACTAACCCTTTATGACGCTGTTGTGCTGGCCACAGGCGCCCCAAAAGACCGCCCTCTCGGCATTGAAGGGGAAGAACTCTCAGGTGTTATTGGCTCTGGTGCCTTTGTTAGTTGGTATAATGCTCATCCCGACTATAAGGATCTAAACCCCGACCTAAACATCCCTGCGGTTACTGTTATCGGCAATGGTAATGTAGCGGTGGATGTTGCCCGTGTGCTCGCAAAAACCGCCAAGGAAATGGAAAGCAGCGATTTGGCCTGTCACGCAGCTGATGCCATTCACCCTGCTCAAATCAAGGATATCTATATTCTTGGTCGTCGCGGCCCCTTAGAATCCAGCTTTACACCTAAAGAACTGGGAGAGTTGAATAGACTTGAAAATGCTGTGGCCCTTTTGGACCCGGAACAACTGCCTAGTGAAGCAACAATCGAAGCAGCTGAGCTCACGGGTGCCGCCAAGAAAAATATGAAAATATTTTCTTCCATGGCAGAGAACACTCCCGATTTGAAGCCTGTTCGCGTCCACTTACAATTTTATCGACGCCCTATGGCAGTGCTGGGGCATGACTGTGTCTGCGGCATCCGGCTTGAAAAAACCAAGGTTGAAGATGGTAAATGTATTGGCACTGGTGAAAACGAAGTTTTACCCACCGGCATGGTGGTGCCCTGCATTGGGTATCGCACAACCCCCATTCAAGATGTGCCATACGACGAACGCCGTGGCCATTTCAATAATGAAGACGGTTTAATTTCAGACCGGCTTTACTGCGTTGGTTGGGCCAAACGGGGCCCCATGGGCACCATCGGAACAAATAAGCCAGATGGCAAACTGGTCGCCGCAAAAATCCTCAACGATGTTAAAGCTATGGGCCGCGAAGGACGCTCAGGGCTTGATACTCTTTGTGCTGCGCGCAATCTTGACATTGTAACTTTCCGCGACTGGAAAAAAATTGAAGCGGCGGAAGAAGCAGCAGGCAGCGACATAACACCGCGTGTGAAATTTGCTGATGTCAATGATATGCTGGATGCAGCACACTAAAACTAAAGTCGCTAAATCAAGAGCCTGCTTTGGCGGCTGTATAACCAATATATGTTTTTCCAGTTTCAGAGTTGACCTGCATGCCGCGCAGTGAACCCTCTTCGGTAATCTCCATTACCAATATCCATTTGGGGTCTGCCTGACTGGTAAATACAGCCCTGTGCCCTTTCACTTCTTTTAAGAGAAATTCAGAAGGCTGTGATTCTATAAAACCATCTTTCCTGCTAAAATATTCATAGCGGTAAATGATGCCCTCGTCGGTCTGACGCATTGTCAACATCTCATAGGCATCCATTTCACCTTCTTTTGACGTCGACCACGTCCCGACATAAGCATCATCCATTTGCGCTCCCCAATGGATTTTAATTATACGCTTATATTCCGTTTTTTCTTCTACCCAATCGCCTGAAATCCATGACAAATCAGACAGCTGAAACGATTGCTCATCATCTGCCGTAGAACCCAAAAAACTGAAAGAAAATGTAAAAATTAATGCCCCTAAAATAAGCCATTGTGACCGTTTGTTTTTTATATAAACCATTGGGGAATCCTTTAAGCGCTATTATTTTCCCTACATTACATGATGTAAGTATCACAGGAAAATCAGATACATGTGACATTAACCCGATGCTTCTAACAAAAGTTTTTAATTCATTTTGAGAAGGTAAATCATTGATAAATGTATTTAAAATACCTCTTTAAGATATTATGCTCATAAAGTTGGTAAAATTTTAGTAATTATTAATCTTTCACATTCTAAACTCAGTCATTAATTTTTGTTGGGAAGCATCAATTAAAAGATTGGGACTTCCTATGACAAAATATTCCGTTCAGCCGATTGATGAAGAGAATCGGTTTGCAAGAGATGAAATCATTGTCTCGAAAACCGACCTAAAAGGCAAAATTGTATACGGCAATGATATTTTTTGCCGTATGGCAGAAATGACTACTGAAGAAATTATTGGCCAACCTCACAGCATTATACGGCACCCCGATATGCCAAGAGCCGTTTTTAAACTGCTATGGGATACAATTTCTATGGGTGAAGAAATATTTGCCTATGTGAAAAACATGTCAAAGTCGGGGCGCTATTACTGGGTTCATGCCCATGTCACACCAAGTTTTGACTTAAATAATAATATTATTGGCTATCACTCTAATAGACGCTCGCCAACCCGCAAAGCGATTGACCAAATCAGTGCCATTTACACGCAGCTCCTTGCAGAAGAAACGCGTCAAACAAATGCCAAGGCCGGTTTAGACGCCAGCTTTGCTATGCTCGTCGGCCTGCTGGAAGACCAAGGTGTGACGTATTCAGAATTTTTCTGGTCGATAGGAGAGTGACAGTGTTCAATTTATTTAACAAAAAAACCAATGCTAATACTATCCAAGTGGCTGATGCGGGAGAACAGAGTGAGGCAGAAAAAGAATTAGCCAAATACAAAAAAGCTTTTAAGCAAATATATGATGTTGCTCACAGAGTAGCTAAAGGCGATTTTACCGCGCGCATTATCTATTGGGATCAATTCGGTGATCTGTCTAAAACACTTGCTGCCTTAAATCAGTCCTATGACTTAGCTGATGCATTTGTACGAGAATCTGGCGCTTCCCTGCAAGCGGCACAGAAAAAAGAATATCACCGGAAGTTCCTAAGCCATGGCATTTTGGGGGACCTTGGCAGAGGTGCAGAGATCAACAATATCGCCACACAGTCTATGTTAGATGCCGAGAATGACCGAAGGAACACACTAAACAACTTGGCCAACCAGTTTGAAAGTCAGGTTATGGAAGTGATTAATAACCTTACCAAGGTTTCGGCTGAAACAAATGACAATGCATCGGGCATGATGAACCATGCGCGAGACAATCAAAGCCGAGCAAATGCTGTTGCTGCAGCGGCTGAACAGGCCACAGTGAATGTGCAAACGGTGGCAGCAGCTGCCGAAGAACTGACAGCTTCCGTTGAAGAAATTGCCCACCAGGTTACCAATTCATCGCAGAAGACATCTACCGCAGCCACAGACGCCCAAAAAGCATCGGCAACCATAAATGAGCTTGATGAAGCATCTGGCACAATTGGCCAAGTGGTTAATTTAATCAGCGATATTGCGGAACAAACCAACCTTCTAGCGCTCAATGCCACGATTGAAGCGGCGCGCGCTGGTGAGGCTGGCCGAGGCTTTGCCGTAGTTGCAAGTGAAGTGAAGAGCCTAGCGCAACAAACTGCGAATGCGACATCAGATATTAGCAGCCAAGTATCCGATATTCAGGATAAAACCCAAACGTCTGTAGGTGCGGTGACCGATGTTAGCACAGTCATAGAAACACTGAACGAGATTGCAAATGCTATTGCCGCAGCGACCGAAGAACAATCCTCCGCCACTATGGAAATTAGCCGAAACATCCAAGAGGCCTCCCAAGGTACAATGGAGGTATCCTCTAATATTGCTGAAGTCAGTGAAACTGCAACTCGGACATTATCAAGGGCTGAAGACTTAGTGAATGCTGCACAAGAAATACAAGAGCAAACTGCTGGCCTGAAAGTGAAATCTGAAGCCTTCATCGAATCTATTAGGACAATGTAAATGAGTGAAGGTTTTAACTACTTGAAGAAAGCCATCAATTTCTTGGCGGCCCGTTCATGGGAAACCAAAAACGTTAGCCTTTTAGATGCCATAACGCTTTATATTGTTGAAAATACTGGCGTGGAATATGCTTTTATAGACTTATATGACGACCAAGTGGACGGTGCAGTAAGTACATTGTCCATATGTCATGAAGGTAATATTATTGAAAATATCACCTATGACCTCGCTGGTACACCCTGTGAGCATGTCACTAACCGTAGTTTTTGTAGCCATCATCTAGATGTTCAACAAAAATTCCCCAATGACCAAATGTTGAAAGATTTGCGTATAGCAAGCTATGCTGGCACGCCGACTTACTCAAATGATGGAAATGTTAATGGTTTAATCGGTATTATGCATGATGGTGAATTTGATGAATTAAAAGTATCCAGTCTTATTCAGATTTTTTCTCCCATCACTGGAGCATATATAGAGACAATTGCTAGTTCAAATTTAGTCACCAGTTATGAGAATATGCTATCCAAGTTAAGTGCCCTTCAGCTGAGGCATATTTCGGGAACTCACCGTATACTTTTTAATGATTTTTTGGACCTCATACTATCAGCCACTGGTAGCGAATATGGGCTTATTGGAGAGGTTGCCTTCACGCCGAGCGGAAAGCCATTTTTGCAGGTTAATGCCATTACTAATATTCTATGGGGCGTTGAAACTCAGGAAAAATTTCTTGAAATAAACAGTGTAGGTCAAAAGCTAGTCAATTTTAAAGGCATGTTTGATACATGCAACATGGTGAATGAAATCATCATTTCAGATGATGTTCTGGCAGCCTCAACAGTTAAAAAGGAACCGCAAAGAACTGTTGAATTAAATGAATTTGTCGGGATACCTTTAAAGAATGAAGATAAAATTATAGGCATGATCGGACTGGCAAAAAAACCCGATCACCCTGAAATACAAATGAAGGCCAAAATAGAAGTTTTTGTGCATAGTATTGAGGTTATTCTAAAGAGTATTAATGCCCAAAAAAACTTTCAAACCCTTCAGAAGTCTGAGCGACAAACCAGTGAGGCATTAGACCTTCATGCTATTGTCAGCTCAACTGATCGTCAGGGCAAAATAACCTATGTTAATGACATGTTTTGCAAAATATCGGGTTATAGTCGGGACGAACTGCTTGGCAAGACCCATTCATTAATAAACTCTGGCGAACACTCCAAGAAGTTTTACCAAGAAATGTATAATGTTATCACAGCGGGTAAAACATGGGTTGGCGAATTTAAAAATAGAACGAAAACAGACGGCTATTACTGGGTCCGTTCAACCATTCATCCGCTAGTTTCTGCCAAAGGAAAAATAGACGGCTATATCTCCATTCGAACCGATATAACGGCTGAAAAAGAAGCCTATGAGGAGCAATTGTTAGAAACCTTGCAAAAAGACACTTTTATTTCCAACATCAGCCATGAACTTCGCACTCCACTTAACGGCATCGTTGGCTTTGCAACCATGTTAGACGGCACTGATCTATCCTCTGAGCAAAGGGAATATCTTGATAATTTGGAACTCTCTGCTGACCTTCTTGAGCGCCAATTGAACCAAATTGTAGCCCTGAAAAATATTGATACAAGCGTACGAGGAACATGTTATTTAGATGAAACGGTAGGCAATATTATGAAAATTTTAAAGCCACTTATGAGCCCCAAAAATATCTCAGCAACCATTAATATGGACGCTAAATACCTCATAGATTCTGACGTGGATATTGTGCAGTCTGTTCTACAGAATATTTTGGTCAACGCCGTTAAATATAACAAGCAAGATGGCACCATCACGCTGTCCACCCAAGCGAAGGGGCCGAGCGTTGAAATATCGATAAAAGATAGTGGCGTAGGCATTCCTGAAGCTAACAAAGCAAATATATTCAAGCGCTTTACGCGTGGTCGCCATTCGAACAGTAATATACCAGGCACAGGGTTAGGACTTGCTATCGTAAAAGAAAGATTAGATGCTATTGGAGGTGCCATCAGCTTTTCAAGTGACGGCAAATCCTTTACAGAATTCCAAATTACTCTACCAATATTGAAGATGTCATGAAGTTTTTATATGTTGAAGATATAGCCATCAATGCAAAGGTCTTAGAACTTTATGTTAAAAGCATCTGGCATATTCCTTTATCCGTTGCACCCTCGGCAGAGGCAGGAATTGAAAGAATTAAGCATGAGAAATACGATTTAATTTTCATGGATATTAATTTGCCCGGAATGAACGGTGTTGATGCTGTACGGCATATCAAGAAAACTCTGGGGCAGGAAAGCCTACCAATTGTGATGGTCAGCGCGGATGCAACACCCAAAACGATGGAACAAGCCTATAAGGCCGGTGCTGCTGATTATATTGTCAAGCCGGTCAAAATTGAGATACTAAAAGAAAAAGTCGAAAATTTAGTTACCTAAAAAAGAGTAACAGCCATTTATAAGGTCAGCTCCAAATTTATTTAAATATTCAAAAATACATTATATCGAAATAATCCATTACTGTTTCTGGCTTCCTAATGTAAAGTAAAATGATAATTCATTTCTCTGAGGTAAAATGCAAAACATTATCCTACATATAGGCCACCCAAAATGTGGCAGCACCACCATCCAAAATTTTTTACATGCAAATCAGGTACTGCTATCTAAGCAGGGCTTTGGCATTGCTGATAAAAGACTAAAGCTGATGTCACGAAGATCATCCAAACTGGCTCCGGTGCGATATTTGACGAATATTCGTAACAACTACCCCAAAAGCCAGACAAAATTTACCGATGCTATTAGAAATTTACTGACACTCAATGAAAAGGCTGGGCACCATAGCCTAGTCATCTCAGCTGAAAATCTTACTCATCCTGAGTTTCCTGAACTCTTCAGCGGATTCATCAGTGATGAGATTAATATAAAAGTCATTTATTATATTCGTCGGCAGGATGACTGGTTAGTATCATCATGGAAGCAGTGGCAATCAAAAGAAGGCTCCAAGCTTTCGCAAATTGTTCAAAATCATATCGCTAATCCTAAAGACTTATACCGGACCATCATTGCCAATTGGTCCAATGTATGTGGCCGCGAAAATATGCATGTTGGCCTCGTACATCCAGACTATTTAACCAATGGGGCACTAATTGACGACTTTATTGCCCAAATAGGCCTTAAGAAGAATATTAGTTATACAAATACCGATGATGCCAACCTTTCACTGAACCATCATTTGGTTCATGGGCTTTCCTATAGCCCTTATCTTTTCAATGGTCCTCACGATTCGACATTGACTAATTTCCTGCAAACGGAATTTGGTGCAAGTCTTTCTATCTCTAATGATGACCCATTGAGCGTGAAAGAAAGACAGGCTATTTTAGCCACCCACGCTGAAGAAAATGCTTGGTTAGAGGCTGAGTTTTTCAAAGAGCAAGGACTGGAAAATTGGTTGAAAATTAGACCAAAACACCCCCATAAAGCTCCCAATGACATTGAAGCTCTTTTGCAGATGCAGGGCATAACGCTTAAATTATTAAGTGACCTTCTCAGTCGATAATGAAATAAACTCAATTAGTAACTGTAGGTATTTCACCAAGCTCAAAATGGTGGCCATTTTTTCTGGCAATGATCCTTCACTTGCCTATATAATTCAATATCATCCATGTTTACTGCCTTAATTTGCGCAACCATATCAGGTGATGGCGGTGCAAACGGGCGCGCCCGCACATTACGTTTTAATGCCTTGACTTTAATGCCAGAAAACTCACGAAAGCGTTTTAAACTTTCATCATATTCATCGGTTAGCCCAATGAAGCCGAATTCGCGCCAATTTACGCCTATCACAAACTTAGATTGAACATTATGATGGTCTGTTAGGTTGAGGTATTCCTCTAAAGTATATTCAAAACCACGTCGAAGCCTTTGATTATAATTTGACAGAACGCGCTCAACCGGGTCTCGAAAAAAAGCGGCAAAGGTTGAGAGCGGGAAATGGGGAACATATTTTTCTGCCCTGAAATGCCCGCAAAGAAATAGAGGTTTTTCAGCAAACTCTTCCGCTAATTCATTTCGGCCATCAGGGTTATCAAATTTATCAACATATTCCTTAGTCGTAGCCCTTCCATCAGGGCGATAGTCAAACAAAATGGTGTGTTTAGGTTTTGCTTGGCGCACCCCTTGCCGCAAGGAAGACCCTGCGGTTTTTGGGATGTGAACAAAAACAACAGTTTGTAAGTTCTTTTTCTTTAGCACCAACGTAACTCCATACAGCCTTAAAGGCGCAATATTACCCCAGCTGCCACCGCAATCTGATATAAGACCGATGTTATATCGCTTGCAACCTGAATATATTTGGTTTGTACTCTCGGAAGAACAAAAATTTCATCACCGGGGTGAATAATCAATTTCTTGCTCTTGAGTTTGCCTTTGGAGACTTTTTCAAACGAACCGTCCCGACGTAAAATTAAAATATTGGAGCTGCCCGCCCCTTGGGTGAAACCTCCAGCTTTCTCAATATACGCTAGTGTCGTTTTACTTGCGTCATAGGTCATAGCACTTGGAAACAATACATCGCCGTGAACCATAACCAAATTGCTGCGCCGTGGTATGCGGATAATATCACCTGCCTCTAATAATATATCATCTTTAATATTAGAATTTCCGAGCGCAACCTGCCCTTTTGGCTCAATACTGCGGGCACGTTCAACCCATTGCAAAACCATTTGGGCTTCTTGAACCCTAAGCGCCGCTTCATTAGTGGTGTTAGAACGCGCCGTCAAAACACTGCTTTCAACTGCACGGAGCTGTGCCATCAACATTTCTTTTTGGCGCGCTCTCACACTTATACGGTAAAGCTGGATTGCATCAATCTGCGCATTCTCAGTGAGTGAAAGCTGTGATAAAACATCTTCCAACCGTGCTCCATAGGGCAAAATATATTCTTGGCGGCCAGAATGTTCTCCCTCAACTCGAACGGAAATAGACCCGGGGAGCTTATCCGATGTTATATCGAGCACATCTCCGTCGGTTAAGGTCATCTCAGCCGCTTCATTTAGGGAATAATATTCCACCTCTTCTTTCACGCGGTTATTACGGTTGATCCGCACATGGGTGGCGCGTGAATTCGGGTGCGCTAGAGCAAGAGCATCAGCAACGGTGATTGTGTCCTTTGAAAATTCATAAACAAAAGCATTTTGAACAAGACCAACCACACCAATTTGTTTGTTTAGGCCTTTAACGAGAATGGTGTCGCCGTCAAATAATTGAAAGGAAGGTAGCTTACCCTGTAAAAGAAAGTCATATAGGTTGATGGCTTTCAATAATTCACCCCCACGAAGAACCTCAAGTGCAATATAGCTACCCCGTGCAGGGTCAATACCACCAGCCATATCCAAGAACCGCAATACACTATCAGATGAATGCCCCGCATAGAGCCCTGGTTTAGCGACAAAACCCGTGACAAAAATCTTAACTGGCTCTGCACCTGTCAGAGAGGCATAAATACCAACATTCTTCTTGAATATCTTCTGGACAGCTTGCACCACATGACTATTTAATGCGCCATTGCGAACACCAAGAACCTGAATAGGGCCAACCCGAGGTAAAAAGATATTGCCTTGATTATCAACCGTTAAAATTTCCTGAAATTCAAATCCACCCCACATTTGCACGGCAACTTGGTCTCCGATGGCAACTTCATAGCTTGGATTAAAACCAACGAAAGCCTGTTTAGCAAAGCTGCCAGAGAACATCCAATCGCCGAATACTCTGCGCCCCTCAGCGGCCTTAGTGGTTGTGGTAGCAACGGGTGTTGCATCTTGTGCTACATCGCCCACTTGGGCTACTGCTGATACAGATAAACCTACCAGTGCCATACAAGCAATTAGTAAGGCCTGAAATTGGGCTTTCACCGAAACATTAATATCAAGCATCACGGTGTTCCTTCACAGTTGCCACAATCATGGCTACAATGCCATAAATCAGACTCATAATGATAAAAATAGTTATTAACATATATATTACGCGTGGATAAGTTCGCGCATCGGGAAGAAGCGGTGATTGAACCACTACCAAATGCTTTAATTTTCTGTATGCATCCACTCTGGTTTTTTCTAGGGCGGTTAAAGTAGATTTATAAATATCAGTAGCAAATTTAACTTGCATCTCAAGCATCTGAAATTCCGCATTTACTTTACCCATTGAAGCATCACCACCTGATGATAGCTTGGCAGCTTCGATTGCCAACTGTTCCTCAATTGCTAAAATCTTGGACTTTACAGTCACCAGTTCTGCCGCGTCAGCGTTTAAAAAACTTGCCAAGGCCTTTTCTTCTGCTTTCAAATTTACTAATTGTGATCGCATTTCTGTAACAACTTGCTGAAAAGCTTTGCCCTCAACCTCTGGACTTAAAGTTTTATTCTCACCTAAGAACTTCAATAACTCTGCCTGGGCAACCTTGAGCTCAGCTTGAGCTCGGCCAAGCTCACCTTCAACAAATTTAATCTCACTCATCGCAATAGTTTGCCCAACTTTATTCAAATAAGCTTCTCCTCGCTGGAGCAGCTCATGGGTTAATTTTAGCGAAAATTCTTTGGTGAAGGCCTCAGCGCGAACAAACATGATCCCTGATTCTGCATCAACCTCCAGTTCAAGGTGATCACGATAATATTCAAGATAATCTTCTTCTGAGGCCCAACTATTTAGCCTAGAGATAAAATCCCAACGTTCATCGCTATAATGTTTCCTTAACTGAATATGCTCATCCAGCTGTTTCAGCATATCCATAGACCGCATATATTCTTGCAGAAGCAAGAGATCAGGAGATGCCTGTGTGATACCAGTAGCAAGCAAGGATAAATTAGGCATACCTTCACCGGAAACCGATTTGATCGACTTGACATATATTTTTGTTTCAGGCACGTAACGGTCTGATGCTACACCCATATAGTAGAATGCCGACATAACCCAAATCACCATGACCCAGCGATAGCTTCCGAGCCCCCAAAATTGTGACCAGTATCTTTTGAACAAATTATTTTGCATCCTCTATAGTGTCCCCATAGTTCATCTAATTGCCTTTGTTAACAGATATCAAACACAGCGGAAATTATTAATTCACAGCATTGCTAATTTTAAATTCTTCCACCCCTTCATCAAAGACGTCAAAATATATTGCATCATTTCCCTTAATGACAATTGATGCGTCACAATATTCCTTTGCTTGGGCTGGGTTATCTACAGCCATAATCACTTGGGATGTTTTCATTTTTTTATCAAACGCTGCGCGTAATATTTCTTTATTACTTTGATTGCCAAAGTTTATGGCTCCATCAAATAAATACACATCAAAATTTAATGCCAACGCTATCGCCATATCTAAAGGCCGTAATTCATTCACAGTAAAGTGCTGCGTTCTTGCCGACATGCGGTCACCAACAAGGCTTAAAGTTTTAACCTCTTCTTCTATATGGTCAAAATTTTCTCGACCAGATAAACGTGCAACAAACCGAATATTCTGGCGCACTGACATGCTTTTCTCATACCTTAAATGGGAAATTGGCCATGACATGTCCAATTCAGTTTTAATTTTCCCTATCGTCGGAAAATCTATCCCTCCAATAAGGTTCAATAGAGTTGTTTTTCCACTTCCCCCTGAACCTAAGATAGCTATGGATCTGCCTGTTGGAATAGTTAGATTGACATCTTTAAATATTATCGCACGACCTTTTTTGATGTCATATGACTTTGAAAGCCTCTCAATTCTGATCATAATGCCATCACCTTCCGCCACCTAATGCGATATGTCATCAATGCCATGAATAACGCTCCAATGAGCCAATAGCCCCAATAAACTGGGTCGGACACAGGACTTTCATAGCGGTAGAACCAGTTTTCACGAATAAGCTCCATCGGATGAACCAGAGGATTATAAGCAAGCCAGCCACGGTACGGTTCCGGAATGGCGGACATTGGGAAAAAAACTGCGGAAATAAACAACAATGGCATGGTGGTGATATTAATCAATTTACCAATCTCTTTGGCAATATCTGTTACCATACAAACCATAGTACCAATCGCGAAACCAAAGATGGTTAAAGTACCCCCATAAAAAATTGTTTCTAAAATTCGGTATGGAATAGGGTCAATCCCAAGAACCCACCAAAACCCAAAGGATATTACGACACCAACCGTTAGAGCTGTAAGAAAAACCACAATTGCCCGTGTCACTAGTATATCAAACAATCTAATCTGCCTAAATGACTTCAAGCCCCGTGCAATATTATTTGCATTGCTGCATTCCTTCATGGTTTGGTTCCACATCACCTTAAAGGGTAAAAAAGCAGCTAATATAAAAAGAGGTGGCTCCACATAACCGAACTCACCCCGACCCTTAAAGCCAAATAAAATCACGAACACCATGACCATTACCATGGGGTCCAAGATCGCCCACAAGGTGCCAAGCTTATAATCTGAAAATTTCCGGTGAATTTCACGGATGAAAATCGCAAAAATCACATCAAGCTGAAGCGCGATTAAGGAACGTCTCTTCATCATTCTCGCTCTCAGTTGATGTTACATTAATCAATGTTGTTTCACTGTTACAGTAACGCTCTCACCAAAGGCGAACAACATTTATTTCACCAAAGATAAAAGACCACTGCAAACATCTTATCTGCCGTGGTCTATTAAATTACTCGTTTATTCGTTAATGCTTAGAGAAAATCTTCCTCAAGAAGGCCCAAATAACGGCCCTCACTATCAACAACCAACAAGCTGCTTATACTATTCTCACTGAAAACATTAAGGATATGCTCAAGCGTATCATTGGGGCGAACGCTCATAAATTCTGTATGCATTATGGTTGACGCTTTCACATCATGTAAACGGCGCGTCACACGCAAGGCCACCGCTAATTGCTCCTGCGTTACAACGCCGATGGGTTTGCCGTCACCATCTAACACAACGGCAATATTTGTGCGAGCACCGGCCATCTCCGCCGCCATATCTAGTAGCACTTCATCAGATGAAAGACATGCTACACCCGTATTCATCATCAAATCTTCTGCGTGAGAGAGCAGACGGCGGCCCAGCGTGCCACCCGGGTGATATTTGGCAAAATCCGTTGCCTGAAAATGACGTAAATTCATCAGGGCAACCGACAGCGCATCACCAATAGAAACCGTCACGGTTGTCGATGTTGTTGGCACCAAATTATTAGGGCAGCTTTCTTCCCGCACACCAATATCAAGCGACACATCGGCATACCGACCCAGGGTCGAATTTGGATTACTGGTCACAGCAATAACCGGATTACCAAAAGCATTTAAGGAAGGCACAAGCTGGACTATTTCAGCAGTCTCGCCCGAATTAGACACCAACATTATCACATCTTGGCTTGTAACCATACCAAGGTCGCCGTGAAAAGCTTCCGCTGGGTGTAAGAAGAATGAAGGTGTGCCGGTTGAAGCCAGCGTGGCAGAAATTTTACGGCCCACATGGCCCGACTTGCCAATACCAATGACAACAATATGACCACTGCTCTCAAGCATAAGCCTCAGGGCTTGTCGGTAATCTTCTGAATCATAATTTCGGGCCAAACGGCTCAGCGCTTCTGCCTGATGAAGAAAGGTTTCACCAATATCATCAACTACTGCCGCAATTTCTGCTTGGTTACCACTTGGTAGCTCTAGGACCTTGCTCACAAATTTCCCCTGATCTTATTGTTCTTATAAGGCAAATTGCCTTACTCTTTATTGCCGTGCATTACGGCTTATTAACGCCATTTACTATTGACCAATAGCCAAAGTATTTCCAAAGTGCTCTCTTACATAATCCTTACGATACAGCAAGATATTTACCTTCGCGCCCCCAATCGATTTTGGCGCCGAGTAAAAGCAGCCAAATAGTTACACTCTCAGATTACTCTCGTCAATCCATAGATGCAATTTTATCTATATTCTCCTAACATCCTGTATAATAATGGCAAAAAAGTGAACAAATACTTTCTGAAGTCACTTTTCTTTGCCGGTAGAATGAGCCATAGATCAGTGCGCCGTCATAGATATAAGCTTGCCACTTGGCAAAAAGAGCGCGATCAACATTGCCTGGATTTGTCCAAAAATCATCCAGCTCCATCTGGTTTGTCATGCCCGCAATATCGTAAAGCGACCTGCCTAAAGCTTTTACGGGCACAGCCGCAGCCAAAGCAGAAACGCCAACGGTGCTATTCACAGTAACACAGCCCTTCGCGTGCCTTAAAAGTGCATGTAAATCAAAGTCAAAACCATATTTAACCCGCTTTTCAATTCCTGCCTGTTCAGACAATTTTTGTATGTACCCACCATAATGGTGAAACCCTCGGTCCATGGGATGATGCTTAATAACTAATTGGTCACCATATTCAGCGCTTGCTGCAAAAGACCGGATCACTTCTGCGATAAATTCTTTAATATGGTTAAAGTCACTATGATATACTAATTGGCTATCCACTGCCACTTGCAGAGGTATGATAAATATTTGGCCACTGTGTTCGGCTATCAATCGCTCCACAACGCCAAGTTCACGAATTTTTGACATCTGCTTGCGAGGGAAAGCCCATATCCATGCCACTAGCTCAACAATGCCCTGTCCGGGCCGGTGGTGATGGTAATTGGCAAACCAACGCCCACAAAGCCCTTTCGCCCAATAATAAAGCCACGCGAACCAACCTTGCCTGCCAAATACTGGTCCAATAGGCTCAAAACTATCACTAGGCGGCATTTCACCGGCAAAAGCCCTGATCACCTCTGGATCACGGCTAAGCATACTATTATTGTTATTACCACCCAATTCGGCAGTGATAAAATGAGGGCGTAGGTACCCTTCCTCCAAACACAAGCAAGGCAGCCCTAATTTTTCTGCAAGCTTCCTTGCCACTCGGTGATAATAACGACTGTCCCCATATAGAATGAAGCCCTGAATATCATACTTTGCCACATAGCGCGCCAATTCTTCTGGCCAATCTTCATAGGGTTTTCTGAAATGCAGCATGTGATCGGCCCAGCCATATGCCACATCACCAGCATTAAAGCATGCCCTGTGCGTTTCAATACCTTTAGCTGAAAACACCCGTGCAAGGTCGGCAAAAAATGGCCCTAGTGGCCCTTGCAGCAACAACACACGCTCAAGCTTATGAGGAAGAGGATCGTTCACCGAATGAAAGCCTCCAGCAAATTTCGGGCTTTTCTACCTACACTATAGAGGCCGCCCCGAACATTCCTGCGCCCGGGCTTAGCTGCCTTATTATAGTGCGCCAAAGCCGCCACTATGGACGCTGCCGTTGCAGGGCGCTCAGCGGGCCAAGCTGCATAGCGCGGATATATAATAAGCGCGCTATAGACCATTTCTTCTAAGGTTAGTGCCCTGCCTCTGCGCGGTGCAGATTGCATATCGGTGGTAAGGCCCCACCCAGCATAAAAAGGACATCCCCATGTGGTTACCTTCACCCCATATTGCAAAGCTTCAAAGCCAGCCTGTGATGTCATGACATGCAACGCGTCGATAGTCTTAAAGCAATCGGTAATGCTGGTGCCTTCCAGCAGATAATCTACAGCCGTTGCCATCACTTCCTCGCTCACCACACCGAGGCGGTTGCCACTGATCACATCAGGATGAGGCTTATAGACAATAAAAGCATCCGGGTTTGCTTTCCTAACCGCTTGTAGCAAGCTGTTGTTATTATCGATGCCACCTGCCCCATAGCGCAGAGACGCATCACCCTCCACTTGACCTGTCACCAATATGATCCTGCGGCCAGCTGCTTCTTTGAAATCAATGTCAGCACCCGAGCCTACATTATACTTACTAACCTTACTTTCGCGAATACTGGTAAGCAGCTTTGCTCCCTGCTCCCGATCATGATCGCTAAATTCATGGTTAGCCAAAAAATGCTCAAGGTCACTTTCATCCGAAGCATCATAATAAATGCCTCGGCTATCCAAAACCAATGAGGAAGGCCGCTGCAAATCACTCCCCAAACCCACTGAGCGGATAAATCCATCTTCCATGTGCCAAACAGAGCAATGACCTTTCAGTCGCGCTGCCACTTCGGGGAAGCGCCTACCCCACAAAACCACACAGTCATCCTTGGCGGGTTTCAGTGTCACTGCACGGCGAGGGCCAATATAGCGAATTTGGTCAACACCCCCTTCAATGAAAGGGGCGATGAAGGAGCGCTTCCACAAAGAAAAGCCAACAAACCAAGCTGTTTTGCCTACTGGCCGCGCTAAGGCTTTTTCATTCTCAAGCAAAGCTATGACATGCTCGACATCACTGTCTTCCCCCAGAAATGGATCGCGGTATTTTGGGTATCTTATTAAAGCAGCCGCAACCAATGTATCAAGACAGGGCTTCGCCACACGGCGGTCCAACACTAATCGATCATCACTCAGCCCCCATCCGGCATAAAAAGGCATACCAAAACAGGTTACATCTTTACCCGCCAGCAAGGCTTCAAAGCCCATTTGAGATGTCACAACATAAACTTTGCTCGCCATATCAAACAGTGCATAAGGCGAACATGGGTCGGCAACCAGTTTACACCGTGGGTGATCCAAATCACTAAAATGACCTGCTTTTTTACCTATAAGTACATCAGGATGCACCTTCACCAATATTGTTGCATCCGGGTTTTCATCAAGGGCTGCCGAGAGCATCTCCTGAAAAGAATCAGAATTTGCATGGCCCGCTTCAATCGACACATCTCCCGCAGTTTGGTCCACAACTAACACAAAAGGCCCCGTGCCAATTTCAGCCAACCTATTGTCGCTTAACTTGTTTGGTGCATGATTATATTTGCTAAGCCCCGCAGCAACAATACGCTCCCGCAGTGATACCGCTCTCTCTTTTAGCTCCGGCGTCATCCACAAGCCATCATTCAGCATATTTTCCAAATCACTAGGCCGGTGGGCATCATAATAGATGCCGGTCTTATCAATGATTAGGGATAGCCGCTGGGCACCGCGTGCCGGGTGGCTAAGATAGGCGAGAAAACCATCCTCAATGCGCCAATAGGGCAAGCTATGTTTCTTCGCGAACCGTTCAGCTTTTATCGTATTGGCCTTCTGCCCCCACCCCACAACAACATCATCATCATTCGGCTTGCTGAGCGGGACAATGTTACGCGACAAAAATAACCCTAGCTCACCATTACGCCTTATACCGCGCGATACTGTTAGCGCCCTTGCCATTTATCCCGCCTCAGCAATGGTGCGCCGAACGGCATCCAAATCAGCAGGCGTATCAACACCCTGCGGTGGCGCAATATCGGCGATACCAACATATATGCGCAGGCCGTGCCAAAGAGCCCGCAATTGCTCTAATTTTTCCACGACTTCAGTCGGCGCAGCTTCTAATGCGTTTACTGTCCTTAAGGTATGAACCCGGTACGCATAAAGACCAATATGGCGCAAATATGGATAGTTTCCCGTGTCCTTCACATTCCCACTTGCACTTCTGTCATGGGGGATGCAGGCACGGGAGAAATAATGGGCAAAGCCAGCTTTATCGCGCACCACTTTAACAATGTTTGGATTGCTGAGTGCACCGGGGTCTTGTATCGGATAGCCAAGTGTGGCAATGGCAGCTTCGGTATTTGCATCAATATCTGCAGCCACCTGTTTTACTAAACCCGGCGGCAACAAGGGTTCATCTCCTTGCAGATTTACAACAATAGTATCTGATGACCACCCCATAATATCTGCAACTTCGCCGATGCGCTCCGAGCCATTATCATGGTCCATAGAGGTCATCACAGTATTTGCGCCAAAGGCCGAGGCCACATCAAAAATACGTTCATCATCGGTGGCAATAACCACGTCATTGCTGGATGCTGCGGCGTCCAAGCCACGTTGCCAACTGTGCCAGATCATGGGCTTGCCCGCGATGTCCACCAAAGGTTTACCGGGTAAGCGACTGGAGGCATAGCGCGCCGGTATAACCACTTTAAAGGGGGTCACTGGCTTAGACCCCCGTTAGCCAGCGCCAAAATATCTATGCCTGCTTGACCTAAAATATACTCGACAGCTTCCCGCACTGCGCCCTTACCGCCAGAGGCTTTGGTTACCAAATCAGCCCTCTCGCGAATGGCTGCCACCGCATTAGCCGGGGCGATTTTAAGGCCCGCTAACTGCATGGCGGGCCAATCGAGCAGGTCATCCCCCATGAAAGCCATATCAGAGGGATCAATCCCGGTATCATTTGCAATGTCTTTTATCGCTGCGGCCTTATCTTTGCAGCCCAAATAACGGCGGTGAATGTGCAAGTCGTCGAGGCGGCGCTCAAGTGGAGCTGACGTGCGGCCAGATATTATCGCGACCTTAATGCCCGCCTTCATGCAGAGCGCAAGACCGTAACCATCATGGGCATTAAAAGCTTTTAGGGCTTCAGCTTCAGCCGAATAATAAAGGGTGCCATCGGTTAATACGCCGTCCACATCCAAAATAAGCATTTTCGTCATTTGATTACCCCGTCACAATTGGCGAAAAGCCTTTTACCACATCATCCACCGCTTTTATTTGTTTTAAGAATTTTTCAAGGGCGGTAAGCGGCAAAGCACAGGGCCCATCACATGCGGCATTATCTGGGTTTGGGTGGGCTTCAACAAACAAGCCCGCTATACCCAATGCCATGCCGGAACGCGCAAGAGCAGTAACTTGATCCCGCCTGCCGCCCGCGCAGTCAGACTGACCACCAGGCTGCTGCAGTGCATGGGTAACATCAAATATCACAGGGGCAAGGGCGCGCATTTTATCCATGCCCAACATATCCACCACTAGATTATTATAGCCAAAACAGCTGCCCCGCTCACAGAGCATGATTTTGTCATTACCCGCGTCCATGCATTTGCGCATGATATGCGACATTTCTTGTGGGGCCAAAAATTGTGGTTTTTTGATATTAATTGCCTTGGCGGTTTCCGCCACTGCGACAATCAGGTCCGTTTGGCGGGCAAGAAAAGCTGGCACTTGCAGCACATCCGCCACCTCAGCCACGCGCGCAGCTTGTTCTGGGGAATGAACATCAGTAATAATAGGCACGTGGTATTTAGCTTTGATATCGGCCAATATTTGCAAACCATCCTTTATACCCGGCCCGCGAAAGCTGGTCACAGATGATCTATTGGCCTTATCAAACGAAGCTTTAAAGACGATAGGAACATCAAGTTTCGCGCTAACATCCACAAAATGGCCAGCGACATCAAAGGCCATTTCCCTTGATTCCAGCACATTCATGCCACCAAACAAGGTGAAAGGCCGTTGGTTAGAAACTGTAATATCTTGGTTGATCTGGACCGCTTCCTGCATAAACCCACCTTTGTACATTTGTAATTAGGGCACCTTAATCAAGGTCACGCCGCTCTGAAAGGTCAAAATCTAAAATAAAATCAGCGCCGTAAGCTTTAGACGGCGTTTGGTACCCTGCCTTGAAGTCTCCGACAAGAACACGAGCCGCTATCTCCACCGCCGTTTGGGCCGTAAGCGTATAGCCATTTGGAACTTTCAATGCCGCACTAGCTGACGCGCCGTCTTTGTCTGTGGCCAACGCATAAAGGGTGCTGCTTTCCTCTGCCCGCGCTGCTTCGTTAGGTCCAGCAGGCATTTTATCAATTTGTTTTTTGAGAAAATTTTTAAAGCCGTTTGTGCGCACCAAGGGGCCAAGCCAGCGTCCCATGGCATCCATTTGGCGCATCTGTTTGCTGGCCTCAAAGTAAACCTCAATATCGTCAATATGGGTTGAATGCCACGCGGTGGAAACATCCCCCCAACTAACGGCAAGAAAGTCCGTTGCCCCTTCGCCGTAATCAAAACTACGGCGTGGCGCTTTTTTCAAATACTCAATCGCCCCGCCCCTGCGAACGGCAGTGCCGTTCCCCAAGCTTTCAACGCCGGTTTTCGCCGTGCCTTGGGATGCACTACCAAGACCAGCGATAGCAAGGCGCAAACTATTTGCACTTGGCAAGCGGGCAGCAACATGGGCAGCTAAGCAATCGCTTGGTACAACGTCAAAGCCGACACCGGGCATCAACATGACGCCCGCAGCACCAGCCACATTACTTTTGGCCGCCATCGCCTCAAAGACATCAATTTCGCCAGTGACATCAAGGTAATGAGCGCCTGCGCGGATGCAAGCATCACTGACGGCTTCTGCGGTGGCGGAAAATGGCCCTGCCACATTCAGTACAAGCGCTTTGCCTTTAATGGCTGCATCCATCGCTGCCGTATCATCTACACTGAAAGCCACATGATCGAGCCCATATTCGCCCGCAACAGCCGCGACCTTATCGGCACTACGGCCAGAAATAACCGGCTTCATGCCGCGCCGCACTGCTTCAGCCACAATCAGCTTGCCGGTGTAGCCCGTGGCACCGTAAATCATCCAACTATTCATGTCTCATCTCACCACTAAACTTATGCCCTTAAGCTCGGCGTCAAAACTGCCAAAAAAGGACAGCATATCCATTTTACTGCCTGAAATACTAATGTCACCGGATGCTATGCCGCCTAAAAGGCCAATTTTTTTCACCAACAATTTATCATAGACCGACCTGCCCATGGTGATAACCGCGTCCATATCCTCTTCGGCTCCCACGCGCACTTCGAGCACTTGATTGCGTAATTCCAGCGTGAAAGCCTCATCCCTGTCCGGGAAGACGAAACCAACGGTCAAATGCTTGTCACCCGCTTCTTTTGGCACAAGGCGGTACCGCAACAGCGACAACAGGTTCTTTGAGGGCACGGCCTTGGGCGAAAAGGATTTCAACGAGCGCTTGGCAAGCTCGCCGGTATCATAGACGCCGTCTAATTCCATAGCGCCGGTCAGATAAAAGCCCCGCCAATTGGTGTTCAGGGTTTTATAGCCGATTTGGCGCAAGGCCCGTGCTTTCAGGTGCCGCGCCTCCATGTCATCATGATCGATGCGCACGAGTAAGGTCAATAATTCCGATGCCCATTGCGGATCAGATCCCTCGATAGCTTTTTCCGCTTCTGCGAAAACTGCATCGCGACCGCCCATTAGAGCCACCGTGCGGCTTGCCCGCTCAACGCGGGGCGTTGGGTCAAGGGTCGCGGGGTCGCCGTCCCACCAGCTAACGTAACCAGTGTAATAATTCCGCACATTATGTTTCATGGTGCCGTACCATTCTTCGGTCCAGCCCTGTGTCTTCAAATGCTCTGGCAAGGCGGGTAATGCCTCGGCCAATTCTTCTTGGGTATAGCCTTGATTGATCAAGCGTACAGCTTGGTCGTGGGTCCACTGGATGGCATCGCGGTATTCTTGCAGCAAAGCAGCCACCTTAGCTGCTCCCTCAACCACAGGTCCGTGGCTAGGCACTAGGGTGCGAGGATTAAAAGCGCGCATGCGATCGAGCGCCGTGATCCATTTTTCTGCGTCACGCGGCTTAGTACCCCGCAGGCTGTGCAAGTTGGGGTAAGTCGGTCCTTGGATTTCATCGCCGGATAGCATCAAACCATAAGCGGGCATATAGATAGCAATGTGCGAAGCGGATTCGCCCCCTGTTTTAAATATACGCAGTTCATGCCCGGCGATGGTCATATCCACGGGGTCACTTATAAGCGTATTAGGGACGATATATTGGTTGGGGCCCGGCTTGACGCGGCCACCAAGGCCAACAAAATAATGCTGTCCGTCGGTTTTGGGGTCGAGCAGCATGCCGTACATATACATGGCCCGCACCGCCATCAGTGGGCCAATAACGCCGGTTTCATCCTGCATTTCGGTCATGAAATTATCCGCGCCGATAACTTTAACTTTGCCGCTAGCCGCGTCATCCGGGCTGACGAAGGCAGAGGCGCCGCCAGCATGGTCAATATGATGGTGGGTATAAATGACAGCTTCAATGGGCTTGTCGGTGCGTTCACGGATCATCCGCACAGCTTTTTCGCCGTCCTCAGTGCGCAAGCCAGTGTCTACAATGATCAGGCCACTATCGCCCTCAACCACAATGATGTTAGGGATCGTGTCATTAATATTGGCGATCATCCAAACCGGAGCGTCTGATACTTCCTCAATCCGTTCCTGGTATACCCCGGCTTGCGCGATCATTTTTTCAGGGGCAGAAAAACTATCGCCGTAATCTGGCCGGCTTGGCTCAGCCTCACATCCACTTAAGCTCAATAAAACAAGCGCCATAATGCCGGTGACATAATTCATCCATTTTCCCTTCACGCAGTTTGTTTTTTACCGACCAATTGCATCAAGCCGTATAAAAGCCCTGCACCAACCGACAGCCCCAACCACCAGGGCATGCCGTAACCCGCGGGCAATGTACCCAGAAATACAGCAGCTGCACCAACGGTGAGCGCGTAAGGCATTTGGGTGCGCACATGTTCGATATGATCGCAACCTGAAGCCAGTGACGACAGGATAGTGGTGTCTGATATCGGCGAACAATGGTCGCCCCACACAGCGCCAGCTAGCACACAGGCAACAGAAGAATAAACGATATGCATTTTGCTTGCGTCCACAGCAGCACCGTCCCCAGTGCCCACTTGAATGAAGGCAAAGGCCAGTGGCACCACAAGCGGCATTAATATGCCCATAGTACCCCAGCTTGTGCCGGTTGAAAAAGCGGTGATCGCAGCCAGCAAAAACACCAAGGTTGGAATGATCTGATAGGGCATTTCACCCGACAAAGCCGAAACCAAATAATTTGCCGTGCCGAGATCGTTTGTGGTGGCGGCAAGTGCCCAAGCCATGACCAAAATCATAAAGGCCATCATCATGCCCTTGGCTCCCGACACCCAAGCATTCAGGGCGCCTTCCATTGTTAGGACCTTGCGCCCTACCGACATGCCGATTGCAATGACCGAACTAACAAGGGTTGACCACATCAGGGCCTTATAGCTATCTGCCGCACCGATAATATCTTTGAGCGTAATGTCATCAACGGGTATTTTACCATCCGATAACACATTGGCATAGCCGGTGAAATAAAGGCTGACCAAAACCGTAATCACCAATGCACCAATGGGAATAGCCGCATTTAAGGCTTTCGGTTCAATATGGCTTTCAGGCATCACGGCTTCCATGTCTGCGTTTTGCGTGCTTTCTGTTGCCTTCATTTGCCCTGCTCGCGCCGCAGCTTCTGCTTTATACATAGGGCCAAAATCTTTTCCCGTAGACGCCACCACATAAACAAAGAAAAGCGCAAGGATGGGATAGAAGGCATAGGCAATTGAATTTAAGAATATGGAATAGGGTGTCTCGCTAATGCCCAAAGGTTTAATAGCATCCCCAATAAGACCAAGTTCAAAGCCCACCCATGTGGTAACCAGTGCGATACAAGCAACAGGTGCTGCGGTAGAATCGACTAAATAAGCCAGCTTCTCGCGCGAAACCTTCATCTTATCGGTAACAGAACGCATCGTATTACCGACAACAAGCGTATTGGCATAGTCATCAAAGAAGATCGCTAGCCCCATTGTGGCCGTGCCAACCTGTGCCCGCTGCGGGTTACTAATCCAGCCAATAATGCTGTTAACAATGCCCGCCATACCGCCGTTGCGGTTAACCACACCAACGGTGCCGCCGATCATTAAACTGAATATTATAATGGCAGCATGGTCAGGATCAGAAAGAGCGTTTTTAATATATTTCTGCGCCACTTCAAGAAAGCCAAGGCCAAACCCCACAAGAGTGAAACCATTCAGGGCCCAGGCGCCGGTGAAAATTCCAAGGAATAAGGATGGAATAACTTGCCGCGTTATCAAAGCCATGGCAATCGCCACTAGTGGCGGCAAAATAGATACCCAACCATAATGATCTGGGTCTCCACCCGCCGCTACAGCGCCGTTGGTGACCAAAAAAACAGCGCTAATTGCCATCCCTATTCGCATAAAAGACATAAGCTTCCCTCCCCTGAAATTTCACATTTTCAAATGTGCCTAGACCCACGGTATAGGCATATCATGGCTTTGTGAAGAGGCGGGCGACAAAAGCCTTGCTTTAATGTTTCCCGAACAAGACCATACCGGACCATGCTTCCGGCCAAGCCATGGGGCCATCCGCTTCGATCATTTCTCGCTGGGCTGCGGTGAGCGAACTTGATACCGTCTCACCGTCTTGCATATGGCGGTAGAAATTCACCATCAATTCTTTGGTGGGTTCATCATTTACCGACCAAAGCGAGGCTATGATAGACGGCACCTTTGCATGGACAAAAGCCCGCGCAAGGGTGGCATATTCAAGACCGCTTGTGCCAAGACCTGTTTCACAGGCTGATAGCACCGCCACCCGGGCGTCTTCCATATTCAGCATGCTAATATCAATGACATTCAGCCGTTTGTTACCTGCAAGCTTCAAGTAGCTATTGCTGGGCTCCTGACTGTCTAAAAAGCCATGGGTGGCCAAATGTACGATGCCGTGTTGGGTCATCATATCAACCACGGTGTCATAGTCAGCGCTATCCCCTACAAGCAGGGTGGGATCATCGAAGAAGTCAGCAATTTCCTCAACTTCTTTTTGAGCATATTCAAGGGTTTTGTCTGCATTGCCAACTAACAAGGCGCGGTCATCGCCGCTATCACCGCTATGGAGCACCAAATTCAAATGGAACAGGCTGTTGATGGTGCTAAATTTATAGCGCTCCACTGCATATTCTATTTTAGGGTCAACACCGCGAACAAGGGCAGAAAATGGCACATAGGTCAGCGCCCCAACCGGAACGAGATAGATATTATCATAATTATCAAGCCGCCCTTCTATAGGCCTGAGCAATTGATCATATAGCCATGCCAGGTCACCAACAAATAGAGACTTGGCATCCGGGGCTTCCGTCGCAGCAGGTTTTTTCTGGGCCTCTTGCTTTGTAACCGTAATACTCCGCAGCGAAGGCATGTTTTCCGCACGTTTTTTTAGGGCTGCATTTGCCCGCACCGCTGATGAGGTCAAACGTTCAAGCGCCACTGGAACCGCCACAACCTGGGGGCCGTTTTTCTTATCAGTCAGCTGGATATAAAGGGTCTCAGGTGTCGGCAAATACTGAATGATCAAAGCATTATCCGGCATTTCCTTATAAATTGACGCTGTCTCATTGGGGTCCAGCTTTAACATTTGAAACAAGCCCCGATGCTCGTTTTCCAAGCGTGCGACAAGGCTTTTCGCCCGTTTGCGTTTGCGGGTTAACTCTTTGGTTAGCCGGTCGCGGTCTTGTTGCAACTTCAAGGCATCTGAGGCCGATATGGATACATCTTGAAGGCTGACAAGGGTGGCACCAGATTCTGAAATTGTTTCCAGCTCTACCACATCAATCTCCGCTGATTTTATTTGCGCGAGCAATCGGCCTGCGGGAGTGGCATTATCAACTTTATTCAAAAATTGATCGTTTAAATCACTCAATGTGCGAACATCGCTGCGGGCGAAAGCTTGCCCACCGAAGCCATTTTGCGCCAAAAGCGCTTGGGCTCCGCCACTCATTTCAAACACTGAAAGCCCCATTTTAGACGCTACATAGATGGTGCCATTTGCATCGGTTTCTACTGCCATTGCTTGGCGCGCACCATATTGTCCAAATTCACTTTCGCCCGGCAGTAAACTGTTCATATGGTCAGCGGGGAACCATTCCCCTTTGCTGTAGATCATAATGCCACCAGCGGTAGGCACTAAATAGGTGTCTTCGTCATATTTTACACCGTCACGAACATAAAATACACCTGCGACATCCGCTTTTAACTGTTTGACCCCTTCAGCGTGGCGCTGAATATGTTCTCCGTCTCCTGCCTTCCTAATGACAATGCTTTTACCTGTTCCTATCATATATTCACCAGCAGAAAGCTGGGTATAGCCCAGCGCAAACCATGTGAAGCGCTTCGTGTCCACGCGCTCAAATTTATCGCCCCTGAAACGCAATAAGCCGCCCTCGAGCGACATGCCTTTATAGCTCATATGGGCATTGTTGGAGGCCACCACATAGACCATGCCATCAGGTCGTTCATGGATATTGACAAGGCTATTGGCTCGAGAGGGAAATAGTGCGGGGTCCTCGGCAAAATTGTACCAAGAAACTACTGATTTTTCGGGTGAATAATGGAAAAGAGTGGCTCCTTTGGCCGCCCAAATATCCCCTCGGCTATCAACCAGCAAACTTGTAACATCGCGCCACGGCGACCAATTTTCATCATCAATTTCCGGCTGACGGAGGTCAAATAAATCACTTACATCACCCGTTAAAGGGTCCACATTCACGACCGCATTATTAGTCGCGACGATAAGGTCGCCGCTTTGTGTATTTGCTAAATATTTGGCACTTACCCTTGCAATAGTGGACAGGTCATCTTCGCCGTGGGTGAAGCCATATAAACGCCTGCCATCTGCGACAAAGGTCATTTTATATTTTTTACTGGTCAGTAAATCTGTTGCTTTTAAGCCTGCATAGGAACGAACATTTGATTGGCCGTAGCTATAGATGCCCTCAGAAGTGAAAAATACCAATCCATTCATATTCCCGCTCACTTGAACAGGGCCAAGGGTTAGGCGATTGCGTTTTTCTTTGAGCGGCAGCTCCATAAACTCAATATGTTTACCCGTATAAAAGGCAACACCCATATCGGTTAATATGGCGAGCAGCGAACCTTCGCCCGGCAAATAGACACGTTTTAGACCGTGAACCACTTTACTTTTACGGATGTCTTCCTGGCCGCTTGCAAGTCGGGGTTCATCAAAGCCTTCACCCGCTGTGAAATTGGTCATATATAAGTTATCTTTGGACAAAAATGCCAAAGTTTGACCAACATCAGCCCAAGCCACATCAGCCACAGGACTTTCCGTGATCGTCGTTATTTTTCCTGCTGCCGAAAGATAATGCAATATCCCTTTCGCTTGAACAATAAGGCCCCCATTTTCATCGGCGGACAAGACCTTCTCTACCCGCTTGCCTTTGAAAGCAGGCATTAAAGCGAGGCCCTTATCAAGGGTGCCGGTGCTAAGCCCGCGCAGGGTGGATACATAGATAGTGCCACTAATATTTGTTAGATCTGTCACCGCAGGGCTGTTCAGACCATGGTCTTTGGTTTCAAAACGGGCGACTGTTTTGGTGAGTTCCCGATCAAGCACCATAATACCGCCAGCGCTGCCCAACCAGATATTACCTTCGCCGTCAACCACAATGCTAGATAGGTTAGATTTCAAAGAAAGACGGAACTTATCCGCCGACTGAGACCATTTACCAAGCGCGCGGTCATAACCCATCCACCGCCAATGACCTTTAGCGCCGATGATTAGACCTTTTGAGGTAGCAACCAAAGTCATGCCATTTTGCAGGGTAACGCTATCATTTATTTGAGCGTCACTGAGCTTTTCAGACAGAAGTAAACCAAGGGCATGATGCTGCCAATGGGCGGCATTAACCAGATCATGCTTTGGCAACCAGCGTTCATGCTCCAGCAACGACATGCCACCGTCCGTCAATTTACTGAGAATTTTGCCAAAGGCTGCATCGTTTGATACCGCAGCAATCTTAGCCAAGCGATCATATTGATCCACCCACCAAAGATAATCACTTGTGGGCAAGCCATCAGGCTTCTGCAGCAATTTCAATTCTTTCCAATGCAGTAAATATTGGGCGGAAACTTTAAGAATTTTCTCGGATTTCTGCTCAGGGGCAAAACCAACCGACACAATATTCTGGGCCACATCTAACGCTTCCCCCAAATAATTAGCGTCAAAATTAATATTAGCCCTAAGGTGCTCCATCAAAGACGCTGCTGCCTTGGTGTAGGCTTTGCTCTTCAGCAGTTTGTCATACTCTATTTCATAAGAAATTTCAGTATAAGCCGAATAGAGATCATCATGCTTTTGATCTTTATTACCAAGGCCAATATCGGGAATATCCAACCGTTGGGTTGCCTGACCAATTTTTTTAGAAATCGATAAAAGGCTTTGAAAGCGCTGGGTGATTACAAGGCTGGCCTGGTGACCCTGCGGAGAGCTTACTTTTAAAATGTTGCCCTGTTCATCATATTCAACATGAACTTCACCGGTTTCCCCAGCCTTGATCAATATGGGCTTGCCAATTTCATTATACTCAAAGTCCAGCGTTGGCTTACCGCGAGAGGCAAAGCGTATGATCTCGTTCTTAGCATTATAATCTAGGCTTATTATATCACCATCGCGGTCAGCCACGCCTTTAAACGACCCCCTGTCTGTATATTTAATTTCATAGCTTATTGCCTGCTTGGACATCCGGATTGGCTTGCCAAATATCAGACTGTCCTCTCGGGTGAATACTTCGCCGTTAGCTTTGTGAATTTCAACTGCTGCGGTGGTATCGGTGAAGTTATAAACAAAATGACTGCGCGAGCCGCCAATAACCTTATCCACCTTACTGTCATACCAGCTCATATAAAGTGCGCTGCTGCCAACCGAAGCATTTTTACCGCCGTAATGACTAACATAATCGGTCACAGGGTCGCCGAGCGCGCCAATGGCCCGAGCGCGATAATTTTCTTTAATCGTCAAGCCGTTATTTTGGCCGCGTTCAATCGCCCAAAGTGCAACAATAGGGCTGCCGCCCCACATGGTATGCTTATGCAAAAAATTATCGAGGCCATTTTGAAAATAGGGTCGTTGATCAATGATATTAAAACCAAACTGCCAGCCCAAATCGCGGGTTTTGGCATAATCCGCCACCATGTCATGGAAAATACTGGTATTAAAGGGATCAACTTTTCCTTGGGCAATCAAGGCATCGGCGGCTTCATTTTCGCGGCCAAGGGCATCATAAATTTTTTGCAAAAAATATTGATACGACGATTGCGGAAGGTACAGTTTTGTCTTTTGCAAGCCATCCAACAAGGTGGTTAGTTTTTCTTGTGCTACAGGGCGGGTATTCAGCTCTGCAACTACAGTGCGTGCATAGGTGATGTTATTCCGGTAAGCCGCATCAATATTTTCGGGGTCCTCGCCTGTCACAAAGGAAAACTCAGAAAGTTGAGCATAAGTGGTCGCCCAATCTTGTTTCTTTTTTGCCAGTGCAATCCAACGATCGAATAAATATGGGTGCTGAGGATATTCAAGCGCAAGTTCATGCCAATAGCTGGCTTTCCGTTCCCCTTCATAGCCCAACAGGGTCAAATGAAGATCATGGATTTTGCCAATCTCTGGAAAAGCCTCCGCCAAATTTTGCATAAACTCTTCCAGTTGAGCCTTGGAAGTGCGTGAATTTTTGCGGGTTAAATATTCGGCCTCCGCATCATAATATTCTGCCGCCCGGCCCGATGTTGGCCGAAGGTAAAAAGCTTTCGCTAAAATATCACGGCGTTCTTCAATCGCGCGCAGTGATGTGCCTTTTAAAGTGCCGCCATATGAGGAAAGAAGCTCAGGAGAGTTAGGCATTTCCACCATTGCATCCTGCAAAATATTCTGCTGTTGCTCGGTGGATATCTTGCCATAAATAGAGCTGGCCAATAATGTCGTCGTATTATCAAATTTGGCAACCCGTGTCTTGTAAGCATCCAGCTGAACGCGCGCATCATCAACACGGCCATCAGCAAGCAAAGCCCTAATATAGATCATTTGATTGCGAATTTCATCCCCGCCGGGCTCTTTCAAAGCATTTTCGATATGGATAATGCGTTTAGCTTTTTGACCTTGGGCAAGGGCCAAACTTGCCTGCTTCATATAAACAAATGCTTTATCATCAATGTTGGCGAGAGCGGCCTCATAGCCCTCTGCTGCGTTCTTCTCATATCGAGCACTTTTCCAGCCTTCAGCGATAAACGCTTCAAGCCATCCTGCGGCTGATTTAGCGTCCTTAGAAAATAAATTAGCTCTTGGGCGTAAAATATTACGCAGCTCGGCTTCATGACCTGAAATAAGTGCCACTTCTGCCAGATCCACCCGGTTGCTATAATAAGGAGAAAGCTCATAAGACTTTTTAAAGGCTTGATAGGCTTCATCATTTAACTTCAAGCCCTCTAAAATGCGGCCCTTCAGCGTGAGCGCACGGGCGTCATCCGGATATGCCGCCAGCCAATGATCAACAATAGGCCTTAGCGTACGGTAACTGCCCCCTGAATAGGGGTAATATTTCACCCGTGATTTGATAAGATATTCAAGGGGAGACCCCTTTAAGGAGGGTGTTGCGGCCAGAAAATCTGTAACCTGCAAGAGATTAACTTGGCTCATATTCATCCAAGCAATATTCCAAGCTAACTGAAAATAACTTGGATGCTCCCGCAAGCCTGTGAGTAAATAAGTCACCTGAAGATCTCGGTTACCAAATTCCAGTGCTATATTTGCCAGTTGCTGGTAGCTAGCTGCATGGGGCTTCAGCGCCGGGCTATCAGGCTGGTAGCGCTCTAACGCCACATGTTTTTCGCCTCTGGACATCAGCGCTTTAATGTCGCCGTAAGCGCCAACGGCTTCCTTTGTTTTGGCGTCTAACTTATCCCAATAAACATGGAAATCATCGTCGGTTAAATATTGGGCCACCTCATGCCATGCCAGCGATGAAAGCGGGTGTGGGCTTTTTCCTTTCAAGTCTTTGACAGCTGTTTTTACAAGCTTTTCGCCCTTACTTTCCTGATAAAGCTTGGCATATTGCCTAACCCTCTCATCATCATAAATCGATGCAGCTTGATCTGCCCTCGCAATTACTGGCGAGAGTAAAAACAGCAGAATGAAACAGATAAGCCCTGTTCTAATTATATTTAGTTGTTTCATCTCACTCTCCTACTCTCTCGGTTGCTTGAACGCTGTCTAATCGTCTTTTTCTTGTGATGTTATTGTGACGGAGCCATGGCCCCATCCCTCAGTAATTTCAGTTTCTTTTGCACCAATTGTAATGCTTCTTAAATTAACTCTGCCGATGGTCTCTCGCAGCGCTTTGGCCGTAATACTACGTAGCACTGTCCCCTCAATGGCCGCGCTGTCCCCGAGCAAAGCCATCAATTCTTCTTTTCTGTCGCTGGCGATAACCTGCACCAAATCTGTGCCAAAGGGTGGGGAAATGGTAAAGTCAAAGCCACTGCCTTCTGCGCCGAGCTGAACGGTTTCGCCAGCTGCTAATTTCCGCATATCAGAAAAGTCATTGGGGTAAAGCAGGATACTGGTATCGCTGCCAACATATAGAACCGCCACGATCCAAGCTGGTTTATCAACCGAAACCGACAAAATGACCTTATCACCTTCATGGTAAATATCTTGCTCGGGCAATGTTTTGACCGTGACCTCTATTTGCTGGTTAGGCACTGCCATTTTCAGCTCATTCGCCACTGCATATTTCTGCCAATCAACCGGGGCGGGGCCGGCTGGCTGCACCGCAACATAAGCGCCGACGGCCAGAGCGGTCACAATAAGTAATCCAGCGAGTATTTTTATGCTCGAGACATTTTTTACTTTTTTGGATGGCTTAATCGGCTGAGTTTGGTGCTGAACGGGCTGGCCGCTCAACAGACCATTAATTTGGCCCGCAAGGCCGTCGATATGAGCTTTCATGTCCCCGGAGGCCGCATCAAACCATTGCATGCGATTTAGGAAATATTTCATGTCCGAAGTCGGGTCAAGCGCCGCCGGGTCAATATTAGAAACCCGCATGGGGATTATAGGAACCTTGCTAGAAAAAGCATGCTCCACTTCATTCTTTACATGCTCGGACAGAACCGAATCTTCCGTTATAATAATGACCATGACCTTAGATTCCGCCAGCCCGCGCATGATAGCGCTTGCATAACTTCCGCCTGCCGGAATGTCACGCGGCGCTATCCAGCAGTTCAGGCCCTTTTCTTCAAGCCCCGCACATACCTTGCCCGCCACCACTTCGTCTTTAGTAGAATAAGAAATAAAAATCATTTGCACCGCCCCTGAAGCAACAGATTGCACAGCTTGACCCATATGTTGGGTCCTTTTCAAATGCTGCTCTTTTTGTTTAACATAATTGACCTATCGGGCGAAATGAAAGCTCGTAACGGCGATAAACATAGAATGCTTACCCGTGGCTGCCCATTAAATCAGGATTGTTATTTTAATTAGTCTTTCACATTTATGACAAAATTACTTTACAGGAGCTTCCCCACCGCTATCTGGTAGCTTATGAACCTTGGGCAAATGCATTTCATCCACATGATCAAGTAAATCTTGACCCCACTTACCCATCCGATGTCTATTAATTTTTCCGTCCTCGGTCAGCAAATAAACCCATTTTTCGTCAACGCTCATCCACATCGCGGACAAACTATCTTTTATTTCAATAGTTCCAAGGATAGCAGCGGCATCATGATCCGCGATATGAACGGCACGGAAATCCCGCATTAAAATAAAATTATCAGCCGGAGAAAAAATTAGGGGCTGACCCAGATAATGCATAATTTGTGTTATAGGGGTATGTATGAGAAAGAGCAGATTAAGCCAAGCTAAACGATCACGATTACAAGAACATTTTGTAGCGGGTACGACAGCACGTTGCGCTGCCGCTTTGATTG
>JAJFIS010000026.1 GCA_021774735.1 Alphaproteobacteria bacterium | reverse complement strand
ATCCTCAAGCGCGCGCAACCGTTTGGCGTCGCTGACGTCCATGCCCCCAAACTTGGCCTTCCATTTGTAAAAGGTGCTCTCGGCGATCCCGTGCTGGCGGCAGATATCAGCCGTTCGCTGCCCGGCCTCCTGCTCCTTCAATATGCGAATGATCTGTTCTTCGCTAAATCTACTCTTCTTCATGCGTCCGTCTCCTTGCTGGAGACTCTACTTATAAATGGTGGAATTTAAAGGGCGCAGGTCATTTCAATGGCTCGAACGCTCGGGTCGTGCTCAATGCTCTTGAGGGCATTACGGATGTTAATGTCATTAGCTCACCTAAGCTGATGGTGCTCAACAACCAAACCGCAACCCTGCAGGTGGGGGATGAGGTACCCGTGCCGGTCCAAACCAGTCAAGGCACGTCAGATAGTAATGCGCCGATCGTCAATAGTGTGCAATACCGGGAAACTGGCGTTATTTTAACCGTCACCCCGCGCATCAACGAAGGTGGGTTGGTGCTGCTCGATATTACGCAGGAAGTTAGCGATGTGGCGTCCACCACTTCGTCCGGTATCGATGCCCCGACGATCCAACAGCGCAAAATAACCAGCACGGTCGCCGTTAGAAACGGTCAGACATTGGCACTTGGAGGCCTAATCCGCGAAAGCAAGTCGAGAACCCGCTCGGGCGTGCCCTTTTTGCAGCGGGTGCCCATTTTAGGCGGGCTCTTTCGCACCACCGCTGTCGTTGATCGTCGCACCGAGCTTATTATTCTAATAACGCCCCGGGTTATCCGCAATGACAGTGAGACCCGCGAGGTGATGAATTATTTGCAAGACACCTTCAAGGGCATCATGCCACCACGAGAAGAAAGTTCACCAGAAGAAAGTCTAAAGGATGAAAGTGGTGAGGGTGAAAAGCCAGAGGAGTAACCGGGACAAAGGTGATAAGGGCAGCCAAGACAATGACGGTTTTGCTCTGATCAGCACGCTCGCTTTACTGCTGCTGCTCTCGGTAATAGCGGCGGGCAGCATAATGCTGGTGCGTACCAGCTATGGCGCCGTCAAGCGCACCGAAGAAGCGGTGACCCATAAATATCTCTTTGACGCGGCCATCCTTGTGTATTTTGAGAAACGCAGCAAAGTGCGCGGCAAGAAACCAACGATTCTTGGCACCCACGCGGTTAAAGTTTTTGACAAGAAAATGTCGCTGACCTTCATCTCAGAAGACGGCCTGGTGAACATCAATCGCGCCGACGCAAACCTATTATCACTGGTCTTTGCGGCAAATGAAGCGCCTCCATCTGTAGCGGACCGACTGGCGGCAGAAATTATTGACTGGCGCGACCCAGACCATTTGCGGACGCCCAGTGGTGCCGAAAGCCCGGAATATGCCGCCCGGGGTGTGCATGGCCCCGCCAATAGACCGTTTGAGAGTGTCGGCGAGCTGTCTTTGCTGTTGGATATGCCGCCAGAATTGTTCACGCGCACACACAGGCTTTTTACGGTCAGCAGCAGTGGCAGCCAGCCGGTTTTGGCCAAAGCGTCCCCGGGCATAAAAAAGATATTTCTTTGGGCACGAGCCAATGATTGGAAATCAAAGGACTGGCCCGACCCGAATGCAATGAGAAGTTCAACCGCGAGACGCCGCGAGGTCTGGCCCCAAATCTATAAAGTGCATTTTAGCTATCAGGGCAAATTTATCATCCGCCCTATCACACTGCGGCTGCTCGGACCCGGCAGCGATCACATCTACCAAATTGCAGGATAGAGGATGAGCACGTCAATACAGGGTGCTTGAAGCTATTCTTATCTCTCAATCCTGATATAGTTCAAAGAACAATCGGGGGAACCTTCATTCGTGCGGAGAAAAACTGTCGCACCAGTGGTATAGAATGTAAAAAGTGCCGCAGCAATGGCATCATAGTTTGGATGCGTTGATTTGAGATAAATATAAGCTCCCTGCTCTAGGGTGCAATTGAGCAATGTTTCATCGCCGTCTGTGCGTATAAAAATGCCATCGTTATGGATAAATATTGTATCGATTCTATTCGTACAGCCTGTTGCAACGCATTCAGCTATAGCGGCGTTGCTTGTAAAAAGAATCGTGAAAAACACGGCTAAAAACCTTGAAGTACGCATATGAAATTCCCCAAAAGTCTATTAAATTATTGACTTAAATAATCAATTCGCACATTAAAATATGCAACAAGATACAATCATGGGAAATTAGCTCTGTCAATATCTGTAAACACTTTAAAGTTTGATTTATAGCCTATGATAGAATAATCTCCAATTCTTATGGTGAGGAATCTTCATGTTTGCCTTTGCCTAAAAGCTTTTAATGCCGCCAGATATTGGGTATGAAGTTTTATGAACATTTAAGCGTTTTGGGAGAGCTTCACTATGCGGTATTTAGCCATAATGGCCCTGTTCATCACGCTCAGCGCGTCGGTGCCAATAGCGTTGCAGGTAACAGAGAATATTGCTTACACCTATGATGCGCTTGGGCGGCTGACCGGCGTTACTTATGTCGAGAAAAATATCACGGTCGTGTATACCTATGACAAAGCAGGTAATCGCCTTAGTAAAGTCATCAGCGGCGTTGTTGGTGGCACCCCTCTACCAGTTCCCGTTCAGCAAGTGGTTGTACTGCCCATCGGTGGCTTTGTTGTTCTGCCAATTAATTGAAGCTCAAATTATACTTCATAACCATACGAGAAAATCATGAGAAATTATATCATTATTATTACTGTGTTATTTGGCTTTTCAAGTGTCAGCAATGCCCAACGACATGACATAACAGGAAAGGTCGGGCAAATACGTTACCATGAAGTCAGTGGTACACTCGCACCTACTTGGGTTGGTTCTTTCTGGTTTCATATAACTGAGATTGAAGGCGGCGAAACACCAAGTTGTATAAAATTCAATGGTGAATATGCCATAGCTGTGCCGCAAAATAATGATACCGCACTTGCGATGATTTTAACCGCAAAAAACGGGCAATTTGAGAGTGTTAGTAACCCTTGATGATTCAGTGAAACATGCTGGTAATTGTCGCTTGCAATATATTACGATTTTATGACGCAATTAAAATTGCGGACAGTACCTTTATAAATGACAAACCACATATCAGCATGGTCACATCTTAAAACCGTAGCTATAGCCTTGGGGGCATTAATTTTGCTGCTGCCGACCCAGTCCCTATTGCATACAGCCATTTTATTTGCTCTGCTAGCGGCCATTGCATGGATTGATTGGCGTACTTACCGCATTCCTAATATTTTATCGCTTACATTGCTGGTTACGGGGCTGTTGGTAAGTTTTGCCACGGATCCAGCGGGTATATATTTGCACGTTTTATCAGCCCTTCTGGGCTATGGCTTTTTCCGGCTGGTTGATGTTGGTTATGTGCATTTGCGCGGGCGAACAGGCCTTGGAATGGGGGACGCAAAACTGTTTGGCGCTATTGGTGCTTGGCTCGGGCCAGAGGGCATGGTGCCAGCACTATTCATTGCGGCAATCAGTGCGCTTATTTATGGGCTTTACCAGCTTATTGTTAGTCCTAATGGTGGCAATGACAAAATACCCTTTGGGCCTTTTTTGGCTATTGGTGCTTTTGTTATCTGGGGTTGGAGCCACATCTTGACCTGATATATGATCAGGGAAAATACATTCGCTCAAATATTGTATCATTGGCATTCAGTCGTGCTTTCCCATTACACCTATATATAGTTTCTTAAGTTGTAACGAATTTTGGTGATATATGATTCGTAAAATATAACCCCATATGAGATGAAATATTTTATCTATATATTACAGATATTTATGATATTTTATGAAAGATAAACACACTAAGTCATAGTAGGATTAAAACTCTAAAAAGTAAGACTTGTCAAGTGGTTAAATAAACGTGAAGATGTGATTACTATCTTTGGTTAAGTCACGCATGAGCTGTGAATTGTTCATGCTATCACCTGTGGGGGTCGATGATGAGACACTCTATTTATTCGCTAGCCATAGCGGCATTATTTGTTTTTATTTTACCTGACAATTCGGCATTAACTGCCGCTGATGATACTCAGCACTGTGTTCAAAAACACGATAGCAGTGGCGGCAAGTTAGGCTTTCCTATCTTAGGCACTGACCTTCAGCAATTTTTAGCCAAAGACTTTACGGAAATCTCATGTCCAGCCATGACCGCTGAGCACGTCGCCGCCTATAGCGCGAGGTGTGACCGCATGGAAGGCCAAGCTCAATGGGTTAAGGCCACGATGAAAGAGTTATATGGCTTAACGCCTCAAACAATGTGTGCTGCTTACCGCAGGTGGGTAGACCAGTTTGGCGGGAGTGAATAAAATGAAGAATTCATATATTGCGCGAAAAACCCTGCGCAAAAGCTTCCATTTTCTCACGAAGTTATTAACCACATCTGCGCTACTTGCCGTGTCAGTGAATGTGATATCTAGTGTAGCGCCCAGTCATGCGCTTGATGATATAACATATGAGTATGACGCTGTGGGGCGGCTGATGTGTGCCATATACACAGGTACAGCCAATAAAACACTGAAATATACCTATGACGACGCTGGTAATCGCACCAAATATGAAGTGATAACAGGCACTGCAAGCTGCATCACCGGTGGTGGGTCCACTAGCGGTGGCTCAACAACAAGCGGCGGCTCAAGCACAAGCGGCGGCGGCTCTAATAGCCCACCAAATGCGGTGAATGACACGCATATGGGTTCATATGATGTTTTTGAGGCTGTTTTGGTGAGCGTACTAGCCAATGACAGCGACCCAGATGGTGATGCTCTAACAATCACTTCAGCGAGCTGCATATCCGGAGGCTGTTTTGTTAGCATTGTAGGGTCTCAACTGAGTGTCTTTGGTACATCTGCGGGTGATAAATCTGTTAGTTACACCATATCAGACGGCAATGGTGGCACTGATACCGCCACAGCTTTAGTCGGCACCTTTGCTGATGGTGGCTTTAACTTTTAGGAACATTCGACCAATCCTGTTTTCTTAATAGATATTATTATATTTTTGGGGCACTAGCATGCAAAATTCAATGATCTCAATCGCACAGTCCATAGCTAAAAAAATTCTTCTTACAGCGGCAAGCGTTGTCTGTATGAGCACTATGGTCTTTGCGCAAGCTGTGCCATCGGTTCAAGTGGAAGAGGGCGGTGTCATTACACCCTCAGCTGGAAATACATATTATGGTGCGGGGATAGTGCATACGAGTGATGTCTTCACAGGCCGCCGGACCGAGATTAAAGAGCTGGCAAAAGCCCTGAAGAATGACCCTGACCTGATTTACCAATATGTGCGCGATAACGTAGAAACACTGCCCATGTTTGGCCTTAAGAAAGGGGCGATGGGGGCTATCATTGACCATAAAGGCACGAGCTGGGATCAAGCGCATTTGATGGTGGAGTTGGTTCGAGAATCCGGATTTACAGCCCGTTATCGAACCGCCATGTTTCGCTTTACGGCCGCTCAAGTGCAAAGCTGGTACGGGCTTCCTAACATGAATGATGCTTGTAAGCTTTTGCGCGATGGTGGTTTTCCGTTTTGGATGAATGGTGGCGGTCATAACTGTGATTATACGGGCACCAAAAGTTTAATAGATGTTATGCATGTGGTGGTGGAAGTTAATATTGGTGGTACCTATTATGCCTTCGACCCGTCTTTTAAAACCCAAACACACCATGCGGGCATCGATATTGCCGCCGCCATGGGGCATAACCAAACAACGCTAACCAACGGCGCGGCTATCCTAACCGGCTCCGGATGCGGCGCGGTTACTTGTGTGCATCAAGCTAATCCTGCGGGCCTAGAGAATGCCCTGAAAAACCAAGCGACAACATTGGTGACGAATTTACGCTCGACTGCCAATTATGATAAATCGATCAAAGATATTGTCGGCGGGGTTGAGGTGGAACCGGTCGATCTTACGGCGGGCGTTCAGCGCATCGCGCTTGCGGCTTTGCCGGGCTATAACAATGTTTACCGTAGCATTACGGGCGATGTGCCTGACCAATATCGTACGCGCACCCAAATTCAATATATTGGCACCACCAAAAACTATTATCTCGACGAACTTTATGGTCGGCGGCTGTGGTTCAACAAGAATGTGAACAATATTGAATTTAACATTGGCCATAGAAAAGCGTGGAGCGCTGCATACAGCAGCGCTGCTGTAATCAAGGTTATTATCAATCATCCCTATGCCGCCACCAGCGGTACCTATATGGACCGCACAGCGATATTTAATCCGCCTTTTTCGGTTGGGACACGGATGGCACTTGTCATCAGCTCCGGCCATGCGGGTGCAGGCTTAAAGGGCCGTTTGGTCGATAATGATTATCAAAGCCTTGATGAGAATACTACTTGGGATGCGGTTATCCAGGATACGCTTGCCAATACGCAGATAAACATAGCCGCCAGCTGGATGGCACAGCAGTCACGGCTTATCAGCCTCGCCGACGGGGTGATGGATAACCGGACGCTGGTGCATGATAGCGTCGCTGTTATCGCGGGCGATGGTGGCGGCATGGTCAAACCATATGCTGATTTTCCCGGTCACATGTCGCTCATTGGTGTGGGCAAAACGGCAACGGAGCGCGTTGGGGCCATTGAAACACTGACCCACGCGATGAATGCGCTGGAAGGCGGTGTGTTGGAACAGTTTGCAGATACTTATGGCACGGAACCTGAATCCGCCACCACCATCAGTTTGTTGGCCAAAGCGGTGCGGGAAGGCAGCCGTATATATGATGTGCCCCAAGGGCAGTTGAGCTCGATCACGGGCTCGCTAACGGGCTACGATTCCGGGGAGCTAACCCGCTTAACCGATGACAACACAGCTCATTCCTTGATCCTGCCGCAAAATGGCAACCTGACCCAAGGCAGCTTCACCGGCACCAGTTATATAGTCAAGCGCACTGGCGCCAATTGGCTCGGTCATTTAGTTGATGATGGCACATTGGCGAACAGATTTTCTCTCAAAGGTGCTTTCGTCGAAGAAGTTGACACGGTCTATGTGGAAGAGGTGATTAACCTTAGCCAAGCGGCACCGTCTAGCTTAGCGGCAGGCGGCGCAAAGGCTTCGGGCACCGATATTAAAACCGGCGGCGGCCAGTTCCCCTATTCTTTGGCCTTCACCCGCGGCTTTAGGAATGAGACCCGGGATGGTATCCCCTCTGGTTGGACCCATAATTTTGACATCACTGGCCGTTTCAGCGGCAATGGTGCTATCGCCATGGGGGGGCGTTCGCCCGTGGACGCTGTGCGGGTTATCACCGCCATCCATGCCACCTATGACTATCTGAAATCTTCGACCGACGTTAAACATACCGTCTTTGGTGTTCTCGCGATGAATTGGATGCAAAAAGGCCTGCGCGATAATATTTTCACCCTGCATCAGGGCCATAATGAACTGGTCTTCGCGCGCCTGCCAGATGGCGGCTTTAATGCGCCAGACGGTGACTTGTCTGACCTCAGCATTGCGGGCAGTGGCCTTAACCAAACGGTCACCTTCACTGGCCGTGAAGGCACCCAAATGATCTTGGCGGCAACAGAGGTTACCGCGCGGGATTTCCGCATGACCAATTGGGATTTCCCAACCGGCATGTCGGTCACCTTTGCTTATCAAGACTTAGGTGTTTCAGGTAATCTGCTTACGGTTGCCAATAATCGTGGGCGTTCCTTGGCTATTCATACTAGCCCAACGGGGAACCTGTTCGAGGTCACAGACGATAATGCTCGGCTCATTAGTTATATTCTCAGTCAAACCACCAATGATATCACCTCGGTTAAGCTTACCGTCGGCGCGGAAACCATCACGCTGGTCAGCTATAGCTATGATGGCGGCGGTACCCTTAACGGCATTTCGACACCCGCTATCGCCAATGTGGTGGACTATACCCATAATGCGTTGGGCCAAATGACAGCAAGCAGCGCTGCGGGCATCGGCACCACCAACTTTCTCTTCGCTACTGGTTGGCGCTCTGAATTCGAGGATCCAAGCGGGGCTACAACATCTGTCCTGAACGACCCTTATGGCCGTTGGAGCCAAACAACCAACGGCGAGGGGCAGACATCCCGCTTTGAGTATGACCGCCTTGGCCGCTTGACCAAAGCCATAGCACCGGACGGCAACTATGAGAGCTATAGCTACGATAAATATTATAATCGCTTAACCGCCACCGCCACGCCCAAGGCAGGCAGCGGCCTCAGCCCGACCACGATCAATTATAGCTATTTTGGTGCCAGTGAGGATTACCGCTTAAAAACCGTCAATGACGGCAGCGGCGGCATAACCGACTTCACCTATGATGCCACGACCAACCAAATTGCCACGATAACCGCACCAAGCGTGTCAATTAACGGCGGCGCGGCCCAGCGCCCGGTTACCACCTTTGCTTACACGATTTACGGACAACCAGACCTGAGCGTGGACCCGAACGGTGTCCGCACCAAATTCACCTATAATGCTAAGGCCGAATTGACCCAAACCAAAGCCGATGAAGGCGCGAAAAACATCACCACCAGCTTCACCTATGACGTTGCGGGCCGCCTGAAAACCACCACCAACCACCGCGGTAAGGTGACCACCAATACATATAACCTGCGCGGCCAAGTAACCAAGACACAAGCACCGGAGAGCGTCACCACCGATTTTGTTTATGATACCAGTGGCCGGGTGACCGATGTTAAACGCACGCTGGGTGCCGGGGTGTTTGTCACCAAGCAAGGCTATGATGATGCTGGCCGGGTTATCTGGAGCGAAGATAACGCCCTGCGCCGTACCGACATAGTTTATGACGATGTGGCCCGCACCGTGCAGGTCACCAGCCCTGATGGCCGCATCGGCAAGCGCTTTTTTGATGCCGCTGGCCGGGTGAACAAGGTCATCCGCGGCGTGGGAACCCCTGAAGAAATAACCGAGGAAACAGGGTATAATGTCTCTGGCACCACGGCGTGGGTTGAGGACGGCAATGATGTTCGAACCGACTACGAGTATGATGGCTTCAACCGCCTGACCAAGACCGATTATTTTGGCACCACGAAGGACGAGATCATCAATAGCTATGATGCTCTAGGGCGGCCCACATCCATGACCACCCGGGCCGGGCAAGCGGTGACAGTAAGCTATGATAACATGAGCCGGATTTTAACTCGCACCACCGCCGGCGTTGGTACCTACAGTTACCAATATGACAAACGCAGTCAGGTGACCAAGATCACCTTTGCCCCCACGACAGGCGGCAGCGAGACGGTCATCTATACTTACGATAGCCTTGGCCGCTTGAAGGATGAGACCGGGGCTTACGGCTATAAAATGGTCAATATCTATAATGACACCAGTGGTACCCTCGACAAGCGCTATAATTACCCGGGCATAGAGGATAACTACTTTGTCCGTTACACCCCCGATGATCTAGGGCGGGTAGCGAGCGTCAAAGAGATGGGTACGGTCAATGTCGCCACTTACACATACGATCAGCTCAGCCGGGTGACGCAGATCGCGCTTGGCAACGGCAATGTCACCAGCAAAAGTTATGACAGCAGCACGGGGCTCCTCGATAGCTTAACCCTGAACCCAGCGGGCACCGCCGATGATGTTACTTTTAGCTACACCCGCGATGAGGTCGGCAATATCACGAATGAGCATGCCACCAACATCAATTATGTCTATAACCCTACGGCTTCAACGGGCACGACAAACTATGCCCATAATGGCCTCAACCAAGTGACAACGGCTGGCGCCAGCACTATCAGTTATGATGATAACGGCAATATGAGCAATGATGGCACTTTCAGCTACACCTTCAATGCGCAGAACCAGCTGACGCAGGCCAAGCTTGGTGCCACGGTGGTTGGCTCTTACGGTTATGATGCGCTCGGTCGCCGCAAGACCAAGACAGCAGGTAGCACCACGACGCGCTATCTTTGGGGTGGCTCGCAGATATACGCTGAGTATACTGGCGCCAACACGCTCGTGCGGCGATATGTCTACGGCCCCGGTATCGATCAGCCCTTGATGATCAAAGAAGCGAACGGCACCAAGACTTACCTGCATATGGACGGTAAAAACAACGTCGTCGCCACAGCCAATAACAGCGGCACTATCACCGATAAGTTCACCATGTCGCCGTGGGGCGAGGGCGTGCAATCAGAAACGGGCAGCCCGTATAAATATACCGCAAGACGCACCGACGAAGAGACCGGCAATATCTACTACCGCAACCGCTATTACCAGCCCAAGCTTGGCCGCTTCATGAGCGCTGACCCCATTGGCTACGGCGATGGCCTCAACATGTATGCTTACGTCGGCAATAACCCGGTGAACTTCAGGGACCCTACTGGACTGATGGCTGATGATGATTATGTCGAAGAGATTATAGTGACAGCTCCAAGACTGCCCACATGCCCGGAAGGTGCGGTTTGTAATAGAGCGGGCATCTTTTTTAATGCAATTAACCAAATGGCAGGATTTTTTCGTGATGCATTAAATCAAGGTTTCCTTCTAACAGACCCCAATGGGGGGGATGATGAGATAGAAAATTGCAAAGTTACTGATGTTAGTAAATTACCAAAGGGTGGAGCCCCTTCTAAGTTAGAGAATTTTTTTAGAGCCGCTACTGGGGATAACAAGCTTGCTAATGCTCTCTGGAAAGCTACTTTTAGAGCTACTAGTAAAGCAAACGGCCATGCGCGATCGGATCCAGGAGTAAATACGAGCTTCAGGTTTACTGTGAGCGATTCAAGATGGCTTTGGGGTGCCTTTGGGGAGCAAAATGCAGTCAGCACAGTGTCGTTTGAATTTGATGGCGCTACCGGGCAACAACCGCTCTGGAAACGTGTTCCCGGTGTGGCTGGCCATATTAATGCGTTCGACGGGAGCGCAACTGCACATGTTTTTGCTATTACTCATTCCTCATCCTCAAGGGAAGCGGGAAATAGAGCCCAAAATTTAAGTATATGGATGGGTAATTTGAAAGCATTTAATAAATCTTCAGAACCGGTTGACATTTTTGCTATAACTTCTGACGGAAGAAATATCATTTTACAGAGAGCAGGCACCCAATGCGATTAAAAAACAAAATACTCATATTTTTTATAAGTGTAGCAATTGCATTTGGCTTAACCATAACGATCATTTGTTGGCAAAGAATTGCCCGAGGAGTAATTCAAATAGATGCCGCCTTACAAAAATGCCTCTGGTGCGGCATTCATGTTTTTGACGGGGGAAAATTGGTTCAAATTGATGATACTAATGCTTACTTTGAGGTTGATGATATGAAAGTATATCTAAGGAACACCAAAGGCCTTCAGGAATGTATGAATTCAATAGTTTATATAGAGGGCTTTATTCAAAAGCCTTTCTGGTCGAATGAAATTCAAATGAGTAAGATACAATTTATTGTAAAAATTGTAGATGGGATGTCTACCAAGCCCGAATGTTATATTAGTCCGGAACTTGAAAAAAGCCGTCATGATGACGATGTTAGAACTAATGGTTAAATATCAAGGCAATTGAATAACTATAAGCCTATGAATCCCTTAATTACCCCCCTCCTCGATGATCTTCGCCCGGGTAAAAAGCGTCAAAGAGATGGGTACGGTCAATGTCGCCACTTACACCTATGATCAGCTCAGCCGGGTGACGCAGATCGCGCTTGGTAACGGCAATGTCACCACCAAAAGTTATGACAGTGCCACAGGTCTGCTTGATAGCTTAACCCTGAACCCGGCGGGCACGGGCGATGATGTTACTTTTACCTACACCCGCGATGAGGTTGGCAATATCACGAATGAGCATGCCACCAACATCAATTATGTCTATAACCCCACGGCCTCAACGGGCACGACCAACTATGCCCATAATGATCTCAACCAAGTAACAACGGCTGGCGCTAGCACCATTACCCATGACGACAACGGTAATATGAGCAATGATGGCACATACAGCTATACATTCAACGCCCAGAACCAGCTGACGCAGGCCAAACTTGGCACCAATGTGGTCGGCAGCTATGGCTATGACGCGCTGGGTAGGCGCAAGACCAAGACCGCAGGCAGCACCACGACGCGCTACCTTTGGGGTGGCTCGCAGATATACGCCGAGTACTCAGGCTCTAACAGTGAGATGCCCCAAGATTTGTAGACACCTTGTTCGTTATACAATGGAAGTATCCACTTAGCTCTTCAGCCTCACCCCAGCACCGCCACCATTTTCTGGAATGAACTCAACACCGGCTTTCTCAAGCGCCTCTATAATATCTCTTAGGGTCCTATCATAGGGTGTTGTTAGGCACCTTTCAAAGTCAGCTAAGGTCTTTCTGGCGACCTTTGCTGCTTTCCGAAGGTCTTCTTGTGACCAGCCAATCAACCCTCTTGCTGCTCTGCATTGTGGACCAGATATGTTCATTTTGTATACCCCTACACATTAATGTTGACAGTAGCCTCACAAAACTATACATATTGCATAGCTTCGGACTGTATAGCTCTATTCATTAAGAGTAGTACATCATATCCAGAAACACTAGCAAGAAGGACGTTCCATGCCCACACAAACTTCCGCTCATTCCAATCTGCATGCTCGGGAGTGGTTCAGTGCGGCGGAGTTGGTGGCGCTTAGCCTGCCCGGCTTGCAGGCGAGCAAGGGTGGGGTGCTGCGTCAGGCGCAGGCGGCGGGATGGCGGGTTAGGTCGGTCTCGGGCAGGGGAGGCAACCACTATGAATATCATATCCGCTCGCTGCCCAAAGACACCTTGGAAACTTACGCGGCGCAGCTTCTTGGCTTGAATGTGTCGAAGTCTTTAAAGGCGCTTAAAAGACCCTTTACAGAGGGTTTAACATCCGGTTTAAAGGCCTTTCAACGGGAGGCGCTGGAGGCTCGGGCTGCTGTGCTGGCCGAGATTGATAGTATGGTGCAAAGTGGCCTCGGCCGTAGCTTGGCGGTTGATGCTTTTATAAGGAGAGCTAATGCCGGGCAGTTGGGTGCGCAACTCGCGAGCTTTCTGCCTAAGGCCAATATGCGCTCGGGTGCACGTAATCACCCCTATAGCTTCACCCGGACCATATCCCGATCAACCTTATATCTATGGCTTAAGGAAAGAGCCGAGCGTGGCATCGAGGCTTTAGCCCCCAAGCATATCTGGCGTGGCCCCATCGTGCCGGCGTGGGCCAAGGCTTTGATGAAACTTTATGCACGACCGCAAAAACCATCGCTTGCCTATGTCATAGAAGTGCTGCCTCAGCATCTGCCAGCCGGCCTTCGCATGCCGAGTTACGGCCAAGCGCTACGGTTCCTAAATAATCTATCCAGCCAAAGCCGTGCGCAAGGCCGGATGGGGCCTCATGCGCTCAAGGCCATTAGAGCTTATGTCACAAGGGATGTGGATAACCTTTGGCCGGGGGCGGTTTATGCAGCGGACGGCCATCGTTTTGACGCCATGATTGCCCACCCCCAGCATGGACGCCCTTTCAGGCCCGAGATCACCTCGGTGATCGATGTATACAGCCGTAAAGTCGTCGGTTGGTCGGTGGCCCTGAATGAGGATACTTGGGGCGTGTTGGATGCCGCCC
>JAJFIS010000025.1 GCA_021774735.1 Alphaproteobacteria bacterium | reverse complement strand
TGGGTTGGGCTAATATCCATAAGAATGAATCATAATTGGCCCCAATATTTATTGGTAAGCCCTAAAAGTCATTTCTGAGGATGTATGCCGCTTTTAAGGACTGCCTATATCGGCCTAACCCCACCATTTACCTTAAAATATCTTTGAAACATTTGGATAAAACAGCGATACTGTCCCGCTTAGTCCTGCCTGGTCCCGGCTAGTCCCGTGCGTTTGTCCTAAAGTAACCGCGCAAATGTCCGAAAGCAGATAGCGCGCTACAGTAACACCCATACACGCAAAAAGCCGCAGTTTCCTGCGGCTTATGATAGTGGTGCCCGGGGGCGGATTCGAACCACCGACACACGGATTTTCAATCCGTTGCTCTACCAACTGAGCTACCCGGGCATATCAATTTCGCTTGTCAGTACCCTAGTGGGAACATAAGCGAGCGAAGGGGCTTATAGGCAATATTCAAGGTGCTGTCCATAGGCTTTGCCATATTTTTTCATGTGGTTGAAGCATAGAGTGCGCTGTTGCAGTGTGAGGCGCATAAAATGCGTATATATCTAGTTCAATCTTGGGGTTATTAAGCTCTCTATTCTGGCTCATCAGTGCGGGCTTTCGCTATCGCTTCCGGCTCTGCCATTTCTTGGCCCGGCAGTTGATAATTGCCGCCGAACCACCGTCCAAGGTCGATGTCTGCACAGCGTTTCGAGCAAAAGGGTGCATAACTATCAGCTTCCGTTGCTTTGCAAATAGGGCAGGCGGGTTTTTGCTTGGCCATGGTTATTTCACTTCCAAAATATAGGCTTGCGGATGGTTGCTTGCTTGCAGATGGATCTCCCGCTGCGTTGAGGTTTTAAGCTCCTCGAGCAACGCTGGATGGTCATGCAGCCATGTCAGCGTGGTTTGGCGGGCTTCCAGCGCCAATATGCCGGGAGTGGGGGCATTGCCGACGCTAATTGCACGGCGCAAAAGCATCAGCCCTTCATGGGACGCTCGCATAGAAGCACCGGCTTGGTGGGTCATGCGTTCGCGCAAGCTAAGTCCACTGCGTTTGCGGCTCAGCTCCATCAAGCCAAACTGGCTCAGCCCCGTGCGGCGTACCGGCACACTATCTTCACCCAGTACATCATCCATGAGCGCGATAAGCTCGGCTGCTGCGCCTTTGGTTTTCATGTCGATAAAATCAATAACAATAAGCCCGCCCATATCTTGCAAGCGCATATGGTAAGCGCTAGCAAGGGCGGCTTCCATATTCACCAACTGTTGCGCCTCGCCCGCGCTGCGCCCAGATAGCGCCCCGCCCATATTAACGTCAATGGCAGTCAAGGCTGGGGTTTCATGAATGGATATCCAGCCACCGGAGGGCAGCATAATCTGGTCTGCCAAGGCTTCCTCTATGGCTTCTTCAACCCCCCTTTCTTCCATCAAGTCATGGTCACCGTAAGCGCTAATTTTGTCAGTGAGGTCGGGCCAGCGGCTTTCCAAGAGTTTTTTAATTTCCCGCAGGGCCGCGCCGCCTTCGATGATTATATCACTTAGGCTATCGGGCATCGCCATCAGGCAAGTTTCAGCGGGGCTAGGCTGGAAGCTTATTGCAGGCTCATTAGTCTTGCCCTGAAAGGCAGAGGCCAGCCACTGGGCTTCCGCGAAAATATGCTTGCTATCAATATCGCCTGCACGAGACCGCACCAGCCACGCACAGTGATCTGCTAATGGCGCTAAGGCTTCAGTGATACGCTTTTTGTCCTTAGCGCCGATATCGCGGGAGAAATTGACCCGTGGCTTGCCAAGTTCAGCCACCAGATAGCGACCAACAATTTTGGGCCGGGCGGTCAAGGGGATGTTTTTTGCTTCTATGAGCGAGGCATCGGCCACCGCTTGTACGCGCACCAATTGACCCTCCTGCACACAGTCACTGATGGTGGCACCGCGACTATCATCTCTGGTGCATAAATGTTTGGCACGGCGGAAGTTCAAAGCACCACCTATGCCGCCGGGTAATTTGATGAAGGCCATATCCAACTGTTTATCAACCCGGGTTACCCGCGCTAGGGCGATGTCACCAGCTTTAAATGGGCTGGCAGTGTCATAGTGGTGAAGCTCAATGGGGATACCGTCGCGGTCTATAAGGGCCCCACGCCACTGGCCTATTGCAGGTTCTATAAGGAATATTTCATTGTCCTCAGCCATGGATTAGACACCGCTTGCTGAAATGCTGAAGCCGTGGCCAGAGAGCCAACCCGCAACCTCAAACAGCGGCAGGCCAACAATATTGCTATAGCTACCACTGATGCTGCGGATATAAGCGGCGGCTAAGCCTTGAATAGCATAGCCACCAGCTTTGCCGTGCCAGTCACCCGCAGTAATATAATGTTCAATTTCATCATTATGCATGCGGCGAAAAATTACCTCGCTGACCACGTCCTTAACGGCCATCGAACCATCCGGGCGAACAAGGGCAATGCCGCTGGTCACTCGGTGACGGCGGCCAGATAGTAAATTCATGCAAAATCGGGCGCTTGTTATGTCTTCGGCTTTGGGCAGGATGCGCTGACCAACAGATACCACCGTATCAGCGGCCAAAATGAAAGCCCCTGTGCGGCGCGCGGCCACCGTGCGGGCCTTTTCTTCTGCCATGCGGCGAGCATAGGGGCGAGGACGCTCACCTGAGAGCGGTGTTTCATCAATATCAGCGGGATCAATAATATCAGGCGTCAGGCCAATCTGGGCAAGCAATTCACTGCGGCGGGGCGACCCGCTGGCTAAAATAAAAGCGGCTGGGTGTGCAGGATTATCAGACATGGCTTAAGCCAACATGGAAGCGCGTGTGGGCCATGGGCGTCACACTGACTTATTTGAAGCGATAGGTGATACGACCTTTGCTCAAGTCGTAAGGGGTTAGCTCAACCAACACATCATCACCGGCTAGAACCCGGATGCGGTTTTTGCGCATTTTACCGGCGGTATGGCCTAAAATTTCATGGTCATTTTCAAGTTTTACCCTAAACATCGCGTTTGGTAGCAGTTCGGTCACAACACCGCGCATTTCCAATACTTCTTCTTTAGCCATTGTCGCTCCCTATGGTTGGCTGAAACGGGGGTTTAAATTTGCGCCCATACATGACGCTCCACTGGCATAAAAGCAAGCTTTTTAGCGCTTAAGCGAAGAAAGCAGGACCAAAGAGCATGGATTAGGGTCAAAAATGGGGATTTAAGGCAACATTATCAGCGGCCTAAGTGATATCGTGGGCCTCGAAAAGGCTAGAAGGCTAAAAAATAAATAGGTCACCGATGCGGGCCTCCAACTGGTCACGAACGCGCCGATAGCTATCTAGCAGCTGGTCTCGGCTGCCTTCCGCGTCGCAAGGGTCGTGGGTGGGCCAATATTCAAGGCGTGGTATTTTAGTGGTCTTGCATGAAACTGTCTCAGCTAATTGCTTTTCAACGGCGGCTTTTGATTGAGGCGTTAGGGTAACGATTAATTCATAGTCGTTTAATGTGATATCGCTTAAGGCTTTAGGTGCTCTACCCGATAGATCAATATCTAGCTCTTGCATCACCGCATGGGTGAAACCATCAAGGAGCCCGGCGATTAACCCAGCGGATTCCACATATACCCGGCGCTTGCAATAATGGTTTGCTAACCCGTGGGCCATGGGGCTGCGGACGGCATTTTGATTGCAGAGAAACAATATACTCTTCGGCGGCGCTTGGTTCGAGGCAGTATTGGCTTTGGCGCTATTCACCGGTCAACCTTTCATATGCAATACGCAGACAAGGGTGAAAAGCCGTCGTGCGGTTTGGAAATCCACCGCAACCTTATCACTAAGCCGTTCCATCAGCAGCTCGCTGCCTTCATTATGGATACCGCGCCTGCCCATATCGACAGCCTCAATTTGCGATGGGGAAGCGCTTTTAATGGCTTCATAATAGCTGTCACAGATGGCAAAATATTCGCGGATGATACGGCGGAAGGGCGACATGGCGAGCCGGAAACTATAAAGCGGTTGCTCTTGGTCGCAGCCCACATCAAAGGCCAAGCGCCCCTCAACGATGCTCAGTAACAGCTTATAAGGTCCGGCATAATCCTCGCGGGAAGTCTTGAGCAAGGTAAAGCTATTTTCTTCCAGCAGATCATAGATGGCGATACGGCGTTCATGGTCAATATCCGCGCTCCAGCGAACAACGGTTGACGCGTCCAATTTAATATCAACAAGGCGGTGGTCAGCCATCATTATCCTAACGAGTGTGTTTCCGATCTATTTACCATCATCCAGTCGCATTGAAACCGACCTTGCGTGGGCGTGTAAGCCTTCTTCTTCTGCTAGTAGTACCGCTGCCGGGCCGATTAGGGCAAGGCTTTCTGTGTCGCAGCCGACAAATGTGGTGCGTTTCATGAAATCATAAACGCTAAGGCCCCCAGCAAAACGGGCCGCGCGGGATGTGGGCAACACATGGTTGGTACCTGCGACATAGTCGCCGATAGCCTCTGGCGTATGGCGGCCAAGGAATATGGCGCCTGCGTGCTTTACTACCCCCATTAAGCTATCTGGGTCACTGATGCTAAGCTCTAGGTGCTCAGGCGCAATGCGGTCGATCAAGGCTGCGGCTTGGTCCGCGCTTTCCACCACAAGGATAGCGCCGTGCTTTTGCCAACTTTCTCGCGCGATATCTGCTCTGGGCAATCCGTCTAATTGGGCCATCAGGGCTTCCTCAACTTTGACTGCAAAAGCATCATCAAAGGTGATCAAAATGGCCTGTGCTATGCTGTCATGCTCTGCTTGGCTCAAAAGGTCAGCGGCCACCCATTCGGGGTTGCTTTCCCCGTCCGCCACTACCAATATTTCACTGGGTCCAGCGATGGTATCAATGCCCACGCGGCCAAAAACTTGGCGTTTGGCCTCAGCGACATAGGCATTACCCGGGCCAACAATTTTATCAACAGCAGCTATTGTTTCGGTACCGAAAGAAAGTGCGGCGATCGCCTGCGCGCCGCCAACAGTATATATTTCATCAACGCCGGCCAGGTCGGCGGCGGCCAAAACCAGCGGATTTAAAATGCCGTCAGGGCTTGGCACCGCCATCACCAAGCGCGCGACCCCAGCCACCTTAGCGGCAATGGCATTCATTAAAACGCTGGATGGGTAACTGGCAAGACCACCCGGCACATAAAGACCAGCGGCAGAAATGGGGGTCCAGCGCTCGCCTAAGCGCACACCAGCGTCATCCCTGTAATCAATATCATTGGGCTTTTGTTTGCTATGAAAAGCGGAAATACGGTCTGAGGCCAGCTTGAGCGCAGCCATCGTCTTTGGGGCAACTTCCTCTTTTGCCGCTTTGATGGCTTCGGGGTTTACCCTCATGCTCTCGGCAGTCATATCAAAGCGATCAAATTTTTTGGTATAATTAATAAGCGCCGTGTCACCAGTTGCTTCCACGTCAGCGATGATGTCTGCAACCACTGATCTTACGTCAGTGTCTGTGCCACGTTCGCTGTTTAGCAAAGCTTGAAATTCGGCCTCAAAATTATGGTCATTGATATGAAGGCGTAATGTCACTGGCTTGGAACCGCATGTTTGAAACGGTCAATCCAGCCACTGATTTCCTCTGGCTGCGTTTTAAAAGCAGGTCGATTAACAATCAATTTTGAGCTAATTTCGGTTAGTATTTCAACTTCTTTCAAGCCGTTGGCCTTCAGGGTTGAGCCGGTGGAAACCAGATCAACAATGCGGCGGCAAAGCCCCAAGGAAGGGGCCAGTTCCATCGCACCGTTAAGCTTAATAACTTCAGCCTGTACGCCGCGCTCTGCATAATATTTGCGGGTTAGGTTGGGGTATTTTGTTGCCACTCGAACGTGGCTCCAACTTGATGGATCTTGCTCGCCAGCGATTTCTTTTGGAACGGCCAACGACAGGCGGCATTTACCCACTTGCAGATCAACAGGGCTATAGATATCGCTATAGTTATATTCCATCAGCACATCGTTGCCGACGACGCCTAAATGGGCCGCACCAAAAGCAACGAAGGTGGCAACATCAAAGGCGCGGACGCGGATGATGTCGAGCCCACCAATATTGGTGGCGAATTGCAATTTACGGGATTTGGGGTCAAAAAAGTCAGCCTCGGGCTCAATGCCCGCTTTATTAACGAGCGGCAGGACTTCATCCAATATACGGCCTTTCGGCAGGGCGAGAATAAGTTTTTCAGTGGGCTTCATTGTATTATGTCTTTTAAACAGTCAAAAAATCATGGTTATGTTGGTCTTAGTTACTTTGATGGTCCGGGCGGGATATAGCTTCCCAAGCTTCCCCCATGTCGGCCATGACCGCATCGACGCATTCCACGTCTATTTGCACAGCACCTCCACCAGCAAACTCCATGGTTATGGTGGCGGCGGGCTCTTCCTCTTGCGGGCTGTAGTGAAGCGCTAAAAGGGCCAAAATATTACCGCCTTCGCTTTCATCAAGGCCGCGCATGCGCACGCTCTCTACGCCTTCAATATGTAAGCCACAGTGAATGCGCTCGCCTGATGGTCTTTTGAACCAGCGGCGTTTTTCATGGATGAAACGATTGAACACCATAGCGAAGCGCTGCCCTGTTTTGTCCCATGCCATATCGTCACGCTTAATGGCAGCGTCTTGCAACAGGGCGGAGATAACCTCCAAGTCATTTGGGTTTACCGCGCGTAATTTCAGGGGTATCGTCATAAATATCTCTGCTCACTATCGCTAGCCAAATCTATCTGTTGGCTCTGATCTCACGCACCATAGGGTTAATCGGCAACACGTTCAATATCTGCGCCCACATCGCTCAAAATTTCTTCCAGACGTTCATAGCCCCGGTCCAGATGGTACAGCCGGTGAATGGTGGTATCACCTTCTGCCACCAATCCTGCAAGCGCCAAAGTCATGCTGGCACGAAGGTCGGTGGCCATAACGGGGGCGCCGGTTAGCTTTTTCACGCCGCGCACTGTGGCGCTGGAACCCGTTACTGTAATATCCGCCCCCAGCCTGCAGAGCTCTGAGACATGCATATAGCGGTTCTCAAAGATCGATTCTGTAATAACCGATGCGCCGTCTGCGATGGAGGCGAGCGCCATAAACTGCGCTTGAAGGTCGGTTGCAAAGCCGGGGTATGGCTGGGTGACAAGATTAAAAGGTAAAATGCGTTTGCCAGCCTTCACCCGAATGCCACGCTCTTCGACACTGACAGTGGCCCCTGCGCTTTCGAGCGCGGCGATGGTCGCGCCCATATGGCAGGGCTCGGCATCCCTCAACAACAGCTCTCCACCGGTCATGACCGCCGCCACAGCATAAGATCCAGCAACAATACGGTCAGGCTGCACTTTGTGGGTGGCTTTGTGTAATTTGGGCACACCTTGGATGTGAATGGTCTCACTGCCTGCGCCGCTAATCTTGGCCCCCATGGCATTAAGGCATTCGGCAAGGTCACAAATTTCAGGCTCGCGGGCCGGGTTTTCAATAATGGTTTCGCCGCTGGCAAGGGCTGCCGCCATCAGCACATTTTCCGTCGCGCCGACACTGGCGAAGGGAAAGCGCACCGTGCCACCGGTCAGGCCGTCTGGCGCAGTTGCTTTAACGTAGCCATCTGCAAGCTCGATGGTCGCGCCGATAGCTTCAAGCGCTTTCAGGTGCAAATCAATGGGCCGGGTGCCGATGGCACAGCCGCCGGGCAAGCTGACGGTGGCCTCCCCCATGCGGGCAACAACGGGGCCGAGCACCAATATAGACGCGCGCATTTTGCGGACCATATCATAAGGCGCCACCGTGTCAGCGATGGTGGCACCGTCAAGGGTCAGCGTTCTACCAGATATTTTACCGCCGCGCCCGCCCTTAAACATTAAGCCGACGCCCATATGGTTCAGCAGGTCCGCAAGTGTTGCTATATCAGCCAAGCGAGGCAAATTGGTCAGCGTCAGGGGTTCATCTGTTAGCAGGCTTGCGCACATCAGGGGCAAGGCCGCATTTTTGGCACCGCTAATGGGCACCTCACCGCTTAATGTTTTGCCGCCTTTGATGACTAACTTTTCCATGGTGTAGGCCTTTGTCTTACTTTTGGGTTAGTCTTGTTATTGCTCTCGGATAGCGGCACGAAAGGGGCAAAGGTACGACCTAATCATGGTTAGCTGTATTAATCTTACGCCTTCAGAGCTTGGGCAGGGTCACCCCGCGTTGCCCCATATATTTACCAGCCCTTGCTTTATAGCTGGTCTCGCAGGGCTCATTGCCTTGCAGGAACAGAAATTGGCAGGCACCTTCATTGGCATAAACCTTGGCGGGCAGCGGTGTGGTGTTGGAAAATTCCAGCGTTACATGGCCTTCCCAGCCCGGCTCCAGCGGCGTGACATTGACGATAATACCGCAGCGGGCATAGGTGCTTTTACCGAGGCAGATCACCAGCACATCCTCTGGAATGCGGAAATATTCCACCGTTCTGGCCAGTGCAAAGCTATTGGGCGGAATGATGCAAACATCGGCTTGGCGGTCGACAAAGCTTTTGGGGTTAAAGTCTTTCGGGTCAACAATGACCGAATCTACATTGGTGAAAATCTTAAATTCATCGGACACCCGCGCGTCATAACCATAAGATGAAACACCGTAACTTATGGTGCCTTCGCGGCGCTGGCTATCGACAAAAGGTTCGATCATCGCATTATTGAGCGACTGTTCCCGGATCCAACGATCGGACATGATGGTCATTAATTAAGTTCCTCGTTGTTAAGCTAGTAAAAACCCTAAGTACCACATGGCTTTTTAGGCTAACTGATGAGCGGTAACAAGCAGCAACTTAGTTCAAAGCGTTATTTTTCAGTGGATCGCCCTGTTTGGGATCAATATAGACATTTCACCAATGAATATTTTGATATTTTTAGGACAACTTCAATCTTGGTCTGGCCTGTCCCTGCGGTCGCGCTTTTGGCCCTTGCGGCGTAGTAAATTGTTGCGCATTTCCTCAGCCAAACGGGCCCTGCGCTCCTCCGCTTTGACGGCTTTTTGGCTCGGCGCTTTTTGCAGGGGCTTATCTTTTGTGTCTGGTGTATCTTTGCTCATAAACCCGCACCATAACGTGGCTTGCAAGATTTTCAAGCCTGTTAGCACTGAATAGCTTTTAACTTTTCCGCCTAACATCACCATTGCTCTGTGGCGGTGGTGGCTGTCTTGCGTTTTGTCCTTGCTTTGCCGCCGTGGCTATGGCAATAGCTTCTCGCCCTGACAAAATGGGCCGCTGTAGCTCAGTGGTAGAGCGCGTCATTGGTAATGACGAGGCCGGGAGTTCAATTCTCCCCAGCGGCACCAGTTACTTAAGTCTATGATTTATATGGTGTTTCACTTAATTCTACTGCGCACCAAATAGTGCAACCATTTGATTTTAAACGGTTTTAGAGTTCAATTCTCTTGAGCAAGTTTCAGATTTAGTCAATCATTCGAATATCAAGGCGTTTACCACAGGCAGCGGCGTATTCTTTGAGGGATGCTAGAGAGACTGAGCCTAGAGGATTGGCAAGAGTGCGCTCCAAACGCCCAATAGCGGACTGTTGTTTGCCCATGCGCTCAGCAAGCTCTTTTTGGGTCAGGCCAGCATCGCTGCGGGCACGAATAAGCTCATCAAGCAAGTTATACTCTATATCGTGTGCTTCATATTCACTGCGGAGTTTAGGATCACCTTTTAAGCGATCCTTGATCCAGTTTTTATTTAGTTTTACAGGTTCATATGTATCACTCATTTTAAACCTCCTTCATTCGTTTGCATGCAATACCGAGTTCTTTTTTTAGGCGTCTTTTGGGATTTCTTTATAAACGCATGCTCCATCATCAATTCGGCAATTTTAAGAAAATCCGCTTGAATGCCTTTCGGCCAATTCAATATTTCTGTCTCAACTCTGCTGTTGAAGAACTCAATTTCATACATGTTTCAAAATCATTCTTTAGGTAAAATAACATTTTTGTTATACCGCAGTCAACAACAATATTGTTATATATGGTAGAGTGAAAGCCCAGAGATTTATGGCATTGGATCAGAAGCAGATATTCAAGCATCTACCATAGGAAATTCAACCCAAAATGTTGTCCCTTCACCTAGGGCCGTTTCAAATCCGATTTCACCATTCATTGATTCCGTTAATTTTTTACAAATAGCTAGACCAAGACCAATGCCACCAATGCCACTAGTGGCATAGTTTACTCTATCAAAAGGGGAGAATATAAGCTGTTCTTTCCCTTCGGGTATTCCCATTCCAGTATCCTCAACATATACCCTAAGATTATTGTCGGTTGTTTCATAACAGCCAAATTCTATTGATCCATTATCTTTGTTATATTTAACAGCATTAGAAATAAAGTTGAGTATAATTTGTTCTAATCTCTTTGGGTCAACAAATATTAGGCTATTAGATTCCTTAATCCCTTTAAAAGAAATATTCTTATCCTTAGCAAGCTGCCGGATAGTTGGCAGGCACCTTTCAAAAATATCGCTGGGAAGGGTAGGTTTTAAATCAAATTCTAATTTCCCTGCCTCAACTTTAGAAAAGTCCAAAATATCAGAAATGAGATTATTCAATTGCCTCCCAGAATTTGCAATAATTCCCAGTCGTTCATTTCTTTCGTCCCTGTCTTCAGCGCCAATACCCATTTCAAGGGCTTCTGCGAACCCGATGATTGCATTTAAAGGAGTGCGTATTTCATGGCTCATCGTGGCTAGAAACTCTGACTTTGCTTGATTAGCTGAATTCGCCATTTGTGCTTCTTCCAAAGCGAGAACAGCTTCTTCTTTCGCCAAGATGATTTGTTCTTCATAATTCTTTTTGCTGGTTATGTCCTGCATCATACCTAGCATATTTGTCGCATTACCATCATCGTCATAAACCACATTGCCATTTTGGTGAATCCAATGAACAGAACCGTCAAGCCATATAATTCTAAATATTACATCATATTCTTTGCCATTATCCACACATGCTTTAACAGCATTTATTACCATTTTTTGGTCGTCAGAGTGGATGAGGGAAAACATGTCATTATATGTTTTGATAACATTCCCGTCGGTGCTTCCAAATAACATTGGGACTTGATCAGACCAATATAAAGCGTCATTAGAGATGTCCCAGTCCCATATACCCATATGTGCAAAGGATTGACTTCTTTGTAAGCGGCTTTCACTTAACATAAGCCCTTGTTCTAACTCTTTGTTTTTTGTTATGTCGGTACACATTGAAACAAATTGGAAGGGCTCACCATTGTCATCCAGGAAAGGAACTATTGTTGAGGACACCCAATAAAGGCGGCCATCTTTGCTTTTATTGCATATATCACCTTTCCACACTTTACCGGCTATGATGGTCTCCCATAAGTTTGTATAAAACGCTGGGTCATGTTCTTCTGACTTAAGAATTCTATGGTTTTGGTCTATCAATTCATCCCTAGTATATTGGCTAGCATTACAGAATTTTTCATTAACATAAGTAATCTCTCCATCAACATTAGAAATACTGACGATGGCATGTTCATCCATTGCTTTTTTCTGGAAATCTAGTTCTATTCCATCCGCAATAAGCTGTGTTATATCTTGTGCCATTGCAGCGAAACCAAGAGGCGTACCGTCATCTTTAAGAATTATAGTATTAAACCATTTGCAAGTGATGGTTTTGCCATTTTTAGTAATATTCTTGTTAACATTAACTGCCCCACCTGTTTGGTTTGAAAGTTCATCAATTGCACTATCAACCTGACTTCTTGCAGAACTTGGAACAATACAGTCGATGGTGCCAATACCAATCATTTCGTCCTTACTATACCCGAAAACTTTCTCAGCTTCCTTGTTCCATTCTAGACACCTGAAATTTACGTCCCATATCATAGAGGCCAGAGGGGAATTCTCAAGGTGATAGGAAAGCCTTGCATTGCTATCCTCAGATTTCTTTATTAGCTTTTTACGCTCACAGATAATGACTGCTGCACCCCATATAATCACTAATCTAAGGAAACGATTGGCGGTTAGGGCCCATATGGTGATGGTGGGGGGAGATACTAAAAAACTTATGCCAGTTATTATAGTAGCGAGGATAGCTAGTGCATAAACGTGACGTTTGCTAGGGAGCCAAATACCAAGAAGAACTAGAAATCCGCAAGGAATGCCACCTGCGACACCCATTGGTAAAAAGGTATCTAAGATAAGAGCAAGAACAGCAAATGCTGGAGCTAAAATGATTATTGGAAAAGGTATGTTCTTCAATATCAGCACTTCCCTTAAAACATCGATCTCTGCATGCTAGTATGAAATATAGTACTTAAATCTTAATTTTATTCAAATCAGTTATACCATACTATACAACACCTTAGAATTTTATTGTTAATGGAGTGCTAAAATGGGTCACCAGTTAATAAAAACCATTGTATGGCTTTCAAAGCACATCACAAACCAAATCAGTTTAATGGTCTGAGCCCGCTAATCGTTTGCTGTCGGCCACAGGCGGACATTGACACTATGGCATTTTGACTAATTCATTCCTCTAGTTATATTCTTCAAAAACCTCGTAATTTTGTTAGTAAGAAAAAAATTTAGGTAAAAAAGGGAGATTTATGATGCACGTTAACGACATTCACGGACTTGCGAATAAAGTGCTTAAGTATACATATACCAGCGGCGATAGCGTTGTTTTGACAATTGAACCGGCATCCCTCAGTTTCGCATGGTTTGGCGGCCAGCTCGATGGAACCCGGATTGAGGGCCTAAACTATATTTGCAAGGAAACTCGGGAAGCCCAATTCCTAATAAACTGGCACAATAAGAACGCAAATTCTTTTGTGACGCTCTTAATCGATCTTGAAGAAAAAAAGGTATATGGGTCAGCAATCGTGGAATATCTGAGCGATAATCCGTTTGAGATTTTTGATGAAGCAAACATCACCCAACTATCGGAGCTGAAATAACCGACCCAAAAAAGCGACCCAGCAGCTCCCAGAGCGAAGGGTGAAAACCCTTCTCGTGGCCTACCACTTTTTGCAATTATGGAATATTGCGCTAAAGTAACGTTTTCGCTTATCAGGGGAGGTGAATAATATGATCCTGCGCAAGTTCATGAAACATGTCAGTGACCAAAATTGGTTCGCTGTTGGGTGCCGTCATCCCGGACCCGGCGAAGCCGGATACGATCCGGGATCCAGAAACCAAATGGAAACCATCCGCCCTGTATAAGCGGCGACAGAAGGTTTTGGCAACTCAAGCTCGCTGAACCGCAGCCCCTTATCTGGTTTCCGGCCTTCGCGGGAATGACGAAAGGAAAAGTCAAATGATTCTGCGTAAGTTCATGGCTGGATTGAACTGGCCTTAATGGGTTCACCATCGCCACGCATTATACATTCCTTACAAGACATTTCAATCATTATCAAAGGCTATGCGCCCCAATGTTCCATTGAATGTTGCCATCGTCTTTTACTGTCATATTCGGTGTCCCCCAGCCCAAATCCAGAAATTTAGATTCAGTGGTGTCATGCTCGGTAATTTTACCAAAGCTATTACTGTGCCATTGGTTTGCTCTATCTGATATAACCTCGACGAAAGAGATAAGATGGCGCACCTCGCCCTCTTCATCGCAAAGGGGAAAGCTGAGCGCTTCGACCTCAAACACAAGGCCTTTCATATTGCGAAGCTTGGTCCGGGTGAAGCCCGCACAGGGCTGAAAAATTTGCGCAAAATAGAAAAAATAAATATCGTCATAATATTCAGGCTCGGTGAATTGCTCCAATGTCATACCTGTTCGGTTATAACCAAAAAGACGGTCAACATTTGTGCCGCTGAGTTTAAGTAGAAAAGTCTTCTCATCCGTCCAATTAGAAATCGCGACATTTGACGCTTGCGCTTTTAGCTGTTGCAGAGAGAAGGACCGACGGCGGGGCAGTTTAAATGTGCTTTCTTTAAGCAGGCGATGCCACATATCCCATGCCTGCTGTAAAGCTGGGCACATAGTCGAGATATACGCCTTGGTATCTTTCACCGTTAAAGATTTATCGTCTAAAGATTTATCGCCGTTGCTCAAGCTTAAGCCCTTTTCCGCAACCCCCAAGGTGAAGCATTAAAGTATTATAGGCATAATCGGAGCTTTTGTACCTATTTTTTTGCTATCACCGAACTCTTGTTCATTGCTGGATAGTCCGTTGAGGGAGGTCTGATTAAAGTAGCATGGCCCAAATGGATCTGTCTTATGGTGAAATGGTATAGATTTATTGGGCCTTACCAAAGGGCTCTGACCCAAGGTTTTTCAGCCCCCCGATTAGCATGCTGCTGATTATATCAGCCAGTGCGTCGGTGGTTAGGGCGCCGTCCGCTTTGAACCAAATATAAGTCCAGTTCATCATGCCCAGCGCCAATAGGGCGATGGCTTTTTTGGCTTTTCGGCCTTTAAAGGAAGCAGGGGAGATGGCTTCACCAAGGTCTGCAAAAACACCAACGACATTATTTTGCAAGGCGATAATTTCTCGGCGCTCCCGGCTCCCAAGCGCCCCGAGCTCGCTGATCAGAAGTTGGTGTTGGGCTACTTTGTCTTTATAGATATGAAGATATTCATGGATGATCGTGCGTAAAGTGTCTTCGGGCGGCAAGCCCTTTGTCGTAATGGATGTAGCTAGTTGATCGAGCTCCCCCACATGGGTCTTAAGTGTATGATATAGTATGTCTTGTTTGGACGGAAAATAATGATAGATCAATGACTTGGAAATAGCACATGCTTGGGTAATCTGGCTGACAGAAGCCTTGTGAAAGCCGTGTTCTGCGAAAACTACAGCGGCCTTGTCGAGAATATTTTGCTTTCGTACGTCATAATCAGGCGACTGTGGGCGGGCCATTTTTCTTCCCAATTTTGTTCATTCACTTCATCTGTAGCGGAGGATGGTAGCGGGTTCAAGAGGGATGATCTGTCTGGCCTGCATTTAGTTGACTGTACGGTCGATTAATGATTTAATTCCCTTGAAATTGGAAGATATTTCCCGCCAACTTATTCATAAAACTGCGATATGAGACAAGGAGCGCTCCCCTCGTGAATTTACAAAGTTATGCGTCTGGTCACTGGTTTACATCAACAGCAAAAGGTAACGCCATCAGGGATGCCTCAAGCGGGGAGAACATTGCTGAGGTCACGAGCGACGGCCTAGACTTTAAAGCCATGCTAGCTTATGGCCGCGACGTTGGCGGGCCAAAGTTGCGGGCCATGACCTTCCATGAGCGGGCGATTATGCTGAAAGAGGTTGCGCTTAAGCTCGGTGAATTTAAAGACGCGCTTTACGCAGCATCCTACCAGACCGGTGCCACCAAGGCGGATACTTGGATTGATGTTGACGGCGGCATCCAAACTTTTTTCGTCTATTCTTCCAAAGGCCGCAAGGAAATGCCAAACCAGCCATGGTATGTGGACGGTGATGTGGAGCAATTATCGCGCGGCGGCAGCTTCCTCGGCCAGCATATCATGGTGCCAAGGCAAGGCGTGGCGCTACATATTAACGCTTTTAACTTCCCGGTATGGGGCATGATGGAAAAGCTAGCGCCAACCCTGCTTGCGGGCATGCCGGCGATCATTAAACCCGCGTCCGCCACTGCCCATCTGACCGAAATGGCGGTACGTTACATGACCGATAGCGGCATCCTGCCGGAGGGTACCTTGCAGCTCATTTGTGGGCGCACGGGGGACCTGTTCGACCATCTGACCTGCCAAGATGTGGTTACCTTCACAGGGTCCGCCAACACCGCACGGCATTTGCAGGCACACCCGGTATTTGCTGAGAAATCTGTGCCTTTTTTGGCCGAATGCGACAGTTTGAACGCCACCATTTTGGGCGAGGATGCCGGGCCTGATACACCAGAGTTTGATCTTTTCATCCGGGAAATTGTTCGTGAAATGACCTCAAAGGCAGGTCAGAAATGTACCGCTATTCGCCGGATCATTGTGCCCGCCAAATCAGTGGGAACTGTACAAGAAGCCTTAAAGGCTAAACTGGAAAATATCACCGTTGGCGACCCACGCATCAAAGGCGTTCGCATGGGTCCGCTCGCTAGTTTAGCGCAGCGCAATGAAGTGATTGAGCGCGTGCAGGAGCTGGCTTCATGCGCCGATATTAGTCTCGATGGCACAAAGCCATTTGAGCCCATGGGCGCTAATTACGGTGCTGGTGCCTTTGTCAAACCGACCCTGCTTTTCTGTGACGCGCCTTTGGACAATGAGACCATTCACAGTGTTGAGGCTTTCGGCCCGGTGGTCACCATCATGCCTTATGACACTGTGGCGGATGCCATTACGCTGGCTAATATGGGCGAGGGGTCCTTGGTGGCATCGCTTTTTTCCCATGACCCTGATGTGGTGTTTGAGGTGGCGATGGGTATCGGGGCTTATCATGGGCGCTTGGTGGTTATTGACCGCAGCTCAGCGGAGGAAAGCACAGGACATGGTTCGCCGCTGCCCCATATGAAACATGGTGGACCCGGCCGCGCAGGCGGCGGGGAGGAACAAGGCGGCATTCGGGCCGTAAAGCATTTTATGCAGCGCATGGCGGTGCAGGGCTCGCCCGATGTGCTGACAAATATCACCCGAAAATGGGTCAGCGGTGCCGCCGAGCAAACGATGGACGCGCACCCTTTCCGCAAAAGCTTTGACGAAATTAAAGTCGGCGATACGCTGATTACCAAATCGCGCACAGTCAGCCTCGAGGACATCGAGCATTTTGCCAACTTCACCGGCGATACATTTTATGCCCATATGGATGAAGTGGCCGCTGCGGCTAACCCAATATTCGGCGGACGTGTAGCCCATGGCTATCTGTTGCTTAGCTTTGCGGCTGGCTTGTTCGTTGACCCCGCTCCCGGACCGGTGCTCGCTAATGTGGGCCTGAACGATCTGAAATTCACCAAGCCCGTATACCCGGGGGATGTCATTCAAGTGCGCCTTGTTTGCAAGCAACGCACCGCGCGGATGAATGAAGACTTCGGCGAAGTGCGCTGGGACGTGACAGTTACCAATCAGTTGGGTGAAGAATGCGCGAATTATGAACTTCTAACCCATAATGAACGGGTACAATAAAGTGGGGGATAGCATGCAATTCGAGACGATAAAATTTGATCTTAAGGATGGTGTCGCTTGGGTAACACTTAACCGGCCTGAGAAGTTAAATGCCATCAATGATGCCATGCTGCGTGAGCTAAACGCTGCGCTGGATATGGTTGAGGGCGATGATCAAATCCGCTGTATGGTGTTAACCGGCGCTGGGCGGGCTTTTTGTCCGGGTCAAGACCTAGGCGACCGGGCGGTTTCCCCCGGCGGTGATAAGCCAGACCTCGGTAAAACTGTCGGTCAGGGTTATAACCCTTTTCTGCGCAGGCTTTATACATTGGGCGTACCAACCATTGCGGCTGTTAACGGTGTCGCGGCGGGTGCAGGGGCTAACTTCGCGCTTGCCTGCGATATGGCTTTGGCAGCTGACACGGCAAAATTTATCCAAGTTTATTCCAACATTGGCCTTATCCCCGACGCCAGCGGCACCTTTATGTTACCGCGCCTCATTGGTCTGGCGAAGGCGATGGCGCTTGTCTATACCGCGCGGCCCGTTATGGCGGCGGAGGCTGAGGGGATGGGCATGATTTATAAGGCGGTCGCAGCGGATGACCTGATGGGCGAAGTTGGCGCTTTGGCGACAATGCTGGCGAATAAGCCCACCGTGGGGCTGGTAAGCAGTCGCAAGGCGCTTCATGCTAGTTTCAGCAATGATTTAGATAGCCAGTTGGACCTTGAGCGTGATCTGATGCAGGCCTGTGGCTGGACCGATGATTACAGTGAAGGGGTTAGTGCCTTCCTAGAAAAGCGCAAGCCGGGCTTTAAAGGCAAATAAATGAATTCTAGGATTTGGAGATGATACATGACTGAAGCTTTTTTATGCGACGGTATTCGCACGCCCATTGGCCGCTTTGGCGGGGCTTTGTCGGGGGTTAGGGCTGACGATTTGGCGGCTATCCCGCTTGCGGCACTTTTGCAGCGTAATCCCGGCTTAAAGCTTGAAGATATTGATGACCTTATCATGGGCTGTGCCAACCAAGCGGGCGAAGATAACCGCAATGTTGCCCGCATGGCGGCGCTGCTATCCGGCATGGGTGAAAATGTGCCAGGCGCTACAATAAACCGGCTTTGCGGCTCGGGCATGGATGCGATTTCAATCGCCGCGCGGACCATTAAAGCGGGTGAAGCTGGCTTGATGGTGGCTGGCGGCGTTGAAAGCATGAGCCGGGCACCTTTCGTGATGCCGAAAGCCACCAGTGCCTTTTCCCGCAACGCAGAAATTTATGACACCACCATCGGCTGGCGTTTTGTTAACAAGAAAATGAAAGCCGCATGGGGCGTGGACAGCATGCCGGAGACAGCTGAAAATGTTGCAGAAGAATTTGGCATAAGCCGTGCGGACCAAGATCAATTTGCCGCAAGCTCGCAGGCTAAAGCAGCAGCGGCACAGGAAGCTGGCTTTTTTGACGGCGAAATTGTCCCGGTGGAAGTTAAGGTATCGCGCAAGGAAACCCAAATGTTCACGGCTGATGAACACCCAAGGGCTGGCTCAACGGTGGAGAAGCTTGCTAAATTACCAACCCCGTTTAAGGAAGGCGGCACGGTAACAGCGGGCAATGCATCGGGGGTTAATGACGGGGCTTGCGCGGTAATTATTGCCAGCGAAGCGGCCGCAAAAGCCAATGGCTTGACCCCAAAAGCGCGTATTGTTGGCACTGCAGTTGCCGGTTTACGCCCAAGCATTATGGGTTACGGCCCTGCACCGGCGACCCAGAAGCTGCTTGCCCGCACCGGCATCTCCCTCGACCAGATCGACGTGATTGAACTTAATGAAGCTTTCGCGGCGCAGGGCTTGGCGGTTACTCGGGCATTAGGCTTGGATGATGATGACCCCCGGGTTAACCCGAACGGCGGCGCCATCGCCCTGGGCCATCCGCTGGGCATGAGCGGGGCTAGAATAGTCTGGACAGCGGCGCGCCAGCTAGAGCGTACAGGTGGTCGTTACGGCATCGCAACTATGTGTATTGGCGTCGGTCAAGGCATTGCCATGCTCATTGAGCGGGTCTGAATTTAATAGCTCAAGATAATTAATTGATCGGTCGGTCGATTAATTCTATAATCGATGAATATTTACTAAAATATACGGCACTGATAAGTAGGGAATAGTGAAATGTATACCACTGATCTTCGCACAGCAGAGGAAAAAGCCGCCGCTGAAAAGGCAGGTTTGAAACTTGCTGAAAATCCGGAATCGATCGCTGAACTTGAAGAGATTTTTCAGGCCCGCATCGATGCAGACGAATATATCGAGCCGAAAGATTGGATGCCGGATGGCTACCGCAAGACCTTGACGCGGCAGATATCGCAGCATGCCCATAGTGAAATTATTGGCATGTTTCCCGAAGGCAACTGGGTTACCCGCGCGCCGACCCTGATGCGCAAGTTAATTTTGATCGCAAAAATACAAGATGAAGCTGGTCACGGGCTCTATCTTTATAGCGCCGCAGAAACGCTTGGCACATCGCGTGCTGAAATGGTCGATCAACTGCTCTCTGGCAAGGCGAAATTCAGTACCATTTTCAATTACCCGACGATGAATTGGGCCGATATTGGCACCGTTGGCTGGCTCGTGGACGGCGCCGCTATCACCAATCAAATTCCGCTTTGCCGCTGTTCTTATGGCCCCTACGCGCGGGCGATGGTGCGGGTGTGTAAGGAAGAAAGCTTCCACCAGCGCCAAGGCTATGAAGCCCTGCTGGCGATGGCGAAGGGGACCGATGCCCAGCGTAAGATGATCCAAGATGCTTTTGACCGCATGTTCTGGCCGTCCCTTATGATGTTCGGACCGCCGGATAGCGACAGCATGCATTTAAGCCAAAACACTATCTGGAAAATCAAACGCTTTTCAAACGATGAACTACGCCAACGTTTTGTTGATGCCACCATTCCGCAAGCCCAGCATTTAGGCATTACAATACCTGAGGGCATTGTCTTTAACGAGGAAACCGGCCACTGGGATTTCCCCGACCTTGACTGGGACGAATTTTGGGCAGTGGTGAAAGGTGACGGTGTCTGTAGCAGCAACCGCATGGATGCCCGCCGCAAAGCTGTGGACGATGGGGCTTGGGTCCGCGAGGCCGCCACTGCTTACGCCGAAAAACAAGCACAAAAATCAAGCGCTGCTTAAGATATTTTTAGGAGATATAATCATGGATAATGACTGGGACCTTTATGAAGTGTTCGTACGCTCCAAGCGGGGCTTAAGCCATAAGCATTGCGGCAGTGTTCACGCTGCTGATAGCAAGATGGCGATTGAAAATGCACGGGACCTTTATACCCGCCGCAGTGAGGGCGAGAGCATTTGGGTGATCCGCGCCGCCGACATAACAGCGTCTGACCCTGCTGAAGGTGACGCGCTCTTTGGTCCGGCTGCCGACAAGGTTTACCGCCACCCGACCTTTTATGAGATCCCCGATGAAGTGGGAAAGATGTGAGGATATTTAGCTGATGAATATTTACCGTGATGAAAGCAATCCGCTTTTTCAATATGTGGTTGGCTTGGGGGATGACGCCTTGATCCTTGGCCATCGTTGGAGCGAATGGCTATCAAAGGGGCCAAATTTGGAGCTGGATATTGCTGCGTCAAATCTGGCACTTGATCTTATTGGCCAAGCTAATTTGCTGCTTGAATATGCCGCTGAGGTTGAGGGTGCGGGGCGCTCTGCGGATGATCTTGCCTATTTGCGGGACACGCAAGATTTTCGCTGTCACTGGCTCTGCGAGCAACCGAATGAGGATTGGGGCGTTACGATTGCGCGGATGCTCATGTTCAGCACCTATCAATATTTGCGCTATTCAGCTTTGATGCAATCAACGGATAGGCAGCTGGCTGAAATTGCCGCAAAGGCGTTGAAGGAAGTGACATATCATCGCCGTTTCGCCGCTGAATGGACGGTGCGTCTGGCCCAAGGCACTGATGAGGGTCACCGCCGAGTTCAAAATGGTTTCAACATTCTGTGGCGCTTCGTGCCTGAACTGTTTGAAACATCAGGCGGTGAGCGCACACTGGCAAATGATGGCATCGCCGTTGCATCAGATAGCTTGGAAGCTGATTGGCGCGAAACCATGGATGAGGTAATGACCAAGGCGGGGGTAAGTGCTCCCGAGACCAGTGGTAGGGTTATGGCCAGTCGCCATAATGGTCATCATAGCGAACATTTGGGGCATCTGCTCTGCGAGATGCAATTCCTGCAGCGGGCATACCCAAAAGCTAGTGGCGCGACTTGGTGATGATGGCGGCGACAAATACCCGACCCGAAAGTCAGCCATCAAGTGATAAGGCTGCGGAGATTTGGGCAGTGCTCGCAGGCGTGCTTGACCCAGAAGTGCCCGCTATCAGTGTCGTGGATTTGGGCATTGTGCGTGGTGTTATGGTGTCTGAAACTGGCGCGGTGAAGCTACAAGTTACGCCGACCTATACGGGCTGCCCAGCGACAGCGCTTATTCATGAAATCATTAAAGCAGCGGTAATATCAGCAGGCTATTTTGAGGTGGAAATTGAACAGGTTTTAAGCCCCCCATGGACCACCGATTGGATTAGCCAAGAGGGACGCGAGAAACTGCGAGCTTATGGCATTGCACCCCCCGTGGGGGAAGCAGCCGTGGGAAAAGCCTTACTGTTTGGGGTGCCGCCACAAGTTAGCTGCCCCAAATGCGGGTCGAACAAAACCGAGCAAGTTAGTGAATTTGGCTCCACTGCTTGTAAGGCCATGTATAAGTGTCTTAGCTGCGCTGAGCCCTTTGAATATTTCAAATGTATTTAGGATGAATTATGCAGAAATCGCGTCTTCTGACCATTTCAAAAATTGAGAAAAACACGCCCGAGACGGTTGTCCTAACATTTGATGTGCCGGTGGATGCAAAAGCTGCGTACCAATATGAGCAAGGGCAGCATATTATACTGCGCAGGCAAATTGACGGTGAAGACATCCGCCGGTCTTATTCAATTTGCTCTAGTGTAGCCGAAAATAACCTTAAGGTGGCGGTGAGAGAAGTGGACGGCGGTCGTTTTTCCACCTTTGCTAATAACAGCCTTAAAGTAGGTGATACGCTGGAGGTTTTTCCGCCGACAGGGCATTTTAATGTCGATCTTGATCCATCAAAAACCCGTGTATATGCAGCTTTTGCTGCGGGCAGTGGCATCACGCCTATCATGTCTATCATCAAAACAACATTAGAGAGCGAACCAGATGCAGAATTTATGCTCTTCTATGGTAACCGCACGGGCCGCTCTACGCTTTTCCGCCATGAAATAGCGCTTCTCAAAAATCTCTTTATGGATCGTTTTTCCTTTTGGCATTTCCTCTCGCAGGAGGATCTTGAACTGTCTTTTTTCAGTGGTCGTTTAGACGGTGATAAGGTAACGGCACTAACGGATAATCTGTTGAGTATTGATAAAATTGACCATGCTTTTGTCTGCGGGCCAGATGCGATGATCGACAGCGTTACCGATGCATTGAAAACCGCAGGCATGGCAGCGGACAATGTTCACAGTGAGAAATTTTTAAGCGAAGGTCAGCCGATCGTATCTAGCAAGCGTGCGAGCGATATGGGCGGCACGGCCAAGTTAACACTGATCATTGATGGTGACGAGTTTAATATCCGCGCGGACCGTGATAGTGCCATTTTGGATGCTGCCCTTGATGGCGGCGCTGATGTGCCCTTTGCCTGCAAGGGCGGGGTTTGTTGCACTTGCCGCGCCAAAGTTCTCTCTGGCGAAGTGGATATGGTTCTTAACCAAGGTTTGGAGCCTGAGGAAGTAAATGCCGGATATGTGCTCACCTGTCAGTCTTTTGCCGTTAGCGATGAAGTAACCCTGAGTTATGATGCGTAATTAACATCTTAATAAGTGCTTTCCATTGGTAGATTATCCAAGACATTAACGATATAAACCTATGTTCTTGAGAGCCATTGCGCAAAATGGTGACTAGGGTTAGATTATATATGTGTATTAAAATACAGGCATCGGTAAAGGACCAACACTAATGGCAATTTCTGCGACAAATGGGGATAGAAAAGCGATTGTCAGACAGAAGAATACCGATCAAATCATCCGCGCAGCCGAAGAAGTATATGCCCTGAAGGGCTTTGCGGGTGCAACCATGCAGGAAATTGCCGATAAGGCCGATCTACCCAAAGCCAATATTCATTATTATTTCAAAACCAAACGAGCACTTTATGTTGCCGTTCTTGAAGATATTTTTAAAGCTTGGGCTGAAGCGTCAACAACTTTTGATAATTCAGATGATCCCAAAAAGTCTTTGTCAGATTATATCACCAGCAAATTACAGCTTTCCTTTGATCGGCCTTTTGGCTCGAAAGTGTGGGCCAATGAAATCATCCACGGTGCCCCGGTGCTCGGTGACAATTTGATGGATCACCTTCATGACTGGGAAGGGGAAAAAGCTATTCAGATTGCCAAATGGGCGGAGGACGGAAAAATATTACCGGTCGACCCGCATTATCTTCTTTATATGATTTGGGCAACAACCCAGCATTACGCTGATTTTGACCATCAAGTGCGGGTTTTAAATGGCGGTAAAGCGCTTAGTCAAAGTCAGCGAAATGAGGTTACCAAAACCGTTTGCGGTATTATTTTGCGCGGCGTAGGTTTTACGGACGTTTAACCAGCTTAATTGCTTGAATTTTTACTGTATAATTTTTTACCTGCTATATAGGTCGCAGCCACGGCACGGTCATCGCCCATCGTCATCAGCACAAACAAAGTTTCTTCCAGAGATGAAACAGGCTCAAGCCGGGCTTTTATCAACGGCGTGGCCGACGGGTCTAGCACAATGAAGTCAGCGTCTTTACCCGCCTCCAACGACCCTATATAAGCGTCAAGTGACAAGGTTTTAGCCGCCCCTAACGTCGCCAAATAAAAGGCTTTAAGGGCGTTCATCGCATAGCCTTGCAGCTGCGATATTTTATAGGCCGCGCCCATGGTGGTTAACATGGATAGGCTGGTGCCTGCCCCTACATCACTGCCAAGCGCTAGCGGTATAGCAGGCGCTTTCATGGCGGTTTTTAAATCAAATAGCCCACTGCCTAAAAATAGATTTGATGTAGGACAGTGAACAAGCCCCGTGCCGCGCTCTTTAATGTCTTGCCATTGGGCTGGGGTTAAATGCACCCCGTGACCATATAGGCTGCGCTCGCCCGTCAGGCCGTAATGGTTATAGATATCTAAATAATCGGTACGGTTCGGGAATAATTTTTGTACCTGATCTATCTCCTCCAAATTCTCTGATAGATGCGATTGGACATAGAGCCGCTCATGCTCACGGCGCAGCGAACCAGCCATTTCAAGCTGTTCTGGGCTGCAGCTCACGGCAAAGCGCGGGGTGAGCGCATAGTGGTTGCGGCCCTTTTCGTGCCAGCGCTCGATAAGCTCCAAGGATTGACTATAAGCGGTTTCAACCGTATCCAATAGGCCCTCTGGCGCGTTGCGGTCCATCATAACCTTGCCGGCAATTATCCGCATATTGCGCGATGAGGCAGCATGGAACAGCGCATCAACTGATGCAGGATGGCTGGTGCAGAAACTGGCGGCGGTTGTGGTGCCATTGCTCAGTAGTTCACCGCAAAAAAGATCGGCGATTTCAGCGGCATGGGCTGTATCACTGAAGGCTTCTTCAGCCGGGAAAGTATAATCCTTCAGCCAATCGAGCAATTGCTTGCCGTATGAGCCAATGATTTGAAGTTGGGCATAATGGTTATGGGCGTCAATGAAACCGGGCATGATGAGCTTATTCTCAAAGCGGGTAACTGCTGTGTCTTCAGCCAAGGTGGGCAGCAAAACATCCGCTGGTCCAGACGCTGTAATGCGACCATCTTCGATGACCAGCAGGCCATCGCTTTCATAGGTAACACAGTCGGCCATTTGGCTGTCGTCTGGCACAGAGAAGGGGTCCGCTTTGAACCACATCATGGCGCCCCGAACGGCAGTTTTGGAGTTGGGAGAGGCGGTCATGCGCTTAACGCCGGCAGGGTTAAAATTGCGGCATCACCCTTAAACATATATTCATCCAAATTATTGCCGGGACCCGAGCGATCAATGACCCAGAAATCTTGGCTTTCAGCCATAATAAGCAGTGGGAAATGCCATGTATTTTTATGAAATTGAATGGCCTGATGGCCGCTGACCAGAAAGGCTTGGCAGCTATCGGCGCTTGGTTCATCACCGCTGGCGACCACCACCAGCCACGGTTTGTCTTGAATGGGCAGAAACATTTGGCTGCCAAGCGGGTGGCGTTCCATCATATCAACCTTAATGGGGAAAGGCCGCTTAGTTGCGCGGAAGATGGAAACATAGGGCGTTCCCCCCTTGTCGCTCACATCGACCTCGGCGATATTATCACACCTGCCCGCGCTGCCTTCATTGATCATAAAATCAACGCCGCCGCCCACATCTATGAGCGCGCCGAAGGGGGCAAAGGCTGCCGGGGTTATGGGGGTAGGTGTCATGAGCGTCACGATCCAAAAACTTTGCCAAAGGCGCGAAAGCGAGAAACGCCGCCATCTGGATATATATTTAATTTGATATGGCTAATGGGACCGAGCGGGTTGAGCATATCTTTGTTAAAAAAATGTTGGCTGTCGGCGCTCAAAATTTGCTTAGGTAACAATTCATCCCATGCGTTGGCCTGATCGATGGAGGGATCATCACCGCCAGTTACAAGCGCCGCATTCAGCGAAAAGCTATGGGGGTAATTACCCTTAAAATAGGCCGTGTCCAGCTCAATTTTTTCTATGGTGCCTGCATAGCCAAGCGCAATGATGATCCAATCAAAGCCCGGTTCACGCCGCCGCCGAGTTTCCCAGCCATCGCCCATATTCATGCCGCGCCCCTCGATTAGCAACGGCCAAGGGTTGCCGTAATGGGCGTCATTATAGCCAACTATGCGGGCACCACCGGTTAGGGCGCTCAGCTCATGCAGGACATTTCTATCGGCCTCGCCCCAGTTCTTAAAGGGTTGACCGTATAGGCGCAGGCGGGCAATGCCGCCGTCTGGGAACATGTTCAGGCGCATCCAATTATAGGGTGTTTCATGCACCACAGCCACCAAATGGTCACGGTCTGGGCCAAGGGTGGTCTTCGGGACAATTTCGGTCCAGGGCGTATTTTCATCCGGAACGCCGTCTGACAGGCAAGCTGAAAGGGATGCCGCAGGCGGGAAATTGCCGGTGAAATGGGCCGTGTCGATATTAACGGCCCTAATGACGCCCGCGCAGCCAAGGCGGATGATGCAAAAATCTTCGCTGCCATCGCGTTGACGCCGCGATTCCCAGCCGTCCATCCATTTGCCGTGTTCGTCATATTTATCCGGGTAAAAAACCGGCGCGGCATCCTTGATCAGCCGACTTTTATCGGCGAAAAAATCATCAGACGCAAATACCACCTCACTGCCAAGGCGCGGGGAAGCCAAGTTAACCGTGTGGGCTTCCAAATGGGTAAGATTTAAGTCTGTCATGGGGTCATCTGTCCAGCTTCATGAGGGTGATTTTCTATCCAATGGCGGGCAATGTCAATGCGCCTAGCATACCAGACGCGGTCAAAATTTTTCGTGTAATCTATGAAGCGTTTGAGCGCTTGAATGCGCCCGGGCTTGCCAATGATGCGGGCATGCAGGCCGACCGACATCATCTTGGGAGTTTCTGCGCCTTCCCCGTAAAGGCAATCAAAAGCATCGCGCAAATAAGTAAAGAATTGGTCGCCGCAGTTGAAACCCTGCGGGCTAGCGAAGCGCATATCATTCGCGTCCAGCGTATAGGGAACAATTAACTGCGGCTTGTCGGTCTGCCTCGACCAAAAGGGCAGGTCATCGGAATAATCATCCGCGTCATAGATGAAACCACCATCAGCCGCCACCAAGTCCCGTGTGTTTTCGGACGTACGGCCCGTGTACCAACCAAGGGGCCGCGCGCCGGTGATGCGGGTGTGAATGTCTATGGCTTTGGCCATATGCTCGGCTTCAATATCCTTTGGTATGTCGCGGTAATTAATCCAGCGGTAGCCATGGCTGCAAATCTCATGGCCGTCAGTGAGCGCGGTTTCAATAATAGCCGGGTTACGTTCCATGGCGCTGGCGACAGCGAACAGGGTTACAGGTATGTTACGGTCCCGAAATAAACTTAAAATACGGTGAACCCCGGCCCGACTGCCATATTCATAGAGCGATTCCATCGACATATGGCGCTGGCCGATAAAAGGCTCTGCGCCGATGATTTCTGACAGGAAAGTTTCGCTGTGCCCGTCCCCGTGCAGGATAGAGCTTTCGCCGCCTTCCTCATAGTTCAGGACAAATTGAACGGCAACGCGGGCACCATCCGGCCATCCAGCTTTTGGATAGTTGCCATTGTAGCCGGCCATATCGCGGGGGTAATCATTCATCAACTGTCGCCTCTATACGGAAACCAACGATGCGGCAAACTTGGCGCAGGGCTTCAGTGAATTCTTCGCGGGCATCATTGTTAGCACGCCTTGCAAAAGCATCCAAAATATCTTGCTTGCTAGCGTTTTTGACCGCCAAAATAAACGGGAAGCCATTGCGGCGCTTATAGGCCTCATTGTAAGCCGTGAAGCGATCATATTCTTCTTGGCTCAGGCTATCCAGCCCCGCTCCCGCCTGCTCTGCGGTGGAATGATCGGTCAGGTCGCCATTGATTGCTGCTTTGCCCGCAAGGTCAGGGTGGGCATTTAAGAGCGCCAATTTAGCCTCATCACCCGCCGCCATGATGGCCGCGTGAAAGGCATGGGTCATGGCGTTCAAGTCTTCAAAGGGCCGGGCATTCGCCGCACCTTCGGCCACCCACTGGGCATGCTCAGCGATGCCGCCAAAGGTGGCGGTGAAGGCGCAATCGCTCATGCTGTTGACCGCAGCGAGGGATATGGATGTGGCTGGCTGCGTCATTCTTTTTGTGCCAACCATTGTTGCAGTTTTTGGCGCTCAACCTCGGTCATGCCGGTTTCATTACCCAGCGGCATGATATCGCTGTCGAACACTTGGGCGCGGATCAGCGGTGCGCTGGTGACGACCTCTGCGACCGTGTCTAAATTCAAGCCCTTGGGGGCGATATCAAAGCCCTCGTGGCTGGTGATGACTGAATGGCACATGGCACAGTGTTGGCGCACGATGGCCATGGCTTCACCGTCCGTGATGGCCACTTGGTTGGCATTGGAGGCTTTATCATCGGGCGCGGGGGCCGTCATGGCGATAGCGACCATTAAGAAGCCACCGGCGACAAACAGCGCCATATGGTGCTTGCGGTCGCCTTCCTCTTCACTATATTGCCCGGCTTCATGCACATTCAAAAAATGCCGCACACTGCCACCGATCAGGATGATGAAAGCAATGATCAACCAACTCTCAGCGTGGCTGGAAAGCAGCGGATAATGGTTCGATATCATCATCAGTAACACAGGCAGGGTCAGGTAATTATTATGCACCGAGCGCGCTTTACTGATCTTGCCGAGGCGGGGGTCAGGCGCTGCGCCAGCCATTAGGGACGCAACAATTTTCTTCTGGTTGGGGATGATAACCATGAAGACATTGAAGGCCATGATGGTGCCGATAAGCGCGCCTACATGAATGAAAGCCCCGCGCGGCGAGAAGACTTGCGTAAAGACCCAAGCAAATAAAACCAGCAGAATATACACCAGAATATTCAGCAAGCCCGGTCGCTTTTCATATAGAAATTTGCACATCACGCCGTAAACAAGCCAGCCCAGCGCCAGGCTGACGACAGAAAGGCTGGTGGCCTGCAGTGAACTCATCGGCATGGCTTGCATATCGATCAAATAAATCGGCGCATTCATGTAATATTGCAGAATGAGCAAGGCAAAGCCGGTCACCCATGTCAGGTAAGCCTCCCACTTATACCAGATAAGGTCGGGGGGCATTTGGTCCGGCGCCACCGAATATTTTTCAACATTATAAAAACCGCCACCATGCACAAGCCACGAAGAACCCATAACGCCCTTGCCTTGGCCGGCACGTTTTTTCAGCGATAGATCGAGCACAATGAAATAAAAGGATGTGCCGATCCAGCCGATGCCCACAATCAAGTGCGCCCAGCGGAAGAGCAAGCTTAGCCAGTCCATAGCAAACAGATCCATAATCGCCTCATTTTAGTTGATAGGCACTCATATCACGCAGCAACCGATCTAGATAGAGATATATAGTGCACCCTTTGATGCCAAAATGTAAGTGGTTGGACTTGGGTCTCGGCTAAATATTGTGTGATACCAACGAGCGGCTTGCCATCCTCACTTCACAAACAATGAATAGCGTGCCTGTGATTATTCAGAATGCAGAGGAATTTTTTGACGCTAATACTCCTGACGCATTGCTTAGCAAGACAAACGGAAAAAGAGTATTAGGTAGGGTTTAATAATTATCAATTTTGTGTCATATCTATAGTAAGTAAAATTTGGAAAATATACGATGAAACAATTAGATACAATATTTTTGAAACATTCATCAGACCTTTTAGGCGAAACATCATTAGGCTTAAGCGGCTCAGAGATTGTTAAGCTTACTACAGCTATAGCATTTGATTTTGGTGTGAATGTCCCGCATTCATCACATCCTATTATGGCAGGTAATAAACGCACTGCATTATTTGAAAATTTGCGAGCATTACCAGCAAGGGCTCAGTTTATTGTCATTAAAGAAATGTGTGATGATTTGATTTCACGCGCAAACCATGATCAAAAAATTGAGACTATAAAATCAAAATTGATAATGAAATATCCTCAGTTTGCAACGGACCTTGGTGGCTCGGATATTAACGCGCCACTTATTGAAGAAACAAGGCATTGGCTAGATAAATATCCGGCAGCTCAAAAACTATATGATGATGCTACTCGTAAATATGAGCACGGGGTTTTCGCTCGAAATGTTCTTGATGATTTGCGTCTTTCACTTGAAAGTATGATGTGTCAAATGTTTGATAATTCAAAATCATTGGAAAATCAAATACAGAATATTGGCACTTTCGTCAAACAAAAGGGTGGCTCAAAAGAGTTATCAAATATGCTTGTAAAGTTAATTGATTATTATACAAAATATCAAAATTTATTCGTGAAACACAATGATGCTGTCAAAGAAGAAGAAGTCGACATCGTATTCGAATTAACTGCGTCCATCATGAAACATTTAGCGAAATTGAATTCTTGATAATCCATCATAAAGCCTCAATGGCCGACCACTTATAACTTATAGATTAAGGAACAGAATTTATGAATAAGCATCCGGTAAAATCAAAAATTCGATTTATATCCATACCTTTGTTCATATTACTGTTTGTGGGGCTAATTATTGACTGGTTTAATCTCGTTAACGAAGAGACTAAACAAATAATTCTCATCGCCTATTTTGTCGTGCTCATACCGTATATGATTATGTATTGTGGGAACTGCAGATGGAGTGGCTTAAAGGTCAATTCCCTTTTTGAACAATCAAAAGGGCCTGCGGCATTTCTTGGTTCAATAAAGCCCGCATTTAAGTTTGCCTTTTCCTTTATTTTAGCTAAGAAATGCCCAAATTGTGGTCAGGAACGATACTGAAAAATACAATAAGCAGTGCATCACCAGATATCACAACTCAATCCCCAGACAAATATTGCGATAGCATGTCTTCGCTATGGGTCAGGAAGGCTTTGGGGGCGAGGGCCAATTTACTGGAGGCATTGACCATTAGGGTCAGCGAGGTGGTGGCGATATTTTCCGGGTGCAGGGGGATGAAAACCAGATCACCGGAGGTGCGTTCTTTCTCAATGCCGAGCAGGGACTGAAAGGCCACATGATTGCCGCTGAGGGCCATTTGGCGCATGAACCTGAGCGAGGTGCTTTCGATCAACCAATTGGCCTCCACCTCGCTGGCCTCAATGAGCGCATGGGCGGCCTCACCGATGGCTAATTTGCGCGATGGCAACAGGCAAGGATAAGCGATGCATTCCTCGATCGTGCAGCTTGTCTGTTTTGCCAGCGGGTGATGGGGGGCGACCACCGCGCCCACGGGCATGCTGAAATGGCTGATGGCTTTGATGTCTTTCGAATTTGGCGGGTCAAAAGAAAGCGCGATATGGCATTCGGACATGGTGACGGCCTTTAGAACGTCGCTTGCGCTGCCCACCTCGACGGTGAATTGAATGCCGGGATAGAGCGCGTGAAAGCTGCTCAAGATCATCGGCAGCACGGAATCTGCCACGCTTTCCACCGTCGCCACATGCACAACACCGCTTTGCAGGCCCTTCATATTATCCAGCTCGCTGATCGCTGTGTCGAAATCCAACAAGGTTTTTTGGGCATGGCGCAATAGTATCTCCCCCGCTTGCGATAGCTTAAGCCCCCGCCCAACCCGGTCGAACAGCAGGATCGACAAGGACTTTTCCAAGTTGAGCAATTGGCGGTTTACCGCCGAGGACACCACGTTCAGCTCCCGCGCTGCACCACGGATAGACCCCATGCGGGCGATGGCGACAAAATACCTAAGCGCCGGCGAATAGAGCAAATGGGCGTGCTCGCTAAACATCATGTAAATCCTTTGTTGCCTTAATGTGATCGGTTATATCACTACATTGTTCTTTTTAGAGCGGTTTTTTTCTGTCATATTCACCTACTAGCGAAAAATTACAGAGAAAACACAGGGAGGCGCGGTCTATGGCCGGGATAAGCACACATATTTTAGACACGAGCCAGGGCTGTCCTGCGGCTGGCGTTAAGGTGGAATTGTGGCGCGGTGCTGGCGTGGGTGCTGTGCATGTCAGCTCTGGTGTTACCAATGCTGATGGCCGGTTGGACCAGCCGATACTCTCGGGTGGTGAATTGACCACGGGCAATTTTGAACTGCGCTTTTTTGTCGGGGATTATTTGGCAGCATTGGGCGACGCGTTTTTTGGTATGATCCCGATTGCCTTTAAGGTCGATGACGCCAGTCAGCACTATCATGTGCCGCTGCTGCTCTCGCCCTTCAGCTATTCCACCTATCGGGGTAGTTAACCCATGCGCTCGACCATAGAATTTTTGCGCGGCGGTAAGCTGGTTAAGCTAGACGGGGCTATGCCCACCGATACATTGCTGGACTATTTGCGCGAAACTGGCTCCTGCGGCACCAAGGAAGGCTGCGCGGAGGGCGACTGCGGCGCTTGCACGGTGGTGCTCGGCAGCCTTGACGGCGACAAGGTTACCTACCGCCCGGTGAACAGCTGCATTACCTTTTTGCCCGTGCTCGACGGGAAGGAGCTGATTACCGTCGATGACCTGTCGGTTAAGGACGGCCCACTGCACCCGGTGCAAGACGCTATGGTCAAGCATCATGCATCCCAGTGCGGATTTTGCACCCCCGGTTTTGTTATGGCCATTTTCGCCCAGTATCACGGTAATAACGCTGACGCCGACCATGAGGGAGTAGTCGAGCAAATCGCGGGTAACCTGTGCCGTTGCACTGGCTACCGCCCCATTACGGCGGCTGCTATGGAAGTCTGCGCGCGGGCGCCTGATGATGTATTCACGAGCCGGATGCGGGACACAAGCGCCCTGCTTGCGGATATTTCGGGCGGTCCTTTGAAAATGGAAAAAGGCGGCTATATGTTCGCCGCACCCCAAAGTGTGGCGGAGCTAGCAGAGGTCTATAGCCAACACCCGGGCGCCACTTTGGTTGCTGGTGCCACCGACGTCGGCCTATGGGTGACCAAAAAGCACGTGGACATCAAGCAGGTTATTTACCTTGGCCGAGTGAAAGAACTGCAAGATATTACGAGCACTGATGACGCCATAACGCTCGGTGCCGGGGTTACCTTCGCGGACGCCATGCCGCATTTAGAAACTTACGGCGATGATTTTCAAGCGGTTCTAAGCCGTATCGGGGCTAAGCAAGTGCGGGCTGCGGGCACCATCGGCGGTAATATCGCTAACGGCTCACCGATCGGCGACACGCCGCCTATCCTCATCAGTTTGGACGCCACGATAACCCTGCAAAAGGGGGAGACCACACGCACAATTGCGCTGGAAAACTTCTTCATCGATTACGGCAGCCAAGACATCGGTGAAAGCGAATTTGTTGCCAGCATAACCGTCCCTAAGCCCGCTGCAAATACCCACCTGAAATGCTATAAAATTTCCAAGCGCCACGACCAAGATATATCGGCGGTGCTGGCGGCCTTTAATATTACGCTCTCAGGCAGTGTTATCAGCAAATGCCGGATTGCTTTCGGCGGAATGGCGGCGACCCCTAAGCGGGCGCTGGCGCTGGAAGCTGCGCTGATTGGATTTGATGTTTCAAAATTCGATATCCAAGACGTTCCGGTATCGAAACTAAATCAGGACTTCCAGCCCATATCAGATATGCGGGCAAGTGCAAAATACCGCTCTCAGGTGGCGGGGAATTTGATCATCAAGGCGCTGCTTGAGCTGCAAGCTTCCGTGGCGGGAGACGCAGCATGACCAGTAGACGCCCCAATGACGAAGTGGTAATCGCCCCTAAAAACACCAGAAAAGCGGCGGGTGACAGCATGGCGCACGACAGCGCGCGCGGCCATGTGCGGGGCTCCGCCGTATATGTTGATGATATACCAGAGCCGAAAGCGATGCTGCATTTAGCCCCCGGCTATGCACGGGACCATGCGGCTGGAACGGTGACGCATATGGACCTGTCGGCAGTGCGCGCAGCCCCCGGTGTGGTTGCTGTCTTAACCGCCAGCGATATTCCCTTTGTCAATGATTGCAGCCCGGCGCTCGGCGACGATGCAATATTGTCAGACGGTGACATAACTTTCCACGGCCAAGTGCTATTTGTCGTCGCGGCAGAGACCCGTAAACAGGCGCTTAACGCTGCCACTTTGGCGCAAATTGAGGTGGATGCCGCCGCGCCAACCATCAGTGCGCGGGCAGGGTTCGAGCAAGGCTCGTTGCTGATGCCTGACTATACGTTCAAGCGCAAAAGCGATAGCACTGGCACTGCAAACGCTGCTCACCAGCAACAGGGCAGCCTTACCATGGGCGGGCAGGAGCATTTCTACCTTGAGGGTCAGGTTTCCATGGCGGTGCCTTTCGGCGATGATGAGATGCAGCTTTATGTATCGAGCCAGCACCCGGCGGAAATTCAACATATCATAGCCCAGATGCTGGGCTGGACAAATGCGCGCGTCATGGTCGATTGTCGGCGCATGGGCGGGGCTTTTGGCGGCAAGGAATCGCAAGCGGCGCAGTGGGCGGCGCTGGCAGCGCTGGTCGCTTATAAAACGGGTCGTCCGGCCAAAATGCGGCTCGACCGCGATGATGATATGCGCCTGACCGGCAAGCGGCATGATTTTGAATGTGACTGGTCGGTTTCGCATAATGACGCTGGTGTTATCAGCAATGTTGAGGTTGATCTGATCTCGCGCTGTGGGGCCTCGGCGGATCTTTCGATGGGCATCAATGACCGGGCTATGTTCCACGCCGACAATGCTTATTTTTACCCGGATGTGCGCATAACGACCCATAAAGTGTGGACCAATACGGTTTCCAACACCGCTTTTCGGGGTTTTGGTGGGCCGCAGGGCATGTTGTTCGCCGAGCGGATGATGAATGATATCGCCTTCCGGGTGGGCCGCGACCCGCTTGATGTACGCTATGACAATCTCTACCGCGACGGTGCTGATATCACGCCTTACGGCATGCCGGTGACCGACTTTACCTTGCCCGACATTATGCAGCAGTTGGAGGCAAGCGCTGATTACCGCGCCCGTGTGGCTGAAATTGAAGCCTTTAATGCGAAAAGTGCTTTTACCAAAAAAGGCATCGCGCTGACGCCGGTTAAATTCGGTGTTTCTTTCACGCTAAAGCATCTCAATCAAGGGGCAGCGCTCATCCATGTTTACGCCGATGGCTCGGTGCATCTCAGTCACGGCGGCACGGAAATGGGTCAAGGGCTTTATACCAAAATTTCGCAGATTGTTGCCTCGGTTTTTGGTGTTGATGCTCGGGCTGTTAGAGCCTCTGCCACCCGCACCGATAAAGTACCAAATGCCTCGCCCACCGCAGCGTCATCGGGCACGGACCTGAACGGAAAAGCGGCGGAAAATGCCGCGCTGACTATTCGGGCGCGCATGGCTAGGCTGGCTGCCAGTATGTTTAATTGCGATAACGAAACAATTATATTTGATGGTGGTATGGTCAAAAGCGGCGACAGTGAAATAGCCTTCACCGAGTTAGCGGGGCAAGCGGTGCTAAACCGGATATCGCTGTCCTCCACTGGTTTTTACGCAACCCCTAAGCTGGTTTGGGAGCGCGAAAAAGCTTGGGGTCGGCCCTTTTTATATTTCGCCTGCGGGGCGGCTTGCAGCGAGGTGGAAATCGACATTCTGACAGGTGAGATGCGCGTTACCCGCGTTGATATTTTGCATGATGTTGGCAACTCGGTGAACCCGGCCATCGACATCGGCCAAATTGAAGGCGGTTTTGTCCAAGGCATGGGTTGGTTGACCACTGAAGAGCTGGTCTTTAGCGACGACGGCAAGCTGATGACCCACGCACCCTCCACCTACAAGATACCGACCGCCTATGACGTGCCGGAAGACTTTAATGTGGCGCTTTATAGCTCCAAAGGTAATTTGGAGGACACCGTGCATCGCTCACGGGCGGTGGGCGAGCCGCCTTTGATGTTGGCGAATTCGGTTTACTGTGCCGTGCACCATGCACTTGCTAGCCTGTGTCCGGGACAGTCGCCGGACCTGAGCGCACCCACCACCCCCGAAGCCATTTTGGATGCCATCACCAAAATTCAGGCTGCAAAGTGATGCAGGTTTGGGCTGATATCAGTCGCGCGCTCACTGCGGGAAACTGCTGCTGTTTGGTCTCTGTTGTTACCGCGGATGGCTCCACCCCGCGCGAGGTGGGCGCACGGATGTTGGTGCTGCCCGGTGGAGGTTTTCACAGCACCATTGGCGGCGGCGCGATGGAAATTAACGCCATAGAAAAAGCGCTGGCCATGCTAGCGGGCGCAACCGCCAAAGCTGAACTGGTAAAATATGCTCTAGGCCCTAACCTTGGTCAGTGTTGCGGAGGGGCCGTGACCTTGCTGTTTGAAACATTCACTCCTGACCAATTGTCTAGCGTCGAGCTTCTGGCTAGCGCTGAAGCGACCGGCGCTCTTTATTGCGAAACCGAAATAACCGCTGGGGGCACTGCGCGACGGATAATTTCAAGTGAACCCAGCACACTGGGTTTGGCGGCAAGCAATATCCTCCATGAGGATTATTCGGACCACCGCCAGACGCTGTATATCTTCGGTGCCGGGCATGTGGGCAAAGCTTTGATGCTGCCGCTGGCCACCGTCGGCTTTAAAGTGGTGCTGGTTGATAATCGCTTAGACATGTTACCAAGCCATATCCCGGCTAACTTTACGACCCTCCATCACGCTGAACCTTGGCAGGTGGTTGGGGACATTGAGGGTGGAGCCTATGTGCTCATCATGACCCACGATCACGGCATAGATTACCAGATATTAGACGCGGCCTTAACGGCGGGCCGTTTTGCCTATATCGGCGTCATTGGCTCGGCTACCAAGCGCGCAAGGTTTATCAGCAGACTGAAAAAATCGGGCATAACTGAGGGGGTCGCTGAAAGTTTCATCTGCCCCATCGGTATTGATGGTATCAGCTCCAAAGTACCAGCGGATATCGCTATATCGGTAACGGCGGACCTGCTACGGCGTGCAAGTAAAATTTCGAGCCTAAATAATAGCTGATAAATAAAATATTCATTCAATTTTAGCCTAATAGTTAAGCCTTGAGTAACCTTCATCAGGCACACTAGCCGCAGTATAAATGAGTTCCTCTTGAATTACTAAAGGACGCATTGATGTCTACCGTTCCAGCAAGGTTTTTGGGCTACAGCTTTTCCGCCGGTGATTTGCTGATTGAAACCGATGAAAATTTTGTCATTCAAAATGCCGATGGTGCCACCAGTTTACTGGGGGTCACGTCCCAAGATGCAGCAAATGGTGTGCCGATGGTTGAGTTTGTCAGTCAAGCAGACCGAACATTGTTTAATAGTTTTAGTACAGCTTTGGACATGCGGGCGCGGATGGGCCCCATGCGGATGCGTATCGGCGCTGATCGTGCGTCTCGCCGCCCATTAATGGTTTCGGTTAGCCGTTTGCCGCACGATAAAAAACATTATTTCTTTGTCATAAGTTTGCCATTTCGCTTGGGAATGACAACGGTGGTAGCGGGAACAGATACACCAAACCCGGCCAATACGAGTAGTTTTCTTGAGCGAATCGAAGGATTGCTCAGTGAGGAACCGGAAGATCTAGAAAATATTGCGCTTTCTATAATGGAGGCACCGGGTGTGACGGCAGCGGATGACCCGATGCTGAAAGAAGTTGAGAAGCAATTAGAGGCATTCTCGGTTGGAGGAAGTTACGCGACCCGTCTTTCTGATAATCGCTTTGCAGCCGTTTTTGAGGAAGATGGTGCTGGCAGTAAAACGGCAAGGTTACTCTTGATGCTCGCTGAAAATACGGGCCTTGAGCTGAATGCTACATCGTTGGATGCAGCCGCCATCGCCAGCCAAAAGGAAGATGGTGTTCGCGCTGCCATTTTCTCTTTGCAAAAATTTGCTGATAAGCAAGAAGGTTTTAGCGTCACTGATCTTGCGGCAGGATATGAAGCTATTATAGGTGAGACAGCCGCAAAGGTGCGGGAATTCCGCGAGGTCTTAAACGACCATAATTTTTCTATGGTTTACCAACCGATTGTGTATTTGAGTGATGAGAAAATACATCACTATGAGGCGCTCGCACGTTTTCATCAGGAAAATCTGATTGGTCAACAATATGAAACGATAGTTTTTGCAGAAAATGTTGGCCTAATTCCTGACTTTGATGCGGCGGTCTTGGGCTTGGGAATTGAGAAGCTATTGGCGATAGATGACGCTAAAATACGACCAAAATTGGCTATAAATATATCAGGAAAGTCTCTTTCAACGCCATTATTCGTGCAAAATTTAATAGAGACGTTGAAAGACAATATTATTTTGAAAGACAACCTATCTTTAGAGGTCACGGAATCTACCATGATCCATGACCTTGAAGGATTGAATGAGGTTCTGCAAGATATTCGGCGTTCAGGCTTTAAAGTCTATTTAGATGATTTTGGTGCTGGGGCCTCTGGGTTTCAATATTTGAAGCAATTAGAAATTGATGGCGTCAAGATTGATGGGGATTATGTCCGCGATGCAGTCACCGATGCTCGTACCCGCGCTTTCTTGCGGTCCATGGCAACATTGTGCCAAGACCTAGGCATCAATACCATTGCAGAGTGGGTGCAAAATAGCGAACAGGCAAAATTATTGAAAACAATCGGTGTCACTTATGGCCAGGGTTATTATTTTGGTAAACCACAGACTTCGATGAAAATTTTAGCGTAAGCCATAGGGCTTTATGGGCAATAATGCCAAAGGGGACAGCTTTGAAAGACCTAGAATTTTCCATTACCCTAAATGATGCTGGTTTGATCGAAACTAGCTCGAAGAGCTTTAGTGCTATTCTACAATGGAAAGATGTTGATGTTTTTCGTCGTCCCTTAAGTTTTCTTTTCCCGCCCGATGCCCATGGTCGGGTGGACCGTTTGGTAGCAAGTAAAACTATTATGGAAAATGTTGTTTTTCCTAGTGTTCCTGTACGCTTTAAGCCCGGGGGCTTCATAAATTTTGATATGAAAATGAAGGAGATGTCGGCGGGTAAACGGCATTTGGAATTTTATAAACCGGGAGGGGCCTCGGTTAATAAAAATGAAAGTTCCCAAAGTAACACCGATATGTATAGCTTCTTTAATTTTGTTGAGCGCTTGTTAGATTCGCCCTTTGATGGTGATCTAGACATGACGATGATTGAGGTTGAAGCTTTGCGGGATGAGATGCTTAGCGAGGAAGAAAAAAAGGCTGTTCGCAATGAGGTGGAAGAGAATTTAAAAACGCATGCTGTTGGCGGGGAGCTTGGACAACTGGATGAAGCCAGCTATGGACTGATTGTCTCTGGTGGGTTTGACGAAGAAGCTTTTGAGGCTGAGCTTGTGAAAGTAGCCGAAAATTTGGATATTGACCCAGCTCTGATGGGTATTCGTTCTGCCAATGTAACAATTGATGACCGAGATTTGGAGCCTGAGACTTTACGCACAGCCCTGTCCCATAGCCGTGGTTTATTTGTAGGTGAAGTAGAAGGCGATATGGCGGCCTTAGAGAGTTTAACGGCGGTGGTTGATGGGGTTAACCACAATCGCAATTTGGTTCTTGATGCCATAAAAAAATATCAATTTCGCATTAGTGAGCGTTTGATGATGGATAATGTTGCCAGTATTTCGGTGGCGGCATTGCAACAGGGAAAAGTTAATATTGATGGCCGCCTGCGTCTGCCTGATGAAATAATAGTTTTGCCTGATCATCCAGATATCGCATTAGAACATGACCTAGCCCAATTGGATGAGTTCTCACGGGTTCGCGCCCATCGCAAGGCTGAAGATCAAGATAGACCAGATTTTTATGAGTTATGTCGGTCTTGCTTGGTGCAAGATGCGTTCTTGGGCGGGTTGAAGGACATTTTGGACCGTCATAGTTTGCCTGCGGAAAAATTAGGTTTTCGCCTCAAGGGTATGCCGCCATCAAAACGTGGGGGGCCTCACTGGCAAGCGGCGAAAAGTTTGATCGAGGCGGGTCACCCAGTATGGCTTGACCGATTTGGAGATGCGGTAACCGACCCATCTCTATATGACTTTCTGCAAGGAGGTTATGTTGAATTGCCAGCAGAAATTTTATCCCGCCTATCTAATCATTTTGATGGCGCTGATATCATGTCAGCTCTCATAGAAAAATGGCAGGCAAATAGCGTTGGCGTTTTGATGGTGGATTTAAAAAATATCAAATTAAAAACGCTCGCTCAAGAAATGGGTGTACGACTGTCTGTTTTGGATAGCCCCTAGTAACCATTAAATGATCTAATCTTATAAATAAGGGCTTGTTAGCCAGAATATACGCGCAAAGATACGGCGCCAAAGGGGCTGATTACGCCACCAATCTAGTGGAAGTGGGCGCGCGTCGTGGAATTTTTCAACTAAAATAGGCTGCAGGGTTTTGGGTAGGCTTGGGCCAAAACATTCGAGATTAAATTCAAAGTTTAGACGCAGGGACCGAGCATCCCAATTTGCTGAGCCAATCATGGCCCAGCTGTCATCAATGACCATCAGTTTTGAATGGTCAAATGACTTTGTACCCAAATGGATGCGGCAACCGGCATTTATAAGGGCAGGATAATGTGCCTCAGCGGCAAAATTAAAAAAGGGTAAATTGCTGTGACGGGGCACCAAAATATCAACGACCACGCCGCGCAGTGCCGCCCGGGAAAGGGCCGCTGTTAATTCTTTATCCGGCACAAAATAGGGGCTGATGATCCATATATGATGCTTGGCACAGCTTAAGGCATTGGCCAAAATAAGCGCTGTTTTATGGCGGGTTTCATCGGGGCCGTCGGCAATGGCACGAGCGATTACATCACCGTTACCAGCGGTGGGTGGGTCTTCATACCAATGAGCACCTGTCAGATCTTCACCGGTGGAAAATTGCCAGTCGTCTGCAAAAGCATCCATCAATTGGGCAACAATGGGCCCGGTAACTTTAAAGTGAGTATCGTTAATTTTGGCTGGCATACCATTCATGGCCATATGACCAGCACGAATGTTCATGCCACCAGCAAAACCAATTGTGTGGTCGGCGACTAAAATTTTGCGGTGGGTACGCAAGTTGAAAAAGGCCATACGCCATGACAAACGGGGCGGGTTAAAGGAAGCAACAGATATGCCATGCTTCTTAAGTAGATGATAAACCGGTTTAAGGCCATATAGGTTACCGACAGAATCAACCAGCACCCGTACTTCCACCCCACGTTCATGGGCTTTTCGCAGGGCGGTTACAAACCGACGTCCCGCTTGGTCAGCTTGAAAAATATAAGTAGTTAGCGCCACGGATATTTTGGCATTATTGATGGCATCAATCATGGCATCATAGGCTGCCCGTCCGCCCACAAGAGGCGTTACATTATTGCCTGCCGACAGGGGCTGTTTAACCACCCGCCCTGAAAGACGGGCATGACCAAACCAAACATCCGGTGCATCCGGCCAGAGGGCTTCCAGCGGGTCACCCACCGGCATGGACAGCAGTCCCCTACGGGCGCTTAAGCCTTGTTTGATCCGGGTGTGACGTGCTCTGCGCCGAATGCGATTTACCCCAAACATTAAATAAAACAGAGCACCAAAGAAGGGTATGAATAATACAAACCCGATCCAAGCAATGGCAGCACGGACATCATCTTGGGTCATGATGGCATGGACAGCAGCCAATATTGCGCTGATAGCAACCAGCAGGGCAAAAATATAGGCACTTGCTGATACGACAGTGTCCACGCGGTTCATCTCCGAACTGTTTCAAGCTATGCTATAGATATAGGCGGCAAACCCCTTAGGTGGCAAGAGTAAGCATAAGACAATGTTTGATGGCTGTTGCACATTGCCGCCAATAGCAAAATGGGTTAGCGTGCGCCCCGATGGATGAACAAGTGACAAATATAGTAGCTAAAACCATTGAAGTGACGGACCTTGGGGTGGTGCGTGGTGGACGTTCGGTTTTTGCCGGCCTTTCTTTTGAAGTGACGTCGGGCCAGCTTTTGATCTTAAAAGGGGCAAATGGCAGCGGTAAGTCCAGCTTGCTGCGCACATTGGCTGGCTTGTTACCCTTCCAACATGGCAGCTTAACAATGAATGATCATGATATGATTGTTGATCCCATTGCTTGGACCAGTGCCCTGCATTTTATCGGTCATGCTGATGCGATCAAGCCGGTTTGGACTCTGCGGCAAAATCTCTGTATTTTCGCTGCTACTGCTTTGGGCCAGCATGCAGCACCAGAAGAGATTGAGGCGGCAGCATCAATGTTGGGTCTATCTGATTTGCTTGACCAGCCGGCACAATATTTCTCAAAAGGTCAATATCACCGCGCGTCTTTGGCGCGCTTAGGCATAGGTATGCGGTCAGTATGGCTTTTGGATGAACCGACGGTGGGTCTGGATTCTATCAATCGGGTACGGCTTGCGGACATGATAAATACCCATTTATCGCTTGGCGGTATCGCTGTAATCGCCACCCATGACGACCTTGGAATAGATGCAAAAATAGAGAAAAAAATAATACCTTTAGATGATTACAGTTGCGAAATTACTGTATCTACAGAGTATTTATTATGAGGGGGAAAGTGGCATTTTGGGCCTTAGTGAAGCGCGATATAACTTTGGCTTGGGCACAGGGAGGAGCAGGGGGGCTATCCTTGGCTTTTTTCATGATTGCAACTAGCTTATTTCCATTTGCCGTCGGGCCAGACAGTGAATTTTTGATGCGGCTTGCCCCCGGGGTTATTTGGGTTGTGGCATTGTTAGCGGGTCTTATTAGTCTTGACCGATTATTTCAGGCTGACTTTGAAGATGGTTCATTAGATATGCTGGCTCTGTCGCCTTTATCCTTAGAAATGACCGCGTTTGCCAAAACTTTAGCTCACTGGTTCTCGGTTATGTTGCCTCTAGTGATCTTATCGCCGTTACTTGGCCTAATGTTAGCAATGCCGGTGGCCAGCCTCGGCTGGTTGCTTCTGTCCCTGCTCATCGGCTCGCCTGCCCTTAGCTTAATTGGCAGCATAGGTGCTGCCCTCACGGTGGCCGTGCGGCGTGGCGGTGTGCTGATTGCTCTAATTATATTACCCTTATATATCCCGGTATTAATTTTTGGGGCAGGCAGCCTGTTAGCCATTAGCGCAGGTACTGATCCTTTGCCCCATCTGGCGCTTAGTGGTGCAGTTTCGCTGTTCGCATTATTTATATCCCCCTTTGCCTCGGCTGCTGCTTTGCGTTTAGGGCTGGAATAAGACATTATGTCACACTTGCCCAAACAGGCCTAAAAAGGTAAAGAACGTCTATGCAAAGATTCGCCAATCCAGCCCGTTTTAACCACCTTGCAGACCGCATCATGCCCTGGTCTAATGCTGTGGCAATAATAGCCTTTATGTTGGGTGGTTATTATAGCTTATTTGATAGCCCCGCAGATTACCAGCAATCAGAAACAGTACGTATTATGTATGTTCATGTACCAGCGGCTTGGATGAGCATGCTGTGTTATATGATCGTGGCAGCCGCCAGCTTCACGGGCCTTGTGTGGAAGCACCCTCTGGCTTTTTTAACCGCGAAGGCAGCGGCTCCCATTGGCGCTGGTCTTACGGCTTTGGCTTTATTTACGGGGGCGGTATGGGGTCAACCCACATGGGGAACATGGTGGGAATGGGATGCCCGCATGACCAGTGTTTTGGTGTTATTTTTCCTTTATCTTGGCTATATGGCAATGTGGGAAACAATCGAAGATCATGACAAGGCCAGCCGCGCCAGCAGTATTTTGGCCTTGGTTGGTGTGGTCAATATTCCAATAATTAAATTTTCCGTTGAATGGTGGAACACGGTGCATCAGGGTGCCAGCGTTTTGCGTGTGGGCGGCCCATCAATCCACGAGGATATGATGCTACCGCTTTTGTTGATGGTTTTGGCTTTTCATGCCTATTTAATATCTTTGGTGTTGAAACGTGTAAAATTAGAACTGACCCGCCGTAAAATAATGGTCTTGCGGCAAAGCTTATTTGCAAGGAAGGGGCGCTAGGATATGGAGATAATTTTGGCAGTTTTTGACTTTGGTAAGCACAGCGGCTTCATTTGGGCCGCTTATATTGCTGCCATTATAGTTTTGATATCCATGTGGATGGTTAGCAACAGAACGGCTAAGAAGGCTGCACTGGAGCTTGAAAGCTTACGGCCCGCGCGGCCAGAGCATATAAATAAGGATGCTGAATTATGACGGCCCTGCGCCCAAAGGGATATCGCAAGCGTCGCCGCCTTATCATTGTTTCTATGGCGATGGTGGGTTTCGTAGCGATTACTGCTTTGTTGGTTTATGCGCTTGGTGATGAAAATATGTCACATTTCAAGCAGCCGACTGCGGTGCTGGATGATAAGCCTGCGGTTGGTCGCGCCTTGCGGCTTGGTGGCTTGGTAGCCCATGGCTCGGTGGTAAATTTGCCGGACGGGGTAACTACCCGTTTTTTGGTGACCGACTGTAAAGCATCCATTGAAGTGCTTTATACCGGCCTATTACCAGACCTTTTTCGGGTTGGGCAAGGGGTCATAACCGAAGGCAGCATGATGGAAAATGGTCAGTTTCGCGCCACCAGAGTGCTTGCCAAACATGATGAAACCTATATGCCCGCTGAAGCCGCCCCTAAATACGCTGACCAATGCGCACACCCAGAAGGTGATGACCCCGCATGATTGCTGAGATTGGACATTTCGCCCTAATATTAGCTTTGGTGATGGCACTGGCGGCGGTGGCTTTGCCCAGTTACGGCGTTTACAAATCTGATGTGCGTTTGATGCGCATGGGGGACAGGCTGGTTCTGGGTGTTTTATTGATGGTGGTTGTTGCCTTTGCGGCCCTCACTGAGGCGTTTATCATCTCTGATTTTTCTCTGCGGGTTGTGGCGACCAACAGTCATACCGCCAAACCATTACTTTATAAAATCTCTGGAGTGTGGGGCAATCATGAAGGCAGCCTGCTGCTGTGGGCTTTAATCTTGTCGCTTTTCGGGGCTGCTATCGCTATTCGCGGCCAAGGCCTACCCCTGCGGTTTCGCGCCCGGGTTATCAGTGTTCAAATGGCGATCATCACGGGCTTTTTGCTCTTTATGTTATTTACCTCTAATCCTTTTGATCGGCTGGTGCCTGCGGCGGTTGAGGGTGGGGGGCTGAACCCCTTGCTGCAAGACCCGGGCCTCGCCTTTCATCCGCCGATGTTATATTTGGGCTATGTGGGTCTGTCGGTGACCTTTTCTTTTGCTATTGCTGCCTTATTGGAAAAAGAAGTTACGCCCCAGTGGGCCCGCTGGGTTCGTCCCTGGACACTGGCAGCGTGGGTATTTTTAACCGGCGGATTAGCCCTTGGCAGCTGGTGGGCCTATTATGAGCTCGGTTGGGGCGGCTGGTGGTTCTGGGACCCGGTGGAAAACGCTGCCTTTATGCCGTGGCTGGCGGCAACTGCCCTGTTGCATTCGTCCATCGTGGTGGAAAAACGCGATAGCCTAAAAAGCTGGACCATATTGCTTGCTATTATCGCTTTTTCTTTCTCGCTGCTTGGCACCTTCTTGGTGCGCTCTGGTGTCATTACCAGTGTTCACGCTTTTGCCACGGACCCTGCGCGCGGTATTTTTATCCTCGCTTTCTTGGGGCTTGTCATCGGTGGCTCCTTGCTGCTTTTTGCCCTTCGCGCCCCCATGATGAAAGGCGGTGGTTTGTTCAAGGTTATCAGCCGTGAAGGGGCATTGGTGCTGAACAATATTTTGCTGTCAACCTTTGCTGCTGTCGTGTTGATCGGGACGCTCTACCCTTTGTTGGTCGAAGCTTTTGATGGCAGTCAAATATCTGTAGGCCCGCCAACCTTTAACTTCTTCACTGCGGTCATCATGAGCCCGCTTGTGGTGGCTTTGGGCATTGGTCCTTTGCTGGCGTGGAAGCGGGGACAAATTAGCAAGGTCACTCGCTGGTTATTGCCTGCTTTGGTGGTGGCTGCCGTGGTTAGTATCGTTGTTGCCTGGCAATTTGTTGGGGCTTCGTTAATGACCCTTTTGGGGCTTGGGCTTTCGGTGTTTTTACTGGTTGCTGTCCTTGGTGAATTGGCAAAAAAGTTACGCCTTGGCCAATCGTCAAGACGGTCTTTGGCTGAGCGTTTAGGCTCTATTAAACGCGCCAGTTGGGGCATGAGTTTGGCGCACGGCGGGCTGGCGATCATTATTTTGGCTGTTACTGTTTCTGAGGCTTGGACTAGTGAAAAAATTGTAGCGGTCCGCCCCGCTGATCAAGTGGATATAGCCGGATATAGTTTTACCTTTGACGGCGTAGAACCTTTTGTGGGGGCTAACTTTTCAGCGGTTCAAGCGCAGTTTCAAGTTATGGATGATGGAAAGTTTCTAACCCGGATGCACCCACAGGCGCGGCTGTATCATGACCCGGTTATGCCAACGACAGAGGCCGCCATTTACCCTATGTTCAGCGGTGATTTATACGCGACCATTGGCGATCAAATGGATGATGGTCGTTGGCGCGCCCGGCTGTATTTTAAACCCTTCATATCGGGCCTGTGGCTAGGGTCAGTAATGATGATGATCGGTGGTTTGCTATCCCTGAGTGACCGTAGGCTGCGTGTGGCAAGTGGTAAACATGCTGGCGCCAGCAAGACTCAGGGGATCGCATCATGAGGCGTTTTCTTCCTTTTATAATTTTTGTGAGTTTGATTGGCCTTTTTATTTTTGGCTTAAGCCGACAAAACAGCGTAGAGGTGCGCAGTGTGTTGATAGGCAAGCCAGCGCCTAGCTTTGCCCTGTTACCGCTGCAAGCAGGGGGGCACGGCCTGACCAATGCGGACCTTTCCAACCATGATGTAAGTGGCGGCAAACCAGTTTTGATTAATTTTTTCGCCAGTTGGTGCGTACCTTGCCGGGCCGAGCATGAAAACTTGATGATTTTAGCCCGCGAGAAAGGCATTGTTATTTACGGCATTTCTTACCGTGACCGACCAAGGGATAGCTTGGCTTTCTTAGACGAGCTCGGGAACCCCTTCACACGGATGGTTATTGACGGTCAAGGCCGTACCGCCATTGACTGGGGCGTTAGCGGTGTGCCGGAAACATTTTTGGTCGATGCTGACGGCATTATTCGCTACCGACACTGGGGCCCTGTTGTGGGGGATAGTCTGGAGAAACGCTTATGGCCAGAAATTGAAGCAGTACTTGCGGAGAAGCGCCCATGAAACAGTTCATAACAGCCGTTATCGCCTCAATCTTCTTGTCGCTGGCATTGTTGGCGGAGCCGCCGGTGAACCCGGACGCTTTGCCGGACCCGGTCCAGGAAGCCGCCGCACGGGCCTTGATGAAAGACATAAGATGTTTGGTTTGCCAGAACCAGTCCATTGAGGATTCTGACGCTGACCTTGCAAAGGATTTACGCCAAATTGTCCGTGAGCAAACGGCTGAGGGCAAAAGTCCGGCTGAGATAAAAGCATGGCTTGTCTCTCGGTATGGCGATTGGGTTCTGCTGGAACCACCGTTTGATGAGCGGACCTATTTTCTCTGGGGCTCCCCCTTCATCTTGCTTGGGTTCCTTGGTATTTGGTTTATGTTCCGCGAGCGGGATGCTAAGTCAGTCATAGCGCCCTTAAATGAAGATGAACGGTTAGAGCTTGATGCGCTTTTGCAGCAGGATGACCTTGCTGAAGGGGGAGATGCGCCGTGATCTGGCTTTTCTTGCTTTTTTTGCTCGGCGCTGCTGCCATTATCATGCTTTTGCCGCTCGATAGCTCACACGAAGCGCCTACAGACCAGTTGGCTTTTTACCGCCAGCAATTACTGGCCTTAGAAGAAAGTAATGACGATGATTACACTGATACAAAGCTTGAGCTTGAACGCCGCCTATTGGCTGCTAATCGCCGCGTTAAAAACAGTGCTGCCATAAGCAAGAATGATGGCAGCAGTGGGAAAGGGATACAGTATAGCGCCACAGGGGTTACACTGCTCGGGGCTATGATGATATATTGGCAGTTGGGGGCTCCAGACGTGCCCGCCGCACCGGCTGAGGTTGGCAATATTTTACTTGATAGACCCATCACCAAAGACGGGCCGACCATGGCCGAAGCCATCGCGCAGGTGCGCGCGCGTTTAGTTGACGCCCCTGATGATGTAATGGGCTTGCAGGTTTTAGCCTCTTCCACCCGTGCTGTTGGTTGGGCTGGGGAAACTGCCCAAATATATGGGCGATTGGTGAAATTACAGCCAGATGATGTTGATTGGCGAATTAAAAAATTTGAAGCCTTAGTTGAGATGCACCATGGTACGATTGTTCCCGCAAGCTTGTTAGTCCTGGATGGCATATTGGCACTAGAGCCAAACCATCCCGCCGGGCAATATTACCGTGGTCTTAGTTTTCGCCAGGCGGGAAATAATGACAGGGCACTTCAAATATGGACGGCCTTGATGGAGCGCACGGCAGAGGCTGCGCCGTGGCGACCAAGCTTGCAAGCGGCCATTGAAAGCGTTTCACCTGAAGAAAATTCGGCTTTTAATGAAACCGCAGCATCGGTTGCCGCGATGGACGCAGACAGCCAAGCCGCTTTTATTGCGGGTATGACCGCGAGGCTAGAGGCAAGATTAGCCGCTAACCCAGATGATGTTGATGGCTGGTTAATGTTGGCACGAACGAAGTTCAAAATGGGTGATATTGAAGGTGCGAAAGCTGTTTTGGTCGAAGCACACGACCTTGTGAATACAAGCGACAGGGTTAAAATAGCCTCAGCCCTTGACAAATTGGCCCAAAATAGCGAGTTTTAAGACATTAGTAACCGCCTAGGCGGTATGCTGGTCGCGCAGGCAATATAGGCGGCTGCAGATACTAATTTAGCAATAATTTGGCGCGCAAAATGCGGTGCCTGGGGTTCGAGCCATAAAATGGCCCAGGTATTTAGAGATGGATGCTGGCTATGAAAGTCACACCTGATACATCAATTATTCAGTCACTGGCCAACGCAGCCCTTAGGGGAAGCGGGGATAATCCGGTGAAGCAGGCCCCCGGGCTTGAAGAAAATATTGCCCGACGGCGGGCGCTTGTTCGCAGTGATAGCAGCAGTTCGCGCACCAACAAACAGTCGTCAACAAGCCGCAGCAGAAGCTTGTCTAGCCAATCAGAACTAGATGCGGCTAAGGCCAAAACGGCTAAGCTTAGCGCTAACTTTAACCGCGAATCGCCTTTGGGGCGAATATCCAATAATGCCAATAATTCTGGATCTGATCAATTAGGCCAGATTGTAGACATCCGTGTCTGATAACATTACCTCTTCGGAACCAAACTTTCATCGCACAGTGCCCGACGGCGATGAGTTTGAACGGCTGGTTTGTAAGCGCTGCGATTTTATCCATTATGAAAATCCAAAAATTATCGCCGGTGCTGTTATCGAGCATCAGGGCCAATTGCTGCTGTGCCGCCGCGCCATTGAGCCAAGGGCAGGTTATTGGACGGTGCCAGCTGGTTTCATGGAATTGGGGGAAACCCCAAATGAAGGTGCCGCCCGCGAGAGCTTTGAGGAAGCCCGTGCCACTATTGAGGTGGGTAGTTTGTTGGGCGTTTATACGGTGAAACGCATATCGCAAGTGCATATGATGTACCGTGCTAAAATGACCGACCCTCATTTTGAACCGGGCCCCGAAAGCCGTGAGGTAGCCCTGTTCAAGTGGGAAGATATTCCGTGGCCTGAACTGGCCTTTCCATCGGTTACTTGGGCCCTTAGAGACTATCATAAAGTGCGGGGCGTTGATGACTTTGCCCCTTTTTCGAACCCAGAGGGGTACCAAGACGTATAAATGCCTTAAAGGTGATTTAAAAAGGCACTCGCCATAAAGGCAGGCCCCGACTATAATAGTTTTGGTCTATTGAGTTATCCAAATATTTAGGCGCGGAAGTTGCTGTGAGCAGAATTAGAGCTAATTTCATAAAATATACCCTATTGGTCAGCTTCTGTTCGGCCAATATGGGGCTGACTGCTGCCCTGCATGCTCAGGACAGAGGTGAATCTCAACATCCGCTGGCCTTCACTGCACCGATAACCGAGATCGGCCCGCTGGAAGCCGAAGCCTGTGCCACCCTGTCCCAGTCGATGGACCGTTTGCGCAGGGAAATGCGTTTTGAACATAAGGCGGCACAAAAATTGGCGATGTCGGGAACCCTGGGTAGCGACGCCGAAGCCAAGAAGGCCTATGATGAGCACCGTATAAATTTTTCTAATGCTCTGCGCGACCGGGAAGTGCTGAAGGCAGACTTTTTGAAGCGTAACTGTATGGCGCCGCATAAAATAAACTACGATGTTTTTAAGGTGGTTTGTAAGGACCGGCTGGGGACCCGTTTTTGCCGCTTTTTTAAAGACCATGTGACCCGCTTCAAGGCTGAGCTACAAACCTCACAGCAATAATCAATAGTGTCTTTCCCGGCGCGACAATTAGTTGTCGAGGGACACGGAATCTATACTGCGCCTGCAAGTTAAGTGGAGAGATGGATACTCTTCCCTCGCTTCGCTCGCCGAGTATGACGACTATGAGGCTTCCCTCACCGAGTATGACGACTATGGGGCCGCGTCGCTTTCGTCTTCGCTATCTTCTTCAATTATATATTTCATCACGGTGGGCATTTGCGACGCCGCGAAGACTAGCGTTAATGGGATGAAGCCCCAAACCTTGACGTTAACCCAGGTGCTTTCATCAAAATTACGCCAGACAAATTCATTAATAGCCGCAAGACTGATAAAAAACCCCATCCAGTTACGGGTCAGAATGGTCCAGCCACGCTCCACCATAGGCGGGAAAGCGGCCTCCATCACCAATTTCAAATAGCTTCTTCCGCGCAAAAGTCCCGTGGCTAATATAATAGCGAAGAAGCTATAGATGATCGTCGGCTTCATATAAACAAAGGTGGCATCTTGCAGATAAAAGGTTAGCCCGCCCATGACGGCGACGATGGCGAAATTCACCTTTAACATCGTACCGATATGGCGCTCGAAATGCCATGACAGACCAACGGATATGGTCATGGCGGCCATGAAAATACCGGTCGCCCAGAAAATACCACCCATCTTGTAGGATATGAAAAAAGCCAGCAAAGGCAAAAACTCAATTGCCATTTTGCGGCCTGCATTCGCAGGAGGTGTATCGGTTGAAGCGGGTTTTATAGTATTTGGGCTATCGTCGCTCATGCATGCGGCCTTTTAGTTTATCTTGCTTTTATTAAGCAGCTTATCTGCGGCCTTTATGGGGCAGGCGCTCCTTAATGGCAACTATCCTTTTTAGCCTCGCGGGTGCTTCCCTTATTGCCAATGGTATTTTAGGCGCTATTGTCGGGGCTGAAATCAACAGTAAGGCAGGAATTCCATGCGCGGCTATTTTGGCATCGGCATCGATGGTGTCTCCAAGGAAGGCAATATGGGTAACCTTATCCGCACGGCCCATGCCTTTGGGGCTGCCTTTGCCTTTGCCGTTAAGCCTGAGCGCCATATTTTAACCGGTGCCACGGTGACCAAAAACTTCGCCGATACCAGCAAGTCAGCCGGTAATATCCCTTTTTATGAGTATGATAATACCGCTGATATTCACCTGCCGAAGGGCTGTGTGCTGGTGGGGGTGGAGCTTGACAGGGATGCTGTAGACCTGCCCGAATTTCGCCATCCATCCAAATGCGTTTATGTGCTGGGCAGCGAGCGAAACAGCCTCAGCGATGAGGTTAAGGCAGCTTGCAAGCATATGATCCGAATTCCGACAAAATTTAGTCTTAACGTTGCCACAGCAGGTGCTATTATCATGTATGACCGGATGCGCATGCATGGCGGCTTTAGGGAACGGGCTGTGATAGTGGGGGGCGAGCCGCTTGAAAAACCCGCTCATGTGCGCGGTGGCCCCATCCGCCGCCGTGAAGATTTGCCGTGAAGACTGATAACCATAGTAAGGGAACTATATGAAACCGACCGCTTTAATTTTTGCCGCTTTAATACTCTCCCAGCTTGGGGCTATCAGCACCGCCAGCACAGCAGCCAGCGCCCAGGGGGTGAAACGCGACCTGCTCGGCTCTTATCGCAACTGGGATGCACTGGTGCGCCGTGACGCGAAGACCGGCAAGGCCTGCTATATGATCAGCGTGCCGATCAAGTCCACTGCCAGTAAGGCCAAAGTATCCCGGGGCGATATTTATATCACCCTTACCCACCGGCCCAAATATGCCATTAAAAACGAGCTTAATGTGGTCTTTGGTTACCCGATGGCGGAAGGCGCAGAAGTGACCCTGAATGTGGACGGGCGGACGCGAAAGAAATTCTTCACGGAAAAAAGCGCCGGCGGCAATAGCGTCGGCTGGGCATATGACCCCAAAGACGACAGCGCCATGGCAGCGGCGATGAAACGCGGCAGCCGCTTGCGCGTCGACGGCGCCAGCGCCCGGGGAACCCGCACCACCGACACTTACAGCCTATCGGGCTTCACCGCCGCTTACAACGCCATCACCAAGGCTTGCGGCTAAAGGAAGCTCGCTTTTAAGCGTCGGCTGCCGGGGACGCTCGCGCCGCCCTTTAGCGTAATGACATAATCACCGTCGCCGGTGGGCCTGACTTGCTCGATATGGCTGGGGCTAATGAGCCAAGAGCGGTGGCAGCGGGTTGGTGCATCGCCCGCGTCGCTTAGGTCCTTCGCTAACTGCGACAGGGTCATGCGGACGAAATAATCGCCGCCCTCAGCGCTGATATTAACATAGTTGCCTGCCGCCTCGGCGCTAATGAAATTGGCGCAGTTGAGCCATATACTTGTACCGCCACTTTTGAGCATGATGCGCCCAGCGCCTGCATTGCGGCGGGCGGCCTCAGACAGCGCGGCATGTTGTTCCGCCAGCAGGCGGCTCCCCGTGAAGATCAACAAAAAGACCGTGAAGGCGACGATGTCCTTGCGGAATTCATAGAGGATGCCGCCGCTATAGTCCGGCAGGCTCATGGCCGGTTGACCCCAAATATGGGTGTAAATGCCGTAGCGTATGACCATCATGGCCGTTATGTGGACGGCGGAGCAAAGCACGAGGCCAATGGCTAAGCGCATAACTTTTTGCGGCCAGCCTATGTCCTTAAGCAGCGTGTTTGCTGCTAAATGGTTTACCAGCGGCAGGGCGAGCAGCCAGGTTAAAGTCCCCGACATTTCATTGACCCAAAAGCGACCACTGGGCAGGTCCGCCCCCGTGCGGGCTGCATCGGTAATTTCGCTGAGCGCTAGCATAATACCGAGCAAGGACAGCAGAGCCGCCGACACTAAGTAGGTTCGCAGCACCGCGCCATAATCGGTTTGCTCACGCTCAATTGTGCCATTTGTATCATTGTTATTTTCCATGGCGGCAATGATATAGCCCACCAGTAAATTTGGAAAGCATGATTGTGATAGTGACACCTGCCGTTCACCCCATCCTGCTGCCGTTCGGCCCATATGCGCCTGTATCCGTCACAGCCAGCTGCTGTTCACCCCATTTGGCTGGTGGTTTTTCATCGCGGTGGCTATGGTGTTTTTTACGACAGCGAGGCAATGGGGCCTCACCCATGAAAAATAGGATATAAAAATAATGACACATTTAATGGGAACAAATACTGAGGCCCAAAACAAACGGCGCCATGATCTCGATTGGCTCCGGGTTATCGCTTTTGGTCTGCTGATATTTTATCACGTCGGCATGTTTTATGTCAGCTGGGGCTGGCATGTGAAAAGCATGTACGCCAGCGACACCGGGGAAAGCCTGATGCGGCTCCTCAATCCTTGGCGCTTATCACTGCTGTTTTTCATCTCGGGTGTGGCGGTGAAGTTTTTGTTGGGGAAAATAGGCACAGGAGATTTTGTCCGCTCGCGCTTCAAGCGGATATTTGTACCGCTCACCTTTGGTATATTGGTCATCGTGCCGCCGCAAACCTATTTTGAGGTGCTGCGTCTCGGCGAACATAGCGGTAGCTTCATGGATTTTTATCTGAGCTACTTGAGCTTGGACCAAGCCTATACTCCCATTACGCCCACTTGGAACCATCTGTGGTATCTGGTTTATATCATGGCTTATAGCCTGACCTTAGCGCTGCTTTTGAAGCTGATACCAGCTCATGGCTGGGCCGCAATGCAGCGCGGTTTTGATGTCCTCGTGCGTGGTCCGATGTTGATCATAACCCCGGTTTTGCTGTTCGCACTCATCCGCTTTACCTTGGCGGATGGTTTCCCGACGACCAATGCTTTGGTCAATGACTGGGCAAACCACGCCAAATATTTTGGTATTTTTATGTTGGGCTTCTGGGCCGCGAAAAGCAGTGTTTTTTGGGATGCAGTTCAAAGCTATCGTTGGGTGACATTGGGGCTCGTCCTTATCTTGGGCATTTCTTTGACCATTGGGTGGAACAATTGGGCCTATGTAACAGAGAATGAGACATTACTGCTAGCAGCGCGCATAGGCCGGGTGGTTTATATGTGGGTGGTTATTTTGGCGCTGATGGGCTTGGCGCAAGCGTACCTTAATCGCTCCAGTAAGCTTCTCACTTACCTTAGCCAAGCGGTTTACCCCTATTATATTCTCCACCAAACGGTGATCATTCTGGCGGGTGTTGCTCTGACCCCCATGGCACTGGGTAAGGGGCTAGAATTCACCCTTGTGACGATGCTGACGGCGGTGGGCTGTGGCCTCACCTATCATTATGTCATTCGCCCCTCCGGCCTGCTGCGGCCACTGTTTGGCCTCAAGAGCAAGGCTGAGCTCGCGGAGGCTGCCGCCTTAAAGCTTGCCTAAGGCTATTGCTTGAGCGTATAAGCCGCGCATGGAAAATAACCGCCCACCCGGTGGAACGCTGGGGGGCTTATAAACGTCCTGGCGGCGAGCTTTAGTCTCATCAAAAGGCAAGGTGAAATAAAATGCAAACCCACCCAACAGGCGATGAGCCTATTGTCCAGCCGCGCGTCGATATTGACCCGCACAGTAAGCTTAATATTCTCGGCCTTGACCGCGAGACGCTGAAAGCAGCGCTGGCAGATATTGGCGTGCCGGATAAAGCCTTGAACATGCGCACCAAGCAAATTTGGGGCTGGCTCTACCACCGTGGGGTTAGCGACTTTGCGGCGATGCATAATATCTCGAAGGATATCAAAGCGCTGCTGGCGGAGCATTTTCTCATCAAGCGGCCCGAGATTAGCGAAGCGCAATATAGCGAAGATGGCACCCGCAAATATCTGATCAAATTCGCTGACGGCAATGAGGCCGAAGCGGTTTATATCCCCGATGAAGACCGGGGCACCCTGTGTATTTCAAGCCAAGTGGGCTGCACACTTAATTGTAAATTTTGTCACACTGGCACCATGCGCCTTGTGCGTAACCTCACCGCCGCTGAAATTGTCGCGCAGCTATTGGTCGCCCGCGATGACCTCGGTGAATGGGACGATCCCACCCTTGGCCGCCGCATCACCAATATCGTTATGATGGGCATGGGCGAGCCGCTTTATAATTTCGACAATGTCAAAAAAGCGCTCGAGATTATGATGGACCCGGAGGGCATTCAAATGTCCCGCCGCCGCATCACGCTTTCCACCAGCGGTGTGGTGCCGCATATGGAGCGCTGCGGTAAGGAGATCGGCGTTAACTTGGCGGTTAGCCTGCATGCGGTGCGCGACGATGTGCGCTCAGACATCATGCCGATCAACAAAAAATATGGCCTCCACGAAGTATTGCGCGCCTGCGCTAACTATCCCGGGGCTCACAACGCCCGGCGCATCACCTTTGAATATGTCATGCTGAAAGGCATTAATGACAGCGACGATGATGCCCGCGAATTAGTGCGCCTGCTCAAGCAATATGATCTGCCTGCCAAGGTAAACCTGATCCCCTTCAACCCTTGGCCGGGGGTTAATTATGAATGCAGCAGCTGGAAACAAATTAAGCGCTTCAGCGATATTGTTTACGGCGGTGGTATTTCAGCCCCCATTCGCACGCCTCGTGGCCGCGATATCATGGCCGCCTGCGGTCAGCTAAAATCCGCAAGTGAAAAAGTCAGCAAGGCGGACGCGCGCCGTGCACTTGCCGCTTCAACGGGGCTGGTGGCTTAAGGGTGGGTGAGGTAAAACCTGATACGATGATTGCGGCTGGAGAAGGTTAGTTATAGCCCCACACCATTGTAGCAAATTGAAAGAGCAAGTTTATCCAACCAAATGCAACAAGTATTACGACCAAGCGACCCCATCCAGTTTGGGTATCATTTATCTCTTCATTATTGGTATAGTTTGCCGCACATCGCCCTAAACAAACCAAGATAAACATCGTGTAAATGAAAGTTGCTACCTCAAAAACTTGTAGTAAAAAATATTCAACATCCGTTATTTCATTATAAACCCCAAGCATATCTAACAACATATAAAATGCTGTAAATGCTAAGTGCATCATGACGTACATGCGCCAAAAAGTGAAAGCTAAGCTTTTTTTCCCGCGCCATAACGCTTTAATAAAATCCATGAATTACCCCCAAATCGACATCAGTTCTTCTTCGATCATAGCCAGAAATTAGTTTCCAAAAATATCAGCAGCTTCCTGTTCCAAGCCTGCTGCTATAATGGCGCCATTTGCTTCTGCGTAAATAGTGCCTCCCTCATAACATTCGATTTCGTAAGCTTTTAGTAAGCCATATGGCATCATATCTTCACGTTCTGAGCCGACTTTCATAATAAGCCTCCAACTTTCATATTCTTCCTCAAACTTCTCCATTATTTGTTTGTGAGAAATATTCAGGTCTTTTCCAATGGCCCCACCGGCCAAAGTAAAAAATTTAAGATTTTTAATGGATAGTTCCTGCCGTAATGTTTTATTGGCTTCTGAACCGCTTAATTCCCCTGACTTTACTTTTAACGTCAAATATCCAACACAACGCACAATAAAATCGAATGATTTTTCTTTATCTTCATTGGCTTTAGCGGTGCCAGTATTTAGAAAAACCAAACCAATCAATAACCCCAAAAGTAGTTTCATGCAGATCATTCCTATGTAAATAGCTGTTCATGATAATATTCATAAGCGGCCGCAATTGCCAAGCGATCTTTTACAGCTCTGCCCTGCTGTTAGGTCAGTGAAACACAGGAGAATCTCGCCTAACTAATTGCCCGGTTGACGGCATATATTTTAAGTCTATACTCGCGCGACTTTCCGGCGCAGGGCCGGGTTTGCGGTGCTGTGCTAATATGGGCTCCGCAAAATTTAACTAGGTGTGAGGTTCCCTTAATGACACAAAAGATCAACAAAGTAGTTTTGGCCTATTCCGGTGGGCTAGACACCAGCATCATCCTAAAATGGCTTGAGGTTACGTATGACTGTGAAGTGGTGACCTTTACCGCTGACCTCGGCCAAGGCGAGGAGCTGGAACCGGCCCGCAAAAAAGCGGAGATGCTGGGCATTAAAGAAATTTATATCGAAGACCTGCGCGAAGAGTTCGTTAGCGATTATGTCTTTCCCATGTTCCGCGCCAACACGGTCTATGAGGGCATGTATCTGCTCGGCACTGCCATTGCGCGGCCATTGATATCCAAGCGCCAGATTGAAATTGCCAAAGAGACCGGCGCCGACGCGGTTTGCCACGGTGCCACCGGCAAGGGCAACGACCAAGTGCGGTTTGAGCTTGGTTACTATGGCCTAAACCCCGAAATTAAAGTCATCGCCCCGTGGCGGGAATGGGAGCTGAACAGCCGCAGCGACCTGATTGATTTTGCTGAGAAGCATCAAATTCCGATCCCGAAGGACAAGCGCGGCGAAAGCCCCTTCAGTGTGGACGCTAACCTGCTGCATACCTCAAGCGAAGGCAAAGCGCTGGAGGACCCATGGGTGGCGGCGGAAGAATATGTTTATGCCCGCACCGATGACCCCGTGACGGCCCCTGATGCACCAGAATATATCGAGGTTGAGTTTGAAAAGGGTGACCCTGTTGCGGTGAACGGCGTCGCGCTCAGCCCAGCGATGCTACTCACTAAACTAAACGAGCTCGGCAAGCGCCACGGCATTGGGCGGCTTGACCTGCTGGAAAATCGCTTCGTTGGCATGAAGTCGCGCGGCATATATGAGACCCCCGGCGGCACCATCATGCTGGCCGCGCACCGAGGCATCGAGCAGATCACTTTGGACAAGGGCGCCATGCACCTCAAAGATCAGATCATGCCGAAATACGCCGAGATGATCTATAATGGTTTTTGGTTCAGCCCTGAGCGCAATATGTTGCAAGCGTTGATCGACACCAGCCAAGAATTTGTCGCTGGCACGGTGCGATTACAGTTGTTCAAGGGCGGTGTGCATGTGGTGGGCCGCAAGAGCCCTTACAGCCTATACAGCATGGAGCATGTCACCTTTGAGGCTGACAGTGTTTATGACCAACGCGACGCCGAAGGCTTCATCAAGCTGAATGCCCTGCGCCTACAACTGCTCAAAAATCGCGGCAAGGTCACCGAGCCACCCAGCTATGACTAAGTCTTGCCAATAGATTTAGAACCTCATTAAAGCGGGCTGTCATGGCTCGCTTCTTGTGGTGTCTTTTAGACGCTCTTTGAATTGCGAACGGATATGAAAGGCTTTTAGGAGTAAATTTATACCACCATCTTGATAATATTTGCTCATTGCTGCTGATAAATAATAACAAAATTGGCATACAGGATACACATTAATAGTTGCGCCATTGATATTTAAGCTGCCCGTTTTCGATTTAACAAGTAGATCTAGACTGTCCTCATTTTCAGTTATTTTTGGGTTTGCTTTTATGAAAGCTTTTAATCCCTTTAGCTCTTCTGGGTGATTAACAATCCGGTCAGACCACTTAATTTCTATGGCTTTGTATGGGCGCATTGTATTAAAATCAAGGGTTACGTGATCAACCTCAGCCCCTTTTGTATCCCAGCGGGCGTAAAAATCAGTCATGCCCATGTCGGAGTGAAGCATTTGGGCAAAATATCCGGTTTCTACCAGCGCGCCGAAATTTTTGTCACTTTCTTCCATGGGGCCATAAAGCGCCGTGCGCAGGGATGGATTGGTGAGATAAATTTTGAAGGTAGTGGCGCGCTTGAATATTCTACCGCTTTTGTCGACCCGGTCGAGCCGGAAAATCAGGAAAGCGGACTCTAGGTACTCCAAGTAATTTTTAAGCGTGTTTTTAGATACATTTGATTTTTTACTGAGTGCCTCAAGCGATACTTCTTGGCCTGTGTTAAGGGCTAAAACTCTGAAAAATCGGTTCAGCTCAACTGGATCCGCGATACCATAAAGGCTCGGCAGGTCGCGCAGTAACACCCGGTCGATAATATCTTGGCCCAAATGTTGTGAGAGGTTGGCTTCCTTTCCTTTGTCAAAGACGATTTCGGGAAAACCACCATAATTCAAATAATGAACAAAATATTCATTCAGTTCATCAATATCCCAGTCAATGGTGGGGTCAAAGTCTTTAAACTCGCAATATTCATAAAATGTCAGCGGTGGCAGCAGGAAGTCTGTGAAGCGACCCGCACCAGATTCCCGACTTTTGCGCTTTAAGGCAGCCGCAGCAGAGCCAGAAACGATAAAGCGTGTTTTGCTATAGGGGTCATCGACCATCACTTTCAGGTGGCGCTCCCAATTCTTCAGATATTGAATTTCATCAAAAACCACATAAAGTACAGCGTCACGAGAATGCCCGAAGCGCTCTTTGAAATAGTCGAATAATTGCTCTAACCGCAGGTCCTGAAAAACAGGGTTTTCCAGCGATAAATACATGATGGATGTTGTCGGCACGCCGTCCGCAATCAATTGCGAAATTAATTGGCGCAGCAGAACGGTTTTCCCCACACGGCGAGGGCCCATTAAAACCGCCGCGCGGCGAAGGTCATGGTTCGTAAGTAACTCTAATAAGGGCTCAAAATAAACCCGGCGTTTGGTAAACACGGTGGGCTCTATGGTAGGGTCATCCCACCACGGATTATCGAAACGCATTCGATTTTTAATCTCAACATCAGTAAGTTCCAGCATAACTCCACCTAAGCTCAAATGATTGATCTTATTTGCATAATAGCAAAAATAACAATTAAGGTCAAATGATTGATCTTAATTGAAATACATTCAAATATATATGTATTATCAGTATGTTAAGTTGATATGAAAAACAGAAATATGCATGAATATCTATTATTAGCAGTTTTATCACATGCTTTTTAAGTCTTGCGCTCGCATCGCTTTTACCTAACAGTGAGCGCATGATTGAAGTCATTACTATCTTAGCGCCGGTCTTTGTGTTGATCGCGACAGGGTTCATCCTTGGTCGCACCAGCCTGTTTGATGAGCGCTCGACCAAAGCACTGATTGCCTTCGTATGGTATGTGGCGGTGCCAGCACTTTTGTTCCGCGTTATGGCGGGGCGGGAGCTGCCGGTGGCTGAAATATATCTGGTGGCGGCTTATTATAGCGCCATGCTGGTGGTTTATGCGCTGTCGGTGCTCATCGGGCGCTATCTCTTCAAGCAGCCGCTGGACGAACAAGCCATGTTCGCTTTCGCCAGCTGTTTCGCCAACTCCGCCTTTGTCGGCATTCCGATCATGGAAGGGGCTTACGGCGCAGAGGGCGTGCGGCTGTTGATGGTGATCTTCAGCCTGCATTCGCTGACCCTGTTGGTTGTTACAACATTATTGGTGCAGCGGCACCGATATGCGGTGGGCGGCGTGGAAATATCAAGCGGAAGAGTTTTGTTAAAATCGTTGCTGTCGATCCGTGAAAACCCGATAGTGATGAGTATGGTCATCGGCATTATCTGGTCGGCCTTTGCCCTGCCGTACCCTGATTGGCTCGACAGTATTTTGGCCTTGCCCGCCGCTGCCGCCGCGCCCGTGGGTCTCTTTTCAGTTGGTCTTTCGCTAACCACCGTTAAGTTAGACGGCGACATGCCGCAAGCCAGTGTTGGGGTGCTGATCAAAATATTATTGATGCCGCTCGGGGTCTATCTCCTCGGCGCTTATGTCTTTCATTTGACGCCTTTATGGCTTGGTGTGGCGACCCTGTTCGCCGCCATGCCTGCGGGTCTCATTCCCTATAGCTATGCCCTGCAGAACAATATTGCCCCGCGCCGGGTGGCCAGCATGATATTGCTTTCGATCATTGTCGCGCCGCTAACGCTGTTTGCCACCATGGTCTTTTTGGGGGTTGGACAATAAGCCCTTGGCGCGGTGACCGCCACCGATTAAGTTACCATCTGAACATTATTTTTAAGGGTGGGCGACATGGATAAACGTGATTTCTTAAAGTTAGCGGGCGTTGGTGCTGGCTTGGCCGCGATAGTTGGCACAGGGGTAGGCGCACGCGCCAGTGATAAACAAAAACCTAATGCTTTAAAATCTATAATCGGCGATGCGTCACCCATTACGGTTACGGAACGAAAGGCGAGAATAGCCAAAGCACAAGCCCTGATGGCGGTGCATAAGATCGATGCCATACTCATAGAGCCGGGCTCGGCCATGGTCTATTTCACCGGCATTAGCTGGTGGCGTAGTGAGCGTTTAACCGCAGTTATTATCCCCCGCGCGGGCGATATCGGCATTGTAACCCCTTATTTTGAAGAACCGAGTGTGCGTGAAAGCCTAACCTTCGGCGATGATGTGCGCCCATGGCACGAGCATGAAGATCCCTTTAAGCGGGTGCAGCAGATACTCGCGGACCGTGGTGTTGCCGGTGGGCGTATCGGCCTTGAAGATACGGTGCGCTATATGGTCGTCAAGGGTCTCAAGCGAACTGGCACTCAAGAAATTGTCAGCGCGGAAGCTATCACAAGGGGTTGCCGGATGTATAAGTCCGATGCTGAGTTGAAGCTGATGCGCACGGCCAATGAAGTAACACTGACGGCGTATAATCATGTTTGGCAATCACTGGAAGTTGGCATGACGCCGGCGGACGTTAATAAGCTGATGCGGGGCGCGCAAAACCAGCTTGGTGGTTCTGGCACTTGGACAATGGCGCTTTTTGGTGGTGCCAGTGCCTATCCTCACGGTACCAATCAGCCGCAAACTTTGACCGATGGTCAAACGGTGCTGATGGACTGCGGTACCAGTGTTCATGGCTACCAGTCGGACATATCGCGCACTTTCGTTTTTGGTGAAGCATCTAAGCGCCAAAGAGAAGTTTGGAACACCGTGCGCAAAGGTCAGCAAATCGCCTTTGATACGGCTAAGCTTGGAACAGCTGCGGGCGAAGTGGATGATGCGGTGCGCAAATATTATGAAACATTGGGCTATGGACCCGGTTACCAAACGCCGGGTCTCAGCCACCGCACCGGTCACGGTATTGGCATGGACGGCCATGAGCCTGTGAATTTTGTTCACGGTGAAATCACTAAACTTGCCCCCGGCATGTGCTTTTCCAATGAGCCGGGTATCTATATTTACGGTGAATTTGGGGTGCGATTAGAAGATTGTATATACATGTCTAGTCAAGGACCAGTATGGTTCACGGAACCGCCTACATCTATTGATGACCCTATTGGCAAAATGGGGCCTTCTATAGGCTAATGAAGCAAATAGTATTAATCAGGCTGTATAATTTCTGCGATCTCACGGCGCAGACAGGCTATTTTCTCTTCATAAATTTTATGGCTTTGCGCCTCTGCTTTATCAAACCTCGCACAGGCCAAGGAAATGGCACTGGGGTCAATATTTGCAGTGCTAATATTGTTTGTGATATCTTCAAGCCACTGTTGCCGTTGTTTATTTTCAGCCAGGAGCTCCTTACCTCTCAAAGTGTGTTGCTCTTTGATGCGGGAGAGAGTGGGCAGAATAGCACGGCGTTGTGTATCAAAGAGCGGGTTATGACCCTCACAGCCACTATAAGGAATGTTGATGCCGGTGAAATAGTCATGGCCAATTTCAAAGGGCATGAAATATTGCTTCGCCAATGCCGCATATTTCGACATTAGTTCTTCGCTTTCGGCCTTAGTGGTTATCAATATAGCATGTACGTCCACTTGCATCAGGCCTTTTGCCAGCCAAAAATCATAACGGTCACGCAGCAAATGTGCGATCGACGAAAATATGATGTAGCTATTATGTTCCGCTGTTGATAGGGGCGGGTAAAATTTTTCATCATTCATCTCGATGGATAATTGATCCCCTATAAGGGTGGTGTTTACTACATCAGACGGCTGTAAATTATAATTAAGTGTTTCAGCTAAATGTTCTTCGCTGTTATGCCATGCAAGCCACAGGAAATTATCGTCAATTTCATCGCGGGCTATAAAGTCATCGTCATCATCTTGTTGGACCGGATGCTGGGAAAGAAATTCCCCTCCTTCGGTGTCATCAGGGCCCGCGCCATAAATGGCTACGATTTGTAATAAGCGTATGATATCGCGCATTAAATATTCCTCTTGATGACCAAGTGGTGCATTGCATGAAGTATCAATGCTTGCATTAATCGAGATGTTTGTCATGTAAAGCTTTGACAGCTTATTCTAATCATGATTAGAATAATGACATGTTCGGTATAAGTGCTGGTGGTTCTTTAGTGCTTCAGCCATGCTGGCCCGCATTACGGGAAGGGTGTAGGTGCCAAATATGACCGATAACTTTTGATCTTGGGAATGACGTTATTTAAATGACGAACCATGCAGAAAATAAAAGTGCAAAGGGCATTGCGGGAGGCGCTAAAGCGAAGCCTGAAGCAAGAAAGCGTGCCCAAGTTAAAAAGCGGCCCAAGGCCAAAAAACGTGGTCTAAAGGCAAAAGACAAGCCCATAGAAAAAACAGTTTCAGCGGTAAAATCAAAAACTTCTAAGCGTGGCCAGCCAAGTGCCAAACGTGTATCTATTGTGCGGGCAGCCTCAAAGTTGCTTTCTGATATGGGCTACCATGAAACCTCCCTGAAAGCGGTTGCCAAGCAATTGGATATGACCAATGGGGCGCTTTATTATTATTTTACCGGCAAGGAAGATCTGGCTTTTGAATGTTTAAAGGCAACCTATAATCTGGTTGGTGAGAATTTGACCAGAGCTGAAAATTTGGATGTTTCCGGCCTGCGAAAGGTCGAAAATTTTGTTAAGAACACGCTCGTTGATATCCGCGAGCAAGAATTTTGGGCTATGCCGGGCGAGCCGAGCTTCTTGGAGGAAATCCACCGCGATGAATTAAAGCAAGACCTGCAAGATAACGTCAATCGTTTGGCGAGTTTGCTCCGCAGCGGTGTGAAAGATGGCAGTATCGGCTGGTGCGAGCCTGAAGCCACAGCCATTTTAATTTTTGGATCATTAATTTTTATGCAAAGCTGGAAGCTACCCTTTGGGTCGGCGCTTTCAGTGATTGACCTAGGTGGGGTCACAGTTGATTTTGTAATGCGCAGTTTGTCTAATCTATTACCGAGCTCAAGGGGAGCAGGTGAAAATGAAAGTATGGGCAAACCTGCATGAGTAAACAGGGGAAGAAGAATGCAACGTAGCTATAAAAAGCCGTCAGTGTTGCTGGCAGCAAGCGAAGGGGTTCGCGCGGTAACAGATCTGTCTACATTAAGTTGGGCAGGGTTTTTCATGTCAAATGTTCCGCGAGGGAACGGTGAGCCAATATTGGTTCTGCCAGGGTTTGGCACAGGAGACCGCTCCACGGCCATTATGCGCGGTTTGATGAAAAAATTTGGTTATGAAGCTTACGGATGGGACTTAGGGATCAATTTGGGGCCACGTTGGCATGTTTTGAGCGCTCTTGAAGGGCGTATTGCCAAAATATCAGCCGATCATGGCGGCCAAAAGCTTCGCCTTGTTGGCCAAAGTTTAGGCGGCATTTATGCGCGCTCTATTGCGCGGGACAAGCCTGAAATGGTTGAATCTGTTGTGACGCTAGGTAGTCCTTATGGCGCTATAAATCAGGGCAAAAGTAGCTGGGCTTACGGCGCTGTTGAAATGGCGATGGGGTACCAGTTCAAAGAAGCTGTGGAAATGGAATCGCAAGAAATGGGCCACCCGTTACATGTGCCCACGACCAGCGTTTATTCCAAAATGGACGGCGTCGTGAATTGGCGGACATGTGTAGAGCCAACATCGGATTTTAGAGAAAATGTTGAAGTTATAGCAAGTCATGTTGGTATGGGGATGCACGGCCCAACGTTGCGTGTGATCATGGACCGAATGGCTCAAAGTCAAGATAGTTGGAAGCCTTTTAAAAAGTCAGCTTGGCAGCGGATTGTTTACCCAAAACCTGCCGTCGTCTGAAATAGGCCTCCAAGGTCTAAATCCATATCTCTAGGGCTCTTCATGTAAAAAAGGCTCAACCACAAATTGGTTGAACCTTTTTCTTTGTATGACCAGCTGGAGGAAGGCCAAATGTCAGATATACTAAGCGGCGTCCTTGCGGCCCCACTTTGGTAGCAGATCACTTGTTAGGTCTTGAATTTCTTTGCGGCCTTCATTAGCAATCTTGGCAACATCACGGGCATGGTCCATGTCAGATTCGATGCTTTCAACAAGTAATTTTACTTGTGCACGGCCAAGAGATGCGAGGCCTTTTGCGTTGATAATATTGCGGATACCATCAAAAACGCGGTTGACGTTATCTTGGCTAAAGTCGATGCCTTTGTTGCTGATGGTGCGAATGTTCTTAACAGTAAGCGTAGAAACTTTATTTAGTTTGCTGTTGTTTTCCACTTTAGGCGTTTCGAAAACGACCTTTTTCGCGCGGGCTTTTTTAACCCGGGTTTTTTTGGCTGCTGGTTTGGCAGCAACTTTCACTTTTGCGGCTACCTTGCGCTTTGCTTTAGGGGCTTTAGAAGCTGGCGCTTTAATTGTCTTCACGTCAGTTTTTGCTGTTTTTACTTCGGTCATTATATCTCTCCAATCGGGATGTGTATGGGCATAAATAACTGTATTGAAGTAAGGTATATCAAAAATGCTGCACTGCGTCAATTATTTTCTAACTTATTTTAGAAAATAAATAATGCATATAGTTCAGTGTATTAGTAAGTATATAGTAATTTTAACGCGAAATATAAATAATTTATATTGCTATGCAGCATTTAAATGGCAAACGGCCCCGAAAATATTCAGGGCCGCATGATGACGTAAATTGTAATTTTAGGTATTTGGTATTAGGGGTTCATTTTTTTCTTAAGTGTGGCTACTTTTGATGCAGCAGCTTTTTTAGGTGAGGCTTTCTTAGCTTTAACCTTTTTGAGCGTGGTTTTGCGCGTTGCAATTTTCTTAGCCACTGATTTCTTGGGCGCAGTTTTTTTAGCCGTCTTTTGGGCCACCTTTTGGGCCGTAGCCTTCCTTACAGCCTTTTTCTTTGGAGCAGCTTTTGCCTTAACCGCAACTTGTGTCCGTGGTAATTTTGCAAGCGGTACTTCAAAGGCGGTCTCTGTTTGGTTGGGGTCAAGCGCAACAAGAGCATCTTCACCCAATGTGGCACGCACCAGTTCATCATAGCTTTCTTGCAGATAATCAGCAAATACATCAGGGTCGGGCATCATTGCTCTGTCGCTAGTGACGCTCATGGATATCATGCCGTTATAACTTAATAAGATGATAAACAGACCAGCACCGGTCAAAATGCAGCCGCCGCCAAACATAGCAACCATTTTAGCGCCGCAAAAATGCAGGGGTATTTGTGGCCCAGGTACATTGGTAATGGTCATATTGCCTGGTACTAAGGCGTTCATTTCTGAACTGCCCGACATAACTGCTGCGCGCATCCCAAGGGACATCAAGGCGGCAGGGGCTGTGCCGATCGAATCGATTATTTCGCGGGCACCAAGAGCGTTAGTAAATTCTTTTTGACTTTGGATGGCACCATGGACAAAAGCAAGCCTCTCAATAGGGTCCTCGATGTGGCAACCAATCTCACTAGACAGCGTTGCTACTTGATTGCCGTTGGCTCCTTTTTCTGCTTCAGAGCGGATGTTCATCGGAATAATAGCGGTCAAACGATCATCCAAAAGCTCACCTTTGCCCAGTAGATATTTACGAGCAGCACCACTGGTAATGGTTACAAGAACATCATTAACCGTTGCATTTGATGCTTTGCTGATCTGCTTGATAACTTTAAGCGGGAAAACACGCGCATCAAAAACTCGGTTTGGCGATAGGCCACCAGAGAAGCGTGTAACAGCCTTTTTCGGTGGGCGTTGATATTTACCCGTAGCAATAGATTGGCCAAAGCGCGTTATTGTTTTTGTAACCTTAGAAACTGATTCGACCAGCTTCATAGGGTTGGTGACAGTGTCTAAGTAAGACTTCAATAGCACTTCGGGTGTAGTGGGCAAAGGTTTGGGGGTCCATGTGTCTTCTACTTCATAAGGCGGATCTTCAGGGCGCAACGTATGGGTGGCACCAATGAAGTCACTACCCGATGCCCCATCAACAAGCGCGTGATGAATTTTCGAAAAAATTGCAAAACAGCCTTTGGGAATTCCAGGGATATTGTCGAGGCCTTCGATAACATAATGTTCCCACAAGGGGCGATTGGTATCTAGGGGTCTGGCGTGTAAACGTGCCACTTGAATGCACAGCTGCCGCCAATCACCGGGCTTTGGCAGGGCAATATGGCGTACATGAAATTCAAGAGAAAAATCAGGGTCATCTGCCCAATAAGGATGGTCGAGATCAGCGGGGACCCGGATCAAGCGTTTGCGCATGGCAGGAATTTTTGGCAATGTTTTTTCAAAAGTGCGCAAAATTTCTTTATGCGACAGGACACCATTTTCATTCAAGCGGTCGGCCGGAATAGTCGACGGATCATAAATGTTTAAACCTGATATATGCATTGGCTGATTATTGCCATCCATATAGATGAAAGATGCGTCGATTGGGCTCAACTGTTCCATTTTGGGTCCTTTGCATTTAGCTGAAACATTAGTTTGGCGACATATGCTGATAAGTCAAAGTAATTGCATTAGAAGGGTCGCAAAAGACGACCTGACATTATAGAGTCAGGTCGTCGGGGGCGTCCAGTTAAGGGTATATAGATGGGGGGGATAACCGGACGCCCCCTATGCATTACCTGCTTGGCGCAGGCAAATATCTATTACTTGCTACCAGGCATCGATGGCAGATAATCTTTTACAGCTTCTTGAAGCTCTTTGCGATTGCCGTTGGCAAGCTGTGCTAATTCGCGAACCTGCTCCATGGAGCGTTCAACACCTTCCATTGCCATCTTAACTTGGCTCTGGCCGGCTGATGTTAGGTCTTCTGAGCTAGTCACTGTGCGCAAGCTATCAAAGAAATGATTTGCATTTGCTTGAGCGAATTCAACTTGCTTTTCAATAAGGGAACGATTGCCTTTTACAGCAAGATTGAAAATATCTTTAAGTTCGTCGATCTGAGGTAAAGCAATTTTTGCATTAGCCATGGTTCGTCTCCTGTTAATTCATTTGGCGGTTGGCATTAGGCCAGTTCCGCTGCGTTGAGAGGAGTTATAGTAAAAATGCTGCACTGCGTCAATTATTATTTTCAAAAATATAGAAAATAATTTCAAATTTCAATATATATTCATATAAATCAATTAGTTACTAATATATTTATTTTGCTGCAACGCAGCAAATCAATGCAATATTTAGCTATTTCAAGGAAATTTATACAATAGCCATAACCTATGATCCCCTAGGGAGAGGCCCAGGGAGTGATGGCTAAATAATAAGGATAGTGGGTTAGGTTGGCACAACACCGCCAATGATAGCCTTGGTCTCCAAGAAGTCTTCAAGGCCGAATATGCCACCCTCGCGGCCATTGCCTGAATGTTTGTAACCACCGAAGGGCGCATTAATGTCCCAAGCGGGTCCATTGACCATTATTTGCCCTGCTCGAATGCGCCGTGCCACGGCAACAGCCCGGTCATGATCCGCTGAGGATACATAGCCCGCAAGGCCATAAAGCGTATCATTGGCAATGGCGATCGCATCTTCTTCATCTTTGTAGCCAATGATAGACAGGACGGGACCAAATATTTCTTCGCGGGCAATAGTCATGTCATTGGTGACCCCAGCGAATATGGTTGGCCGAGTATAATAGCCTGTTTCTAACCCGTCGGGTTTGCCGAGACCACCGGTAATAACTTGGGCACCTTCATCAATCCCCATACCGATTAAGCTTTGCACGCGCCCCCATTGCAGCTCAGACACTTGCGGACCCATATGGGTTTCCGTGCTGGCTGGATCACCAACTTTTATTTTGCTAATTGTTTTGGCTGCAATCGCTGCCACTTCTTCCATTCTAGATTGGGGAACAAGCATCCGGGTAGGAGCATTGCAGCTTTGGCCCGTATTACCCATGCAGGTAAATACATCCCGCATCACTATTTTCTCAAAGTCTACATCATCCAATAATATATTCGCTGACTTGCCGCCAAGCTCTTGGGCGATGCGCTTGACCCCCGCCGCTCCGGCTTGGGCAACCGCAGAGCCAGCGCGGGTGGAACCGGTGAAGCTCATCATATCAATATCTGCGTGGGCGCTCATGGCAGCTCCCACAGTTGGTCCTTCACCGTTAATAAGGTTAAATACGCCCGCAGGAACCCCTGCGTCGTGGATAATGTCAGCGAGCAACATGGCATCATAGGGGGCAATCTCTGACGGTTTTAAAACCATGGTACAGCCCGCTGCAAGTGCAGGAGCGACCTTGGCCCCCACTTGATTTATAGGCCAGTTCCACGGCGTGATAAGGCCGCAAACGCCGATAGGTTCACGGACAATAATACGCGGGCCAACCTCACGTTCAAACTCAAAGTCTTTTAAGGCTTCCAGCACACTGTTCATTTGACCGAAGCCCGCACCAACTTGGCTGCTCGTTGCCATTTTTATGGGAGCACCCATTTCAGCGGAAATTACGGATGCAAGATCATTCCAGCGTTCTTTGTAAAGCCGCAAGATTGTCTCCAGCATGGCGATACGGTCATCCTTGCTGGTTTGACTGAAGCTCTCGAAGGCCCGCTTTGCTGCCTGAACGGCTATGTCTACATCTTGCTCACTGCCTAAACTGATCTGGCCGATGGGCTGTTCGGTCGCGGGATTAATAACATCCAATGACTTTGGGGTAATGGGATCCACCCACCTACCATCGATATAAAATTTCATGGCGTTTTTATGCATTGGATATAGCCCTTTCAGCATGCGGCGTTTTACTTTTATCAGACTACTAACCTAGGCATGGTGGCACCCTGTTTCAAGGTAGACTTTATCATAGTATGTTTCAGTGCTGATTTCTTCGCAATTACCCTTTTGTGCCAACGGTTGATCCTTATTTGACACGCACCATAAGCAGGGTTAGGAAAGCGGATATGAAGCCGCTAATTTACAGACCACCTCAAGACCCACTGTTGGATATCATTTATAGTGACGATGATATTTTGGTGCTGAACAAGCCTGCGGGCCTTTTGTCAGTGCCGGGGAAAGACCCTGCGCATCGGGACTGCTTGGAAAGCCGTGCTCAATCGGCCTTGCCTGGTGCCTTAACCGTTCACCGGCTAGATATGGATACATCCGGGGTTATGGTCATGGGGCGCAGTGTTGATGCACATCGCTATCTTAGCCGAGGTTTTCAGGACCGCAAAACAGCCAAAGAATATATCGCCTGTGTCATGGGTCATATGAAAGATGACAGTGGCACGGTCGATAAACCCTTGCGCTGTGATTGGCCAAACAGACCTAAGCAAATGGTGGACATGGCCGAAGGGCGGACAGCGGTTACTCACTGGAAAGTTATAGAGCGGTCTGATGATGGCTATACCCGGGTCTCTTTAACCCCCATTACGGGTCGGACCCATCAGTTGCGCGTTCATATGCTGGCACTTGGTCATCCTATTTTGGGGGATAGATTTTACGGTGATATGGCGGATTGTGACGGCGTGAGTGTTGAAAGTCGGGCCCCGCGTTTGATGCTGCATGCTTTGAAGCTTAGCTTCTTGCATCCTCGCACTCAGGAGCGGGTTTGTTTTTCAGCCGATGTGCCTTTTTAAGATTATTTGCCTAGGCCCAGCCACCGGAAATCACGGCGGCTAAAACGGTAATAGATTAAGAAAATCCCGCTAATGATGAAAAGCACGGAAAGCGCAGAGAAAATATACAGCAGTGGGTGATTGAAATCATCCCGTTCATCATAGTCCATAATATGCAACATCCACATAAAGTCATAGATACGCCAAAGCTTGGTTCGTCTCGCCATTAAGCGACCAGTATCAGGGTGGAAATAAAAGCTGGTTTCATCACTGTCGGCAAAATCAACTTTCCAAACGGGTAAGCTGCTGCGGTATTCAATACCTGTTTCATGTAGCAGTTCTAGGGCGAGAATTTCGCTGTCACCACTATAAAGTTTTGTGGCAATCTCTTTGATGCTTTGCTGGTTAAGAGGTGAAATATTGGTGCCGGTATGAGGGTCAAAAAGAGCGCTACTTTTGTCTTTATAATCAACTTTATAAACAGCTTTGCCATATAGATGGGTAGCAGAAACGTTGCTGATTCTTCCGGGCTTTGACGCTAATATTTGCTTCATAACCTCAGGGTCATATGCGTTAGGCGCAATAATATAGCTTGGCTGTTCAACCACTTTATGCTCGCCGCGCACTTTTTCGATCTCAAAGTAGCTCATAACAAAGCCACCAGCTGTCCAAAATAGAAGCTGTACTAGAAGAAGACCAACCCACTTGTGAATTTCGGCAATAAACTTATGAAAAGACATAAAAGAAAACTCCAAACTGAATGGTTACCGGCGTGTGGGCCCTAGTGATTCACATTGATATTCATATTGTTTTAGATAGCTGCAGCGCACCAATCCTTCATAATTGTCTTTAAATGGTCCGGCAACCAGTAAATGGTCCAAATCACCCCGGGGGTTGGGCGCAGGCATAATATGGAAGACAAGATCGCCAACGATTCCAGGCAGGGTTACGCCAATTTCTGATCGTAAGCGATTGGCGCTTTTCCGAGAAACCCGCCCGCCGATTAAAATGCGCCATGTATTCGTCCAATCTTGTGGAGGGGCTCTACGAGAATGGCCTTTGGCTGGACCAGTATCAACATATAATTGGCCTTCGGGGGCTTTGGGAGCATTGACGCTAACCAGCGGTGTTTTAGGAAAGCCATTGGTTGCTAAATTACCAACAACCTTTTGGCCTTGCATGCGATCTCTTAAAATAACTTTTTCACGCATGATCGTCTCACCTTCGATCGCCCCGCGCACACGTTTACGGCTTGCTTCCCACATAAGGCCGTATGCCAGAATAGGGTCTGCCAGCACACCTCGTTCCCCCGTCCAGAAAATATTACCCAGCATATAATAAGCTTGCCCTTGACGTTTTATGGCCTGCGCCTTCCATAGGTCAACGGCCTCTTCAACACTGCCGGGTTGATTATATAAATCAAAATATAAGATATTTGCTAGTGTCAGGGCCGCTTGGCTGTGGCCTCGATCAGCCCCATCACGGTAATGCACCATGGATTGTTGTAGGTTTATTGGCACCCCCAAGCCCAAACGGTATATTTGGCCCATCTTATAATGAGCCTCCATATTTCCTTGCAACGCATAAACTTTAAGGGCGGCTAGGGCTTCATTGCCACGGCCTTGTTCCATTAGATATAGGGCTTGATCATAGCTAATGCTGGCACGTTCTTGTGCTGTTGCGGCTTGTGGTGGGACAATAGCATTGGTGGCCCACACCATAAACAGCCCAGATAATATCAATATGCGATGCATGTAACCCTCTTAAATTTCACGGTTTTAGCTTGTCATAGTCTAATTTTTATCTCATCAGAAATCTAGTTAGCAGTATTTTAGAATAAAACTGCATAAAATTGTATTCTTGTTTTAAATCTTCATTCACACCCATCCGGTAGACTGATGGTCAACATTACTCAGGTTTAGGGTATTTTTAAGGCCCTAATAATATTGAATGGAGTGTCATGATGCGCATTTTGGCGGTAACATCGCAAAAAGGGGGTTCCGGAAAGACAACGCTTTCGGGACATTTAGCAGTGCAGGCAGAATTGGCTGGAGATGGTCCCGTAGTTCTGGTTGACACGGATCCGCAAGGCAGCTTATCCGACTGGTGGAATGAGCGTGAAAATGATTTACCCTCTTTTGCCCACACCTCTGTTGGCAGATTAAGTCAAGATTTGGATATTTTGCGCAGTCAGGGCTTCAAATACGCCATAGTTGATACACCGCCAGCGATAACAGCAGCTATTCAGTCGGTGATTGCACTTTCTGATCTTGTGTTAATTCCCACACGCCCCAGCCCGCATGACCTGCGAGCTGCTGCGGCGACAGTTGATCTAGCCGAAAGGTCAGGCAAGCCATTGATGTTTGTGATCAACGGCGCAACCCCGCGTGGGCGATTAACAGCAGAAGCCGCAGTGGCCTTATCCCAGCATGGAACCGTGGCACCCGTTAATATTCATCACCGTCAAGACTTTGCTGCAAGCATGATTGATGGGCGCACAACGATGGAGTTAAACCCGAAGTCGAAGAGTGCCATGGAGATAGAAGCCCTGTGGCATTATACACGGGAACGTCTTGAGAGAACCGCCACGCGACATGTGCTTGCGAACCCCTTTGCGCGGGTGCAGTCAAATGTGCACAGGCCTGGTTTTGGACGTCGGGTTGAACCCTCTATAGCGCGGCATTAATAGTCATTTTTTGAGTATGAGGAGAATATAATATGAAGTCGGCCAGTTTATCCGCCAGTTTACTAGCGCGCAAAGGGGAGGCTCGTCCATCCATGAAGCGGTCGATGCTAGGCATTCCTCCGGTTCTTCCTGCTCCGGTATCCTTCTTTACCAGTCCTGAAGAGGATGTTGCACCATCTTTAGATGAAATGGCTACGCCAAAGGAAGTTAGTGATAAAGCTGTAAGTCCTACCGTAATTGATATACCTGTGGCGAATGAACAAGACAGCCTAGAACAAACACCGGTTTCTGCGGAAAGCTCCATGAATATTATGCCGCCAACTAAGTCTTTGCGCCCTGTAAAAACACAAGTTAAGCGCCGATATAATCCGGTGCACAAGAAGAGAAGTAAGAAAGGCGGCTCTGGCAGAGGCGAAAATGTTGGTCGCATTCATACATCATTACGTATAGATGAAGAGTTACATTTGCGGTTGCGGCTTTATGGCGCCAAGCAACATGAAAGTTTGCAAACCCTTATGGTGAAAGCTCTTAGTCGCTATTTAGACGCAGAAATGGGTGAGGGTACGTGTGTATGTGGGGGGGCAATGCCAAATGATACTATATCCCCAAAAACTGCATAAATTAGAGAAGTTTGGTAAGAAAACTTGCACAGATTCTATTGCTAGTTCATGATTGAACCTAGTTTTCAGGTAATTATTAGGATTTTCAGGGAGCGAACCTTATGAAATTGGCCGGTAAAATAACAGGCAGTTTTACCTTAAAGCATAAATTTGTGGCGGTGACTGGCATGGTGTTTTTCACCCTCAGTCCATCGTCGCTTCATGCTTCTGAGCTGTCCAGCGTATCACCGTTGACTGTAACTGCTTTTGCCATACAGGGCGTGTCCATTATGGCCCGCGCTGATCAGGCGATGGCTGACGGTAATGCCACAGAGGCTATTGCACTGTACCGTCAAGCTTTAGCAACCGGCGGTGCGCAAGCTCGCGTTGGACTTGGCAGAGCTTTAAATGCGGTGGGCCGCTACAGTGAGGCATTAAGCACCTTAAAGTCTGAAGCTGCGTTAGGTAATGGTGCAGCTAACCATGAAATTGGCAAAGCTTATTTGGCCATCGGCGACTATGAAGCTGCTGTTGCGGCCTTTTCAAAAGCCGTATCTGTATCAGCATTTGATGCCTCATCGCATACAGGTCGTGGGGTGGCGCTTGCCGCCGTTGGCGACGCGGGTGGGGCGCTTAATGCCTTTGATGATGCTCTTTCAAGCGAGCCGGGACACCCGGCAGCCTATTCGAACAAAGCATTACTTACGGCCCTCATTGGTGAAAGCGCAACGGCAATTGAGATGTTAGAGACAATGGTCCGTGGTGGCCGTGCTGGGCCACGAGACCGGCAAAACCTTGCGCTTGCATATTTAACTGCGGGTCGCCGCAGTGAGGCAAGGGCTATGGCCCGGCTTGATTTGGACGCTATCAGCGTCGATGAAACTTTTACTTTTTATGACACTCTTTTTGCCTTGCCGCCAGAGGCCCGCATGAAAGCCCTTTTAACTGGGGTCATCGAACAGGGTCAGGATTTATCCGAAGCGGGTAATTTAGAGTTAACAGATAATGATAACCGTCAAGCGGCTGCTGCGCGACTTACAGCATTGCCCGAGCCTGAAGTATTGCCGGATATTCCGCCACTATTGGAGCCGGAAGGCTGGGCCATCCAAATTGCTGCTTACCGCAAGCTATCGCAGTTGGTACGAGGTTGGAAAATCCTTTACGGTGAAAATAAAGATATTTTAGAAGGCATCGAGCCCCGCCGGAGTGAGGTGGATTTTGGGGGACGCGGTGAATACCCAGATGGTTTCTTCTTTAGATTAAACGCCGGGCCCCTTGCGACTTTCGCCGAAGCAGAGAAAGTTTGCAATGAATTGAAGGCGCGTGGCACGGCCTGTTGGATTAGACCGCCCGAGCCGCCTGAAGGCCGCCTGCCTAAGGATAATTAGCACTTCATCTTTTAGGTCAAAATTAAATATGAATAGGGAAGCAGGATATTGCTTCCCTATTTTTTTGAAATTGGTGGTCTTTGCCCTGCGTGTTAAGCTATTCTGGTAAGCAGCACAATGAACTGTTTGAGGAAAATTTATGCCCCGATTATCTGTTTTTAACAGCCCGTTTCTTTTAGGGTTTGACCGCCTTGAGCAGGCTTTGGAAATAGCGATAAAAAGTGCGGCTGACGGCTATCCGCCCTATAACGTGGAGCAATTGGAGGGCGGAACGGTACGTATAACCATCGCCGTGGCGGGCTTTACCCGTGATATGCTTAATGTCACGGTTGAAAATAATCATTTGGTAATTCGCGGCAAACAAAATAGCGCTGAGGGGAAAGAGTTTCTGCATCGGGGTATTGCAGCCCGGCAGTTTCAGCGAAAATTTGTCTTGGCTTATGGACTTGAGATTGGTCAAGTCCAGCTTGAAAATGGTTTGTTGCATCTGGAAATACTATCACCGTCCGACGCTAATATGATAAGAGAAATAGAAATTACATAGGCTTGCCAGAGATGAAGCAATATCAAACCACGCTTGAATTCACCACCGGTGCTGGGCGAATGTTAGATATTACTGACCAAATACGCAATTGGGTGGGAAGCAAAGAAATTTCCGAGGGGCTTTTGACGCTTTTTATCAGTCATACCAGCGCATCGTTGACCATTCAGGAAAACGCGGATTCAGATGTTCAGCGAGATTTGGAGGATGCCTTGAGCCGCCTTGCACCGGCTGGTCGTGGTCTATACCGGCATAGTGCTGAAGGGGAGGATGATATGCCAGCTCATATTAAATGTGCCTTGACTAATGTTTCACTGTCCGTACCTGTTGGTGGTGGAATGCCGCTACTTGGCACTTGGCAAGGAATATTTTTATTGGAACATCGCTTAAGGCCACATCGTCGCCAAATTCTATGTCATATTATCGGAGAATAACAAATTGTGAAGGCAGTAAGTTTAATATCATTATAAGCGAACAGATAATTTAATCTCATGATGTGATTGGACTGTATATTTCAAACCTTGGCCGCGCTATAAATATTGTCACCTTGATTTGAGGTTTAATTTTATGACAACCGGGCTATCGGGGGTAAGGCGGTCAATTCATTGGCTAAACAAAATTTAAGGATTACTATGCCAACAGCATTTATTACCGGCGCAACAGGCTTTTTGGGTCAGCATATGGTTGATGTATTACTGGAACAAGGATGGGACGTGATTGCCCTTGTCCGTAATGTTGAGGCGGCTAAAGAAACTTATGGCGACAGGATTAGTTTAGCACAGGGGGATATTTCAAACATTGCCGCCATCGGCGATGCCATGCCGCAAAATGTTGATTGTATTTTTCATGTCGCTGCCGACACTAGCTTATGGAAAGCCCAACATAATGCTCAGCGTGATACCAATGTTACTGGTACTGCAAATATGGTGCATGTGGCGGTCGATAAAGATGCCAAGCGGTTTATCCATATTTCATCCATTGCAGTTTACGGGGAGCATAAAGGGCTTATTACCGAGAAAACGGAGCGACGGGGCAGGGATGCGCCTACCAATTATGCCCGCACTAAAGCAGCGGCAGAGCGGCGGGTTAAAGATGCAGCCATGCGGGGCTTGGACGTTGTTATCCTTAATCCCTGTCATATTGTTGGGCGCTATGATGGTCATAATTGGGCGCGGCTTATTCTGGATGTAAAGGCAGCAACGCTGCCAGGAATACCCCCAGGCGCTGGGTGTTTTGCCAATGGCCGTAATGTTGCCGAAGCAGCTGTTACGGCAGTTACAAAAGGCCGCATTGGAGAAAGCTATATTTTGGGCGGGCCCTATGCCAGTTTTGACGAATATTTAGGGGAGGCTGGCAAGCAATTAAATGTTACAGTGGACGCCAAAAAGTCCCCAGCTATTGCTTTAAAGATATTTGCTTCAATTCTGGCAGTGAAAGGGATGTTTTCAAGCAAGAAGCCAATGATAACATCGGAAGAAGTAGCCATGGTATGTGAGCATATTAATGCATCATCCGCCAAGGCCATTGCGGAGCTTGATTATAAAGAAAGATCTTTAGAGCAATCAATTGCGGATTCCATTGCTTATCTAAAAAGCCAAGATAAGCTCTAATATGCTGCCAACATATTGATAGAATTGCATGTTTAGGGTATTATTAACCCCTAAGTGAATAGTGTATCATCTAAACTATCAGTCTTTTATGTGATGTTACATAAACTGGTATCTATGCTTTTGGGAGCGAACCATGATTGACGATGACCATGACCGTCTTGAAGCCGATACTCGCGAGAGGGTTAAGCCCGTTCTTGGGGCAATGAGTGCGATCGGAGAAATTGAGGAAGTTTTGGCGGCAGGGGCCACGGTCCAGGTCTCTCCTGCTGTTACCGCAGTCCCTGAGCTCGCGCGAAATTGCCGTATTGGATCGGTGATAAAATGTTACACTGATGGCGCAGAGGTTTTTGGCATTGTCCGTTCTGTTAGTGCGGGTGATACAGCGGGTGAAGTGCACCTTGAGGTTGATTTCGCCGGTCAAATTGTTGGTGAAAAATTTGCCCGTGGTGTAACACGGTTTCCCCTGCCTGGGGAAAGTGTTTACGGCGCAACGGATGAGGACCTTGAGCGCGTCTACGCCCCGGGCGCTGACCAAGCGCTTCATATAGGTAAGGTGTTCCCTACCGATTATGTTGAGGCGGGTTTGGTCACCGAACAGCTTTTGTCAAAACATTTTGCGATACTTGGCAGTACCGGCACCGGTAAATCAAGCACGGTGGCCCTGTTGGTGCACCGCATCGTCGAGCAGATGCCCAATTCACATATTTTCATTCTTGACCCTCATAATGAATATGCCCGCGCCTTCGCTTATGAGGGCATACATTTTAATACCAAAGATTTAAGCCTACCCTACTGGATGATGAATTTCACGGAACATGTGGAACTTTTGATCAGCCATAATACTGATGGCCGTGAACAAGAAGTTGATATTTTGAGACGCATCTTATTGGCGGCACGGCGCAAAGGGACACCAAATAACCAAAGTAAACTGATGACGGTGGATACACCGGTGCCATATAAATTGACCGATCTACTAGACTCTTTAGACGGCGAAGCGGGTAAGCTAGATAAAGCTGAAGATGCTAGACCCTTCATGAAAATTCGATCAAAAATTGAAGAATTACGCACCGACCAACGATACGCATTTATGTTTTCGGGCTTATTAGTCCAGGATAGTTTATCAGAAATTATCGCGAAAATTTTCCGCTTCCCCGTTCTTGGTCGCCCTGTTTGTACGCTTGATTTATCAGATGTGCCCAGTGATATTGTTGATGTGGTGGTGGCCTTGCTGACCAGATTGGTTTTTGACTATGCTAGTTGGAGCCGACGATCGGGCGAATCTACGCCTATATTATTAATATGTGAGGAAGCTCACAGATATATTCCTTCCAAAGCTGCATCGGGCAAAGCCCAAGCCGCCCGTAAATCTTTAGAGCGGATAGCCAAGGAAGGCCGTAAGTACGGTGTGTCACTTGGTCTTGTTTCCCAGCGTCCATCGGATCTATCTGAGGCAGTTTTGAGCCAGTGTGGAACCATTATTTCTATGCGAATGAATAACGAGCGTGACCGCCGCTATGTGGAAAATGCCATGCCAGAAGGCACCCGCAGTTTCCTTGAGGCTTTGCCGACACTTCAAAACCGTGAATGTGTTATTTCCGGCGAGGGTGTTGGCTCACCCATTAGAGTGCGGCTTGACTATTTGGAAGAAAATTTAAGGCCGGCAAGCTCCGATCCAGAATTCACCTCAGGTTGGAAGCATGACATTGATGACGGTGAGATCGTATCAAAAATTATCGCTAATTGGCGACAAGGATCGAAGCAGGAACGTTAAGCAATGTCGCGCAGTAATATACATTATGAAATTCTTGGCCGCATAGGCAGAAGTTGGACCATTATTGAGGTTGGGCCAGACCGTGATCTAGTTACCAAGAAGGCTGAAAAACTATGGGATTCTGGTAAATATACAGGCATTCGGATCATGAAAGAATCTTATGATCTATCGGATAAGTCCTTTGGGAGTATTGAAATATTCGCGCGTGGTGCGAATAAAAAAATGTCAAAATATGACGAATCTACCCGAGTATCGCCCTGTTTATCGCCAGACCAGCTTTATAGCACTGACGGACGCCGCTCAATTTGGGAGCTGATGTCAAACACCTTGGAAGAATGGCACCTCACGCCAACCGAGCTTTTGCATAATCTTGAGCATTATTACAAGCTGAATGATAGTGGCACAAAATTACAAAATGCGGTGCAACGGGTAGCTATTTCGCAGGGTAGTGAGGATGGGTCAATCCAAGAGCGAATGCGCAAACTTTTTCAAGTTATTGATCAGGCTATTAACCTTGTAAACAGCTTGGCTGACACCATACCAACGCTCGAGGCGGGGCGACTTAACCCTTTGATTGCTAAAATTGAGGGAGAGAAGAACCGAAAATTTTTACTGGCCATTTCAATCTCAGAATATCTTAGACCTGCGGTGACGCTGGAAGATAAGTTTGGTCGGGTCGTCGCTATTTTAAATGACAAGCGCCCTGATTGGGTTGTTGGTGTGATGGACCAGCTTATCGCCGAGTTTTTCCAACATAAGAAATTGCTACCTTCCATCATGGGCCCGCAGCCAAACAGGGCTCAATTTATGATATTTTTGGCAGAATTCCAAGCAGGGAATTTAGCAGCTTACTGTATAGATAATGATATCAAAAAAACATCGCTTGAACTCCTCAAGTTGGATGAGTTTTTGTTGAATGACCAACTTGATGAGACGAAGCGGATATTGGTGGCTCGGTTGAAGGAAGAAATTGAAAGCCCCAAGGCGTTGATTGATGGGGCAGTTATTGAAAAATTGCAAAGCCTTAAAGCTATCAGCGAAAAAATAACTACGATTGAAATGGATGTAACGGTAAAGGATGCTCTGCGGGATGCTTTGAAGGACCGTTCGGGTAGAATGGTCAATAGCCAAAGCATTGGGGATTACCTGGTAGATTGTGGCGGGCCCGCCGAAAAAATTGAAGGCTTACTGGAAATCGCAAATAACGCCATCGGATCGGCACCCAAGCGTACAGTTGCGAATTTTTTATTGCCAATATTAGAGACCCAAGACAGTGAAGCGTATTTTTTAGCTCTAAATGACAACCCTATTGACCGCTTAAAAGAATTGACGAATTTGCAACAAAAGGTGAAGAAGTCTGAACTGAACGCCATGCACACCCGAAAAGTTGTTGAAGTATTTGATGGCTTTGCCCGCATCATTGCTGACAAGACGCAATTATTTAAAAAAGTTATGGGCATGAAAGAAAGTGTGGTTGATAAAATTTATCGCCTTCTTCATATGCTTGTTGACGGGTATTTCCCAGATGGAAAATGCCGTGATGAAGTTGCAGAAGCATTAAAAATTTTGATGCGAGAACAAGACTTTATGCTGGCTCTGGCAACAGGGTTTGGCTCCAATGATGCCCAAATGGCTTTGGAGGAATTTAAGATGTTGCTGTTAGAGGCGGGTATCTCCGAATAATATTTGCATCGAATAATGGAGCAACAGATAATGGCCTGTTGGGCTAGATCCTAGAAATCTGAGATGATGCCATTTTTTTCCCAGTCACCATAACGGGTGGGTTCTGGTCCCTTACGCCCCCCAACTTCTTTTGCGCCGTTTGTTTTGGGGCTAACTTTGCTAGCAGAGCAATCAGTATTTTTATTTTCTTCAGTATGGAGATCAGGCTTGGTCATAATATTTTAAATTCTTAAGCGTTAAGCGGGCCATTTAAGCCTTCACTTATGGCACGGCGCCAGAAATAAATTGCAGTAATTACAGCAACGGCAGGGATTGCGTAACCAAATTCGGACAGCTGAAGTTTGGATGTCTCCACCGGCACAAGCATGCGTATGGCGATGGCGCCAAAGATAATGTTATGTACCGCATGGAAAAGGGTGCCAGTCCAAAGACTACCGGATTTGAGCCGCAAATATGCCATTGGAAAAGCGAGCGCAATCGTCATAATCATATAATTCAAAATGTTGATCCACAATTCCATCCCATAACCATATTCGGCGATATAATTACTATAGATCAACAGCGGCACATGCCACATAGCCCATATTAACCCTGTGATAAAAGCCATGACGGGGAAGCTGAATTTACGGGCAAGAAGTGGGGTTAAAAAGCCGCGCCAGCCAATTTCCTCGCCTAACGCACGGGCCATCGCGTTTATTACGGCAAAGACAAGCAACCACATGGTGGAAACAAAGATGATTGATCCATTGGACCAACCAGAAAGCCCCATCCAATCTGCTGATTTCTCAATGAATTTACTGGGGTCATAGGAAGCATACCCTAATGCAATGAGCGAAAGATAAGCAATGCCCAAATACACTAATGGAGTTACATAAGACCAGACCATCCAACGGGTTTCACCCCATTTCCAGCCCAAAATATTGAAGTTAATCTTAAGAATCTTACAGGTTATGAACGCAGACATAGCAGGCGTCCACATCAGGACCATGCTCCAGCTATAATTTGTGCCAAGCTTAACCATGGCTAGCGTTGCAAGGCTGCCAAACACTATTAAAAGACCCAAGAATAATCCTAAGGCTTTATCAAGCATTTCAACTGGCATAATATCGCTGCGACCAATTGCTGTCACGGCTATTCCCTTCTAAGTCGGCCTTAGCTGTCCCCATCCGTAACAGCATGCATTTGTTTTCTGTTCTCCACCTAACAGTGGGGAGGCTGTTGTCAGCTCTTGTGATCCATTTGCCTCACAGGAGAAACAGCAATCATAAAAGATCTTTGATTAATCATATGATGCACTGCCCCATTGAAAATGGGAAGCTAGTTTGCGACGAACCGATGGATTCAATGCGGTGAATGCTATCAAATGGCTGTTTTGTGCTGTTTAACAAAGCTTTTATCTGATGACGAAAAATTTAAAACTGTGACTTGAGCTTAACAGACACTCTTTGTAAACTAATATTCGAACATCAAGTGTTGGCGAATAGGACCTTATCGATGGTTAAATTTCTTATTTCAGTCACTTGGGGCGCACTTCTTGCAATCGTAATTACCGCTGCGGGGCCCGCTGATAATACATCGTGGCAAGCCTTTGTTAAGGAAACCCAAGATGGCTATGTAAAGGGTGAAACGGCAGTGATGAAGCTCGCTGATGTGGTCTATTTGAAAGAAGGGCAATTTGTCGGCATTCGGTGCGCGGAAGGGAAGCCTGCCTATCGGTGTAAACTGAACATGTCTGGATATTTAGATAGTGTGATTGTTCGCAACCAAGAGGGTAAAGCAAATATTGAGCAGACGGCTGATAGTACAGCGGTGATTAATATTACCGAAGGTGGTGCGGTTGATATAGGTCGGGGTCTCACCCTTTTAACCAGTGTTCAAAATGACAGAGTGCGGGTAGGGCTTTTTGCTGAAACACATCCCGCGCTTGCGTCTTTTAAAGGGGTTGAATTTTTCGACTATGACCCAAAATGGCGAATTGACGGAACTTTGGTGCGGCTAAAAACCCCGAAGAAAACCATGATAGCAACCAGCCGAGGTTTGACAAAAAAATATTATAAAGTTGGTTATTTTGAAGGAGAATATGATGGGACCGTTATACGGCTTCCCCTGTTTATAAATACCAAGAATATTAAGGCAGATAGCTTTGCGCTCATACATTTCTCAGATGCCTCAAATGGCACTGAAACATATGGGGCAGGGCGTTATATCAGCCATATTGACTTAAAAACTTTGGGGGATGCGGAAAAAAGGGGTGCGACCAGCGTTGCTTTCACGCTCGATTTTAACTTCGCCTATAATCCCTTATGCGCGGTGTCACCCCATTATAATTGCCCGCTGGTAAAAAATTCTGACGTTGCCATGCCGGTCCTTGCCGGGGCAAAAGCCCCAGCGGGTAAATTTTTTAGCGGTAAATTCTAAGCGAAAGACGCAAGAAGTTCTTGCAAGGCGGCGGCCTCAGGCCTTGGCCCTACTTGGGAAATGGTTAAGGATGCACAGGCGGTGCCCAACTGGCCTGCCTTGGCTAGGTCAAACCCATTCATTGCCCCATAGAGAAAGCCTGCTGCGAAAAGGTCTCCGGCACCTGTAGTGTCAATAACTGCGGTTGGTAGGGCTTCAACCAAATGACGCTCGCCGCCAGCTAAAATTATAGCCCCCTCATCGCCGCATGTGATGGCCGCAACAGTGACGCGGCCTTCAATCATGCTTAAGGCCTCGGCAAAATCATCCGTTTGATATAGCGAGCAAAGCTCATCGCGGTTAGCAAATAATATATCGATGGGACCGTCAATCAGCTGGGAAAAGTCATCCCTATAACGATCAACGCAGAAAGCGTCAGACAGGGTAAAGGCAACTTTTGTGCCTGCAGCATGTGCCATTTCCATCGCAACCCGGCACGCCTGTTTGGCATGCTCGCGGTCCCATAAATAACCCTCAATATAAATAATTTCACTGTCGGCAATTTGTGACTGGTCAATATCAGCCATAGAAAGGGCACTGCAGGCACCAAGGTAGGTGCTCATGGTGCGTTCAGCGTCAGGAGTGATGGCAACCAAGCAATTAGCGGTCGGTTCCGCGTCCAACAGGGGAGCAGAGTTAAAGGTCACCCCGTTTGCGGTCATGTCATGGCGAAAAACGCGGCCTAACTGGTCATCTGCTACCTTGCCTATATATCCAGCCCGCCCGCCCAACATGGCAATACCAGCAACAGAATTAGCAACCGACCCGCCAGATTGCTCTCGTCCAGCCGGCATATCAGCATAAAGCTGGGCCGAGCGGTCAGCTTCTATGAGGGTCATCGCTTTTTTGATCAAATTATGATCAGTAATGAAGCTCTCATCGACGCGGGCCAAAATATCAACAATGGCATTCCCAATTCCAAGTATCTGCAAGCTTTTTTCCATAGTGTATCCCCTTTTTTATCGCGTGATATTGACCAGACTTTTACTTAATTGCAACAAGGCTCTTTGCAATTGTGACTTTCGAGCTTACATTTAAAAAAATAACAAAAAGAAAATGGATTGTCTGCGACAGGGGAAACATGTGCTTATCGAAGCTTTTAATCGAACCTATAAACAATTGTTGCACCCAGCATTTCGGAAGGTTTTTTTCATAGGCGCTCTTGCAGCTACGGCAACTTTGGTCGTGCTTTTGGCTGGCCTGATATATATTTGGCCGGAAAGTTATATCACTGGTTGGGCGTGGTTAGACCGGATGCTAGCGGACGCTGGGGACTGGCTTATAACCCTAACCTTTATTCCTGTGGCAATTATGGCCATATATTTTCTGTTTCCGCCTGTTGCTATTATGGTGATGGGAACCTTCCTAGACCAAGTTGTGGCAGCTGTTGAGGGCGAATATTACCCTAGCCATATAGCCCAACGTCAAAGTAAATTTAGTGAAACTTTCCTGAGTGCCCTACGGCTAGGCTCCATGATGCTGCTTTTAAACATTTTGGCATTCATACCTTATATATTGCTCTTCTTTATGACCGGGGGTCTTGGGTCCCTTGCCTTATATCTAGTTATTAATGGTTATTTAATAGGCCGTGAATATTTTGAATTGGTTGCCAGCGGTCACCATCAAATGCGGGATGCCCAACAATTGCGCCGCTTAAACCGGGGCCAAGTTATGTGGGCAGGCATAGCCATTACAGGTCTTTTTATGGTGCCATTTCTCAATATTTTAGCGCCAATCATCGGGGCCTCTGTGATGACCCATATATATCATGACCTTCGCCGTGCGGGGGCAGGATAATGCGTTTTCCCCCCATAGCTCCATTGGGCTTGTTGTTTGTCTTAAGCGCCTGTAGCAGTGATATGGCTCTTCTAGACCAACCGCCAGAAACTGCACAAAGTGAAGCTTTGGCAACCCCTATAACCGATGTCATGCCCATAGATTTGTCGTCAAAGCCGCTCCTAGTCATTGAACCAACCGTATTGCCAGAAATCCCTCCCCCAAATCTTGACCAATTGATCGGTCAAACGCCCGCTTATATTTCTGCTATTTTGGGGGATCCGTTCTTTGTTCTAAGGGATGGCAATGTGCAAACTCTATTGTTTAAAGCGGCGGGCTGCATTTTGGATGTTGGTTTTGTTGAACCCAAAAGTGGGGAGCCCTTTCAAGCGAATTATATTAGTGCGCGCACCGACGAGGGTTTAAAACGCGATAGTGAGACTTGCATGCTAGAAATTATGGCAGAAAAGGCCGCTTATTAAATTGAATTAGCGCTAATGACCTTGCAGAAATAATGCGCTTATGCTTTGCTAGCTGCGGGGGGCGAAAGGCTTTTGTGAAACACGGGGAACTAAATGTCTAAAAACATTATAGATGGCGGCACCATCGTTAAACTGGCAGTTTGGAGCTTGATTGTTGGATTTATTCTTTTCTCCATGGATGTTTCACCCGCTGATTTTTATGGATGGCTGATAAATAAATTGGCTGGAATGTGGGAATGGGCTATGGAGTTTGGGCTACAATATATGCTTGTTGGGGCGAGCATTGTAGTACCAATTTTTATTTTTATGGTTCTAAAGAATCGCTCAAAAAGTTAGGCTAGGCATGGTCTTCCAACCAGAAGAACTCGATGAATACAGATTAAGCGCCCCCGCTGTTGCGCGCAACAGGGAGCCAATTTTTAAAGTTTTGCTGGATTTTTTGCCTAAGTCAGGCACTGTCTTGGAAATTGCTAGTGGCACAGGTGAGCATGCTACTTTTCTCGCCACTAAGATGCCGCACCTTGGCTGGCTACCAAGTGATGTGGAAGGGGATCACCTTACCAGCATAGAAGGCTGGCGACAAAAAGCGGGCGGTAAAAATCTTCTTTCCCCCATTAAATTGGATGTAATTGACTCTTGTTGGCCCGTTGAAAATTATGCCCCAGACCCACCGATAAAAGCGGTTCTTGCAATTAATTTATTGCATATTGCTCCGTGGGAAGTAGCCGAAGGCCTGTTTGAAGGCGCCGCTAGGGTGCTTAATTGGGGTGGGGTTCTTATTTTATATGGGCCATACCGGGTTGACGGCGAACACACGGCACCGTCTAACTTGGCTTTCGATCAAGTTTTGATCAATAAGAATCCTAAATGGGGGGTTCGGGATCTTGATTCCGTTAAGTTGCTTGCCCGTTCTTGTGGTTTTGCGGCACCGGATGTCATAGATATGCCGGCCAATAACAAAATGCTAATTTTTCGTTTGAGCTAATGTCTTATGCTTTTGCTGCTTCTTTGGCAGCTTCTTCATCATTTGCTTCGCCCTTGAGGTCATAATGGCGGCTATAGCGACTGGCAATTTTTTCGACCGGCAACAAAATGAAGACATCGGTGGTGCCGAATTGCTCGTCAACCACAGCGCCGTCACCAAAGAAACAGCCAAGCCGCAAATAGCCTTTGATCAAGGGTGGTAGCGCCCGACGGGCAAGACGGTTATCAATATCGGCTTCCTCTAGGGTGTTCATATCATTGAACAGGTTATCCAGCGCCTTCACGCGGAAGTCATCAGGAACCCGGTGGTTATGGTAAAGATAGGCCAGCGCCAAAGCATGCTCAGCAGGGTCCGTGCCCTCAAAGCTGGCGCAGCCAAACATATAAGCGATTTTATGCTCTTTCAAATATTCGGCAATACCACTCCAGAGCATATTAATGGTGCTGCTCGCCCGGTAATCAAGGTGGACACAGCTGCGGCCAAGTTCCAGCAGTTGCTTGCCTTCGCCCATTATTTTTTCAAAAGCAGGGGTCTTAAGCGGTCCAAGATCATATTCACTGGAGGAATAAAAACCCGCTTGAGCATCGGCCACCTGTTGGCGCAACAGGCGGTAGGTGCCAACAATACGCTGGCCCCGGGGGCGGTCATGGTCAATGACCAGCAAATGGTCACAGATCATATCATATTTATCTATGTCACGGCGGCTGGTGCGCATGCGCAGGCTGGGCTTGGCATTCATTTCCTCATAGAAGATTTGATAGCGCAGCTTTTGCGCCTCTTTTATTTCCTTCAAGGACCGCGCCAGCCGAACCTCTATAGAGCCCTGACGCACATAACTTTTTGCGCCTACTAATGTTTGCGCGGCGGCGACTTGTGGCCTTAGCCCTGCATATTTCATTTCCAACCCTTTTTTCAGCTTCTCACGGCTACTCAATCAGCGCACGTTACCAGTTTGTGGTCACCAATGCCATTTACATATTATATTTAGCAAAACACTTGTTCGTTATTGCGGGCTTCCTGCCACATCACGTCGCCATAACATCAACAGTAATATAATGCCGGGCACGGCTGCTGCCGTGGTTATCAGGAAAAAATCCACCCAGCCAAATTTATCCACCAAATAGCCCGATGAACTGCCAATGATCGTTCGGCCAACGCCTGCAAGGGCCGAAAGCAGTGCATATTGCGTAGCAGTGAAGGCGTGATTGCACAGGGAGGACAGGTAAGCGACCACCAAGGTGCCACCAACGCCGGTGGCGAACTTTTCAGCCGCCACGGAAATGGCAAGTGCCGTTACATCATGGCCTTGGTAGTATGCCCAGATGAAAATTAAATTGGTTAGCATCATCAAAATAGCAGAGACAAAAAGGGATTTCAGCGCTCCCATGCGGAAATATAAAAAGGGCCCAACCGCGACACCAACAAGCAGCGCTATCGTGCCAAAAAATTTGCTGTAATTGGCTATTTCCGTTTTGGTAAACCCTAGCTCTAGATGGAAGGGGGTCATCATAAGGTCAGCGAGCGCGTCGCCCATTTTAAGGAACAGGACAAACAACAGAATAACCAACCAGCTGGGACGGGTCATAAACTCTTTGAACGGCAAAAACACCGATTGGTACAGAAACTTAGAAAAGCCACCCACAGGGGAAACCTTTTGTTCTTCCTTACTAATTTCCACGGGTTCGGGTTCGCCGACCCAAAATATGGCCAGAGCACCAGGAATAACCAAGAAGCCTAATATAGAGAGCGCCGCTTGCCAGCCCCAAATATCAGCTAGAACAAAGCCTGTATATCCGGCAATCAGATTGCCGAATCTATAGCCAAAATTGATCATAGTAGCCCCGTGGCCTAGGCTTTTTTCATCAACTATTTCAATGCGGTAGGCGTCTATTACAATGTCTTGGCTGGCGGAAAAGAAAGTGATGATGATTGCTAAAATAGCAACCATTTTCAGATCTAATGCTGGATCAAAACGGGTAAGAGTAAAAATAGCTATTAATAGTCCTACCTGTATTATCAGCAACCAGCTTCGCCGGTGACCAAAGTAACGCGCGAAGGCTCCTAGTTTGATGCCATCGATGAACGGTGCCCAGAGAGGCTTTAATAAATAAGGGATGGTAACGAGGGCAAAAAGGCCGATATCTGTTTTGCTAACGCCGCTATCTTTTAGCCAACCACTCATTAGTGACAAAACAATTGTCAGTGGGAACCCCGAGCTGATACCAAGCAGGAAAGTCGCCATAATTGGGCGCTTTAAGAAGGGCTTTAAGCTTTCGAGCATGGTAGTTTGGCGCATTAAATATTTTTCCAGAGTTTCAAGGGGGCGATTAGCTTTTCAGTACTATCCATATTTGTCGGGCACTGGCAACTACGCTGTCATCGGGGGCAATAATCGCCGTTCCTGCCGTGCGTTTGCGGCCCAACTTGCTTCCGTCCCCCATATCCCAACCTATGACCCGGTATTGAACCCCCGCCTCGGCTTGTTCAAACTGTTTCATTTGCATGCGCGCAAGCAGGGAGCGTTCGCCGGTCGAACAGGCGAAATAGCCGGGGCAATCCAGCGCGGCCCAGATAATTTCAGATCGTATAAAGCCGTCATCGCCGCCATAATCTCGGTCTGCCGTCCAAGGTGCGGCAACAAGTTTATCGTGCCCGGTAACAGGCCCCGCGTGAATATGCAGCGCGTCATCGCCTCGGTCTTTGCCGCAGACAAAACATTGCCGGTACATTTCCTCTGGGTCGATGAAAAAGCTCTTGGACGCGGTTTTTGCCGCCGAAAGTCTAGGGATAGCTGGCACTTCAGGTGAAATTGCATCAGGGGCAGGTTCCGCAGTGGCGACCACAGTCTCGCCCTGCATAAGCTGTGTCGTCCCGCCGTCTGTTACAACATCAAGTGCAATGTCGAGCGGGGCGGGTGCGCGCAGGCTAACGATGACATCCTCTTTTGTATAGTTCGCGAGCGTCCCGCAAACATAGCCGCCATTGCCCATGCCGATGGGTCCTTTAAAGCGGTCTTGGATCATTATTTGCGTTTTCATAAATTCCCCTGTCCAACCCCATTTGCCATCAAACAGCTTCTCGGCACTGCCTGCAAGTATCAAGTTTCGCTTTTATTCATGGCGTTACTGTGACACAAGGCCCCATGATCGATCAACAGAGCTATAAAAACACCGCGCAAGGCCCGCCAAACCCCCGTCAAATTACGGCGGATATTTTGTTGCAGGTTATCCAAAAGCACCAGCAGCTGGATATAACATTGGAGCAGGCCTTAAGGGCATCATCACTGAATAGCCGTGATCAAGCCTTTGTCCGCCAGATGGTCTATCTGGTGATGCGGCGCTTGGGGGGCTTGAAACATGTGCTGGGACAGCTGGTTAATAAACCCATCGCCAAAGAGGCGGCCTTGACCCGCACAGTTGTTCTGATGGGTCTGGCGCAAATATTATTGATGCGCACAAGTGACCATGCTGCGGTTAACGAAAGCGTTGATCTGATCGCGGGTGCTCCCCACCCCAAAGAACGCGGCATGAAGGGCTTAGTGAATGCCCTGTTGCGCCGTGCCGTGCGGGAGAGCAGTAAATGGCTCAAGGCAATGAGCGAGCGCCCCGAGGCTGATATTGCCGGGCCGTATCGCCGGCGCTGGGGTGATCGTTTCGGTATAGAAACGGTTAAACAATTAGGCGCATCTTTGGCGTCTGAACCCCCGCTCGACATTCGCTTGAAAGAGGGTGAAGATGGTGCCAAATGGGCTGAGGCTTTGGATGCGCGCCTGCTCGCGGATGGCACTCTGCGGCGCACATTCACCGATGTAACCAGTCTCGCTGGTTTTGATGAGGGCCTATGGTGGGTGCAGGACCGAGCCGCCAGCATCCCCGCGACCCTGCTCGGTGATATTAAGGGCAAACAGGTGCTCGATATGTGCGCGGCACCGGGTGGCAAAACGATGCAGCTGGCTTCCATGGGGGCAAATGTCACGGCAATCGACCGCTCCAAAGCGCGACTTAAGCGCTTGCAGCAAAATTTACAACGCACCGGCTTAAGCGCGACCGTTGAAATGGCGGACGCAGCAGAATATGACAGCCTGTTGAGTTTTGATCATATTTTGCTCGATGCCCCCTGCAGTGCCACAGGTACCTTTCGCCGCAACCCAGATGTTCTATGGAACAAAGGTCCTGCGGATATCGCTAAACTTGCGGTGCTTCAAAGCAAATTATTGGATCATGCTTTCAGCCTGCTGCCCGTTGGCGGCTTGCTTATCTACTGTGTATGCTCACTGGAACAAGAAGAAGGTGAGGGCCAAATTACGGCTTTTCTAAAAAGTCACCCAACTGCTGAAATCGTTCCAGTTACCTCGTCAGAAGTGCCGTCAATTGAGCAAACAATCGCCAATGATGGTACGTTAACTTTGATGCCATCGGTGGACGCTGAGGCTGGCGGCATGGATGGTTTTTATATTGCCCGCCTGCGCCGCCACGCTGCGGGTTAATTTTATTGCTAAAAAGCCATGAAAAGCCCCACTCCCCGCTTGCTCGAACAGCGCTAAACTGCTAATCCTCAGCTATGACAAATAGTGTAAAAATATCCCCGTCGATCCTCTCTGCCGACTTCGCAAATTTGGGTCATGATGTGCGCACGCTGGATGCAGCCGGCGCTGATTATATTCATATTGATGTAATGGATGGGCATTTTGTCCCGAACATCAGTATAGGCCCCGGGGTGGTGAAGGCTCTGCGGCCTCATAGCGCCAAGCCATTTGATGTGCATTTGATGATATCTCCTGTGGACAGTTACCTTGAAGACTTTGCCAAGGCGGGAGCGGATATTATTACCGTGCACCCTGAAGCTGGTGCCCATACCCACCGTACGGTTCAAGCGATCAAAGCTTTGGGCAAGAAAGCTGGTTTGGCATTAAACCCCGGCACGCCAATAGATGCAGTGGATTATTTGATCGATGATCTTGATTTAATTTTGGTGATGAGCGTCAACCCGGGCTTTGGTGGCCAAAGCTTCATCGACAGTCAGCTCCGTAAAATTGAAGCCCTGCGCAAGCGTATTGACGCCAGCGGCCTAGATATCGACCTCGAGGTTGATGGGGGCATCAATATAGATACTGCCCCGCTTGCCATTAGTGCAGGGGCCAATGTGCTGGTTGCGGGCACAGCAACCTTCAAAGGCGGCGAGGCTGCATATGGTGCCAATATGCGCGCCCTTCGCGGTGAAAGCTAGGCAAAAACCCTCATGCAAATTAATCCGGACAGCATCATGGACAGCAAAGGGGCCGACCAGCCCAGCGAGATCAATGCTGAAGCGGTGACGCATGCGGACAAAACTACGATGTCTGAGCAATCCAGTAGTCTTTTTCGGCCACCTTCTGGTAATTTATGTTTGGAACTAGCGCATAACTTGGGGCAGAAACTACGCTATGTTGGTTATCGGTCAAAGTTATATCAGCTCCGGTTAAATGGGGCTTATCCGAGACAATTGCTGGCCAGTCCCGATGATCCAGCCCCCGGCAATGCAACATTAGGCTCTGCAATTTTGGGCGGTGATATGCTCTATGGCCCTGAACGGCTGGAGCTTGACGGCGCACCGTGGTCTGCTCTGTGGCATAAAAGCCCGTCATTTTTTAATCATGCGCATAGCTTTGTGTGGTTGCGGCATTTGGCGCAGGTCAGTGACCAAGAGGCCGCTCGCAATGCAGCCGAAGAGCTCACAAAAAGTTGGTTAGAGCGCCATGCGAGCTGGGATGAGGCGGTTTGGGCACCGGCTTTAATTGGTTCCCGGCTCAATAATTGGATCATCCATGCGCCTTTGATGCTGTCCAGCAATGATATGGTATATCGCAGTGCGGTGCTGAACAGTATTGCCCGGCAAGCGCGGCATCTCTCACGCACTCTCACGGATGCACCCTTTGGTATTAACCGGGTAAGGGCAAGTGCGGGTTTGTTACTGGCTGGCTTATTGCTGCCAGGGCGGGATCCATGGCAGGCAAGGGCTGCTAAAGCACTAGACAAAGCGCTTGCGGAAACAGTTAATCCAGACGGTGGTCCCATCAGCCGCAACCCCGCACATGCAGTTAAAATTTTGCGGCTTTTAGTGCTGGTGAGGGCGGCTTATATTGAAGCGGGTGACGAAATGCCCAATTCCTTGTTGTTTGCCATTGATCGCTTGGCACCTTTTGTGCGCGCCATGCGCCATTCGGGTGGCGCACTGGTGCAATTTAATGGCACAATCGGTGAAGGGGGTTTTGGCACGGACGCCATTTTGGCTGCTTCACAGGCCGAGGGCCGCGCTATCATCAATGCGGCAACAACGGGCTTCCAACGGCTGAAGCATGGCAACACACTAATAGTTATGGATACGGGCTGTCCGCCAAATGGCGAGCGCAGTGCTGCTTCCCACGCGGGCACTTTGGCTTTTGAGATGAGCGCTGGCCGCGAACGATTATTTGTCAATGTTGGCCCTGCCATGCCAGTAGGCCGTTTTGATGAGCTAGCACGGCTTTCGCGCACTACTGCTGCCCACACGACATTAGTGATGGGGGACACCAATAGCAGCCGCATGTTGCCCAATGGTCTGCTGGGTAAAGGGGTTGAAAAAGTAACAGTGCGCCGCCGCAGTGAAGCGGGGGGGAGCTGGATGGAAGCTTCTCACGATGGCTATGAAAGCCGTTATGGTTTTACCCACAAGCGCCGGATTTTAATTGATAGTTCAGGCTTCATGGTTGATGGTTCCGATAAGCTAGAGCCCACAGGAAAGCGCCAGCGCGGTGTGCCAGCTGTCCTGCGCTTTCATCTCCATCCCAATGTGGATGCCCAACTGGCAGGTAATGACAAGCAGGTGAAACTAATCTTGGCATCGGGAACCCAGTGGCATTTCAGCGCGGACCGGCCTATCAAAGTTGAAGAGAGTCTTTATATGGTGCAGCCCGATCAACCCTGCAGTGCCCAGCAATTGGTGATTGAATTTGAAGATGTGCCTTCAAATGGAGCCGAAATAAGCTGGAAGGTCGAGCATGTTTAGCACTAACAAATCTTCGCATTTTTATTTTTGATTTACAAAATCTTATGAAGAAAGACCCAGAAATGACTGATATTGTTCCCATTAAACGTGCCTTGATTTCGGTATCAGACAAAAATGGCCTTGTGGAGCTCGGCCAAGCGCTGGCAGCAATGGGGGTTGAGATTTTATCGACAGGTGGCAGCGCTAAAGCTTTAAGTGATGGCGGTGTGTCGGTATGTGAAGTAGCGGATTACACTGACTTTCCAGAAATGATGGATGGTCGGGTGAAAACCCTGCACCCCAAAATTCATGGAGGATTTTTAGCGCTTAGGGATAATCCTAACCATGTTGCGGCGATGGAAAAGCATGATATTGGCAATATTGATTTGGTCATTGTGAATCTATACCCTTTCGAGGCGACGGTAGCTTCGGGCGCAGATTTCGATACATGCGTTGAAAATATTGATATCGGTGGGCCTGCTATGTTGCGCTCTGCGGCTAAAAACCATGCTTTCGTTACGGTTATTACCGACCCGTCAGATTACGCAGCCATTATTGCTGAAATGCAGGAAAAGGGTGGCACCAGCCATGCTAGCCGCAAAGCATTGTCAGCCCTGGCATATGGACGCACCGCCGCATATGACAGTGCCATTGCCAGCTGGTATGCGGGGCAAAATGGGGATATGCACCCTGAGCGAATTACGGCTGCAGGCACCAAAGTTCAGGCATGTCGATACGGTGAAAACCCTCACCAAAATGCAGCCTTTTATGCTGGTAGTGAGGACAGGCCTGGCATTGCATCGGCGGTGCAACATCAAGGCAAGGCGCTGAGTTATAATAATTTGAACGACACGGATGCGGCCTTTGAACTGGTCAGTGAGTTTGACCCTGAAGTGCCAACGGTGGCTATTGTCAAGCACGCGAACCCCTGCGGTGTGGCGGTCGGCGACAGCCTATTTGAGGCCTATAATAAGGCCCTGAAGTGTGACCCGGTTTCAGCTTTTGGCGGTATTGTCGCCTTAAATGGTACTTTAGACGCGGAAACGGCAACGGCGATTGTGAAGGTCTTCACCGAAGTGATCATTGCGCCCTTTGTTAGCGATGAAGCTAAGGATATTATAGCGGCGAAGAAAAACTTGCGGCTGCTCACCACGGGCGCACTTGCGGACCCGCTGCAAGCGGCACAGATGGTTAAAACTGTGGCGGGCGGCTTGCTGGTGCAGGACCGGGATATTGGTCAGGTCAGTGAAGCGAACTTGCAAGTGGTCACTAAGCGGGTACCAAGCGATGAAGAAATGGCGGACCTGCTGTTTGCTTTCAGCACCGCCAAACATGTGAAGTCGAACGCCATTGTATATGTGCGCGGCGGCATGACCGTGGGTATCGGTGCGGGGCAGATGAACCGCCGGGATAGCAGCCGTATTGCAGCTATCCGTGCGGGCGAAGCCGCTGAAATGGCGGGCGAGACGGAAAGCTTGGCTAAAGGCAGTGTTGTGGCGTCAGATGCCTTTTTCCCCTTCGCGGACGGCCTTATCGCGGCGGCTGAGGCTGGGGCAACAGCGGTCATTCAGCCCGGGGGCAGCATGCGCGACGATGAGGTGATCGAAGCCGCAGACAAAGCGGGGCTTGCCATGGTCTTCACGGGCATGCGTCATTTCCGGCATTAAAGGCTGGTGTAGAAAACCAGTAGTATATTGATGCCGATTAACAAAATCGCAAGGCCATAAATAAGCTTAGATACAATACCGTCCACGGACGGCGGCGTTCCATTTGCTATATTTTTGGCATTTAGCTCAGCTATCGAAGATATCCCGGGGTAGAGTTTACCAAGAAGCATCATTGCCCATATAGCTTGCGATATTCCTACGCCCCATGATGGGTTCGCGGAAAGTAAGTTAATGAAGAAGCCGCCGAGGATACTACTGGCCATGAGGATGACAAGAAGCTTTATGGCGTTGTTTTTGAGTTGAGCTGTAAGGGCGCTGAGGCCGAGGACACTAAGACCAGTGAGCGCTGTTAATGCGATGCTTAAAATAATACCTTCAGCACGGTCCATTGGTTCACGAATATGATATCCGGTCCAATAGGCAAAGCCGGCAAGCATAATAATCCAAACGCCGAGAACGTAGCCAACCGTGGCAACGGATGCCACTTCTTGCGCTTCAAAATTAGCAGCATTTTGCGCCATCATTTTTGTTAGAGCATCGCCTTTTTTCGGCGTTACGTCGTCTGTCATGATTTTACCCCCAAATAATTTATTCCACCCATAGCTACGGTAATGAGCGCACTAGTTTTATACAAGTATCTTTTGCAGGCCTTCGGTCCACACTTCCAGGTCGCCGTCAGCATAGGGTGCGGGCGGGCCAAAGCCCCACACAGGGGCGGGCCAGGCTGGGTCTTGCGTAAAACGGGCAATGACATGCACATGCAGCTGAGATACGACATTGCCAAGCGCCCCAACGTTAATTTTGTCGGCCTGAAAAGCCTTTGCTAGTTTTTCTGATACATGGGTAACCTCTTGCATCAATTGGGCTTGGTCGGCAGGGCTTAGTTGATGAATTTCTTCAATATCTTCGCGCTCCGGCACCAAAATTATCCATGGGTAATGGGCATCCTTCATCAGCAAAACTTGGCATAGTTTAAAGCGTGTTATGAAGGCTGTATCAGCGGCCAATTGTGCATCGAGGGTAAACATTAATCTGACTCTTGAACAATAGGTGTAATGTCAATGATCTCTGAGCCTGATGCTACTGAGAGCAAAGTAGCTATGATAATCAGCATTAAAAGCACAGCGAATGGCCCCAATAGTTTGAGGAATGAAAAGCCATCGGGCCTAGTCATTGTCTCATCCACAATGCCGCTTTCGTTAACCCTTCCCATACCAAACAAACCAAAGCCCATGAAGCCAGATAAAATGAGTATTAATATTGCTGAGATGACCGCGCCGGGTATCATTGAGGCCTTGACGGCAACAACGATATCAAGAAGCCGTGCAAATATAAAAAGCACGAAAAATGTAAGCCCCGCCTCGGTAGAGCGGTTAGAAAATTGATACATCAATAGGCCGAGGGTTAAGGCGGTGATAAAAAAGAGCAGGTTCCACTGCGGTGCCATGGCGGAAGCGGCATCAAAGATTAGCATATCAGTCATTAAGCCGAAAAATATTAAAACAACCGAGGCAACAATGGCACGGGCACCATAACCTGCGGCCTTTTCCAAAAGGGGAGGAACCATGGTTTGGGCTCCCAGGTTGTTAGATATATCCTTCATCATATTTTCCGCAGCTTTATTTATTCACACCCTAGTTTATACAGATTTGGCCTGATAGCCACAAAGATCATACACAGGGCAAGACCCACAGTTGGGCGTCCGCGCTTTGCAAATATAACGCCCATGCAGAATGAGCCAGTGATGAGCGTGCTGGCCGTAGATATCTGGTACCAAGCGGATTAGTTTTTTCTCGACCGCCAGCGGGGTTTTACCGGTAGCAAGTCCAGTGCGATTGCCCAGACGAAATATATGAGTATCCACCGCGTGGGTTGTTTGGCCAAAGGCAATGTTAAGTACAACATTTGCCGTTTTGCGGCCGACACCGGGCAAGGCTTCCAGCGCTTCACGGCGGTTTGGTACTTTCGAGTTATGCTCAGCTACTAATATCTGACTTAAGCCTAAGATATTTTTGGCTTTGGCATTATATAGCCCGATGGTCTTAACGTGACTTATAATGCCGTCCAACCCTAGTGCGATCATTTTCTCAGGCGTGTTGGCAATTTGAAATAGCTTTTTGGTCGCTTTATTGACACCAACATCGGTTGCTTGTGCGCTAAGCACAACAGCTACGAGCAGCGTATAATCATTAACATAATCTAGCTCGCCCTTTGGCTCTGGGTTCAGGGCATGAAATTTTTCAAAGAAAAGGCGGGCTTTTTCTTTAGAAAATTGGCGGGGCATTGGATATCTCAACAGTTGTTAGCGTTCAGCGAAAGCCTGATCCAGTGAAACGGTGATGGGCCGTAGCAGATAAGCAAGTAGGCTCTTCTGACCGGTTTTAATATCAGCCACAACGGTCATACCTGGAACTATACGATTATTGCTTGGGTCACTACCGATGAAATTGCTATCTAGTTTAACGCGGGCACGGAAGAAGCGTTCGCCTTCTTTGTCTTCAAAGCTGGTGGCGCTGATGCGGGTAACCGTTCCGTTAACGCCGCCGACACGGCCAAATTTATAGCTATCAACTTTCACAAGGGCCGATGCCCCGACAATGATATGACCGATATCAGACGCTGGAATGCGCACGTCGGCTACCAAATCATTTTGCTGTGGCACAACGGAGAGCATGATATCGCCGGGCTTAACAACAATGCCGGGGCGATTGAATAGCATGCCACTTATTTTGCCTGCAATTGGGGCCCGAACACGGGTGCGCGCGAGCTGGTCATTAAGGCGCTTTAGCCGCTCTGTCTGGGCTCCTAACTCGCCGTCTGTTTGGCTTAGTTCAACAAGCGCCGACTGGCTCATTTCAAAAATAAGTTCTGCTTTACGGCTAATCGCCTCGGCCAAAGTAGCATCAGCGCGGGAGATATCAGCTTGGGTTTGGGCTAAATCACCACTAATGCGGGCAAGGGTGGTCTTAATGTCCAAATTGACCACTTTGCTGGTTAAGCCTTTTGCTAGCAGCTCATTGTTCATATCAAGTTTTTCTTGGGTCGAAGCCGCTTGCAGCACCAGACTGTCCGCCCTAGCTTTGAGACCATTAATTTCTTCTCTGCGGGCCGTGATTTGTGCGTTAAGGCCTCTAATGCGGGCAGCGCGGTTTTTAACGGCAGTGTCGTAAGCACTTTGCTGGTTCGCTGTCATTTCGGAATAAGTGTTTTTCCATTGGTCAAAATTGGGGGCACTTTCCGCAGCAAAGGCGCGCAAACGTTCAGCTTGTAAGCCGAGCGCGGCAACGCGGGCAGCCAGCGCATCCCGTTCAGCGCGGATGGCCGTATCATCCATTTGTAATAGGGTCTGCCCTTCAGTGACAGTTTCACCTTCGCTTACTCGGATGGCACCTATGATACCGCCTTCAAGATGCTGAACTTGTTGGATTTGTAACAGAGGTACTATTTCGCCTTCTGCCACGGACTTTTCATCAAATTCAGTGAAGGCCGCCCATACCAAAAACACAACAACAAAGGCACTTATGATAATGATTGCGGTTCGAATGGCACCGGGAGGGTCTGTTTCTTCCAAAATTACCGAGCGCGCCAGTAGGCTGGCATCTTCCCGGCTAATAGACTGAAGCGTCAGAGGGCTTATGCTATTGCTCTCAGAAGCAATAAGGTCCGTCTGTTTTGGCGTCGGGCTCGCTGACGTCTCTAGGTCAAGCTTGCTCATCCTAGTCCTCCTGGTATTTGTTCCATCACCGCTTCTGGGGGCCCCATAGCGGCGATGGTTCCTTGGTTCATAAGTACCAGCTTATCAGCAATTTTGATGTGGCTGGGACGATGGGAGATCATGATGATTGTGGCGCTGCCTTTGATTGTTCTAAGCGCGTCCATAAGGGCGGCATCCCCTTCATTGTCAAGCATCATTGCAGGCTCATCCATTAAGATGATACTGGCTTTTTTTACATAGGCTCTCGCCAATGATAATTTTTGTTTAAATCCCGCATTCAATTGCGATATAGCTTGATCACCGATCCGAGTGTTTAGGCCGTCAGGTAAATTGTTCACTTCCGCTTCTAGACCGGACAAGCGACAGGCAGAAATTAAGTCTTCGTCACTGGCAACCGGGTTTGCTAACCGTAAATTTTGGGCAATAGTGCCATGAAATAGATGAACCTGTTGCGGCACATAGGCCACAGCTTGGCGGAACTGGGCGGGGTTTATCTGGCGAATATCAAGGCCATCAATTGTTATTTGACCAGCTTGAGGGCGATGAAGGCTTAAGATCAAGCGCAAGATAGATGATTTTCCAGCACCATTCGGGCCACTTACCGCGATCATCTCACCGGGTTTAATGTCCAATGTTACGCCGAGAAGTGCGGGCTCAGCCAATTGGTGATAGCGAAAAGATACGCGCTGAAGCGATATCTCACCATCCCAGTGGCGCTCCATTCCTGATGTGACAGCACTTCCATCATCTTCATTTTGCATGCGCATTAATTGGTTTACTTGACCAATAGATACTTTGATTTGGGTTGCGCGCGCCAAGGTCAAAAATAAGTTTTGAACCGGGGATAACACCCGCCAAATGAGAGCTGAAATAGCTATCATGCCACCAATAGTTAAATCACCAGCTAACACCAGCATAACCCCGCCGACGATGGCCGAAAGACCAGCAATCATCATTATAGACTGGGCAATAGACTGGAAAACAAAGGATAACTGTGCCGTTTTATGATGGGCAACCGAGGTTGTGGCTGAAAGTTCACGGTACCGTTCTAGCCAAACAGTTTCAGCGCTTAACTCTTTCAATGCCCGCATGTTGGAAATTGCTTCCACCAGAAAGCTGTGACGGGTTGCTTTTAACGTTGAGGCGGTCGCAACGGCTCTCTTTAATGATGGGCCAAGCGTGAACCAAACCACAGCAAAAAGCAGCGCCATAACAATGGGAATTAACGCCAGCATGCCGCCAAGCCATGCGATAACGCCAATGAAAATCAAAACAAAAGGTAGTTCTAAAATGACGGTGGCAAGAACGCTTGTAAAAATATCCCGCATGCCATCAAAGCCCCGGATGCGCGCAACCTGAGAGCCCAGAGGGGCGGTCTCGGTCATGTTGGCAGGCAGGTGTAATATTTGCCGAAAGGCATTTACGGCCACTGTATGTTCGATGCGGGCTCCAACGAAGGCAATAAGCTTGGCGCGAAATAGCCGGATGACTGTTTCAAAACCAAAAGCTAAAAGTAGCCCTACGCCTAACCAGCCTAAAACTCTAATGCTGTGCGAAGGTATGACTTGATCATATAGGGTCATGATGAATAGCGGCACAATCAAGGACATCAAGTTTAAAATAAAGGTCATGGTAAGCAGTTGCCACAAGGAACTTTTAAAGCGCCTAAGGACCGAAGCGGCCCAATTGTCTTTGGTTTCCTTTTCAGTGATTTCATCGTCTTCAGCTAGAGTAACCAGATAGACTTTGCCAGAAAGTTCACTGGCGGCAACCGTGAATGTTTGCTGACGGCGGCAATCAAATAATTGGATGTCTGCCCCATCACGGGTTGTTAGCACTTTGACGTTGCCGTCACTTTCTATTAATAGGTTGGGGAAAAGGCGTTCATCTAGTTCGTCCCCAGCTTCCAGCGCCCTGCTTATGGTTTTATAACCAAGAGAGGCTAAAATATTTCTTAAGTCATTAAGCTCTAAAGTGTCTGCGAAATGGGGCAGAGCTTCGGCCAGTTCCCGCATACTTCCGCGCCACCCTAACGCTTGAAGAAGTGGCATAAGGGCCCCAGCATATTCTGACTTGGCTTCAAAAGCCCCAAGACTACCCTGTTGCAAAGCCGACGCTAACTGATCGGTGGCAACCGTACTTAAACGGGCCCGACGCTTCGTGGAGCTACGCAGGCTGGTGCTCACGGGGGACTTCATGAGCCACCTCCATCATCAGGTTGCTTTATGGATAGCTCAGCTTTCATGGGGGCAATTGATTTGGCATCAGGTTGATTTCGGCCAACATTTTTCATTGGGGAAAGTGTACCGCTATCTAAAAGAAAGCGCCGGTCAGCTAGAGCTAAAAGTGAGGGCCGGTAGGTTACAATAACAATCGTGGCTTTACCTTTATATTCTTGCAGCAAGTGGCGCAATTGGGTTTCACTGCTGCTGTCTAGTGAGGCATTGGCTTCATCAAATAAGATTACATTTGGTTCATTCACCAGTGCCCGGACCATATTAATGCGCTGCGCTACACCGCCGGGGATGGCACTGCCAGCGGTATCACCCAGCGGGGTGTCATAGCCTTCAGGTTGGCGGGCAAAAACCATGTCTAATCCCAATTTTTCGGCAAGGATGAGAGCTTTATCAAGGTTATGTTCAAGATCGAACATGGTGAGATTTTCAAGCACGGAGCCCTGAAACAAAACCGGCTTCTGGGAAAGATAGGCAATTTGCTGCCTGAGCAGTTCATTGCTAATTTTGCTGCCGTCTTCGCCGTTAATTTTAAAGCTACCACCTGTAGGTTCCAAACGCCCAAGCAACATATGAAGCAGTGTCGTTTTGCCAGACCCATTGCCGCCGGAGATGCCAATAATTTCACCGGCTTGCAGCGAAAGGTCGATACTGTGCAAAATATCTTCATCTTCATCAGAATATCGAAAAGAGGCATTCTCAAGTTCGAGCGTTCTAATGATGGGGGCTTCGGTTGCATCCGCACCGTCGCAAGGTTCCAACAGGTCCATTTCAGCAAGTTTTGCTTCTGATATGGTTACAGTTTGAAAACGTGTCCATAAAGACATCGCTTTCAGCACAGGCTGCACAACCCGGCCAGCAAGTAAGGTACAGGCCGCAAGCGCACCAATGGACATGGACGTGTTTACCACCAGTATGCTGCCAATGCCCGCGACAGCCGCCATGGTAACCTGCGATATCGTGGAGCCAATATTTTGAGCAAAACCGGAAAAGAAAGCGACCGAATAGCCTGATGTGACACTGCTTTTCATTAAACGCTCATAGCGACGTAAGATGAGACGCTCCATTGCCATGGACTTAATCGTGTGAATGCCACTGAGTGCTTCAATCAGGAAATTATACCGGCGGTCATCCCATGTTGAACGTTCAACTAAAGCGCCGCGCAGTCCGGCCCCAGTTGTTCGGGCCACATAAATGGCAAAGATTAACAAAGCTATGGGCACCAGCACCAGCCACCCGGCGATATAGGCCATGACAGCCAGAAAGATCACAACAAAAGGCAGGTCAATCAAAGATAAGGAGGCTTGGCTAGCATAGAAATCGCGCACAGGTTCAATGGCACCAATTCGGTCCAAATGCACCCCCGCTGGAACAGATTCAATTTTTTCCAAATTGCCCCGCATCAATTTATTCATCGCATTCAGGCCAGCTTGATGTTCATATTGTGCGCCGGCCCAACCCGCCAGCCAGGAGCGGCTAATTTTGAGAATAAGATCAAGCATAATGACAACGATCAGGCCAACTACCAAATAGGTGAGCGTTTCAAGCGCATTGTTGGGAATGATGCGGTCGTAGACTTGCAGAGTAACCACGGGCAAGCCGAGGCCTAATATATTAATCATGAAGGAACCAATTAAAACATCGGCTCTAAGCAGTGGTATATATTGTCGCCATAGCTGGGACACTTCACTGTTTAATATAGAAAATGTATCCGCAAGTGATGCGGTTTCCCCTGTTGAATTGCCCCCATTCTCGTGGGTGCTGGGTTGTTTTTTGCTGGTTTCATTGGACGAATTCGTCACGACTAGCTTTTCCTCTTGGGCGGTCTCTATGTTTTTAACAAACTATATGTAGGCCCTAACTTGCAGTTTGCCCGTATATATCACTATATATTGTATAGATAAACAAGGTAAACTAATAATATTAATATGCATTTAGATATTAATGGTTCGGCTTCATAAGATTTAATTAAAATTTTCATGAAAAATAGGTATTTTTTTAATTTTGTATAGGCACTATGTGAGGTGAAATACATTCAATTTGGTGATTATGGAGAGTTTGTAACCATCACTATGACCAATGAATGCATAAGGCAAAAAAGTACTCTGGGTGAAAAAAATGGCTGATAATGATGATGTAAATGAAAAAGGTAAAAACAAGAATAGCAAAGATGATGCTGAGCTTGAAATTGCCCAGAATGCCGATGAGCGCCACGCTGAAGAAATAGCAATTGCCGATGGTGCTGAAATGGATGCGTCTGATGAAGTGGCGGCACCTAATATACATATGGGCGGTGTAGATGCGCCGGAAGAATTTCGTGTCTCTCGCGAAGAGGGGGCCGACCCTAGCGGTGCCTATGACGAAACAGAGGGAGAGCGTGAACAGACATCAGGGCAGTCAAATTTAGGTGAAGAAAACCATTTTCAAGAAACATATGACCAAGAACCACCCAAGGGTGGTGGGTCACCAAATGCATTCACCAGTGGTGCAGGCGTTGAATCTCCGACTTTAGACGTAGAGCCAAACACAACGCCAATTGTGGAAGTGGGCTCACAAGAATCTACTGAAGGTGCAAAACCGGTTGAAACGCAATCAGAACCAGTTAGCCGAAATGTTCAAGACGATGATAAGGGCGGCGAAGACACGGGCGGTACCGATGACACTGGCTCCGACGATGACACGGGTTCCGACGACGACACGGGCACCGATGATACCGGCACCGATGATACTGGTACCGATGACACTGGCACCGATGATACTGGTACCGATGACGCTAGCTCCGATGATGGCACGGGCACCGATGAAGATACGGGCGGTACCGATGACACTGATGGTACTGGCGACAACACTGGTTCAGATGACGACACTGGCACAGGCGAAGACACGGGTTCCGACGACGACACTAGCTCCGATGATACTGGCGGTACCGATGATACCGGCACCGATGATACTGGCGGTACCGATGATACCGGCACCGATGATACTGGTACCGATGACGCTAGCACCGATGATGGCACGGGCACCGATGAAGATACGGGCGGTACCGATGACACTGGCTCCGACGATGACACTGGCACCGATGATACTGGTGGTTCAGATGACGACACTGGCTCAGGCGAAGACACTGGCACCGATGATACTGGTACCGATGACACTGGTTCAGATGAAGGCACGGGCTCAGACGACGATACCGGTACAGATGACACTGGTTCAGATGACGACACTGGCACAGGCGAAGACACGGGTTCCGACGACGACACGGGCACCGATGATGATACCGGCACCGATGACGCTAGCGCCGATGATACTGGCGGTACCGATGATACTGGCACCGATGATACCGGTACCGATGACACTGGCACCGATGATACTGGCTCCGATGACACTAGCACCGGTGACACTAGCTCCGATGATACTAGCACCGGTGACACTAGCTCCGATGACACGGGCACCGATGATACCGGCACCGATGATACTGGTACCGATGACGCTAGCACCGATGATGGCACGGGCACCGATGAAGATACGGGCGGTACCGATGACACTGGCTCCGACGATGACACTGGCACCGATGACACTGGCACCGATGACACTGGCACCGATGACACAGGCACCGATGACACTGGCACCGAAGAAACTGGCACCGATGATACTCGTACCGAT
>JAJFIS010000024.1 GCA_021774735.1 Alphaproteobacteria bacterium | reverse complement strand
GCGCTGGTGGTGCCGCAGTTGGTGGCGGTTTTTGTTGCATTGCCGCTGGTGTCATAGTCAATAACGGTGACCATGCCCATGGCATCAATGGTGCGGAAGGGTTGACCAGAAGCATTATAGGCAAAGCTGTAGGTAGGCGCCAAATTGGTGCCTGTGACCCCGTCGAGCACCGTGGGGCGCACGGCACTGGTTAGGTTACCGTCCCCGTCGTAAGCCAACGTCGTGGTGCCGCCCATAAAGTCTGTCACACTGGTCGGCTTCTTGGGGAAGCTTGCGTTGCTGTATGTGGCGCTTGCCGTTCGCGTCGCGCTGCCATCCTTGGATATTCTCCGCATGGCGGTGACGTTATTCAGGTTATCATAGTCAAATTCTAAGGATCCAGATCATATGTTTTATTTAAAAACCAACGCGTCTTCAATAACCTATAAAGGCCTTCATCAGCTATTTTTGCATCCAGTTCCTTTTGATATTCCTCTTTATATTTTGAAAGAAGCCATTTATGTGCATTCATGTTTGGGAAATAAAAATATAAGACATGAACATAAACAGCAACCACCATGACGATAGTATGCTTCCAAAAATTTTCACCAAAAGGGTCGTAATCATTAAGAAGAGTCAGCGTTAGTAATATAACTCCATACATGAACAATCCATCACGTATAATTAATTTGAGCGATTTCTTAAATATTTCTTTATTATTCACGATCCAACCTATCTGATATTAAATCACCCACAACTTGTTCAGCCACACCTTTTCCGATGTCCTTAAGTAAAGCCCTTGGTGTTTATTGTTCTCCATTTACTTGCCTTGTGATAACGTGTGCTATCACAGCACCTTCCACTCTCACCACGGCTTTTGCTGCTGCCACCCCAAAGCTTTTCCCAAGCTGTCCGATTGCTCCAACTTTTCCGCCCGTAAAAGCGCCGATAGTAGTATTAATAATCGTTTCTTCTAAGCTAGCATCCGTAGCAATACTTGTTCCAAGACCAATACCTCCTCCAGTTACGGCTTGCGACAATATAGCATTATCTAAAATTACTGGTAGTGTTAACTCTAATACAGGAAGTAATATAATAGCGGCACTACCAAATGCAACGATATTTGCAGCCTCAACAAGGGCATCGCCTTGCGCTTTTGCCGTTAATATTTTAAGATCGGCGTCCCTTTGACTATCAGAAGCCCCATTCCGATTATTAATCAACTTTCTAGAATGCGCTCTGTCCGTGGCTCCACGTGGTGGAGGTAATTTTTTACCCCCTTCTCCTCGGGCAGTCTCCACAACCCCGCTCGGAGCCGTGGTATTATTGTCCTTAATCCGGCTCGCCATCCGAAACAACCCCAGCGGATCAGTCGCACCCATGGGGCTGTTGGCGACATAAGTATACATGTTCATTTGGTCTTCATAACCAATCGGGTCGGTCTGGAGGAAGCGGCCAAGGTCGGCCTTGTAAAAGCGGGCACGGTAATAATAGAGCCCCGTGTCAGCGTCATAACGCCGCCCGGTATATTTGAACGGATAGCCGCCCTCGCTGGCCGCGTCCGGCACCCCGAACTCATCGTAGCGGAAGGTGTCGACCCCGTCTGAGATAACGCTGCCCTGATGGTCAGTGTAGATATAACGCGTGTCTAAATAGGCGCCAGCGGCGTCATAGTTCCAACTCACCAGCCGCTCATCAACGCCCGCGCCGTTCAGATACATGCGCATGCGCTTGTTATCCGGCTTCATATCGACGATCGGCTCGACGCCGTCGTAAGCATAGTACTCGACATCGACGCCACCCACAGCCTTGCTCGACATGCGTCCCATGGGATCGTAGTCATAGGTCGTGATCTTGCCGGTGGATTTCTCAGTGGCGCTAGTTAAGCGGTTCTCCACATCATAGATATAGGCCCAGCCATCATCAACGGTACCGTCATGGGTGTCGGTGAGGCTACCGTTGCCGTCATATTTATATGGGTTAGTGGCAACTGTTGTATATTGGTTGAGACCGTTGCGGCTGTAATCTTCCGTGCTGTTATATTCTGGTTTCCACTGGAAAAAATCGTCCGATACCGTGCGGCCAGTCATCTGGTTGGCTTTGTCAAACGCAAAGTCCCATGTGAGAGCACCGCCGCCTGTCGCCAGCCCGGCGTGGGTCATGCTCTCGGGCATATTATCATCATGGTATGTATAGCTGGTGACCTTGCCATTGGCGCGGGTCAAGCTGGTGCGGCGCGACAGCGCGTCGTAAGCATAGCTGGCATAGGGAGTGCCCGTGCTGGCGTTGGTGATCGTGCCCAACCGATTGAGCGCGTCATAGCTATAGTCCAGCGCCACCCAACCGTGCGGATAGGTCACCTTGGTGCGATTGCCAGCAGCGTCATATTCATAGGTCGTGGCCTTGGTACCCAGCGCATGGCCGGTACCGTAGTTCATGGCGCTCTGGGTTAACCTGCCCGCACTATTATAGGAGTTGGTGACGATCTGCGGTGTCGCGGCATCAACCGCTTGCTTGATCTCTTTTACTTTATCGCCAAGATCATAGGTAGTGCAGACCTCGGTAGAGTTAGCCAAGGTCATATTACAGCCGTTCCACAAAGTTTCCATAGAAGCTTGTGGTGCCCGGCCAAGAGTAACGAACTTGCGGGTTTGACGGTTCAGCGCATCGTAAGCAAAGCGGATACTATCACCGTTGCGGGTATGTTTACCCTTCATGTTACCGCCCGCGTCATAGAAGAAGGCTTCATAATCGCTGAGGTCCGGTAGGTTATCGGCGGCGAGGCAGCTGCCATTGTCGCCTAGCTGCGTACAAGCAGCATTGCTGGGGTAATCGGTGCGAACAAGCCTATCAAAACCATCATAAGTGTAGGTGGTGACATTGCGCCCAGCGTCCTTCACCGATGCCACTTGGCCGCCCACAGTATAGCTATAGCTTTGGTAATCCTGCGCGATGGCGGTGCCATAAGCGCGGATGAGCTTGGTCACCTTGCCGTCAGCGCGGTAGACGGTCTTGGTCTGACGCAGCATAGCATCCTGCGTAATCTCAGGCCGGTCGAGCGCATCATAGAAGGTCGTGGTAACCCAGCCTTCAGGGTCCTTAGTCGTAGCCACTTGCCCCGTGGCGGTATAGGTTTTTTCGCTGGATTGTTGCAGCACGCCTGCGGGGTTGAAGGCCTCGGTCTTGGTATCCCGGCCAAGGGCATCGAGCGTGATGATGCTATAGTTACCCAGCGCATCGGTGGAGCGTGTTGGCCGCCGCATGGCATCATAAAGTGAG
>JAJFIS010000023.1 GCA_021774735.1 Alphaproteobacteria bacterium | reverse complement strand
GGTGTACCCAAGGAGCATTTTGGACTATTTTTGAAGGAATGTGAGTGGCGTTTCAATAACAGTGACCCAGCACTTCAATTAAAAGAATTAAAACAGTGGGTTAAAGAGAAACTGGATTAGTTATCTGGGTCAGCCCCTTTTATAATACAATCCGGCCACATTCTTCCCTTGACGGAGCCAGCCCGTATGAGGCCTACTGGAAATCAAGAAAACAATTTTATGACATGGGATTAATCCCATGTCATAAAACACAAGAACTGGCAGCATAACATGAAACAGGATACACCTTAAATTCGCTGCCAAACTGTCCAAACAATCAGGACCACCTCACTAGAAAAATTTGCAAAAATTGCGTCAACATTTTGTTGGTTTTCATCTTTTTGAGCTTGCGCACACGCAATGGGCAGCAATAGTGCTCCCGCAATTGCAGTGATATTCAATAGCCGTGATAAACTTGATTTTTGCACAGTGTTTTCTCCCTCAATCATAATGACCTAGATTTTCTGACAGATCACTTTACGTTTCAAGCAAAAAAGGGCTGTCTAATTGTAAGTCTGAAAGGGCTTCACGAATGACCTTGTCTTTGCCCATTGTACAAGTGGCTATATCAGTATCTTCATTTAAAATATGCTGTAATAACCATTTCCGCAGGAAGCGGGATAGCTCAGCGAGCGCATCACTATCATTACTTTTTCGCCAAATATTTGATCGACTTTCTACCTGTTGTAAAAGTTTTTCGTGATATTTTCTGTGGTCAGCTAAATTTGGGAAGTTACACACTTCCATAATTGCCTCTTCTCGGACAAAATGATAGTGCGTATAGGCAATTAGGTCATCCACAACTGCATTTAACCTTTTGACTTCAATATGTGGGTTCGAAGCTTCATTCAATAAATTGACCAATATATGATGATCCTCATCAATCTGGTCCACACCAATTTTAATCGCATCGGACCAAATTAAAACGCTTTGATTTGTCGATAAGGGTAATTCGATCCAAAAAACGCTTCCTACATCTTTCTGGCTTTCAAAGCCAATTCGTCCGGCCATTTTGGCAATGATTTTCTTAGTAATCATAAGACCAATTCCCGCGCCTTCTTTATAGATCTCAGGGTTTTCATCGATCCGGTGAAACATGCCAAAAATACCATCAAATTCTTCCTCAGCTATGCCTATTCCTGTATCTTCAACTGATATTTTAAAATAGTCATCTTCGGTTTTTTCGCCCGATATAGTAACAGTTCCACCTTCACCATTATACTTCACTGCATTTGATATCAAATTGAGCAAGCACTGTTTTAACAATCTCTCATCGGTCAAAAGCGCGGATGATGCATGGCTATCAAAATGATTGATAATGGAAATATTTTGACGGTCCGCTATTGGCTGCACTAGGGTGACAACTTCACCCGTCACCATGCCACAATCAACTTCTCTTATATCAACAATGAGCTTATCGGCCTCGATCCTAGATAGGTCCAATATTTCATTCACGAGTTCAAGAAGGTGATTTCCAGCCTGCAAAATACATTCAACTTGACCTGTTTGTTGAGCGTTAATTTGGTTACTTTTATCTTTCATTAGGAGGACTTGGCTGAACCCTAAAATGGCATTCAATGGCGTTCTAAGCTCATGACTCATGGAGGATAAAAATGCAGATTTAGCTTTGTTGGCACCTTCAAGCTGTGTGAGGGATTTCTTGAGATCAAGTTCAGCCTTTTTCCGTGCTTCAATCTCTCTCGCGAGTAACAGTCGTTTTTTTCTAATGAGCAAAAGCATCACTGCAGTGCTCCAGATCGCAAGCAAAGCATAAATTCTGTTGATATGAACTGTGAATATTTCGCCGCCGTTCGGGGAAAAATATAGGCCAAGCAGTGTCAAAGCTGTACTAACCAAGGCAAAGAAAAGAATAACATTTTTCTTCTCATAAAAACTGGCAAGGAGGACTAACGCTACATATGGAACCCCTCCAGCCACACCGAGAGGGGTCCTTAAATCTACATAGAGAATAAGGAAAGCTGTAATGAATGAAATAATGTTCATTTTTAGAGCGATACATATTCCTGTCTAAATTTATGCAAATAGGTCTATGAATTTTTCTGCAATTTTAGGTTAGAGTATTTGAGTTTATAAAACATTGACATTGGTCAAGCCTGTCAATTAATCATTGAGATAAATGGCGGAGAGAGGGGGATTCGAACCCCCGATAGAGTTGCCCCTATACTGGTTTTCGAGACCAGCGCATTCAACCGCTCTGCCACCTCTCCGCATCAAAGCCGAGAGAAAACTACCGCATCACCCCTATAACTGCAATATGGTATTTTTCATGTATCTCCGGCAAATTATTGAAAATTGCAACGGCAACAATCATCAACTAGTCTATCTATTAATTAAGGGAAAAGGAGAGAAAAATGCAATTCAGTGATAGAAATGACTTGATGGTTTTTGTTGGTGCCATAGCAGTAATGTTTGGCTCCATGGTTCCACTGATCGACTTAGGTGTTGCAGGTACCGTCAGTTATCAAGATGTCGGCGGCACCAAATTTTATTTGCTGCTATTGGCCGCTGCTTCAGGCATTGCAACTTTGTTTGTCGCTAAGCGCAATTTAACCATCTTCTCGGCCATTGGTGTATGGGTAATAATATTATGGCCGATGGTTCAAGGCATGTTTGAAAGCAACGACAGTGGCGCTTTTGGTAAACTAGCGAAAACCGCCACCGATCCTATCAAAAATGTAGCAAGCGACCTGCTATTTCGGGTAAGTGATTTCAGTTGGGGCGGTTATTTGCTTCTGATCGGCTTGCTTGTCTTTACTGTCGGTGCTGTCATGACTTTCATGGCCAATCGCAAAGGTTGATCAGATAACCTATTCAGAGGACTGCTGCGTTGCTTGTGCCAGATTCTGCGCCAAAATCTCTGGCCGTGGGTAAAGTTCGTCCATGGGAAGTGATTTGCCATTATCCTGTGTTATGCGGATATGCTTGCGGCCAAGCAGCCTTGGCCTAACCACACCGCAACTATGGGAAATTGTTTGCACTTCATGGATCATATTCAGGCAATAGTTAGCGACTTTCACTGACTTATTTTTAGGGTTCAAGCCATTTTGCAAGCGCTTGTCGTGGGTGGTTATGCCCGTGGGGCAGGTGTTTTTGTTGCATTTCAGCGCTTGAATGCAGCCCATGGAAAACATGAAACCCCGCGCGGATGTAACAAAATCAGCGCCTGCTGCCAGTGCCCAAGCAACCTCTGACGGCGTGACCAATTTCCCTGATGATATAAGCCGGACTCGGTCGCGTAGTCCATATTGATGCAGCATGTCAGAGACAAGTGGCAGAGCTTCCTTCACCAACATACCAACATTATCCATCAAGGGCATGGGCGCGGCACCTGTGCCACCATCACCGCTATCCACGGTAATAAAATCAGGCGCGCTCTCTATACCCCGCTTGTGAATTTCCGCGCACATTTCATGCAGCCATTCAAAATTGCCAAAAACGGATTTAAACCCAACTGGTTTGCCGGTTACATCGCGGATACGGCCAATCATATCCAACATATCGCCAGTGGATTTAATTTCAGGGTGACGGTTGGGCGAAATGGAATCTTCACCCGCCGGAATGCCGCGAATTTCTGCAATTTCCTCCGTCACCTTAACCCCGGGCAAAATACCACCCTTGCCAGGCTTCGCTCCTTGGCTCATTTTAAGCTCAAACATCCGCACTTGGTCATGGGCTGCCACTTCGCGTAATTTCTTATCCGAGAGGTTGCCGTCCGCGTCCCGCACGCCGTATTTAGCCGTGCCGATTTGCATAACAATATCGCAGCCGCCCTCTAAGTGGTGGGGGGCCAGCCCTCCTTCACCCGTATTCATCCAGCAACCAGCTTTTTTAGCACCATATGATAGTGCCCGAACCGCTGGCCGTGACAAGGCACCAAAGCTCATGCCTGAAATATTAAAAAAAGACGGGGCGCTGTATGGCTTCTTGCAGTAGGGGCCAATTTCCAGCGGCTGCATATCAACGGCGTCATCATCAAGTGTAGGGAAAGGGCAATTGGTAAAAATCACCGTTCCGGGAATTTCTAAATTTTTTGTCGAGCCAAAGGCAATGGTATTGTCATGGTCCTTTGCGGCCCTATCCACCCATTCCCGCTCAGCCCGATTAAACGGCATTTCCTCCCGGTCCATGGCAAAGAAATACTGGCGAAAAAACTCCCCAAGTGTCGAGAAAAGATAGCGGAAGCGGCCAACGACGGGGTAATTTTTACGGATCGCATCTTTAGTTTGGGTAATGTCTAAAAGGAAGAAGAAGATGGCCGCCAGAACCAATAAGCCGACAGCAAATATGAAGAGTGTTGAGAGAAACTCTAGGCTCGTTACGATAAACTCCTGAAATTTACCGTTCATGAATATTCTCCTTGCCCAAAAATGAGATGCTACATGCCAAATGCATTAAAAAACCCAGCAAATTACTTTGGAGTATTTAGCTCCTCGATACCATTCATATCTCATAACTTAATCGTGTGAAAACTTGATGCCAGCTAACCATCTTCAATGGTCATAGGCCCATATAAACTCTAGCATTATCGGGGGGAAAACTTTAAGTCTTCTAGATTGGCTAAAAACGGCGGAAAAGCTTGACAGCGTTGCGCTTTTCCATATAGTGCGCGCATCTCTGGGCCAGCTATGTTTGGCGTGGGGGTAGCTATTACATTATAATAGCCTGCGGCAACCGCCCAAAGTGTGAGACGTTACAAAGGGTTAGGTCCATCCGGTTGATTGCGGCACATATGAAAGGAACAGGGAAATGTTCGCTGTTGTTAAAACTGGAGGCAAACAATATAAAGTTGCCGAAGGGGACGTGATTAGAGTTGAAAAGCTAGAAGGTGACGTTAGCTCCAAGATTAAGTTTGATGAAATTTTGATGGTTGGGGACGAAAAGTCCTTAAAAGTTGGCGAGCCGCTTGTTAAGGGTGCCTCGGTTACCGCAGAAGTTCTTGAGCAGAAAAAAGACAAGAAAATCACGGTTTTCAAAAAGAAACGTCGGCATAATTACCGTCGCAAAAAAGGTCACCGTCAACAAATTACTATTCTACGGGTAACCAAAATCGCCGGTGCTGCGCCAAAGAAAAAAGCAGCGCCAAAGAAAACAGAAGAAGCTGCAGCTGAGTAAGCTGGCTCGTAACAAAGGAGTAACCTCTCATGGCTCATAAAAAAGCTGGCGGTAGTTCCAATAACGGCCGCGATTCAGCAGGTCGTCGTCTGGGCGTCAAAAAATACGGTGGGGAACATGTGATCCCAGGCAATATCATCATTCGGCAACGAGGCACCAAATGGTACCCGGGCATTAATGTTGGTATGGGCAAAGACCACACGTTGTTCGCCTTGGTTGAAGGCCAAGTTAAATTCACCAAAGGCAAAGGCGACCGCGCTTTTGTTAATGTTGAAGAGCTTGCTATTGCGGCTGAATAAGCGGCCAACCACTATATAAAATAAGCGGGTCCGGTGATATCATCTGGCCCGTTTTTCTATGGCGTGCTTCCCATGTTTACCCCCCAAATTTGAATGTTTGCACAAGCCGTCTTTAAAGTTTAGGGTCTGTTTCCAATCATCACCTGACAACAAGCAGATGCACTATGGCCGTTAGCATTTTTGACCTTTTCACGATCGGCATTGGGCCTTCCAGCTCCCACACTGTGGGGCCAATGCGGGCGGCACGGCAATTTGTGGAAGACTTAAACTCCCATAATACCATCAGTCAAACATCTCGTGTAAGCGTTGAGCTTTTCGGTGCCCTATCCCTAACTGGTCTTGGTCATGGCACGGATATGGCGGTCCTGATGGGCTTGCAGGGTGAACGCCCTAGCCAAATCGATGTTGACAGTATCCCAGCTAAGCTTGAGCGCATTCGCGGCCAAAAGGTCTTAAAACTGAATGGCAGCATGGATATTGCTTATGATGCTAAACGCGACCTTATTTTCCACGGCGGGCAGGAACTTCCCTTCCATCCAAATGGTATGCGTTTCACAGCTTACGATGCCGGTGGAGACGTTATTTTGCGCAGGGCTTACTACTCGGTTGGTGGCGGTTTTGTCGTAGACGAAAAACAAGCCGGCCAAAATTCTATTATTTTGGATGAGACCCCCTTGCCTCATAGCTTTTCCAGCGGCGCAGAACTTTTAAATCTATGCAATGCCACCGGCAAAAGCATCAGCGATATCATGCTGGAAAATGAGAAAGCATGGCGCGGGGAAGACGCCATCCGCACCAAACTACTAGGTATTTGGGACGCCATGCAAAGCTGCATCAGACGTGGCTGTGAAGTAGAAGGCACCCTGCCCGGCTTGAAGGTGCGCCGCCGGGCAGCATCCATGCGCAAGTCGCTGTCTGACCGGCCCGAAGCCGGACTATCAGATCCTCTTACCGTTATGGACTGGATCAGCCTATATGCCTTAGCGGTTAACGAGGAAAATGCAGCTGGTGGCAGGGTCGTAACAGCACCGACCAATGGGGCAGCCGGCATCGTACCGGCAGTGCTACAATATTTTGATCGCTTCTCGGGTCGTTCAACGTCTGAAAACATCACTCGCTTTTTGCTCACCGCCGGGGCAGTTGGCATATTGTTTAAAGAAAATGCCTCGATCAGCGGTGCAGAGGTCGGCTGCCAAGGCGAAGTGGGGGCGGCTTGCAGCATGGCAGCCGCTGGCCTGACCGAGGTTATGGGTGGTACGCCAGAGCAAGTTGAAAATGCGGCAGAGATAGCTATGGAACATAATTTAGGACTGACTTGCGACCCCGTAGGCGGCCTTGTGCAGGTGCCCTGTATTGAGCGCAATGCCATGGGGGCAGTGAAGGCGATAAACGCCTCAAGATTGGCCCTGCGCGGTGACGGGCAGCATTTTGTATCGCTTGATAAAGTCATTGAAACCATGCGCGAAACTGGGCGCGATATGCAGTCCAAATATAAGGAAACCGCGCTTGGGGGCTTGGCGGAAAGCCTTGGTGCATCGGTCAATATTCCAGAATGTTAAACTGGTTCGCGGTAAGGGGTAGTGTCCTAAATTCCGTGTAAGTGACCATTTGGTTATATTTCCAACATCAATATATTGATGTTGGAAAACGGTCATGGAACAGGACGGCGAATTGGTTCATGGCCTGCTTCCACACTCTGGGGGCCATTGTCCACTT
>JAJFIS010000022.1 GCA_021774735.1 Alphaproteobacteria bacterium | reverse complement strand
CGATGACACTGGCACCGATGACACTGGCACCGATGACACTGGCACCGATGACACTGGCACCGATGATACCGGCACCGATGATACTGGCACCGACGACACTGGTACCGATGACACTGGCACCGATGATACTGGTACCGATGATACTGGCACCGATGATACCGACACCGATGATACTGGCACCGATGACACTGGCACCGATGATACCGGCACCGATGATACTGGTGGTTCAGATGATGACACAGGCACAGGCGAAGACACGGGCACCGATGACGCTAGCTCCGATGACGATACTGGTGCCGACGACACTGGTGGTAATGACGATACTGGTTCCGGCACTGGCACTGGCACTGGCACTGGCACTGGCTCTGGCTCGGGTACAGGCACTGGCTCGGATGATGCTACTGGCTCTGGTCAAGGTTCTGGCACAGGCTCGGATGATGCTACTGGCTCTGGTCAAGGTTCTGGCACAGGCTCGGATGACGGTTCCGACACCGGCTCTGGTCAAGGTTCCGGCACAGGCTCGGATGATGGTTCCGGCACTGGCTCTGGCTCGGGTACAGGTACTGGCAGCGGCTCCGGCACAGGCTCTGGCACTGGTACAGGTACTGGCAGCGGCTCCGGCACAGGCTCCGGCACTGGTACAGGTACTGGCTCGGATGACGACACTGGTGGTAATGACGATACTGGTGCTGATGACACTGGCTCAGATGATGATACTGGCTCCGGCGACGATACTGGCTCGGATGATGCTACTGGCTCTGGTCAAGGTTCCGGCACAGGTTCCGGCACAGGCTCGGATGATGGTTCCGGCACAGGCTCCGGCACAGGTTCCGGCACAGGTTCCGGCACAGGCTCCGGCACAGGTTCTGACACCGGCACTGGCTCTGGCACTGGTACAGGTTCCGGCACTGGCTCGAACGACGATACCGGTTCTAGTCAAGGTTCAGGTCAAGGTTCTGGCACTGGCTCCGGTGATGGAACTGGCGAAATAATAGCAGTTAACGAAGCGCCGACGGATATTGGTCTTTCTAATAACAGCGTCGATGAGAACGCAGCTGGGGCTACCATCGGCACATTAAGCACGACCGATGTTGATGATGGTGACAGCCATAGCTATACGGTTGACGATGACCGATTTGAAGTGGTGGACGGTGAGCTGAAGCTCAAGGATGGGGTCAGTATTGACCATGAAAGCGAAGGCGAAGTGACCATTGAGGTTACAACGACTGACAGTAGCGGCGCGACCTATACAGAAAGCTTCACCATCACTGTAGGTGATGTGAACGAAGGTCCGACTGCAAATGATGATACGGCAACTTTAAATCTTGACTTAAGTGGCTCGGGCAAAGGCACCGGTAGTGGCTCCGGTAAAGGCTCCGGTAGTGGATCTGGTAAGGGTTCTGGCACCGGTTCTGGTTCTGGCACTGGTTCTGGTTCTGGCACCGGTTCTGGTTCTGGCACCGGTTCTGGTTCTGGCACTAGCTCTGGTTCTGGCAGCGGATCTGGCAGTGATTCCAGTGTTACGATTGATGTGCTTTCTAATGATAGTGACCCTGATGATGAGAACACGGCAAATGGAACAGTTTCTGTTACGGATGTTTCTATCATGGACGGTGAAGGAACTGTGGCCATTGTTGATGACCAAGTAGTTTATGATCCAGGCAGCAGTTATGATCATTTGGCAGCAGGCGAAACATTGGAGGTAGACATTAGCTATACCATTACTGACGGCGCAGGTGCGACAGACACAGCCACAATAACTGTTACGGTTACGGGCTCTTATGAAGGTCCTGATGCGGTTCCGGCTGTTAATTATGGTACTAGCGGCGATGATGCATTAACCGGCACCACTGGCAATGATACTTTTTATGGCAGCCAAGGCGTTGATAGCTTCTCTGGTGGTGAGGGTGACGATATGTTTGTCTTCGGTGCAGGTGACGGCGATAATGTTGTCTCTGGCGGTAACGGCTCCGGTTGGACAGACACCATTCATCTTGATGGTTTTGAAGGACAAGCCGCCGAGCAAGGTTGGACCATAACCCTTGAGGATGGTTCAACCATTACAGGCCAAGGAGACGATTATATCCAATTGGCAGAGGATTCTTCCGGCACAATCACCTTTGACGATGGCACGGAAGTTCAATTTGAAGGCATTGAGCGTATTGACTGGTAGTCATAATCATCCAAAATAAATTAGGTGATTCTATGTGGAGCCACTTTTAAAAAATACCCGGCACCACTTTGTTCAAGGCGATGCGTAAAGCATGTATATTTGAATATCGCCCTCTGGATTTAAGCTCTCTGCTGCGATCAACCACAGGCTCAATTTTATGCCATTCAGCCTCGCTCATTCGCGGTTTTAATAGGGCCTTTGCTAGCTCGCCCCATGAAAAAATATCGCTTTTTGCCGTTCCCTTAAAAGGTACTTTACATGTTTCTGGAGCGGCAAAGGGATCGCGGCCACAGCCCCGTCTTCCCAACCCCGGTTCCGCACCGATTTCCGCCGCCACACCAAAATCAGTTAGTTTCCAGACGATGGGTTTTTCTGGCAGACTAATACCCACTATATTAGCGGGACATAGGTCTCTATGATGCAGGCCTGCCTCATGAATAGCATCTAGAGCATCCAACATTTGTGTAAGAATTTTTATTGATTCGTCTAAATCAATCTTATCTCGCTTCAGCTCGGACCATAAAATTCGATTGGCGAAAGGCATAAGATACGTTGAAGATTGGCTCCCTGTTACGGAAGCCAAAACGGGCATGACATTCGGGTGGTGTATTTTGCGCATCATAGCAATTTCAGCAGCAAATCTGGCACCTAGCACCTTTGGTCCGATACCAAAATTGTCCCGACCGTCCAAAGTTTTTTTAGCGTATAGATTGCCCGATGGTGCCTGGACTAGATCTACGGTTCCATATGATCCGATGGCTATTTGCCTAACGGTTTTATAGTTTCTGAAGTTCAGATGCACAAACCAACCTTTTTCTTATGCCATTTAAACCATCTAGATGATAGAGGTGTAGTACGTCATGAACAGAAACTCTCGCCCTAAGTTTAAGCATTATCTGACATTATATTCATCTTGTTGCTATTGCGCAAACGGGCATAAAATATTCAGTGAGAAAAGTACAAATTTTTGTTGCTTAAGGAAATAGAAATTTTATCTAAAATTTGAGAGTGTTTTTTGGCTTTCTTTCACTTTCCTCCTATAGTGTTATCAGAAGTCGCCACAGGTGGGGCGGCAGGCATTGAGAAAAAGCCACAGTTTATAAATTTGGCGTGGCCGTTAAATGCTAAAAACAGGATAATCAGGCATGAATGTTTCTACGGCTGAACGTTACAGTCTATATTCAAGACTTCTTATTAAGTATCGCTGGCTGGTGATATTGCTTTCCTTGGTAACGGTTGTTGGTGCTGGTGTTGGCATGCAGAAGCTTGGTTTTTCTAATGAATATCGTATCTTTTTCTCGCCTGAAAACCCCGATCTGCAAGCCCATGATAAAATTGAAGCAACCTACGGCAAGGTGGATAATGCCACGATCGTCTTGAAGTGGCCCGAGGGCGATATTTTTAGCGAAGAGCGACTAAGCTTTATCCATGCGGTGACCAATGAGGCTTGGCGCTTGAAGCATGTGTCTAGGGTAGACTCGATCACCAATTACCAGATGACCTACGCTGAAGGTGATGACCTTATCATTGAAGATTTGGTTCTAGACACCCGAGACCTTACCGCTGAAAAAATTGCAAAAGTAAAAGCCGCAGCCCTTAGTGAAACAGCCACAAAAGGGCGCCTGATCAGCCCTGATGGCCTGACAACGGTTATTGTTGTTGCCTATGAGTTCCCTGCGGGTGAGGCTAATGTTAACACAAATGCTGCCGATGAAATTCGCCGCCTCCGGGATGCCTTGCAAGAAAAAGAACCGACAGTGCATATCGCCTTAAACGGCATTACCTTGCTATCAAACGCCTTTGAACGTGCCTCGATAGAGGACATAACGACTCTATTTCCGATCATGGCATTGGTGTTGATCGTTGCGATGATCTTGTTCGTCCGCTCCGTCTCGGGCACTTTCGCGGCCCTTGCTGTGGTTATTGTCAGCGTTATTGTTACCATGGGCATTCTTGGGCATTTTGGACTGATTATTAACACTGCCACTGTCAATGGCCCGATCATTATTTTAACCATTGCAATTGCTGATTCTATTCACATCATCACCAGCGCTTACGCCCAAATCGCTCGCGGCGATGAGAAGCACACTGCCATTATGGAAAGCCTGCGGCTGAATATGCAGCCGGTATTTATTACCAGCATCACGACCGCGGTTGGTTTTCTTACCCTTAATTTTTCTGACGCCCCGCCTTTCCGCGAGCTTGGTAACCTATGTGCAATAGGGGCGATAATTGCCTGGGCCTATAGTATCGTTTTGCTGCCTGCCATGATGGCGGTTCTGCCCATGCGCAAAAGATCTGAAGGCAAGATAGAGGCAAAAGCACTGGGCGGTGTTGTTGATATTGTCATCAAAAGCCCGAAACGCATTGCCGTGATAAGCTTATTTATATCACTGGGGTTTTTAGCAATAATTCCAAGTTTGGAATTTAATGATCGGGTAACCCAGTTTTTCGGTAAATCGATGGAATACCGCCAAGACGCGGATTATATCTCTGAAAATATTCCAGGCGTTTTCTTTGCGGACCTTTCTCTTGGTACAGGGGACGAGCTTACAGGTGTCTCGGACCCTAAATATCTGTATCATTTAGATGCCTTTTCCACATGGCTGCGGTCCCAGCCTGAAGTGGCCCATGTGACCTCAATTGCTGATGTTATGCGGCGCTTAAACCGCTCTATGCACGGGGATGATCCGGCCATGTATATTTTGCCAACCGATCCGGAAGTGGCGGCGCAATATATGCTTCTCTATGAAATGAGCGTGCCTCAAGGGCTGGATTTAAACAATCAATTGGATATCGACAAAAGCGCGAGCCGGGTGATGGTAGTGATCCATGATATTAGTTCGTCGAATACGCAGGAGCTTAAAAAACGAACTGAAGCATGGTTGGCAGACAACGTGCCGCCTGAGATGGTCTCGCGGATGAGCGGCGTTTCCATTATTTTCTCATTCCTAACTGAGCGCAACGCAAAAGCCATGTTTAGTGGCACCGGTATTGCTTTGGTGTTGATCTCCATTTTGTTAATCTTTGCCCTGCGCAGTGTGCGCTATGGTTTCATATCTCTTTTCCCTAACCTAACCCCGGCCATATTTGCTTTTGGTATCTGGGCTATATTTGTCGGTGAAGTCGGGGCATCATCATCGCTGGTTACGGCAGCTTCTTTGGGCTTGATCGTGGATTTCACGGTGCATTTCCTCGCGAAATATCGCCGTGCAAGGGTTGAGAAATCACTCAGTGCAGTGGACGGCATTCGCTATGCGTTTAATACGGTCGGCAGTGCTCTTTGGATTTCAGCCTTTGTATTAGTGGCGGGCTTCTTGGTGCTCTCATTCTCCAACTTCGCGCTAAATGCTCAGTTTGGCACCATGTTATCTATGGTGATATTTCTTGCCTTAGTGACTGACTTTTTTGTTCTTCCGGCAATTTTACTATTGGCAGATGGCCACGGTAGAACCTCTAATACCCTTAAGAGTAAATCCTAATGATTGGTTACAGGAGCCATATAATGAAACATATTTCCAAAGTTTTGATTGCTGCATCATTTTTGGGACTGCCCATGACAGGTGCCAGCGCTCAAGATAATCCTTTTAAAGATATGGACGCAGCTGCCAAGGGTAGGGCAATCGCAGAAATTGCAGAAGCCCGGGACGCAGGTTTTCATGATAGTAGCGCTGAGCTAAAAATGACTTTGCGTAACAAACGCGGTGGTACTAGCGAACGTGAACTGCGTATTTTAACATTAGAAGAAATGGCCTTGGAGGTCGGTGATAAGTCGATGGTGGTGTTTGATCGCCCACGGGACGTTAAAGGAACCGCGCTCTTGACCCATTCCAACATTTTGGATGCGGATGATCAGTGGCTGTTTCTGCCGTCCATCAAACGAGTTAAGCGTATTTCAAGCCGCAATAAAGCCGGTAGCTTTATGGGTTCAGAATTCTCATATGAAGATATGGGGTCGCCAGAAGTGGCGAAATATACCTATGTTTGGCTGCGCGATGAAGCCTGCGGTGACTTAACCTGTCATGTGGTGGAACGCTTGCCGGCTTTTGAATATTCGGGCTACACCAAAACCACCGTTTGGACGGACACCGAAGAATATAGGGTTCATAAAATTGAATTTTATGACCGGCGTGGGGACCATTTTAAAACCCTGAATATTACAGACTACCGGCAATATCTGGGTAAATATTGGCGGGGACATAAGCTGGATATGGTTAACCATAAAAGCGGCAAATCGACCACATTAAGCTGGTCAAATATGATCTTTCAAACGGGCTTAACAGATCGAGATTTTAGCCAAGCCGCCTTGAAACGGGCGCGGTAAGGGAAGGACAGACATGCGGTTTAACTCAGGCATAAAACCATTTTTGCTGGCTAGTTCGATGCTGGTCTCAAGCGTTACTTTCGCCGGGGATAAAATTGAGCATGTGCGCAGCGGTGTGCATGGTGATTTTACCCGTGTTGTTTTTGACGTGTCGGGCACTGCGGATATGCCACAGGTGAATGGTAGCGCTGATGGCCGGTCGATCACCTTGTTTTTTGAAGACGGTGAAAGCGCAGGTGCCACGGTGGATGCGTTGGCGCGGACGAGTGGTATTAGCGCTATATTTCTTGACCAAATTGATGGCGGTACAGAGATAAGGCTGGCACTGAACAGGCCCATGGCGATGGCGCGACTTTTCCCTCTTAAACCTTATGCGGGTCGTGGGCACCGCCTTGTTTTAGACATAGAGGCCACATCGATGCCGGTTGTGGCAATTAGAGAAGAGCCCCGGGTTGTCGTTGAAGCAGCGGTCACACCAGCGACAAAGCCTGCCGCCAGCACAGAAGTGCCGGCGCAGGAAATACCCGATAGTTTCAAGAAGCGCGGCAATCGTCGCCCAGTGGAGGAAAACAAGCCGCCGGTGAAGGCGAAATCAACGCCACCCGCGCCTGTAAAACGCCCCGTTGATAATAGTTGGATCACAGATTTTTCTGGCCTCATTGAGCTTGAAGGGCGCTATTTCACCCAGGCCTCTGAGACCCCGGTGGGCTTGCCGCGTTGGACGGGTTCTGTGGCGATTGAACCAGATTTGACGTTAGAATCTGCTGATGGAGACATCATCCTAACCGCCCGCCCCTTTGCCCGCTTTGACAGCAATGATGATAGGCGGAGCCACGTTGATATCCGTGAAGCCAAGCTGGTTTGGGTGCATGACCGCCTTGAGCTGAAAGTAGGGATGGATGTGGAATTTTGGGGCGTGACAGAAAGCGCGCATTTGGTCGATATTATCAACCAAGACGATGCAGTGGAAGACCTCGACAGTGAAGATAAGCTTGGCCAGCCGATGGTTGCGCTGTCCTATGATAGTGATTTTGGCCTCTTTAGCTTTTATAGCCTGCCCTATACGCGGGTGCGGGCCTTTCCGGGCTTAGATGGCCGCCCAAATGTGCCAGTACGGATAAACCGAGGGGCAACGACCTTTTGGCACGGCGGCAATAAATGGCACAATGATTTAGCAGCGCGTTGGTCCCATTCAGTGGGTCAATTTGATCTGGCCCTTTCTCATTTTCGCGGTACATCGCGTGACCCTCGGCTTGTGCCGATAAAGTTTGATGCGCTAGGGCCTATCTTTGCGCCCTTTTATGACCGCATTGATCAAACAGGCATCGAGCTTCAAGGCACCTTTGATGGTTTGTTGATCAAAGGGGAAGCCATTCGCCAATGGCGGCGGGGTGGTTTTGGCAGGCATTTCACGGCGGCGGTGGGTTTTGAATATACGCTCTATGGCTTGTCGGGCGGCGAAAGTGACCTAGGCTTGCTCGCAGAATATTTGCATGACAGCCGGGGCGACGCTGGCCCTAATCCATTTGAAGAAGATGCCTTCGTCGGGCTTCGCTGGGCGCTGAATGATGTGAACTCTACCGAGTTTTTAGGCGGTGCGATATTTGATTTGGATAGCCGGTCAAAGTCATTTTTCTTTGAAGCCAGCAGACGGGTTGGTGACAGTATGAAGCTGAGCTTGGATGCTCGCTTTTTCATTGGCCAATCATTTACTGACCCGATGTTTTTCATTCGCGATGATGATTTCTTGCAGCTTCGCTTAGCGTGGTATTTTTAAAAGTTCTTAGTCCCCAACCAATAAGCTGACGGCATTAATGAGACGCTTCAGGTCGAGCGGCGTTGAAAGCCTATGATCACCGTCCTTCACCAAGATGACTTCAATGTCATCCCCTTCAAGTGTATCAGCAATATCAAGCGCCACTTGCCACGGCACATCGGGGTCTGCGCTGCCTTGGATCAGCTTTACGGGATAATCATGGGAAAAGGGCCTGCCTAAAATGGGGTACTGGGCACCATCTCTAAATAGTTCTTCGGTGAAGATATAAGGGTCAGGGCCATATTCACTGGCTATTAAAAGCTTTCCATCACGGCGAATAGTCAATTGATCATCTTCTGACAGGCTATCCCACAGGCGCTTGGTGAAGTCTGGTGCTGCGGCAATACCGACAAAGCCGGCAATGCGCTCAGCCCGGGCCTTGGCAACTAGCATCGCCATCCAACCACCCATGCTGCTGCCGACAAGAATTTGCGGACCCGTAGTTAACGCATCAAAAACAGCAAGAGCGTCTTGTCGCCATAAGCCTATGGTGCCGTCTTTAAACGCGCCGCTGCTAGCTCCGTGGCCCATATAATCGAAACGTAGAAAGGCGTGACCGTTTTCCTCGCACCACTGCTCCAGCGCTATGGCTTTGCCACCTTCCATGTCTGACATGAAACCCCCAAAAAACATCACGCCGGGGCTGGTGCCTTTTGTTTGGCGGTAAGCTATGCGGGTACCATGGGTGCTATCAAGATATCGAATTTTATCAGTCATTGGACTTACTCAAATAAATGATTATCAGTCAGTGATACTATCATCAGTTTCTGGCGTACCGCAGATATTGCGTAGAGCCTGCCATTCATCAGCATTTAGAACAGCTTCTCCAGTTTCCCATTCAGCTTGGGCAAACATCTCAGCGCGGTCACCCGGTAGCGGATGGGTTGATAGATATTCTTCTGCTGAATTTAGCAGGTCTTCTAATTGATCAAGCGCCCAATTTTTTTCATCACCCTGATCTGAAGGTGGGTCTTCTTCATCTGAATCGGCTGGTTCTCCTAATGTGCTGAGACGGGAGAAAAACGCTGATAAGGGTTGGGCGGAAATGCCAGCCTCTTCAAGTAATTTTAGGCTAGCCTCATCAGCCGCACTTTCCATGGAGCGAGAAAAACTTGTATTCATAAGATAACCAGAAATATCTACGCTCGTGCCACTGCCCATCATGGCTAAAACAATATCAAGACCTAGACTTCGTGCTAGGCCGCGCAGAGAATGCTTATGCTTCACATGGCCAATTTCATGGGCAAGAACACCCGCAACTTCTTCAGCATTTCCAGCTTTATCAATCAGGCCTCTAAAGATGATGATATAGCCATCGGGCAAAGCAAGAGCGTTAACCATTCCAGAGTTTGCCACCGTTAATTTTATGTCCGTATGCAAGGCGGTTTTGCCCATCGTTCGATTGAGCATTTTTTCCAGTGCGGCATTCCCATCCTTGCTTTTGCACGTCTGGCCATACATGGAATGTATCGTATCTGCTCCTGCTTTCCCCATGGATTTGACATAACTATCGGGCAATAGATCTGGCAGAATACGCTCAAACTGCCAAATCATCAAAAATAGCACCAGCGTGATTGCTACCAGCACAGCAGAGACTTTTGCCCCTTGCTCCCATTCAGATTTTTTGGTGGGCATCTGCACAACGGTTTTCATCATTTCTACTGTTTCTGAACCCGTAATCTTTAAGCGCACAGACGGCTCACCCTTTAAGCCAAGATCAATCTGCAAGCCATTTTTGCTCATATATAGAATGTGAACGTCCGTGTAAGGCCAAAGGACGACTTCACCATTATCCATATGTTTAATCGACAATGATTCCCCGCCAGGAGTAAGCATAACGGCTTTCCCAGCCGCACTTGAGCCGTCAAAAAATGTTGCTTGCCACTGACTAGTCATCGTCTATATCGCCCCCAATAAATCAATAATCAATGCCGATAGTTTAAGCAGCTGATAGTTGAGAGGGCAAGAAATAGTTTCACCTGTTGATCAAGAGATTTGCGATTGCCCCCTTCACCGCTTGACTTAAGCCCAGATGCCAGCTAGAGCCTCAAAACACTTTATTTTTGGCGCTTTTGCACCTAAAAACTGGGAACTATGACGATGAATGATCAAGCCGCAGCCAATGCCCCTGTTAACCTGACGCTTCCTGATGGCAGTGTTCGGACATTGACAGGTGTGGTAACCGGCGCAGCGCTGGCGGCGGATATTGGGCCCGGCTTAGCCAAAGCGGCGCTGGCTGTGCGGGTGAACGGGGCACTATGGGATCTGTCCCGGCCCATCAGCGAAGACAGCGAGATCAGTATTGTCACCAACCGCGATGAAGCTGAAGCGCTGGACCTGATGCGCCACGACTGCGCCCACGTGATGGCCGAAGCAGTGCAAGAGCTGTTCCCCGGTACGCAGGCGACCATTGGCCCAAACATTGATGACGGTTTCTTTTATGATTTTGCCCGCGACAAGCCTTTTACCGAGGATGATCTCACGACGATCGAGGCGAAGATGCATGAAATTATCGCTCGCGGTGACGCCATTGAGCGCGAAGAATGGGACCGCGACGAAGCGATTGCCCATTTCCGCGATATCGGCGAGCTTTATAAAGCTGAGATTATCGAGGATATTCCCGCAGGTGAAACAGTTACTATTTACCGCCAAGGCACATGGAAAGACCTGTGCCGGGGGCCGCATTTACCCACGACAAAAAAAGTGGGGGTGGCGTTCAAATTGATGAAGGTTGCGGGGGCTTACTGGCGCGGCGACAGCAATAACGCCATGCTGACCCGTATTTACGGCACCTGCTGGCGCGACAAGAAAGAGCTGAAAGCCTATCTGTTCCGCTTAGAGGAAGCCGCCAAGCGCGATCACCGCAAACTTGGCCGCGAGATGGACCTGTTTCACCTGCAAGAAGAGGCCCAAGGGTCGGTTTTTTGGCACCCGCAAGGCTATCTTATCTGGTTGCAGCTGGAAGCTTACATCCGTGGGCGGCTGAAAGATGCAGGCTACGCAGAGATTAAGACGCCGCAGATTTTAGATAGTAAATTCTGGGAGCAGTCGGGCCATTGGTCTAAGTTCCGAGAAAATATGTTTGTGGTGCCTGATGAAATTCCCAGCACCGATGACGACGCTCCTGTGATTTCAGCTGGTGCCAAGCTGATGGCCTTAAAGCCGATGAACTGCCCGGCGCATGTGCAAGTGTTCAAGCAGGGCACCAAGTCATACCGGGATCTACCCATTCGCTTTGCTGAATTTGGTTGCTGCCACCGCAATGAGCCCCATGGGGCGCTGCACGGCCTGATGCGGGTGCGGCAAATGACGCAGGATGACGCGCATATTTTCTGCCGTGAAGATCAGGTCACCAGTGAATCGGTTGATTTCTGCAATTTGCTGTTCAGTGTTTACAGGGACCTGGGCTTTGGCGATGTGAAAGTGTTGCTCGCCACCCGGCCCGACGTGCGCGCAGGTGCTGATGATGTTTGGGATAAAGCGGAAAAAGGTCTTGAAGACGCCCTGATAGCTGGCGGCGTGAGATATGAAATGGCCCCTGGCGAAGGGGCTTTTTATGGCCCCAAGCTTGAGTTCCACCTGCAAGATGCCATTGGCCGTACGTGGCAATGTGGTACGTTGCAGCTCGATTTTGTTTTGCCGGAGCGCTTGGACGCGGCTTATATTGGTGAAGATGGTGCCAAGCACCGTCCCGTGATGCTGCACCGGGCCATTTTGGGCACGTTGGAGCGCTTCATCGGCATTATGATCGAACATTACGCGGGTCGTTTGCCGCTGTGGCTGGCACCGACGCAGGCAGTGGTTACCACCATTACGTCGGACGCGGATGCCTATGCGACCAAGGTTCACGCTGCTCTTGTGGCTGCGGGCCTTCGGGCGCGTCTTGATGTGCGTAATGAGAAGATCAATTATAAAGTCCGCGAGCATAGCCACGCGAAAGTACCGGCGATACTAGTTGTCGGGCAAAAAGAAGAAGAGGAAGGTTTGGTTTCCGTGCGCCGCTTGGGCAGTAAAAACCAAACAGTTCTGCCGCTGGAAACCGCGCTGGAAGCCTTGGTTTTGGAAGGAAAAATGCCTGAAGGCGATGTTGGCTAAACTGGCCCTCGCCAAAGGTAAAAAAAGCCGCTATAGTAAGCGCAGCCGGTGTTAATGACGCCGGTATATTTTGTATGAGACAAGAAACAGGAGACAGACATACGTAGCCGCAACATGGCGGGACCGCCCAAAAAGGAAGGTCCACGCACCAATGAACGAATTACCGAAGATCGTGTTAGACTTATCGGCGCTGATGGTGAGAACCACGGCGAGGTTTCAATTGAAGATGCTATGGCAATAGCGGCTGACGAAGGGCTCGACCTTGTCGAAATTTCGCCCAATGCGAAGCCGCCTGTATGTAAAGTTCTCGATTACGGCAAATTTAAATATGAGGCGCAGAAGAAAGCCAATGCTGCGCGTAAAAGCCAGAAAATTCAGGACGTGAAAGAGATTAAGATGCGCCCCGGCATCGATGTTCATGACTATGACGTCAAGATGAAAAAGGTGCGCCAATTTATCGATAATGGCGATAAAGTTAAAATATCCATCCGCTTCCGTGGCCGCGAAATGGCCCACCAAGAGCTGGGCATGCAAGTGCTTGACCGGGTAACCAATGATATGGATAGCTTGGCAAAGACCGAAGCACGACCCAAGGTCGAGGGCCGACAGATGATTATGATCTTGTCACCGCGCTGAATTTCAGCAGCTTTAATCGATTTAATTTATGAAAAACTCGGCTTCATCGCCGAGTTTTTTGCATTTTGGGTTGGCGGTAACTATACAAATGTTTGTCATCTTGAACTTGTTTGACATAGACGCCTGCTCCGCAAGTAGGGCCCATGGATATCGCAGCACTCAATAAAACGTTAATTTGCGCTTAAACTACCGGTAGATGCTGAACCAAATTTAGGATGGGCGAAATTACTTGCATGTACCTTTAGGCGCATGGGCCATCTTCCCTCGCTTTGCTCGCCGAGGGTGAAGATTGGTGAACTATGCAGCGTCTAAATGTGCTGTTTTCATTGCAAAGGTGGATTGGAATAATAATGCCATGAAAGCAGGGCAACCGTGCTGCGGTATGGGTGCCAGCGCTTGCCCCATTTTTCCACTGTTTTGGCATTGGGGCGTTGTTCTCCGCCTATGATCGCCGCGATACCGTGGCGCACTGCCAGATCATCTACCGGCCAAAGGTTGGTGCGCCCTACCGCGAACATCAAGTAAATCTCGGCGCTCCAGCGCCCCAAACCTTTAACCTGCGTGATAGCAGCTACAGCATCACCATCAGGCATATGGGGCAAGGCCGAAAGGTCCAAAGCTTTACTTGTCACCGCTTCTGCCAGCGACCGTGTGTAAACCACCTTCTGACGGCTAAGGCCAGCGCCGCGCAGGGCTGCATCATCAACATTCATGATGGCTTTTGGGCTAACTTTATCATCCATCAGGGCATGAACCCGCTTTGCAATAGTGGCGGCAGCTTTGGTGGAAAGCTGTTGACCGACAATAACATTTAAAAGCGTTGTAAAGCTGTGGTCCCGCACCCGTGCCTTGGGGTATCCCACTTGTTCTATGGCTTTTTTAATATTTTGGTCGCTCTTTGCTATATGGTCGAGCATAGATCTAATGTGGTCGTCTCTGTGTAGAGTATAATCATCTGATGTCATTGGCGAATGGCTTTCATGCCATCATTTTCAAGTAGCAAAATAAGGTTGTTAGGGCCGGTGGTGTGAGCAGCGCCTACGGCAATGAAGAAGGTGCCGGGTACATGCATCAGGTCTTTTATTTTTTTTACCCAAGCATGGTTGCGGTCATAAAGAATTTTTTGGCTCAAATCTGGATAATTTTCCCATATGGGATCTTGGTTTGATAGTATAAGCATGCGCTCAAGGTCGCCTTTGGACCATGCCTCAACAATGGCATCTAAACCAGAGGCATTGGTAAAATTGCCGCTCAGTGTCTCTTTTAAAATCTCGATGGCCTGTTCATCGCTTAAGGACGCTAAAGCAGCAACCCCAGTTGACGCATCCTCAAGGCCGTTAACTTGAATATAGTTTTGTTGGGCCAGCCGCATCAACACTCTTTCAACGCCGTATTTGCTTTTGTAACGGGTGTCACTGTCCATGGCTCTCGTGAGGAAAAAATTTGCGACCCAAGGGCGGAAAGAGAGCAGTTCTTGGCTAGGAATTCCAAGAGGGATAATCTTGGATTGAACCTTGGAATAAAGTGCAGCACCTAAAATATCTTGCAAACTAGTGCCTTTGGGTAATTTCCCATGCTTTTCCATGAGAGGGAACATGGTGAAATAGTCTTGCTGGGCTGGGTTAATTTCCAGATATACCGTGTTGGAATTTAGAAGGGCCGCTTTTGTACCAGAAGTTAGCCATTTAACTCCCTCGGGCAGTGCATGGATGCTACCAAAAATATGGATGGTGGTATTACTGTCTTTCAGCACCCAGCGAGCGGGTTGTTCTTGGCTCTCAGCGCCAACGGGCCAAGCAAAGAAGAGTGCCCAAAGAACAGTTGCTAGCAAGCCAGATAGTAGCTTATTCGCATGTTCCACGGGCGCTCCCCTTGTTCTCTCACTTAAGCTTTAATGTTGGGTCACTGTATAGCCTGATTTTGTCAAAATATCGATCAGGCTACCTTCACCGACTAAATGGCCTGCACCAACCGCAATGACAAAACTCCCTGGGCGCTCCAAAAGTGTTTCCATTTGAATAGCCCATGACCGATTACGACTGTTAAGTAATTTGTCAGCCATCTCAGGGTATTCTTTAAAGCCATCGTTCAGCAATGCGGCAAGTTTATCATGGTCCTGAGTTGTCCATGCTTTCGTCATTTCGTCGATAATTGATATAGCTTCACTTTCTTGAGCTAAAGTCATTGCGATAAAATCAGTTGCGTCGTCACCGTCCAAACTTGCCAAAACAGCCATCTGTAAATCAGCGGTTTCCAAGCCTTGAATGGGGACGCCTGCTTCTTTGGCAACGGTAATATAGGATTTATCGGCCCCCGATTCTGGATCATAACCATTTTGCATCATCTTAACCACCGTCATAGTTGTGGCAGCTAGCCACGGACGCATGGGTTCAATCGATTGGGCTGGTACGGCACCACCCATGGCGGCCAAGATGGCATTAAATTTTTCTGCACCAATGATTTCAGATAGCTTTTGACCTGCAGGCAACATGCCATATTTTATCACTAGGGGCTGCACAACTGCGGGGGATTGTTGGTTTTCATCTAGCTCAAGAATCAGCGCAGTTGCATTTTGTATAAGTAATTTTGTGTCTTCGCGCATCCATACTAAATCAGGTTTAATGATATGAACGGTACCGGTTATATGAATGGTGGTGTCATCATCGCTGATGGTCCAAACAGCAGGGCCATCGGCCTGCGCGGCGAAGGTCGGCAGAAATATAAGTAAAAACAGTGTTTTAAGTGATATTTTTTTCATAAGTAAATTTCCCAATCGTTGATATATCCTAACTTAAGAAGCCATAAGCTTAATTTCAATTCAATAAAAGGTGTTTGTCGAAATATTTCTGCTGAAAAGGCTTGCTTAGCGCTAAATGCATAGGTATAAGCCCGCAGTTCACCGAACCGTCCGGCGACAAGGGCTGCCGTGTTGGTTCATGAAGCATCCTAGATGTTATGACCTTAGTTGGTATGAAAGGAAAGCAAATGCCCAAAATGAAGACGAAGAGCAGCGTTAAAAAACGCTTCAGCCTTACCGCCTCTGGCAAAGTGCGCGCGACACAGTCCGGCAAACAGCACGGCATGATCAAGCGTACGAACAAACAAATCCGCAATCAGCGTGGAACAACCATCTTAAATGATGCTGACGCCCGTATCGTTAAGCAGTTTATGCCAAACGGCTAACCCGTGTTTAGGTAAGGAGAAATATTATGGCTCGTGTAAAACGCGGTGTTACGTCACACGCAAAACACAAAAAAGTTCTTGGTGAAGCAAAAGGCTATTGGGGCCGCCGCAAAAACACCATCAAAGTAGCTCGGCAAGCTGTCGAAAAAGCTGGTCAATATGCATACCGTGACCGCAAGGCACGCAAGCGGACTTTTCGTGCCCTGTGGATTCAGCGCATTAACGCTGGTAGCCGCGCACATGGCTTGACTTATGGTAACTTCATGCATGGTCTGAAATTGGCTGAGATCGAACTGGACCGTAAGGTACTTTCTGATCTGGCAATTCATGAACCAGCAGCTTTTGAAGCCTTGGTAAATCAAGCCAAGGCCGCTCTGGACAGTAAAGCTGCGTAAGTAAGCTGTTTCCACTTAAGGAAATTGTCGTTAAGAATTAGGGGTCGTGGCATTTGCTGCGGCCCCCTTTTGTTTTGAACTAATGTGGTGGGATAAGATGGAACAGGACATCGCCAATCTGGAAACAGAAATTACGGCTGAAATTGCAGCGGCTGCGGATCTAGCGGCGCTGGAAGGTATTAGGGTATCAAGTCTGGGTAAAAAAGGCCGGGTAACAGGCTTGATGAAGGGCATGGGTAAAATGACGCCCGATGAGCGCCGGGAAATGGGGCCAAAATTAAACGGTTTGAAAGTAACCATCGCTGCGGTCATTGCCGCCCGCAGAGATGTGCTGGACGGGGAGGCTTTGAATGCGCGCCTTACCAGCGAAACGCTGGACATGAGTTTACCGCCTGTTCCTCGTGCTATGGGAACTGTGCATCCTATCAGCCAGGTGATGGACGAGATTGCTGAAATTTTTGCCTCCCTTGGCTTTGATGTCGCTGAAGGGCCTGACCTTGAAGATGATTTTCATAACTTTACGGCTTTGAATATTCCGCCCGAGCATCCTGCGCGGCAAATGCATGACACATTTTACCTGAGGCCGGATGCAAACGGCGAGCGGAAACTATTGCGCACCCATACCAGCCCAGTGCAAATCCGCACCATGATAGCGCAAGAGCCACCGATACGCATCATCGCGCCGGGGCGCACTTACCGCAGTGATAGCGATGCCACGCATACGCCGATGTTCCATCAGGTCGAAGGGCTTGTCATCGACAAATCGACCCATTTGGGTCACCTTAAAGGCTGCCTAGAAGCATTCTTGAAAGCTTTCTTTGAAGTGGACGCCGTGACGCTGAGATTTAGACCCAGTTATTTTCCTTTCACTGAACCTTCGATGGAAGTGGATGTGAAATGTAGCTTCAAGGGCGGAACGGTTAAAATTGGCGAAGGCGATGATTGGCTGGAAATTCTAGGCTGCGGCATGGTGAACCGGAAAGTTTTGGAAGCCTGCGAACTGGACCCTGAAATATATCAGGGCTTTGCCTTCGGCTGCGGCATCGACCGCTTAGCCATGTTGAAATACGGCATGAATGACCTTCGTGCCTTTTTTGACGCTGATGGTCGCTGGCTAAAACATTATGGATTTAAGGCCTTCGATGCACCGACAATTGCTGGGGGGCTAAGCCGATGAAATTTACAGTAAGTTGGTTAAAAGACCATTTGGACACCGATATTACGCTGGAAGCTCTGCTTGAGGCGCTAAATAATGTTGGGCTGGAAATTGAAGATATTCATAATCCGGCGGACAAGCTTGGGGTTTTCAAAATTGCCGAAGTGATTTCCGCTGAACCACACCCTAACGCCGATAAATTGCGGGTTTGTCAAGTTAGTGATGGCACAGAGACTGTGCAAATCGTATGCGGTGCCCCTAATGCACGCGCTGGCATGAAGGCGGTATTGGGCCGTAAGGGTGATTATATTCCCGGCCTTGATTTTACCCTGAAAGACGCCACCATTCGCGGTGTTGATAGCTTCGGCATGATGTGCTCAGCGAAAGAATTAGAGCTGGGCGAAGATCATGATGGTATCCTTGACCTCGCAGCCGATGCACCCGTGGGTGAAAGCTACGCCAAATGGGCGGGGCTCGACGACCCGGTTATTGAAGTGGCGATTACGCCCAACCGTCAAGATTGCTTAGGTGTTTATGGTATAGCCCGTGATTTAGCGGCAGCCGGTCATGGCACTTTGAGAGCTTTATCGGTACCGACAGTGGATTTTAGTGCAGCAAGTTCGGTTGGAGTATCTATCGCAACAGACGGCTGCTCGCGGTTTTTAGGACGAGCTTTTTCTGGTATTAAAAATGGCCCAAGCCCCGAATGGCTGCAAAAGCGCCTGGCGGCGATCGGCATGCGGCCCATTTCTGCGCTGGTCGATATTACAAATTATATTAGCTATGACCTTGGTCGGCCCCTGCATGTTTATGACACCAGCAAATTGAACGGTGATATTATTGTACGCAAAGCGGACGAAGGGGAGAAATTCACGGCGCTGGATGATAAAAGCTATGTCACAAATGGCTTTGAGACAGTGATCGCCGATGGATCAGGCGTACTCGGCTTTGGCGGCGTTATTGGGGGCTTGGAGAGTGGTTGCACCGATGAAACCACAGACGTCTTCTTGGAAGCGGCATTATTTGACCCGATTAAAACAGCCATAACCGGGCGGGAGCATGGTATATTGACCGATGCCCGTTACCGGTTTGAGCGCGGCGTTGATCCGCTGTTTATTGATACAGGCATGGCTATCGCCAGCCAGATGATACTGGACCTTTGCGGCGGTACCGCGAGCGAAATGGTAAAAGCGGGCGAAGTGCCAACATGGTCAAAGCTAGTTTCCTTTAGGCCAGAGCGCGTTATGACGCTGGGTGGGCTTGATCTACCTGCTGCTGACAGCATTGCTCTTCTTGATAAGCTAGGTTTTAAGGTGGTAAGTGAAAATGGCGGTGTTTATGCCTTCGAAGTGCCAAGTTGGCGCGTGGACGTGGACGGTGAAGCGGACCTGGTTGAGGATGTTTTGCGTATTCACGGACTTGATAATGTGCCGTCTGTTCCCTTGCCGGCGACAGACCATAAAGCTGGGAAAACCCTGTCGCCACGCCAAAAGCGGGCGCGGGCGGTTAAGCGCACTTTGGCAGCCAGTGGCATGATGGAAGCCGTTACTTGGTCTTTTATGACTCGTAGCGATGCGATAGCATTTGGCGGCGGCGGCGATGATTTGGTGATTGATAATCCAATTTCAAGCGAGCTGGATTGCATGCGACCTAGCATCTTGCCGAACTTGCTGAAAGCGGCCCAGCGCAATGCAAATCGTGGGGCTGAAGGCATGGCGCTATTTGAAGTTGGGCCTACATATGAAAATGACACGCCAAAAGGGCAAGAGTTGGTTGCAAGCGGTGTGCGCACGGCAAAGGTCTCTGCCCGTCACTGGGCGCAGGCGCAAGCTAGCGTTAGTGCCTTCGACGCTAAAGCAGATGCATTAGCAGCCTTGAGCGCCGCTGGAGCGCCGGTTGATAATTTGATGGTGATGGACGGGGCTGGGGGTCATTACCACCCGGGCCGTTCTGGTACCTTGCGCTTGGGGCCTAAGAATGTCCTAGCTACTTTTGGCGAGATACATCCATCTGCCTTAACAGCATTGGATGTGGATGGTCCGGCTGTTGGCTTTGAAGTGTTTTTGGACCGTATTCCGGCCCCGAAAAAATCCACAGCCACTAAAGGGGCTTTGCAGCAGTCAAACTTGCAAGCTGTACACCGGGATTTTGCTTTCATTGTTGATGAAGATGTTGCAGCGGCAAAATTGATTAAAGCAGTTCGCGGGGTAGCTAAAAATTTAATTACAGATGTAATAATTTTCGATGTTTACCAAGGGCAAGGGGTTGAAGCGGGCAAAAAGTCTGTGGCTATTTCTGTTAAAATGGAACCTAAGGACCAAACATTCTCTGACAGTGAAATTGAGGGGATAGCGGTTAAAATAATGGCAGCTGTGCAGAAAAGCACAGGGGCGGTACTTAGGGCATAACTTTATGCAATAGCTAACCACTTGAAATATATCATTTTTATTTTCAAAAAACAATTAATGTTTTACTTAGAAAATAAGGTTAATATCTGTCTTGGGGGAAATATGGGAATATCTGCAAAATGGCTGGCGACGAAAATAAACCAAAGCTGCCGTTAAAACTTCGCTTAAAGGCGTGGTGGGAAGGCTATGACTCTGATGAGATGGCTGCCCGGTTACATGGCGGTTTGTCCGGTGGTGGCGCAGCAGATACAGCACCTTCAAAGGGTAAGAAAAAGGCCAGCAATTCGGCAGCACCTGAGACAGAAAGTGAAGTTCCTATCGATCCATGGGATCAAGAAACCATTGATATTGCCCAATATATTTGGGGCGATGGGTTTTGCGGCCCTGGTGGCCCGGAATATATTGTTACGCTTTCGAAACTACTTGCTTTAAGCCCTGAGATGAGCATGATCGAAATAGGTTGTGGCCTTGGGGGTCGCTCTCGAACCTTGGTAGATCGTTTTGGTGTTTGGATAACGGGTTATGAAGAATCTGATGGCTTGGTCAAGGCTGGTAAAGAGATGTCAAAAATGGCGGGCGTCACTAAAAAGGCTAATATTACCAAGTTCCAACTGGATGGCTTTGAAGGCTTTGACCGGAAATTTGACCGTGCTTTAGCAAAAGAATCGCTTTTTACTGTTCAAGATAAAAAAATGATTATTGAAAAAACGGAGGAATCCCTGAAGGCGGGTGGTTTGGTACTGGTGACAGATTATGTTGTCGATAACGAATCTGTACTTTCTAGCGATAATTATAAAGCATGGAAGGTCAGTGAGCGATCGACCCCTTATTGTATCACCCCGGATGATTATTCTGAAATGTTTAAAGAGGCACGGATGCAAGTGCGGGTGTCAGAAGATATTTCAGCTGAATATGTGTCTATGATCAATAAAGCATGGGCAGGAGCTGAAAAGGTTGCGGCCAAACTTGCCAAGGAAGAAGGTGGTCCACGGCTTATCCAAATTCTCATGCGGGAAGCAGAATTTTGGACTAGACGTAAAAAAATGTTGGAGAGCGGCGATTTGAAGCTTTGGCGTATGGTCGCGAACAAGAAAACCGATGGCCCATCAATGATGTCTGATTGGTAAGCTCAGCGTCACTTTTTATTCATTTGGTAAAAGATATCATGTTGCCCTTGTCATTAAAGACATTCAAAGCCACAATGTTTTTTCAAGACAGACTTCAAGTGATCAAGGGACTTAATCTATGACCGAAAATATCATTTTTCCAGTAAGTGAAATTGCACAAAAAGACAGCCTTTGCAATGAACAGCAATATAGAGAAATGTATGATAAGTCGGTTAAAGATCCAGAGACATTCTGGGCAGAACACGGTAAGCGTATCGATTGGATGGCCCCCTACACGAGGGTAAAGAATACCAGCTTTACCGGCGATATTGCCGTCAAATGGTTTGAGGATGGCACCTTAAACGCCAGTGTGAATTGCATTGACCGGCATTTGCCCAGTAGGGCTGATCAAACAGCGCTATTATTTGAAGGGGATGACCCCGGTGATAGTCAATCTACTACCTACAGCGAGCTTTATAGAGCTGTCTGCCGCTTTGCCAATGTGCTGACGAGCCGAGGCGTCCAAAAGGGTGACCGGGTTACCATTTATATGCCGATGATTGTTGAAGCGGTTTATGCCATGCTGGCTTGCGCTCGTATAGGTGCGGTGCATTCGGTGGTATTTGGTGGCTTTTCGCCAGATGCCCTTGCTGGCCGTATTATCGACTGTGAAAGCACCTGCATTATAACGGCGGATGAAGGCGTTCGGGGCGGCAAGCCCATACCGCTGAAAGCCAATGTTGACCAAGCATTATTGCGCTGTCCTGACGTTAAAACTGTTGTTACAGTAAGGCGAACGGGCAGTGACATTGGCTGGGTTGATGGCAGAGACATCTGGTGCCATGAAGCTTGCGCACAGGTGCCTGATGATTGCCCGCCGGTGGAAATGAAAGCCGAAGACCCGCTGTTTATTCTCTACACTAGCGGTTCCACCGGCCAGCCAAAAGGGGTGCTGCATACCACGGGTGGCTATATGGTTTGGGCCAGCATGACCCATGAATATGTGTTTGATTATCGGGACGGTGAAATATACTGGTGCACGGCGGATGTGGGCTGGGTTACGGGCCATAGCTATATCGTTTACGGGCCATTGGCCAACGGCGCCACGACGCTGGTTTTTGAAGGTGTGCCTACGTATCCAGATTCTGGCCGTTTTTGGCAGGTGGTGGAAAAACATAAAGTGAATATTTTTTATACTGCTCCAACTGCCATTCGTGCCCTAATGCGCGATGGTGATGGCCCCGTGCTGAAGTCCGACCGCTCTAGCCTGCGCCTGCTGGGTTCGGTCGGAGAGCCTATCAACCCAGAAGCATGGCTGTGGTATCACCGGGTTGTGGGGGAAGCGCGATGCCCAATTGTTGACACTTGGTGGCAAACGGAAACTGGCGGCATTATGATCTCGCCATTGCCCGGGGCCACCGCGCTTAAGCCCGGCTCCGCGACCCGGCCTTTGTTTGGGGTGCAGCCGGCGTTGGTTGATGCGGACGGTAAAATATTGGAGGGGGCATGCTCTGGCAATCTGGTCTTAACCGATAGCTGGCCGGGCCAAATGCGGACCCTTTACGGCGACCATGAACGCTTTAAGCAAACCTATTTCAGCACCTACGAAGGTAAATATTTCACCGGTGATGGCTGCCGCCGTGACGAGGATGGTTATTATTGGATCACGGGACGCGTTGATGATGTTATTAATGTGTCTGGGCACCGCATGGGCACGGCGGAAGTTGAAAGCTCGCTGGTGGCGCACGCAGGGGTCTCAGAAGCAGCAGTGGTTGGTTACCCTCATGACATTAAAGGCCAAGGCATATATGCCTATGTTACACCACCTGTGGGCGTTGAGGCCAGCGAGGAACTGCGCTTGGAATTGGCCCAGTGGGTCCGCAAGGATATAGGCCCAATTGCTACACCTGATATGATCCAGTTTGCGCCAGGCTTGCCTAAAACGCGCTCAGGTAAAATCATGCGGCGGATATTACGCAAGATTGCCGAGAATGATTTTGGTAATTTAGGCGATACATCAACGCTAGCAGACCCGTCAGTGGTTGATGACTTGATCGAAAAGCGCATGAATCGTTAGCTTTAAAGATGCAAGTGGTGAAACCATGCTTTTAGCCTTAATATGCAGTTTTATATGCGATCATTTGGGCTATGAAATTCAGTAAATATTTTATCCAATTCATTGGTAAATAGCTCAACATTAATTGGTTTAAAAATATAACCGTTAATACCTTGTGCTAAGCATTCCTGCTGGGTTTCTTCAGAGGTGCCTGCCGTTAATATTACAAAGGGAGTTCTGAGCGTTATAAAACGCTCTCTTGAGAATGTATAGATATCCATGCCGGACCCATCTGGCAGGTTTACATCCAAAATTACCATATCAAAGAACTCTTCACTGAGAACTTTGCATGCCGTTTTTACATCAGCGGCGAAAGTTAAAGTCAGGCCAGGCACATGGTCTAAAATTGTCGCAACTAGCTTTTGGTTTTGTTCTATAGCTTCGACATATAAAATATGTTTATTTTCAAGGGAACTAGTGTCAGGCGTTAATTCTTCTTTATGAGTTATGGTGCCTGACGTCGAGGTTTTTTCTTCTTTGCTTGCGGGCGCAATTGGAAGGGAGAACCAGAAACAACTTCCCTCACCAACCTCTGAAGTTACGCCAATTTCGCCATGCATTTTCGCGATGATATTTTTAGCATATGCAAGGCCGATACCCGAGCCTTCAATATTGCTGTTTTCTGCGCCAAGTCTGTTAAATGGCTGCCATAGCATTGATAGTTGTTCATCTGATAATCCCACGCCAGTGTCGATTACACGCACAATGATGTTGTTATCAACTTGGGCAATTTTAATCTGTATGCTTCCATTTGGAACATTATATTTGATGGCGTTAGACAGAAAATTAAGCAGCACTTGCTTGGTTCGGGTGATATCGGCCCAAACAGGGGGGAGTAAATTATTCGGCATATCTATATTAATTTTTATAGATACATTTTTGGCCTGCGGTGACATCATGCCGGCACATGATTTTATTAAGTCTTGTAAATGAACAGGTTCGAACTGAAACCTAAGCTCTCCGGCGTCAAGTTTTGCCATGTCCAAAACACCATTTACCAATCTCAGAAGATGGTCTCCGGCTTGCGAGACATACTCAATTTGTTCTTTTAATATTGGTTGTGAAGTAATTGTTTCATCCTCTTTGAGAATGCCTGAAAACCCAATAATAGCATTTAAGGGTGTTCTTAGCTCATGGCTCATACTGGATAAAAATAATGACTTCGCGTGACTTGCCTCTTTAGCTTTATAACTAGCAATGCGGTATTTATCGCCTCTTTCATATTCTAGGCGAGTTATATGGGTATGGCGAAAATTCATCATCGCTAATAAAACCAAGGCCATCCCTGAAAATATATATATTGCACTGAGCGATTCTTCTAATATTTCATAGGCTTCTGAGTGGTCAATTTCTGTGGTAATGCCTAAACCAAAACTCTCATTCCATGACCAGACACCAATGACAATCACACCTCGGTAGTCGCGGTATCCAGCAAAATTGCTGCCCTTGCTGTTGTGGGTTGCAGATTTAGCCATTTTTGTCATTGGCCAATTATTTTGCTGTGAAATATCTTGAACTTTCTGGACCAGTAAATTTCTCCCGGGGTCCAATATCTTTATACCGAGAGTGCTGTATTGCTGAGTAGTTAATAGACCAATTTTATGGAGCTGACTTTCAAACCGGCTGCTGGTTAACATGGTTGCCTGTGCGTCGAAGGCATAGGTTTCGCCGCTACGACCATTGGCACCGCGCTGGAATATAGGGGTGAATTCTGTTTCAGGGTTAATACGCACAGAAAGAACCGCTATGACTTCGCCCTTTTCATCAAGGATGGGTGATAGCACGAACATTGTTGGCGCATTCATTGACAGTCGGCCATCAGGCCCAAGAACAGATATGTCAGTTGGCATTGGGCGGGTGACGATAGTTTTTCCTGATAATGCCATGTTCCAGCGTTCTGGCTGGTGGGTCTTAACAGGGTTTACTTCACCTAAAGTTTTATTGTTCAATGATCCTATGTTAACACCATCTTTGTTAATTAAATAAAGCCCAAGGAAGCCACGATTGACGACCCAAGGGGCCATTTCGTTGCGCAGGTCAGATATTAATGGCGATGCAATGAGGGATTGCTTATCGTGATCTAATTTATGTATTTTCTTTGCTAAATCGACCAGATTAGGTTTGTTTGATATAGTATTCAAAATCTCTGTTTGTTTATTCCGCCAGCTTTCAAGGCCAGATAAAGTTCTGTTTAATATAGTAGATAAAGTTGTATCTAGAGTTGCCTCTGTATGATTTCGTAGCTGACTGCGCGTTACAAGCACTAGCGTTAAGATCAACAGCCCTACAATAACATACGCTAAATTTGTCTTTAGCTGTTGACGTTTATACTCAAGCAAAATCTCACCTAACCCAGTTAGCAACCCCCAAGTTATTATTCTAAAGTGCCCTTGTTAAGAAAAGCTTAAACGGCCACATGACTTTAAGATGGAAATTAATAATATAATAACAATAAAGTCATCTAGGTATTGTTATATTTCTCTTGCCATTTCTTGCCTAATGTTCACCTTGCTGGCCAAAGGTTAGTAAGTCTTGAATAAATATAATTAGGCTATAGATTAATGGACTGAAATTTCCGCATAACGCTGGTATTAAGGATAAATATAATGATTGATTTATACACCGCAGCAACTCCAAATGGCTATAAGGTTTCTATTGCTTTAGAAGAAATGGGGATGGATTATAATTGCCATGCGCTTTCTTTCTCAGATGGGGACCAAAAGAAAGACTGGTTCCTGAAGATAAATCCCAATGGCAGAATTCCAGCGATTATAGACCGAGATAATGGTGATTTTGCTGTTTTTGAATCTGGGGCTATATTACAATATTTGGCACGGAAATCTGGGTTGCTGATGCCGTTGGATGAGAAAGGCCAATCGGTTGTTGAGCAGTGGCTCATGTTCCAAATGGGTGGTGTTGGGCCGATGCAAGGTCAAGCCAATGTATTTTACCGTTACTTTCCCGAAACAATTCAACCGGCTATTGACCGCTATCAACATGAATGTCGCAGGCTTTATGAAGTATTAGATACACGCCTTGGCGAGGTAGAATATTTAGCGGGCGATTATAGCATAGCTGATATCGCCAATGTTTGTTGGGTGGCGATTTACGAATGGTCTGGCATTAATATTGACGGTCTAGATAATTTGAAGCGTTGGATGGCTGATATTATGGCAAGACCCGCTGTACAAAGAGGTATTCAAAACCCACCACGCGAGGTTACGGCAGAAACAGCTGTTAAATCAGCTAAAACTATGTTGATGAAATAGATTAGCACATTCAATCATTTAAGGGGTATATCCATGAAGATAACTATCAAAGCATGCATTGGACTTTTGTTTATTGTTACCAATGCGGGGTATGTTTGGGCTGATGATGCGGTTCAAGTTGCCGTTGAAAAGAATGAACACCGTTTGGAGGGTGACAGCGCGCGCGATATATACCGTCATCCACGAGAGATGCTAGAGTTTTTCGGCATTACGGCTGATCAAGCTGTAGTGGAAGTTAACCCCGGGGGCATGTGGATGAGCCGCATATTGGGGCCCTTATTAAAAGAAGAAGGTCACTATATTGGGCTTGAGCATAACCCAGAAATTTACAATGGGCATGCTGCTTATTCTGCTCGGCTAAGGGCCTATCCGGCGAAGTTGGATGGCATGCGTGATATGTTTGGTGACAGGGCATCAGCAGGTTTTATACCCGCCGATATGGACCATAAAGATGCGCTCGCGGTTGAAGTTAATTCGGTTGATACAGTGCTGGTTGTGCGCGCTATGCATAATTGGGTTCGTCGCAGCTTCTTTGATAAAGCGATGGATCAAAGTTGGCGAATGCTTAAGCCGGGCGGCATTTTTGCCGTGGTCCAGCACCGGGCTAAGGAAGAAGAATTTGGCGATCACCATAAAACTGTTCGCCGTGGTCGCTGGAAGCAAAGTGAAATGATCCGGGCAGTAGAATCATATGGTTTTAAGCTGGTTGCAGCTTCTGAAATGAATGCTAATTCCAAGGATAGCGCCAACTATGCGCGTGGTGTTTGGACGTTACCGCCAGGTTTGGCCATGGGGGATGAAAACGTAGAAAGTTATTTGGCCGTGGGCGAATCTGATCGCATGACGCTAAAATTTGTCAAGATAGCCCGATAGAGCAATATACTATTTCTTTCAGTCTTTGCCAGAGACCTAGGTTCTGGAGTAGAATGAGATTCGCCCAATGGGGATTACTTTTACCATAAATTAGAGGGGCTAAAGTTTGAAAACGCTTTATCTGATGCGACACGCCAAATCCGATTGGTCAGCAAATGGGACCAGCGATCATGGCCGCACTCTTTCTCCTCGGGGACAGGAGGCAGCAGCTCGGATCGTGTTATATTGCCGGCAAGAAAATATTGCTCCACAGCATATCTTGTGCTCCTCATCAGCTCGGACCCACCAGACATTGGATTTGATAAATGGCAAGGCCTTCCCGAAGGTTGAGGAGAGCTTAAGTGATGACCTGTACCTTGCTGAAGTTCGTCAACTAGTTGCAATCATTAAGCAACAGGCTGATAGTTACGATAGCGTTATGATAATTGGTCACAACCCCGGACTTCATGAATTAGCTTTGCAGATGGCAGGCAACAAGAAATCCTTCGACGTTCAAAATCTACAAGGAAGCCTGCCAAGTGGTTCCTTGCTTGCCCTGTCCTTTGATATCGCTTCATGGTCAGACTTTGGGGCAATCAAGGGGGAGTTATTACGCTTCATTAAGCCGAAAGAATTACCTGCAGCTGTGAAGTAGGCCTTCATTTTTGTAACCTTCGTTTGGTGGCATGGTCTTTTTAATCTTACTTTGTTATACTGTAGCAGACCTTTGTCCCACGAAGAGACAGTCTGGCGGGGGTATTTGCGTAAGGAGATATAGTATGCGCCGTTTTAAACTTACACAAAAGGCGATTTTAATTGCCTTAGCAGGAAGCATATCCTTTGCCGCCTCAGCAGGTACCGTTGAGATAGTGCTGAAGTCATCTTATTTGCTACAAAAAGGAAACAAGGCTTTGAAGAGGGGGGATGCTGAGACGGCTGAAAGATATTTTAGTCGTGCAATAGAAAGCAACTTATCCACGGAAGCACGCCCAAAGGTTTTCAATGGGATGTGTGTTGCTAAAATTCTGAAAGAGGAATGGGATCTTGCGATCGAAAATTGTGATGAAGCGATTCGCCTTCGGAGCAATGATTGGAAGTTTTTTAATAACCGTGGCAATGCCCATCTTGGCAATGGGAATTTTGAGATGGCCATCGAAAATTATGACCGTGCTTTGGGTATGTATCCATCATCCAAAATTTTATTGCAAAATAAAACCATTGCTGAAACGCGCCTTGCTAGGCGTAATGCATTACGCAATGACGAAAAGGGCTCGATTGCCCAACTTTAGACTTCTTTGATAAATACCGTTACAGAGAAGTTTGCATTCCCCTGTGCGGGTGTTATTTTAAGAGACAGACATTCGATCTTGAGAGGCCCATTTGTGACCCCACTGAAAAAAATTCTGTCGCTTAGTCTTTTGTTGATCCTTGCTGCCTGCGATCCACCGAAGACAAACCGTTTGCCGGAAACCCCCTTGGGCTTGCAAGCAATTATGCGACTTGGCGGGCAAGATTTTTTCCTTGAAGTCACTGATGTTGAAGACAATCTTGCGAGTATTGAGTTTCTATGGCACGGGGAGCTTTATGCCGCACACCGCTATTACCGTGGTCTATTTCCTGTTTCGGGTACAGCTGAGGGCGAGCAGTATGAGATTGATTTAGATACAAAAATCCTTGATGAACTTTTTCCTTTAGCCCCGGGCAAGCAAGTTAATTTTGCCGGTACCTTCACAAATGTTGATTCAGGGGCGCTCGCGGATGTGTTGGTTCATATGTCGGTTTTGAAAGAAACACATATGAAGGTGGGAGAGAAAGAATTTCAGATTTTTGTCATAGAAATTCAATCGCAATATCGTTTTGGGGACCAGATAAGCAGCAAAACAAATCTGGTTTATTATGCCCCAGAAATAGGCTTTATTTTAAAAAGTGTTCGCGTTGAAAATGGCAGGAAATTTTATTGGCAGATTATGTCTGTGGAATTGCCAGACACACAGGACACCTCTGTACGCCGCCGCCGCAACAACCGTGGTACAGTGATGATTTAGAGCGAGTAAATATTACCGTCTTGATCAGATATTGCTATTTTGGGGAGCCATTGCCCTTTGCAAGGCCCACTCAAGCACAGCCCACTGTTGGGATCAAACATAGCTCCATGGGTGCGGCACAGAAGCATATTTCCAGCTAGATTGGTGAAAGTATCACCGACCAAATTTAGCGGTGTCCCCGCATGGGGGCAACTGTTCAGGTAAGCTTCAATGCCCTCGGGCCCGGCATGGAGGAAGATTTCAGTGTGTTTTGTACCCTGATGAAAATGCAGGCCCTTACTCTTACCGGGCTTAACCGTTCCAGCCTTCGCAAGAAGCGTCCCGGGCGGAGGCCCGCCGGGTAAATGGTGCAAATGCAACAAGGAAGGAGGGCTCATAAGTCCGTCAATCAAGTGTTATTAGGGACCCAACCCCCAATCATTGGCTTAAACGGGTGGACATTGACATTTTCAAAAAGGCCTGCAGTAAAATATGGGTCATTGCGGATGATCAGCTCGGCGGCTTCTTGGCTCGCGGCTTCTAAAATAATAACACTGCCGCAAGGGATCCCGTCACTATCCAGCATCGGGCCAGCAAGCTTTAGGGCATCACCAGCTTGTGCAGCATATTCCAAGTGCGCCGGGCGGTTCTCAGCCCTAAGCGATTGACTTTCCGGCTTATCTTGGCAGTAAAGGATAAAAAGCATTTTTCTCTCCAAGTTTGTTAAAGCACTTCTTTTTTAAAGGGCCGTGCGAGCAAGTTTTGCATCACCGTACTCACACTTTCGCCATCAATAATTATACGGTAAACACTGTCACAAATTGGCATGCTGATGCCATTGTCACGGGCGATTTTATAAACGATCTTGACTGTATGGGCCCCTTCCGCCACAGAATTGCGGGTGGCCATAATAGCTTCCATGGTTTGGCCTTCACCGAGCGCCTTGCCTAAGGACATGTTACGAGACTGGGTGCTGCCGCAAGTTAAAACCAAATCACCCAGTGCAGAAAGTCCCATTAATGTTTCTGTTTCAGCCCCGTAATGATTACCGAAGCGATTAATCTCAGCAAGGCCTCGGGTAATCAGTGCAGCTTTGGCGTTTTCGCCTAATTGAAGACCGACAAGAATACCCGTGGCAACCGCCAGAACATTTTTTATGGCTCCGCCCACCTGCGCACCAATAATATCATGGCTGTAATAGGGCCTAAAAGTTGCTTGGCCTAGGGCTTGAACCAAGCGATTACCTAGTGCGTTATCCTCCATGGCTAACGTGATAGCGCATGGCATGCCTCTCGCCACTTCAATGGCAAAGGTCGGGCCGGATAATATACCCGCCGGGTTATCGGGCATTGTTTCGGCTAATACTTGCGACATGAGCATGCCGGTAGAAACCTCAATGCCTTTGCTGCAAATTAATACAGGGACTCCGGCGCGAATATGTTTTGCCAACTGGGCACTAATGCTACGGAGATGCTGCGCAGGGGTAACCAGTAATATGATATCAGATCCCGCCAGATCAGCCATGTCATGACTTGCCTTCAGGGCCGAGTGTAGCTTTACAGCACTTAAATAAAGTTGATTTATATGCTGGTTATTAATGCTCGAGACAACGTCGTCTTCAAGAGCCCAAATGGTGGTATCAAGCCCTGCCTCACATCCAACATTGGCAAGTGCCGTTCCCCAGGCACCGGCACCAATGACCCCTAATGTTTGAAATAACTGCTGTTCATTGTCGCCTTGAGACACATGATCGCTCCATAATAGGGTTTGATATTATATCCTAGTCTGCCCTGAACAATTTACTAAGGCAAGGATACTATCAGGCTTTAGCACCCTTTTTACCGCTACCACTTAGGCCTTTTGCGTGGCTGTCTAGGGGCCAACGAGGGCGGCAGGCGATGTCTTTGTCATTTAATTTTGGGTCGATTGCAAAACGCTCTAAGCCAGCCCAGGCGATCATCGCCGCATTGTCCGTGCATAGAGGCACAGGCGGCGTCACAAATTTGAAATTCTGTTCCCTAGCAAGGGTCGATAGGCGACCCCGCAGATATTGGTTGGCGGCCACACCGCCTGCCACCACGAGAGCAGGCAGGGGTTCATCATGGTTTTCCCTGAATTGCATAATGGCATGGGTAGTTCGGTCAATCAGGCAATCCCCCACGGCCACCTGAAAGGCAGCGCAAATGTCTGCCACATCTTCCCTGTATAAGGCACCGCGTTTGTTTGCGCAGTCTTCTGCAATGCGTCGAACGGCTGTCTTCAAGCCAGAAAAACTGAAATTACAGCCCGCCTTGCTGGTCAGGGGTCGGGGAAGTTTGAACCGACGTGGGTTCCCCAAGGCTGCTGCTTTTTCGACCGCAGGACCACCGGGGTAATCAAGCCCTAAAAGCTTGGCCGTTTTGTCAAAAGCTTCCCCCACTGCATCATCAATGGTGGTGCCAAGGCGGTTATATAATCCAACGCCACTTACTTCCAGCAATTGGCAATGACCGCCAGACACCAATAATAACAGGAAAGGGAAAGCTGTGTCGTCAATCAGTCGGGCAGTTAGGGCATGGCCTTCTAAGTGGTTTACGGCAATAAACGGCTTGTCACTGGCTTGTGCCATTGCTTTGGCGGTTAACATGCCAACCATCAGGCCACCCACAAGCCCCGGACCTGTGGTGGCAGCTATTGCATCAAGATCACCGACATCCATGCTTGCTTCGTCTAAGGCCTTTTGCACCAACCAGGGTAAATAAGTGATGTGACTGCGGGCCGCGATTTCTGGCACGACGCCCCCAAATTCTATATGTTCGTCAATTTGGGAAATCAATGCATGGCTCAATATCTGACGGTCAGCGGACACAATAGCAGCCGCAGTTTCATCACAACTGGTCTCAATCCCTAGTACAAAGGGCCTTTTGGGGCTGTGTCGAGGGCTACTTGCAGCACAATTCGTATTTTGATTGGTTTTTGACATCGCTTTGGGCTTGGGCTTTCGGCACATTCTTTCTATAAAGCTAAGGTAATCATTGCAGGCCATAGCACCAAGGAGAGGTTCGTTGCAACAAAAGACCGAAGATGACCGGAAGCAGGGAATTTTTCGCATTGGCACAAGGGGTAGCCCTTTGGCGCTGGCACAGGCAGAAGACGTTAAGGCAAAATTGATCGCGGCCCATGCTGATTTGGGTGATGCCTCGGTGGAAATTGAAGTCATTACCACCACTGGCGACCGTATTTTGGATCGCAGCTTGATGGAAGCTGGCGGCAAAGGTTTATTCACCAAAGAAATTGAAGAGGCTTTGCTTGAAGGCCGCATTGATATGGCGGTGCATTCCACTAAGGATATGCCGACCGCCCTGCCGGAAGGCTTGGAGCTTGCGGTTTTTCTGCCACGGGAAGATAGCCATGACGCCTTTATCTCGCCAATAGCGAAAAGCTTGGAGGACCTGCCAAAAGGGGCAGTGGTTGGCACGGCGTCGCTCAGGCGGCGGGCACAAACCCTGCACCAAAGGCCTGACCTGAAGGTCATTACCTTTCGGGGCAATGTGCAAACCCGGCTCCGCAAACTGAATGCGGGGGAGGCTGCCGCGACTTACTTAGCTCAAGCGGGCCTTAACCGTTTAAGTATGCAGGATGTAGCCACTTGCCTGATGGGGGAAGATATTTTTCTGCCAGCCCCAGCCCAAGGGGCAGTAACGGTGGAAATCCGCTCCAGCGATGAAGCGGTTCGGGCGCGCTTAAATGCCTTGCATTGCCCAGTAACCGCCACCGAAGTGCAGGCGGAGAGGGCTTTTCTCACCGCACTTGATGGGTCATGCCGCACCCCAATTGCCGGGCGCGCGCGTGTTATAGACGGCAAATTAATCTTCAGGGGTGCTATCTATAGTATCGACGGCCAAACCCACTTTGAAGTGCAACAAACCGGCAGCCCCGATGCGGCATCTCTTATTGGTAATCAAGCAGGTCGGCAATTGCGGGTGCAGGCTGGCGCGGCTTTTTTCGACCAGTTGAGCCACGACATTAAGGAGCTGGAGGGATGAGCAGCTTGCTTGTCACAAGGCCCGATTCTATTGCTGGAGCAACCGTGGCAAAACTGAATGAATTGGGCCATAGCGTTCTTCATGCACCCATGCTGCATATCCACCATAGAACGTGGTTTGAGCCAGAAGGAATGGGAGAAATTGGTTATATTATTACTAGTCAAAACGCCATTCATTATGGCCTTTCAAAGTTAAGCGAGAAAGATAGCTTGGTTGTTGTGGCAGGGCAGAAAAGCGAAAGCATGGCCAGTTATATGGGTTTTACAAATGTTATTTGTGCGGGCGAACGGTCCAGCGATATTTTATCTTATATTCGCGCGCATTTTAAAGTGGATGGTGTCTCTTGGTGTCATCTGGCAGGTAGTCACCGGGTCGCTGATCTTGTGTCTTCACTGCAAGCGGCGGGCTATAGGGCGGTGCTGCGGGAAGTGTATGGCGCTGAGGTGGAAACGGTTATCCCTAAAGCTGTTCAAAGGGCACTGGTTGAGGGAAAAATTAAGGCGGCCCTCTTTTATTCTGCGCGCACACTCACCACATTTGAGGCTATTGTGGTAGAACTAGAGCTTGAAAAGTCACTTAACACTATTGATTTAATAGCAATGAGTGACAGAATAGTCGATGAGAGCAAGCTGACGTGGCGTGCTGTGAGAGTGGCTTCAACGGCGTGTGAGGAAGAAATGTTCAAGCTTTTGTAGCGAATGTTTAGGAGGTTATTTGCATGCAGGGTGATGATGAGGTCCAAGGGATTAGCAGCAAAGTCGATGATGATATTATCGACGCTGAGATTATCTCTGAAGAAGAGGCGCGTGAAAATATCGTGATAGATGGAAAGGCTGAAACTGTAGGTGCAGATGGCATGCCTAAAAAAACAGCAGGTTGGGTGACCAAACTTGGCTGGAGCTTGGTATTTTTATTGGTTGCTTTTATCGGTGGTTTGTTTGCTGAGCCATTGGTTGAACCGGTGTTAAATCGTCTTGGTCTGATGGAGACAAGAACGGGGACCGTGGATGAGGCTGAAAAGTCGCCCCAGTTGACCGCGCAATTAGAAAACCAATCAGCGCAAATCACAGCCTTAAACCAGACAGTTCAGAGCCAGCAGGAACAACTTTCTTCAGCCCGCCAGTTAGTTGAACAAACAAGGCAGGATATGGCAGCTCTTGCCAGTAAACTTAGTCTTGGCCCAGCGGCGGGGGACAACCAAAACCCAGAAGCCATAACCGCTCTAAGGAATGAAATTGCAAGCTTGAGAGCTGAAATAGCATCCAAAGAAGATGGGGATAACAGGGAGGAAATTCAGGCGCTATCAGGACACTTAACGCTGGCTAGAAATGAAGCAAAAATATTGCGAGACCGCTTAAGCACTTTGGAAGCCACAGTTGCGGCGCAGGCCATGGGTGATCTTGAGCAGAACCCTCGCGGGCGTTTAGCCTTATCCCTTGGGCGTCTTTCACGATTGATGGAAGCGGGGCAAGCTTATGGTGAACTGCTGGCAGGGTTTCGGCTTGATTTAACGGCGCTACCGGCCCTTGACCAGCAAAGTGCCGGCGCGGCACTGGATATATTAACCCAGCACCAAAGAGGGGTAGCATCCCATAGCGATCTTGTGTCCGCATACCCGAACTTGGTGCGAGGCGTAAAACAGGCTGATGCCGGAGGCGGGGTCAGTGGATGGTGGGCTACCCTGTTTGTTAGTCGCAACACCGGCGTTTCTGGTGAGGGCATAGACGGCGTGCTGAACGACGCGGAACGGCAATTGCAGGGGCGTAATTTAGGCGCGGCGCTAAATTTTTTGGATCAACTTGAGCCAAATTTACAAGCGGCGGCAAAACCGTGGATGGACCGGGCTATTGCACGCCGGGATGCCTTGGGTGCGGTCAATATTTTAGCAAATTTGTCCGTGGGCGCTAGTACTGTAAAGGAACCAAATGCTCAAACTGAACCAGCCCCAGTTAGTGAGGATGCTTCATCAGCAGAAGAAGATGCCGCAACAGAGGAGGTTAGCCCTTGAGCCGTCTTGTCATTTTCTTCCTGATTGTTTTAGCGTTAGCCATAGGAGGTGCATGGCTTGCAGATCATGCAGGTACTGCGGTCATTGCCTTTGAAAGTTTTGAACTTCATACCAGCTTTGCAGCGCTAATGTTATTATTGACGGTGGTCGTGGTTGTGGTTGCCGCTCTAGTATGGCTCACGGGTTATTTACGCCGTGAATTGCCCCTTTTGGGCAGTAACCGCGTGGTTAAGTCGCAAGGGCGCGGTCTTGCTCTGCTCAATCAAGCCGTTGTAGCGCTGGCCGCAGATGACGCCAAGGGGGCGCTGCGGTTAATTGAGCGAGCTGAGCTACTGCTGCCACCCCAACCGATGATCCATTTAGTGGGGGCTGAAGCTGCCATGCGTATAGGCGACGATGATGCCGCCACAGAGCGCTTTAAAGCGCTTGAGAGTATGAAAGATGGTAAATTGTTGGGTCAACGCGGCTTGGCGCAGCAAGCACGGTCCCAAGGTCGATTTGGTGAAGCCAAACGGCTGGCAAGCAAGGCCCTGGACAGTGATGGCGGCAATCGCTGGGCCTTAGACTTGCTTTTTAGCTTGCAGGTGCGCAGTGGAGAATTTGATCTGGCACGAGAGACTTTGGCAAAAGCGACTAAACGTCAAGTGTTTGATGCCAGACAGTCAACTCAGCACAGAGGGGCGCTATATTTTGGTGAAGCAAAAATGTTGGACCTTAAAGGGGACCGTGCTGGCGCGCTATCAGCGGTTAAGGCCGCGATAAAAGATCGTCCAAAATTGGTGCCAGCGTATATTTTACAAGCAGGTCTTATGATAAAGATTGGGCAAGCCCGCAAAGCAAAAGCCGCTTTGAAGAAGGCCTATAATGCCACCCAGCATCCTGATATTCTTCGGGCTTTTATGGCCGTAGAGCCCAATGAAACGCCGACTAGACAGCTGGTTCGCCTACGAGACTTTACATCGGATCATGCACTGCATCCAACGACCCTGTTAGCGCTGGCGAAAGCAGAGATATCGGCGGACCATTTAAGTGTGGCGCGGGATATTTTGGCAGGGCTACTTGAAAATGACCCAAGTAAAGCGGTGTGGGATGCATATGCTGAGCTATTGCCCAAAATGGATGAAGATCCATCAGAAGCGATTGCAAAGGCCGCGCAAATGGTTGATAGCACCGGCTGGACATGTGGTCATTGCGGTGTAAAAGCAGAGCAATGGACAGTTTTATGTGGGACTTGCGACACATTTGATAGCTTAAATTTTGGTCAGATAGGGGAGGTTCAAACCCCTGGAAAAGGACGAAGTGGGGACCCTCAAATCACCTTGCTCGGTAACATCTAAACCTTTAATTTCTTGCCAAGAACATCACTGATGGCTTTGATTAAAGTGGCAGGTGAATAGGGCTTAGCAATATAATGGTTCATCCCAGCTTTATGCGCGGTTTCAATTTCATCCATCATAGTGTTCGCCGTAGCCGCGATTATAGGGATGTCTTTGGTTTTTGGTAGCTGGCGAAGCTGTCGGGTGGCCTCTAGCCCATCCATTACGGGCATTTGAATATCCATCAATATCAGGTCATATGAGTTGTTACTGGCTTTGGTGATTGCTTGTTGGCCGTCATTCGCCACGTCAGTAGAGATGCCTGCTAATTTGAGAATTTTGACCGCAAGCATCTGGTTTACGGGATTGTCTTCGACAATTAAAATATTTTTTCCCTTCAGATCGCTATAGTTTTTTATGGACTTTTCTGCAAAAGTCTCAGCGCTAATTGTGCCTGATATAGTTTCCTTTTCAGGACATAGAAAGACGGGTATTTTCGCGTGAAAAATGCTACCCTCGCCAAGTTTGCTTTCAACCCATAATTCCCCGTTCATAAGGTCGGTCAGCTGTTTGCATATGGCTAGCCCTAGGCCAGAGCCGCCATATTTCCTTGATATTGTCTCGTCCGCTTGAGTGAAAGCGTGAAAAAGATGTGTAGTCTGATTTTCATTCATACCAATGCCGCTGTCTTGGACATGAAAAATTAAATCAAATGTATTTTTGCTAGTTTGGGGGCATTCGATGGTAATAGATACTGTTCCGTTATCGGTGAACTTTACGGCATTGGTGGTAAGATTAATCAATATTTGTTTAATTCGGTTCGGATCGCCAATCAGTTTTAAGGGCATAGTATCTTTGCCTGTTACCACATAGGCAAGGCCCTTATTATATGCTGCAGGCTGGATTATGGCATTGACCGTATCTAAAATTTCACTGGTTTCAAAAGAAACCATCTCGATTTTCATCTTACTGGCTTCGATTTTTGAAAAGTCGAGAATGTCATTGATGATTTGCAATAGAGCGTCACCGGAACGTTGAATATTCAGGATATTTTTTTGCTGTTCTTTTTTGCTTTTTTCTTTTTGCAGCATATTGCTGAGACCTAAAATTGCATGCAAGGGGGTGCGCAATTCATGGCTTATGCGGGCAAGAAAGTCAGACTTTGCTGCATTAGCAGTTTCAGCCTGTTCCCGTTTGGCAAGGGCCGTATCTCGTTCCTTACGGATTATGCCGATGCGGTCTACAATCCCAATGGACAGAATGATTGTCTCTAAGGCGATACCAATTGAGATGCTATATTCGACAAAAGTAGAGGTTTCAATCAATTCAAAAGAACGCAATAGCCTTAAGACAAGACCAATAACAGGCATCAGCCAGGCTATTAGATAAAAATAGGCCGCACGGCTTTTTCGAACAATAGCTAGAGCAATCGTGATGCAAACCACAATAAGAAGTATGGAGGACAGGATAACAAAAATAAACTCTGCTCGGTCCGTATCCCATCCTCGTGTGAAGATATAATGGAGGGTTGATAAGGCGTATGTGAATGCTAGGAAATACATCATTTTTCGCCAGCGGTCCGTTAGCACCCGCTTCTCAAGGAATGCGGGCACAAAAAGCATCGCGCAAGTGCCGTTTATGCCGAGGAAAAAGATCGATAGATTCATCTGTAGCTTCAGGCTAAGCCAATTGGGTAAATAGGCAGCTATTAGGCCGTAATTGATGATTGTGTAGCTTAGATAGGTTAAGACGAAGAAGCAGTATAGGATTTGAAAGTTAAAGTGAAATGTTATGGCCAGAGACAGATTGTAAAATATCATCGACAATAATATGCCAATTATGAATATCATCAGCGTGTGGTTTGAAAATTTTGTCCATATCCAAGACTCCTCAGGCATAAAACGTATCTCGCGCAGCAAACGGACCGATGATATATCTTGTAGACCAATTAAAATAGTTTCAATGGGGGCATCATTGGCAGGTGATTTCACTTCAATATCATTGCCTACGGACCAATAATTATCAAATTCATATGGGCCAATATCATGCTCAATCCAACTGCCATCTTGGTAATGAAATTGCACCACAACCCGCTCCAGCCAGCTTCGAGTAATAATCAGAAGATGATCACTATTGGGCTGTTGTGGCTCACTACTTACATCTAATACTGCCCACGTCATCTCTCTGGTTCGCTCGGGTGTTATATTGCACTTGGCCGCTTCAGAGAGCGGCAACATTGAAGCAAATTTTGGTTGGACATCTGAATAGAAAAAGCAGGCCTCAAATAACAAATTTTTGACCTTAGGAGATCGTAGTGAAGCATCATCAGACATAGCAGAGAAGGATGCGGCTATTGTAAAAAGCAATAGATTCAGCACAATAAAATATCGAGTAAATGGTAAAAAATATGTCATGACACCCCAATGTGCTTTAGACCTGTTTTCGATAATTACTTTGATCCTCATAATTAATATGATGCAGAGAAGTAAAAGTAAAAGTAAATTTAATTTGAGGAATGACGATGATTTCAGATCCAACAAACTTTATAATGGCTATGCTTGGGGGAACGAGCCTAGAAATTATAGCGGTAATATTGGGTCTGATAAATATTACGCTGATAGTTCGGCGCAGTATTTGGAATTTCCCGTTCGGAATAGTGATGGTAGCAATCTATTCAAAAATCTTCTTTGACAGTCAACTTTATAGCCAATCAATATTGCAATTTTATTTCTTTGCCATGCAAATTTATGGCTGGTGGTATTGGCAACAAGACAAAGAAAGCTCCGGTGAAATCCACATCGAACAAATGACAGTGAAAAATTTCTCGATAGTTCTTTTCGTTTGCGGGATGGCGACTGTAATTCTTGGCAAGTTAGTGGGGTATTATAGCGATGCCACAACACCTTATTGGGATGCGTCAGTTGCGGTGCTTAGTGTGACCGCACAATTATTGATGTCTCGGCGCTATATTGAAAATTGGATATTATGGATATTGGTCGATGTGCTAGCTATAGGACTTTATTATTCAAAAGGGTTATATCCCACAGTGGCGCTCTATATAGTATTTTTGGGTATGGTTATATTGGGCCTAATTCAGTGGCGAAAAGCAAGGCTAGCTGCAATATAGCTATAGTTGTGCCGGCCCTTTATTTGAACTATCCGATAAAAATGACCCCATATTAAGGGTGTGTTAAATCCTTATGATTTATGAATCTTCTTCAGTGTGACTATCCTTATAGCACCCAGAGATGATTAAAAAGATATCTCTGATAGTAAGTTAAGCGATGATGATTGGGGGATGGGGAGATATTATCTATGACAGAGGTTAAAAAAACGCCTAAATGGCAAATAATTGTTGAAGATGTTACAACAGCTTTCGATGGGCTGACATCTATTCCGATTAGATTAGGTGTTGAACCTGAGATAAAGCCAGACATTAATCGTTCTCAGTGGGTTTTCCCTCTAGTTGGTTTGGTTGTTGCGGCCTTCGGCTCCCTCACTTTAGCACTGTCATCCATCATAGGTGTTTCATTAACATCTGGAATATTTCTTTGCTTGTTGGTCATGGCAATGACCACGAGTGCTATTCATGAAACGGGATTAGCAAACGCTGTCAATGCTTTTAACAACGGGAAAACATCTGAAGATAAAAGGGAAATGATGCAAAAAGGCTCTATCGGCGGGGTAGGGGCTGTGGCCTTAATTTTGTTGTTTGGTGTTAAAGCAAGCAGCATGATCGAAGTATCGACCAGCATGTGTATCGCCGCCATAGCGTCCGCAGCAATTTTATCTCGCTTGATGATTGTTGTAGTTTTATTTTTCTTGTCGCCCAGTCAGAGATTGGAAGAGATCAATGAAAAGTCAAAACCAGAGCCTGATGTTCTTACTAAAACAACGCCAGGAAGGTTGTTCGTGGCACTCGTTCTTGGACTTGGTACGATCATAATGTTATCGGACCCTATTGAGGCTATGCTGATGTTTGCCGTAGCTTGCTCTACCGCCTTTACCGTTGGTTGGTACAGTATTAGCCAAGTTGACCATCATACATTTGATACAATAGGGTTGGTTCAGCAATCCTCTGAACTTGCAGTGTTGGTCCTGCTTTCTGTTATCTGGTCGATAGGGTAATCCGCAGAGTTATTATGTTTGGTTCTTAGTGTGTTCATTCAGTTTATGGGGGGCTATGAAGCTTTGGCCACTATTTTCCCAGCGGGAAACTTTAATGCCAAAAACATCGGCTAGATAACCATCCGACAATATACTGCTGGTCGCACCTTGGGCAATCATTTTACCGCCGTCCATAAGCGCCAAACGATCGCAGTAACGTTGAGCAAGGCTCAGATCATGCAATACAACAAGACAAGCGCCGCCGCCATGCGCGTGGCCGCGCAATATATCCATAACTTGCAACTGGTGTGCTGGATCAAGCGATGCCACGGGTTCATCAGCGAGAATGAAGGGTGCACCGGTTGCCATAACGCGGGCTAGCATAACCCGTGCCCGTTCGCCGCCAGACAGGGTAGTGATGCTGCGGCCTCTAAGGTGGGTACAATCAGCAAGTTCCATGGCGTCCGCTACGGCAAGTTTATCTTCTGCGCTCATCTCCTGCCACGGGCTCAGGTGCGGTACTCGGCCAAGATTGACCGTGCTGAGCGCAGTGAGCGGCCAGTGGGCTGGTGCCCCTTGTGCGGCATAAGCCATTTGCCTTGCACGCTCTTTCAGGTCCATATTATTGATGTCTATACCATCCAGCATTACCTGACCTGACGTGGGCGCGTTAAGTCCTAAAATGCATTTCAGCAGGCTGCTTTTGCCGGCACCGTTTGGGCCAATGAGACCAATGATTTCGCCGGACTTAACACGAAGCGAAACATCATCCAAAATGCGGGCAGTTTTTATGTTTAGGCTAATGCCCTCTGCAATTAAGCTTGTCATCGCATGCTATCCCGTGTCTTTAGGATGATGTATATAAATGCGGGCGCACCAATAAGCGCTGTAACCACCCCCAGCCGGAGCGGCGTTCCGGGTGTTGGAAGACGCGTTAATATATCAGCGAGCGTGATGACCAGCGCCCCTAGGATAGCGCTTGGTAACAATATGCGTGATGGCTCTTGGCTGATAAGGCCGCGCACCATATGGGGCACCACAAGCCCTACAAAGCCAATACTGCCACACACCGCAACTGCCGCACCCACACTAAGCGCCGAGCCAATCACGACGCGCATTTTTAGCTGCTTGATATTAATGCCCATGGTGGCGGCACTTTCTTCACCGACGCTTAGCGCGTTCAGCCCTTGACCTGTTCCCATTACAGCGACCCAGCCAAGCAGAATGAAAGGTAGTGCCAATATCACGTCGGTGGTGGTGCGGTTTTCCAAGGAACCTAGCATCCACATGATCATGTCACGGATGCTCATGGGGGTAGCACTCATATTCATAATCAGAGATATGATGGCCACTGCCAGTGAGCTGATGCCAATGCCAATTAAGATCAATGTTAAGACGCTGGTGTCCCTGTTGGAGACATACAGTAAAAAGGCCGTGGTTATCATCGCGCCCGTCATGGCCAGAACCGGAACGAACATGGGCCAGAGTGAGGCTAGCCCTAGATGTATGGCGAGCACCGCACCGAGCGATGCACTTGCCGTGACACCAATAACACCGGGGTCCGCGAGAGGGTTACGCAGAACGCCTTGCAGGGCAGCACCACTTAGACCAAGCGATGCTCCAACCAAAATACCAAGGATGACCCGGGGTAGGCGCAGTTCGCGGACAATGATGTTGATGGTATCATCACCAGAAGAGAAAATAGCGCCTAGGATGTCAACCATAGGGATATCCGTTCTGCCATAGCTTAGTGACATAAGAGCTGCCAATATTGTTAGGATCGACAATGCGGCCATTTGGATATGATATCGGCTCATGGGCTTACCTTACGCGCGTGTGGAATAATGTTCTGTTCTATGGCTGAAGCCCTTATGCGCTCTGCCGCATGAGCCAGAAATAGGCCATCACAAGCCATAAAGCGGCCTGGCAGATCAATGGTCGGAATATTTTTGATCATGGCATTCAAACGCGCATGGCGGCTCAGGCTCCAGTTCGAACGATTTTTTAAGTCTGTATCATAAAAACTGGTGAGGAAAATATCTGGTGGATTGGTGATTAAATTTTCCAATGGCAATGGCATCCAACCTCGATAGCCATGGGCATCTGCGTAAGAAGTAAAACCCGCGAGCTGGATAATTCGGTCAACAAAAGTGCCTGAGCCAGCTGTGAAGCCACTGGGAGTGATATAAGCAACGGTGAGTGGGCTTTTGGGCAAGGCCCTAAGCGCGGCAATCCGGCTTTCATAGATTTTGGTTAACTGTGCACCAAGGCCGCGCTGGCCAAGTGCGGAGGCGATAGTGGTAATATTACGCATGACAACATCGGCTGAACTGCCATATTTGGTATTGATGGTTTTGCTGCCTAAAGCGGTCGTCAGTTCGGTCATGCGCGGGGCTGCCATATAGCTTTGGATGATCAGGTCAGGCTGTATCGCCAGAATTTCCTCAATAGTGCTATGGGTTTTGGGTAGTCCCTTCGCTTTGGCCTGAAAGAAAGAATGGCCTTGGTCGGCAAAAATGGAAAGTGCCGCTATTTGCTTGCGGGCGGCCAGTTGCAACACATATTGGTCGGCACAGTAATCAAGGGACACAACAGTGGGCAGCTTGTTAGCAGCGTGCAGAACCCCCATTTGACCGCTCACGGATAGCAGCCATGCTACCCCTAACGCGGTTAATGGATTTAATTTTCTACGCCCTGCTATCATTGTTAATCCATCTGCCTTTAAAAGCTTTTGCGGATACCTGCGAAAATAGACCGATCAGGGGTGCCATAGCCCAAAACTGACTGATACTCAGTGTCGAATATATTCTCAATCCGGCCATATAAGCTCAGGCCAGAGCCAAGATCATAGGTCGCGCGTACATCAAGGCGGAGCCAATCATCTAGTATACCTGCGCCAAAACTGTTTAGCTCAGAACCATTGTAGGTCGCGGAAATTGATGTGTTCAGGCGATCTGACGGTGAAATATTCAAGGTGGCTGCAAAGGCGTTTCTTGGCTCACGCGCAACTCGCACACCCGCGTCAATGTCCCGGGTTAAATTGCGGGTATAGTTAGCCCTCAGGCTAACCATCTCGCCAAGCTCGGCATCAATCATCAGCTCAAAGCCCTTGGCGCGAAGCTGCGACACATTTTGGTAACCAGCGAAGAAGGTGAAATCAATGGCATCATGGGTTGTGAGGTGAAAATAGGTCGCGCCAAAGGTAATGCGATCATCTAGCATCTTTTGTTCAATCCCAAAGTCATAACCGGTGGCGCGCTCTGGTGCCAAGTCTATGCTTGGTTCTGTCAGGCCACAAAAACCACAGATGAAAGTAAGCTGGAAAATGCTTGGGGCCTTAAAGCCTTCCCCCCAACTGGCAAAGAGCCGTGTGCCACTTTGTTTAATATTATACGACCCTGTGATGCGGCCTGTTGTTGCGCTGCCAAAAGTTTCATGGTCATCGTAGCGAATGCCAGCGGTCAAGGCTAACCCATTATCCGAAGCATAACCAAGTTCCGCCAGCAAGCTGTTGATCGTGAAGCTATCAGCGGAATCGTTGATGGACTTGCTTGCTTCATGCTGTGCTCCGGCGGTTAGGGACCAGCCTGAGCCTAATGTTACGGATCCGATATAATCAACGTTGAACAGTTCACCTACCGCACCAAAAGTCCCGAAAGTGCCCGATATACTTTCGCGGTCAATTTTATTATATTCGACGGACAGCGTATTTTGCAGCTTGCCGTCCATGGCATCATAGTAAACACGGCCTGCAAGGGTTAATTCTTCGGTTAGGGCGGTTTCGTCGCCGTCGACAGGGCCGAAGCTGTCAAATTCACCGTTAGTGTCGGCGTAGCGACCAATGAACTCAAGCCGCAAATTTTCAGTGAGCTTACTAGTAATTTTGCTCGTTATGGTGATGTCCTTATAGCCGTCACGCTCGCTATTGCCGTCATTTTCATCCGCTGCTGAGATGCCATCACTGTGGCTGCCGCTTGCGGATAAGTTAAAGCCGAAAGCTTCGCTGCCGCCGTGCAACTGTGCCCCACCACGGAAACTGTCGAACGAGCCATATTCACCGAAAACTTGGCCGCCAAAACCGTCTTCGTATGTTTTGGTGATAACATTTATGACCCCGCCGATGGCATCTGAGCCATAAAGCACCGATTGTGGCCCGCGCAGCACTTCAATGCGGGCTATGTTGGCAGTATCCAGTGTGCCAAAGTTAAAGGCATTGCTGGGTGATGAGCTATCATTGAGTTGGACACCATCAAATAGCATCAGCGTATTATTGCCGCCAGCACCACGAATAGATATGGATGCCGTACCGCCAAAAGCCCCAGTTTGATTGGATGATAGGCCAGGGACGCTCTCTAAGGCATTCAGCAGAAATATTTGCTGGCTTGCCTGCAGGTCTTGTTCCGTGAGTACCGTAACACTGCTGCCTACCTGGCTAAGGGGTTGGGCGCGCCGGTTTGCGGTAACAATTATTTCTTCCGCGCCATTGGTATCATTACCATCTGCAGCATGGGCAATTGTAAATGGGGAAAGCCCTGACAGTAGAGAAGATATAAGTAAAATATTGGTTGGTTTCATGTTTAATTCCGTGGGTCCCAATTGGGGACTGTGTTTTTAAAAAAACATGCACGGAATAATCAAAAGACGATAAACCCCGAGCATGGGCGAATATATCGCCAACACGGAATTTCCGTTCTGCCTGATTGCACCGACCCAGCAGATGGGCGACATGATGGCAGGTCTCCTGACTCGTGAATTTTAACGCGCATCCGGCCTTCCCGGTTTCCCAGTGGCATGTTGGATTTGCTCTTCACATACAGTTGCGGGCACAGTTGCGGGGTAAAAATTGGGCTGATCTAAGCTCTATTTCGTACCGCATTCCCATTTTCACTCACAGCCCACTAGAGGGCCATGAGAACCATCACGGATAGCTGTAAGCGATAATGCTTTGCTATGCAAGGCATGTTTGAAGTGTGAAAATATAGGCTAAAGCCGTAATTTAACGCGGTAGAAAATTAAACTTGATAAGGCAAGGCTTGCGCCGTATCTTGCGCGCGCACTGTAACATAATGTCTGTGTGATGTTGTAAGCCGCTGTAGCTCATCAGGTAGAGCACGTCATTCGTAATGACGGGGTAGTAGGTTCGAGTCCTATCAGCGGCACCATATCCTTTTTTAGTCTATCCAAAGGCTTTTACCACGGGCATGCGGGCTGCCCGCCATGCGGGGAAGAAGCCACCGATGAAGCCAATGGCTAATGCTAATTTAATGCCCGTTGCAAATAAATCTGGGCTTAGCTCAAAAGTGAAAACAACTTGGGTAAAGCCTGCACTTAGCGTTGAGGCGCTTAGCCCATCAAGGGCTGCGAATGCCAACGTGGTGCCTGCGATCCCGCCGATCAGTGATAAAACAACAGATTCGAACAATGTACCCATAAAGGCGGATGTGTTGCTAAACCCAATGGCCCTGAGGGTGGCTATTTCCGTGGTCCTTGCACTCACCGAGGTGAACATAGTGTTGAGCGCGCCAGCCAGTGCGCCCGCCCCCATAACGATACTAACGGCCCAACCGAATATCACTATGCCACTGAGCGCATTACCTTGCTCAGCATAATATTTTGCTTCGGTCTCTACATTAAAATTTAGCCGTGGGTCGGCTTCAATTAGCTTTTCAAGTGCTGTAATATCGCCAGTGTTAGCAAGGCGCATGCGCATGGTTTGGAAGCTGCTGCCGCGCCTAAACTGGGTTTGAACTGTCCGTGCATCTGCCCATACTTCGCTCTCAAAGACCGATCCACCGGTGGAAAAAACGCCGACGACTTTCCATTTCGTTTTGCCGAAGGTTACTTCTCGGCCCAGTTCAAAGCCGCTAAATTCACGCAGAGCACTAGAGCCTATCATCAATTCGTTTTTGCCGCTCTCGAACATGCGGCCCTCTATAATGGTAACCTGGTCACGAAGCGATACTCCACTTGACGATATACCCCGCAAGGGTATGTTAACTTCGGTGCCTGTCGTGCGTTTGATGCCATCAACCACCACATAAAGTTCAGCTGAGTAGATGGGATTGCCATTTTTGTCTTTAGCAATGCCCTCAGCTGTGGAAATAATATTTACGCCGTCACGGCTAATAACGCTGTTAAGCTCAGACTGCGATCCATCACGGGTAACTATGGCGATATCTTCTGATCCTGTGCCCGACAGAGTTTGGTTAAAGCCATTCGCCATTGCTAAAAATGCGAGCAGAACAAAAATCACAACAGCCACAGCAAGTACTGCAGCCAGAGACATCCATAGGCGCTGGGGAAGGCTACGGATGTTCATCACCATGACGGTCCAAATTTGGGCTATAATTTTCATGGGCTTCCTTTCAGCTATTATGGCCAGCTTTAATGGCGGCTGAGCGCAGAGATGATATTAAGGCGCTGAGCTGTTATGGCTGGGAATATGCCTGTGATGCCTCCCAGTAACAACATGAACATCAGCGACTGCATAATAATATGAGGCTTTAATACTAAGGTCGGCAATTGGGCAACTCCTGAACCATTAAAAAGTTCAATCAGCCCAAAAGAGGCCAGCAAACCAAGGCCACCCCCCATTAGGGCTAGAAATATACTTTCGCTAAGGACCATTGCGAAAATGCGCCCAGACTTAAACCCAATGGTCTTGAGCACTGCGATTTCACTTGTGCGTTCACGGATTGCTAAAATCATTGAATTACCAACAATAACGAGAATGATGAAGAAAGCCGCAAATATAACCGACGACAGGATTAGGCCCAAGTTACCAATTTGGGCTAGGAACGCTTGATTGAAAGCTTTCTCGGGTACTGTTTCGGTTTCAAAGGGCGAATTAACGAACATATCATCAATGGCTTTAATGACCTCTCCATTGCGGGCAGGGTCAGCAGTTCGCACGCCCATCCATCCGATATAATTGCCGCCAAAAGACTGGGTCTCATTGAAATATTTATAGTGGAAATAGAGCCCACTTGTGTCGGTTTGCTCTTGTTCACCTGTATAGACCGCCTCAATGGTGAAATCCCAACTTGTGGTGCCGTCTTTTTGTGAGAATATATTCGAATTGATAGGGATGCGGTCGCCCTTCTTCCAGCCATATTGACGGGCGGCATTTTCGCCGACTATAAGGCCTTGACGGTTGCCCTTCCAAGCGGCTTCTTCTTCATCGGTCAAAACCAGTTCATTATAAACTTTCAGGAAAGTATTTTCATTCACCGCCATCATCGGTAGGAAGTTTTTTGGATCTTGGTAATAACCACCAAACCAATTGAGATGAGTTACTTCAACAATACCATCAACAGTGCGCACCCGGTTGTAATAGGCTATCGGCAAAGGCTGAGTGAAATTGATCTTATTCACCGTGATCAAACGGTCATCGGCGGATAGCTCTACTCCGCTGTCTAGTGCGCTTTGGAAGGCTGAAATGGTGCCAAAAATCATGAAGGCGATGAAGGTGGCGAACAGCGTTAGGGCCAAGCGCATCTTCTTACGGGTCAGGTTTTTAAAGACGAGGTAAAGATCACCCATCAGTCGACCTCCTCGCTAATAAAATTGCCTTTATCCAAGTGCAAAATACGTTTGGCATATTTTGCCGCCAGTGGGTCGTGGGTCACCATGACGATGGTTTTGCCAAAGTCGCGGTTCAATAGCTGGAGCATGGAAAGAATTTCATCGGCGGTCTCACGGTCCAAATCACCCGTGGGCTCATCGCAGAGCAACATTTTGGGGTCTGAAACGATCGCACGGGCAATAGCCACCCTTTGCTGTTGACCACCAGACATCTCGCGAGGCTTGTGGGTTGTTCGGTCAGCTAAGTCGACGAGCTCTAATGCAGTGGCGACATTTTCTTTGCGCTGTTTGGCTGACAAGTTGGTCAACAGCAGGGGCAACTCAACATTGCGGGCGGCGGACAGCATCGGCATCAGGTTATAAAACTGGAATATGAAGCCGATATTGGTTGCCCGCCAATTTGCCAAAGCCCCTTCTGACAAATTATCAATGCGATCACCGCTGAATGAAATTTCGCCGTCCGTTGGTTGGTCAACTCCCCCCAACATATTTAAAAGCGTGGTCTTGCCAGAACCTGATGGCCCCATGATAGCGACAAAATCACCCTTTTCGATTTCTAGGTTTAGCCCATCAAATACATGGATTTCTTCTGCGCCACGGGTGAAATATTTGCGCACATTTTTCAGGTCAAACAATGTCTCACTCATGGGGTAATATCCTTATATCTATCATTTGTGGTTATGGCTCACTTCTTTAAAAAGGCTACTTTCACACCCATATCAGGCAAAATTCTTGTGTCTTTATTCTCAATGGCGATACGGATCCGCACTGTTGCTTTGGCGCGGTCAGCGGTTGGAATAATGGCAATAACATTCGCCGCAATATCCCAGTTCGGGTAGGCGTCCAAATTGGCTTTAACACGCTGCCCAGCAAAAACGCGGCCTATGAAGGCCTCATTAACGTCAACTTCTATTTCCAGCGAGTTCATATCAACGATGGTACAAATGCCGGTGCGGGTGAAGCCGCCGCCGGCGGAAACCGGTGATATAATTTCGCCCGGTTGAGCATTTTTAACCGTCACAACACCGGTGAAAGGTGCGCGGATGGTATGGTCATTCAGGCGTTCTAGTTGGCGAATAATGTCGAGCTTTAAGACATCCTGTTGTGCTCGCTGCGCCGCGAGTGATGTTTTCAGGTTTTCCACATTGGCTCTAGCGCGCGTTAAGTTGGCTTCGGAGGAAAACTCGCTGCTGTTAAGCTTCGATACCCTAGCTAGCACACGCTCAGCTTCTTTTAGGTTAATTGCGGTGCCTTTGATTTGGGATGTGGTGACACGGATTTGCGCTTTGGCGCTGTCTAGATTCACTCGAGCAATGGTATCATCAAGGCGAGCCAGTATCTGGCCTTTTTCGACTCGCATGCCTTCTTCCACCAAGACTTCGGTGATCAGGCCAGTAATTTCAGCCGATACAGTGGCAAGACGTCGCGCAGTGATATAGCCGGAGGCGTTTAAAACTTCTGCGCTGGCAATGCTAGGCTTCGGGATTGTTGTGGCAGCTTGGCTTACGGTTTCTTGCGCTGAACGATTTTTTGGCGAGACATGACTTGTTACTTCAGGAGGATTTTTATCAGGCATAAAGGGCTGATAACTAAGAAGCTTATAACTAAGATATGCTGAAGTCAGGAAAAACAGGGCTGTCAGGAAAATCCATTTCTTGGAGCCCCCACCGCCATTTTGTGCGGACCGGTCAATTTTTAATTTCCCTAAAAGCTCGCTTTGTTCGCTCACGGTGTTTCACTCCGCTGATGATCTCATTATTGGCCCTTTGAACCTAAATTCAAGGGCTTTGATAAGAAGACTAACGTCTTTTGGGGCTATGTCAAAAATTTAACAGTAAGTTTACCAAGCAGCCAAGGTCCCTTAAAACTTAGGCGGGCGCTTCTCTGCGAAGGCTGTGAAAGCCTCTCCCGCTTCGGCGGAGACGAGCTGCGCGCCAAAATGAACATTTTCTTGTGCCATAATGGCTTTGATATCTTCAGGTGTGCCGCGCATCAAGGCCTTGGTGAGCTTCAGCGAATTTGGCGCTTTGGCGGCGAGCTTTTCGGCGGCACTGCGGGCGGCAAACATCAGGCCGTCCAAGGGCACCAATTTATTGGCGATACCCCAACTAACCGCGTCTGAAGCGCTGACCTTCTCACCGAGGGCGAACATGGCATAGGCCCTGCGGTGACCTATTAGGCGCGGCATAAGGGTTGATGAGGCGGCCTCTGGGACGACAGCTAAGTTAACGAAAGGTGTGGTGAAGCTGGCTTCACCTGAGACAAAAACCAGGTCCGCGTGCAGACACATGGTGGTGCCAATGCCAACGGCCAAGCCGTTTACCGCCATAATCAGGGGCTTGGTAAAACCGGCAAGGGCGTGCAGATACCGTGTTACATTTTGGTCTTCAAGCCGCTTACCACTGGCGTTGACCGTTGCAAAATCCATCAGGTCATTACCCGCGGTGAAAGCGTCGCCGTTACCGGTTAAAATTACCGCGCGAACATTATCGTCCGCATCGGCGCTATTTAAACTGTCCGCTAGTTTGCCGTACATGGCATCGGTGATGGCGTTTTTCTTTTCAGGTCGGTTGAAGTAAAGCTCCATCACAGGGCCATTTTGGGTGACAGTAATATGATCGGTCATGAGATTTCCTAAAATTGAGGTAATTGGGGCAATCAATTTTGTTAAACAGTAAAGCTTTCGCCGCAGCCACAACGACCAGATTCGTTGGGGTTTGTGAAGCTGAAACCGGTGGAAAACATGCTGTCTTCCCAGTCAATGCGCGTGCCCATTAAATGCAGCAGGTCCGTTCGCGCGACAAAAATTTTCACGCCGCCGGTCTCAACAATTTCATCATCTTCAAGCGCATTAACCACATAGTCGATGGTATAGCTAAGGCCGTTGCAGCCCTGCGTGTTGGTACCTAAGCGAAAGCCAATGGCTTTATCGTTTTTTGCCATCATATCGCGGATATGGTCAGCGGCATTATCTGTTACAGAAATTATCGACATATTTATTACGCTCCTATAACAATCCAAGTTCAAGACGGGCTTCATCGCTCATGCAGGACATTTCCCACGGCGGTTCCCAAACTAAATTAACTTTGGCTTCCATCACGCCGGGCACGGACGCGACCTTCAGCTCAATCTCACCCGGCATGCTTTCGGCCACTGGGCAATGCGGCGTTGTCAGGGTCATGACAACTTCAACGGATGCATCCTCAGCCACATTCACCGCATAAATCAGGCCCATCTCATAGATGTTTACCGGAATTTCTGGGTCATATATCTCGCGCAGGGCTTCAATGATGGTTTCACGCAGGGCAATCATCGCGGGGCTCATATCTGCGGCTTCAATAGGCATGCTCGCCTCAGCCTGCGCCTCATCAACCTTGGGCTCATTCAAAAATTTATCGAGAAAGAAATCCCCTTCACTGGAGGATGCCTCTGTTAAATCTCCCACCCGTGGGCGAGTTGGGGCGTTGGGCCTATTTTCAGCCGGAAAATCACCTTGCACGCTCATATCCATCACGTCTCGTTTTTTGTCACTATCATTCATGGTGTCGCTCATGATCCAAATATCTCATTCACTTTATGCAGTCCCGCGACCAAGCGGTCAATATCGCCGTAGTCGTTATAAATGCCAAAACTGGCCCGCACGGTGCCGGGCAGGCCGAAATGGTCCATCACAGGTTGGGCGCAGTGGTGGCCAGCACGTACGGCTACCCCTTGGCGGTCTAAAATGGTGCCAATGTCATGGGGGTGGGCATGGTCCATAACAAAGCTGATCAGTGCGCCCCGGTCCTTTGAGGTACCAATTTGGCGTAAGCTATTAAAGCCGCTTAGGGCGTCCAAGGCATAGGCCATCAGGGCATTTTCATGGGCGTTAATGGCGTCAAAGCCGATGCCGTTCATATAGTCCAGCGCTGCCTTCATGCCAATGCCACCGGTTATATGCGGGGTGCCAGCCTCAAATTTATAGGGCAGGTCATTATAGGTCGTGCCCTCAAAGCTGACGGTTTTGATCATATCGCCGCCGCCGTGCCATGGGGGCATGGCATCCAGCAGAGCCTGCTTGCCGTAAAGCACTCCAATGCCCGTGGGGCCATATGCTTTATGGGCTGAAAAGACATAAAAGTCTGCGTCTAAGGCCTGCATATTCAGGCGCATATGCGGTGCAGCTTGGCAACCATCGATCAAAGCGACCGCGCCTGCACTATGGGCCATGCGGATGATATCAGCGATCGGATTGATGGTGCCAACGGCGTTCGATATATGGCCAACCGCGACCATTTTGGTGCGCTCATTCAAAAGGTTAGCATAAACATCCATATCTAGCGTTGCGGTATCATCAACCGGAATAACCCGAATTATAGCCCCTTTTTCTTCGGCCAGCATTTGCCACGGCACAATGTTCGAATGGTGCTCGATCGTGGTTAGAATAATTTCGTCGCCCGCAGATATATTAGCCCGGCCCCAGCTTTGGGCGACCAAGTTAATACCCTCTGTTGCGCCGCGAACAAAAACACATTCATTTGTATGCTCGGCGCTCAAAAATGCGCGCACAGTTTCGCGGGCATCTTCATAAGCCTGAGTGGCGTCCTGAGAGAATTTATAGACCCCACGGTGGATATTGGCGTAACAGGTTTCTGATATATTACGTTCTGCATCAAGCACTTGTTTGGGCTTCTGTGCGCTGGCGGCAGTATCCAAAAAGGTTAGGGGCTTACTGTAAACCTTTTGCTTGAATATAGGGAAGTCTTCGCGGATTTTAGCGACGTCCAGCAGGCCGGTGCCTTGTGACTTTATGTCTAAGTTGGCATTAACCATATTTGGTCTCCGCATTTAGCCAATTTTGCAAGCTTTCACTAATGGCACTTCGAACACTCTCCGCCTCAACGCGGGCAAAGGCACCACTTGCGAAGGCTTCAACCAATAATGCTTTTGCGGTTACAGGGTCAATGCCCCGGGCGAGCATATAGTAGAGCGCTTTTTCGTCTAGTTCGCCCACCGTTGCGCCGTGGCTGCATTTCACATCATCAGCAAAAATTTCCAATTCGGGCTTGGTGTTCACTTCTGCGCTGCGGTCGAGCAATAAGGACTTGCAACTTTGGTCGGCGTTGGTCTTTTGGGCATCCCGTGCCACAATAATACGCCCTTGGAAGGCTGCTTTGCCACGGCCTGCCAGCACGTTGCGATGAATTTGGTCACTTGTGGCACCTGGCACAAGATGTTCAACCTGCACGAAGCTATCGGCCATTTGACCACTATAGGCGAGCGATAGGCCGTCGATATCGGCGTGGGCACCGGTGCCCAACATTTGGATGTGGCTGGTTGACCGTACAGCTTTGCCGCCACAAATGAGTGTAAAGCCTTCATAGGTGCTGTTGTCGGCGAGGCGGATTGCGCATTTGCTGGTGTGGGTGGCGTTAGCACCTTCCACTATAAGGCGGACATGTTTGAGCGTTGCCCCGTCTTCCAACGTAATCTGCATCAACTGATTGTCCCAGTACGCGTCTTCGTCACCGCTGAAATGCTCCACTAGCGTCAAAGACGCACCCTTGTTGAGTGTAATTTGGTGGCGTAGGTGGATGGCGCATTCGCCCGCATCCTTGCATTGGTGATGAAGGTGCATTGGGCCTTTGAGCTCTGTGTCTTTGGTGATTTTCAGACATACACCATCATGGCCGAGAGCCTGGCTCGCTAATGCGAAGGCATTATCCTCACTGTGGATATTGGTGGAGGAAGCGAGAGCGACGTCTTTGAGGGCGTTTTTATTTATATCGAATCCGTAACCATTTATAAATATAGCGTTAATGCCTTCAGCATCACTTGATGAAAGCTCAGGGGTGATTACGGTGTTTCTGGCCAAATATGGTGCTGCTTGCTTAACACCGCTCAGATCCATATAGCGCCAATTTTCATCACGCTTAGTTGGAAAACCTAGTTTTTTCAGGGCTGTAAGTGCGCCCACACGTGCGGGATCACTGGGCAGTGAAGCTATTTGATCATTAATTACGGTATCGAAATAATTATCCATATGCTGCATACCCTTTGTCTTCAAGCTCCGCAGCTAGGGTCTTATCGCCAGACTTAACAATGCGACCACCTGCCATAACATGAACCACATCGGGCTGAACATAATCGAGCAAACGCTGATAGTGGGTGATAAGTAATATGGCGGTATCATCGCGGCGCTGGGCGTTAATGCCGTCCGAGACGACCCGCAGCGCGTCAATATCCAAGCCGCTATCGGTTTCGTCGAGAACCGCAAGTGTAGGGTTTAATACCGCCATTTGGACCATTTCATTGCGCTTTTTCTCACCGCCAGAGAAGCCAACATTAACAAAACGCTTTAGCATTTCAGGCTTTAAGCCCAAATCATCGGCCTTTAAGCGAACAAGCTTCATGAATTCAGCTGCCGACATATCATCTTCACCGCGAATACGGCGTTGGCTGTTCAAGGCCGTACGCAGAAAGTTCAGGTTCGATACACCAGGAATTTCTACAGGATATTGAAAGCCCAAGAAAATACCAGCGGCGGCCCGTTCATGACTTTCCCGTGTTAGGAGGTCCTCACCTTGGTAGTGGATACTGCCTTCGGTCACCTCATAATTGGGGTGGCCTGCAATGGTGCTGGCGAGCGTCGATTTGCCGGTGCCATTCGGTCCCATGATGGCATGCACTTCACCGGGGCGAATATGTAGGTTCAAACCTTTTAGGATTTGAGTATCGCCGATGCTTACATGTAAATTCTTAATCTCTAACATAATTTTATCCAACGCTGCCTTCCAGGCTGATGCCTAATAACTTTTGTGCCTCTACGGCAAATTCCATCGGTAGGTGTTGCATGACGTCTTTGCAAAAACCGTTGACGATCATGGCGATAGCCTCTTCTTCGCCCATGCCACGGGCGCGGCAATAAAATAGCTGGTCCTCGCTGATTTTCGAGGTTGTTGCCTCATGTTCAATTTGGGCGGTAGGGTTTTTCACCTCAATATAGGGTACCGTGTGGGCACCGCATGTGTCGCTGAGCAGCAGCGAATCGCACTGGGTGTAATTACGCACATTATCAGCCGCCCCCAGCACTTTTACCAGCCCACGGTAAGTATTATCGGACTTGCCAGTGGATATACCCTTTGAGATGATCGTCGAGCGGCTGTTCTTGCCTAAGTGGATCATTTTAGTGCCTGTGTCAGCTTGCTGGTAATTATTTGTTACGGCAACAGAATAAAATTCACCAACACTGTTCTCACCAGACAGTATACAGCTGGGGTATTTCCAGGTGACCGCTGAGCCGGTTTCCACTTGGGTCCAGCTCACTTTAGCGTCCTTGCCCTTGCAGTGGGCGCGTTTGGTGACAAAATTATAGATGCCACCTTTACCGTCTTTGTCGCCGGGGTACCAATTTTGAACCGTAGAATATTTAATCTCGGCACCATCTAGGATAACCAGCTCCACCACTGCGGCATGCAACTGGTTTTCGTCCCTTTGCGGCGCCGTGCAGCCTTCCAGATATGACACATAAGACCCTTCGTCAGCGATGATGAGGGTGCGCTCAAACTGGCCAGTGTTTTCGGCATTAATGCGAAAGTAAGTGCTCAGCTCCATCGGGCAGCGAACGCCTTTGGGGATATAAACAAAGGTGCCATCGGTGAAAACAGCGCAGTTGAGGGTTGCGAAAAAATTGTCGCGCATCGGCACGACGCTTGCCAAATACTTCTTCACCAGATCGGGATATTCCTTCACCGCTTCTGATATAGACATGAATATCACGCCAGCTTTGGATAGCTCAGCGCGGAAAGTGGTGGCGACACTGACGCTGTCAAAGACCGCGTCCACCGCCACTTTTGCCGCCCCCTTAACGCCTGCTAATACTTCTTGCTCGCGGATAGGAATGCCAAGCTTTTCATAGGTTCGCAGCAGTTCTGGGTCTACTTCGTCAAGACTATCAATCTCGGTTCGCTTCGGTGCGGCATAATAATAAATACCGTTATAATCTATCTTGGGATAATCGACCTTGGCCCAATTAGGCTCTTCCATCTTCTGCCACATGGCATAGGCCTTAAGTCGCCAGTCTAAAAGCCAGCTTGGCTCATCTTTTTTGGCAGAGATAAAACGAATCACCTCTTCAGACAGCCCAATGGGGGCAAAATCGCTTTCAATATCGCTAACAAAGCCATATTTATACTCGTCGGTTGCTTCCGCGATCTTTTCTTTTGCCTCAGCCGTGCCGGCCATGGCCATTCTCCTCAATGTCAAAATTTTTCAGTAACATGTACCTATCCATTGTTCGCAATTAGTGCTTCAGCTGATTTTTTCTCTAATTGTTGTGCCGCCATCAAACCGCTTGATTGCATATTGATGTCAGCGAGCAAAATACTGTCGAGCGCCCCTCTTACAGCCCCATTAATAGTTTGCCAATGCGACTTCATGGCGCAGACAGTTTCTACTGAACAATCACTATGGTCGGTGTCAACGCAGTGGGTCAGTGATATAGGTCCGTCAACAGCTTCAATGATATCCGCCACGGTAATGTCAACAGCTTGGCGGTTAAGCGAAAAGCCGCCTTTCAAGCCCCTATGGGACGCCAGAAGGCCAGCCCGGGCCAAGGCGTTTAATATTTTTGCCACGCTTGGCACCGGCAGTTCAGTGGCCTCCGCCAAATCAACCGCGCTCGCTTTATAATCAGCGTCACTTGGAAACTGGCACATAAGCACAACCGCATAGTCAGCAAGGTTTGTTAATCTGATCATGATATTGTCCTAATATGGTTCATTTTTTGACCTTTAAACCAAATATAGCATATATCTGACTAAATCAGTCATGTTTTCATATGGCGATGATGGCGGGGCTTGTCAATGGTTATAAGACTGACTTATGCCTATATCAGGCAAAAAAATAGTGTAAACTGATTTTTTAGTTATGGGATTATCAATAAATTGGAAAATACCATTCAAAATATAGACCAAAAGCTAGGGTTATTTGCTGCAATGATCCGCATCCGGCTGTTTGAAAATAAGGTAGCTCATGCGCGTGACCAAGCCTTGGTGCCGGGTTTGCCACACTTGTCTCATGGCGGCGAAGCGATCGCGGTTGGTGTCTGTAGCCAGCTTGATCCCAATATTGACCGTATAACTGGTTCCCACCGCAGCCACGCAGCTGCTTTGGCCGTTGGTGTTCCGATGGAACCTTTGTTTGCTGAATTGATGGGGCGTGGTGGCGGCTTGTCATCGGGCATGGGTGGCACTCAGCATATCATTGACCCGGACCACGGCTTTCTATGCTCCAATGGTATTGTCGGAGCGCAAGTACCGCTGGCGGCAGGGGCGGCGCTTTCGGCAAAAACTCTCGCCACGGGCGGCATTGCGGTGACCTTCTTCGGCGATGGTGCCATCAACCAAGGCGCGGTTATGGAGACGATGAATTTAGCTACCGTTATGGGCTTGCCCTTATTATTTATTGTGGAGAACAACGGCGTAGCACAAGCAACCGCAAGTGATGATGTTAGTGCAGGTCCGGGAATAACCGCACGAGCTAGGGCGCTTGCTATGCCAGCAGAACTGATTAAAGGCATTGATGTGAACCGGGTGGTTGAAGGCGCTGAGCGCATGATAAAATGGGTGCGGGAGCACAAGCAACCGGCGTTGATTGAATTTGAATGCCAGCGTCTCGGGGGTCATTTCCACGGGGATGGGCGCGCAGAAACGGCCAGTGATATGGATGATCCGTATACTCATATGCGGGAATATCTATTGAAAATGGGCGCGGAAGATAACCAACTTCGGGTGATTGAGGCAGGCGAAGGTGCGGATGTTGAAAATGCTTTTGTGAGAGCGCTCGCAAGTCCAGAAGCGAGTGAGCAGCAGCTGCAGTCTGTAGCATTGAAGGCTGACTTATGACCGCTGGCAACCAGACATATGCAGCCGCTTTAAACCAAGCTTTGAACCAAGCTATGGCAGAAGACACAAATGTCATTTTGCTCGGTGAAGACATTAGTGAAAGTGTATTTGGGGTTACATCAGGCTTGCGGGAAATATATGGCCCTAAACGGGTAATGGATATGCCCATATCAGAGACAGCCTTTGTTGGCATGGCGGTTGGTGCCGCGATGACAGGGCTAAGGCCGGTGGTGGAAATAATGTTCAATGACTTCATGGGCGTATGCTTTGACCAGATATTAAATCAAGCAGCTAAAGCGCGGTTCTTATCGGGTGGGCGGCTGAAATTACCATTGGTTATTCGCACGACTATGGGCGCGGGGGACAGCTCAGGCGCTATGCACAGCCAATCGCTGGCGCATCTTGTCACCAGCATTGCGGGCTTAAAAGTGGTTATGCCGTCAAACGGTGTTGATGCCGCTGGTTTGCTGCTTACCGCGTTGGCGGATGATGGCCCTGTGGTTTTCATTGAGCATAAAGGCCTTTACGGGGATTTAGGCGCGGTAACTGAGGAGATAATACCCATTCCTTTTGGTGAGGTTAAGGTTATTCGTTCCGGTAGCGATATGACTGTTGTGGCGACATCGGCAATGGTGAAGCCTGCCGTGGAGGCCGCCGAGCAACTTGGTGATGAGGGTATCCATATTGAGATAATTGATCCCCGCACTACAAGCCCCCTTGATTTGGACAGTATAATAGCAAGTGTCGCCAAAACAGGGCGCTTATTGGTGGTTGATGAGGGTGCTGCCCGTTGTGGCATAGCGGCTGATATAGCAGCGCAAGTTCAGGCCGAGTGTTTTAAAGCCCTAAAGGCCCCCATAGCGATGGTGACACCGCCGCATACACCTGTCCCTTATGCGCCGGCTGCGGAAAATGCTTGGCTGCCTCAAGTTTCTGATATTTTGCAAGCTGCAAAACGGCTAATGGCGGGGAATTAATATGGGCAGGGTGAAGGTATGGGATATCACCGTGCGATTATTTCATTGGGCGCTTGTCGTGGCATTTGGATTTTCAGTTTTTTCCGCCTTTCAAGACAAGATAATGACTGGCTATGACGACATGCACCGTATTAGCGGCATTACGATTTTAATCTTAGTATTGTTCCGTATATTTTGGGGGTTTATCGGCAGCGACACGGCGCGCTTTTCGCAGTTTTTACGCGGGCCTAAGGCGACATTGGCCCATATTAGGGGCAAAGGGGCTGAAACTTACGGCCATAACCCTATAGGTGGCTGGAGCGTGATGCTGATGCTGCTTTTGTTGTTGGTGCAGTCATGTATGGGCTTGTTTGCCACTGATGCTATGTTCTTTGAAGGCCCACTGTCACCCAAGGCGGGGGATTATGCGGGGCTTATCACCGCCATTCACCGCATTGTGGGTTATAGCCTTATAGGCCTTGTCGGGCTCCATATAGCGGCGATCATATTTTATACGCTGGTAAAAAAAATAAATCTCGTGCGCCCAATGATAACAGGCTGGAAAAGTGTAAATCCTGACCAAGTTCTAGCAGCGGCACCTAAATCACGCAGCAGTTTGTGGGCAATATTGTTGTTTATCGCTACTGGTGGCTTGGTGTGTTTGTCGATATTTTAAAGCTGAGCTTGCGTTAATTTAATCATCTTCCGCGATATACATTGAATTAATGGGTGCTGCGAAAAGCCGTTTGACCATCGGTTCAAAAAACTCAATCGGTAAGCTTTCATAGTCTGGGTCAAAAGCCGTTTGATCATAAAGCGCGCAGAAATCTTTGCAAGCATCATAATGTTTATGTCCTGCAAATTGGTCCCTGATATTTTTGTCCAGCCCTAAATATTCAAAGAAGTAATACCCTTGGAAAACACCATGATTTTTAACAATCCAGTGCAATTCCTCTGAGACAAAAGGTTTTAATATTGCCGCCGCAATATCGGGGTGATTGAGGGACGCTAACGTATCGCCAATATCATGCAGAAGTGCCATAACCACATAAGCTTCGTCGCGGCCATCCTTGTGGGCGCGGGTCGCGGTTTGCAGGCTATGTTGGTAACGGTCGATGGGAAAGCCACCATAATCGCCTTCAAGAATTTTCAAATGCTTCAAAATCCGGTCCGCAAGGCCACCAACAAACTCGGGGAAATGGCTGCCAATGATGGCCCAATCTTCAGCTGTGCCAACATCCATGGCTTTAAAGCTTGCGCGTTTCTCATTTGATCCGTCCATTTGGCTCTCCAATTACTCAATGTAAAAAGGGTACCCTGAAACCAGCATACCCTCCATGTTTTTCTGGCAAAATAGTATATCTTTGCTTTAAACTGATGCCATTAATGGCGTTTCATCTCTTGACGATATTTGTCGTGGCAGGCTTTGCAATTTGATAACACCTGCTTAAAGGCCGCGTTTTGCGTTGCATCATCTTTGTCCGCTGTTGCGGCAAAAGCGGCTGTGTCCGCTACATATTTATCCATTCGCTTGGAGAAATCTTCCCAGTTTTCCCATGCAGAATCCAACGTTTTGCCGCCGGGGGCTTTCTTGCTGAAAGCCGCTTGGGCAGATGCAGCAGATGCGGCCATAACATTCATGTGGATTACGAGCTCGCTCGCTGGCACTTTGCCTTTTGCAATTCCAAACATGGAAATAAGCGAATCTTTGGTTAGTTCCATGGCGTGGTGGCGGTATGCAATGCTGGGGTCAGGCTTAGTATCTTCAGCTAAACTGATGGTGGAGGCAGCAATCATAAATGCGCCACTGGCAATTAATAGTGTCTTTTTCATTCTAAATTTCCCTGCTGTCTTATGGTTAAAAGTCCATTACTTTAGCCACGAGCAGGGGCTTCGTGCAAGGGTATAACAAGAATGTGTTGTCTATTATAATATTGCCAAATTATATACAGGCACATAACCAAGACACTGCGTGGGGGCTGTTATAACTTAGGTTAAGCTTGCTGAGGTTAGCGGATGACAGCGCGGGCCTTTCGGTCTCGGCGGGGTGGCTGTGCTTGGTAAGCTTCCCGGCAATGGCTGCTGCAATAGGGCATACCAGCTTGGGAATTTTTGCCGCAAAAATGAAAGTTCTCTTCGCCCGGATGGCCAATAGGCCATTTGCACATGCGGTCGGTCAGGTCCAGCAGGGTCACCATACTGCTCGTCGCCTTTTTGACGACCTTCTTTGGCGCTGCCGGCTTTTTGGTTTTTTCTGACTTCACGGGGCTCGGGCGTTTTTCCAGTCCCAAGCGGTGGGCCTTGCCAATTACGGCATTGCGAGTAACATTCTCACCAAGCTCTTTAGCTATTTGGCTGGCGCTTAGACCTTCGGTCCAAAGTTTACGCAGTACATCAATTCGGGCATCCGTCCAGGCCATTTGTCATCCTTTGTTAGTTTATAGGCCGTTTGGCCTGCTTACCCCATCCTATAGCGCTTAAAGGCAGGGCTTGCCAAGCGCTCAATGGCTCACTATCAGTATCAATTGCAATTTATGTAGCACATATCTGCTTATTAGCATTATTTATCAGGAGGCAAGCTCATGTCCACCACAGATCAGACCCATAGCCACACCCCGCCCGGCTTCCCTTTGCCGGGAACGGTTGAGGCACGGCGAATCGGTGCGATAAACTGGATGGGCCTCTGGACTTTATTTCAAAAAGAAACATGGCGTTTCATGAAAATTTGGGTGCAAACGCTTGCGGCACCTGCGGTAACAACAATTTTATTCATGATTATCTTCACCGTGGCACTGGGCGGTAGTGGCCGTGTGGTTGCGGGCATGGAGTTTTCCACCTTTCTCGCGCCCGGTTTGATGGTGATGGCGATGTTGCAAAATTCTTTTGCCAATACCAGTTCATCGATTTTAATCGGTAAAATTCAAGGCAACATCGTTGATGTGCTTATGCCGCCGCTCAGTGCATCTGAGCTAACCATCGGTTTCGTGGTTGGGGGCATTGCACGCGGTTTGTTCGTTGGGCTTAGCGTCGCTTTTGCCTTTTGGGCCATTCCAAGCATCAGCATTAGCATCCATGCATGGTGGGCCGTGATCTATTTTGCGATTTCAGCCACTTTAATGATGTCACTGGTTGGGGTTCTTACGGGCATTTGGGCCGAAAAGTTCGACCATTCATCGTCGATTACAAATTTTGTCATTGCGCCTTTGACCTTACTTTCTGGCACCTTTTACAGCATCGAGCGGCTTGACCCGCTGTACCAGAGCATTTCAAAGGTCAATCCATTTTTCTATATGATTGATGGTTTTCGCTTTGGCTTCATTGGCCGTCATGACAGCGATTTAATGGTCGGTGCTATCTATATTCTTATTTTAAATATTGTGCTTTGGGGCGTGACTCATTTTATTTTTAAGCGCGGATATCGCCTGAAAGCATAAAATAGTAAATCGGACTTGCAAGGGGAGCGTACCCCATGCGATTAAACTTTAGAGACCATTTCGATAAACTGACGCAATAAAAACATATAAAACTTCAGGAGCCGGAACCGTGATCACGCCTTTATTGCCAACATACAGACGTATGCCAATATCCTTTGAACGGGGCAGTGGCACTAGCTTATTTGACGCTGATGGCAAGGAATATCTCGATTTTTATTCGGGCATCGGGGTGAATGCTTTGGGCCACGCCCATCCAGCACTTGTGAAAGCGGTTCAGGAACAAGCCGAAAAAATATGGCATGTATCCAACCTGTTTGAGATCCTGGGTCAGCAACATATGGCCGAACGTCTAGTAGCCGAGACTTTTGCCGATACGGTTTTTTTCTCTAATTCGGGGGCTGAATCGATCGAATTAGCGATTAAGATGGTCCGCAAATATCATTTTGATAAAGGCAATAAAGGCAAGTTCCGCATAGTTACTTTTGCTTCTGCCTTCCACGGGCGCACCCTTGCAGGCATCGCTGCTGCGGGTCAAGAAAAGCTAATATACGGCTTTGACCCATTGCCCGATGGCTTTGATGTGGTGCCCTTTTGTGACCTTGACGCGGTACGCGCCGCCATCACGCCAGAAACGGGCGGTATTATGGTTGAGCCAGTTCAAGGCGAAGGCGGCATTCGCCCCATTCCGCTAGAGACCTTGCAGGCGCTTCGGGCAATAGCCGATGAACATGGCCTGTTGCTCGTTTTTGATGAAATTCAATGTGGCATGGGCCGCACAGGCAAGTTGTTTGCTTTTGAATGGGCAGACATTACCCCCGATATTGTGGCCTGCGCCAAGGGTATCGGCGGTGGCTTCCCCATTGGTGCGGTTTTAGCCACAGAAGATGCGGCCAGTGGCATGACCGCAGGCACCCACGGCACTACATATGGCGGCAATCCTCTCGCCATGGCAGTGGGCAATGCCGTGCTGGATGTAATGTTGGCACCAGGCTTTATGGATAAAGTGGTGAATATTGCCGAATTGCTGCGCGGCAGGCTGGAAGGTTTGCGTCAGCGGCATCCGAGTTGGATCAAACAAGTGCGCGGTAAGGGGTTAATGCTCGGGCTTCAAATGCCAGCGGTTGAACCCCGCCTTGCGGTACCGGATTTAGTGGCACGCGGGCTGGTCGCTGCCCCAGCGGGTGACAGCGTTCTGCGTTTCCTGCCGCCACTGATTATTGATGAGGGTGATGTGGATAAAGCGATTACTATTTTGGACGAGGCCTTAACAGACTGGTCTGAAAATGGTGCCCCATCTGCTTAAGTAATTAATTATACCAAGGGCTTATATCATGGCGTCCTCCGTGAAACATTTTCTCGATTTTGCTAATATTGATAGCGCTGATTTGCGCGCAATTATTGATGAAGCCGCACGGCGAAAAGCTGCAAGACATGGTATGCTCAAAGGGGCAAATGATGCCGATAGTCCTTTATCGGGCTACACTCTCGCGATGATTTTTGAGAAAGCCTCAACCCGCACCCGCATCAGTTTTGATATGGCTATTCGCCAATTAGGGGGTAGCTCGCTGGTTATGTCCTCGGGCGATATGCAGTTAGGGCGCGGTGAAACGGTCGAGGACACGGCAAAAGTCATGAGCCGCTATGTGGATATGGTGATGATCCGCGCCAACAGCCATGCAGCGGTTCAAAGTTTGGCGGACAATGCAACTGTGCCGGTTATCAATGGTCTGACGGATTTCAACCATCCCTGCCAATTGATGGCGGATATTTTAACCTTTGAAGAACATTTAGGGCCTATCAAAGGCCGCCATATAGCATGGGTTGGGGACGGCAATAATATGGCCGTCAGTTGGATTGAAGCAGCGGTTAAATTTGGCTTTAAACTGACATTAGCATGCCCTGAGAGCTATAGCCCAAGCGCCAATATTATTGGTTGGGCACAGGGGCAGGGTGCTGATGTCAAACTTTACGGTGATGCCATAGAAGCCGTGCGCGGCGCGGATGCGGTTAATGCGGACACGTGGGTTTCCATGGGGGACGCGGACGCAGACGAGCGCATGAAAGCTCTAGCGCCGTTCCAAATAACGGATGATCTGATGGCGGAAGCGGCTGAGGGGGCTCGTTTTATGCATTGTTTGCCAGCTCACCGGGGTGAGGAAATGACAGCGAGTGTTATCGACGGTCCGGCGTCGCTTGTATTTGACCAGGCAGAGAACCGCCTGCATGCCCAAAAAGCGGTACTTGTATGGTGTGCGGGTTTGCTTTAAAGGCAGAAGCGACCGAAGGATAGCCGTTATGACCAATGCCCCCATAGTGATCAAAGACCCCTTGGGCAGCCGCGACAATGAAGTGCGGCCATACCAAATAGAAGGCATGAATGTGAAAGGCCGTGCAGTGCGCCTTGGCACGGTGGCAGAGCAAGTTCTGCATAGCCATAATTACCCTGATCCCGTTGCGGCTATTTTGGGTGAAATGCTGGCTCTTGCAGCGCTTTTGGGCTCAATCATAAAATTCGAAGGTGTTTTAACCCTGCAGGCCAAAAGCAAAGGCGCGGTGCCGCTGATGGTGGCAGACTATGAACTGCGGCCTGATAAACCCGCTCGCATGCGTGGTTATGCCCGTATTGATGAAACCATTCTGGCGCAATATGGCAAAAATCCCAGTTTTAAAGCCTTAATGTGCAAACAAGGCTTTCTGGTTATCACTATTGACCAAGGCGCAGACATGGAACGGTACCAAGGGATTGTTGAAATGGACGGGGACAGCTTAAGTGATGTGGCCCGTAGTTATTTCAAAAATTCCGAGCAATTGCCCAGCGAAATTCGCCTAAATGCGGCGCGGGATGCGGTAAGCGGCTTTTGGCGCGCCGGCGGCATAATGGCCCAGCATCTGGCACGGGGAGAAGAAGGCCAGAGCAGAAACCTTGATGATGAAAGCGCTGAAAGCTGGAACCGTGCCAGCACTTTGATGGGAAGCGTTAAGACCGGTGAGCTTCTTGATCCTGCACTAACGCTGGATGAATTGCTTTACCGCCTGTTCCAAGAAGACGGGGTGCGAGTATATGATGCCGCGCATGTAGAAATGGGTTGTCGTTGCAATTGCGAGCGCATTAGAGCGGTCATCGCAGGTTTTCCCAAGGATGATATCGAGCATATGACCGAGGATGGCAGCATAAATGTCACCTGTGAGTTTTGCTCAAATACTTATAAGTTTGATCCGGCAGACTTCCTGAAATAAATGTTTCAAAGAGTGTGACAGCGCGTATGTCATATATAATTCTATGCCTGTCATAAAACTGTCGCAGACAAAAAGAGATGCTTCGATCATTCCTTTGTGGGTCTGGCATATTGGTCAGTTAATAATAAGGAATATGAAAATGACAGTGAAAAAAGATACCCCCTTAGAAGCCGGTAAAAGCAAATGGAGCGCCTTGCGGGGCTATAGCTTTTATTTTGATGATGATGATATAGAAATAGTGGCCCATGGCAGTAATTTTGGCAAAGAAACCATTTTGGTGAATGGCGAAATTGTATCTGAGAAAAGAAGCTATGGTGTATCGAGCCGCCATAACTTTGTCTATGAAGGCCAGTCATATGAGGTGATTTTCACCGTGACTAGCCTTACAAAAGGGGCTGTTGAATGTATGGTCTTGAAAGCCGACAAGATCATTGGGCGCACAAATGTAGGGCAATTGAACAATAGGACTACGAGCAATGTTGCTGTGGTAATTATTATCAGTACGGTCATAGGTGCCATTGTTGGTTATCTACTGGTTAAAGGGTTTTATGAGCTAGGCTACTTAACGGGCTCTTCCTTGTCCTGAAATGATCTGTGAAAGAAAATTGTCATGAAAATAGACGCAGGTCTCGTCAAGTCATTGCGGATGGAACGTGGATGGACCCAGCAGCACCTCGCCGATGCTTGTGATCTTTCAATGCGAACAGTGCAACGGGTGGAACATCACGGTGTTGCGTCGCCTGATACTTTGATGAGCCTTTCAGCAGTTTTGGAAGTAGAGCGCGGTCAACTGGAACTGCACCTGCGACCGGATGCCGCGAGCTTAAAGCCTGTGTCACCCTATCGCCGAATGGCTTTTATCGCGGTCATTGCCTTAGCAGCCTTCGTCATGGGCATGACAGCCATGTTCGTTTATCTGCAAGGCTAAGAAAACTTGTAAGATAGATCGTCACTCAAGAAATGTTGCGATCTCACCCAAAGGCTTTTTGGTGATTTTAGGCACTTCAGCGCCGTCAGCGGGGAAGCCGGTGACGATGAGCATGATCGGCTTTTCAGATTTTGGCCGCCCGCAAAGCTCATTGAGAAAGCCCATCGGTGACGGCGTGTGGGTCAGGGTGGCAAGGCCCGCATCATGCAGGGCGGTCAATAGAATACCAGAGGCGATACCCACACTTTCATGGACGTAATAATGGGTTAATTTTTCACCGCTCTCGGGGTCAATGCCGTAAGGTTGGCGAAAAACAGCGATCAGCCACGGGGCAATTTCAAGGAAGGGTTTGTTGGCGTCAGTACCAAAGGGTGTCAGGTCCTCTAGCCATTTTTCCCCCGCGCGGCCTTGGTAAAATTCTTCTTCTTCTTTTTCCGCTTCAGGGCGCAGTTTAGATTTTAGATCATTATTACTGATGGCGACGAAATGCCATGGTTGTTTGTTAGCGCCCGATGGTGCCCGCCCTGCGGCTAGAATAGCATTTTCAATCACTTCGCGCGGCACAGCTTTGCTAGAAAAGTCACGGATAGTGCGGCGTTTCGCCATTTTCTCAAAAAAGGCCCGCGACCGTTCAATTTGTTCATCACTGCTATAGCTCGGCAGGGGCTCCAAGGGCTCAAAAACTGCTTTTGTCATCACCGTCACCCTATAAAGCTGGAATGTTTAAGCTTGTTTAAGCGTCCAAATTCGCCACATTCAGGGCGTTGTCTTGAATGAAGTTACGGCGCTCTTCAACCACATCGCCCATCAGCTTGGAGAATATTTCATCCGCCGTATCGGCTTGACTGACCTTCACCTGCAACAGCGAACGTACATCAGGGTCAAGCGTCGTTTCCCAAAGTTGGTCAGGGTTCATTTCTCCCAGACCTTTGTAGCGCTGGATGGACAAGCCCTTGCGACCACTGGCCAATAATATTTCAAGCAGTTCTACCGGGCGCGCAATGCTGGTTACCGTGTCTTTTCGCTCTAATTTTAATGGGCTTGCAAACATGTTTTTCAAGCTGGATAAGCGACTGTGCAAACCTAATGCTTCTTGGCTGTCCATCAGGCGACTGTCAATGTCATGCACATCGGTAACACCGCGAACAATTTGGCGAAAGATATAGCCACCCTCGTCATTGGCTTCTCCCACCCAACCACGATCATCATCAAGTTCACCGTGAGTATTTAGGCGCTCCGCCACTTGGGCGGCAATCACAGTGCGACCTTCTGGGTCACCTTGCAGATCAGGATTAAAGCCACCTTGCAGGGCTAAATGCTCAACCAGTTCACGGTTATGGCTGGCGGGGATAGCACGGATTAGGCTGCGAATGCGGGTGATGTCTTCGGCCAAGGATTTCAGTGCGACACCTGCATGTTGAGCGCCACTTGCGTCGGTCGCCACAGCATCACTGGTGCCCGCATCCAACAGGTAATCATCCAGCGCTCGGTCGTCCTTCAGGTAAACTTCAGACCTGCCTTTGGCAACTTTATACAGCGGCGGCTGGGCGATATACATATGGCCACGCTCAATAAGCTCTGGCATTTGACGGTAAAATAGGGTCAACAGTAACGTGCGAATATGGGCGCCATCAACGTCGGCATCGGTCATGATGATAATTTTATGGTAACGCAATTTGTCAGCGTCAAAGTCATCGCGGCCAATACCCGTGCCTAGGGCCGTGATTAAAGTGCCAATTTCCTGACTGGTAAGCATACGGTCAAAACGGGCTCGCTCCACATTTAAAATCTTACCCTTGAGCGGCAAGATCGCTTGATTTTTGCGGTTGCGGCCCTGTTTGGCCGACCCACCAGCACTATCGCCTTCGACGATGAAAATTTCACTAAGCGCTGGGTCTTTCTCTTGGCAATCAGCCAGTTTTCCGGGCAGGCTGGCGATATCCAAAATACCCTTGCGGCGGGTTAGCTCACGAGCTTTGCGGGCTGCTTCACGGGCGGAGGCAGCATCGATAATTTTACCAATAATGCTTTTTGCTTCAGCCGGATGTTCGCCGAACCATTCATTCAATTTTTCGCCGAGCAGGCCCTCAATGGCGGGGCGCACTTCGGATGATACGAGTTTGTCTTTGGTCTGTGATGAGAATTTAGGGTCGGGCACTTTTATTGATACTACAGCGGTTAAGCCTTCACGGGAATCGTCGCCAGACAGTGAAATTTTAGCCTTTTTCAACAAGCCACTATCATTGGCATAGCTATTGATGGTGCGGGTCAATGAGGCCCGGAAGGCGGCCAAGTGGGTGCCGCCATCACGTTGCGGGATGTTGTTGGTGAAACAAAGCACATTTTCATGGTAGCTATCATTCCATTGCAAGGCAATTTCGGTGACAATACCGTCTTTTTCGCCGCCAATGGTTACGGGGTCCCCGATGACGCTGTTTTTGGAGCGGTCGAGATATTTGACAAATTCAGAAATGCCGCCTTCATAGTAAAGGTCCACAGTCTGTTTTTCAGTGTGACGATTATCCGTGACCAACAGATGTACTCCAGAATTTAGAAAAGCCAGTTCACGAAAGCGATGTACAAGCCGGTCAAAGTCAAAATCGGTAATTTTAAAAGTTTCAGCGCTGGGCTTAAAGGTAACCGCAGTGCCGGTGTCATTTTCATCTACATCACCGATGATCTTAAGGTCTTCAATGGGTTCACCATGCTCAAACCGCATGCTGTGTTTCTTACCGTTGCGTTTAATATCCAGCACCAACCAGTCGCTAAGCGCATTAACAACCGAAACCCCAACGCCGTGAAGACCACCAGAAACTTTATAGCTATTTTGGTCGAACTTTCCGCCAGCGTGCAATTGGGTCATAATAACCTGTGCGGCGGATACGCCTTCTTCCTCATGGATGTCGGTGGGAATACCACGACCATTATCGGTGACGGTGCAGCTATTGTCTGGGTTCAGGGTAATGGTGACCAGATCACAGAAGCCAGCCAGCGATTCGTCGATGGCATTATCGGTAACCTCAAACACCATATGGTGCAGGCCTGAGCCATCTTCAGTGTCCCCAATATACATGCCCGGGCGTTTGCGGACTGCGTCTAAGCCCTTGAGCACTTTGATCGAATCAGCACCGTAATCTTCGGCACCTTCAACGGCCGTTAATTCAGTTTCACTCATGCTCATACTTCCTTCTTAAAACTTATTCATTGGTCGTGGGCAGGGTTGATGCAGCCATCTGCAACATCAAAAAATAGTCCACGGTCTTTTATGGCGTTAAATAATGATTTATCGGTACCGGTCATCCAACATTGGGCACCGGTTGGGACGAGGGCATCAAAAAGTGCTGCCCTGCGGCTTTCATCTAGGTGTGCGGCGACCTCATCCAGCAGAATAAGCGGTGCCGTACCTGTAACAGCTTGGCGCAGCTGTGCACCAGCAAGTACAAGGCTAATTAGCAGCGCTTTTTGTTCGCCAGTGCTGCATTTTTCTGCAGGCATTGCTTTGGCTGTATGGGTAACAATCAAATCCATCTTATGGGCGCCAATAGTGGCTCGGCCACTGGCTGCATCACTTGGTCGAGCGGTTTTTAGGGCTGCGATATATTCTAGTTCAATATCATGCGCGGGCAGGGCGCTTGCGACCCGGTTTTCCAACCAACCATCGATAGCCAGCGTTGCTTTTGGGAAAGCGCTGTCATCAGCACAGGCAATTTGTCCGGCAAGTTGGCCAGCATAGTCAAGCCGGGCAACAGCGGTAGCAATGCCGTGTTCTGCCATGCGGGCTTCCAAGGCGTTTAGCCATGCAGGGTCTGCGGCTTCACCACTATCAGCCAGCAGTTTATTGCGCTCCCGCATGGCACGCTCATAAGCACTAACTTGACGGCCATGGTCGCTGTGTAAAGCAAGAGCCATGCGATCAAAGAAACGTCTTCGGCTTGATGCACCCTCGGTAAATAGGCGGTCCATTTGCGGAGTAAGCCAGATGACAGATAAGGCATCAGACAGAGCACTTTGACCGCTTTGGTCGATGCCATCGACGCGGACGGTACGGCGCAGGGGGTTGCCTGTATCATGCATGCCTTCTTGCAGGCCGGTGCCAATACCTATTTTATCTGTACCAATTTGTATCTGTGTGGCCACTGCCCAAGCGCTATCTGCTTCAATATTACCAACATCAGCCAGTGGGGCGCGGCGCAATCCCGGACCGGGGGAAAGAAAGCTTAAAGCTTCAAGCACATTGGTTTTCCCGGCGCCATTTTCACCGGTTAAAATGATGGGTCTAGCATCTCCGGGCAGGTCGATGCGGGCGCTTTTATAAGACCGAAAGTTGCTAAGGCTGACACGGCGAATGATAGCGCCCTGCGGTGAAGAATATTCACAGTCAAACGACCCTTGTGAGCAGCCAGAAACAGCCGCACCATCATTTTCTGGTGCAGTACCGTCTATTTGGGTTGTCACGGCGAAGGCCAAAGGCTGTTACCTATTATTTGGACGTTATTTTGTGCAATTATCACAAATATCAGCACTTGAAACACCAGAGTATATGGACGGCAGTACTGTCGTATAAAACGCATATTTAAACGCGCATCGGCATTAATACATACAGGGCGGCTTCATCTAGCTGGTCTTGCAAAATTGTGGGTGACTGAGGGTCAGCAAGCTGAACCTGAACGCTATCACCTTCTATTTGCTGGAGTATATCAAGCAGGTAGCGACTGTTAAAACCTATTTCCAGTGCATCAGCTTGATAGCCAGCAACAACTTCTTCGGTCGCGGTGCCACTGTCTGGGCTTGTAACACTTAGCGTTAGAACATCACTGTCCATGCTTAATTTCACACTGCGGGTTTTATCGGATGAAATGGTGGATACCCGGTCCACAGCTTCGGCGAAAACCTTGCAATCCATTTCAAGCATTTTATCGTTCCCAATTGGGATGACGCGGGTATAGTCAGGGAAGGTGCCATCGATCAATTTAGAAATTACGGTGGTGCTGTCAAAAGTGAAGCGTACTTTTGTGTCGCTAAGACTTATATCAACGCCGCCTTCAAATTCATCAACGAGCTTGCGAACCTCGCCAACAGTTTTGCGCGGTAAAATCACCCCGGGCATGCCCATGGCACCATCAGGCATTTCTTGCTCGACTTGGGCAAGGCGGTGACCATCGGTTGCCACAGCCCGCAAGTTAGAACCACTATCACCTTCGGCTACATGCAAATAGATGCCATTAAGGTAATAACGGGTTTCTTCCGTTGAGATGGCAAAGCGGGCCTTGTCGATCAAGCGCTTTAATTCTTCAGACATCAGTTTAAAGCGGTGGGGCAGATCGCCAGCGCTCATAACCGGGAAGTCTTCCTTCGGCAAGCAAGCGAGCTGAAAGCGCGACCGGCCAGCCTTTACCGTCAGTCGCTCCCCTTCTGCTAGACTCAGCTCAACCTCAGCGCCATCAGGCAGCTTGCGAACAATGTCGTGTAGGGTATGGGCCGGAACTGTTATTGAACCTTTTACAGCAACGTTAGCTGGGGTGTTTTCAATCACAGCAATGTCAAGGTCGGTGGCCGTAAAGGCGACCATATCATCACTTGCTTCAAGCATTACATTTGAAAGAATGGGAATGGTGTTTCGACGCTCTACAACGCTTTGGACATGGTTCAGGGTTTTAAGAAGGCTATTCCGTTCAATGGTAAATTTCATTATCTGACGTTCTTCTTCATATTTGTGTCTCTGGCTATCCTGCGCCGGATTTTTCAAAGTGCATAAAATGGCACCGAGCACCTGCGCGGGGATAACCTCTCCCCGATCAATGAAATTAGGTCTAATCCACTGCCCTGAACACTGCTTTAAAACGGTGGAATGTGCCACCCTCATAAGTCTGTTTTTCAGGATCAGTTGAGCCTAAATACCCACTGACAATTTACTCAGATAAACCATAGCGAATTATGAGGTTTTACCCAAACAAAAAAGGCGTTTTTGGGTCAAAATAAATGGCTTTTTGCCGTGGGGCTGTAATCTTCATCAAATGGCTGATAATTTAGGCTGAAAAAGGCACGACTATGGGGCTTTTCTGCCCCCCGGTCAGTAGAATTTCACACTATTGAATAAAATGGCTTCAAGAAGAGCCATTTTAGCCTATGTTAGCTATCTAATTGGCGGGACAAACGGGTAATATCATCGTCCATTTGGCTATCTTCTTGGCGTAATTCTTCAATTTTTCGGACGCCGTGCATCACCGTTGTGTGGTCGCGGCCACCAAATTTGCGGCCAATTTCTGGTAGGCTGCGGCTTGTTAATTGTTTGGCCAAATACATGGCCACTTGACGGGGGCGGGCAATGTTACGAGCCCGGCGGTCTGACAAGAGCTCGCTAAGGCGCAGATTGAAATAATCAGCCACAGCACGCTGAATTTCATCAATGGTAACTTTGCGGTCATTGGCGCGGATAAGGTCCTGCAGCACGTCCCGTGTCATGTCCATGGTCACTTGGCGGCCTACTAGAGTGGCGAAGGCAAGAACACGGTTCAGAGCACCTTCCAGCTCCCGCACATTGGATGTTATGCGGCGAGCGAGAAACTCTAACACATCCACAGGCACTTCAACTTGCCCGTCCTGCTCGGCTTTGGTCTGTAATATACCAAGGCGCAGTTCATAGTCTGTTGGGTGTATATCAGCGACCAAACCCCAGCCCAGACGTGAAATAATGCGGTCTTCAATGCCCACAAGGTCGGTCGGTGAGCGATCCGCCGATATCACCACCTGGCGGCGGTTATCAATCAATGCATTGAACGTGTGAAAAAATTCTTCTTGGGTACTGTCTTTATTGGCAATGAACTGTACATCGTCGATCATCAGTAGATCAACATTGCGAAAGCGCTGCTTGAAAGCATGGGTGTCTTTAAACCGCAGGGCAGAGATAAATTCGAACATGAATTTCTCAGCCGATAAATATTGCACTTTTTTCTCTGGGGCGCGGCGCTTAACTTCCCAAGCGATGGCGTGCATTAAATGGGTTTTGCCGAGACCAACGCCACCATGTAAGAACAGCGGGTTAAAGGGTACATCATTAGATTCCGCGATACGCCTTGCTGCAGCTTCCGCAAGTTCATTGGATTTGCCGACAACGAAACTGTCAAATGTATAGCGAGGCTCAAGGGCACTGCTTTGGTTTACTGAACCATTGGCATACCCATTATTTGGCGCGTAACCAGAATTGACAGCAGCATTTGTTTGCTTTGGGCTTTCGGCCATTGATGAAGCTGGTTTCAGGTCAGATTTTCGCGCTAAGCGAATGCGTAAATCACGGATATGGGCGTCATCTTCATTGAAATAATCTTTTAGACGACCAGCATAATGGCGCTCAACCCAATCACGGACAAAATTTGTGGGGGCGGTTAGCTCAACCGTACCAGCGTCTTGACTTGCAAACGATATGGGGCGCATCCAAGTATTGAAGGCTTGTTCACCAAACTCGCTTTCAAAGCGATGGCGAACCCGGCTCCATTTCATGTCTAAACTGGGTGTTTCCTTTGCAGAAATTTCCGACGTTAGTTTTCCTTGGTCTGACTGACCCATAACCATACTCTCCACCTAGTGCCAATAACTGGCATTACCCCTATTAGCAGTTGCAGCACTCCCCCCGGAGATTCTGTGAACTGTTAAAAAATAATATAATCAATGACTTAGCATATTACCTTAGTGATCAAAACCAAATATTCCTTTGCTGGGCCATAGGGCCAAGTGAGCAATAGAGTTCTAAAAACATCTTATGTTTCAGTCGGTACGTCCAGCGTTACGATGCTTGGGAGCCTGTCAAAGGCCATGAAAGAAATGACCTTGCCCGCGCTGTCCATCTGAACGAATTTTAAAATAGCCGGAGCGAAAGCGACCAGCAACAGTTTCATGGCGTCAAGGAATATTTTTTTAATTGCTAGTATGCTAGCAACATTTAACACACCACATCTGGTAGGCAACAAAATGAGCTTAAACATCCGTCCGCTGTTTGTTCTCATGAACGACGTGCAAACAAAAAGAGAGTCACTCGTTCAACGAGTAACTCTCTTTTCGAATCGGATATTTTCAGATGCGAATCACAGCGCCAAGAAACTATCTCGTTTTAGCCCATCCCATTGATGCGTTGTGCTAAGCGAGAAATTTTCCGCGACGCGGTTTTGGCGTGCAAAACGCCTTTGGTCACACCGCGCATAATTTGAGGCTGAGCAGTTTTTAGCGCATCTGCTGCAACTGATTGGTCACCAGCGGTAATTGCTTCTTCAACGCTGCGTACGTTTGAGCGAATACGGGTAACCCGCATCTTATTAATATCCGTACGGTTCGCGTTGCGGCGAATGCGTTTTTTTGCTTGCAGCGTATTTGCCATCTTACAAACTTTCTTCTGTCAGGCGGCTCACTTATCAAAGCAGCGCCAAACTATATACTAACTAGGCTTTAGGGCGCATGCCCCACCGCCAATGAATTTGAGCTGCGTCCTATAGCGCCACTATTGCCTTAGGTCAACATAGAAAAGGTAATAAAGCTATTTGCCCATGGATAATAGCTTATTTATTCTCATAGTGAGGTTCGCGCTTTTCGACGAAAGCAGCCATACCTTCTTTCTGGTCAAGGGTGGAGAAGAGCGAATGAAACACTCTGCGTTCAAATAAAATTCCCTCACTCATAGTGGTCTCGAAAGCACGGTTAACGGCCTCCTTTGCCAAAAGAACGCTGGGCCGTGATAAGCCTGCAATGGTTTTGGCCACATCCATCGCTACATCCATCATATCATCCAGCGGTACAACGCGAGAGACGAGCCCACTGCTGTCGGCTTCACAAGCGTCCATCATGCGGCCTGTTAATATCATATCCATTGATTTGGCCTTGCCAATGGCCCGGGTCAGGCGTTGGGACCCGCCGATGCCAGGTATCACCCCTAGCTTAATCTCAGGCTGGCCAAATTTAGCATTGTCAGCAGCGATAATAAAATCGCAGGCCATAGCTATTTCACAGCCACCCCCTAAGGCATAACCAGCGACGGCTGCAATAATGGGTTTGCGGGCGCGGGCAAAAACATCATTAGCGGCAGCAAACATATTTTCACTTAAAACATCGGTGAAAGATTTTTCTGCCATTTCTTTAATGTCTGCACCGGCGGCGAAGGCCTTGTCGCTGCCCGTAATGACAATAGCACCAATGGCATCATCAGCCTCAAGGTCAGCGATCGCTTCACCTACCTCGCGCACCAAAGTGCTGGATAGGGCGTTAAGAGCATCTGGCCGATTCAGGGTTATCAGTCCGATAGAATCGTCCTTGTCGAGCAATATTGTCTCAAATGGCATGGCTATAAATCCTCATTACATACCTATATATCTGGTTTCAATACTGGTTAGCAGGGCCTAATGCGAGTCTTTTATGCAAATGGCCTTTTTCATGATTTTTGTTAATTTGGTGTTAAAAGAATACGTAAATGAGGTTCTTCGCCCCGCTTATAAAATGTCAAAGCTAGCATTTCATGGTCTTTATAAAAGGTATAAGAGCCATCAATCGCTTTGGGCAAAGGCTTTTCCTTCCAGCCAAGTGCTGATAAGGCCTCACGGTACTGTTTGATCAAAACTCCCTTTGTTGCTGAGATGATGAAAAAAGCTTCTGCATAGGTTCCGGCGGGTGTATCAAAAACAATTTTTTCATCTTTAATCTCGCTTATACCCTCAAGTTTAGGCACATCGCCAAAGCCTTCGATAAAGCTTTCATCTATAAAGATCAGGGCTGGCATAGCGCTCAGGGCGGGCACGGTCAGCACCAAAAGGGCAGAGAGAGCAATTTTTAAGCTTCTAATCATGCAAGCAAACTAACAGACCACTGGCAGGCTGCCAAGCCCCGGCCATATTTATTCAGGCGCTGGCTGGCAGCAAGGGCAGTAAAAACTGGACCGGCCCGATTGGACAATACGCTCAATATCATCGCCGCAATTCGGTTTTAAGCAGCTTTCGCCAGCGCGACCATAGACCTTAAATTGATGCTGAAAGTAACCCAATTCGCCGTCAACCTTGGCATAATCCTTAAGCGTGGAACCCCCAGCTTCGATAGCTTCACATAAAACATCCCGGGTGTGGGTGACAATGTCCGCTGCTTGCTCAGCGCGGATATCCCGTGCCAAGGTTTTTGGGTGAATGGCCGCGCGCCATAATATTTCACAGGCATATATATTGCCAATGCCCGAAACGGTGCGCTGATCCAGCAGAATTGTTTTTACGGGTGATCGCTTGCCTTGAAGGGCGGCAGCTAAACGTGCTTCATGAAATTGGTTGGACAGGGGTTCAGGCCCCAAATGGCGAATAAGTTTATGCTCTGGCAGTTCAGCTTCACTGGTGAAAGTAACCAGCCCAAAACGTCGTGGGTCATTGAACATCATGAGGCCGCCTGCTGTTTCCCATATAAGATGGTCATGCTTGCCGGGCTCGGGCAGGCTATCGCTCGCTTTATTATAAAGGGATATTTTTCCGCTCATGCCCAGATGTAAAATCATCACGAGGCCATCAGTGAAATGTAGCAGAATATATTTACTACGGCGGGTCAGGCGCTCGCAGACATTGCCGGTTAAGCGATCTGCGAAATCAGTTGGAATTTCTATCCGCAAATTGGCGCGCCGTGCTTCCGCGCGGATAATGGTTTCCCCCCTTAACATTGGGGCCATGCCGCGCATGGTGGTTTCAACTTCGGGTAATTCGGGCATATGATTTCTTCTTTTTGATCCGCACGTCTTACTGCGACGATATATACACTATTATATGTATGACAAGTCGGGTCTTGCTAGGCTATGGTCCGCCTCAAGCGCAATATGAGTTTAAACGCCAATAGATACTGAGTAAGAGCAGAAAAGAATGTCGAACGAATCACTATCAACAAAAACATCGCCCGATGCGACTAAAACCCATTTTGGTTTCAAGGATGTTGATGAGCAGGCAAAAGAGGGTCTGGTACGCGAAGTTTTTGACAGTGTGGCAGACCGCTATGACATCATGAATGACGTAATGAGCATGGGTGTTCACCGAGCATGGAAAAATAGCCTGATTAATACACTCAACCCGCGACCCAATATGCATTTGCTGGATGTGGCGGGCGGCACGGGGGATATCAGTTTTCGCTTTTTAGAAGCGGCTAAAGGTGGTTTTGCTTCTGTCTGTGATATTAATGCTGAAATGCTGCGCGTTGGTAAAAGACGGGCGATAGAGCGCGGCTTTAGCGAAAGCACAGAGTTTATCTGTGGCAACGCAGAAAGTCTGCCGGTGCCAGATAAAAGCGTAGACGCCTATACCATTGCCTTTGGGATTCGTAATGTTACCCATATCGACCGAGCATTAGCCGAAGCCTATCGCACTTTAAAGCCGGGCGGGCAGTTTTTGTGCCTTGAATTTTCACCGGCGGTTATTCCACTTTTGAAGAAAGCCTATGAAAAATATAGCTTTAATATCATCCCGAAAATGGGCGAGCTGATAACCAAGGACCGAGATAGCTATCAATATCTGGTGGAAAGCATCCAAAAGTTCCCCGAGCCTGAACGGTTTAAGTCGATGATTGATAAAGCTGGTTTTGAGCGGACATCATACCGGAAAATGTCTGCCGGTGTTGTTGCCCTGCACCGTGGTTGGCGGCTTTGATATGTCCAGTATGTTGATGGCACCTCTTCATTTACTGCGCCTTTATAAATTGGCGGTCACCATGCGGCGGCACGGCGCACTTCGAGCCTTGAAGCAAATTGAAGCGGCACCTGATGGCCTGACCAGTTTTTTGCGCATGGTTACTTTCTTCATTCCGCGAAAACGTAAACTGAAAGATGATGACGGCGCCCGGCTGGCGGATGCCTTTGCCGCCATGGGGCCAAGCTATATTAAGCTCGGTCAAACGCTGGCGATGCGGCCTGATCTGATTGGTGTCGAAATTGCGACGGGGCTTAGCCGATTGCAGGATAACCTGCCACCATTTGATACCAAGATCGCTGTGGGCATTATCGAAACGGAACTTGGTGGCTCGCTCGATGAGTTGTTTCAAGAGTTTAATATGGAACCTATTGCTGCGGCTTCCATCGCGCAGGTTCATAAAGCGCGCACGTTAGAAGGACAAGAGGTGGCGGTTAAGGTTCTGCGTCCAGACATTCAAAAACGCTTTGCCCGTGACCTGTCCACCTTTCGCTGGGTTGCCAAAACAGCTGAGCGCTTTAGCCCTGAGGCACGGCGTTTACGGCCCTTTGATATTGTTCGCACTGTTGAAAAAAGTGTCCATGATGAAATGGATATGCGCTTAGAGGCTGCAGCTGCGGCACAACTCGCCCATAATATGGAGGGGCAAGCTGGTTACCGCATCCCGGCTGTTAACCTTCAATGTACCAGTGAAAAGGTCCTAACAACCGAGTGGATCGATGGCATACGCATTTCGGATATTGATGCCCTGAAGGATGCGGGCATTGATCTGCCCGACTTGGGTTCGCGCGTCGTGCAAATATTCCTGACCCAAGCGATGCGCGACGGGTATTTTCATGCTGACCTGCACAAGGGCAATCTGCTGGTGGAAGCTGACGGCATCATCGCAGCGGTTGACTTTGGCATCATGGGGCGTCTTGACCGTAATTCGCGGCGTTTTCTCGCCGAAATTCTTTATGGCTTCATTCAGCGCGATTATCATTATGTTGCCGAAGTGCATTTTGAAGCGGGCTATGTGCCACGCCATCATTCGCTGGAAGAATTTGCCCAAGCCTTAAGGGCTATCGCTGATCCGATCATGGATTTGCCAGTGGAGCAGATATCAGCGGGCAATTTGCTGACCCAACTATTTGCCACCACAGCCCGATTTGAGATGAAAACCCGGCCAGAATTGCTGTTATTACAGCGCTCTATGGTGATGGCGGAAGGCATGGCACTGCACCTTAACCCTTCAGCCGTGATGTGGCATCTGTCGGAGCCCGTCATTGCTGAATGGATGCGCGATAACCTGTCACCAGAAGTTCAATTGGCTGATGCCATCACGGGTATTCCTGGGTTATTTAAGCGCTTGTTGCGCCAAATGGAAGAAGCCGCTGAGACCCGTGATAATGTGCCAGCTGGACCGGTTGAAGCTGGGCGCGGTGGTATGTTCACCAGCTTTGTTGCGGGCGCTGCATTTGCCATGGCGCTTGTTGCACTGTTAAGCTGATTAGGTCACAGCATATGTATTTTGGAAAATAGACGATGACACTTGACGGAAAACGCATTTTATTGATCATCAGCGGCGGGGTTGCGGCCTATAAAGCGTTGGAGCTTGCTCGGCGGTTAATGGACGTGGGCGCGGATGTACGCGGCGTTTTAACCCCCGGTGGGGCGCAGTTCATTACCCCGCTTAGTGTGGCCGCTTTGACCGGAAACCCATGTTACACCGATTTATTTTCGCTGAAAGATGAAGCGGAGATGGGCCATATTCAGCTTAGCAGAGACGCTGACCTGATTTTGGTAGCCCCCGCGAGCGCTGACCTGATGGCCAAAATGGCAGCGGGTATCGCTGGTGATCTCGCCACGACGCTTCTGCTGGCAACTGACAAGCCGGTTATGGTTGCCCCGGCGATGAATTTAGAGATGTGGGCGCATGCTGCTACCCAGCGGAATGTGGAACAGCTTCAAAATGACGGCATTCATTTCATTATGCCCGGCACAGGCATGATGGCTTGCGGCGAAGTTGGCGCCGGGCGCTTGGCCGAAGTGCCCGACATGGTGGCGGCGGTTGAAGGTTTTTGGTCTGTTGGTGCTGGATCATTGACTGGCAAACATATCATAGTAACCGCTGGACCAACGCAGGAAGCCATTGACCCGGTGCGTTATATCGCTAATCGCTCGTCGGGGCGTCAAGGCTATGCTATTGCGGCTTCCCTAGTGCGCCTAGGGGCCAAGGTAACGCTGGTGAGCGGACCAACGAGTTTGGCAGCGCCAAGTGGCGTTAATTTTGTGCAGGTTGAAAGCGCGCGGGAAATGGCAGTAGCTGTGGACGCGGCAATACCGGCGGATGCAGCCATCTGTGTCGCTGCCGTGGCGGACTGGCATATTACTAACACTAGCGACCAGAAAATGAAGAAAAGCCGCGACGGCATACCTCAATTGGAATTTGCAGATAACCCCGATATTTTGCAGGGGTTGTCTACAAAGCAAGAAGACAGGCCTGCACTGGTGGTTGGTTTTGCCGCCGAAACCCAGGATGTTATCCGCCATGCTAGTGAAAAACGCCTGCGCAAAGGCTGCGATTGGATCGTCGCCAATGATGTATCCGCAAATAGTGGCGTTATGGGCGGGTGCAATAATCAGGTCCATCTCATTGATGATAGCGGCGCTGATAGCTGGCCGCAAATGACTAAAGAAGCGGTGGCGGCAAAATTGGCGACCAAGATAGCTTCAGCTTTAGACAACGATTTAAATGAATAAAGTTTTGGGTTGTCTTGATTTCGCCTAAAAGGTGTTAAAGTATGCAGCATGAAAAAGAATCATCAAGGTCAGCTTAAGCAAGAGCGTCGTGCAGAATATTTTGCGCTAAGTTCACGGTTTGTCGCAGGGAAAACTGGCATCTGGAGAAAAGCCGCGGTTTTTATCGCCCTGATGGGGCTTATTAGCGGGCAAGTAATTGCCGTTGCTGGGCCGGATAAACCGCAACAAGACACTGTGCCCGTGGAGGCGCAAGCTGATGAGGAAATAGCGGACGAGGATAAAGCTGACCCTGAGGACGGGGAAGAAAAAACCTCTATAATTATTGCTTGGCAGCGAATGGTCGACAAAAAAATGCCCATTTGCACCCTCATGGCAAAAAGCATGGAGCAATACCGGATTAAAACCTATGGCTACTGTGGTGTGCCCTTACCCAAAGGTGATCCTGATTTTACCCTGCCCAAGTGGAAACCTCTCAATACGCGAGAGTATCTTGATATTTTAGAGAAGGTTGTAATAAGGGGCAGCGCACTGCGCGGCAGAAGTTTTAGCAACGGATATAAGCTATTAAATGAAAAGAAATTCTTGACGATCAAAGATTATGCTGACTTTGCTTATAATGGGGTTGTGTCCAAGGCTCTCCGCCAGAAATACTGGGGAGAGTTCAAGGCGGATATTTTGAAACAAATTGACAAGATTGAACTCTACTCAACCGAAGTGGATATCGACCTTGATGGGCAGACAGAAATACTCTACCGGATGACGCCAGTCTACATTATTTCAGGTATTATTTATAAAAAAAAGACGACCACTACAGGCATTGTTATTAAAGGTAGGACGACCAGTAATCGTTTAGATATTGGCCACCGGCGCCCTGGCGCTAATAGTGACTCCGCTTATGACAAAAGCCAGGCTTGTAGAAATATTGGCTTGCCGGGCAAGCAAAAGGCTTATTTCCTCTATATTCCTTTTGATACGTGGAAAAAACTTAATGTGAAGCATTCGAATAAGCTTGAGAGACAGGAACTCTTTTTCTGGCGAGGACAACCTGTTTTTTGGACAGACTTTGGGTGGCACCTTTCATATCACTATCGCCCGAATCTGGCTCTAAAATCAAACCTAAAGAATCTTTGCACCTTCAATTACAGGCATTAAAAAGGACAAGTTAAATGATCACATTCAATGGTTTAGCGTCTGATTTAACATGGCCAGATACTGTTCTGACCCAGACTGATGTACCTGCCTATAATAAACTAGTTTTTGAAATTTTAAAACAACTTGAAGGTGTGAAAACAATTCCTTTTCTTGATACAACAGTCATAGATGTAGAATTGAATATTGTTGGAATACCAACGATTGGTATTGGTTATAATTTATTTGGGGCTGTCCTAGATAACGTATGAAAAATGTTATAAGAATAGCCCTTAAATTTTTAAAAGGATTATCATGACGGCATCTGTTAACATCAGAGTGAAAATATTACCCCACGGCGAGGGGCTTGAGCTGCCTTCATATGGCACCATAGATAGTGCAGGCATGGACCTGCGGGCTGCCCTTGGTGAAAGTGAAACCGTGACCATTAAACCCCTTGGCCGGGCGATGATACCAACAGGTTTGGCGATGGCCTTGCCCAGTGGCTATGAGGCGCAAGTGCGACCGCGCTCGGGGTTAGCCGCAAAAAATGGCGTAACGGTCTTGAACACCCCCGGCACCATCGACGCCGACTACCGGGGCGAGGTGAAGGTGATTCTGGTCAATTTATCCGACACAGATTTCACGGTCACGCGCGGTATGCGTATCGCCCAAACGGTCATCGCACCTGTCACGCAAGGGCATTGGGTTGAGGTGGATAGCTTGGATGAGACCGCGCGCGGATCTGGTGGGTTTGGTAGCACCGGTGTGGGCGGGTAAACTTTATGTCACCATCCCACCATATGGATTTTACCGATGAGCAGTTAGAGCGCTACTCCCGCCATATTATTTTAAAAGAGCTTGGCGGCAAAGGGCAGCAACGATTGCTGGCGGCGAAAGTGCTGGTGGTTGGGGCTGGCGGCCTTGGGGCACCCTTGCTTTTATATTTAGCGGCGGCAGGCGTTGGCACGCTGGCTATTGTTGATGATGATGTGGTTGATCTGTCGAACCTGCAGCGGCAGGTGATCCATGACACAGTTTCGATTGGCACGCCCAAAGTTGTGAGTGCAGCGAAGCGGATTGAAGGGCTTAACCCCGATGTGAAAGTTGAGCAAATCAACCGCCGATTAACAGCAGGTAATGCGGCCGCGCTATTTGCGCCCTATGATATTATTGTCGATGGCAGTGATAATTTTGAGACCCGCCTCGCGGTTAGTGATGCTGCGGTTGAGGCGGGCAAAACGCTGGTTTCAGCCGCCATTGGCCCCTTTGAAGGACAAATCGCCACCTTCAGTCCGCACACCGGCGATGATCAACCATGCTATCGCTGCTTTATGCCTGCGGTGCCCGAGGGCCGCCAAGAAACTTGCTCAGACCGTGGCATCCTTGGCGCTGTTGCAGGTATTATTGGATCGCTTCAGGCTCTGGAAGTGATGAAACAGATCACCAATATTGGGGACAGGTTGACCGGGCGCATGATGATTTTCGATACCCTGAGCTTAAGGAGCCGCATCATTAAATTACGCCGAGAAGCGGGCTGCCCGGCTTGCGGTGAAAGGCCGATGCCATGAGCAAACTTAAGCAATTGAATATTATGGCAATGAGCGGGGAGCCTGCGCGCTTGCATGCGGCGTTTTTAACAGCGACCACGGGCGCAGCATCAGGACGCAGGGTTTGTATTTTCTTCACGAGCGAAGCGGTTCGCCTTCTCGTCAAGGGAGAATGGGAAAATATGAGTGCATCAGATACTGGCTCTGGCGCTGATCTGGATAAAAGGCTCGGTGAAATGTCAGTGCCTGATGGCAGCATGCTCATGGATGCTATATCTGCGATGAATGTGCGGCTAATAGCTTGTGAAATTTCCCTAAAGTCTGCAGGCATCCAGCCTGAAGCCCTTGATCGCTGGCCCCTGATTGAGCTTGGCAGTGCCGCTGACTTTCTGGATCAGGGCACAGGTGGTGACTATTTAAGTTTTTAAAGCGGGGATCATTTTAAACCCCGGGCGCGCCCCTGCGGGTATGTGCCAAGCATGCGGACACGCTTTGAATGAAAACGCAATTCTTCCAATGCAAGGTCTACGCTGGCCATGCCTTTATGGCCTTCAATATCAGCAAAAAATTCGGTAGCAGTGAAACTATCAGAATCATAATAGCTCTCTAACCGGGTCATGTTGACGCCGTTGGTCGCAAAGCCACCAAGTGCCTTATACAGGGCCGCAGGAATATTGCGCACCTCAAAGGTGAAGGTGGTCATCACGGGGCCATTTAAGTCGTCAATGTTGTTAGGGTGCCGCGATAACACCACAAACCGCGTCGTGTTATGGCCTTCATCTTGAATGTCTTCCTCAATAATTTTTAAACCGTAAACGTCAGCAGCTAAGAGGCTGGCAACTGCAGCCAAGGTGGGATCACCCGCTTCAGCTACATGTTTGGCGCTGCCTGCGGTATCGGCATATGGCACCGGCTGAATACCTTTCTGGCGTAGGTCTGTCCTACACTGCCCAAGAGCCTGCACATGGCTGACGGCTGTTTTAATTGTATCTAATGTGGCATCCTTATTAGCGAGTAAGCAGTGGCGAATAACCTCAAAATGCTCATCGATAATATAAAGCCCGCTTTCAGGTAACAGCATGTGGATATCTGCGACCCGACCAGCGGTGGAATTTTCAATGGGGATCATAGCGAGGCGCGCATCACCATTTTTAACCGCCTCTAATGCATCTTCAAAGCTTGGACAGGGCAAAACATCCATGTTCGGGTGCTTTGCTTGGCACGCCATATGGGAATAAGCACCAAGCTCACCCTGAAAGGCAATAATATTGTCTGTGTCTTTGTACATGGGCATTATTCTTAAAGTTCCGATATCTTCACAGTTGGCAATAGAGGTGAATTCTGTGACGGGAGCAAGGGTGATTGTCAATCAATCATTGGCTATTTTGTTTAAAAATGGCTTCACCATAAAAAATAAATTGCAAAAAAACGGCTAAAAGACTTAAAAAGATCACAGTGCCATGGGTTTGATGCGAAACAGCGCTTGAACCATGTGCCTAGCAACGCTAAAGTCCCGCGCAAGCATACCTTTCTGGGGTTAGGAGAAAAATCAGTGAATTCTTTTGAGTGGAATAAAATTTTCGGTGCAGTCCTTGCATCTGTATTGATCATAATGTTTGTGACGTCGATTGGGGATTCCTTTTTCCCCGAAGAGCATGATGGCAAGCCAGCCTATACGGTTGAAGTCGCCAGCAGTGGGGAAGCCAGCACGGCTGAGGTGGTTGCAGGACCATCGCTTGCTGAATTGATGGTGACCGCAAGTGCGGATAAAGGTGCGCGGCAGTTTGCCAAATGTAAAAGCTGTCACACTGTGGATAATGGCGGCAAGCAAATGGTTGGCCCTAACCTTTATGGCATTCTTGGCCGTGATGTAGCCAATGTAGAAGGTTTTGCCTATAGCTCGGCCCTAAAAGCGGTTGAAGGTAATTGGACTTTTGAAAATTTGGATGCATGGTTGGATAACCCTAAAAAAGCAGTGCCGGGCAATGGCATGAGCTTTAATGGCCTTAAAAAGCCAGGTCAACGAGCGGACTTGATTGCTTACCTGCGTAGCTTTGCCGACGTCCCTGTTGCCCTGCCAGAGGTGGTTCAAGAAGCGGTAGAAGAGGTTGTGGAGGAAGCGGCAACTGAGGCAAGTTCTGCTGAAGAAGCAGTGACCGATGCAGAGCCAAGTGAAGGCGAAGGCTGAAACATACGCTTTATAATACTTAACGTTAAGGCGGGCTTAGGTCCGCCTTTTCTTATTCCGCCATTATAGCGTCAGGCGTTTGGCCCCAAGATATGGAGCCTTGCCGGTTTCCGCCGCGATCTGCTTTAAAACATTTTCAAGTGGATCAATGGTAACCGCCATATTGGTGGCATTAGCATGGAGCAGGTCGGTCTCGCTTGCCATTATACCCACATGACCTGGGAAGAAGACTAAATCACCCTGTTGCAGCTCGGCTTTATCAATTGGTTTGCCTAGGCTTTCAAACTGCATATCGCTGTCGCGCAACACCTGCATACCACAGGCGAATAAGCTAAGTTGGACCAGAGCGCTGCAATCAACGCCGAGAGCGGTGCACCCACCCCATTGATAGGGCATAGCAGTAAAGCGCAAGGCGACCATAAAGGGATCATCTTCAACATCGCTGAGTGCGCGAATATGGCTCGTGGGTACCCAGCGACCATTCATCAGTTTTGCCAGGCTTCCATCTTCGCTTACTTCCCCAGTTGGGGTGATAAGGGCATTCATCGGCAGTGCAATAACCGAGCGTGAGCGAATATCCGGCTCAATAAAAATATGGGTGAGCGGTGCACTAACCCTGTGGGTGGCCGTAAAGGCTTGTAATTTTAAGGCCTGTCTTGGTACCCAGCCTACATAGCCATCCATTAATGCGACAATTTTACACCAGCCGTCTTCTTCTTTTAAAATATGAACCGGCTGGCCATAAAGTAGCTGGGTTAGGCGCTTGGCAAAGGCGTCGGGCGCACTATCCAATGGATAAAAGGGCTGAGAGACAACAGCGTCAGACGATAGACCCGATGGGTCCTGCAGGCGACTGTCTTTGCTTAAAAAACCAGATGGGTCAATTAATTTGGGCAACTTTAGCGCGGCCATGAAACTTCCCTATGCTACGAACCCGGATGGGCCTTCAATGACGATTGTTCAGCGCGTTCAACGCGGTCAGAAAGTTCTGACAGATAAACAGCCCCTTTAACTGTGCGTTCAATAAAAACGCTGCGTTTATCACTTTCATCTCTTTTCCGGCGCACATAGCCATAGCGCGACAACGTATCCACTGCGCGGGTGATCACGGGTTTAGCAACCCCAAGCTCAGCCGCAAGCCCGCGAACTGTATGGGGGGGCTCTTCTTCATAGACCGTGAGAAAAAGGCAAATTTGACGCATGGTCAGGTCGGGTTCATTGGTTTGAACGCCTGCAATTAAGGCTGTCCGCCACATAGTAAGTAATTGATGGGTTTTTTCACTCAAAATACATCTCCAGATCGGCGCAACCGAAGCCATTGGATACGCTTACGAAACAAGTGATCCTAGGCTGGCGCATGAGCCGATAAAAAGCAAGTATATCATATTAATTATTAGCTGTCTGCGGTGGTGAATACCTTGATAGAATGAAAGGCGGCACGAATAGCCTGCGCGGCTCCGCCCTTGGGTTTGCCAGGGGCTGCTTTTGGCTGCCAGCCAAAAACATCGAAATGTACCCAACTTTTGGCACCGTCTGTGAAACGTTGCAGATAAAGCGCTGCTGTAATGGCCCCCGCGAAGCCACCATCCGAGATATTATCGGTATCAGCAACATCGCTTTTCATCGTCTCTAAATAGGGTTTCCATAGCGGCATCCGCCATAGGGGATCATTCATCTGTTGACCAGACTTATCCAAAAGGCCCCACAGGTCATCATCATCGGTGAAAGTTGCGGGAAGGTCAGGGCCAAGGGCAACCCGCGCCGCGCCGGTTAGGGTGGCGAAATCCATGAGGAGGTCAGGTTCTTCTTCCGCCGCGAGCGATAGGGCATCACAGAGCACTAAGCGACCTTCGGCGTCCGTATTGCCAATCTCAACGCTTAATCCGCTGCGGGTGACAACCACGTCGCCGGGGCGCATGGCGTTGCCCGCAATGGCATTTTCCACCGCAGGAATAAGTACACGAAGCCGCACGGGCAGGTTTGCGGCCATAATCATGTGGGCAAGGCCTAGAACATGGGCTGAACCACCCATATCCTTTTTCATTTGGCGCATATACTGCGCCGCTTTTATATCAAGGCCACCGGTGTCAAAACATACCCCTTTGCCAACGAGCGTTACTTTGGGGTGCTTGTCATCGCCCCAGCTGAGATCAATCAGGCGCGGGGCTTTTTCTGCGGCCCTGCCAACCATATGGATGGTTGGTAAATTGGCCTCCTGAAGCGCGTCACCAATTGTGACAACCACTTTTGCGCCAAAGGGCTCTGCGATAGCTTTTGCTGCGGCTTCCAGCTCAGGCGGGCCCATATCTTCGGCTGGTGTGTTGATAAGATCACGCACAATTTGGTAAGCGGCCACCGTGTATTGAATTGATGATATGCCTATAGTATCGGGTAGCATTAAAAAGCGATTAGGGCTGGTAGCATCTTTTTTATAGCGGTTAAAAGAATATTGGCTAAGCGCCCAGCCTATGGCAGCTGATGCAATAAGAGCGCTATCAACCACATCGCTGATACTATAATTGCCAGCTGGAATTTTTGCGGGAACTCCTGCCAACCACCAAATCGCTGCCTCAGCGCTTTCAGGGGCTGAATTGACCCCAACAATTATTTCAGCAATGGAGCCGTCTTGTGTGGGCAGTGAAAGGGTTTGACCTTCTTTGGCGGTGAAGTCATGCGATTTAACCCAAGCATGTGTCGCCCTTGTTTGCGCATCCAACCAGCGATCAAATTGATCACTAGCAATAGGCGTTATATTGGTCACGCCTTGCGAAGTGCTAGGGCATACAAGCTCGGTTAAGTCAGGCATTGGCTATCTTTCCGCTAATAAATTTCTGCCCGAACAATAGATCAGGTTGGAAGCGAGAGGTAGCCTTTTTCTGCTAGGTGCGCAACGATAAGCTCAGCAGCGTCTTCAGCGCTTAGGGCTACCGTGTCGATATGCAGGTCTGGTCGTTCTGGCTTTTCATAGGGGCTATCAAACCCGGTGAAGTTTTTAATTTCGCCTGCGCGGGCTTTTTTATAAAGCCCTTTCACATCGCGGGTTTCGCAAACTTCGATCGGGGTATCGATGAACACCTCAATGAATTCGCCGTCTTCGACCATTTCACGCGCCATGCGCCGCTCTGTTATGAAGGGCGAGATGAAGCTGGTGAGAACGATTAAACCGGCGTCCACCATCAGTTTGGCAACTTGACCGACACGGCGAATATTTTCAACGCGGTCGGCATCGGTGAAGCCAAGGTCTTTGTTCAGGCCGTGGCGAACATTGTCACCGTCCAGCAAGTAAGTATGGCGGCCAAGGGTGTGCAATTTTTTCTCGACCAGATTGGCCACTGTGGACTTGCCCGAACCAGACAAGCCCGTGAACCAAAGCACGACCGGCTTTTGGGCCTTCTGAGCCGCGTGGCTGCCCTTGCCAACTTCTATCGCCTGCCAGTGGATATTGGTGGCGCGGCGCAGGGCAAATTTGATCATGCCAGCACCAACCGTACTGTTGGTTAGCCGGTCAATGATAACGAAGGCCCCCATTTGGCGGTTTTCACCATAAGGATCGAATGCGATGTCTTTGGACAGAGAAATATTGCAGCTGCCAACGTCATTCAGCTCAAGGCTTTTGGCGGCTGTTTTCTCCATCGTATTAACATTTATCTTATGTTTCAGGTCACTAATTTGACCAGGTAAAGATTGGTTGGCAGTTTTGAAAATATAGGGGCGGCCTGGATACATGGGCTCGTCGGACATCCAAACAATCCGTGCCGCAAATTGGTCCGAAACGCCGCAAGGGCTTCCCGCATCAGCGATAACATCACCTCGGGAAATATCTATCTCGTCTGCGAGCGTTATGGTCACCGATTGACCCGCAATGGCTTGCGTCAAGTCTCCGTCTTGCGTCACAATGCGGTCAATGGTGCTTTCTTTGCCGCTGGGCAAGGCTCTGATGCGGTCACCTGGGCGCACAGTGCCGCCTGCAATGGTGCCGGAAAAACCACGGAAATCTAGATTGGGACGGTTCACCCACTGAACGGGCATTCGGAAAGCGGCATTTTGCATGTCATCTGCCACCTGCACCGTCTCAAGGTGCTCCATCAAAGACGGACCATTGTACCAAGGGGTGTTCTCGCTTGGCTCAAGGATATTATCCCCTGCAAGGGCAGAAATTGGCAGACAAGTGATGTCTTCAAAGCCTAAATCAGCAGCAAATTCGCGGTAGCTAGCTTCAATTTTATCAAATGTATTTTGGTCATAATTCACCAAATCCATTTTGTTGATAGCCACAACAACATGCTTGATGCCGAGTAGCGACACGATAAAGCTATGCCGGCGCGTCTGGGTTAAAATGCCTTTGCGGGCATCGACCAACATAACAGCAAGCTCAGCGGTGGATGCCCCGGTTGCCATGTTGCGGGTATATTGTTCGTGCCCCGGCGTGTCGGCAACGATGAACTTGCGTTTGTCGGTCGAGAAAAACCGGTAAGCCACATCAATGGTGATGCCTTGTTCGCGCTCGGCGGCTAAGCCGTCTACAAGCAAGGCAAAGTCAATTTCTTCACCCTGTGTGCCGAGCTTTTTACTGTCATTTTCAAGCGCGGCCAGTTGGTCTTCGAATATTAATTTCGAATCGTATAGCAAGCGACCAATCAGGGTTGATTTGCCGTCATCAACACTGCCACAGGTAATGAAGCGCAACAGAGATTTTTCTTCCTGCGTTTTTAAGTATCCAAGGATATCTTCTTCGATCATGTCACTTTGATGTGCCATCAGAAATACCCTTCCTGTTTTTTCTTCTCCATTGAGGCAGCGCTATCATGGTCGATAACGCGGCCTTGGCGCTCTGATGTTTTGGTCAGCAGCATTTCTTGAATAACATCGGGCAGGGTGTCGGCTTCGGATAACACGGCCCCGGTTAGCGGGTAACAGCCAAGGGTGCGGAAACGCACCTTTTTCATCATCGGCACTTCGCCGTCATTCAGTGGCATGCGGTCATCATCCACCATTATCAGTTGGCCATCACGCTCCACAACGGGGCGTTCTTTGGATAGATATAGCGGCACGATGGGAATGGCTTCTTTGTAGATATATTGCCAGATATCGAGCTCGGTCCAATTGCTGAGCGGGAAGACCCGGATGCTTTCGCCTTGCTTAATGCGGGTGTTGAAAATATTCCAAAGCTCCGGGCGTTGGTTTTTCGGGTCCCAGCGGTGTTGGGCGCTGCGGAAGCTGAAAACACGCTCTTTGGCGCGGCTTTTCTCTTCGTCGCGGCGGGCACCGCCAAAGGCAGCATCAAAACCATATTTATTCAGCGCTTGTTTCAGCCCTTGCGTTTTCATTACATCTGTATGGACGCCAGAGCCGTGGCTGAAAGGGCCAATGCCTTGTTCAACGCCATCTTCGTTAATATGGACAATCAGGTTAAGACCCAGCTTTTTCACGAGTTCATCCCTAAAGGTGATCATCTCGCTGAACTTCCATGTGGTGTCCACATGCATGACGGGGAAAGGGGGCTTGCTGGGGTAAAAAGCTTTCATCGCTAAATGCAGCATCACGGCGCTGTCTTTACCAATAGAATATAACATTACAGGGTTCTCAGCTTCAGCCGCTACTTCCCGGATAATGTGGATGCTTTCCGCTTCCAGCTTTTTCAAATGTGTCAGGTCGGTCATAGAGTTCCTAAAGCTTTAAATTTCAGCGTTATATGCCAATGCGGATCACAATTTACAACCAATAAAAGCTTTGATCATAAGCAAGTAAATATATGCTCAAGTTTACCCTTCAGGGGCAATGGTTACTTTCAGGCCGTCCATACTATCGTCAAATTCTACTTGGCAGGAAAGTCGCGAAAGAGCGGCATCATAATGATCGCTATCTTCCAACAGGCTTTCTTCATCTTCTTCACGAGGGGGCAGCTTATCAGCCCAATTTTCATCAACAAAGACATGGCAGGTGCAACAGCTGCAGCAACCCCCGCAAATTGCGGCTAAATCGTCAAAATCATTATCACGAATGACTTCCATTAAAGACAGGCCAACTTCAGCCTCAATCTCGCGAGGTTTGCCGTTAAGGTCGGTCACAGTAATTTTGCTCATCAAATGGTGTCCACTCTCTTAATGTAATTTCCTGTAAGTCTTATAAGTGTTTTACTATTGCGATTGCTAGAAGAAATGCGCATGAAGGACGCATCAATTTATTCTTTAAGGTCAAGTTATGGGAAATAGAGTAATTTTGCATGCGGGTGCACCGAAAACAGGCACTACTAGTTTGCAATTTTTCTTCCGCGATCAGGAGCAAATGCTTGCGGAGCAAAATATCCGCTATTTACCCAGATGGGTGCGAGAGCGTGACATCCATCCAATCCATAAAGCCGTTCTGCAAGTTAGACGCGGTGAGCTCAGATCAAAAGCTATCCGGCAAGGCCGCGACATTTTGGAAGAGGAATTTGAGCAGCACCCGGGGCAGACTTTACTTATTTCGAACGAATCTATTTTTGGTGAACCTTTCTATGAGGGTGAAACAGGCTTTTTCCCACAAGCTGACGCCAATATGGCGGCAGTGGCGGAGATGTTGGCTCCTTTTAAGGTACAGCTTTGTTTAACCGTGCGTGAAACAGGCTCCTTGCTTGCCTCCTATTACGGGCAAGCGGTGCGGAAAGGTTCCTTCAGCTCTTTTGATGACTTTTGCTCAGTTCACAAAAAAAGCTCTCCATCTTGGCTTGATTTTTTGACAAAGGCAGAAGGGTATTTTGGCACTATAAATGGCACAACATATAGCGACTTTAGGGCTAATCCCAGCAAAGCATGCGCCGCTCTATTTGGCGGAAATATTGTGCTGCCTTGGGAAAATTTAGGCGGACGCTATAATAAAAATAGATCAGCCGGTGGCAATGCTCTTGCGGCTATGCGTTGGATAAATGGTCGCTTGGATGCCAGCCACGACAGTGGTGAAGTACAAAAACGAAGACAGGCTCAGCGAAAAACCCGCGATAAAATATTCACCATGCTTGAATATATTCCCGGTGGGCAGGCTGTGGCTTTGGACCATGAGGTGGTTATTAAGTTTAACCAGCAATATGAACATGAATTGGTCAAAATAATGGGACATTTCAGCGCATAAAAAAGGGGCGGAGAGAAAAGCCCTCCGCCCAAGATGTATTCCCGAAAGGTCGGGAATATGGGACCTGATGATCAGGAGGAAAATCCCATTTAAAATTGCGCTGTTTCAGTAGATTCGCCCATCGCCGTGGTCGAAGATTCGCCCGCCGTGATGGCCTGTGCCACTGCATCAAAATAACCAGTGCCAACCTCCCGCTGGTGCCGGGTTGCGGTGTAGCCGTCACTTTCCATGGCAAATTCATCCTGCTGTAGCTCGCTGTAAGCCGCCATGCCACGGTCGCGGTATCCGTTGGCTAATTTGAACATACCGTGGTTCAATTGGTGGAAACCAGCAAGTGTAACAAATTGATATTTATAGCCCATAGCGCCAAGCTCACGCTGGTATTTAGCAATAGTGTCTTTATCCAAATTGGCTTCCCAGTTGAAGGAAGGCGAGCAGTTATAGGCCATCATTTTACCGGGAAATTCCTTTTGGATAGCCTCGGCAAAGCGCTTGGCATCGTCTAAGTTTGGTGTCGATGTTTCCCACCAAAGCAGGTCGGCATGTTTGGCGAAAGCTAGGCCGCGTTTGATGCAATGGTCAACACCGGCATTCAGGTGGAAAAACCCTTCTGAGGTGCGGTTGTCACGGTCGATGATAAATTCATGATCGCGCTCATCGATGTCGCTGGTTATCAGCTTAGCGGATTCAGCGTCTGTGCGCGCAATGATGATCGACGGTGTGCCGCATACATCAGCGGCTAACCGGGCAGCTTGCAAATTTTGTTCATGTTGCTGGGTTGGGATGAGCACTTTGCCGCCCAAGTGACCGCATTTCTTTTCTGCGGCTAGTTGGTCTTCGAAGTGAACACCAGCAGCGCCAGCTTCAATGAAAGCTTTCATAATTTCAAAAGAGTTTAATTTGCCGCCAAAGCCCGCTTCCGCGTCAGCTACGATGGGGGCGAACCAATCACGCTTTGCGCCACCTTCAGAATGCTCAATTTGATCAGCGCGCTGCAAAGTGCGGTTGATACGGCGGCAAAGCTCAGGTGCCGCATTGGCGGGATACAAGGATTGATCTGGGTACATGGCAGAGGCGGTATTGCTATCAGCAGCCACTTGCCAGCCGGAAAGATAGATGGCTTTAAGCCCAGCGCGCACCATTTGCATGGCTTGGTTGCCGGTCATTGCGCCCAGACTGTGGACATAATCTTCACTGCCAAGCAAGTCCCAAAGTTTACGGGAACCACGGTCAGCCAGTGTGTGGGCTATTTGCACCGAACCACGAAGGCGTTCTACGTCTTCAACGCTATAATTACGCTCAATATATTTGAAACGATCTTCAGATGTATTAAGCAGCTCAGAGAAAGATTTAGCCATGGTGGATACTCCAATTAAAAAAGGCCCTAATCAAGTAGGTCATATGCAGGGGTTGTTAAAAATTCAGCGAGGTCATCAGCAAAAACAAGGCTGAGGAAAAGGTCACCCGCAGCGCTAAAGTGACCTGCGTCAAAGCGCGCGCCAAGCAGGTCTTTCAGGTCGGTCATTTCAGCGTCATATAGCGCCCGAACCAAACTTTCATCAACTGTGCGGCCATCATTTAAAGAGGCGCATAGCTTAAGTTGTTGCCATATTTGGGTTCGGCTAATTTCAGCGGTAGCGGCGTCTTCCATCAGGTTATAAAGCGGTACAGCACCGCGCCCACCAAGCCATGCTTCAAGATACTGAATGCCGACGCGAATGTTCTCTCGCAGGCCAGCTTCAGAAATAGTACCGCTGTGCGGCTCAATCAGGTCCGCTTGGGTGATGGTTAGGTCGTCTAACTGTTTGGATAGTTGGTTAGGGCCGGGCATGAGGCGGGTGAATATATCCATCGCTACAGGCACAAGTGCCGGATGGGCAACCCAAGTGCCATCATGACCATTATTAACTTCGCGTTCTTTGTCGGCCTTTACCTTGGCAAAGGCAGCGTCATTGGCCGCATCGTCATTTTTAACGGGGATCTGTGCCGCCATGCCGCCCATGGCATGGGCCCCGCGTTTGTGGCAGGTTTTAACCAGCAGCAAGCTATAGGCATTTAAGAAGGCATCGCCCATGCCCACCTGGGCGCGGTCGGGCAGCAGGTAAGCAGCATTTTTGCCAATACGTTTGATATAGCTGAAAATATAGTCCCAGCGCCCGCAATTAAGGCCAACAATATGATCTTTCAGAGCATGTAGAATTTCATCCATTTCGAAGGCAGCGGGCAGGGTTTCAATTAATACTGTAACTTTCACCGTGCCGATGGGTAGGTTCATATAATTTTGAGCGAAGCGAAAAACATCATCCCAAAGCGCCGCTTCATGGTGGCTTTCCATTTTTGGCAGGTAATAATAGGGACCATTGCTCGCCGCCGCCATAGCATGGGCGCAGTGGAAGAAATGCAGGCCAAAGTCAAACAGGCTTGCGGACATCGGCGTGCCACCAAGTGCAGCATGGCTTTCCACCATATGCCAACCCCTAGGGCGAATTTTTAAAGTCGCAGGATCATCGCAGAGCTTATATTCTTTTGCCGTGTTTGGGTCGGTATATTCAAGCTTGCCCTTAGCGAAGTCGCGGGCATTTATCTGGCCGTCGATGAGATTGTGCCATGTAGGCGATGAGGCGTCTTCAAAGTCCGCCATAAATACATTAGCGCCAGAATTAAGCGCATTGATCATCATCTTGCGGTCTACAGGGCCGGTAATTTCCACCCGGCGCTCGCGCAGGGCAGGTGGTGTATTGGTTATCGTCCAGTCACCTTTACGGATATCTTCTGTCTCAGCCAAAAAGTCAGGCAGAGCGCCAGCATCAAAGGCCTTCTGCTGGTCGGCGCGAGCGGATATTAAAGCCTTTCGACGCGTGCCAAATTTGCTCTCAAGTGCCGTGATGAAATCCAAGGCATCGTCGCATAAGATGTCGGCATATCCGGCGGCCATATCGCCATTGATGATGAGAGAGCTATTGTTCATTAATCGGGTCCATTTATTTTATGCTCTAAAAATACACAATTGTGACAAAGGTGCTATATATATTGTTTTTAAAAGAGTTATTCTGTATGTGTTTGTGAAAGTAAAAATGTTAATTTGTAAAACTTGTAAATATACTCTATATTTCCGCTAAGCAATAAGAGGCCAGTAACGCATGGAAAATGCTCAAAAAAAGATATTTGCCGGACCCCGGATAAGGCGCATGCGGCGGGAAAGAGGCGTTAGTCAAAGTCAGATGGCGGAAGAACTTGGTTTTTCCACCAGCTATTTGAATTTGGTTGAACGTAACCAGCGCCCTGTTAGTGCGCAATTTTTACTGCGGCTTGCGGAAGTTTATGACATTGACCTTGCGGCATTTGCTGGCAGTGATGAAGCCAAAGCACTTGCAGACTTATCTGATATTTTTGCCGACCCGTTGTTTAAGGACATAGACGTTAGCCGGGCAGATATGCAGGAATTTGCTGAGGCAGGCCCACGGGCCACGGAAGCTTTCGTGCATTTATATAAAGCATTTGACACGACGAGGCAGAGATCGCTGGAACTTTCGAGCAGATTTGCTGACCGTGACCTTGGTGCCGATCTGCGGAGCGATATGGCGTCGCCCCTAGATGAAGTGCGCGATTTCATTCATGATGCGCGTAATTATTTTCCCGAGCTTGATGAAGCGGCAGAAAAATTGCACAGCCAATTGAAGATGCAGGCCGAAGATGCCTTCATGGTGCTCAGCACAAGGCTTGAGGAAGAGCACGGGGTTGATGTACGGGTGATGCCGACCGAAGTTATGCCAGAGAATTTACGCTTTTATGATCGCCATCGTCGTCAATTAATGCTGAGCGAGCTGATGAACCGTTCGGGCCGTAATTTCCAAATCGCTTATCAGATAGGCCTAACCGAGCAGTCCGCCCTCATTTCATCGCTAGTTAATGCGGGCGGTTTCAGCTCTGAAGAGGGACGGCGTCTGGCGCGCATATCACTGGCAAATTATTTTGCTGCGGCCTTGTTGATGCCTTACGGGCGGTTTCTCGCTGATGCACAGTCGCTTCGTTATGACGTGGAACATCTAACGCGACGCTATGGCACCAGTTTTGAGCAGGTTTGTCACCGGTTAACCACTCTGCAACGGCCCGGTAGTAAAGGTGTGCCATTCTTCATTATTCGGGTTGATAATGCGGGCAATGTTTCTAAGCGCTTTTCTGCCAGCAAATATCATTTCTCGCGGCTTGGCGGCACCTGTCCGCGCTGGAACGTCCATGATACCTTTGCCAACCCCGGGCGTATCGCAACGCAGTTGATTCAAATGCCAGATGAGACCACCTATATTTCTGTGGCCCGCACGGTGCGGCGGGTTGGGCGCAATTATACGGGTGCGGGCCAGCAGTTAGCGCTTGGTCTAGGCTGTGATGTGAAATATGCAGCCGAGCTAATTTATAGCGATGGTATGAACATAGAAAAACCAACGCCCACGCCGGTTGGCCCAAATTGCCGGCTCTGTGAGCGACCAAGCTGCGCTCAGCGTGCCCATCCACCTGTGACGCGTAAATTGGTGCTGGATGAGCGCTCTCGCGGCGTTTCCTCATACCGTTTTCAGAGCGACTGAATAATATCATACTCAATAGTCTGTTTATTCTATAGCGTTACCGCGCTATAGTTTTTGTGATTGCAATATGAGAAGGGATTTCAAGCGATGGAATATGATCTGAAAATTGTTGGTGGGACACTATATGACGGCCTTGGCAATGCTGGTGTCTTAGCCGACATTGGCGTTAAGGATGGTATCATCACATCTATTGGCACTTGCGCGGGTGATGCTGTTGAAACAATTGATGCGTCTGGTCATATTGTAACGCCCGGATTTGTAGATTTGCATACCCATTATGATGGCCAGGTGAGCTGGGATGATGCCCTTCAGCCCAGTGTAAACCACGGTGTTACCACCGCTATTATGGGCAGTTGCGGCGTTGGTTTCGCCCCCGCCAGGCCAGATGACCATGACAAACTTATTCGGCTTATGGAAGGGGTTGAAGATATTCCCGGCATCGCTCTGGCGGAAGGATTAAAATGGAACTGGGAAAGCTTTCCTGAATATATGGATGCGATTGATTTTCCCCATGCGATCGATTTTGCCGTGCAAGTCGTGCATGACCCGCTTCGGGTTTATGTGATGGGAGACCGGGCAGTATTTAACGAAGCCGCTACGGATGATGACATCATAGAGATGCAACGCCTAACCCGTGAAGCGATGCAGGCGGGTGCGGTGGGTTTTTCCACTGGGCGGTCTGATGTTCACCGTTCTGCGGACGGCGATTGGACCCCCGCATCAGAAGCCACTGTGGAGGAATTAACTGGTATTGCTGCGGCGCTTATTGGCCTTGACCACGGTATTTTGCAGGCGGTGAATGATTTTAATATTGATCACGGCGCGGATGCTTTTGACCAGGAATTTGATATTGTTGAAGCCTTTGCCAAAGCGGGCGGCGACAAGCCCTTTTCCCTGTCGCTGATGCAGCGGGACTTTGCCCCCGACCAGTGGAAGCGGATTATTGACCGGGTTGAAAAGGCAGAAGCCAAAGGCCTTGATATGCGGATGCAAGTGGCACCGCGCGGCATTGGCATCATCAACGGTCTGCAATGCACCTTCCATCCTTTCATTGGTCATCCAAGCTATAAAAAGATTGCGCATTTGCCCTTGGATGAGCGCGTATCAGCGATGAGGGACCCAGCTTTTAAGGCGCAGCTTTTAACGGAAAAACCGGATAAATTAGCGGGTGATGGGACGCCCATTCCGCCCATAACAGATCAACTTTTGGCGATGATCGATCAGATAGCGATGAAGTTATTCATTCTTGGTGACGAACCTGATTATGAGCAACCAATGGAGCGCTCGATAGGGGCTGCTGCAATGGCAGAGGGTGTATCCGCTATATCGAAAATCTATGATGTGTTACTGTTGGACGCAGGGCGGCAATTCATCTATTTCCCGATCTATAATTATACCGAGTTTACCTATGATAATGTGCTTACCATGATGGAGCACCCTCTGGCGCTGATGGGCCTGTCCGACGGCGGGGCGCATGTTGGCACCATTTGTGACGGCAGCTTCCCAACCTATATGATTTGTTATTGGGCCCGCGATAGAGCCAAGACAGGGCGCGATGGTATGCCGCTTGAAGCGGCGGTGAAAAAGCTAACCAGCGATATTGCAAATTATGTTGGCATGCAGGACCGCGGTGTACTGGAAGTTGGCAGGCGCGCTGATATTAACGTTATTGATTTTGATGGTCTGCACTTAAAACCCCCAAGAATGGTGGTGGACTTGCCCGCAGGTGGCCAGCGTTTGCTGCAAGATGCTGTTGGTTATATAGCCACAATTGTGGCGGGTGAAATAGTGATCAAAGATGGGGAGCTAACCGATGCCCGCCCCGGGCGCTTGGTGCGGATGGGCCAAACTGCCTTAGCGGCTGAATGAGCCAAAGCGCTAAATATTACGACCAAGTTTATGCCATTGTACGCCTTGTACCTGCGGGGCAGGTGGCAAGCTATGGCATGGTCGCTAGCCTGTTGCCCGGTGTTACCGCCCGCATGGTGGGCTATGCTATGGCGGGGGTGCCAAGGGACACTGATATTCCGTGGCAAAGGATTATTAATAGTGGTGGTAAAATAAGCGCAAGGCCGGGCAGCGGGCGTCAATATGACTGTCTAAAGGCCGAAGGTGTTGCCTTTAGTGCCAGTGGCCGGGTCTGTTGGGCAGATGTAAGGTGGGAAGGACCAGAGGATAGCTGGCTAGATGAAGCGGGAATGGATATGTTGGATTATCTAGACATCCGCGCAGGTTGGCCAAAATGACAGAGCTGCATAATGAACGCCCCAAATTTGAAACCCGAATGGCTGTGATGGACGACCTTGAAAGGCTCACCGGCTTAATGAAACGCTCGATCGATGGGCTGCAGCAAGACTTTCTCAGCCCAAAGCAAATTGAGGCTTCGCATGAAGTTATGGGGCTGGATAGCCAACTTGTCATTGATGGTACTTATTTCGTGATTATCCATGAAGGTGACATCGTCGGCAGCGGGGGCTGGAGTTACCGGGAAACATTGTTTGGCGGCGACCATAGTGCTGGTAGGGATGCGCGGCTGCTGGACCCAAAAACGCAAGCTGGCCGCATTCGGGCAATGTATACAGACCCCACAATGGCTCGGCGGGGCGTTGGCCGTTTGGTTATGCATCTATGCGAAGAAGCATTACGTGCCCATGGCTTTGCCCAAGCTGAGCTGGCTGCGACCTTATCTGGTGTGCCTTTATATAAGAAATGCGGCTATATTGCTGTGCGGACATTTGAAGCTGCAACCAAAGCAGGCGTTACTATTCCACTGGTTCAAATGCAAAAAACTTTCTGAATATTGCGCATTTTTTACGTTGGGGAATGTTATTGTTGCATATCGGTAACAGTTCATACATTTTTTAGGCTATATTTACGCTAACTGTTTATTAAAAAGTGCTATTTTCGCCCTTGGCTCTCATATTCACCTTCTAAGTAAAGGGCCATGGGGATTATTTTGAAAGCAAGGATTGTTTTCTTCCCTACTATTCGGGTCTACTAATGGAGGTTACCCTAAATGAAAAATTACGGAAAATTTCTTGTTGGAACATCATGCGCGGCGCTTATGCTGGCGTCCGGTGTTACAGCAGTATCTGCGCAGGACGCTGATAGCGGCGCTGACGTAGAAGAAGTTGTCGTTACCGGTTCGCGCCGTGCCGCGCGTTCAGCAGGCGACAACCCAGCACCGGTTGATGTTATCAGCGGTGACGATTTTGCCAATCATGGCGACGGCGACATGTCCAACCTACTCAGGGCATTGGTGCCATCCTATAATGTTAACGCTCAGCCTATTAGTGATGCGGCTACTCTTGTTCGCCCAGCGAACTTGCGCGGCCTTGCCCCTGACCAAACTTTGGTTTTGGTTAACGGCAAACGTCGCCACCGTGCGTCGGTTATTGCATTCTTGGGCGGTGGTATTTCTGATGGTTCGCAAGGGCCTGATATTTCTACCATCCCAGCGATTGCCTTGAAGCAGGTTGAAGTATTGCGCGACGGTGCAGCAGCTCAGTATGGTTCTGATGCTATTGCCGGTGTGATGAACTTTAGACTGAAAGATAGCAATGAAGGCGGTTCTTTCGAAGCTAAATGGGGCCAGCATTATGAAGGCGACGGCGATCAGCGCCAGCTTTCAGCCAATATTGGCCTGCCAGTAACAGACAGTGGTTTCTTTAACCTGAGTGCTGAATGGCGCGAGCAAGGGGCAACAAGCCGAAGTGTGCAACGCCGCGATGCGAAGCAGTTGATTGCTGGTGGTAACAGCAATATTCGCGAGCCTTACACCCAAATTTGGGGTCAGCCTGAAGTGCGCGATGACTGGAAAGTATTTGCAAACTTTGGCGTTGAGACCGGTAGTGGTGAAGTATATGCCTTTGGTAACTACGCCGAGCGCGAAGTTGAAGGTGGTTTCTTCTTCCGTAATCCAAACACACGTGGTGGTGTTAACTCAGCTGACAGTGGCGCAACCCGCCTTGTTGGTGACTTAACACCAGAAGATGGCATCACCTGCCTTGGTGGTATCAACTTTAATGAAGGTGAAGCATCAACGGGTACCGTTGCAGCCGGAAACGAACTTAATGTTGGTGATGCGGCAGGTCTAGCGACCGTTGTAGCAGACCCTAACTGCTTTGTTTTCAATGAAATGTTCCCAGGTGGCTTTACACCGCAGTTTGGTGGTCGCTTGAACGATGCCAGCATTGCTATGGGGTATCGCGGCGAAATGGACAGTGGCTTAGGCTATGATGTTAGTTTCCATGTTGGACGCAACCAAGCGGACTTCTTCATTAACAATACCATCAACGCGAGCTTAGGCCCTGCCACACCAAATAACTTTGAACTTGGCAGCTACATTCAGCTTGAGAAAAACTTTAACCTTGACCTGAGTTATCCGGTTGAGATTGCTGGTTTTGCCTCACCGCTGAATATTGCTGGTGGTTTTGAATGGCGTGAAGAACAGTTTGAGGCCCGTGTTGGCCAGCCTGAATCTTTTGAGGTTGGTATTCTTGGTCAACCTTTTGCTCTGACCAATGATGTCGGTGATACGGTAACAGGGTCGCAAGGCTTTGGTATTGGCTCGAACGGTTTCTCTGGTTTCAGCCCACAGGTTGCTGGCGTGAATGATCGCACTAACATTGCTTTCTATATTGATATGGAAGCTGATGTAACCGAGCGGTTCATTATGGGTCTTGCCGTACGCTGGGAAGATTTCTCTGACTTTGGTTCAACGACCAACTTCAAGCTATCTTCTTTGTATAAAATATCGGATAGCCTTTCTTTCCGTGCCACATACTCCACTGGTTTCCGTGCGCCTACCGTTGGTCAGCAGCAGGTTGTTAACATCTCTACGGTGTTTGAATCTGTGAACGGCGTTCTGCAGCTTGCACAGCGTGGTACCATCCCACCAACCAACCCAATTGCGCAAGCAGTGGGCGCTGAGGCACTAGGCCCTGAGAAATCAGACAGCTTTACCCTTGGCTTTGGTTACGCGGGCGAAGCATTCAGCTTAACCGTTGATTATTTCAACATTAAGCTTGATGATCGTATCACCCAATCGGCTAGCCGGTCATTAACGGATGCCCAGCGTGATGCGCTTGTGGCAGAAGGTATTGGCTTTGCTGGTGACTTGGCGGCTTTCCGTTTCTTCGTCAATGACTTTGATACGAAAACCCAGGGTGTTGATATTGTTGCCACTGTTCCGATGAATATTACGGAAAATGGTAGCAGCACCTTCATGCTAGTTGCTAACTGGACCGACACTGAAGTTACTGACTTCAACCCAGTGACGTTGGATGCGACCCGCATTCTTCAACTTGAAAAGAACTTACCACGCTATCGTGCTAATGCGACTTTCACCCATGTTGAAGACAAATGGCGCGGTATGGTCCGGGCGAACTATTTCGGTAAATATACCGAAGTTCACCTAGATAGTGCTGGTTTGGAAATCTTCCCAGGTTCTGAAGTTACGATTGATGCTCAAATTGGCTACAATGTAATGGAAAACTTGGAGATTAGTGTTGGCGCTAACAACCTGTTTAATAACGACCCAGACATTAACCCATTCGCTGGTATCGTTGGGGCTCGTTTCCCAGTGACATCACCAATGGGCTTCAATGGTGGTTATTATTATCTGCGGGCTGTTTACTCCTTCTAAGTAACAAACCAAGGACAATCTTTTTAAAGGGCGCTTCGGCGCCCTTTTTCTTTGTGAGTGATAACGAAAGAAGAGATGCCTGCGGGCCACCTCTTTTTGGTGCCGAAGGCCCCTATTCACCGAAGGGAATAGTGACCCTAAAGCCCACTGTGCGCGGGCGACTTGGCCCAGCAAGTGTGGTTGGGAACAAGCCATCCCCATCGGTGCCATAGTCATAGTAAAGTTCGTCAAACAGATTATCGACATATAGGGTAAAGCTAGTGCCGCTATTTAATATATAGCTGACGCGGGCCCCAACTTCTGTCCAGGGGGCAACTGATGACGGCAGTAAATTATCAAGACCACTAAACATACGCGACTGGGTCCTAAAGTCAGCAGAGGCAGAAATTTCAGCCCCACCATTACCCACAGGCTGGTGATAGTTTATAACGCCTGCTAGGGTTGCTCGCGGCTGTTGGGTCAGGCGATTGCCGTCACATGCATCGCAGATGGTATCGGGAACTTGAGAGGCGCTAGATGAAATCCAAGAAGCCGCCAGATACACATCAAAATTAGCACTAAGAACCGCCTGTGCTGTGGCCTCGAACCCAGTGGCTTTTACGCGGCCAACATTATCGACCTTTGACCCACCAGATTCGAAGAAAGTGAGCTGCAAATCACGGTAGCGATAATGGAAGATATTGGCGTTTAGGCGCAGGCGTTTATCCATCAGATCGGCCTTAAAGCCAAGCTCATAGGACCATACTGTTTCTGGGTCGAAACGGTCTAATGTTACACCCGGCAGCGCGACATAATCATCGTCAACGCCGCCCACAAGCTCAGCGGCAAAACTGGCATAGCCCCCTGATTTATAACCCTTTGTTACACTGGCATAGGCCATAAAATTATTGTTGGGCGTCCAGCGGGCAATGGCGCGCGGCGTGAAACTATCCCAACTATGGGATTCTGTGATGGGGCCATCGGTGGTAAAGCCGAAGTTCAAAAAGGGCCCTAGGTCACTATCAACAGGCAAGATGTTATTGGAGAAATTCTTCTTGTCGTAGCTATAGCGGACCCCAAAGCCGAGCTCGAAAGTTTCACTGACCTTATAGTTCAGGTCCAGATACGCGGCCCAACCTTTATAATTGCCGTCCACAATGTTAGATTCAAGCAGGCCATCCGGGTTCGGCGTGTAGCTGGGGTAACCCCAGTAATTAACCACAAGGTCTTGGCAAGTATAATAATAGTAAAATTGACAGTTCACTTCCTCATCAGAGCGTTGATTAAACTGGGCATTGATGTCTTCTTCATAGGCGGAAAGCCCCGCATACCAATTTAAATCACTATCATCATTGGAAACCAGCCGGATTTCGGCTTCCCTGTAGTCACCCTCTTGGTCCTGATTATAATCGTTAATGCCGATGGGCAGGCCGTCGAAATCCTCTGAATATTCATAAGCATGGTCTTTGAAACCTGCCATAATGGTCAAAGTCGCGCCGTCAAATTCATAATCTAATGTACCAGAAAGACTGAATATCTCGCCATTATCGAAATTGCCCAGCCCGGCGTCTGAATTGATCGTGCGGCTGTTAGCAGCGGGTGCGATGTCACCAAATATAGCGGCGATAGCTTCATAATTTTCATCGCGAACAGCCGCATAGACGCTGCCACTTTGTTCGCGGTCTTCATATTCGGCCATTAGGGTGAGGGTAAGGTTATCTTGCTCATGCAAAAAAGTGCCGCGAAAGGCAAATTTCTCATGGGCGATAAGTTTGTCATCATTTGGCCGCGCCAAATTGGTGACATAACCATCCTCATGGTCGAAGTAGGCGGCAAGCCGCAAAGCATTATTATCCCCCATGGGCATGTTAACAGCGCCTTGGATTTCTCGAATGTTACGCTCGCCGAGACCCGCATCAATATAGCCATTATAAGTACCAAGCTCTGGCTTTCGGGTGTGAATGTTCACCGCCCCAGCAATGGCATTGCGCCCAAACAGAAAACCTTGTGGGCCGCGCAACACTTCAGCGCGTTCATTATCAAAGGTTGATGAGACGGCGACGCCGTTGCGGCCTTGATAAAAGCCATTTTTGAAAAAGCCAATCGATGGGTCCCCGCCGACGCCAAAGTCATTGGTTGAAATGCCGCGAATTGAAATGAAATCAATGAAGCTGTCTTTGCTGTCACCAGAAAAGCCGGGCGTGAATTTCACCAAGTCTTTAACATCATCAATATTGGCTCGCTTCATGAAGCTCTCGTCAAAAGCTGAAATGGCGATGGGGACATCTTGGATGGGTTCAGACCGTTTTTGAGCCGTAACAATAATCTCTTCAATTGTGGGTGTGTTGTTATCTTGGGAAGAACTGGACTGTGATGCAATATTTAGCGCTAAGAATGAACTCCCAGCCATAAGGGTGGCTTTTTTATAAAATGGGATATTTCTATTCATTGTGTGTCCTTATTCACCCTGTGTTGATGCAGGGCTATTGGTCATTTAATACTATCTCTTTTCATTGGGCTCATATCCTGCGGCGGATAAAATGCCCTGCATTTTGGTGAGTGTTCCACTAAAATTTCGCCAACGCCCGACTGAGCGCGTATGCGCTTTTTCGCGTACTTGCGATGCACTGGCTGTGGTTACAGCCTGGTCTTGTAAGTGGAAGTTTAATAGCCTGTCATCCCAACTTAGGTTTAAATGCTTCGTGATACGCCGCGCTTCAGCTTCTGTATCTGTTACTACATTTTCATAATGCACATCTAAGATTCTGTCACCTAAAAGATCGTGCCAATGTTCCATTAAATTTCGGTAGCGCACATGGTGGCGTGCCATTTCTCCTTGGTCATAAGAATGGACATAGGCATCAGCAAATAACTGTTTGTAACTGGCGAAACAGCTGTCCATGGCACACCGGCGAATATGAATGATTTTTGCTTTTGGCAAAGCCGCTGCAATAAGCGGTAAGTATAAGTAATTTACGGGTAATTTATCAACAAAATGTGGCGATGTGCCGCGCAGTAACCGCGTAGTGTCAAGATAGGCTTGGCCTAACTTTGTCATGTCAAGCGCGGCAGCGGCTCTTGCTATCTCAGCGGTCATCGGCAGACCGTGGGATGGAATGCCCGTTTGGCGCTTTATGGCCATGGCAAATTGCTGTAATTCACCCGCAGAATGAACGTCCGTGTGGCTGGTTATGATGCGCTCAACCAATGTTGTGCCGGTGCGGGGCTGGCCGACAATAAAAATGGGGGATGGATTATCCACACCACAGGCGGTCTTTTTCATCCAATCGTCGGTGTATGTTTCTTTCAAAGCTTTGAATAACCGTTCCTCAGCACCTTCGTCATAGCGCACTGTTTGCCGGCGGGCTTTTGCACCTTTGGTATAGGCTTTTGCGGCCATATCCCAATCACCCAGGTCTTCGGCTAATTTGCCAGCGGCGTACCACAAGAAAGCTTCAGCATCCTTGGAAGCCGAAGGCTGCTTTAGCATTTCAGATATTTCACTTAAGTGCTTTCGGTCTTGTGCTTTGTCTAGGCGGGCGAGCATCCAATGCGCTTGGGCATGGTCGGGCTGTAATGCTAGGGTCCGGTTAAGGGAGGTTTTTGCATCATCATTGTGGCCAAGAAATATTAAGCAAGCGGCTTTGTTCAAATGGTAGCGGGCATTGTCAGCGGCTTTTAATACGGCTTTATTGTGCCAAGTCAGGGCGCTTTCTTGGTCGCCGAGAAGGCTAAAAACAGTACCAATAATATCCTGAACTATTGGGTCTTTGGGGTTCTGCGCCAGCGCTTTTTCCAGTGCATCTGCGGCATTATTATATTGGCCTGTTAATATACAAACTCGGGCTAATTGGGACCAACCGGCTGCATGCAATGGGTCAAGGCTAACGGTGCTCATCAAAGCTTGGCGGGCCACCGTGTAATTTTTTTGGTTAAAAGCAACTAAAGCAACCAGAAAATGACCGCCAGCATGTTGATTGTTAATGGACAGAGCTCGGCGAGCACATTGGTGGGCTACATCTGTCCGTGCGTGGTCTAATGCTTCAAACCCCTGTTTTAAAAGCCTATTATATTGACCTGTTTCAATCTCCACAATGGCTCTTTCTCTATTGGAGGTTTTCATCACGATGGTATGCGCATGGACAATTTTGCATGTGTCGCCTGCATTTATAAGCCACTCTGGTAATTTTTCCAGCTTGAATTATATAGATTTTAGGCCCCGGAAGTTGTTTGCATAAGCCAATAGAGCTATCGTCTAGCGCCAGAGAGTAGTTCACTAGGCGTAGTTTTTTAAACTAGTGCGATGCGGTGAAATTATAGTAGTTAGGTTGAACAAGGCTGAAGCTTAGCAGATTAGAAAATATTTACCCCTGTTTTAGGAAATTTTTCAATGCAACATATGGCGCAAAAGCCCATTGTCGGTGTTGTGCCGGACAATGGAACCATCAAAGGTCGCAGCATGAGTTTAGTGCTGGACCAATATTTAACAGCACTGTTCGCGGCGGACATGATTCCAGTGATTATTGCCATGGACTGCTTGGGCGATGACTTGAATGGTTTGCTCGACCGCCTTGATGGCATTTGCATGACGGGCAGCCCGTCGAATATTGACCCGGTTCACTATAATGCTCCGCCGGAAATTGAAAATGACCTCCGTGATATAAAACGAGACAGGTTATCTTTTGAACTTATCAAGGCGACCCGGGATCGCCGTATGCCCATGATGGGAATTTGCCGAGGTTTTCAAGAAATTAACGTGGCGCTCGGCGGCACTTTGTACCAACGCCTACATGATGAAGATGAATTTTTGGATCACCGCGCAGACCCAAGCCAGCCTCATAGCGTTCAATTTAGTTCGGCCCATAGGGTCGCGGTGGAACCGGATGGCTTTTTAGCATCCATGGACGGGGAAAAAAGCTTTAAGGTCAATAGTTTGCACGGGCAGGGCATCAAAAATTTAGCGTCAGATTTGCGCATAGAAGCGCGTGCGCCGGATGGCCTGATCGAAGCTTTCAGCCTGCCACCCCGGGAAGGTTTTTTGTTAGCGGTTCAATGGCACCCGGAAATTCTCAGCGATGACATGCCGCTGAATGGGTATATCTATGAACAGTTCAGGGCGGCTTGCACCGAATATGGTGCGTTAAACGCGCGTCTATAGGCAAATATTTTCCATCGCGGCGACAATAAGATGAATATTACCCGCGTGGGCTCCGGCTAAATTTATCCGCCCTGAACTTAACAGATATACGGCATGTTCGTTTCGCAGGCGGTCAATTTGCTCTTTGCTCAAGGCAAGATAAGAAAACATGCCCTTGTTGGCGGTCAGGTAGGAAAAGTCGGTGTCAATTTTGGAGGCATTTAAGCCATCAGCGAGTAAATGCCGAGATTGGTGAATACTGCTGCAGATATCTGCAAGCTCCGCCTGCCATGATGCTCTAAGGTCTGGCGTTTCAAGAATATGCTCGACAATAGCGCCGCCGTGGGCGGGTGGCATGGAATACATGGTGCGAATGGCTAGCATCATATTGCTGCTGGTACCGCTTTGGTGGGCAGATTGGCTAAGCACGGCCACTTGCCCAACCCTTTCGCGGTAAAGACCAAAGTTTTTGCTACAGGACGACGCAATGATCATTTCTGGAACAGTGCTGGCCAATTTGCGCACACCGTAAGCATCACTGTCTAAGTCGTCGGCTAATCCTTGGTAAGCACAGTCAACAAAAGGGATGAAACCACGATCTAAGGCGAGATCGGCAATTTGGTCCCATTGATCTGGCGAAAGGTCAGCGCCCGTTGGGTTGTGGCAGCATGCATGGAACAGCACGATATCATTTTCACCGAGGGATGAAAAACTGTCCATCATGGCGTCAAAACGCACGCCGTGGGTTGCCTTGTCAAAATAGGGGTAACTTTTCATGGTTAGACCCGTACTACTGATCAATGGAGTATGATTGCCCCATGTGGGATCGCTAACCCATATGGTGGGGTTGTTCTTGGTGCGTACGATCAATTCCGCCGCCACTCTAAGCGCACCGCTGCCACCGGGTGTGAGGGCAGCACTTAAGCGATTTACTAAGCTGCCATAAAGACCATCGCCCAAGATTAGAGAGAGCATAGTTTTATTGAAGCCCGCAGTGCCGGGAATGCCGATATAGGCTTTGGTGTCTTCTGTTTCAAGCCGGTAACTTTCAGCTTTTTTCACTGCGTCAAAAATGGGTGTGTTGCCTTGGCTATCTTTGAAAACGCCGACGCTAAGGTCCACCTTATTTGGTCGTTCATCAGCCCTAAAAATTGCCATCATACCAAGGATGGGATCTACGGGTAAATTTTCAAGACTTTGGAACATCATCAACACTTTCTTTTGGGTTAGGTCGCTTCTTGCCCACCTTTATAAAAGGCATCTTTCAGTGCGGGAAGAGATTTCTGATATTCTTCTAACGATTGCTCAAAAACAGGGCCAAAACCCCGTAGTTTCATAACCGAAGCGACCAAATCAACCGCTTGACCTAAGTTGTCAGGGCTTAATTCTTGGATGATGCTTTCCGTCATGCTTTCAAAATTTTCCAGCAGGGCCAATTGCGCGCGGCGCTCTTTGCTATAGCTAAAAATATCCAGCTTGCTGCCGCGCAAAAAACGCATGCGACACATTAGTTTCAGTAACGGAATAACCCACCCACCAAAGGCATATTTGCGGGGTCTGCCATCGGGGCCTTTTTTGCCGCCAAATATGGGCGGGGCCATATGGTATTTTACCTTAAACTTGCCGGTGAAGCGCTTAGCAATTTCATCCTTGAAGTCCCCATCAGTGATTAAACGCGCTACTTCATATTCATCTTTAATCGCCAGTAATTTAAAATAGCTCCTAGCGACGGCCTCGCTTAAGGCTGTGGAGTCTTGCAAGACGTTGGCTTCAGCTTTTATGACTTTGTCGATAAGTTTGCGGTATCGCACAGTGTAAGCTGCACCGCCGTAGTTGGTTAGGGTTTCCCGGTGGAACCCCATCAGGCCAGATAGGCTGTCATCAATTTTTGGCTCACCACTGGTGCAGTGAGACAGCACATATTTTGGGTCATGCGCCATTAAGCGGCCCCATCCAAAGGCGATCTTATTTTTTTCAACAGCCACACCGTTCAGCGTTAAAGCCTGCATCAATGCCGCCAAAGATGCGGGAATGAGCCCCTGTTGCCACGCATAGCCTGTCATCATCATGTTGGAAAAGACACTGTCACCTAATAGCTCAACCGCCAATCGGGTGGCGTTTAGCGCGTCGAAGCGTTCTCGGCCAACAATGTCTGCCAGAAGCTTTGTTCGGTCATTCACATGCATGTCCGCGTCTCTGTCGAGCACATAATTGCCTGTGGGAATTTCTTCCATATTCAGCGCAATGCGGGTGCGGTCTTTTGCCAGCGCGCGCAGCGCCGCCGGGCCCGTTGCCACTACCATATCGCAGGCAATGGCAGCGTCAGCGCGCCCAGTTTCAATCCGCACTTGGTTAAGTTCATTTGGCGTTGGCGCGAAACGTATATAGCTCAGCACTGTACCACCTTTTTGCGCGAAGCCCATAAAGTCGAGCACTGATGCGCCTTTGCCTTCCAAATGTGCAGCCATGGTAATAATAGCACCGATGGTGATAACGCCGGTGCCGCCAACACCTGATACTAGCAGATCATAACTATGGTTAAATGTGGGCAAAACTGGCTCTGGCAAGCGCAGGATTGCATCTTTAAGGCCAGTAATTTGGGTTGCCTCAGGCTTTTTCAAGCTGCCCCCTTCGATCGTCACAAAGCTTGGGCAAAAGCCCTCAATGCAGGAAAAATCCTTGTTGCAGCTATGCTGGTCTATTTGGCGCTTGCGGCCTGCCATAGTTTCTCTTGGCACGATAGACAAGCAATTGCTTTGTACACTACAGTCCCCGCAGCCCTCACAGATGCGGTGGTTGATAAAGGCACGTTTAGTAGGATCAGGGTAGGTGCCCCGTTTGCGGCGGCGACGCTTTTCTGCCGCACAGGTTTGGTCATAAATCAGCACCGAAACGCCTTTAATCTGTCGCAGATCTTTTTGTAGACTATCCAGCATGTCGCGGTCATGAACTTCAACGCTTTTGGGCAAGCTAACCGTGCGGTATGTTTCCGGCTCATCGGTAACAATGACAATAGCTTCAACGCCTTCAGCCCGCACTTGGGCTGCGATACCGGGAACGGTTATTTGGCCGTCCACGGGCTGCCCGCCGGTCATGGCGACCGCGTCATTAAACAATATTTTATAGGTGATATTGGCGCCCGCGGCTTGGGCTTGGCGAATAGCCATTGAGCCCGAATGGAAATAGGTGCCTTCGCCCAAATTTTGGAAGATATGTTTGTTGCCATTGAACAGCGACCGGCCAACCCAATTTACGCCTTCGCCGCCCATTTGAATGAGCGAGCTAGTTTCACGCTCCATCCACGATGCCATGAAGTGACAGCCAATACCCGCTAGTGCTTTGCTGCCTTCGGGCACTTTTGTTGAGCGATTATGCGGGCAACCCGAGCAGAAGTAAGGCATGCGAATGACATCAGTGATAGGCTTTTGTTGGGCTATCGTGCTGTCTGCCTTTATAATGGCAGCGCTTAAATCAATGCCAAAAGCTTTTTTCAGCCGGTAAGAAAGCGCCGCAGCTACATCACGCGGGTTCAGCTCCCCGGTCCAAGATAACAGGTCTGAACTGTCTTCGTTCTCTTTGCCAAAAATATTGGGGTGGGGGACTGTGTTGTTGGAAAAGGCATATTCCTTAATTTGGCTTTCAATGATGCCGCGTTTTTCTTCAACAACCAGAATTTCTTTTTTACCAGCCATGAAGCTTGAAATGCCTTTCATCTCAAGCGGCCAAACCATGCCAATTTTATAGATATCGATACCTAATTGGCGGCATTTACCTTCGTTCAAGTCCAGCAGATGCATCGCTTCCATTAGGTCCTTGTGGCCCTTGCCGGTGGTTATAATACCTAATTTTGCATGGCCATTATGATAGAGGCATTTATCAATTGGATTAGCCCGCGCGAAGGCTAATACTGCATCTTTTTTAGCCACCATACGGTTTTCAATTTGCGGGCCGGGCAGGTCGGGCCAGCGATAATGCAGGCCAAGTTCGGGTATATCAAAATCGCCGGGATTATTAAACTTTGGCAAAGGTGATAGCTCAATCGAAGCCGCGCTTTCGATATTTTCTGCAATTGCTTTAAGTCCCACCCACATGCCGGAATATCGCGATAGGGCATAGCCATAAAGGCCGTAGCTGATAATTTCGTCGATGCTAGCGGGGTTGAGCACAGGCATGAACCAGCTCATCAAGGCCACATCAGATTGGTGCGCCATGCTGGATGATACACAGCCATGATCATCCCCGGTGACCACAAGCGCACCGCCGGTGGGCGATGAACCATAAGCATTACCGTGCTTCAAGGCGTCGCCCGCGCGGTCCACCCCCGGCCCTTTGCCGTACCACATGGAAAAAACACCCTCAACTTCGCGCTCAGGGTCTGATTCTACTTGCTGCGTACCCAGCACAGCAGTGGCAGCTAAATCCTCATTAATAGCCGGTAGGAATTTCACTTTATGCGATGTCAGCAGTTTTTCTGCCCGCCACATTTCTTGGTCGACGCCGCCAAGCGGGGACCCCCGATAGCCACTAACAAAACCAGCGGTGTTTTTGCCAGCCGCTTCATCCAAGCGGGCTTGGTCGATCATAATGCGAACAAGCGCCTGTGTGCCGGTCAGGAAAATCCGGCCCTCAGAGCGGTTATATCGGTCAGTTAGTTTATATTGGGTGTCGATTGAGATCATGAGGTACCACTGGCTTTAAGATGAAAAATTTGATTCTACCTTGAAATAATATCATGAAATTATTGAAAAATATGATCATATATAGAATAATAATAATGAAATACGATTAATATTATCAAATTATGCAGTAAAATGAAAAATAATATCGATGATACTGACATAGAAATCCTTGGCCTTTTGGTGAGGGATAGTAAAATAACCACCCAGGGTATCGCAGATAAAGTGCATGTGTCCACTGCTTCGGCTTGGCGGCGGATAAAGGCGATGGAAGATAGCGGGGTAATCAAGGGCTACCATGCGGTGGTGGACCAAGAGGCACTAGGCTATACGCTAACTGCTTTTGCTCATGTTACGCTGAACCGCCATACAACAGAAGGCGTTGCAGAGTTTGATGAAGCCATTGCCGCGATGCCGCAAGTCTTAGAGAGCCATTCGATTACCGGGCAGGCGGATTATATCCTTAAAATCAGACTTAAGAATATTCGCGACTATGAGATGTTCCTCAATGATGTTTTGTTCAAGCTGCCGGGCGTTGGGCATGTTCATTCCAGCATTGCCCTACGGTCGCTTTCTTAGCGAGCCAGCCGTGCCAGATTTGGAATATTGATAATTCTAAAGTTGTTGCCTATCATGCATATTGGGGTATAGGCATTGCTTTATGCAATTGATATTGAGGGAAGAATTACATGCATCCATCAGGTCACCAGGATAGCTTTACTCGCGATAATTTACCGCCTACAGAAATGATGCCTCAGTTCTTATTTGAGTTACCGGCGCTTAAATATCCGGCTCAATTGAACTGTACCGAGCAACTGTTAGACCGTCATATCGTCAGCGGTGGCGGGGACCTACCTGCCATTCACACCATGGAAGATACATGGTCTTACGCTCGGCTTCATGGGAATGTAAATAAGATCGCCCATGTCTTAGTCCAGCATATGGGCGTGGTGCCGGGCAACCGGGTTTTGATGCGCTTTCCCAATTCGCCCCTGTTTGCTGCTTGTTTGCTGGCGGTGATGAAATGCGGCGCGGTGGCGGTGCCAACGATGCCGCTGCTGCGGGAGAAGGAGCTCAGCGGTATCATAGCTAAGGCTGAGATAAGCCATGCGCTCTGTGATGACCGGTTGATGGAGGCGCTTGAAGACATACCCCTGCAACATGTCTTGTCATCGAAGGATATTGAGCGCCTTATGGCGGGCTTCAGCGAGGACTTTACGCCTGCACCAACGGCTAGCGATGATGTGGCTTTAATCGGCTTTACCAGTGGAACATCGGGCGACCCCAAGGGGGTGCTGCATTACCACCGCGATGTTATGTCCATGTGTCATACATTCTGCGCTGAGGTGTTGAAGCCGAAAAGCGATGATGTTTTTATCGGTTCACCGCCGCTTGCCTTCACCTTTGGTCTCGGCGGGCTTTTGGCCTTCCCGCTATATGCTGGCGCTAGCACGGTGTTGTTAGAGAGCCCGGCACCAAAAAACTTAGCCGCCGCGATAAAGGCGATAGGCGCGACCATATGTTTCACCGCCCCCACGGCCTATAAAGTGCTGCTGTCAGACGCGGATGCGGTGGCTAGTCTATCCAGCCTGCGGCTCGCGGTTTCAGCGGGTGAGCATTTGCCCAAACCGGTGTATGAGCAATGGCTGGAACAGACGGGCATCAGCATGATCGACGGTATCGGCGCCACCGAGATGATCCATATCTTCCTCTCCATGACCAGCGAGGGCGATAAGGCTGGTTCCACTGGGCGACCTGTGCCGGGCTATGAGCTTTGTATTTTGGACGCTGACATGCAAGAGGTGGCGGCGGACACAGAGGGCTTTTTGGCGGTGCGCGGGCCGACGGGATGCAAATATCTCGCTGATGACCGCCAACAAAATTATGTGCGGGACGGCTGGAACATCACCGGCGATATTTTCCGCAAAGACGTGGACGGCCATTATTGGTATGTGGCGCGCAGTGACGATATGATCATCTCCGCTGGCTATAATATCAGCGGGCCCGAGGTGGAAGAAGCCTTGCTGGCGCATCCATCAGTGGGCGAATGCGCCGTGGTGGCGGCAAGCGACGCTGACCGTGGCACCATCGTCAAGGCTTTCATCGTGCTGGCGGCAGGTGAAACTGGGGATGACGCTATGACGAAGAGCCTGCAAGACTTCACCAAAGCCCGCATTGCGCCCTATAAATACCCCCGCTCTATTGCCTATCTTGACGCTCTGCCAAAAACCCAAACGGGCAAAATCCAACGCTTCGCCCTGCGCGGGACGTAGAGCTGGGGTGAATTTTACTATGCAAATTTAATATTGTATGTTAAATCTGCATAGATGATTGATAGAGAAATAAGAATAAGTTTGATTGAGTTAGTCGACAGCAACCCGGCGGTGGTGCTCTTGGGGCCACGTCAGGTTGGTAAAACCACACTGGCGCGTGAATTAGAGGGCATAAGGCCAGCGATTTACCTTGACCTGGAGCGTCCGAGCGACCTTGCAAAATTAGAAGATATTGAAGCTTACTGTGCGCTTCACCGTGATAAGCTTATTATACTTGATGAAATTCAAAGGGCGCCTGAATTATTTGCTCCACTCAGAGGAATAATAGATGAACGCCGCAGACGAGGACAAAAGAGAGGCCAATTTTTGCTTCTCGGATCAGCGTCAGTTGCCCTTTTAAAGCAATCATCTGAAACCTTAGCAGGTAGGGTGGCATATTTAGAAATGTCACCAGTTACAGTCTGTGAGGTTGATGATCATAGTAAGCTGTGGTTGAGGGGAGGGTTTCCTGAAAGCTATCTTGCCTCTTCGCATAAACAGAGCATGCAATGGCGACAGAACTTCATCCGAACTTATCTTGAGCGGGATATCCCACAGCTTGGCCCTCGCATTCCGGCGGAAACTCTAAGACGTTTTTGGACCATGCTTGCTCACAATCAAGGCCAATTATTTAATGCCTCTGCTCTGGCAAGAGGTCTTGATGTTAAAAGCGTTACCACCGCGCGGTATCTTGATCTCATGGTAGACCTGTTATTGGTGAGGCGTCTTCAGCCTTGGGTTAGCAATCTTGGGAGGCGGTTGGTAAAGGCACCCAAGGTTTATATACGGGATAGTGGTCTTTGCCATGCTCTTTTGGGAATAGTTACATTGAATGACATACTTGGTCACCCTGTCGTTGGGGGTAGCTGGGAAGGCTTCGTCATTGAAAATATATTGAACCATGTTCCCCCCAATGCGCAGGTGGGGTTTTATAGAACAACAGGGGGCGCTGAAATTGATTTGGTTATTGAGCCAAAGCCTGGCGAAGTTTGGGCAATAGAGATTAAACGCAGTTCGGCTCCCAAGGTCTCAAAAGGGTTCCACAGTGCCTGTGAAGATATCGCACCGAGAAGAAAGTTTGTTGTTTATAATGGGCAGGAGAGTTATCCAATGAAAGGTGATATTACCGCTGTTGGCCTCGTCGGTCTTATTGACCAGCTTAAAAGCCTATAGCCTTCTATCACCAGCGCCGAGCATGTCAGCGCTGGTATTTCTATGTCGTGGCTTAAACTTTACGGCTTCTTATTTTTCACCCGCTTTAATGAAGGTGCGGATGTCGGTGATGAGCGCGTCTAGGCTGGGGTGATGGATATACATCATGTGACCAGCTTCATAGTATTTGTAAGTAACACGCGCGGGGTCGATGCCATTGCGGTTCAGGCTATATTCCGCGCCAAAAAACGGTGTGGCGAAATCGTAATAGCCAGCGGCGTTAAATACCCGCAGGTCGCTGTTGCCGCGCATGGCAGTGCCGATATAGGGCGCCACATTCAGGTATGACTGGGCCCAGTGGTTGGTGGGCAGTTCCCAGTTCCAATCACTGACGCCGCCGATGATGGTATATTCCCGGTCGGGGTTAAATTTCAGGTCTTCGCGCAGCCAGCTGTTGATTGCGGCGGTGTAAGCCCCGTCGATACCATAGAAACTAGGGTCAACGTCGGGGGTTTCGCCCGCACGGTCAAAGTCTTTGCCGGTATAGCGGCTGTCCAAGCGCCCAATGGCAAGGCCCTTGTCGCGCAGCAATTCCTTGTTAAAGCGCTGATAATGGACCCGCAGGTTGGCTTCATCGAGGTAGCTTTCGCTAAGGCCAGTGAAGTAAGAAAGCTTAGTGCGAATTGCGTCGCGGCGCGCACCTTTCAGGTCAGCGCCCAATAACAGTGCTGGTGCATATTCACCGATCGCCCATGCGCGGGCTTCAGCGGCGAAATCAGCAACGCTAATGCCCGCACCCGCCATGCCGTGGTACTGCGCCGTGGTTGCCATGGTCGGCAGGTAAGCCATATAAACCATCTCGTTACCCGGGTCATAGCTATCGACCGTGAAGTCCAAAATGGTCGAGATCAGAATGATGCCGTTGATCGATACATCATCAAAGCGGCCTTCAAGCTCGCGGATGAGGGCGGCAGAACGGGTGGTGCCATAGCTTTCGCCGCCGATATATTTGGGGCTATTCCAGCGGCCATTTTCGCGCAACCAAATGCGGATGAACTTAGCGATAGACTTTGCATCTTCGCCGACACCCCAAAACTCTTTGGTTTCGCCTTTGCCGAGCGTGCGGGAAAAGCCAGTGCCAACTGGGTCAATAAAGACAAGGTCGGTGACATCAAGAATGGAGCCAGCATTATGGATTATATCATAGGGACCAGCGCCGTCATCGCGGGCGTCAGACGGAATATTGATCCGCTTGGGGCCAAAAACCCCCATATGCAGCCACACAGAGGCACTGCCGGGGCCACCGTTATAGACGAAGAAAACCGGACGATTGGTCTTGTCTTTCACATTGGTGCGAATATAGCTGGTGGAAAAAATACTGCCGGTGACCTCACCCTTTTTATTTTTAAGCTGGGTTTCACCCGCGACCGCTTTGTAGTTTATTTTTTTGCCGCCAAAAGTGCCACTGTGTTCTGTGGTACTGACCATCGGCGGATCCATTGCTGGCGCTTTTGCTGTATCGTCTGCCACGCCTGTAAAACTCAGTGCAATAACCGTGAAAACCGCGAGTAATTTTTTCATTTGACCGTCCTTCCCATTTTTTGATTTGAGTTAGGCTAGTGGAGATAGGATGTGAGGGCAATATGAACTTCGAACTATAGTATGGGTTGTCACATATAATTCGCCGGGTGCGGGTGCCATAAATTTATAAGAGCAGAAAAATAGCTCAGTGATTTCAAAATATTATAGAAAATAATAAAGTTGCGACAGTGTGCCACAGGCACAATGACGGCGAATGAGTTAATGTTTTCTACATGTTATAGCTATAGATTTTGTTCGTGAATAAACTATTTTGGATCTATGCGTAGATTACCATGGCAATTGAAGTATCACTGCTGGAGGTCGTGGGGTAGTGACCATAGGCGTACAGTAAAAGGAATCACCTCTGGCTGAGCAAAGATATACAGCAGTAAGACCTATTCCAATTAATGTTATGGCTAATTGGATGTTTGGTTGTGCAGCGGGGCCGCAACATTCAGAGAGTTATTATGAATATCTGCGCCGAACTACACCTGCCGTTCGTAAACTTCTTGGTGTTATTGCCTGCATGATATTTTTGCTTCTTTGCCCCTTTATAGCCCTTTATGTCTGCATCAAGCATGGCACTGGACCCTTATCTACCCGGTTAAGCCAAATGGTGAGCTGTATCGGCTATGCATGGCGCTATACTACCTTGCCAAATGAGGCATATCTGTACCGTTTGTTCGATACTAAAGACCAAATTGGCATGTTCACCCGTCGCTATGAGACCAAAGGCATGTATCAGCTTTTAAATGGCAAGCCGGGCTCAGACGCGGTCCGCGACTTGAAAGAAAAAGCGCGCTTTAGTCGTAAGTGTTTGGAACATTATTTGGCAACTCCACAGTTGTTTCAGAAAGATGATTTGAAGGCACCCAAACCATTGCATCCTGATGGACTAATCGTCAAACCTGCTTCTGGCTTGCATGGGTATGGTGTGATTGCCTTGGACGTGGCGGATGACGGGCAGCATTATAAAAATTCAGCGACAGGCGATATATTTGAATGCGCTACGCTTGGGAGCTATCTGGAGACTTATTATAAAGGGGAGGCCTTTTTAGTGCAGCCCCGCCTAAAGAATCATCCGGATGTGGAAAAGGTCTCCCCGGGTGCGCTGGCGACACTTAGGGTCATAACAGCTGTAACAGCACCGGATAAAGTTGCAGTTACAAGCGTTGTTTGGCGACTGTCTAGAGACGGCACGTCTTTTGTCGATAATTTTATTGCGGGTAATTTGGCAGCAAATGTATGTGTCGAGAGCGGCATTGCGGGGGAAGCCTTAATATTGGGCCAAGATGGAAAAACATTCCGTTCCCCAAAGCATCCTGTTACAGGCCATAAAATAGAAGGGACCAAAGTCCCGCTGTTTCATGAAGCCACAGTGCTGGCTGTGCGCGCGCACGTAGAGGCCTTTTCTGGCAGTTCGGTCATTGGCTGGGATGTGGCTATTACACCAACGGGGCCAGTACTCATAGAAGGCAACTGGAATCCAAGCCTGATATTAACACAGCGGGTTAGCTTGAAGGCGCATGGAACGACTTATTTGGCCAAAGTGATGGAAGGTCATTTCCAGTCTGTTTTAGAACATGGCCACCCCATTCAGCTTAAACCCATGGTATTAGAGTAATTTGACGCACGATCTTTCATGAAAAATTAGGCGGAATAAGTTGGCCTTGACCTCTTAACAATCGAGTAATATACAGCATCTTTGGTGCCGCAGGGGTGCCATGCCCGCCAAAAGACGCCTCATCCTGTATTCATAAGTGAGTGAGCATTTAAGCCATTAGGTATTTGCGAAATTCTGCCAGACGCGCAAGGAGCGGGAAGCTGTCTGGACTAGGAGATAAGCAAATGACATTGAGCGATAATGTTTGCGCGGCAGAAGCGCGTGAGATCACCACCAATACTACCGAATATATCAAAAACCATGCTCGACTGCTGCACCGAGCGGTGCAAGCGGGGGATAGTGCTGCCCTAAGCAGGCTCCGCAAAAGCCACGGGCTTGGCCTTAGCGGTAATGAAAACGTTCGGGATAAGGTCCAACGGAAGGACTGTTTAGCGGTGGCCGCACGGGAACTGGGGTTCGATAATTGGCCTCAACTATTAAAGGTGCTGAGTTTAGAGGATACCACTAATTTTGGGGCTCTTTTGTACCCAAAGCGCTGTGGAGCCCACTCGAATATTTGGGCTGCTGGCTACACAGAAGCGGCGACTATCCGGGCAGAGCACGGTGGTTATCTGCTGGCCTATAAGGAGCAATTTTTAGTGGTGGATGAACATTATATCCGCACGTTAGGCCTAAACCCGGATGACCCTGATTGGGCCGCCTGTAACTGGGATATGGCAGGTGGCAATAATTTGCATGCTAGAGCCCGTCTAATGGCAAAGCTTATCCAAATGACACTGCCAAGTGTGGATTGAGGTTTGAAATGAATGCAGCTATGGCTCTGGCCGTAGTTGTATTTGCGATTATAGACAGAAAACTTTTTTGAATATTGGGCACCTGAGTATATATGACTTAACCCATCTCGCATAAGTAATATTTTTCTTATTTAATAAACCATAACGGTAATTCCAAGGGATTATCCCCAATAGTATTATAAGCATTAATTGGTACCGTGGCTCTGCATTGGGGAATGCATCAGTATTTACAGTTGTTTCATTAGTATAGTTTTCTTTGATTAAGGTCCCCAGAAGATTAGATAAAGTCTTTAGGAGATATAAGTGTACTTTCAAGGACAAGAAGTTTTTTTTGACAAGCACGACCTCATCGTAAGTAAGACCGACCTGCAAGGCCGTCTTACTTACACCAACAGGATGTTTCTGGATATTGCGGGATATAGTGAAGCTGAGGTCATTGGCCAACAGCATAATGTGATCCGAAATAGTAATATGCCAAGAGTCATTTTTGAATTGCTTTGGTCGACAATAAAGACAGGCGAAGAGATATTTGCCTTTGTGGTGAACTCCACCAAAACGGGCGACCATTATTGGGTTATAGCCCATGTTACACCTAGTTTGAAAAATGGTGCAATCGTGGGCTACCATTCTACGCGTCGGGTACCAAGCCCGACAACAATCCGTAATGTAATTATTCCACTATATGACAAACTGAAGTCGATTGAGGAAGATAGTACGGACCGAAAAACGGGCCTGCGAAATTCCATTGCCGCCTTAAGTGATATCTTGAAAGAAAAAGGCGTTTCTTATGATGAATTTATTTCTAGCTTGATTAAGGATGATTAATGAATATTGAAAATCAAACTTTAAATCCGTCTTCATCTGTGGGTATGTCAGATGAGGTGACGCTTGCCATTCTTGATGTATTAAAAAATGTTTGTAAGGGCGACTTTGAAGCTCGGATTAAAGATATTTCGGATGCTGATACAATGGAAGTTTCCGTTTGCCACCAGATTAATGAAATGATTGACCGCTTTGATGCTTATATTCGCGAGTCTACGGCCTGCCTTGGCTTCATTGAAAAGAATCAGTATTTTCGGCGGATTGCAAAAAACGGGATGGTTGGTTCATTTGGAGATGCTGCGAGCCAAATCAATATTGCTGCGGACGGCATTGAAAATAAGATGCAGGAGTTTGAAAGCATCGTCGAATCTATTTCTGCGGCTTCAACACAGCTAAATTCTAGTGCGGGCACTCTCAGCAAATCAGCGGAGGAGGCAACAAATAAGACAGCGTCAGTTTCGGCATCTGCAGAACATGCGGGCGCGAACACCCAAACTGTGGCATCAGCAGCGGAGCAATTAAATGGTTCTATTCAAGAGATAAACCATCAAGTAACTTTTTCATCAGAGAAAGCAAGTGAAGCTGTTGTGAAGGCGGAAAGAACCAATGAGCTTGTTAATGGCCTTTTAGAGGCCTCCAAGAAAATTGATATGGTTGTGAAATTGATCAATGATATTGCCAGCAGAACAAACTTACTGGCCTTGAATGCCACGATTGAAGCTGCTCGCGCGGGAGATGCGGGTCGTGGCTTTGCGGTCGTGGCATCAGAGGTTAAAAGTTTGGCAAACCAAACTGCATCCGCAACAGACGACATAAAATCTCAAGTCAGTGAAATCCAAAATGCCACCGACCAAGCCGTGATATCAATTGGTGATATTGGAGAAGCAATCACAGAGCTTAATGAAGTGTCTGCCTCAATTGCTGCAGCCATAGAAGAGCAAGGAGCTGCCACCCAGGAAATTGCCCGCAATATTGATGAGGTTTCATCGCGAGTATCGGAAGTATCCACTAGCATGATTGATGTTAATGGTAATGTTACCATGGTCAGCGAAGTGTCTGGTGAGATTTTAACGGTAGGCACTGATTTAGCCGAAAAAGCCCAGAAATTAACAGCTGTATTAACGGGTACACAATAGGCAATCTAAGCCCACTTTATGATTGATTTTGAACATGCCTTTACATGGTACCATAGACTTTTTGACTGCTAGAAACTGGGAAGAAAAAGGCAGTAATTTTTTCGATGAAGTTACCAAATTTTTATCTAAAACATTAAATGTAAAATTTGTTTTCATTGATCAATATAACAAAGAAAATAGACACCATGTTGACAGTATCTCAATGGTTGAAAATGGCCATAATATTAAAAATATCTCATATCGTTTAAAAGGCTCTCCTTGCGAACAGGTGGTTAGAGGAAATTACTGCCATTATAAACAAGATGTTCAAAAGCTTTTTCCTGATGACAAAATACTAACCGACCTAAATATAGCAAGCTATGCTGGTGCGCCGACTTTTTCTAGTTCAGGTGAGATCAATGGTCTGGTCGCTATTATGCATGATGATCTTATAGATAACCCTCATTTTGAGCCAATGCTGAAGCTGTTTTCATCTAATATTGGCGGCCAAATCGAAGCTATAAACATGCGGGAAGGTCTAAAAGGGGCCCGGCAATTGCAAGCGCAGAGTATGAAGGTTTTAGATCTTCATACCATTATCAGCACTACTGATAAGTCGGGGAAAATACTTTATGCCAACGACATGTTTTGCGAGATTTCAGGCTACTCTCGTGAAGAACTTATTGGCAGTGATCATTCTATTTTAAAATCAGGTGAGCATAATAGACTTTACTATCAATCATTATATAAAACTATTGTCTCTGGGCGTACTTGGAATGGGGATTTCAAAAATAAAAGGAAAGACGGTTCATATTATTGGGTGGCGGCAACCATACAGCCAACCTATTCCAGAGATGGGGACCTTGATGGATATATTACAATCCGCACTGATATATCTAAACAAAAAGAAGCATACTATGAGATAGAGCAAGAAAGTGTAGCTAAAGACCATTTTCTTTCCAACATTAGCCATGAATTGCGAACGCCTTTGAATGCATTGATGGGATATGCGCAGTTGATTGATATAGGGCCACTAACGTCTGAGCAGTCTAAATATATCACAGGTATTTTAACCGCCTCAGACCAATTGATTGAAAGGATTGATCAACTTCTCTCGTTTGAACATGATATAGTGCAAGCTGAAGGCTTCTGTGCTTTAAAACCTTGTTTGGATGCTGTTCTTGAAACCGTTACGCCTCTTATTCAGGCTTCTAAAATACAGCTTTATCTTGATGTGGCCAGTGATGTTTTAGTGAATGTCTCTGACAAAAATTTACGCTCAATCCTCTCAAATATCATATCTAATGCCATTAAATATAATCGCGAAGAAGGCAAGCTGGCTATTCAGGCTAAGCAAGTAAATAATGATTTTATAACAGTATATATCAAAGATACAGGTATAGGCATTCCTGAGGTTGACCAAGCAATTATTTTTCAAAGGTTTAATAGAGGTAGGAACGCTAATAGCCGTATTGCAGGCAATGGCTTAGGGCTTTCTATCGTTAAGGAGTTGATTGATAAAATAGGTGGTTCTATCGAGTGCAAAAGTGACGGCGCATCATGGTCTGAGTTTATTTTAAACTTTCCGTGTGAGGTGCCTTCACCATGAAGATGTTATATATTGAAGATGTGGCTTTGAATGCGCAGGTTCTCAAATTATTAGTTGAAAGATTATGGAAGACATCTCTTGATATTGCTGAAACAGCAGAAGAGGGCCTAAAATATATTGCTATGAATAATTATGACCTGATCTATATGGATATTGATCTACCTGGAATGAATGGGATTGAAGCCACTTTGGAAATTCGCAGACGATACAACGCTACGACCCTACCCATCATTATGGTAAGCGCGGATGCTTTGTCAAAATCAATCATGGCAGCGCAAAAAGCTGGAGCTAACGATTATATAACCAAGCCAGTAAAATTGGGCCAATTGAAAGATAAAACTGAAAAGCTTGTCTTTCATACGCATCATGGTTTTCAGGTTCCAAATATACATTTATGAAATCCAAATAGTTAATGCTGTTACTTTATTTGATAAACTTAAATGCTTAGTTCCTTTTCATGCCATTTAAAATAAAATTTAACCGGCTGTTGTTACTGCTGAAAGGTAGTAATTTCATAATCTGTTCAGGGTTTATCCCTAATATGACCGCTCGTTTACTTCGCTTATGATTAGCGCATGTGATGCATGTACTACCTAAGATATATTTAGTTTTTAGTATATAAGCGAAAACTAGTATCTGGGAGCATAGATCTAGTTTAACGCATGGGGGAGGGACAGCTTATCACTCTATTCAGTCAACCAGTTTTGTATGTTTTTAGTAAAGATGAATATATATTGGAGCATTTAGTTTCATTTGCGAAAATTCATGAAATGTCAATAAACATCTATAGGCAAAGAAAATTCTTCTTTGAAAGATTTCACCCTAGTTCACATAGTTGCATCATAGCAGATTTGCGTAGCGGCGTATCTTGCTGGATTTCAAAAGCATTATTATATTTAAATAGGCGTAATTTGCCAATCATTGTTCTTGGTGATCCGGACAATGCCCTTTTAATGAAAAAAGTCTTCGAGGAAGGTGCTTTTGATTATATTACAGAGGTCAAAAAATTTCACCTCTTAGAAGAGAAAATTAAACAGGCTTTAAACTTAAGCTATAGACGGTTTATGTCGGATGAATACATCATAAATATGCCGTGTAATTTAACACAACTTACTAGGAGAGAGCGAGAGGTCTTCGATTTATTGGCTTTGGGCCACACGAATAAAGTGATAGCAAATATGCTAACAATATCGGCGAAGACAGTGGAAGCCCACCGGGCAAAAGTTAAGGAAAAGACAGGTGCGACAACGCTTGCCGAGATGATAGAGATTAAACATCGCATAGCACTGAAGTGTAAAAAAAATCAATGTTGTGATAATCCTATCAAATATCCAACATATAACCATTTGGGCATGACGGAATCTTTATGCGGTCGTAGTGAGAGAGACCATCTTTGATAATTGGCCCACCCATACGAAACGGGCTGGCCAAGCTAAAGCCCATCTAGTCGCATTATTCGACCTCAAAGTATAAAGCGACGAAATCACTTGCCTTTGGCATGGTCTGGCGGTCTTCGGCGAAAATACTGTCTATCTGGGCGTGCCAATCATCCGTTGTTTTCATGCCGAACTGCAAGGGCTGGCTATCGGGCGCGACAAAAGCAGTAAGGATAGCCATTAACTTGGCAACGTCATCCGCTTCAAACTGAAACCCAACCTTCTGCAAATGGCCAAATTACTCACTTAATGATGACAGTGTTTTATAGATATCATATTCAAGATCAGCCGATTTGGACCTGAGCTCGTTCAGCATTGCTTTGTTATATGTCTTTTCAATTGCCCCTTCATGCAGCAATAGTCCTTGGTCGCAGTAGTTAGCGAATGTGCTAATGTCATGCAAGGCCGTCATAACAGGGACACGCTTGGCATATTCGGCCAGAAATAATTTCAGTTCATAAGCAACAACCGGGTCTAGCCAATTAAAGGGTTCGTCTAAGATAATCAATTTTGGCTGGCCTAGGAAAGCCAGATAGATCGATAAGCGCTGTTTCATGCCCGATGAAAGCGTTGAAATGTCTTTATTTTCAATAGCGGAAATATCCAATATCTGCCTCAGCTCATCCGCATTTTCTGCATTCTCACAGCGGGATTGCTTGATGAGTATTATGAGCTCTCCCACACGCAGACTTATGGGCAGGCTGTGCAGTGGCGGTGCATCACCGAAATATTCTGCGAGCAACTTGGGCTTATGGGTCAGTTCTTGCCCCTCAATGGTAATTGATCCAGACTTTATGCTTATTCGGCCAACTAGGCCCCTTAGCAAAGTGGTTTTACCGCTGCCGTTGCACCCGAGTAAGCCATGCCAGCCCAGACCAATGTCCATGGTGATTGATCGAAGGATGTTAGTGCCCCCAACATCAATACATAAATTTGATATGTTTATAGGCTGTGCCATCGCTTCTCACTCGCTTGTTTGGTCAAATTATAAGCGCGGTAGATGCCCCAGATAATGCCCATCGGGATATAGAGAAAGGTAATAAAGATCAGAATGATCAATTCTATTTCGACGGTGTAATGAATTACATCTTTTGAATATCTAATGGCATAAAGCGTATAAATTCCGCGATATAATATTAGTGCCATTGTTACTATTGAGACGAGGGTAATAGATTTTTCTAAAGAAAAGCCGCCACTAAGCCCCGCTAAAAAAGCGGCGAATGTGGTCAGCGCGATGGGCATGAAGTTTACTTTCCAAATGACCTCAAAAAGTGAGAAAGGATGCCACGCCATGAATTTGATCAAGGTTGGATCATAGCGTAATACTGACGAGCCAACAGTGAAGGCAGCGGCGGAAAGTATGATGAAGTCCAAATGTTGAATGTCAGAAATGCTCTGTATAAATATAGCCAAGTAGCTGCCCATAGCCATTATAAGTACGGTTAGCATATAGGCTGGAATAGCCCCTATTTGGCGTCTTGACTGAGAGATCAGCAACATAAATGGCCCTGATGCATGACTGATATGCCCTTTGCTCACAGACTTAGCCGCACTTACGGCCTTTGAGCGCACAAAAATTTGGCCAAATAAGACCGCGAAAACAGCCCCGGCCAATAAGGCTAAAGTTAAATAGGCTAAATCCGGCACCTGCTGGAGTAGTAATGCGATGAATGTGGCAGCTGCCAGCAGCCCGCATATGATGGCGGCGTCCACCCTATACCACTGAAGCAGGTCGCCGTTAGTCGCTACCAGATGGGAAAAAGGGCCCTCTTTCACTTTGGGCATTTTGACACCAATAGATTTGCATATGGACAAAAATATCGCCGTTATTGCTATAATCTGCACAGTGCGGCGCATGAGCAAATCGTCTAAGTCGATAGCGCCAATCAGTAGGGAGATAATTCCCGCTGCCATTGTGGCAATGATTATAGCTAACAGTATTACCGCAGCATTATCAGATGATTTCGACCGAAATAGTGAACGAAGCTGCATCCCTCGAAGCTTAAGTTGGCTTGCTTTTGGAATGCGCTTCATTTCATCTTCAATCTGTCACCAATAGGGCAACCTGTCACCACAATGGTCTTGTCTTAATTAGCGTGTCATTCGGCCTCAAAGTATAATGCGATAAAATCACTAGCTTTAGGCATGGTCTGGCGGTCTTCGGCGAAAATACTGTCTATCTGGGCGTGCCAATCATCCGTTGTTTTCATGCCGAACTGCAAGGGCTGGCTATCGGGCGCGACAAAAGCAGTAAGGATAGCCATTAACTTGGCAACATCATCCGCTTCAAACTGACTAGTTAATAACATCGGCATTTGAGACAACATGAGCTCACGGAACTGCTCACCGGTAGCGCCAGACTGCTGAGCTTGCAGGTCTATAAATTTTCCAATAGGGCCGAGGTCTGTCAGGCTTAACCAGATGTTTATATCTTCATAAAGCTTAGCCTGATCAAGTTGCATTTTCAGTGCCGCCATTTCGGATTCTGCAGAACCCACACCGGTAAGAGAACCCATAGTTTGAGTAAAGTTTTGTCTGAAATAATTGCGATATTTTCCTTTGTAAGAATCTATATCGCCAATTCCCATGATATAGACCATGTCAAGGTCGAAAGCTTCATCCATGTTTAAGTTTAATTTGTTGCTGGCTCGTCCACTGTCGTCATCATAGCTGCCTTTGCTGTCCATATTAAGCAATATGTGTTTCAGGCCAAAGGGCTGTAGCATTTGCGGTGGAACACTTCCGATGCGCATGTCTTTAATAATAAAGTCTCCGCCTAACAGGGTACCTTTTATCCGGATAATATTATCCATTCGCATTGTATCTAGTGAGAAAGCTTCTGCGCCATTCGCGGTGACACTCATGCCCTGAATATTTATGTCATTCATGCCCATGCCGTTTAACATTTGATCAATGATATTATCATTATCACTGAAGGCGCGCAGAATGCTGGTGGTAGGAAAGTCCGCACCCATTGAATCAGCTTCAACGTCGGCGGCCATGGCTTCCATAATATATTTATAGATGCTCAAATCTAATGAGCTGATATTGAACTTATCCAAATTAAATTGAGCATTATTACTTGATTCTTTGAATTCTAAGCCTTCGAAGTTGAAATCACTGAGCGCGTAATTGCTATAGTCATAGACAAAGCCAAAGTCTTTAAGTTTAAAAACTTTGGATCTACCCTCGATGAACTCTAAGCCGCTAAGCTTGAATTTAGTCGTAGCATTTGGTTGAGGTAATTTAAAATACTCAGCCAGAACTGCACGCTTGTCGGGGCTTGAGCCCATCAAACTAGCTTCGCCCATAAAGCGGATAGCAGAATAATCAAAATCAGACGCCGATAATGTTTCTAGATTAAATACTGAGCGGTCTGAACTTTCACTAAACTTAAGGTCTTTCAGCTCAACAGTGCGCAGCATATTATCGCTTAAGTCAGTCTCAACTGTGAAGTGGGCAAGACTGAAACTATCTCTTCTTTTCTTATATGTCATACCAGTGATAGAAGCCGATGCACTCCCCTTTAGTGCCAGCATCGTTTGTGGGCTTACTTGGTTGGTTAACAGCGCTTCCATAAAGTCTTGATTGGCTATATAGAGGCTGTCGATTTTTAAATTTTCGCGACCATCAGCGGTAGCAAATTTTTTCAGCTCAAGGCTATGGGGGGCTTCACCGTTTAACGCGTTAAGAATGCTGCTGCCGACGATAAAGATATCAGCAGATAAAACTACCTGATCGCCTTTCATCATCTTAATATCGCTTACTTCCACGATACCACGCCACGCTGAGGCATTAATGTCGCCATATTCAAGGGTTCGGCTTTCGGGCAAAGCTTCTTCTGCTTTAGCCAAAATTAATTCTGCTTGTTCTTCCAAGAAATTACTGGCGTAAATATTGCCGCCGACTGACGCCGCAAGAATTGCCACGACCACCATCGACCCACCAAATATTTTATTGCTCATCAGTTGCGTCCTTACCCTTGATATTATGTTGTGCATTTTCTGCCGTAAAGATGGTAAATATTAACGCGGTGGTCAAGTTTGATTCGTGGAAATTGCTAATTAAGCTTGATATAATCTGATCAGCAGCCAATAGATTTACCAATTTCTAGTTTTTTACTCTAATCCCCTTGAACCATGTCGCCTACTGCCTTACATAGAGCTGCGTGTTAGCACTCTGTATCATTGAGTGCTAACAACCTGATTTTAGGGAAACATATATTTGGAGATACATCATGGCACTGCGTCCATTGCATGACCGGGTTTTGGTCAAGCGTATTGAGAGCGAAGAAAAAACAGCTGGCGGCATTATTCTGCCTGACAGCGTCCAAGAAAAACCTTCTGAAGGTGAAGTTGTTGCTGCGGGTTCGGGCAATAAAGCCGAAGACGGCACCGTTACAGCACTTGACGTTAAAGCAGGTGACCGGGTTCTGTTCGGCAAATGGTCGGGCACAGAAGTTAAGGTTGACGGCACTGATCTGTTGATCATGAAGGAAAGCGATATCATGGGCATTATTGAGTAAGCCCACGGCTTTCCTACTATCCCACTGATACAATTTTGAAATTGAATAAACTTAGGAGGCTTTAATGGCTGCCAAAGAAGTAAAATTTAGTAGTGACGCACAGGCCCGTATGATGGCTGGCGTTGATATTCTCGCTAATGCAGTAAAAATCACCCTCGGCCCGAAGGGTCGCAATGTCATTCTTGATAAATCTTTCGGCGCACCGCGCATTACCAAAGACGGTGTATCGGTTGCTAAAGAGATCGAACTTCAAGACAAGTTTGAAAATATGGGCGCGCAGATGGTGAAGGAAGTTGCTTCCCGCACCAATGACATCGCTGGCGACGGCACCACCACCGCAACCGTGTTGGCACAGAGCATCGTCCGTGAAGGCTTGAAGTCAGTAGCTGCGGGTATGAACCCAATGGATCTGAAGCGCGGTATTGACCTTGCTGTTTCCTCTGTCGTAGCTGACTTGAAATCCCGCACCAAAGACGTAACCACCAATGAAGAGATAGCCCAAGTCGGTACCATCTCAGCCAATGGTGACACTGATGTTGGAGCAATGATCGCTGAAGCGATGGAAAAAGTTGGCAAAGAAGGCGTTATTACGGTTGAAGAAGCCAAAGGCTTAGACAGCGAGCTTGAAGTTGTTGAAGGCATGCAGTTTGACCGTGGTTATCTGTCTCCTTACTTCATTACTAACGCTGAAAAAATGACGACAGACATGGAAAACCCCTTGATTTTGTTGCACGAGAAAAAGCTTTCCAACCTTCAGCCTATGTTGCCGCTTCTTGAAGCTGTTGTGCAATCAACCCGTCCGCTGCTTATCATTGCCGAAGACATCGAAGGCGAAGCACTGGCAACCTTGGTTGTTAACAAATTGCGCGGCGGCCTGAAAATTGCTGCTGTTAAAGCGCCTGGCTTCGGGGATCGCCGAAAAGCGATGCTGGAAGATATTGCTATCTTGACCGGTGCACAGGTTGTCAGTGAAGACCTAGGCATTAAACTTGAAAATGTTGGCCTTGAAATGCTCGGCACTGCCAAGCGCATCAACATCACCAAAGAAGAAACCACCATCGTTGACGGTGTTGGCGGTGAAGATGACATCAAAGCCCGCTGCGAGCAGATCAAAGCACAGGTTGAAACCACCACGTCTGATTATGACAAAGAAAAGCTGCAAGAGCGTTTGGCTAAATTATCTGGCGGCGTGGCAGTTATCAAAGTTGGTGGCGCCACCGAAGTTGAAGTGAAAGAGCGCAAAGACCGCGTTGATGATGCACTTCATGCCACTCGCGCTGCTGTTGAAGAGGGCGTTGTTGCTGGCGGCGGTACCGCACTTCTTTATGCTTCAAACGCACTAGATAATTTAACTGGGGCAAATGAAGACCAAGAAAAAGGTGTTGGTATTATTCGCCGGGCTCTGCAAGCGCCGGTGCGTCAAATCGCTGAAAATGCGGGTGTTGACGGTGCTGTTGTTGCGGGCAAATTGCTTGAGCAAAGCGATGCCAACTTTGGTTTCGATGCACAATTAGAAAAATATACTGACCTAGTTGCAGCAGGCATTATTGACCCAACCAAAGTTGTGCGTACCGCGTTGCAAGACGCAGCATCGATCGCTGGCTTGATGGTCACAACCGAAGCAATGGTTGCCGACATTCCAGAAGACAAAGCTGGCGCACCTGGAATGCCTGATATGGGCGGCATGGGCGGCGGCATGGGCGGCATGGGCGGCGGTATGGGCTTCTAAAGCCAAACCACCCTGCTACCTACCCACGGCTTTTTAAAAACTTAGACCTCGGCGGAGAAATCTGCCGGGGTTTTGTTGTCAAAAGGTGAAAATTGTTAAAGACAAAGCGAAAATAAGATTGTAGTAGGGGCAGCATGCATAGGAGCTATGAAAAAGCACCATATTTGCTACGTTATCTGATGAGTTTGTTACACCTAATGGGATGTTTAATTTTGTATCTTTCAATATAGGAAAAAACGATGAAAGCCAAAAATTTACTCTTAACATCAACCGCCCTTCTGCTGATATTAACCCCTACCGCACAGGCACAGTCCATTGCTGATCTGAAAAAGCAACTTGATGTGCTTGCAGCCAAAATTGAAAAGCTGGAAGCAGATGCGGCTAAAAATGCCAAGATTAAAAAAGCTGAACCCGCGATGAGCATCGGCACTAGTGACGGCTTATTTGAGATGAATTTGCGTGGCCGTATCCTCGCCGACACTGCATGGGTTAGCGATAGCGATGGCACTCAAGACATAGCAGTTTCTGAATTTCGTGCAGTCCGCCTTGGCATCCAAGGTAAAGCATGGGGCGCAGTAAAGTATAAATTTGAAGCGGATTTTGCCGGTAATGACGTCAGTGTCAAAGACGCTTATATGCAATATCAATCGAAGTTTGGTGATATTACTGTTGGTCAATTCAAAGCACCATTTTCATTAGAAGAACAAACTTCATCAATGCAAGCCGCACTTATGGAACGGGCTTCTTTCACCGATGCTTTTGGTATATCCCGCCGCATAGGTATTGGCTATGGCACTCACGGTGATACATGGACCTTTAAAACAGGCATTTTTAGGGGCTCAAACAGTAATGACGGCGACGGTCAATTTGAATTTGCCGCTCGCGCCACATATGGCGGCGCACTGGGTGATGGTACGTGGATGGTTGGTGGATCATTTCGTAGCCGAGACGGAAATGGCAGCAACTTTCGTTATCGCCAACGCCCCCACCAGCATACATCAGCACGCTTCATCGACACAGCTAGCCTCAGCGATAAAGACAGCATGTATGGCCTTGACGCAGCCACCTCTTACGGCAGCTTTTGGGCCTCTGGCGAGCTAGCGGTGTTGACGGCAGATATGGGCGGTGCTGGGGGTCGTGACGCAACACTCTGGGGAGGTTACTTGGATGCAGGCTGGTTTATTACAGGAGAGAAGCGCCCATTAAACCCTAGCAAAGGCGTGTGGGGCCGACCAAAAGTAAACAGGCCCCTCCACGCCGGTGGTATGGGTGCATGGGCCATTACTGCGCGTTATGACGTGATTGATCTGACCTCGGATGGCATATACGGCGGTGAACAAGACACCTGGATTGTAGGGGTTAATTGGTACATGAACCGCCATGTTCGCGTGATGATGAATTATAACCACAGCAGCATTACGAAAGCCTTTGATGTGCCAGCCAATGGCGTGGACGGCGCTAATAGCGTTGATGGCTTGGCTATGCGCTTTCAAATTGATTGGTAGAGAGATCTTATCATTGGCAGTATTTTTTTGAAAAGAAGTATCTGACAGTTACAAAAGTTAGAATTTGCAACTGTCAGATTTGGCTGGGTATTCATGTAAAATAGTTCTTATAGCTCGCGGATATTAGATAAGAAATCATCAACAACCGAGGATATGGACTTAGAACTGCTACTCATCTCACTCGCCGCGCCATCAACATCATTGGCGATAGTTTTTGTTTCTGTAGCAGCGCTTGAAACTTGCACAATAACCGATGTAACCTCTTGGGAGCCCTTTGCGGCTTCTTGAACATTTCGAGCAATTTCAGCGGTGGCGGCATCTTGTTCCTCAACCGCTGAGGCAATGGAAATAGTGATCTCGTTCGTTTCGTCAATCACACTTCTAATATCGTCAACCGCTTTAATAGCATCATTTGACGCTATTTGAATGGCTTTCACATGCTCGCCAATTTCATCGGTAGCATTTGAAGTTTGAGTGGCTAATGTCTTCACTTCACTGGCGACAACAGCAAAGCCCCTTCCTGCTTCGCCAGCGCGCGCAGCTTCAATGGTGGCATTAAGGGCCAGTAAGTTGGTTTGGTCGGCAATATCATTAATGAGCTGCACGACGCCTTCAACAAGTGCTGTCGTTTCTGATAGCGAGGACATTTTATCTTTAGTTGCTCCCGCCTGGGTAACAGCCTTATTGGTTATTTCCGTGGTATGGACCAATTGGCGCGCAATCTCATTAATTGATGAAGACATTTCTTCTGAAGCTGCCGCTACCGCATGAATATTGGTGGTTGCTTCCTCGGCTGCAGCTGCAGCTGCTGAGCTGGAGACACCAGTTTTATCAGCAATATCGGTCATGTTTCCAGCGGTGCTAAGCAACTGTGAAGATGTGCTGGACATGCTTTGTAATGCGTCTTCAATATGGGTATCAAATTGCCCAATGAAGGTCTCCATTTTTTTGGCACGCTGTTCCCGAACAGCCATTTCCTCTTGCTCTCTGGCTAGTTCAGCATCACGAGCCCGTTGGTCACGCTCTTCAGATTCTCTTTCCTGTTGGCGGCGGCTCTCTTCATTTGTTCGCGCTTCTTCCTCTAAGCGTTTTTGTTCAATGGCGGCCTCTTTAAAGCCTTGAACATTGCCAGCCATATTACCAATTTCACTCTGGTAATCAGTATATAAAATCTCGGCTTCCAAATCCCCTTGGGACAGAAGCGCCATACCATCTTCAATGCCAGATAGGGGCATGGTGATAGATTGAGCAATTTTCAAGGATAGGAATGAAATGCCAATCGCAAGCAGAGATGATAAAATTAATAATTGCCAGAAGCCAGAACTGGCATCAGAGGCAAGAACTGTCGCACTCTCGCTAATGCTTGTTATGAAGCGACTTTCAACGTCGTGGAACAGGTTTATTTTATCTGTCATGGCCGTATACCACTGAGCACCAGAGACACCACTTGGTGTAACATCAGTGAAATCTGTTAGAGCAAATACTCGTATTTCATCAATTCTGGCTGCGGTAGAAGTGCTTAGTTTAGAGGCTAAGAATGCTTTTATGTCTTCATTTGCTGTCGCATTAAATGTGCTCAGGAAAGCCTCCTGCTGCGCTATGAGCGAAACAAACCGGTTATAGATAGGTAGTTTGAAGCTGCCAGCAGCAAATCCACCAACCCCCATGGCACGTTCTTGCCCAGCGCGTTCTTTGGCTTCTAATAGTGCAATATAGGCGGTAATATCTTTTAATAAATCTGGGTTTTTAGTGATAGCCCCGACGATTTTGATAGCATCTAAAAGCTTCTTAATGGTAGAGCCATAATAGCCTGCCATTTCACTAGCCGGAACTTGCAGACCCTGCACTTTATTGCGCATGGAAGAAAGCTGGGTGAGCGCTCTATTGGCGATGGTAATTTTATTACCAAGGTCCCCATTTATATCATCAAGATCCAGTGACGATGTCTTAGTATTAAAATTTGAATTGGATTTATCGGTTAATTTATACTGCGCTTGAACTTGTCGACTAAATTCACTTGAACCATTATTGCCAATATATACGGCAGATGCCCCACGTTCTTTTTGTAAATCATGGATAAGATTACCAATGTCTGGCGTATAGTCAGCCAGCGTCTGTAAAGTATCCATTTGGCCGGATGTTTCATTAAGCTCAGCCATCTTCGACAAAGAAAATGCCATGAACATTAGAAATGTTATTGCGATGGCAAATAAAATCCTTACACGAATTCCAAAGTTATTAAGCCACTTAATCATTTAAAGCTCCTGTTGCTTTAAACCCGTGTTTTAGGCGCTGCTTATATTCCCCCATAAATATGGGTACATCAACTCGCCCTAACGAGTTATTCTTTACACTCTTCCCCACGACCATTGAAACCATAGATCAATGAATCTAACTAATTTGTTAATTGTTGGTGAGATTTTTCAAATTAATAGTATTTCTTCATTAAATACTTAAGATGAACGCACTTTAAAGGGCGTTAGTCGCAAAAGCAATTAAAGATGTATTTAAAATGATTCTTTTGGGGTTTATTCTATAGATATATTTAGGAAATACTTGTTGAGTAATTAATTTATGGCGGAGCGACAGGGATTCGAACCCTGGAGGGGTTGCCCCCAACACGCTTTCCAGGCGTGCGCCTTAAGCCGCTCGGCCACCGCTCCGTACCATAAACTATTCCTGTGAATTACAGGCCGAGGCACTATAGCGATAGATAAGGGAATGGCAAGGCCAGATTATTATGAAGGGAAGGCTAAAAATGGATATTCAATGGAACAAATTGTTAATAATTAAAGTCTAGAATGTTTTTCACTTATTTATGGCTTGATTGGGAAGCTTCTCGAAGCATATCCTGTTCAAGAGCAACTTATTAAAGCTAGAAAATGTATGATCCAAAGGGGAAAAAGATGATCAGTAAGTCGAGCAAAGCATTCAGAACTATATGCCTAGCTAGTTTTATCGTGGCTGGAATGGCGGGGATGACAATTTCTGCTCCAGCCAACGCACAAGATATGAAGGGATGGCAGAAGAAGCTTGTTTCTCAAATTCGCAAAAAGCAAACATATCCTCGTGCGGCTCTTTCCCGTGAAATTGAAGGCAAGGCCAAAGTTAAAGTGACCATTGATAAGGGTGGAAATATTTTGAATTATGAAATTGTGCAGCCAACAGGCAAATCAGTTTTAGATAAAGAAGTACCTAGATTAATGGAGCGCTTGAATCCAATGCCTGCTCTGCCGGATGGCTATGCCAAGGATACATTGACCTTCACCCTGCCGATTTCGTGGCGTTTAGGATAAGCATCTGACGCTTAGTCAACTGAGGTTGGTGAACAAAGTGAATTTTAAAACCCGGCTGAGTAAGCCGGGTTTTTTGTTTAAGTTTATCAGCAGAAATACCATGCATTGAATTTTGTTGGTATTTTTATGCGCGGATAGTTTCTAGGAATTTTTCCACTTCAGACTTCAATTCCGACGACTGCGAAGTTAGAGATTGAGCAGCGATTAATACTTCTTCTGCCGTGGAGCCTGTATCCGTAGCACCTTGATGCACATCTTGAATGTTGCTGGTGACTTCTTCTGTACCAGCTGAAACTTCACCGATATTGCGGGCAATCTCCTGCGTTGATGCATCTTGTTCTTCGACGGCAGAGGCTACGGAAACAGCGGTTGACAGTATCTCACGGATAATATCGCGGATTTCATTAATCGCAACAACCGCAGTATCTGTTGCCGATTGCATACCACTTACTTGCTCGCTAATTTCCTGTGTTGCATTGCCTGTTTGAGTAGCTAAGCTTTTAACCTCACTGGCGACCACGGCAAAACCACGGCCTGCCTCACCGGCACGGGCCGCTTCAATGGTCGCGTTTAAGGCCAAAAGATTTGTCTGTTCAGCAATGTCACTGATGAGGCTTACCACATCACCAATTTTTTGGGCTGCGCTTGCAAGGTTGCCAATATCCGTACTGGCTTTCTCAGTTTTACTTACCGCCTCGCGGGCTGCATCACTGGATTGGTTGGTCTGACCTGTAATTTCGCGTACAGACGCTGACAGCTCTTCTGCGGCACTTGCCACCATTTGAGTATTAGAGTTAGCCTGGTGAGCAGCATGCGACACTACATCAGCTCGGTTTGCTGTCTCTTCAGCGGTCCCGGTCATACCGCGTGCAGCAACCTCCATATCGTGGGCAGATTTGCCTACACTTTCGACAACACCTTTAACCGACGCTTCAAATTGGTCAGCAAGATCAAGCATGGCTTGACGGCGACTTTCCCGAGCTGTGCGCTCTTGTTCCTCACGGTCAGTTCGGCGTTGTTCAGTTTCATCGCGGGTGCGGCGCTCTTCATTCTCTTGGCGTTCGCGGTCAGCTTCATCTCGTTTGCGTTGTTCCTCTTCAAGGCGAATACGGTCGATGGCATTATCTTTAAATATTTGCACTGATCTAGCCATGGTGCCTATTTCGTCAAGCCTTTCAGCATGTAGAACATTTTCTTCTAGGTTGCCATTTGCAAGCACGGTCATGGTATCGGATAAATTATTAATAGGGGATACAACTCGGGTTAAAATTATCCAGCCTGCAACGGCACTAACAAACAAAACGATCGCTAAAATACTAATTGCCATGAATGAATCAGCACCAGCCTCACTCACAGCGACTTCATTCAGTTCAGCGGCTAATTCGCTGGCATTACGGTTCATCTCTAAAATGGGCTCAACAGCCTCGGACGATAGTGTTGACCATTGTTCCCCACTTACATGGTAGGGAATGCTATTATTTTCAGCTTGATCGGAAGTGCTATAATTTGATGAATCATAGATTGTAAATTTTTCAGTAACAAAATCTTCTTGAAATTTTTGGCGGATATTCGCTTCCCCAGCACGGATTTTGGCATTCACCAAGTCAGACTTTAAAATGCTTTGTACTTCATCCCATGCGCCTTCAACCTTGCCTAGGTAGGATGATAAAATAATTTGATTGTCTGTATTGATGAGGCTGCCAGCGGCAATAAACTGTCCAATGGACGCAGCTTCGCGACCTGAGTAATCAATCATGGTCCACAGCATGCCCTTTAGACGCGATGCAGTTGCCAAACGACTATCATCGGCGGCTAATCTTGTTTCAACGGCTTTCCGCAGAGCAATTGAAGAATCAATCAATTTATTATAAATTTGAAAAACATTCCGACCACGCAGTTTTCTTAGAGACACAGGATCAGCGAATGCATCGTCAGGGTCAATCCGTTCTTTTTCTTGTCGAAGGTCAGTAATTATTTGATCGCCCATATCACTGTAGAATTGATAGGCATTTTCGACGGCATTGATGGCACTTGTCGCTTCGGGGCGGGCTTTACCATCCTTATTCATAAAGACATCAATATCTTTGATCTTCTCTAATACATCAGTAAAGGTGCCCGAAATTTGACGATGTCCATCACTAATGCGGTTGATAATGGCATTTGGTGCGGGGCTGGCGTAGCCATAACCTACACTTACAGCTGTTCGTTCTTTGCTAAGTGTAATAGCCGCTAAGGTTAGTTCGTCAATGATACCATTCACTTGATGGGCAAGTTCGGCCTCTGATGACTTGCTTTGCGCTTGGTACATATTGAAGCCACTTTGGCCCAAAATAATTGTCAAAAAGATAGCGAGAATGGAAAGGAGTGAATTTCGTACGGTAAAAAACCGGCTGTTAAGAATATTGCTTGCAATAGCCATGCCTGAGGACCTTTTCTTGTGGGGATAGGGCAAGATATAAACACGTTAATAATGATGTGAGTAGCATTGAATAGTTAATGATGTTTAAAAGGCCCATGTAAGTTTTATTATTAGGGTAGTAATACAGAAATATTACTTATTTGTCTCACATAATTAATCAAAATATTGTTAGATATAATTATTAACAATGGTAGCTATTAGTTTGCTTAACATGGAAATTTTAAATGATGAATATAAGCATGCCGCATTATGACGTCATCATAATTGGCGGTGGTGCTGCGGGTCTGATGTGTGCCGCTGTTGCTGGACAAAAAGGCAAAAATGTTCTTTTGCTTGAACGGGCAAAAAAAATAGGGGCAAAGATTCTGATTTCAGGTGGTGGCCGCTGCAATTTTACTAATCTGGGTGCAGATTCTAATAACTATATCTCACATAATCCCCATTTTGCGAAGTCAGCACTTTCGCGGTTTACCCAGTGGGACATTATGGATCTTTTTGCTCGTAACGGGTTGAGTTGGGGTGAAAAAAAACTTGGTCAGTTATTTTGTGATCAAGGCTCTGCGGCTGTTGTAAAACTTCTGTTGGACGAATGTGTGGTTTTTGGTGTGGACCTACGCCTATCACAAGAAGTGGAAGAGGTTTGCAAATCACAAAAGGGTTTTGAGCTGAAAGTGAATGACACAGTGATCAGCACTAGTGCAATCGTTATAGCAACGGGCGGCCTATCTATCCCCAAGATGGGCGCAACAGATTTTGCCTATCGGCTGGCTAAACAATTTGGTCTGAATGTGATTGATACTAGGCCTGCTTTAGTACCCTTCACTTTTCAAAATGATGACTTAGCTTTTATGAAAAACCTAACGGGGGTTTCAGTGCCTGTCATAGCCAGCGCAGGGGATGCGAGCTTCCATGAAAACCTATTGTTTACGCATCGCGGTCTATCTGGCCCAGCTATGCTACAGATATCTTCCTATTGGCGGGAGGGAGAAAAGATAGCCCTTGATCTTTTACCCGGAGTAGACGCTAAAAAGTGGCTTGAGGAACAGCGCAAAATTAGGCCGAGAGCACTGCTTTCTACTATTGTAAAGGGCCGCATGCCAGATAGATTTGCCGACGCTATTTTCAAGCACCATTTGGACGATGTGTCGATGGCATCTTTGTCAAATGAGCATCTACAAAAAACTGCAAGTTTTTTAAATGGGTGGGAATTAAAACCCCAAGGAACAGAAGGATACCGCACCGCTGAAGTGACGCTTGGGGGTGTTGATTGCAATGACTTAAGCTCAAAAACAATGGAAACACGAGATATCCCCGGTTTATATTTTGTCGGTGAGTGTGTTGATGTTACCGGGTGGTTGGGGGGCTATAATTTTCAGTGGGCTTGGGCAAGTGGTTGGGCCGCAGGTCAGGCTCTCTAAAGTATGACACTCATGTGTGCAATGATTTGCTGCACTAAAGTATGATTGCAGCAAATGCTGTAGCAGCATATAATATACTTTATGAAAAGGCTTGTTAGCCATATAGAAAATGATATGCGGATCCTCTATGGGATGCTCGCTACAATTATTTTTGTAACTTTTATTTCCAGTAATATCTATGCCCGTGAAGCTGAACCGGTGGCTAGCCTGCCTTACCGCCTTGACTATGGTGGATTGGTAACAGTAGAAGTGACGGTAAATGGTGACGGTCCCTATGATTTTATTATCGACACGGGAGCCACCTTTACATCAGCCTTTGAAAACCTTGCCGTTCTTCAAAAATTTTCACCATTAGATAAAAGACCCAAACGTGTTTTAGGGTTGGCACAATTGGAGAAATTACAGCCCTTTATTATTGGTGATATATCTGTTGCGGGTTTAACTTTACAGCAGCATGAAGGCGTAGTTTTCCCAGATTGGCATGAAATACGTCGCACCCCACAAGGTGTATTAGGATTAGATTTCCTTGAGCAATATTTAACTGTTGTGAATAATGAAACGAAGCGAATTGAGTTTTTCTCAACAAGAACACCCTCTAAAAAAATGTGGGGTAAGTGGCAAAAAATTCCAGTTAGAAAAGAAAACTTTGGCATGAAAAAGGGGCACCTGTTTGTTATTGATGCCCAAGTACAGGGTATAGGCACCACTTTTATTCTTGACTTAGGTGCAGAACTTACTCACATAAACAATGCATCATTTGACAAAATTAGCCAGGTTATATTTGATGCTAAAATAACGCCTAATGCTAGAGAATCTGTGCCTAATCAGATAGTTGATGTTTTTGGTAGCCGCCGTGATGTACGGGCGATTATAGTCAAGAAACTCAAAGCGGGTGCCGCCCAGTGGTACAAGCAATTGATGGTCGTTTATGATCCATTTATATTTTCAGAGCTTGGTGTGGCAGATCAGCCCTATGGCCTTTTTGGCATGGATTTAGTGAAGGGTCGTAGTTTTGCCCTCGACTTTACCCAAGGTAATTTATATATCGAATGAGAAATGGAGCTTTTTAGCCTGTTCCATTTAGGTTGTCAGGTCTTCTTCGAGTATGGCCATGTGAAATTGATAAGAAATTTCACCTTCATCTTCGTCTTTATAAAGCACGCCGATAAATTCATCTCCAAGCATCACCTCAACCGAATCATTGGCTTTTGGTCGGCGCATTAAGCGAATGTTATCATTGTCAAACTTTGACTGAAGATAAGTTTGTAATTGGGCGGTTTCAGTCGATTTCACGGTCTCTTCTCCGTAGAATTGAATAGGGTTGTATGATTTGCATTCACCAAGTTATAGACAGTATATTAATGACAGGCACTAGTATCATAGGTTTGTATAGCATATCAATAATGCCCATACATATATTGTGTTTTCTTTAAGTCAAGCCGTTTGGTACACAGAAAATTAATAATTTACCTCTAACATAAAATAGTTATTTTTGGCGGGGTTCTAATTATGGAAGCTATGGCACAACTAAGTATTGATGATAGGGCCGCATTGGCGGAACAATTCATCGATTATATCGACGGAAGCGTTACGCGGCTGGTTGAACTCGCTGTGGACCTTCCTCCGTTAGCTTCTCCACCAGAGGAAGTTTCTGATGAAATCTACGGTATAGCCCATAATATTAAGGGTATGGGGTCAACCTTTGGCTATGACCTTTTAACTGAGATTAGCAGTATTTTATGCGAATATGGCCGCAATGTTGCAGAGTGTGGGGTTAGTAATTCCCAAGTTATTAATAATCATATATCCGCTATACGGTTGGTCGTGGAACACCGTATCTGCGGTGATGGCGGCGCAAAAGGACGTGAATTAATTAATGGACTGAATGAAACTATAGCCGCTAATTTATAACAGCATCCCGCATCCTATAATTATGTGAATAGTTACATGCACGAGCAATTCTTGAAATATAATCAATCGTCATTGGATGAATGCTGTTCGCGGAAAGCGGCCCATTTTTCCCGGCCATCCCCATGGTCAAGAATATAGGCCAGTGCTGTAATGACGGACTTGTCATAGTGCGCACCAGAATCTTTAGATAAAATTTCCACTGCTCGGTCAAAGTCCATTCCATCCCGGTGAGCACGGCTGCTAACTAAGGCGACAAAAGCATTTGCAACGGATAAAATTCGGGCATGGATCAAAATATCTTCGCCGGCTAAGCCACTAGGTAATCCAGTGCCATCCCAGTGGGCCTGCACTTGCTTAATGGTATCTGCAACGGGGCCGCCAAAGGACAGATCACTTAGAAATGCGCCGCCTTCAAGAATGCTTTCACGCACTAGAACAAGTTCACCTTTTGTCAGCGGTGTCTGTTTTACCAGAATTTCACGGGGTACTAATATCTTGCCCAAATTCATCAACCGAGCTGCGGTAAGGGTTGTTTGTGCTTCAACCTCATCTAGTTTCATGGCTTCAGTTAGGGCATTTGCCACTTGGACAAGGTGGGCGCTATGCTTTTTGCTCCATGGGTCACGGGCATCAATTATTGAAGCTAGCGTAGATACAAGCTCATCGAAAAAGGCCTCTCTTTCTTCCCGCGCATGAATGAGCTCACTGACATCTTGCATAACAATTAGGGCGCGGGCATCGGCAGCATCCGGGTTATTACCATCTTGTAGTGGAATACAGTCGATTTGATATGTTTTGTTGGAAGTTACAAGCTGGTGCAAAAAGCTGTTAGCTTTTCCGTCAACTGCTTGTTGGGCCGCAGCACAAATTCGTTTACTGTCTTCCCCTAGGAATGCAGTAGCAAGTGGACGTTCAATGAGGTGGTGCCCATTGGCGCCAATCTGCTCGCCCATGCGGTTATTGGCATGGCGGATAGTAAGGGATATATCAACCGCTGCAATTGCAGTGGGTTGGCTATTGCTGACACTGACCAAAAATTCGTTAAGTTGGGCATTTTCTTTTGATAAGTGGGCGCTCTGGGTCAAGGCGGCTGAAAGTTTATGGGATACGCCCAATTTCCAGACAAGGAAGATAACTATCCCTAGGGTTAATGCGGCAATAGACAGGGTAGTGATCAACTCATTACGGCGGCTATTAACGGTAGATAGCGCTTCTTTTGCGGCAATACTACGCACAAGAACCCAGTCGACAGGTGCAGATAGGTCGCGCCCTGTGGCCATAACATCGCTTCCCAATGCACCGGGTAATATGCGGGCTTTACCGGGTTGCTTAATGGCTTCTGCTGCCGCTTGATTTTTTAGGGTCTCAGGGTGCCGACCACCCTCGGTTAAAGGTGTTAAAATGGTGACGGCATCAGTGTCCCCAACCGCTTGCACAAGGTATGTTCGCCCACTTTCATGGGCGACGCCGGGTTGGCTTAAAAGGGACAGAAAATCATCATCCATTGCTCTGGCACCAATCACCCATGCTTGTCGATTGATGTTGCCGGTGGAAAAGCCTTCGAGGGTGCCAACGGGGGCACCAAATAATATTAAGGGAGTGCGGTCACTAAGTGAAGGCCCCATAGTGATGAAGCTTTGGCCTATTTTCATTAAATCGGTGGGTATTGCAATTTGTGGCATGCCAGATGATGCTATCATGACTTTTCCGTCGGCAAAAGCAAGCGCTAAACCAGCACGATCAGATGCCCTGACATTAGCTTGAATCTGGTCCATAGGACGGTTCTCATGGAAACCAGTATTTTGGGCGGTGGTATTCAGCAGATTACGCACAAAGCTTAGCTGTGCTTCTGATGTAGAGGGGTCAGTTGCAATTTCACTGGTGTAAATTTGCAGTGATGCATCATCCGATAGAGTTTTTAGGGATTCTAAATGTCGGTTAAGCCAAGCCGATACGGCATCAGAGCGGCTGGCGGCTATTAAATTTAACCGTTCTTCCCAGGCATTTAAGTCTTTCGCTTTTTCCTTTTCTGCGAACTGCCAGATTAAGAAAAACCCCAATATTGAAACAACCAACAGGCTAATGCTCGCCAGCCCAATGCGATTATTCTCAGAAAGCGTCATCAGTTAGCTGTCCTTTTTTATTGTTCCAAATTGCAGGGTATAAAGAAGTTGGCATTTGGGAAAGCAAATTCATCAATTATTAGCTAAAATATCATGTAATAGAGGATCGACAGGCATGACATTGTGATTCATACTAATATAATTACATGCTTGAATTTTACGCATTTATTATTTGTGAGGTTGGTAGTTGGCAATTTGTTATCAAAAAGCTCAGATTATAAATAGGCAATTTAGAAAAGGGTTGCTGTGGGTAGTTTTATTGGTGGGCTATGGATTGGGCCAGCCCCTGCAAGCTATCTATGATGATAAAAATCAGCCAAAGAGCATTCAAGTCTCCAATGAAGCCACTTTATTTGGTGTTCGCGAAGCGCGTTCAGAAGATATGCGCGCTTTCACCAAATGGAAGGGTATGTGGATGCGCTATCACAAAGCGCAAGCAGCAGATGCCAACAAGCCAAAGATGGCAACAAGCGCCGATAAACCTTTAAGTCCTCTGCAGCGGGCAGCACGGCGGCGTGATTCTGGCTATTCCAGTGTGGCAATAGATGAATTTGTCGCAGGCTTGAGGGGCAAAACATCCTCTCAACAAGTGAAGGCTATCAATAGTTATATTAATTTACGCCGGTATATTATTGACCCAGTGAATTGGAGCTTGCCGGACTATTGGGCAACACCAAAAGAATTTTTTCGTAAAGACGGGGACTGTGAAGATTATGCGATTAGCAAATATATCCTCTTGAAGAAATTAGGATTTGATGGCGATAGCATGCGCATTGCTGTGGTACAGGATGAAAATTTGAAAGTAGCTCATGCTATTTTAGCGGTCTATCTAGACGGCGATATTTTGGTGCTTGATAATCAATTTAATCAGCCACTTTCCCACACGAAAATCCACCATTACCGTCCAATTTATACGATCAATGAAAGTGCTTGGTGGATCCATCGGAATGGCCAATGAAAAGATCAATACTAGTAGATAAGTCAGACTTGATCTATGAAGTAAAAAGATACATTTTAGACTAAATATTTATCTATCGGGTGAAGTATGGCGAAAAAACTGGGACAAATTTCCCAAACAAAACAAATGTTGGAATATGCAAAGCAATTGAAGCGACATTCTAAAGACCGAACGGCTTTAGTGATTCAATTGTCGGCTTTGGAGAAGCAGTTTCAAGCATCATATTATCGGCAGTTGGTGGCCCAGCATTTACGAAAGTTGGTGGCGCGCTTTGCTGATTCGCGTATGTTCGGCATGCCCAACGCAGATTCTATCATAATTTTAAACGGCGCTAAGCCAGATGATATTGAGCCTACGCTAATTCAAATTCGGCGCGAACTATCAGATTCGATGATCGTAAAAAACTTAGACCCGGTTCAATGTACATCAGATGCCTTTATCGGTTGGTATCCACTTGAGCGCGATTATAAATTCTTTATAGAGATCGCCTCATCATACACCAATACTGGCGCTGCACCTTTGCGACCAGCGGCTCCGAGAATTCCAAGGCAGAATACAGGCTCCGATTCGTATGAGAAAACATCAACCAGCTCACCGAGCATGCGCAAGGGTACCAGAACGGTAACCATTGAAATGCCAGATGCTCAAACTAAGCGCAGTGGGCGGGCTTTAGATACGACTTCCCTGCGACAATTAATTGATGGGCTAAAAACCGTTGATGTCAGCAACCTTCTGCGTCGCCAACAGGTGATGGCTGTTGTAAAGGGTGGTCAGGCTCCTGTTTTTACTACACGCTTTATTCCATTGGATGTGGTGCGTGAGATTTTGCTGCCTGATGTCGATATAGAATCAAACCTATGGTTTCGTGGTTATATAATGGAATTCCTTTCAGAGCGCATTCTTGCCTCAGGCCACAGCATGGGTGATGCAAAAACCATGGCGGCCAGTATTCATGTTTCTGCTGCATCAGTTGTGGGGCAATCTTTTGATATTTTTGATAAAGGAATAGGCAATACTCCTCGCAGTCAGTTCATTATAGAGATGTCACTTTCTGATATGCTCGAAGACCCAGTGCGTTTCAAAAAGGCTGCTGATAAATTGGGGCAAAAAGGCTTCAAATTTTGCATTAATGAAATTGAACCCTTGGCCTTTTTATTGATGAAAGCGGATTCAATGAAAGCGGACTTTGTTAAAATACGGTTGCGTAATGACAGCGCCATTTATGATTTTAGCGCTAGTGAAAGACGCCAAATGATTGAAATGGTGTCAAAAATTGGTCGTGAGCATGTCATTTTAAGCGGTGTAGATGACCAAAAGAGTTTGAGGGAAGGCACGTCACTTGGAATCACGCTTTTTCAGGGACAAGCGATTAGCCCTATCACTAAATGAATATTTCAGCCTTAAGCGCTACTTATCGAGGTGAGCGCTTTGCTAAGATTCGTTGAAGTGTTCTGCGGTGCATATTTAGGCGCCGGGCTGTTTCCGAGACATTTCTATCACATAGTTCATAGACCCGCTGGATATGCTCCCATCTTACCCTATCAACCGACATTGGATTCTCGGGTGGCGGCGGCGCTTCTTGGCCTGATGATAACAATGTTGCGGCAATTTCATCCGGCTCTGCGGGTTTAGCTAAATAGTCTACAGCGCCGCTTTTTACAGCGGCTACCGCACTGGCAATATTGCCGTAGCCCGTTAAAATTATGATCCGCATTTGGGGCAGGCGTTCATGCAGCCACGGCACCAAATCTAGGCCATTACCATCGCCTAAGCGCATATCTACTACGGCATAGTCCGGCGACTGTTCATCTATGGTTGCTTTAGCGTCAGCAATGGAAGCTGCCTCAATAACATCAAATCCCCGACGGATCATCGCGCGCATTAATTGACCCCTGAAGATTCTATCATCTTCAACAATTAACAAACTACCTTTATTTGCAATGGGGTCGGTATCAGTCATGCTTATTGCCTTCTTGGTTAGTAACGGGTCCTTCAAGCTGGACACGCGGCCAACTTAAGTGAACGCTTGCCCCTCCGAGATCATTATTACTAAAGGACATAGCGGCCCCCGTGCGTTCAAGCAATGTTTTTGCAATAAAGACGCCAAGACCAAGCCCGCCATCAGGTTGGTCATTTCCTGGGCGATGGCTAATATAAGGTTCTCCCAATTGGCGCAAAATATGGGGGCTAAAACCCGGGCCATCATCGCTAATATTGATATGAACAGTATCGTCATCCCAGTTAATTTTTACATCAACGCGGCAGTCTGCAAAGCCAACAGCATTCTCGAGTATATTGCGCAGGCCGTGAATAATTTCAGGTTGGCGGCGGATAACCGGTTGGCTGCTTTTATCCCGAACGATAACAATTTTTGGTCCGCGCTCAGCGTGGGGTGCGCCTGCTTCATGCACCAATGCATCAAGGGGCTGGAATGCAAAGGGGTCTTCCAGCTCTCCGCGTCTAAGGGCGCTAATTTCGGCTAGAATATTGCGGCAACGTTGGGCCTCTTCCATGATGATATCTATGTCGGGTTTTAGGTCTTTTGGCACATCTTGAAAGTCGGTCAGGTCACGGACGGCAAGCATGATGGTGCCAAGTGGCGTCCCCAATTCATGGGCAGCTGCGGCTGCCAATGTTCCCATTGCCGCTAATTTTTGTTCCTTGGCAAGCGCTGCTTGGGTTACTTCTAAAGCGCGATTGCGCCGCCGTGTATCTTCCGCGATACGGACCATAAATAGCACCAAAAATATCATGGTGAAAACCAGCGCAAGCCAGTGGGCAAAAAGATAGACGGCCTCTAAAACAGGTGGTGCGCCGTTCCATGGCAAGGTGTAAGGGCTTAAGGCTAAAATAGATACGCAGACAGTAGCATATACCAGCAGAGATAAACTTGACCGCTTTCCAAGAATATTGGATGCAAAAGCCAACGGTGCAATCATTAAAACCGCAAAGGGATTTGCAAGACCGCCGGTGACAAAGAGCAATGCAGTTAAATGCGTAAGGTCATAGGCTAATTGAAGGGCGGCGCTTTTTTCGCTCAGTCGGTGATGCGCACCTTGCGTTATCATTAAAATTATATTTAAAGCGACAGATACCAGAACGATAGGTAAAGAAAGGACTAGGGAAAGGTCATATCCCATGTAAAATTTTACAAATAACAAGGCAAATAATTGACCAAAAATTGCCAACCAACGGATGGATAACAGTGTATAAAGCCTGATATCAAATTCAATTGTTAAAGGTGGAAATTCTTTGTTAGCTGACTGATTAGAAGGTTGGGTCATAGCATGTTAAAAGCCAAAATAATTGATAGGACAACAAGTAATAACAATCCAGTGCTGATCCAAGCCAGCAATAGAGCGCGTTTGATATCTTGTCCGTTTAACCGCGCTTTGCCGTCACCCGGGCCAATCCATGTTGCATTGCTGTCATTCACTTCAATATTAAGTTTAAAATTATACCCTAATGTATGTGCCATTGTCATTAAGGGAATACGGCGAGCGGCTAGGCTATCTTCAATGATGCCCAATGCGGGAAATCCAGCAAATGGGCGTGCTTTAGGGACAAAAATAGCTGCTAGTCGCTGGATAATTCCGGCAAGGCTGCCCATAAGAAAACCGAAAAAATTATAAAGTTTTACAAGACCAAAGAAATAGGGGCTGTTGGGAGCTTTAACCCCATTGGGCGAGCCAACGGCAATTACCATGGTAAGTGCTCGGTATATAAGTAACGCCGAAAAACCGAATAATACATATATGACAGTATTGGCAACCAAACCGTCCGCAAAGCGTATGTTTATGCGCTCGATTGCCCAGCGAGCCGCACCGTAACGGGTTTTGTCGTCGGCGTTGGATGTTTCCTTCAACTTATTACACAAGGCTTTGGTCGTGTCCCACACAGCACGTTGGCCTATCAGTAATGTTAGCAATAAGGTGGTAAATATTATGCCAAGACCACCGCTATGGGTAAAGCTGTCCAGCCATGCTCCAAAGGGCCATAATAAGCAGCTTAAGGCAAGCAACGCCAGCAGACCACGCACAATCCTGTTTGCATCACTGCGTCGGGCGCGATCTAAGCGTTTTGAAAGCCATATATTCATAGTATGCAATAGGCTATCAGGGCCGGGCACACGACCAAGAAGCCTTGGCCGACCCAGTAATATATCAAGAAGAATGGCCGCTGCTATTTGTAGCAAAAGAACAAGAGCGACTTGGGGCTCATGCATTAGGTTTTGGCCTCAGCACTTTCTATCATTTTAATCATGCGTTTAGAGCGGCTAATATGGGCATAGTCCAAGGCGGTTTGGCCCGTAACATCGCCAATATTTGATTTGGCACCCGCATCAATTAATATTTTGGCGACCTTGTATTTCTTGCCCCTTACCGCTTCGATCAATGGCGCACCCAAAGTTCTGCGGCCACCATTAACGTCAGCTTTATAGTTTAGTAACAATTGTACGCCGAGCACATCGCCGACCGTTGAGCGAATGATCAAGGGGGTTGATTTGCCGTCCCTTGTGGCAATGTCTGGGTTTGCACCTGCCTTCAATAATATTTCCATAATTTCGCGATTTCCCTTTCGGGCAGCGATCACCAACGCAGGGTCTCCGCTGCTGCGTAGGCGGGTGTTAGGTGAAACGCCAGAACGTAGTAATTTTTTTACTTCTTCAACATTTTGCCGTTCAACGGCCTTAAGCAGGTCATATTGCGGGCTAATACCGGCGTTCGCGGCTATAGGCACCCAGAAAATTAAAAACACAGTTGCAAATAATCGGATCATAAATATTCTTTCACCTATGGTACAAATAATAGCTCTATAAATAGGTCGTCATCGACATGTTATGGTAACCACCTTATATAGCTTTCTGAAACCATATGCAGGGCTCTGGGTCAAGGGTAACCTTGAAATTTGAAGCTATTGTAACATAGATGTGTGAAATTAGGGAGCCTTGAAGGCATGAAACAAATTCGAATTTTTGCTTGGGGCGCTGTCGTCGTTTTTGTAGCGGTTTTTATCTATCTCACCATGATGGGTGAAAATTTACCGGGCCGGACTAACCTTGTTGTATCTGATGGCGGAGGGCCAGTTTCCAAATTTTCACTGACCGATCACACAGGGCAGGTGATTACCAGCGAGCAAATGCGGGGGAAATACCAACTGATTTATTTCGGTTATACCTTTTGTCCTGATGCCTGCCCTGCGGCCATGGACAAGCTTTCACTGGCGCTGGAAATGTTAGAAGCTGATGGATTGGATACAAATAATTTTCAACCCATATTCATTAGCGTAGACCCCAACCGTGATACGGCGGAAGAATTGGGTAATTTTCGTACATTATATCACCCCAGCCTAATAACTTTGCGCGGCAGTGATGAAGTCATTGCGGAAATAGCTGAAATATTCGGTGCATATTACAAGCGAGTGGGGCAATCAGGGGATGGGGATGACTATTTGATGAACCATCTGGATGTGATTTTTGTTATGGGGCGCGATGGGGCCTATAATCAGATATTTACGACCCGAGATACGCCGGTGATGGTCGCCGACAAGCTGAAAGCATTGCTGTGAGTTCAGAGCTTCCATTTTGGCAAGTTAAGCCTTTGACAGAGATGACACGGGATGAATGGGAGCAGCTCTGTGACGGTTGCGGCCAATGTTGCTTGCATAAATTACAAGATGAAGAAACCGATGAGGTCTTTTTCACCAATGTGGCTTGCCGGCAGCTTGACACTCAGACGGCGCGTTGCAAAAAATACGCTGAACGTCAAAGGTTTGTCCCTGGATGTATAGTTCTGACCCCTTCAACGGTTGGTGATCATGTTTGGTTACCTAAAAGCTGTTCTTACCGGCTGATTAACGAAGGAAAAGACCTGCCTGCGTGGCACCCACTGGTTAGCAACACTGCAAATTCAGTGGCAGAAGCTGGTATAAGTGTGGGCGGCCATGTGGTGGACGAACGGGATGCAGGGGACCTAGAAGACCATTTAGTGACTTGGCCGGAGGGGCCGTCAAAGTGAGCTCTCGCCATCAAATAATGGTGGGGGGCAGATCTATAGCCTTGGAGCTGAAACGAAATGCCCGCGCTAAGCGCTTGTCACTGCGGGTGGAACGCGCCGGAGGATTGTTAAAGCTCACGGTGCCGCCGGGTATTAGCGAACGCAAAGCATTGGCTTTTGCAGTGTCAGAGCAGAAATGGGTCCAAACCCAAATAGATAAAGCAGTGCCAATCGTGAAGCTTCAGGGTGGTGCCAATATTCATTTTGGCGGTGAAAAGATCCGCATTATTTTTGACCCTGATAAAACGCGCGGGGTGTGGCATATAGACGGCCAAATCATCGTTGGTGGCCCGGTTGCCCATGCACCAGGGCGTTTGATGCGCTGGCTGAAGCTTGAAGCTAAAAAAATATTGATGCCCCATGTGGAACAGCATGCATCTAGTTTAGGGGTGCATTATAGCCGTGTTTCCATAGGTGATATGCGCAGTCGCTGGGGTAGTTGTTCGGCCAGTGGCGGCTTGCGCTTTAATTGGCGGTTAATTTTGGCACCGCCATCCGTATTAAATTACGTTGCAGCTCATGAGGTGGCCCATCTGCGCGAAATGAACCATTCGAAAGCCTTTTGGGCCCATGTAACGTCCCTTGTGCCCGATTGGCATAAGCAGCGCAGATGGCTGCGCAAAGAAGGCCATTTGTTATTGGCTGTATCGAAATAACTAGGAGTATATCTGAATTATAGCTCAGGTAGACTCTTCAATAAAAAGTCAAACAAAAAGCCCACTTAAAAAGTGAGCTTTCAGTATTCTTATCGTTACGAGTGGAGGTTCTCACCCACGAATCCCATAACATCTGTGTACATAGTATCTCTTTAATGCTATTGCTGTCAAATAAAATCAAATATCACAAGAATTTTAGAATGTCATTTTCTTCCAATCAACTTTCAAATATCCCTCAAATATTATCAGAGCCACGTTTTGCTACTTACCTACAGCATTGCGAGAATGACCGAGCGGCGGCACTCCAACTATACAAATGGAATTTAGAGTTATCATCCGCCTTTATAGTGCCCCTTCATTTTCTAGAAATAAGTCTCCGAAATGCAGTCGTAGAGTGCCTAGAAAGGGTTTATACCTCAAATTGGCCGTGGAATGATACATTTATTCTAAGTCTACCTAGCCCTACTCGTGGATATAACCCTAGAAAAAATCTGCAAAATATTGCTCGAATGGATAACCCAACTATGGGAAGGGTTGTTGCAGAACTAAAGTTTGTGTTCTGGGAAAAAATGTTTACAGCAAGGCATGATAATAGAATTTGGGGGCCTCATATCCAAGATGTTTTTCCACAAGCAGCGGAATTGACTATAGCAGAACTTAGAGGAAAAATATTTTCTGATATTTCAGAGATAAGGAAGCTTCGTAACCGCATCGCTCATCACGAGCCAATTTTCAATAGAAATGCACAAGCTGACTATGATAAAATGTTTGAGTTAATCTCGTTTAGAAATGCAATTACAGTAGATTGGATGCATAACATCCAAACAGTAACGAACTTGATCGCAGAAAGACCATAATTAAAACTGAGTTGAATGGTTATACTTAATATATGTATCTGGTGCTGAGCTTTAAACTAATCGGCTTTCTTGCCAAACAGCCGCGCCCAAAAGCCACGCTTTTTCTTCTTCTTTTTCGCAGGTTCGACTTTTTCACCCGGTTGACCTTCGGGCCCCCCTTGCATGCCTCGGTATAGGCCCGCGTCCACAAGCAAGGGCCTAACCGGATGTCCTGCATGGGCTTCAATCATGAAATTTGCCCAAATGCGGGCGGGCAGGCCGCCACCTGTGACCGCCTTCATCGGCGTGTCATCGTCATTGCCCACCCAAACCACACAGATTAGGTCACTGGAGAAGCCAGCAAAAACTGCATCTCGGTTATCTTGGCTAGTACCTGTTTTACCGGCAACAGGGCGATCAATTTTCGCGTTTTTGCCTGATCCAAATTGCACCACCCCTTGCAGCATACCGGCCATGGTGCTAGCGGTTTCATAAGTTAAAACAGGGCGAAGGGCTGGGCGTGGGCGGCGGTAAAGCACTTGGCCGTCAAGGTTGGTTATCTCTAATATTCCATATGGCTTAGAACGGTGGCCGCCATTTGCAATGGCTGCATAGGCTCCCGCAAGGTCTAAAACCGAAACTTCTTCGGTACCAAGTGGCAGGCTGGCAACGGGTTTAATACTGCTGCTAATGCCTAACCGTTTCGCCATGGTAACAATTTTATCGCGGCCAGTTTCTTCGGATATTTTGACAGCAATAGTATTAATGGAACGGGCGAAAGCTTCAGCAGCGGTCATTTTACCGCTATATTTTCCGCTATAGTTTTTGGGGCTCCATTTATCTACCGTTATTGGCTCGTCGATGTAGATGTCATCTGGCTCCAAACCGTTTTCAATCGCTGTGAGATAGGAAAATAGCTTGAAAGCAGAGCCGGGCTGTCTTTGGGCATGGGCAGCCCGGTTATATTGGTTTTTGGCATAGTGAACACCGCCGACCATCGCCCGCACCGCTCCGTCCGGGTCTATTGCAATAATGGCCCCCTGTGAGGCATTGCGTTTTTTACCTTCTCCGCTAATGCCACGATCAAGAGCAGAGGCTGCGGCTGACTGTGCTGCAGGGTCTAGGGTCGTATAAATAATTACCGACCGCCCTGTTGGACCGAGAGTATTTGTAATGCGGCTGCTAATCCAATCTGTGAAATATCGCACATCTTGGCCTACAGCTGGAATTATAATTGTTGGTGGGCGTTGCTTTAAGTTGGTGGCAGCATTTTCGGTTAGCATATTTTCGCGGGCCATGCGGCCGAGAACAATTTGCCCTCGCGCCCAAGCGCCATCGGCATTTATATGGGGAGCAAGTCGGGATGGGGCTTGGACCAACCCCGCGAGCATGGCGGCCTCTGGTATCGACAAATGGTTGGCGCTATGGCCGAAAAATTTGCGCGAGGCTGCGTCAATGCCGTAAGCCCCGCCGCCAAAATAAATCCTGTTCAAATACAGCGTTAATATATCTTGCTTGGAAAATTTCACTTCTAGCCAAAAGGCTAACAGCAGCTCCCGCGCTTTGCGGGTCATGGTGCGCTCAGAAGATAGGAACATGTTTTTAGCGAGCTGCTGGGTTAGCGTACTGCCGCCCGCACGAATTTTGCCGGATGTAATATTTTGCCACATGGCGCGGAAAAAGCCCCGACTGTCAAAACCGCTGTGGCTAAGGAAACGCCTGTCCTCAATAGCTATGATGGCTTGGGTCATGCTATCTGGAATTTGCTGATAGGGCAAAAAAGAACCATAAACAGGGCCATATCTCACCAGCGTCGTGCCATTGCTCGCTTTAACTACAATGGCTTGGTCACCTGCGCCGGGTTGGGGTAAATCATCTAAATCAGGCAAATCATGGGCAAGATACAAAAAGCCTATAATGCCGAAAATGATCGACCATATGCCAAAAACCGCACTCCAATAGCTTATTTTGCGCAGCAGAGGCCTTGAGGGAGCAAAGGGGTCCATGGCCTTTTTATCGGCTTTGTTGATAAAGCGTTTTTTATCCGACCGGGTCGCTTTATGAATAATTTTGCGTTTTCGTGCCAATGGAGGGCCTTTACTGAAATTTGCGGGTGTTTTCATGTTACTATCTTATATTCTTACGCGAATTATGGCCTTTATGGGAAGGGGCGAAAAAAAATGATTGTTATGTGGCTTGACGAATGGGCTCCAAAGCGCCACATAAGTGGGTAGAAATTGAATTCAGAGGAAAATGGTCATGTTTATAGAAACCGAGATCACCCCTAACCCAGAAACTTTAAAATTTTTGCCGGGCAAAGTTATGTTGGAGGCTGGTTCGGTGGACTTTCCAACATCTGAAGAAGCGGAAAAATCACCGCTTGCGCGCGGTCTTTTTGGCATAAATGGCGTGGCGGGTGTATTCATTGGTTATGATTTTGTTACCGTCACAAAAGATCAAGACCTTGATTGGCTAGATTTAAAGGCTGACGTACTTGGTGCCTTGATGCAGTTTTTCATGACGGGCAGCCCCATATTGGAAGAAGGCGTCGTTATAACGGGTGGCGATGAGGATGATGGTGCGGACCCAGAAATAGTTCACCAGATCAAAGAGTTGCTAGACCAGAAGGTACGGCCTGCTGTGGCGCAAGATGGCGGTGATATCGTGTATCATGGTTTCAAAGAAGGTGTGGTTTACCTTAAAATGCAAGGGGCCTGTGCGGGTTGTCCAAGCAGCAGTATGACTTTAAAGCATGGCATTGAAAATCTGTTAAAATATTATGTGCCTGAAGTGACCGAAGTGCGGGCGGTGGAATAAATCCATTTAGGTGACGATTAATCTAACTTGCCGCCGGGGACCAAGAAAAATTTGCCAAACCAGAACCAGCGGCCATCACGGTCACGGGCTGTGCAATTAATACGGTTGCGGCCTTTGGGAAAGGGCTTGTCAAAGCGCACTTCATAGCGGCTGTCACCAACTTGTACAAGATTTGCCGCCTTGCCCAAGTGGCTAGGGTAGCACTGCATATTTTTCAGCGATATTTTGCTATCTGTAACCGTGAAGCCGAGCAGGGGTGGATTATGCTCTGCCTCAATAACCGGGCTTTTGGGTATTACATCTCGCAGCGGCAATGCCTTAGTAGCAGCTACCAGCTTAAAGCGGTCCATGGTGCCATAATTTTCATTTATCGGAAAACGTGGCAGGGCATAAAAGGGCCCGGACGCGCCAGCGGCACCAGATATCTGTGCAAAAGCTGCTGTAAAGCCCATGTCTTCAATCATTTGCATTAAGGCGGGGTTATATTCGCCGTAAGGAAAAGCAAATAACTTAGGTACCATGCCCAGCTCTGCTTTAAACCGAGCTGAGGCGCGCTCCATATCGGCTTTCGCGGCTTGTAAGCCAGCATGTGGCATATGGATGTGGGCGGCTCCGTGGTGGGCAATTAAAACGCCATCAGCCTGAAGCAGGCGAATTTCATCCCAGCTCATATAGCCCCTTGTGCCAGCGTCCACAGGGTCGGTTGAAACAAACAGGGTGAGCGGAATGCCCGCAGCCTTTAATCTTGGCCAAGCCTGTATTAGGGCACTGCGATAAGCGTCATCAACGGTAATTGCGATGGTTTTAGTTGGCACAGACTGACCACTTTTCAAGCGTGTGATAATTTGGTCTAGCGGCAAAAATTGAAAATCATTCTCCGCCAAATACTTCAGCTGCGCCCCAAATTGTTCTAAGCGAATATTAGTCGAAGGAATACTGTCTTCCCCAAAACGGTGATAAACCAACACAACAGCGGATGTGTCTTCAGCATAAACGCTTGGTGAATAGGAAATAACCGCAGCGGTTAAAGCAGAGAATAGTGTCCAAAATGCTGTAAAAAGATGCCTGTTCATAACAAGCAGTTTGACCCAGTTTTAAAAAACTGGCAAGTGCCCACTTAGAAACGTATAAAATGAGCTAGAATTTTTATTCAGTGGAGAAACCTCGTGGCAAACTCTTTAGACAGTGCCGTTCAAGACCAATTGTTCATAGAGGCCAGAACCGCTAATGTCTGGTCAGATAGAAAGGTACCGGATGGTATTTGGCAGCAATTGTATGATCTGATGAAATTTGGGCCGACCAGTGCCAATTGCTCCCCGGCGCGATTTGTGTTTAATGTTACAGATGCTGCTAAAACACGCTTGGCCAGCCATGTAATGGATAGCAATAAGCCCAAGATATTGAGTTCAGCTGCAACAGTTATAATAGGCTATGATTTGGCTTTTGCAGATCATTTAAGCAAACTTTTCCCCCATGACCAAACGGCAGCAAGCTGGTTCGCGGACCCAGAAGTAGCTGAGATGACAGCTTTTAGAAACGGAACTTTGCAAGGCGCTTATTTGATGTTGGCGGCCCGGACATTGGGCTTAGACTGCGGTCCTATGTCAGGCTTTGATAACGGAGCGGTGGACGCGGACTTCTTTAAAGGCACACAAATAAAGTCAAATTTCATTTGCGCTTTGGGTTATGGCAGCAGTGACGGTATTTTCCCTCGCAGTCCTCGGCTTGACTTTGCCGAAGCCGTAAGTGTGCTTTGAATCCTATGACTCAATTATTTCTTGATACAACATTAAGCGACTGTAATGCTTACATTTTCAGAGATGGAGAAGTTATTGCACGAATGTCTGAAACATTGGGCCGGGGGCACGCTGAAAGGCTATTACCAATGGTTGAGGAAACAATGGCTGAAGCTGGTGTCGTCTATGAGCAATTATCAGAAATTATTTGTGTCACGGGGCCGGGCACTTTTACTGGAGTGCGGGTTGCTATAGCTGCGGCGCAAGGATTGGCACTGGCAACAGGTGCATCTCTATACGGTATATCAGTGTTTGATTTGATGGCCCTATCGGCTGACACCACCTTACCTCAACCGCTTCATGCTTGTGTCGCGGCTCGTGGTGGTTTGTTGCAGTGGCAAAGTTTTGAGCTTATGGATGGATGCTGGATGCCTTCTGGCGATGTGATAACAATGGTTTTAGCTGAAAGTGAAGTTGGTGATATGCCACAAGCAGGGACTATAGTTGGAGTATTTCTGCCAGGAGCAACATTGTCAGAGGCCGAAGCGGCTCTAGGGCTGAATATACAACAAGCAAAAATGAGCCCTGATGCTATTTGCCGTGCGGTAACAGCTGGCCAAGTGAAGGGCGAAGCGGTGCCACTTTATATGCGTGAGGCTGATGCCATACGGGCCAAACCCGTTTTTCAATACCAATGATGGCTATATCAAAATTACCCACTTTAACCGTTAAAGATAGTGGCCCAGAGCATTTTAATGTCCTCGCACATATCCATCAGCAAGCTTTTGAACCTCAAGGCGAGCGAGGCTGGGCTTCACAAGAGTTCAAACAATTGTTATCTACTCCTATAGTTGCTTCAAAAATATCGATATGCGAGAACATTCCACTGGGATTTATTCTTTATAGCCAAACAATAGATGAAGCAGAGATACTAACACTTGCTGTTTTACCTGAAGAACGCTCAAAAGGAGTGGGTTATATATTATTGGATACAACCGCTAAGGCCTTGAAGGAAAAGGGGTGTAGACTTATTCATCTAGAGGTTCGTGCGGATAATACCAACGCAATTTCTTTATACAATAGATACGGCTTTCAAAAGAAAGGTGTGAGGAAAGCTTACTTCAATACTGTAAAAGGTATAAAAATTGATGCACTTATCTTCACTTTATTATTAAATGATTAACACTTTATTAATCATAAACTGATGATTAATTATTAAATCTTTATTTTATTTACTTGAATTTTATTACAATTCCTATGTAGGTTACATATATCGCCTGTGAGTAGTGGGGGACGATGTATTGTATATTGCACGTTAAAAGTCATGCAGGAGCAACTATGGATAATCCGATGAGTAACCGAGAAGAGCTATTGGCTCTAACCGCTGATATTGTTGCTTCTCACGTGGCTAACAATCCGGTTCCTGTTTCAGAAATGCCACAATTAATCGAAAAGGTATTTGAAACAATTGAAGGGTTGAGTACTAAATCCCAAAGTAAAGCCGTTAAACCACAGCCTGCAGTTTCGATTAAAAAGTCAATCACACCTGATTTTTTGATTTGTCTTGAAGATGGCCAAAAGTTGAAAATGTTAAAGCGTCACCTACAAACACATTATAATTTAACGCCTGAAGAATATAGAGAAAGGTGGGGCCTTGCAGGTGACTATCCTATGGTCGCTCCAAATTATGCCAAGCAAAGACAAGAGCTAGCCAAAAAAATCGGATTGGGTCGCACAGGTCGTAAAAAGCGGAAATAATTTTTGAGGGTGATAAAAATTACTAGATCTAGTTAAGTGGATCAGTGAAAGCAAAGCAGGGCGGGATCAGAAATGGTTGCCGCTTTTTTTATTATTTTGACTTTGGCTATAGGACTTTAGGTGAAAAATGTTTTATGGTAGATTTAAGATAAATATTTCCAAAGAAATGTGATAGAAAATGCCAGAGAATACTCCGAATATTGAAGAATTATGCCAAGTCAAAGGCATGCGAATGACTGATCAGCGGCGTGTTATTGCGAAGGTACTATCCGACGCGCAAGATCATCCCGACGTTGAAGAAGTTTATAAGCGTGCGGTGGAAATTGATTTTAAGATATCAATTGCTACGGTATATAGAACCGTGCGATTATTTGAAGAAGCGGGCATTCTAGAGCGGCATGATTTCCGTGATGGTCGCTCACGCTATGAGCCGGTGCCAGATGAACACCATGACCATCTAATTGATATTGAAACGGGCAAAGTGCTGGAGTTTCATAATGATGCGATTGAAGCCCTGCAGGAAGAAATAGCTAAAAAGCTTGGTTTCAAGCTGGTTGATCACCGGATGGAGCTATACGGTGTACCCCTTGACAAAGAAGAAGATTAAGCGGAGCATCAATGGACCAAGCTTCTGACCAAAATGTAGATTTACAGGGCACCGATCCAGATGGAAAACCGGCAGGATGGTTGATTTATCTCAGGGTGGTCGGGATATTATTTGTCTCTTCTCCCATATTAGCTTTGCAGGCGCTGGCAATCTTTATCCGATGGCCTTTTTGGTGGAATGGTGCAGCACTATGGCACCGAACGGTCACTCGAATGCTAGGGCTGCAAGTGGAATTTACCGGTCATGGCTTTGCTGAGGGCCCCGTATTATACGCTAGCAACCATATCAGTTGGCTTGATATTTTGGTTTTAGGGGGCCATTTACCCCGTGCGAGTTTTGTCGCCAAAGCTGAGGTCGAAACTTGGGGTGTGATTGGTAAAATTGCCTCCCTCCATAAAACTATTTATGTTGACCGCGCTCGCCGCAATACGACGGGAACAACGACAAATGAGCTGGCGGACCGGGTTGCTCAAGGGGATAGCCTTATTCTATTTCCTGAAAGTACCACCACTTGGGGCCAGCATGTAATTCCCTTTAAATCTGCGTTATTTGGCGTGGCAGAAAAAGCGGCCGAAAACGATGGTGATATGCTGGTCCAGCCCATTACTATTTCTTATGTGGGCGTAAATGGGGCTCCATTGGTGCGCGGCCAAAAGCCATGGGTCGCTTGGATAGGGGATATGGAACTGTCACCGCATTTGGTGCAATTGCTCCAGCGTGGGCGCATAAAAGTTCGGGTGGAACTCCATGCTCCCATTCATTTGCGAGATTTTGGCTGCCGAAAGGAACTAGCAGCTTTCTGCGAGCTAAAAGTGAAGGAAGGGTTAGAACGTGCCCACCGCGATGAGCATCAGCATGGCCCGCAGCCTAGGCATGGACAGTAAAAGTTGAGCATTAGGCGATAGCTTTTGACTTGGTCTTGACTTGGTGGACCTTGGTGGTATTTTCCTCCACCTTTTAGATTCGGCCACTATCAGTAGAAAGCGCTTTCATGAGCAAGAAATTTTACATCAAAACATATGGCTGTCAGATGAATGTCTATGACAGTGAGCGCATGTCTGATGTAATGGACGGTGAAGGCTATAGCGCTACAGATAATCCTGATGACGCAGATATGGTGATTTTGAACACCTGTCATATTCGGGAAAAAGCAGCAGAAAAAGTTTATAGCGATATTGGTCGTTTAAGACAAATTCGGGAAAAGCGTACGAAAGACGGCAAGGAAACCTATTTGGCTGTGGCAGGCTGTGTAGCCCAAGCCGAAGGGGCAGAAATGATGCGCCGCGCCCCGACGATTGATATGGTTTTGGGTCCGCAAACATACCACCGTTTACCCGCTATGATGAAGGAATCTAAGACACAACGTGCGAGCACTGGCAAGTCACGGGTTCTGGATACCGATTTTCCGGTGGAAGCCAAGTTTGATCACCTGCCAAAGGATATGCGCGGCAAAGGGCCTGCAGCATTTTTGACCGTGCAAGAAGGTTGCGATAAGTTTTGCACCTTTTGCGTGGTGCCCTATACAAGGGGAACTGAATTTAGCCGCCCGCTTGGGGACCTGATGGATGAAGCCAAGCGCATGGCCGATGCGGGCATTATTGAGGTCACGCTCCTTGGGCAAAATGTTAATGCTTATCACGGCGATAATGGCAAAGGCGGCATTGTATCCCTTTCAGACCTAATCCATCATGTTGCAGAAATAGCTGGTATTGAGCGCATTCGTTATACCACTAGCCACCCCCGAGATATGGATGCAGACTTGTTGGCCGCTCACCGGGATGTGGCCAAGCTGATGCCTTACCTGCATTTACCCATTCAAAGTGGGTCCAATGCTATCTTAGACGCGATGAACCGTAAGCATAGTGCGGAGCGTTATATGGAGCTTGTGGTCGAGCTTCGCGCAGCGAGACCAGATATTGCTCTGAGCTCAGATTTCATTGTTGGTTTCCCCGGCGAAAGCGATGCGGATTTTGAGGCAACGATGGAACTGGTAAGGCAGGTGCAATATGCGCAGGCCTACAGCTTTAAATATAGCCCGCGCCCAGGAACGCCAGCTTCCGTGATGGAAACCCAAGTGGACGAAAGCGTTAAAGCCGCACGGCTTGCTGAATTGCAAGCAGAACTGAACAAGCAACAAAGCGCCTTTAATGCGGCCTCTGTTGGCCAAAAAATGGCGGTGTTATTAGAGCGCCGGGGTAAGTTCGAGCACCAATTGGTGGGGCGCAGCCCATTCTTGCAAGCCGTATATGTTGATGTGAAAGATAAACTGGACGAAAGCGCCCACACACCATACACTGGTCTCATGGGCAAGCTTGTTGATGTTGAAATCATCAGTGGTGGCCCAAATAGCCTTCAGGGCAAAGTGGCCTAGACGCCAAATGGCATAGTGACCTCTGCCCCCATAACCGGAGAGAAAATACCGCTTGTCTACGCCCGCGAAAGCCAAAGAGATAAAAACCCGCGCCAATGAAACCCCCGTCTCCAAAGGGGTTGGACGGCAAATCATAGAATTTGAAGATAACAGATTGCTCGGATCCGTTTTTGGTCAGCATGATAGCAACCTTGCCCGCATTGAGCAGCAATTGGGTGTGGTGCTTGTTAATCGCGGCAACCGTATCGCCATTGAAGGGGCCGAGGACCGGCGAGACATTGCCCGCCATGCACTTGTGGACCTTTATGACATGGCACGGCGCGGAGAGCCGATAGAAACTGGTGATGTGGACGGTATTATCCGTATGGCAGAAGGCGCAGGTGCTCCCCAAGCCCTTGATGTGCTAGCGGACCGCGTGAGTGAACCACGCCCTAAGGTGGGTGAAGAGCCGTTAAAAATTACCACCCGCAACCGTATTGTAACACCCCGGTCCCCTGCGCAGGCTGATTATGTGGCTAAGCTCATGCGGGAAGATATGGTCTTCGGGGTTGGTCCCGCAGGCACGGGCAAGACCTATCTGGCTGTTGCCATGGCAGTATCTAATATGCTGGCAGGCAAAGTTGAGCGGATTATTCTGTCACGCCCTGCAGTTGAAGCAGGGGAAAGCCTTGGCTTTTTGCCGGGCGATTTGAAAGAGAAAGTCGATCCTTATCTGCGGCCACTTTATGACGCGCTTTATGATATGATGCCGGCTGAGCAGGTCGATAAACGCATGGCAAATAATCAGATCGAAATTGCGCCGCTTGCTTATATGCGTGGGCGCACACTTGCTAATGCCTATATTATATTGGATGAAGCACAAAACACAACCACAATGCAGATGAAAATGTTGCTGACCCGATTTGGTGAAAATAGCCAAATGGTGGTATGCGGCGATCCAAGTCAGGTGGATTTACCCCACGGTACACGCTCTGGCTTGAGCCATGCGCTCGATATTTTGCAGGGCGTTGAAGGGGTTGCTGTAACACGCTTCACCTCGAAAGATGTTGTTAGGCACCCATTGGTGGCGCGCATTGTTGATGCTTATGACGATGATACCCTTCACCGTGGCCGTGCTGACCGGAAATGAACAAGGCATGACGATGGATGACGCAACCCTTTCAGGCACTGTTGAGGAACCCTCAAGTAGTAGCGCTGACTTAGAATTTGATTTTGATCTAGGCGACCCAAATCTTTTCTTAGATTTTGATGCTAAATCGGTGGCTAAGGGTGCTGTAATACAGGCTCTTGCGGGGGCTTCAATGTTGCAGGGCGTTGCCCTAGAATTATCGGTAAGAATTGTCTCAGATACAGAAAGCCGCGCGTTAAATGGTCAATATCGCTCTATTGATAAGCCGACCAATGTTTTGTCTTTTCCTGCGCACGACCCTACTGAAATTTTAGAAGCCTATGATTGGGCCCAAAATGGAGGGCCGCAGGTTTTGCTGGGTGATTTGGTAATGGCTAGTGGTGTGATATCAAAAGAGGCATCTGAGCAAGGCAAGAGCCTGCATGATCATTATTATCATCTTATTGTGCATGGGGTTTTACATTTGCTGGGCTATGATCATATTGATGACACAGATGCCGAACATATGGAAAATCTAGAACGTAATATACTTGCAGAGATAGGGATCGCAGACCCTTATAATATCAGGACCGAGAAATGACTGTTGATATGAATGAACAGGCGCCAAAAATGTCATTGCTGAAGCGCATCAAAGACGTTTTCACCAGCCGTAATGGAGATGGCAGTCTGCGGGATACTTTGGCCGAAGCCATCGATGAGCATGAAGAAGATAGCCATACACGAAAGCTTGGTGCTGATGAGCGGGCCATGCTGTTTAATATTACTGAATTCGGCGGGCTAAGGGTGGATGATGTGATGGTGCCAAGGGCTGATATCATTGCCCTTGACGTAGAAATGGAATTTGATGAGATGGTGAAAGAGTTCGCAAGTGCCGCTCATAGCCGCTTGCCCCTTTATCGTGGTTCCCTTGATGAAGTGCAAGGAATGGTCCACGTGAAAGATGTACTGATCGCTATTGCTGCACAGGATAATGAAGGTGTGTCGCCTGAGACTGCGACATTGGAGCGTCCGGTTTTATTCGTCCCAGCTTCGATGAAGGTAATGGATTTGCTGGCTAAAATGCGCAAAGACCGGACCCATATGGCAGTGGTGGTTGATGAATATGGCGGCACCGACGGATTGGTGACTATTGAAGATTTAATGGAAGAAATTGTTGGTGAGATAGAAGATGAACATGACGCCGTTGATGATATGGAACTTGTTAAGCTTGACGGCGGGAAATATGACGTTGACGCACGGATTGAAATTAAAGAACTTGAGGAAGCTTTAGGGTTGGATTTATCGCTTGATGACGGCGAAGAAGAATTTGACACCTTAGGCGGGCTCGTTTTTGCCATTGCGGGCAGAGTGCCTGAAATAGGGGAAACCTTTGAGCATAGCTCAGACCTTATTTTTGAAGTTGTGAATGCTAATCCACGGCGCATAACCAAGGTTCGAATTCACCCCCGCAGGAAACAAGTTTAATGACTGACAGAGCAGTGAGCGATGAAACCTCTTCTTTAGGTGCCGGGCTGAACCGTTGGCTGGGTGCAAAGCATAGATTTATTACCTATGCATTCTGTTTCTTTCTTGGCATCAGTTTTGCGTCTGCTTTCGCCCCCACCAATATGGCACCGCTGGCTTTTGTGGTTTTTCCGCTACTGATATTGATGGTAGATGGTGCCAAGTCGCACAAAAGTGCTTTTGTAAGGGGTTGGGCTTTCGGGGTTGGCTTTTTCATAGCCGGTCTTTTTTGGATTGGGAACAGCTTCGCCCAGCAATCTGCTGTTCCGCCAGCACTCGCACCAATAGCCGTGGTTCTGCTTGCCATGGTTCTGGCACTTTATCCCGGATTGGCGCTTGCATTGTCAAAACGATATTGGACATCCGGCTGGATGCGCGTGCTTATCTTTACTTTCTTCTGGATGCTTACGGAATATGGCCGTTCCGTTTTATTCACTGGCTTTCCCTGGCATGTTACGGCCTCCATTTGGGCAAACTGGCTCACTATTTTGCAATCCATAGCGTGGCTAGGCACCCACGGCCTATCTTTACTCACGGTTTTAATGGCGTCTTCAGTTATACTGTTCTTTGATGGCAGTAAGGGGCTTGCGAGCAGATTGTTGCCGGGTAGTATGCTGGCAATTTTTATTGCCATGATAACTCTTGGAGCCTTTAACTTGGCAATGGCCGAAACCCGTTTTTATGAAGGTATCAATTTACGCTTGGTTCAGGCGAACATTAGCCAAAAAGAAAAATGGTTGAGCCATTTAATAGCCGATCATTTTGACCAGCATATCCGCTTGTCCCGGGGGGGTAGTGCGGCGGGCACTGCCGAAAATGTCGATGTGCTGATATGGCCTGAGACATCGGTTCAAAGTTATTATTTCGACCGTGAAGGTTCGGTGGAACGGTGGCGTCTGTCGCGACTGTTAGAGCCCGGCGGTTATGCCATAACGGGTGTGCCACGGTACCAACTGGCTGCTGAGGAAGCCGAGAATGGTAAAGATGTAGCAGGGCAAGGCTCACAAGCGGTAAGCTATTATAACAGTTTAATGGCCCTCGACCGGGACGGAAACATGGTGGGCCGCTATGATAAGCACCATCTTGTGCCTTTCGGGGAATATTTACCCTTTAACAATCTACTCACAAGCCTAGGCATAAAGTCCCTTAATGGTTCAACAGGTTTCACCTCGGGAACTGGCCCCATAACTATGCGGCTTCCTGGGCTTCCAGCCTTTTCTCCTACTATTTGCTATGAAGCAATTTTTCCGGGTGGGGTAATAGACACCAATGACCCGCCCAAATGGATATTAAATGTCACCAATGACGCATGGTTTGGTCAGTCGGATGGGCCCTATCAACATCTTGCGCTTGCTGTTATGCGGGCGGTGGAGGAGCGCATGTCAGTTGTTCGCTCAGCAGGTTCAGGCATTTCAGCTGTCATTGATCCATATGGTCGCATTGTCCGTTCGCTTGGGGTGAACCGTCAAGGGGTGATCAATAGCCCTTTGCCAAAACCATTGGATCTTAATGTGATGAGAGTGAAGATGAAGAGTATAATATTTTATCTGTCTTTTGTCCTTCTGGGCCTATTTATCCTCTATAGGAGAAAAACAAAACTATAAAAACAACCCAAATTTTCATTACAGGGTGATGTGAGGCTTTATTCTCATAATCGTCTTTATTTGGACTTGACTATGTCTTTTCCATAGGTTGGTGTGGCTTTACATCTGATTGTTACTTATGGGGGGACCATGCAAAATGCCTGATCCAATTGATGTTCATGTGGGTTCAAGAATTCGCCTTAGGCGGACGCTGGCAGGTATGAGCCAGCAAAAGCTAGCAAAAGCTCTAGGCTTAACATTTCAGCAAATTCAAAAATATGAACGCGGAACCAACCGAGTTGGTGCCAGCCGTTTGTTTTATATTGCTATGTTTCTGGGAGTAGGAGCGGAATGGTTTTTTGAAGAGATGCCAGAGGAAATATCAGGGTTTGGTAAAAAAGGTATGTCAGAAGGCGCGGCCACATTCCAAGCTGACCATACCATGTTGCGCCGAGAAACATTAGAGCTTGTTCGCGTTTTAGATCGTATCGAAGATAAAGCAACTCACGAGGCAATTCTTAATTTAATAAATGCACTCGGTTAGATCTATTAGCCTTAAACCTTGTTAAAGTTGCCGGGGGTGCTATATCCACTCCGGTATTTTTGATTTGGAAGAAGGCCGCCCATAGACCATGAGTGAAAAGCCACAGACATATCCCGGAGTCGACCGCTTTTATGGTCGCCGTAAAGGCCATACGCTTTCCCAACGTCAGCAAGGCTTGATGGATGATTTGCTACCAAAACTTTCTGTTGATGTCAGTGATATAGTGCCTTCAAATTTGGATGCCCTTGCTTTATTCAGTGAAGCCCAGACCAAAGTTTGGTTAGAAATAGGCTTCGGCAAAGGCGAACATATGGCGTGGCAAGCAGCGCATAATCCGGATGTAGCTTTCATTGGTTGTGAGCCATATTTGAACGGCATTGCGGGCTTGCTCACTCATATTGATGAAAGTGACATTGATAACATTCGCATCTACGGCGATGATGCCCGCCATATATTGACGGCTTTGCCAGAGGCCAGCGTTGACCGGCTTTTTTTATTGCACCCTGACCCATGGCCCAAGACCCGCCATGCTAAGCGGCGCTTTATTGGCCCTAAAAACCTAGATGAGATCGCCCGAGTTCTGGTTGACGGCGGCGAATTTCGAGTCGGCACCGACCACCCCGTTTACCGCGAATGGACCGCCTTGCAAATGGCGCAACGGGAAGATTTCACATGGACCGCAGAAATCCCGTCAGATTGGGCAAAGCGCCCAGATGACTGGCCCGAAACACGCTATGAAATCAAGTCTTTGAAGGAAGGACGTCCTGCGACATATTTCAGGTTTGTCCGCTCATCTCGGAGCATTGATTGCCGTGCCGGTTAAAAAGTCCCTAAAAGGCTTGCTGTTCTAATGGCATGGGGCTATATAGGTCCCGCTTCTCCTTGAAATTTAGTTTGCTTGGTGGGAAGTGGGCCACCGCCCACTTTGCGATTTGGCGAACCCGGATCAAAAAATCGATCCGGTTCAATGTTAAGGGAGCAGTGAAACAGGTAAAGGAACGACTTTGGAAGCGGCAGATAGAATTACGACATTAATAACCCCGACCGTAGAATCACTAGGGTTCGAATTGGTCCGGGTTAATTATGGCGGAGGCCGCAAGCCGACATTACAGATCATGGCAGAACGGCCAGATGGAACCATGGGTGTCGGTGATTGTGCGACACTATCACGGGAACTATCGGTGCTCTTAGATGTTGAAGATCCTTTACCAACTGAATATTTGCTTGAGGTAAGCTCGCCGGGGATTGACCGGCCACTGACCCGGGAAAAGGACTTTGGGCGTTGGGCTGGGTTTGACGCAAAGGTAGAGCTGGGAGAAGACCGTGAAGGTCGCCGACGCTACCGTGGCACATTGCTAGGTGTTGAAAACGGACTTATAGGCCTAGACACTGGTGCAGGCGAGGTAGGTGTTGTTCACTTTGCCATCGCTGAAGTTTCCAAGGCAAAGCTGTTGCTGACTGATAAATTGTTGAAGGCAGCGGCAAAAGGATTTAAACCGTCTGGCAATGCTGGGCAGGAATAAGGAAGCGACCTAATGGATGGGTCGCACTATTTACGGAGATAGGCCAATGGCCACGGCTGTTAGTGCAAACCGACTGGAACTTCTGCAAATCGCTAATGCGGTAGCGCAGGAAAAATCGATTGATAAATCGATCGTGCTGGAAGCGATGGAAGAAGCAATTCAAAAAGCGGCACGGTCCCGCTACGGTGTGGAAAATGATATCCGCGCGCAAATCGATGAAAAAACAGGCGATATTCGCCTTTTTCAAGTGGTTGAAGTTGTGGAAGAGGTTGAAGACGCTGCAACGCAAATTCGTCTTGTAGATGCTTTGTTGGATAAAGAAGATGCCGCTGTTGGCGATTTCTTGGCGACCCCACTGCCGCCAATGGACTTTGGCCGCATCGCTGCTCAAACGGCCAAACAGGTTATTGTGCAAAAAGTGCGCGACGCAGAACGTGAGCGCCAGTTTGAAGAATATAAAGACCGAGTAGGTGAAGTGATCACCGGCCTAGTGAAGCGGGTTGAATATGGCAATGTGATTGTTGATCTTGGTAAATCGGAAGCCATTATGCGCCGCGATCAGGTTATTCCACGAGAGCATATTCGCCAGAATGAACGTATCCGTGGTTATATTTATGATGTGCGCCGGGAAAATCGCGGTCCGCAAATTTTTATGTCACGTACCAAGCCTGAATATATGGCGCAGTTGTTTGCCCAAGAGGTACCGGAAATTTACGACGGTGTGATCGAGATTAAATCAGTTGCGCGCGACCCGGGCAGTCGGGCTAAATTTGCCGTTGCTAGCATGGACGGTGGCATTGACCCCGTTGGTGCCTGCGTTGGTATGCGGGGAAGCCGGGTGCAAGCTGTGGTGAACGAACTACAGGGTGAGAAGATTGATATTATTCAGTGGTCACCAGATTTTGCCTCTTTCATTGTGAACGCCCTTGCGCCTGCTGAGGTTAGCAAGGTGGTCTTGGATGACGATAACACCCGTGTTGAAGTGGTGGTGCCAGATGATCAATTGTCTTTGGCGATTGGTCGTCGCGGCCAGAATGTGCGTCTTGCGTCACAGTTGACCGGTTGGACCATCGATATTTTGACCGAAGCGGAAGAATCTGAGCGTCGCCAAGAAGAGTTTGTTGCCTCAACCAAGGTTTTTGTTGAAGGCTTGGATGTTGATGAAACTTTGGCTCAGCTTCTGGTCGCTGAAGGCTTTGAAGAAATGGAAGAAATTGCCTATATTGAGCCTGAAGAGTTGATGAATGTTGAGGGCTTTGACGAGGGCTTGGTCGGCGAATTACAGCGTCGTGCAGGTGAGTTCCTCCAGCGTGAAGCAACTGCTGCTGATGAGAAACGCCGCGAGCTTGGTGTTGATGATGACTTGGCAGGGGTGGAAGGCTTAACACCACAAATGTTAGTGGCGCTCGGTGAAGAGCAAGTTAAAACGCTGGAAGATTTTGCTGGCTGTGCGGCGGATGAGCTCACCAGTAAGGTTGATGGTATTTTGCGCAGCTTTGACATGGACGAAGAAGTTGCCAGTGACATGATTATGTCAACCCGTTTAGCGCTTGGCTGGATTACAGCAGAAGATTTAGCGTCTATACAAGCCGCGAGTGAAGCTGAAGAAGCTGCTGAAAGCGATGTTGGCGTGGATGCAGCTGAGGTGGCTGTGAGCGAATAGAGGTACTGGTTTGAGCCAAAAAGACATAGTATCGGACGTGCGTGAACGGCGGTGCATCATTACTGGGGAAAGTGACCCGGCTACAGGGATGGTGCGATTGGTTATGGGGCCAGAAGATATTCTGGTGCCGGATTTGGCAGAACGGTTACCGGGGCGAGGGCTTTGGATTAGTGCTGATGGGGCATTGATAGCCGCTGCAGCCAAGGATGGCCGACTGATTAAAGGTGCTTCTCGGTCCCTCAAGGTGGGGGTTAAACCGTCTGCAGTGCCGGACGAGTTGGATGCTTTGATTGAGAGCTTGTTGGCCAAGCGGATATTGGACCGGCTAGGATTAGAGCGACGCGCCGGACGGTTGGTGATAGGGTTTGAAAAGGTGCGGGCATCACTTGGTGACCAGCACAAGGCAGTTGTCGCGCTAATAACTGCGTCTGACGCATCAGACGATGGGCGCGATAAATTAAAGGCAAAAGCCTTGGGAGTGCCATCCCAGAGCAGTTGTCGAATGGTCGAATTTTTTGACCGTGATGAATTAAGTCAGGCACTGGGCCGGAACAATGTTGTTCATGCTGCGGTGCTATCAGGGGGTCGAGGAAAGCCATTATTGGCCGATATTGACCGCCTAAGCGGATTTCGTGGAACTACGTCTATAATGACGGACCAAAAGGATTGAAGAGCGATATGAGCGACGATAAAAAATTAACCCTTTCAGGGCGCACACTCGGCGTAGGCGGTGGCGGCGATTCTGGCAAGGTACGTCAAAACTTCAGCCATGGACGGTCTAAGTCAGTTGTGGTCGAGCATAAAAAGAAGCGCGTCCTCAAAAAAGGCGCTGCCGCTCCTGTGGCTGAACAATCCACACCGGCACCCCAGAGCTTTGCTATTAAAAAGCCCGCGAAGACACTGGAAGAAAAAGCCTTTAGCCCAGTGGATGAGGCTGGCTCGCTGACCAACAGAGAGCTTGAAAACCGTGCCAAGGTATTAGGCGAGGCGATGAAGCTGGAAGCGGAAGTTAGTAAGCAGCGTGAAGTTGAAGACGCAGCCCGCAGGCAAGAAGAGGCTGACAACCAGGAGAAACTATCATCTGAAGAAGAGGCTCGCCATAAAGCTGAGGATGCAGCCCGTAAGCTATCAGAAGATCAGCATGCGAAGAAACAAGCTTTGGAAGACGCAGAAAAAGCTGAAAAAGAAGCAGCTGATGAAAAGCGATTGGCCGAGGAGGCGAGCAAAAAAGCTGACCTTGAAGCCCGTGCAGTTCAATTGCGCAAAGCACAAGAAGCGCGTGCAGCGGGCAATACGGATGAACGTGGACACCGTAAGACGAAGCCTGTTCACCGAGAAGATAAGAAAAAACAAAGCCGTGGCCGTGGCCGTGATGACAATCGCAAGCGTGGTCGCCTGACAGTTACATCAGCGACCGGTGGCGGTGAACGCACTCGCTCACTGGCGGCCTATAAACGCTCACAAGCCAAGCAACGTCGGCAAGAAATGGGCAGTACAGGCCCAGTCGCTCGCAAAAGCCGCGAAGTTGTCATTCCTGAAGTCATCACTGTGCAAGAGCTTGCCAACCGGATGGCTGAAAAGTCCACCGAGGTCATCAAGGCCTTGATGAAGATGGACGTGATGGCGACGATCAATGAAAACCTTGATCATGACACAGCAGAACTTATTGTTGAAGAATTTGGCCATAAGCCAAAACGCGTTAGTGAATCTGATGTTGAAATTGGTCTGTTTGGTGACGAAGATGCGGACGAAGCTCAGGATCCTCGTGCCCCGATCGTTACCGTTATGGGCCATGTGGACCACGGCAAGACATCGCTGCTTGATGCCCTGCGTAAAACCAGTGTTGTCACCGGTGAAGCTGGTGGCATTACCCAGCATATTGGTGCCTATCAAGTGCAGATGGAAGCGGGTAATAAAATCACCTTCCTTGATACACCGGGTCACGCTGCCTTTACCCAAATGCGGGCACGGGGTGCCAGTGTAACCGATATTGTTGTGCTGGTCGTTGCGGCTGATGACAGCGTTATGCCGCAAACTATTGAAGCTATAAACCATGCGAAAGCCGCAGGTGTGCCTTTGATTGTTGCGATCAACAAAATGGACCGCCCTGGAACTGATGCCGATAAAGTGCGTCAAGAATTGCTGCGCCATGAAGTTATAGTTGAGGCCCTTCAAGGGGAAACCCAGGATGTAGAGGTTTCTGCTATTACCGGTGCGGGTCTGGATAAATTACAAGAAGCGATTGCCCTCCAAGCTGAAATATTAGAGCTTAAAGCCAATCCAGACCGTGCCGCCGAGGGCGTCGTGGTGGAGGCCAAGCTTGATAAAGGCCGCGGCCCTGTTGCAACTGTTCTGGTTCAACGCGGGACCCTGCGGATAGGGGATATTTTTGTCTCAGGCGGTGAATGGGGCAAGGTGCGCGCGCTGATTAATGATGCAGGCGCACAGATCGAAGAAGCGGGGCCGAGCCAACCTGTTGAAGTACTTGGACTGAATGGCACACCGGGAGCCGGGGATGACTTTGCTGTTGTTGACAGCGAAGCCCGCGCCCGTGAGGTGGCTGAATATAGACAAGGACAAGCTACCAAAAAGCGTACTGGTGTTGGACCAAGAACGCTAGAATCGCTCTTTACTAACTTGAAAGAATCTGAGCGGGCTGAATTCCCAATCGTTCTGAAATCAGACGTGCAAGGGTCCGCTGAGGCTATCGTTACAGCGCTTGAGAACCTGGGCAATGATGATATTAAAGTGCGGGTTTTGCATTCCGCAGTGGGCGGTATTACGGAGAGCGACATAACGCTGGCCAATGCGTCAGAAGCTTTGGTCATCGGCTTTAATGTGCGCCCAAATAAGCAAGCCCGTGAAGTTGCAGAGCAGAACAGCGTGATGTTCAAATATTACTCGGTTATTTATGATCTGGTTGATGAAGTGCGGGCTGGAATGGCTGGGCAACTTGGCCCTGAAATTCAGGAAACGGTTATTGGCCGCGCAGAGATTAAGGATGTCTTTAACGCCGGTAAAGGCCGTGCGGCTGGGTGTATTGTTGTCGATGGCAGCATTAAACGCTCTGCTCATGCCCGTATCTTGCGCGATGATGTGATCATTTATAACGGTGCTATTGGTAACTTACGCCGCTTCAAGGATGATGTGGACGACGTTAAAAGCGGTCAGGAATGTGGGATGTCATTTGAAAATTATAATGATTTCCGTGCCGGCGATGTGATGGAAGTGTTCGAGCTGAAAGAAGTTGAGCGCGTAATTTAATTTACGAGCAACATTGATCACCGGAAGTATTTTTGAGAGGCTCAATCGATGAAAAAGGGACGCAGCACCGAAGCCGCTGGACCTAGCCTGCGGCTATTGCGGGTTGGCGAAAATATTCGCCATGCCATATCCACCATCTTGCAACGTCGTGACATTCAAGATGATGCCCTAACTGGTGTTTCGATCACTGTGTCAGAAGTAAGGTGCAGTCCTGACCTGCGTCACGCAACCATTTTTATCATGCCGCTGGGCGGGGGTGATCAAAAGTCTATTTTGAAAGCCTTGAACGGGGCGGCCCCCTATATTCGCGGTCAGCTGGGTAAAATGGTTCATATGAAATATCTGCCAAAGCCAGCCTTTCGTATCGATGAAAGTTACGGCGAAGCAAGTCATATTGAGAATATTTTGCGATCAGAAAAGGTGCAGCAAGACCTTCAAAATAGCGAATCTGATGCCGATGGTGGCGGAGTTGATTCATCAACATAGCCACCATGCGCCTTGTATATATTCATCTATATCATAATTAACCCATATATTTCATGCAGTTAATTTTTTTTAATAATTATCTTGTGTTTTATATGTACCCCTTGTACCAATAGTATACACGGTACATATGGAGCAATAAATAATCATGGAAATAATAATTGACATAGAGGATACAGAACCGTTGTTTTCTCAGCTGATCAAGCAGATAAAACAGGCGGTTCAAAATGGCTCGGTATCACCCGGTGATGCCTTGCCTTCCATTCGCCAAATGGCCAATGATTTCGGCATGAATAGCAAAACGGTTGCCAAGGCATATAGTTTGCTGGAGCGGGACAGCGTTATCCAAACACGGGGGTATCGCGGAACTTTCATTCATCCGGATGCAAGAAATAATTGCACGGTGGATTTAAACGCCTGGGTTCTTCAGGAATTAAGAAACAAAATAGAGGCTTTTAAAAAAGCAGGTGTCACGGATTCAGAAATTCGCATCGGTTTTTCATCAGCCATGAACGCACTTAACAGTTGAGGTAAAGACCATGACATTTTTTGAAATAACATTTCTGCTGCTTTTTTTAAGCCAGATATTTCTCATTTCTTACTATTATCCAAATGAATTTATAAAGCGTGTCAGCTATATTCTGGATAACTACCCCCCTTCTGAATATCCCAAATTTTATCCCAAAGCCTATGGCTATGATTCTGATATGGCCGGTAAAGCAAGGCTGAATTTTTATCGAAAGATGAATATTTTCGCAGCCCTCGTTGGTTTTGCTATATTGAGCTGGATGCTAATCACGGGATATCGACCTGATGGCTCAGAAGAAATGCTGATTCTATTCTATTTTATGCTTCAAGTGGCCCCGCTCATGCTAGCGTCCAAAAGCACGATGAAGCATTATAAGCTCATGCGGCAAGCTAATGAAAATTCTGTTCGCCGGGCTGATCTGCAACCACGCCGCTTGTCTGATTTTATCTCGCTTAAATATTTATTTCTGGCGGTCCTACTCTATGCGGCACAGTTGGTATATTATCTATATTGGAAAGATTTTACTGTTTCGGACGACCCAGAGGCGATAGCCACGATTGCGGGAATTGCTGCGATGAACCTTATCTATATCGGTGTCGTTATCCGTATTATGTATGGCAAGAGGTTAGACCCGCACCAATCTGAAAAAGATAAGCTCAAGACCATCGGCATTGTCGTTAAGTCTACGTTGGCGGCTAGTATCGGTGTAAGCATTTTCTTGATTATAAATCTGTATGTACAGACCCATGACTTGCATCACTACCAGCCCATTCTGATGAGCATCTATTTTCAACTGATTGTGAGTATAGGCCTTAATATCGAGTTTAATAATTACAGAGTTGATGATGTAGATTTTGAGGTATACCGCGCAGACAACAGGGTTAGCCCAACTTGAGGCTAGCCCACCTAAGATACAGGAATGAGCCAAAAAGGCCGGCCTGAGTTACACAGCGAGATAAGAAAAATCGGAAAACCGATTAAAATACTAGTCTAGAAAAACAGTTGCGGATGAAGAGAATTGAAGCATGGAAAATGATGAAGAAAAGAAAGAAAAAGTTAGTGGCGTCGGCCTTGGTATTTCATTAGGGGCAGCGTTCGGTGTCACCTTCGGCGTGACCATTGGTGTGGTGACAGATAATATTGGCTTATGGTTGCCGATTGGCATTAGCATCGGCGTGGGTGCGGGCATTGCCATTGGTGCCAATTATGACCAACAACAGAAGGCAAAAGGCGATAAAGAATAGACAGCGGTCTGAGTTTTACCTAATAGAACACAGCAATGCGCGAATATTTATGCGCAACATGCGTTTTTAAATTAGGCAAATTCCATGGTCAGACACCGCAAAGGCAATAAAATAAACGGCTGGTTGGTTATCGACAAGCCGCTTGGCATGACCAGTAGTCAAGTTGTCTCGAAGGTTAAATGGCTACTTAAGGCCCAAAAGGTTGGCCATGCCGGTACGTTAGACCCGTTGGCAACAGGCGTTTTGCCCATTGGCCTTGGTGAAGCGACCAAGACCATGCCTTTCATCGTCGATAGCAGCAAAACATACAGCTTCACCATAAGCATTGGTAGCGCCACCAACACCGATGACCGGGAAGGCGAAGTGGTGACGACCTCAAATATTAGGCCGAGCAGAGCCGACATTGAGAATATATTACCAGATTTCATCGGGGAAATTGAGCAGGTTCCGCCCGCCTATAGCGCCATCAAAATAGACGGCAAAAGGGCCTATGCCCTTGCGCGGGATGGCCAAGAGGTAAAGATGAAGGCGCGGCAAGTAAATATCTATAAACTCCAATTACTTAGCTTAAATGAGGACCTATCAGAAGCCACTTTTGAGGTTACATGCGGCAAGGGTACTTATGTGCGGTCGTTAGGGCGTGATATAGCCCATAAACTTGGGACTTGCGGACATATTTCTATGTTAAGGCGCATCCGAGTTGGGCCGTTTGATGTATCACATACGATTTCGCTGGAAAAGCTTGAGGACTTAGGTCATAGTGCGCCCGCCGAATCGTATGTTCTTTCGGTGATGACAGCGCTGGCCGACATCCCGGCGTTTGCCATTACAGAAACGGAGGCGATCCGTGTTAGGTGCGGTAATCCTGTACCAGTACGCGAGGAGCTTTCGGATTTGGCAAGCACGCAAGGTCCGCTTTGCCTGATGATGGACGGAAGTCCGCTTGCAATTGCAAAAGTCATCGATGGCATGGTTCAGCCCTTGCGGGTCTTCAATATGTAACGTTAAAGGAGAAGACGATGTCGATAACTGCTGAACGTAAGCAAGAGCTTATTAGTGAATATGCTGTAAAAGAAGGGGATACAGGATCTCCAGAGGTTCAGGTTTCAATCCTGACTACTCGGATCCTTAACCTGACTGAGCATTTCAAAGACCATAAAAAAGACAATCATAGCCGTCGCGGACTTTTGAAGCTTGTTAACAAGCGCCGTGGTCTACTTGATTATCTTAAGCGCAAAGACGAGGCAAGGTATCAATCTTTGATCAAGCGCCTTGGCCTGCGTCGCTAAAATACTATTAACAGGGTCGGTCATATGGCCGGCCTTGTTTTTTTCGGGCCATTCTTCAAGGCCATGACCAGCAAATAGTTGTTGGTAATTTGGATGGGTCAAGGTGCAATGCCGCCGTCCTTATGAAGCGGGGTGGAGCCATGGGGGTTCCGCCAGGTTGGTAGCCAAAGAAAATAACGGCGCTAACCATTGAAAGGTAAAAAATGTTTCAAATACATAAAAAAGAAATCAATTGGGGTGGCCGTAAGCTGACCCTAGAAACTGGTCATGTTGCCCGTCAAGCTGACGGTGCTGTTATGGCTACATACGGTGAAACTACCGTACTTTGTACCGTTGTTGGGGCGCGTTCAGTACGTCCTGGGCAGGACTTTTTCCCGCTGACGGTAAACTATCAAGAGAAATTTTATGCTGCCGGTAAAATTCCTGGCGGCTTTTTTAAGCGCGAAGGACGACCAAGCGAGAAAGAAACGCTGACCTGTCGTCTTATCGACCGTCCTATCCGTCCATTGTTCCCTGAAGGCTTTAAAAACGAAGTGCAGGTTATTTGTACGGTTATTAGTCATGACATGGAAAATGACGCTGACATCGTTGCGATGGTTGGTGCCTCTGCCGCCCTTACCATTTCGGGCATTCCATTCTTTGGTCCTATTGGCGGCGCGCGTGTTGGTTATATCAACGGCGAATATGTGCTGAACCCGACCCTTGACCAAATGGAAGAGACCGAGCTTGACCTTATCGTTGCAGGCACCAAAGACGCTGTTCTTATGGTCGAATCTGAAGCGAAAGAGCTAAGCGAAGATGTAATGCTTGGTGCGGTTAACTTTGGCCATGAGGGTCAACAAGTTGTTCTGGATGCCATTATTGAGCTGGCTGAAGCTTGCGCCAAAGAGCCATGGGAACTTGCAGCACCTGCTGATCATAGCGCGCTGAAAGCAAAAATAGCGGACATCGCTGAAGCTGACCTTCGGGCTGCTTATGCCATCACAACCAAGACCGAACGTTCGGGTAAAATTGGTGAAGTTAAAGCCAAAGTTATGGCGGCTTTTGAAGGTGATGATGTAGTTGACGGCCAATTGCTTGGTGACCTTTTCAAGAAAATGGAAAAGACCATTGTTCGGGGTAATGTCCTGAAAACAGGTGGCCGCATTGATGGTCGGGCGCTTGATGACGTTCGTGCAATTGAAGCTATGGTTGGCACATTGCCTCGCACCCACGGCTCTTCGCTCTTCACTCGCGGTGAAACACAGGCTCTTGTGGTTGCTACGCTTGGCACTTCAGACGACGAGCAAATGATCGACGCGCTTGAAGGGACCTATAAGTCTAACTTCATGCTGCATTATAACTTCCCTCCATACAGTGTTGGTGAAGCTGGCCGCGTTGGTTTTACCAGCCGCCGCGAAGTGGGTCACGGTAAGCTGGCATGGCGCGCTGTTCGTGCTGTACTGCCAGAGAAAGAAGCTTTCCCTTATACCATTCGTTTAGTGTCTGAGATTACCGAATCAAACGGTTCAAGTTCTATGGCGACCGTATGTGGTAGCTCGCTTGCTATGATGGATGCTGGTGTGCCTCTTGCACGGCCAGTATCGGGCATCGCGATGGGCTTGATCAAGGAAGGCGACGATTTTGCTGTTCTTTCTGACATCCTCGGCGATGAAGACCATTTGGGTGATATGGACTTTAAAGTGGCGGGTACCAGCGAGGGTATCACGGCATTGCAAATGGACATTAAAATCACCGGTATTACCCGTGATATTATGGAAAAAGCCTTGGCCCAAGCGGCTGGTGGTCGCACTTATATTCTGGACGAAATGAGCAAAGCGTTGACAACAGGTCGTTCTGACCTGTCTGCCCATGCACCGCGCATTGAAACCATGAGCGTTCCTAAGGAAAAAATTCGGGAAGTCATCGGCACCGGCGGTAAAGTTATCCGCGAAATTGTTGAGAAAACTGGCGCGAAGGTTTCCATTGAAGACGATGGCACCATTAGCATCTCATCAAGTGACTTGACCCAGATTGAAGCTGCAAAAGCTTGGATTACGGGTATTGTTGCCGAGCCTGAAGTTGGCACGATCTATGACGGTAAAGTCGTTCGTATTATGGACTTTGGTGCTTTCGTGAATTTCATGGGATCACGGGACGGTCTTGTACATATTTCCGAGCTGAAAAATGAGCGCGTTGATAAAGTTACCGACGTGGTTGCCGAAGGTGACATGGTTAAGGTTAAATGCCTTGAGATCGACCCGCGCGGTAAAGTGCGCCTGTCTATGCGCCTTGTTGACCAAGAAACCGGCGCTGAATTACCTGATGAGCGGCCAGCTCGGGGTGGTAAAAAGCGCAATGATGACTAAATAATGTTATGTGAAACATGTGGTTTCATGCATTATTAAGGCAAATGAGCTATATCTTGTCGGCGCGGGAAATTTCCGCGCCGATATTATTTTTAAAGTAAGCATACAACTTTAAGCGGTTGTCCAGGGGAATATGAATGTCAATCATCGATCCAATCAGGCTAGGTGGCAAAGAAGTTTTGCCTCTGATTGAAGGTGGCAAAGGGGTTGCTATCTCTACCGGTGCAAGCTCTGGCCCATGGGCTGAAGCAGGCGGAGTTGGAACTATTTCAGCGGTTATCGCGGATGAGTATGACCAACACGGTAATGTTGTTGGCCATGACTATAAAGGCCGTACACGGCGTGAGCGGCATGATGAAATGGTCAATTTTTCTATCAAAGGCACCATTGACCAGATTCGCAAAGCCTGGGAAATTTCCCGTGGTGAAGGCCTGATAAACATCAATATGCTGTGGGAACTTGGTGGTTCACAGCGGGCCTTGCATGGTATTTTGGAAAAAACTAAGGAAATGGTTCACGGCGTAACATGCGGTGCTGGCATGCCTTTCAAACTGGCTGAGCTAGCGTCAAAATACGGCGTTCATTATTATCCTATCGTCTCTAGTGGACGGGCTTTCAACCTTCTTTGGCGGCGGGCTTATAAGAATATGGCCGAGCTGCTTGGCGGCGTGGTCTATGAAGACCCGTGGCTCGCAGGGGGTCACAATGGCCTGTCAAACGCCGAAGACCCAACAAAACCAGGTGATCCATACCCACGGGTGGTGGAGCTGCGTAACATTATGCGCAAGCTGGGCCTTGATCATGTGCCGATCATCATGGCGGGCGGGGTTTGGAACCTAAGGGAATGGAAAGATTGGATCAATAATAAAGAGCTTGGGCCAATTATGTTCCAATTTGGTACGCGCCCATTGTTGACCAAAGAAAGCCCCATATCCAAATCGTGGAAAGACCGTTTGATGGCTTTGAAGTCGGGTGATGTGTTATTGCAAAATTTCAGCCCCACTGGTTTCTTTTCCAGTGCGATTAAAAATGGTTTCATCAACGAACTGGTAAACCGTAGTGGACGCCAGATCGACTTTAGCAGTAAACAAGACGAAGAATTTTCAACGGAACTTACTGTTGAGCGCAAAAACTATTATGTGCGCGGTGAAGACAAAAGCAAGGCGCTTGGTTGGCTGAAAGCGGGTTTTGAAAAGGCCTTGAAAACGCCGGATAGTAGCTTGATATTTGTTGCGCCAGAAAAATGTGCAGAAATTCGCAAAGACCAAAAAGACTGCGTCGGCTGCCTTAGCCAATGTCGCTTTTCAAGCTGGGCGGATAACGAGAAAAATTCAACGGGCCGGCTTGCGGACCCGCGTAGCTTCTGTATCCAAAAGACATTGGATGATGTCGCCCACGGCGGCTCGGTCAATAATAACTTGGTATTCGCGGGTCATAATGCCTTCCGCTTTGCCACCGACCCCTTTTATTCCAACGGCTTTGTACCAACGGTGAAAGAGCTTATTGAGCGGATTAAAACGGGCGATTAATCCGGCCCTTAAAATACATTGCATGAAAAGGTGGCCTTTTGGCTGCCTTTTTTGTGGCTTATTCTTGGGAGGGAGATATCACCCCCGCCATTCCATATAATAATTTGAGCGCACATAAGGGCTTGGAACCGGATTTGGCATTTCAACAAAATTATACCGCTCATAAAGGCGGATTGAATTTTTCAATTTATCATTGGTTTCCAAAAACAAACATTTGCCGCCGCGCGCTTGAAAACGCTCAATCACTTTACGGGTTAAGGCAGAGCCTGCACCGCTGCCACGGGCGGCCTCACAAACCCCAAGTTTGGTGAGCTCAAAACGGCCACCATCCATATTTTTCATCGCAACCGTACCCACAGCGATGCCGTCCATTACCGTAAAGAATATCTCGCCGCCATGGTCGAGAATTTCGCCTTCAGGGTCGGATAATATTTTCTCGTCTATTGGTTCAACTTTGAAAAGTTCCCGCACCCATTTGATGTTGATGTCATAAAAGGCCTGTTTGTATTTGGTGTCGTAGGGCACCATATCAAACTGTAATTTCTCAGGCTTGGCAGCAAAATGTAGTGTCTCCACTCGGCTGATCAGGCTTTCATTTTCCAGCGCTGTTTCAGTTGCGGTAATAGCCGCTAGTATATCATGGCCGCTTTCGGCTATCACGTCTTTCATCGCCGTTTCAATCAAACGCCAATTGGGGATAAGCTCCCGCACATAGACTTTTCCTTTTGCACTCAAGCGGATGATGCGTTCGCGCCCATCATGTTTTTGGCTTGTCTCTACTATACCAAGGCCGTTAAGTTTTTTCACCGTTTGGCTAATGGCGGAATGGCTGAAGCCCGCCAAAAAAGCTATGTCACGAATGGCGAGCTCACCCGATTTATGCAAGCCGTAAATAACGGGAAAATAACTGGCTTTAAAGGGCAGGGCATGGTCCGCTTGCAGGCTCTCTGCATCGGCAGTTAAGCGCTCTAACAAACGGCGAAGTCGTGTGCCAAGGCCAAGTTCGGTGAATAATTCAGTTTTTGTATCATCAGGCGTTGTCATCGCAGGTAAATCTCTTAAATAACTATTTATATAAGTTCTTATATATTATTTTAATGTCCTATATCAATAATGAATTTCAAAAATTATGTTTGCTTGGGACTAATCAAAAACTTCCTTGGGATAGAGGCCCCAAATATGATGGCGGAGGACCCAACCGCTTGCACCGTCAAAATCCATTTCGCACCATTTGTTTTGGCACTCTAATATTTGGCCAAAGGCACTTTCTTGCGCTTCAATAACGATCCGGCTGGCGGTGTCAGGATCAGCATAAAGCCGTCGCTTGCCGCCGATGACAACCCCAGCACGGGTAGAGCTTAGCAAACTGCGATGCATCCACCCAGCGGTGCCATTTCTATCTCTCACTCGCCGCCAGGGGCCATATTCACCGATAACCTCAACAGGCAAACCTGCGGCGTGGTAAACCCAGTCAATGGGATATTGCTGTCCGGGCCCCACACGCATGTATGCTTCACTGGCCTTGATTGAAACAAAACGCGGCAGCGGGTTGCCGGATGGTCCAAGGCTGGTCGCTTGGTCAGCCCAAAGCGCGCCACCCGTTAGAGGGAGGAAAAGCAGAGAAATCACGGCAAAAAGTTTAAATCTGATCATAGTCATGCTCATTTCCCCCTTAATGCACTAAAAAGCTATCAAATGTCGATCAAGCTGTTTGATTGAATCCCCGCCATCTGATAGAGAACGGGTTTCCATTTGTGCCCAGTTTGCGGGCTTGATCCAGAAAGGTCAATCACCACGATGAGCAAAAATAGTAAAAATAAACGGCCAAAGGTTTTGGTGACACGAAAATTGCCTGACGCAATTGAAACCAGAATGGCCGAATTGTTCGATGTTCGGCTGAATTTGGCAGATGATGCCTTGAGCCGCGATGACTTGGTTGATGCCTTGAAGGGCATTGATGTTTTGGTACCAACGGTTACCGATACCATCGATGCTGATCTAATTGCAGCGGCCGGAGATGGCCTAAAATTAATCGCTAATTTTGGCGCTGGGGTGGACCATATTGACCTAGAAGCAGCCCATAAAGCCGGCATCATGGTTACCAATACGCCGGGTGTTCTGACCGAAGATACGGCGGATCTGACCATGGCACTTATATTGGCGGTGCCGCGCAGAATGTTTGAAGCTGAAAAACTTCTGCGTGATGGCAATTGGGATGGCTGGTGCCCAACCTTTATGATGGGCCACCGGGTTGGTGGCAAGCGCCTTGGCATTGTGGGTATGGGCCGTATTGGCCGTGCTGTAGCCAAGCGGGCACGGGCTTTTGGTATGGCAGTGCACTATCATAACCGCAACCGTTTGCCTGCAGAAATAGAAGGCGAGTTAGAGGCAACTTACTGGGCTGATCTGGACCAAATGCTGAGCCGGATGGATGTAATTACCGTTAACTGCCCACTGACTGAGCAAACCCACCACCTACTTAATCGTGACCGGTTGAAATTGTTGCTGCCCCATGCAGTGGTGGTGAATACCGCCCGAGGCGAGATCATCGATGAAGAAGCGCTGGCTGACTTGATTGAAGATGGCAGGATCGCAGGAGCAGGGCTTGATGTCTTTGAAAATGAGCCAACGATCAATGCTAAGCTGCTGGAACTGGAAAATGTTGTCCTTATCCCCCATATGGGGTCCGCAACCGTTGAAGGCCGTACGGCAATGGGCGAGAAAGTGTTGATTAATATCCATACCTATATGGATCAGCACCGTCCACCTGACCGAGTTATGACCGATATACTTTAACCGTTTTGAGCAAATATCATAGATATGACTGACCAAAAAAATATCCGCAACTTTTCTATCGTTGCCCACATCGACCACGGCAAATCCACTCTCGCTGATCGTTTGATCCAGCATACAGGGGGCTTGTCCGAGCGTGATATGCAAGAGCAGGTGCTCGATTCGATGGATATCGAGCGTGAACGCGGTATTACCATCAAGGCCCAAACCGTGCGGCTGAAATATACAGCGAATAACGGCGAGAACTATGTGTTGAATTTGATGGACACTCCCGGGCACGTTGATTTTGCCTATGAGGTCAGTCGCTGCCTGAGCGCCTGTGAGGGGTCACTTTTGGTGGTGGATGCCTCCCAAGGGGTGGAAGCCCAGACCCTAGCCAATGTCTACCAAGCGATTGAAAACGACCATGACATTGTAACGGTCTTGAATAAGATTGATCTGCCCGCAGCTGAGCCTGAGCGGGTCAAGCGTCAGATTGAAGATGTCATTGGCCTCGATACGGAAGGTGCCATTGAATGTTCCGCCAAAAGTGGCGTCGGGATTGAAGATGTTTTAGAGGCCGTAGTGCAGCATTTGCCCGCGCCGACCGGTGATCCGTCAGCGCCCCTGAAAGCTATGCTGGTTGACAGCTGGTATGATGCTTACCTCGGCGTCATGGTGCTGGTACGGGTGATCGACGGGGTTGTTAAAAAGGGCCAGACCGTGCAGATGATGGCGGCAGGTACCGAGCATCAGATAGACCGAGTAGGTGTCTTTACCCCAAAAGGGGTGATGGTGAACCAGCTATCCGCCGGGGAGGTTGGTTTTATCACGGCGTCGATCAAGGAAGTTTCTGACACCAATGTTGGTGACACCATTACGGATGCAAAGAAACCATGTGCTGAGGCTTTGCCGGGCTTTAAGCCCAGCCAACCGGTGGTTTTTTGTGGGCTTTTCCCTGCCGACGCGGATGATTACCCAAAACTGCGAGATTCGCTGGCGAAACTACGGCTGAATGATGCCAGCTTCGAGTTTGAAGCCGAAAGTTCCGCTGCTCTTGGGTTTGGTTATCGCTGCGGTTTCCTTGGCATGCTGCATCTTGAGATTATTCAGGAGCGTCTGTGGCGGGAGTTCGACCTAGAGCTGATCACCACTAGTCCCAGTGTGATTTATAAAATCCATATGGTGAAGGGTGATATGTTGGAGCTGCATAACCCGTCAGACATGCCCGATGTGGTGCGCATTGATTATATCGAAGAGCCCTGGATTAATGCGACGATTTTGGTGCCGGATGAGTTCTTGGGTGCGGTTTTGAAGCTTTGTGAAGACAAGCGCGGCATTCAGGAAAACCTGACCTATGTGGGCACCCGGGCGATGCTGAATTACCGTTTGCCATTGAACGAAGTGGTCTATGATTTTTATGACCGCTTGAAGTCTATCAGCCGTGGGTATGCCAGTTTTGATTATGAGATGACCAATTATGACCGTTCTGATTTGGTGAAAATGTCCATTTTGGTCAACGGCGAGCCTGTAGATGCGCTTTCGATGTTGGTGCACCGCTCACAAGCAGAAGCCCGTGGACGGGTGCTCTGCGAACGTCTTAAAGACCTGATCCCGCGTGCCCTATTTAAAATACCCATTCAAGCTGCCATTGGCGGTAAGGTTATTGCCCGCGAGACCCTGTCTGCCATGCGCAAGGACGTGACCGCCAAATGTTATGGCGGCGATATAACCCGCAAGAAGAAGCTGCTGGAAAAACAAAAAAAGGGTAAGAAGAAAATGCGGATGTATGGCAAGGTGGAAATTCCCCATGATGCCTTTATCGCCGCTTTGAAGATGAGAGAGAATTAAGCCATGGCCCAACAACAATTTGACCCGCAACAACTGATTAATCAGGCCCGCTCGGGGGACACTACAGCCCAGTATCGCTTGGCAGCGCTTCTATCAGGGCAAAACCGTAAAGATGATGCTATCCTATGGCTAAAACAGGCCGCAGCTGGTGGGCATACGGATGCGCGCTATACGCTGGCAACCTTTGCGCTCAAAGGCTTAAATGTCCCAAAGAATGTTCCCCATGCGGTCACTATTTTAGAGCAAAATGTAGAAAAAGGTCACGGGGCTTCTTGCCAATTATTCTCCGTGTTAAAGGCCACAGGCCACGGAACCGAGAAAAGCTGGTCGGTAGCTTTAGATTTGCTGTTAAATCCTGCAGCTAACGGCAACCCCGGTGCCATGCGGGAACTGGCATATTTGCTTATATTTGCCCGCTGTGAGCGCAAGCTGGCGGATAAATTATTCTTCGCATCAGCCACGCGCGGGGACATTTTGGCCCTTGTGCCCATTGCGCGTCATTTTATCGCTGGCAAAAAAGACGTAAGCCCAGAATATGCAAAAACGGCGGCTTTGGCCTTGGCAGAAGCTGGCCACCCACTGGGTGATGATTTTGTTGCACAAATTGATGCAGACCCAATAACAGCGACGCAGGGCCATGCTGATATACCGACCTTTAAGGCAGATGTTTTGAAGAAAAAGATTCTCGCAGCCATTGAAGCAAAGCCCAATGTCGGTGAAACAGTGTTGGACCGTCCCCGGGTTAAAAGCTTCAAGGGCTTTGTTGAAAAGGATATTGCAGACTATCTCATAGGCCTTGCAGCGCCGCGGTTACATCCGTCCATGGTTTTTGATCCAACTTCAAACCAGATGATTCGCGACCCTTATCGTTTATCGAGCAATATGACTTTCTGGCCGGAAGACCAAGACTTGCTGGTATGTGCGGTATCTGAGGCCATGTGTGTGGCCGCTGGTTACCCTAGAGAAAACGGTGAGATGTTATCCTTGCTGCATTATGTGCCGGGTGAGCGCTATGAGCCGCATTTTGACTGTTTGGTTGACGGACAAATGGGCGCAAATGAAGAATTGCAGCGCAGTGGTCAGCGGCCTTCCACTGTTTTGCTCTATCTAAATGAAGACTATGAAGGCGGCGAAACCCGCTTCTGTCATCCAGATTATAGTTATAAGGGTAATAGCGGTGATGCGATCCATTTTGAAAGCATTTTAAGTGATGGAACCATTGATGACCAATCTTTGCATGAGAGCGTTGAAGTGACCTCAGGTAGAAAATGGATTGCTTCTATGTGGATTCGCGATAAAGTCTATCAATATTAAGCATGTAAGCAGATGGCACTCGTGGTATTCTTGCATGCATGGTGCAAGGGGCGTGCAATTGCAATTGAAATCAGTAGGCATAATATTGGCGACATGGGTGTTTGTGCTCCCCGTGGCCCTCTCGGCGCAAGACGCCGGTGATGCAGGTCGAACGCGCACAGAAATTGCTCTTGGAATATTCCGACTTGTTCAACAGGAAAGCAAACCTGCAACTGTTGCGGCTGAGCTAAAGGCGGGAATAAGGTCATACCGCATGCGCTGCAATCGGGTTTCTGACTATCAAATATTTGCTCGCAGTGATGGGCGTATTGATTTGAAAGTCAAATGCGCTGGAGTTCCGCTCTATGGCATGACGGTTGGTAGTAATGGTTTTTTGAATGTATTTGGCGGGAATGGCATGGTGTCTCCCTTCGACCGCCAAGACGCCATGATATATGGCTTTAACCCAGATGGTAGTTTGATTACCCGAAGTGCTCAACTTATTGAACCTGATGGGTCTAGTTCAGATATAATTCTAAACACTTCTGAAGGCTGGGTAACTCTGCTCTTAATGGTGAGCCTTATCGGCGTTGGTGTTTTTGGCGTTTCTGCGCTGACAATATTTATGCGCAAGCATAAGGAAAGTGGTTCGGTAGGGGATGTTTTTTCCAACTTAACCAGCGAGCTGAAAGATAAGATGTGGCAGGATGCTAGCGAAATTAGTCAATATGTTCGCCGCCATCCCTCTGGGATATTTATCGCGGTGGGGCCCAAAGGGAAACGACGCCTTTTTAGTCGAAAATTTGGCGCGAAAAGCTATGCCGCTAAAGGCTATAAATTCTTTGAGGTTTTCAGAGTTGATTTGGACCATGAAAGCCTGCACTGAATTTTCACTTCGCTTCTATAATTTATAATAACGTAATGTGGGTAAGGGTTTAGCTATGCGAAATATTTTTAGAACAAGCTTTGTAATTGTTGTGAGCTTTATTTTTTCATCATTAACTATCAGCGATGATAAGATGGAGCTAACGGACATATTTGGCCTTGAATATGCCGCAGGCCTGCAAGTTTCCCCCGATAGTAAAACGGTGCTTTATGAGCGTCGGTCGTTCGACATTATGACCGACCGGGCGCGCTCTAATCTGTGGTTAGCGGCCATCGACGGCTCCTCCAACCGGCCAATTCTTTCAGGCAAGGATAGCTATAGGAATGCGCGTTGGTCTCCAAAGGGTGACCGTATTGCCTATGTAACCGGTGTTGAAGGCAGCCCGCAAATTTATGTGCGCTTTATGGATAGCGGCGCTACGCTGCGGGTCACGGACCTGACAGCGGGACCGTCTGCCATAAGTTGGTCACCGGACGGTAAATGGTTGGCTTTCGCGATGTTTGTTCCTTCTAAGCCAACGACCCTTACCACTATACCCAAAGCACCCAAAGGGGCAAAATGGGCGGGACCAGCCAAAGTGGTGGACCGCCTCACCTACCGTTTTGATGGGCGCGGTTTTTTACCAAATGGCTTCACCCATATATTTGTTGTGCCCGCGCACGGTGGTTCCCCGCGCCAAGTTACCAAGGGTGACTTTAACCACGGCGGCACTGTGGCTTGGACCAAGGACAGTAAAAATGTAATTTTGTCGGCTAATCGCAGTGACAATTGGGAATACCAGCCAGCAGAAAGCGAGCTCTATAAGCTTAATATTGCCAGCGGTGGCATGACAAAACTAACCGACCGCCGTGGCCCTGATGCATCGCCGCAGATATCCCCTGATGGTAAAAAAATCGCTTATCTGGGCTATGATGATAAATTTATGTCCAGTCAGGCCAACATTTTATATGTCATGGATATCGACGGGGGCAACAGCCAGCCTTTAACCGCAACGCTTGACCGGGCCGTGAATGATATCAGCTGGTCGCGCGATGGCCGGTCGCTGTATTTTTCCTTTGATGATCACGGCAAGCGCATTGCTGCAAAAGTGGATATGCGCGGTAAAATCAAGCGTGTAACCGATAAGCTGGGCGGCACAACGCTTGGCCGGCCTTATACATCTGGTGAGTTTGCTATCGCTGACGGCGGGCGTTTGGTTTATTCACACGGAACAGCTACATCGCCAGCTGATATTGCGGTAAATAGGCGAGATAAAACACAGATTTTGACAGACCTTAACGGAGATTTGCTTGGCCATAAGGCGCTGGCACAAGTTTCTGCCATGACGGTAAAATCAAGCGTGGACGGCAGAGATATTGAAGCCTGGGTGGCGCGGCCTGCTGACTTTGACCCCACCAAGAAATACCCACTGATTTTAGAGATCCACGGTGGGCCTCACGCGGCTTACGGCCCGCAGTTTTCATCCGAAATTCAGCTCTATGCCGCAGCGGGTTATATGGTTGTGTGGTCGAACCCACGGGGCAGCACCTCATATGGCCATGAATTTGCTAACCTTATTCACCATAACTATCCGTCTAGCGATTATGACGATCTGATGGATGTGGTTGACGGTGTTGTGGCAGGCGGCGCGGTGGACGAAGACCGTTTGTTCGTCACCGGTGGCTCCGGCGGCGGTGTGTTAACCGCGTGGATTGTCGGCAAAACCGACCGTTTCAAGGCCGCGGTTGTCGCCAAGCCGGTTATCAACTGGACCAGCTTTGCCCTGACCGCAGACATTGCGGCTTTCGTCAATAAATATTGGTTCCCCGCCCAGCCATGGGAAGCACCAGAGCATTTCTGGGAGCGCTCACCGCTGTCGCTGGTTGGTAATGTTTCCACCCCGACAATGTTGCTGACAGGCGAAGTGGATTACCGCACGCCGATGGGGGAAACGGAACAATATTACCAAGCTTTGAAATTGCGCAAAATCGACACGGTCATGGTGCGCATCCCCGGCGCTTCGCACGGCATTGCAGCAAAGCCATCGAACCTGATGTCGAAGGTCGCGAATATTTTGGCATGGTTCGAAAAATATGATGTTGATGCTGAGTAGGGGATGTTGTTTGGATGGCCTTACCGCCCACCGCGCTCCCAAGCCGATGGGATGGGCTGGCCGATAATATGCTCGACCATATGGATGCTTAAAATGATCAGCGCTATCAAGCTAAAGTAAAAAACCAGCGTCGGCGAAATCAACGATGGTTTTGTCTCCAAAAGACGCCCCTCTCGCCAGTGACACCAACCGGCAATGAGGGCGAAAAATAGCATCAAAGCGCCTGTAAGCCAGATGTTCATCTATGTTGGGCCTTACATATTTGTGCAATCATCAACGTCATGAAATTCTAGGTTACAAATTTCTTCGATTAACAACCTACTACCATACGGCTTTTCTTGCCTAGAGTTTTCATGGCTATCCATAATAACGCTGAGCAGAAAGCTATAACAATGAATGTAAAGAATAGATAGGTGAGGGTAGCTTCTTGCATGTATTGAGTCACATTTATGAAACGCGAAGTTAGTATGGTTATTGCTCCCAATACATAACCATGAATGAAAAATAGACCAAAACTAATGGTGCCAAGAAATTTTAGTTTATTACCGATAATCTCATCCATTTTGAACAGATAGTACACTAATAAAATTGAAGTGATTATTTTAAAGCTGAAAAGATAATATGTCTTTGCATCGAACATATTTAATGCAAATGCTAAAATGGCTAATATCGCAAAAGCAATATGATATTTTGCCATCCGATCTAAAAGTTGTTTGTGATACTTCCCGCAAAACATTCCCATAAGATAAACAGATAACAAATAAAAGGCTTTGCTTAATGGAGAAAAATATGGGGACCAATCTAACATCATGGCTAGTCCATCTCGGCCTAGAATTGCGGATAAACAAAGCAATGGTAAAAGAATAACATAGCCCCACTTTGAACGATCAATGAGTAGTAAAACCGGGGCTATTGCATATATTATTGTAATTGTGGGGACAAACCAAAAAGGTGCTAAATGTTTGCCCGTGACCAGAAGCAAAATAATTTGTGAAAGAAGTGAGTAATCATAAAAACCTTCTGGTACGCTATTCTGAACTGCCATTTGGGTAAAGTAGTACAGGGCAGGTATAGACATTATCAGATATGGTAATATGACATTTTTTAATTTGGTTATATAATAGGAAAGAGTTCGAAATTTAGGGGACAGATATTGAAACAAGAAACCTGCAATAAAGAAAAACCAGATAGATGATTGGTTAAATAAAGTATCAAAAAAATTGAACGCTAAAGAATTTTCATTCCATGTAAAATTGTGGAGCGCGTGCGCGCCCACAATCCCGCAAATAGCGACGCCTCTAAAATTGTGAAGATGAGTTAAATACATATTAAACTAACATAATTTTATTTCTTAATATGGCATACTATAAATAATTATCATTATTCAATCTTAATTATATATAACAACGGTTGAATCATCTGTACTAATGATGCCTTGTAATTTCCATATAAAAATATACGGAGAACAATCTGAAAAATGGGAATGAAATTTTGTTATTCCCATAAAAAATTTATTTTTAGGCTTTATATCTGAATGACTTATCATAAAGCGCCTCTTTAAAATTGACACATTCTGCGTGAATTTATACTATTTTCACAATAGGAAATGTGATGCAACTTATTTGTTTCAAAATTATTTGGGTATAATTCATGTCAAAAGTGCTTTTAATCGAGTTCAATGAACTTTGTCCTGCTTTAATGGATAAGTGGATAGAGGCTGATGTTCTACCCAATTTCAAGAAATTAAAAGATGAGTCGCATACTTTCATCACTGAGCCTGATGTGGTTAGGCCTGATGAATTAGAGCCATGGATCCAGTGGTTTTCTATGCATACGGGTCAGCCTTATGAAAAACATGGTGTATTTGACCTTACGGATGGACCCAAAAGTGATGAAGTAGATATTTGGACTTACTTGGAGAGTAATGGCAAGAAAGTTGGATCTTTTGGCAGTATGAATGTGAAGGGCTTTGACTTTGATGGGGGCTTCTATGTGCCCGACCCATGGTGCACATCAGAAAGGCCTGCTCCATCCGAATATAGGCCCTTTCATAAAATTGTCAGCCATATGGTACGAGAATATACAAATGAATCTGCTCAGATAAGTCTAAACGATTATGTGCGTTTTGCATGGTTTTTAGTGACCCATGGCATGCGGTTTAGGACTGTTTATAGCTTAGCGAAGCAGTTAATCAGTGAGAAAACATCTAAATTAGATCAATATTGGAAACGTGCGACTAGTCTCGATGAAATTCAAATTGATATTTTTAGGCATGCTTATAAAAAATTTAATCCTGACTTTACTACTTATTTTTCAAACTCTACTGCACATCTGCAGCATAGCTATTGGCGACATATGTCACCTGAAGAATATGAAATTCAACCTGATCAGAACGCAATTGATACTTATGAAGGGGCCATTCAACACGGTTATGAACGTATGGACTGGCAAATCGGTGAGCTGATGAAATCAGTAGATGAAGAAACTACCGTTATCTTCGCGACGGCCTTATCTCAACAGCCATTCTTAAAAGCTGAAAGTTATGGTGGCCAGTTATTTTATAGGCCTTTTGATTTTGCAAATTTATTGAAAGACTTGGGCGTGGAGTTTGATAGCGGTCAACCGACAATGACCCACCAGTTTATGATCGACTTTGGTAATGTAGATGAAGCCAAAGCGGCGATTGAGCGCTTTTCAGATTTTACACTTGATGGCACCCCTATATTTGGCATGCATTTAAATGACAGCCAAGAAGCCGTTTATATGGGCTGCCAACTTCGTGACTTGATTGACCAAGATGCGGTTATTCAGGACCGCAGAAGTAACCATTCTGTCCCGTTTTATAAGTATTTTTATAAGATTGATGGCATGAAAAGTGGTTGCCATCATCCGGACGGCATCCTCTGGGTTCGATCCGGCACACCGCATGTTCATGAGGAAAAGGCTTCTATTTTGGATGTGTTTCCAACCGTTACTACCCTGTGCGGCGTTCCAGCAAAAGCAGATATGGCCGGTAAAAGCCTAGTATAATAACAGCTACTCCCCGCCTTCATTGTAAACCGCCTTCGCTGTAAACGATCTCACCGCCGATGATGGTTAGCACCGCTTTACCCTTTAAAATGGCGGCAGGTGCAGCTGTCATAAGGTCGATGTCAAAGGCGGTGAAGTCAGCAAGTTTACCCACCGTGATGCTGCCAAGATTATCTTCTTGAAAAGCGGCCATGGCTGGCCACAGAGTGAACATCTTAAGTGCATTGGCGCGGCTCACGGCTTCTTCAGCATGCCAATTTTCATCGGCAAAGCCATCAAGGCTACGGCGCACAGTAGCAGCATAAAATTCGATCATAGGCTGGCCTTGCTCCACAGGGGCATCAGAGCCACCGGCGATTATAACGCCACTATCGATCAGGCTTTGCCATGCATAGGCACCGGTCAGGCGGTCAGCGCCCAAGCGGTCGGGCGCAAAAAACATATCACCAATGGCATGCGACGGCTGCATGGATGGGATGACACTTAAGGCCTTAAAGCGGGGAATATCATCGGGATGAACAATCTGAGCATGCTCGATGCGCCAACGTAAATCATTGGTCTCATGGTCTATGCTGGCGTCATTAAATATATCTTGGTACCAATCCAGCACCAACCGGTTGCCTCGGTCCCCAATGGCGTGGGTGTTTATTTGAATGCCTTGTGTTAATGCTTGGAGCATAATGGCTTTCGCGGGGGATTCTTGCATTTGGACCAAGCCAACAGTATCCGCGTCGCTGTAGGGCGCAAGCAGGGCCGCACCGCGTGAGCCCAGCGCGCCGTCCATATACATCTTAATGGCTTTGGCGATGATTTTGCCGTTTTGGTTAATGCGCGGGCCTGAAGCAAACAGATTGCCCGCCGCCCCCATATCGATACTGCTATAGCTTCTTATCGTGGCCTCACCGGCGTCAGATAGCTCTTCCAGCGCCAGATGATCGGCCCAAAGGACCGACATGTCATGAACGCTGGTCCAGCCACGGCTGGTATAAACTTCACTGCCTTTTATCAGGGCGGCTTGACGCTGGTCCACTGTTGCGGTTGGGATAAGGCTGGCAACTAAATTTCTGGCAGTATCCACCAGAATGCCCGTTGGTTCGCCAAGTGCATTTTTTAAAATTTCACCGCCAAAAGGGGCTTGGGTTTCGCCCGTAATGCCAGCGGCTTTAAGAGCAGCACTGTTAACCACGACCGCGTGACCATCAGAACGTGATAATATTACCGGGCGGTCACTGACTACAGCATCGATGTCCCAGCGGCTGGGAAAGCGCTTTTCAGGCCAATGGGTTTCTATCCAGCCACGGCCAACAATGACCTTATGATCATGCAAATTTGCCCAATTTTTTAAGGTGCTTTGCAAGTTTTGCACGGAGGACACTTGGTCCAAGTTCAGGGTCAGCGCCCGCTCCCCCACGCCGCGCAGGTGAACATGGGCGTCGGTGAAGCCGGGGTATAGCCAAGCCCCAGACAGCTGGATGACTGTTGTGTCTGGCCCCGTGAAAGCCGCACCGCCTTCCCGGCTACCAACATATTGGATGCGGCCATCCTTGACAGCGACAAATTCAGCGCTGGGCTGGTTATCGTCAGCTGTGTATATAGTGCCGCCATAAATGACCATATCGGCGGCTTGCTGAACCGTGTCTTGGGCTGATAGGCTAGCAGATAAAAAGCTGAAGGCCATTACTATTTTGGTAATGAGCGAGCGAGATATGGTCAAAATCATTTTGTCACCTGTTTTGTAAGGAATATGTATGTCTTGCATGGGGCTTGAGCAACTGTAATCCGGGAGCGGAATTTGGTCAATCCGTTAGCCGCATTCGGCTGTGGATAGTGTTATGCTTTTGAAGCTATGTGTTAACCCTTGGCAAATCTATCTAATTGAGCGTATCTTTTACTGTGAACATTCACAGTATCTAAAATGAGAGTGACTTATGGAAACTATGTTATACGGTTTTTTTAACGCGGTGATTGCTGCGGTGATCTGGTGGGTATTCATTGAGGATGTTAAACAAAGAAAAAATAAAAGGCCTAAACGCTAATGTTGATCTTTAATTGCACCCAAATAATTGATGCAACAAAGGGATAGCCATGCGTGATATATTTTTGGCCTTAACCATTATCCCATTAATTCCGCTCGCTTTATTTAGGCCCCAAATTGGCATTTTGGTTTGGGTGTGGATTTCGGTGATGGCGCCACAAAAGCTCGTGTATGGTTTTATGTATGGCCTACCAATTCTGAATAGTGTGGCTATAGTAACAATCTTTGGTGCTTTGCTAAGCGTCAAAGAAATGAGGATGCCGGCTAATAAAACATTGTTTTATTTGTTGCTGACCTTTTTTCTTTGGACAGTCCTCACAACCATTTTTGCGGCATCTCCGGAACTATCTCTGGGTGATTTAACGGAGTTCTCAAAAACCCTACTTCTTTGTTTATTAGCAATGCTATTGATGCAGGACCGAAAATGGATATTGGCACTGGCAGCAGTATTTGTATTATCAATTTTATTTTTTGGTATAAAGGGTGGCGGCTTTACGTTAATGACGGGTGGTGGCGCCCGTGTTTGGGGTGCGCCAGCTACAGCCTGGGGCGATAATAATGGTGTAGCTATGGCGATGCTTATTTTGATACCGATACTAGTCGCCTTATTTTTCCAAATATCTGGTAAATTTATTCGCCTCATTGGGGCGGGGCTTGCTTCGCTTAGTTTATTTGCTTTGCTAGGCACGCAGTCTCGGGGGGGCTTGGTTGGTCTCTTGGCTGTCGTGGGTTGGATGATGGTGCGGACCAAGAATAAACTTGTTTTCGTGCCAATGATATTCTTGGGGCTGATTTCTGGGGTTGCCTTCATGCCAGATAGCTGGACTGACCGAATGGATACGATCCAAACTTATGAGGAAGATTCTTCAGCGATGTCTCGGATCTATATGTGGCGTTTTGCGTTTTCTTATGCGGTTGATCATCCCATTATGGGAGGGGGCTTTGATATTTTTTACCATACACCAACATATGTTGAATATAATATCCCACCTGAACATCGCCGCGCTGTGCACTCAAATTATTTCCAAGTTTTAGGAGAGCATGGTTTTGTCGGCTTGTTTATATATTTATCTATTTTCATCACCTGCATCATTCAGAGCAACAAGTGGGGCAAGCGGGCTATTGCTAATGCCAGTACTCGTGGGGCAGGTTATTTACTTTATGCGGTGCAGTTCACCGTAGTTGGTTATGCCGTGAATGGGCTCGTTATCAATCTGGCCTATTTAGACTTGATATATTTTGTGATCACGATGCAGATATTGCTCATAAATTTTGTGGCTGGTAAATTAGACGCGCCAGCCGGGTGGGACAGTCATCAAGTCAGGATGGTTAAAGAAAAGGCGGATGGCGCCCCGCCTCCTGATTGGCCTATAGCACCAACGTTAAAAGCTTTCATGGCGTCTATTAGGAAGCGTTAATTTTGAGGGGGTTGATCCCTAGAATCTGCTGCCCTCTCCTCCTCCGCCAAGGCGGCGAAGCTGTTGTCAGACTTCTTAAATTTAGCCAATAGCTTTCGCAGGGCCACCGTAATGAAAGCGGCGCCAAATAATATCGTGACAATCATGATGGCGGCGGTGAACCATTCAAGCAGATAGTATGCGGCTTCGCTATCTTGCCCTAGCCAAAACCAAAAGCCAGCCCAGATAGCACCCATAACCAAGATGCCCATAATAATAGCCCGAATGGGAATGTAATTTCTGTTTCGTGCCCTTTGGCGACGATTTATAAAGGGGCTTTCGCTCATGGCAGCACTATAGACTTTAACTTCCCTCAAGCAAGTCATGCTTTTTGAGAGAATGACGTAATTGATCATAGCTTAAACCAACCCATCTTGCGGTCGCGCGCTGATTATATCGGTTGTTTGCAAGGGCTGATGTGAGCATTTTTTTCTCAAAAGCAAGAACATGACTGCGGATGTCAAAGGCATCTTGCATGGCTACATCTTGATGGTGCTGATCATGAATAGGTACATCCGCAGATCTATTGGTCGCTGGTTTCCTAGCAGGGCGCCACGGGCTGTCAAACGGGTCAAAGGTTATCTCATCAATGGGTTCTTCGCCGTCCCACGCACGGGCGATGGCGCGCTCAACGACATTTTTAAGCTCGCGGATATTACCGGGCCAAGCATAACTGCAAAGCGCGTCCATCGCTCGCTCTGAAAAGCCCGCGAAGGCTGGCCATTCTTGCTCTCGTGCCATGCCAAGGCCAAAATGCAGGGCAAGTTCGGGGATGTCATCCCTGCGTGCGCGAAGGGGCGGCACAGTGATTACGTCAAAAGCGATCCGGTCGAGCAAGTCATGACGAAAATCACCCATGTCAGCAGCAGCGGGCAGATCAATGTTAGTGGCACCAATCACGCGCGTGTCGGTGCGCAATGTTGTCTGACCACCTAGGCGTTCAAATTCGCCATATTCAATCACGCGCAAAAGTTTTTCCTGAGCCGCCATCGATAATGTCGCAATTTCATCAAGAAATAGAGTGCCTTTGTCGGCGAGCTCAAAGCGGCCTGCGCGTCTCTTGACTGCGCCTGTGTAGGCCCCGGGCTCAACGCCGAAGAGCTCGCTGTCCAAAAGTGTCTCGGGCAATGCGGCGCAGTTAAGTTTTAGAAAAGCAGCGTCCCAGCGACTAGAGAGATAGTGTAATCGTTCAGCAATAAGTTCCTTGCCGGTGCCGCGCTCACCAATAACCAATATGGGACGGTTCATCGGCGCCACGCGGCTCACTTGATCCATAAGGTCCAAGAGTGCGCTCGCCGACCCAATCATTTGTGTTTGTTCGCGGTGTATATCCATTATGCTAATCTATAGTAATTTACACTAATATCTAGTTATTATTTCATATTTATTTCAATCTAATGATATATGTCTAAATAAAATTCAATATAATCAAAGGGTTACTAATCTCAAGAAAACTGGCACGGTGGTTGCTATATAGACTGTGTGAGCCCAAATGGGCGAACGCATCGGCCAATGAATGGGCATAAGATCCAAGCGAAGGAAAGACGATGAACAAATTACTGCAACTAACACCGGTTTTAGCCAGCGCCAATCTGGTGGTCAGCGAAAGCGATAATATTGCTGCTTGTTTGGGTCTTATCCGCAGAAGCGAAGGCCGTACACCCCGGGACCAAGGCACAACAGCTAAACGTACCCAGCATCATTAAAATATCAATAATAAGAAGCCGGTTACGGCTCAGCGAGGAAACGCCCCAAATAACAATAATAGTATAAGGGGTTCAAAAATGGCTCTTAAAAAGCCCGAGACACGAGACAGCAAAACTTAAAATAGTCCAGACATAAAAAAATAATATCTGGCAGCGAGGAACATAAGAAAGGAACATTGTTATGGGTATTTTTTCCCGCCTCACCGATATTTTCAACAGCAACATTAATTCCATGCTTGATAAAGCGGAGGATCCTGAAAAAATCATCCGGATGATTATTCAAGAAATGGAAGATACGCTTGTTGAGGTGCGCTCTAGCGCAGCACGGTCAATTGCCGACCAAAAAGACGTAGCGCGTCGTTTGAAAAAACTTGATGACGCCCAAGCTGAATGGGAACGCAAAGCCGAACTTGCCATCTCTAAAGGCCGCGAGGACCTTGCTAAAGGTGCTCTTGTTGAAAAAGCAAAAGTTGCTGATATGGCAGCTCACCTTATGGAAGAAAGCGAACGTCTTACAGAAACACTCGGTCGCCATGAAGGCGATGTGGTGAAGCTTGAAGCCAAATTGCGCGAAGCTAAGGCCAAGAAAGCCACCATTCAGGCGCGGGTTAAAACCGTAACAGCACAAGTTCGTGTTCGTAAAAATTTGTATGATAACCGCATTCAGGACGCTTTTGACCGCTTTGATAAAGTGGAATCACGCCTTGACCGTATCGAAGCTGAAGCCGAAGTGTACGACCTTGGTAAAGGCGCAAATCTAGCTGATGAAATTGAGGAGCTTGCAACCAACGATGAGATCGAGCAAGAATTTGTTGCACTTAAAGCCAAAGTAACCGGCAATGCCGCAAATGAAGACAGTGTTGACGAAAAACCAGCCAAAAAAGCAAAAAAATAAAGGAGGGCTGAGCTATGGACACCATTCCCATTTTATTGGTTGTTATTGTACTGCCACTTTGGATCATTTTTCATTATGTCACACGGTGGAAAGAACAAAAGATTATGAGCCCTGACGACGAAACTAGCTTAACGGAACTTCGCAAAAGTGCTGAACGACTGGAAGAGCGCCTGCGCACCATGGAACGCATCATGGATGACGAACTGCCAGGCTGGAGGAGTAAATTCGATGGTTAGTAAAAGACCAAGCAAATTATACCGCGATCCAGCGAATGCGAAATGTATGGGCGTATGTGCCGGAATGGCCGATTACCTTGATATGAAGGTTGGCGCTGTAAGAATACTTACGGTCTTGGCGGTTTTATTCACTGGTGGTTGGCCGCTTGTTTTCGTCTATTTCGTAATGGGTTTCTATCTCGATAAAAAACCTGCTGACATGTATGAAGATGAAAGAGAAGAGCAGTTTTGGAAAGAGACCCGCAAGTCACCCGACTGGAGCACATCAGAGCTTCGTCGCAGGTTTCGGGATGTAGAGCGCCGCACCTCAGAGATGGAAGCTTATGTAACAAGTAAGCGTTTCCGCCTAGACCGCGAGCTGAAAGCCCTTGAGGATTAAAGCTTAACCAAAGAACCTTGTTCAATTGGATACTCTCCCAAAAGAACATTAGGCGGCCCCTTCACCGGGTCGCCTTTTTTTCTGCCTTTTCTTTTTCTCCCCAACAGGCTAGATCATGCGGATGGAACGATAAGGAAATTTGATGGCCTTTGAAGATATTAGCCTTAATGATGTGCTTGATACATTTGCTTTCATTGATGATTGGGATGAGCGTTACCGATATTTAATAGACCTTGGCAGACAATTACCGCTGATGGATGAGGCAGGTCGCACCGATGCGTTTAAGGTTAGGGGCTGTCAGAGCCAAGTTTGGTTGGTGCCGCATTTAAGCGATAGGGGCTGCCTTTTCTTTGAAGGGGACAGTGACGCTCATATTGTAAAAGGCTTAGTGGCGTTAATGCTGTTGATTTTTTCAGGCAAAACCCCAGCGGAGATTTTAGCGACCGATGCGAAGGCGGTTTTAGAACAATTAGACCTGAAAGGGCACCTTAGCCCCATGCGGGCCAATGGCCTGTTTGCCATGGTTGAACGCATAGGAGTGATCGCGAAAAGCTATGAATGACCTTGAGCTTATCCTTGCCCCTAATCCCATATTCAGGAAAGTGGCGGAATCTATCAGCGATGTAAATGAGATGGTCAAGGCCAATGCGGCAGCTATGCTAGAGATTCTTTACCATGAAAAGGGCATTGGTCTAGCGGCCAATATGGTAGGATTGTTGGAACGCATCATCGTTGTTGACTTGCAAGAAGAAGGCGTCAGGACCCCGTTCACCATGATAAACCCTATCATAACCCAGCGCTCTGATGGCCTTCAATTATATGAAGAAGCCTCCTTGTCTTTTCCGGGCATCTCGGCGCAGATCAGTCGGCACCAAAGCATATCGGTTTCATATATTGATTTAGCCGGCCAAGAGCAAAGTCAAAAAGCCGAGGGCTGGTTAGCGGCTGTTATCCAACATGAAATGGACTATCTTGATGGACGGACGTACCTTGACCATTTGAAACCGGTGAAGCGCCAGATGCTGATGAAAAAATATCAAAAAGCACAGCGCCAAGCCCATCATCACCACGGGCATGCATGCGGCGACCCGAACTGCGACTTGTAAAGCCGACCCATGTTAAATGGTTGGACTAGGTCTTAAAAGGCAATGTAACTTTGACGCTTGTTCCCACATGCAGTTCGCTTGTGATTTCTAAGTTCCCATCATGTAAATCCACCAAGGACTTCACAATAGACAACCCAAGCCCTGTGCCCTCTTCACTATGGTGTGGGTTTACATCATGACGGCTAAAGGGTTCAACGATAGATACTATTTTTTCTTTAGGAATGCCAAGTCCCGTATCTTTAACTTTGAAAATGTGCCCCTTTGAATCCAGTTGTATGGATAAATTTACATTTCCGCCCTTGGGTGTGTATTTGATGGCATTGGATGTTAGATTTATTAATATTTTCTTGAGTGATAAAGGGTCCGCGAAAACAGATGGAATGCCCTTAGGGATCTGGATGGATAATTCCACCCCCTTATCTTGTGAAAGCTTAGACAGAATATCATAACATTCTGTTATTGCCTCCTCAGGGTCTATACTTTCCTTATCAATGATATATTTTCCAGCATCTAACTTGGACAGATTTAGGATGTCATTAATAAGTTCTAACAAATAAAGGCTGCTTTTATGAATGTCTATGGCATATTCTTCGTATTTTATTGAGCCAACTGGGCCAAATATTCTAAGGCTTATGGCTTCAGAAAATCCGATAATTGCATTTAATGGTGTTCTTAAGTCATGGCTCATGGAAGATAAAAAGTCGGACTTGGCTTTATTGGCATTCTTAGAAACGTCTAGCGATATCTTTAATTCCTGTTCTAACTTTATGCTACGTTGCAGTTCTGTTTGTAGCTTTCGCGTTACTCCGCTCAGGTCATTAATCACGCCTTCATTTTGAGCATAAATAAGAATGGCACTGATGAAAGTTGTAACAAGGGTAAGGGCAAAACCCATGAGGAAGGCGGCATCAAAGGGTGCCTGCACTTCATTCAAATCTATTTTCACAACGACGCCCCAATTTAAACCTTTGATGGGAGAATAGCCTGCAAGGACATCAACCCCCCTATAGTCAGGCCCAATTACCGAGCCGCTTTCCCCCGATAAGGCATAGCGCATGGGTAGGGCTCTTTTTGATAATAGTGGTAGTGTATCATCAATAGAGTTTTCCGTTTTATTACTGTTATCAATATGTCGCCGTTTACTAATAAAGGATATTGTCTTGCCTATCTTCCGACTAAAAACGATTTCACCAGTTGTGCCAAATCCTTGATAATTCAATTCAGCCATTGCTTCTTGGATTATTAGTAAAATTTCTTCATCGGAGTCTTCCCCAATGTGCCGGTGGCTAACGCTAATAACACTGGCAAGGCTTTTAGCCGCTACAACCAAGCGGTCTTCCTCAGATTCTACCGCAGCTGAATATAGATTAAACCCTACCATGAAGGCTGTGCTCATGGTCGCTACAATCAAAGTTCCTATCATAAGAACTAAACGTTTGAGGGATGAATTCTTCATTATTCAGCCTTAATCGCATCCACAAGTTTTATTAATTCGCATATTATTTCAACAGTTTAACGCGTATAAGAATATAATTAACCTATTAATATTTTTTTAAATTTATATGAGTGGATTTATTTTTTACATCTATTGCGGCGTAAAATTATGGCACTTTTCTTAAGATTAGAAATATTAAATTAGGTTATAGATTTTCATCTGTTTGCAATTTCCCCACATCTGATTAATAGTATTTACACTACCAAATCCAGGGCAGGAATTTGACGTTATGACACCTGAAGATTACCGCAAACATGGCCATGAACTGGTTGATTGGATTGCGGATTATTTAGAAAATACAAGTGACTATCCTGTGCGGGCACAGGTTAAACCGGGAGATATCGCGCGTTTAATCCCCGACCAGGTGCCTGAAAAGGGAGAGCCCTTTGAAGATATATTTACAGATTTTAAAAACCAGATCATGCCAGGTATAACCCACTGGCAACACCCACGGTTTTTTGCTTTTTTCCCGTCTAACGCCAGTGTTCCCAGTCAATTAGCCGAAATGTTAATGGCGGGCCTTGGTACCAATGCCATGCTGTGGGAGACCAGCCCTGCCGCGACGGAGCTGGAAGAGAGGATGATGAGCTGGCTAAAAAGTCTGATGCTATTACCCTCAGATTGGTCGGGCGTAATTCAAGACACGGCATCAAGTGCAACCTTTGTCGCTTGTCTTATGGCACGGGAGAGGGCGACCAGAGGCGCCGCTAATGAAGCCGGGCTGATGGGCCAAAAATCGCTATCGATATATTGTAGCGCAGAAGCTCATTCATCGATCGAAAAGGCTATAAAAATGGCTGGTATGGGCCGGCTTTCGATCAGATCTGTCCCTGTGAGCGACCTTGGTTCCATGCGGCCTTCCAAATTGCGCCAAATGATCCATAGCGATAAGGCGAAAGGCATTTTACCGGTCATGATAATTGCCACTGTTGGCGGCACGGGCACTGGCACCATGGATCCGTTGCGAGACATCGGCGAAATTGCTGGCGCTGAGGATATTTTCATGCATGTGGACGCAGCTTGGGCCGGTAGCGCCATGCTATGCCCAGAGTTCCGCCCGATGTTAGACGGTATCGAGCTAGCCGATAGCTATGTATTTAACCCGCATAAATGGATGCTAACCAATTTTGACTGCACAGTGCATTTTGTCCGCGATAAGGATGCATTACTACGAACATTAGCTATTAATCCAGCGTATTTGCAGACCCGCGAAGGGGATGAAGTGACGGATTTCCGCGATTGGGGTTTGCAGCTTGGCAGGCGTTTCAGGGCGCTTAAACTGTGGTTTGTTCTGCGATCATATGGTGCAGAAGCCATACGAGACTTTATTAGAACCCATGTGGCTTGGGCACAAAGGTTGGCGTTAATTGTTGAAGCGTCGCCAAATTTCGAGCTGACATCACCGGTTAATTTGTCCTTATTTAGCTTTCGCTATCAACCAGAAGGCTGGAGTGATGATGCTATAGATATACTTAATGATAAGCTGATTTTGGCAGTGAATGACGATGGTAGAACCTATTTAACCCGAACTTTGGTTGGGGGCCGCCCAGTCATTCGCTTCCAAATCGGTCATATTAGGACCACTTGGGAAGATGTTGAAATCGCGTGGGAAGCTGTAAAAGAGTTAGCTGAAAGCATATGTTAAATCGTCATGTAACTTATGGTTCTATATTTTTTTTAATTTATATTGTAAATTGTAATAAATTATAAATATTTTAGTTGCACTCTGTTCTCATTAACAGGGAGCAAACCTATGATTAACACTTTAAGATATGCAATTGTTGCAACAATCTTAGTTTCTATTTCTTCCATAAATGCCTCAGCGGACGATGATGTTGAGGAGGTCGAAGTTTCAGCGAGTGTCTTGTTGATATCTGATTATCGCTTTCGCGGTGTATCCTTATCAGACCGGGATATTGCCATTCAAGGCGATGTTGGGGTCAGCTATAAAGGTTTCCATATTGGTGCTTGGGCATCAAGTATTGACGATTTTTCTGGCACCTCTGCCTCAGCGTCAACTACTGAAGTGGATTATGTTGTTGGCTATTCATTCGGCTCTGGTGATGTAAGTTTTGATGCAGGCTTAACATTCTACACCTATCCAGGCAGTGATGGCACTGCTTACTGGGAACCCTATGTATCAGCAGGAACCAGCATCGGGGGAAGCGATGTCAGTGTTCTGTTCGCTTATGTTCCAAGCCAAGATAACAGTGGAAATGCCGATAATATTTATATCGCCTTTGATACCTCCACTCCGCTTGGTGATAGCGGTGTCTCATTCGATGGCCATTTGGGATATGAGGACGGTGCTTTTGGTGATGGTAAATGGGATTGGCAAGCAGGCGTATCCATGGATTTGCGCGGCTTTGATGTGGGCATAGCCTATATAGATACCAATGTTAGAGGCCGCCTTACCAAGGGTGCAATATTGTTCAGCTTTGGTAAAAGTTTCTAATTTTCAGTAATCAATCTAGAAACACAAGGTGACAGAAGCAATTCTGTCGCCTTTTTTGTGCTGTTGAGTAAGGGCATTCTGTGACATCCTGCCGCATTCTTATTAAAAATATTTTTGCTATAAAGCGATATCTTGCCAGACAAATTGGGTTTGTTGGTATATATGTATGAAGCCACAGGGTAATGGTGAATATTTTAGGGGGATTAGAAGATGATGCAAAAGCTGGATCAGGTGCCTATGGGCAAACCAAGCCGCAATGTGCTTGCAATGTTTGTTGGCTTGCTGTTTTTGCTAGGCGCTATTGGTAGTTTGCATGTGGCGGCTAATGCTTATGACACTATCATGGGTTTTCATGCCTCCCTTTTCACTGGTTTCTTTCTTTTAGCAGTTATTTGGATTGCGAAAGCAGCGCAAGACGGCGCTACTGAGCGCGGTTATATGGATAAGGTTATCAAATATGGCACGGTCGCTTCAGTTTTCTGGGGCGTTGTTGGTTTCATAGTTGGCCTCGTAATTGCCTTGCAGCTTGCCTTCCCAATGTTAAATTTTGATACTAGTTTCATTAATTTTGGACGCCTCCGCCCTTTGCATACATCCGCTGTAATCTTTGCTTTTGGCGGCAATATCCTTATTGCCTCTAGCCTTTATGTTGTTCAGCGCACCTGTAATGCTCGGCTTTTCGGCGGCAATCTGGCTTGGCTTGTCTTCTGGGGTTATCAATTTTTCATTGTTCTCGCCGCAACGGCCTATTTGATGGGTGGTACGCAGGGCAAAGAATATGCCGAACCTGAATGGTATATCGACATTTGGTTGACCATAGTTTGGGTCGCTTATTTGGTAGTATTTCTCGGTACGCTCATTAAACGTAAAGAACCACATATTTATGTGGCTAATTGGTTCTATCTTGCCTTTATCGTCACCATTGCCATGTTGCATCTGATCAATAACCTCGCGGTGCCGGTCAGCATTTATTCCAGCCATTCTGTCATGTATTTCTCTGGCGTTCAGGATGCCCTTATTCAGTGGTGGTACGGCCATAATGCCGTTGGCTTTTTCCTCACCGCTGGTTTTTTGGGCATCATGTATTATTTCGTTCCAAAGCGGGTTGAACGGCCTGTTTACAGCTACCGCTTATCCATCGTGCATTTCTGGTCTTTGATCTTTCTTTATATATGGGCAGGGCCACACCACCTGCATTATACCGCATTGCCCGATTGGGCACAGACACTGGGCATGGCCTTTTCTGTCATGCTGTGGATGCCAAGCTGGGGCGGTATGATTAATGGCCTGATGACACTCTCTGGTGCGTGGGACAAATTGCGCACCGACCCTGTGGTGCGAATGCTGGTGGTATCTATTGCTTTCTATGGCATGAGTACCTTTGAAGGGCCGGTTATGTCGATCAAGGCCGTCAACAGCCTTAGCCACTATACCGATTGGACCATTGGTCACGTTCACTCAGGTGCGCTTGGCTGGGTTGGTATGGTCAGCTTTGGTGCTATCTATTGCCTCGTACCGTGGCTGTGGGGGCGCAAAAGGCTTTACAGCGACAAATTGGTCGAATGGCATTTTTGGTTAGCTACCATCGGTATCGTTTTTTATATCGCAGCCATGTGGCCGGCGGGCATTTATCAGGGCTTGATGTGGCGCGCTTATGATGCCCTTGGTTTCCTAGAATATAGCTTTGTGGAATCGGTGGCGATGGCCCATCCATATTTCATGATCAGGGCGCTGGGTGGCGGTTTATTCATGCTTGGTAGTTTGGTCATGGCTTATAATGTTTACCGAACCATTCGGGGTGATGAGCGTATCGGTGAATATGGCGATGATGCCCAAACCGTAGCAGCAGAATAGAGGGAGGAAATATCATGGCTTTTTCACACGCAACGATCGAAAAGAATTCCATCCTGCTCTTGGTTTTGGCGCTATTGACCGTATCCATTGGTGGCTTAGTGGAAATCGTGCCGCTATTTTTCATCAAAAGTACGATCGAAGAAGTGGAAGGCATGCGGCCTTACACACCGCTGGAGCTTTCTGGACGTGATATTTATATCCGTGAAGGCTGCTATAATTGCCATAGCCAGATGATCAGGCCACTGCGGTCTGAGGTCGAGCGCTACGGCCATTACAGCTTGGCGGCGGAAAGCATGTATGACCACCCTTTCCAGTGGGGCTCAAAGCGCACAGGGCCAGATCTTGCGCGGGTTGGCGGCAAATATAGCGACGAATGGCATGTGGTCCATATGACCAAACCATCCAGTGTGGTGCCGGAAACCGTAATGCCGGGCTATCCATTCCTCGCTAAAACGCCGCTGGACACAAAACATATTGGCGAGCTTCTATGGGCGCACAGTGTGGTCGGTGTCCCCTATAGCCAAGAGATGATTGATAATGCAGCGATCGACCTGAAGGCGCAGCTTGATCCATTCTCTGATGATTATGACGGGCTTGTTGCACGGTACGGCGAGGTAATAATGCGGGACTTTGACGGCAACCCCGATGAAGTAACGGAATTGGATGCCTTGATAGCCTATCTTCAAATGCTTGGAACATTGGTCGATTTTTCGGTCTATGACGCCAAAGCCAACAACCGGTAAAGGGGATAGATTATGACATATGAAGCAGTATCTGCCTTCGCGGGCACTTGGGGTCTCGTGTGGTTAGTGATCCTTTTTGCGGGCACCATGGGCTATGCCTTTTGGCCGGGCAATGAAAAACGTTTTGACCGGGCAGCGGATGCCCCGCTTCGGTCTGATGAGCAAACATTACATGACGGGGAAAAAGAATGAGTGAGCATGACAAACCCGACATAGATGATCATACTGGTGTTGAAACCACCGGCCATGACTGGGATGGCATTAAAGAGCTTAACATGCCGTTGCCCAAATGGTGGCTTTATACCTTTTATGTCAGCATTGTTTGGGCCATTGGTTATATGATTGTCTATCCATCATGGCCAAGTCTTTCGGGCTATTACAGCGGCTTGATAGGCTATAGCCAACGGGATGCGGTGGCCGAAGACATAGCGGAAGCAAATTCTAAACGCGCTGTTTATAGCAACAAAATTGCCGCAGCCAGCTTTGATGAAATCCGTGCTGATGTGGCCCTGATGGAAGTGGCACAAGCAGGCGGCAAGGCAGCATTTGGTGATAACTGCGCCCCTTGCCACGGCACTGGCGCGCAAGGCTTCACGGGTTTTCCAAACCTAAATGATGATGAATGGCTTTGGGGCGGAACGCTCAATGATATTGAATATACCATCCAGCACGGTGTACGTTTTGACGGCGATGACGATACCCGTTTGAGCGACATGCCACGCTTTAAGGTCGATGGGATTTTGGACAGGGCTCAGATATTGGATGTTGTTGAGCATGTGACCAAAATTGCGGGTGGTGAGGCTGATGCGGATAGGGCAGCTCGTGGAGCAGCTTTATTTGCTGATAATTGCGCCGCTTGTCACGGCGCGGATGGCACCGGCGACCGCAGTCAGGGGGCACCTAACCTGACCGATGCTATATGGCTTTACGGTAGTGATAAAGCCGTGCTCTACGCGTCTATTAGCAACAGCCGAAAGGGTGTTATGCCTGCATGGGCCGGGCGTTTGGATGCAGCTACCATTAAGCAGCTTGCGCTATATGTGCATGCCCTCGGGGGCGGCGAATAAGCGCCACTGGGTTTATAAGGATCCCTTGGCATGTCTGAAGAAGCCCAAGAAGATAATCACCAAGCCGAACCACTGGTCTATAAACGATCCCCTGCGGGCACCTCTGCCGGCGGTACGGTGCTTGGCACACCTGATGTTGCGGCAGTAAATAAGGCCGAAGATCGGACGATGTATGCGTCGCGTAAGCGCGTATACCCCCGCCGGGTTTACGGTACTTTCCGCGTGGCTAAATGGGTGATGATGACCCTGTCGCTTAGCATTTATTATCTGTTGCCATTTCTGCGCTTTGATCGCGGTATCGGCGTGCCCGACCAAGCCATACTCATAGATTTCCCAACGCGCAAAGCTTATTTCTTCGCTATCGAAATTTGGCCGCAAGAGGTTTATTATGTTACGGGATTGTTGCTGGTGGCGGCTTTTGGCCTTTTTTTAGCAACGGCGCTCGCGGGCCGGGTTTGGTGTGGCTATGCTTGCCCGCAAACGGTTTGGACCGACCTTTTCGTTCATATTGAACGTTGGATCGAAGGGGATAGAAACCAGCGACTGCGGCTTGATAAAGCACCATGGACGTTTAGTAAAATATTCAAGAAAATATTCAAGCATATTTGCTGGCTAGTGGTTGCTCTGGCAACGGGCGGCGCGGCGGTTTTTTATTTTGCCGATGCTCCGACATTATTCATTGATTTGTTTGCGGGCGATGCCCCATTGACCAGTTATATCTTTATCGCAGTTCTGGCGGGTTTCACCTATTTGTTGGGTGGTATCGCGCGGGAGCAGGTATGCATTTATATGTGCCCATGGCCGCGCATTCAAGGGGCGCTGGTAGACGAGCATAGTTATCTAATCGCCTATGATGACAAACGCGGTGAAGCGCGTGGTGCCCATAAAAAAGGTAGTAGTTGGGATGGGCGCGGGGACTGTATCGATTGCAAGCAATGCGTCGCCGTATGCCCTATGGGCATTGATATTCGTGACGGCCTGCAAATGGAGTGTATACAGTGCGCGCTCTGCGTCGATGCTTGCAATGGCATCATGAAAAAAGTTGACCGGGCACCAAATTTAATCCGTTATTCCCCCGCGCGGGTTGGTGTGGGCGGTGCGGTGAATGTTGGTAAAAGCCCCCTTATTAGACCGCGTACTGTTATATATGTCGTCCTTATTACAGCTATATTAGCGATCATGATTTCTACTCTATTAAACCGCGCGGGGCTAGAGACCACGGTTATACGGGACCGGAATCCATTATTTGTGACCCTTTCCAGCGGCAATATCCGCAATGGATATTCGCTAAATGTTATCAACCGATTGCCCCATGACAGGCAGATAAAAATTACGGTAACGGGCATTGAAGGCGTGCAGCTTCGCCCTCCCTTCAGCGATAATGTGACCAGTTTCACGGCAACAATAGGCCCCGACCAAGGACAGGACATGCGTATGTTTGTCATCGTGCCGTTGGCCCAGTGGCGCGCTTTGGATATATCGGACACCCGGGCGGAGGTTCAATTTCATGTAGAGGCCTTGGATGACGGTGAAATGCTCGCAAAAACGACAGCATTCATGGGGCCGAAAAAATGATGGGCAAGGATAAAGATACTGGCTTTCGCTTTACCGGTAAGATGTTTTTAGGGGCTATCATTGGCTTCTTTGCCATTGTTATTACCGCCAATTTAATAATGGTAAATTTTGCCTTGGACAGCTTTGACGGTTTGGTGGAAGAAGACGCCTACCAAAAAGGCCGGGACTATAATGCGGTGCTGGATGCTGTGGCAGCGCAAGAGGCGCTTGGCTGGGAAGGGTATTTGTCTTTACCCGTTAAGCAAGGCGGTGTTGCAGCTAAGTTTATCTTAGTGGCGGCTGATGGAACGGCTATAACAGCTCAAAATATTAAACTAAATATTCGCCGCCCATCTCGCAGTGATTTGGATCAAACCGTGACATTGGTGGAAGCGGCAGAAGGCGGTGTCTATCGAGCAATGCTCAATCTACCCCTTGCAGGCCGTTGGCAGATACGCCTACTGGTAATTGACGGTGAAAGCCTTATATTTAGGCAAGATTATAATTTATTTCTGCCAAGAAAAAAGGACTAACCCTTGAGCCATGAGGCTGTTATCAGCGATGCCCACGCGGCCTATGTTCGCCGTATAAGCGATAATATGGCGGAAGTGGACTTGTTAGTGCCCGACATGCACTGTGCTGGCTGTATGCAAAAGATTGAGCGCGGCTTTGCAGCCACCATTGCAGTTGATAGCGCCCGGGTTAACCTCGGAAATAAGCGGGTTCATGTCCGCTTTTATTCCAGCCGCTCGACACTTGAAGGCTTGATCGAGCGCTTATCGGACATTGGTTTTGAAGCCACGCCTTTTTCGGCTGAAATGGCGGGCAGTCAACATGATAAAGCGGCGCGCTCACTGTTGTTGGCGATGGCGGTGGCAGGCTTTGCAGCCGCTAATATCATGCTCTTTTCTATGTCCTCTTGGTTTGGTTTTGACATGCAAGGCGAAACACGAACCCTGTTCCACTGGATTTCTGCGATAATAGCCACCCTCGCTATTGCTTACGCTGGGCGGCCTTTTTTCCGCTCTGCCTTTGCTGCTATCCGGGTAGGTACCATGAATATGGATGTACCTATTTCGCTGGCGGTATTGCTATCGTTATTTTCCAGCATGTATGAGGCCAGTGTTGGCAGCTCCCATGTCTATTTTGATGCGGGTGTTATGTTGTTATTTTTCCTACTCATTGGGCGATACCTAGACCAGCTCATGCGCGCTAAAGCGGGGCAAGCGGCAGGTAATCTGCTTGCCTTGCAAGCTGTGCCCGCGACGGTTATTGACGAAGGCGGCAGCCATCATGTTATGCCCGCCGAACAAGTGGAACCGGGGGCCGCCGTTATGGTTGCCACTGGTATGCGCGTGCCCGTGGATGGCAGTATCATTGAAGGCAATAGCGAAATTGATAGCAGCTTGGTCACTGGCGAAACTATGCCTGAGGCGGTTGGTGTGGGTGATAAAGTGTTCGCGGGCACACTGAATATTGCCGCCCCCATAAAGGTGCAGGCGACTTCGGGCGGTGATAAAACTTTACTGGCGGAAATTGTTCGCTTGATGGAAGCCGCAGAACAAGGCCGTGGTAAGTTTGTCCGTATTGCTGACCGGCTGGCGCGGGCCTATGCCCCAGCGGTGCATTTGCTGGCCGCATTTGCTTTTGCTGGCACCTGGTGGTGGTTGGGGGATGCCCATGAAGGCTTGATCCGCGCTATCGCTGTCTTGATCATTACCTGCCCCTGCGCCTTGGGCCTTGCGGTGCCTGTGGTGCAAGTGGTGGCCAGTGGTCGGCTGTTGCGCGGGGGCATATTCGTTAAATCCGGTGACGCGTTGGAGCGCATGGCTAAGGTGGACAGCATGGTGTTCGATAAAACCGGCACCCTGACACTCGGGCGGATGACGCTAGAAAACGCTGAGGATATATCTGAGCATGACATGGCGCTGGCGGCGGCCCTTGGCCGGTCGAGCAATCATCCGTTGTCCTTGGCGGTGGCGGGGGCGCTGCCCTGCGAAGGCTTGCCGGAATTTGACCAGATTAACGAGCGACCCGGCGAGGGCTTGATCGGTACCAGGATGGGTGCAGAATACAAGCTTGGTAAGCGCGAATTTGTCGGGGTGGATTGTCCTGATGCTGCCGTGGGGCCGGAGCTCTGGCTGGTTGAGCCGGGCCGTGAGCCAGTTCAATTTATATTTTCTGATGCCCTGCGCCCTGATGTGGCCGAGACACTAAAGCAGCTTAGTAATATGGGCATAAAGCTTCATCTTTTGTCTGGTGACCGCATATCGGTTGTCGCGGAGGTGGCGGAGACTTTGGGCCTGAGCCATTGGCAAGGCGAAGTTCAACCTCAAGATAAAATCGCTTATATCGAAGCCTTGAAGGCAGATGGTCAGACCGTTGCGATGATTGGCGACGGACTGAACGATGCCCCGGCCCTGAGGGCTGCGGCGGTTTCCATGTCACCTTCCAGCGCCGCTGATGTCACCCAAACGGCGGCTGATTTTGTTTTCCAAGGGGATAAGCTCACCCCTGTTGTCGAGACTTTACATGTATCAAGGCGAACCCATGGTCTGGTGATTGGTAATTTTGGTCTTGCGCTTGGTTATAATATCATCGCAGTGCCGCTGGCGGTACTCGGGTTTGTCACGCCGCTCATTGCGGCCATAGCTATGTCAGCATCAAGTTTGGTGGTTTCCCTGAATGCCATGCGTTTGCGCTTTGATGGCAGCAAATGACCGAGGGTGGGCAATGAATATACTCGTGCTTTTGATCCCGGTTGCGCTACTTTTGGGCCTCATTGGCCTTGGGGCTTTTTTCTGGGCGCTACGCTCAGGTCAATTTGATGATCTTGACGGCGCCGCCCACCGAATATTGATGGATGATGAGGAACCCAAAGAATGAGTGAAATAGTTGAGCATTCTGGCGGGTGCCACTGCGGTGCTGTGCGTTTCACGGTGCGCGCTGAAGCCAACATTCAAGCCGTCCACTGCAATTGCAGCATCTGCAGCATGACGGGTTTTCTGCATATGTTTGTTGACAGAGATGCGCTCACACTGACGTCGGATAAATCAGCCTTAAATAATTACCAATTCAACACCCGCACCGCGTCGCATTATTTTTGTAATCGCTGCGGGGTGAAAAGCTTTTATATCCCGCGCAGCCATCCGGATGGATATTCGGTGAATGTGCATTGCTTAAAGCCTGATACTATCAACAGCTTAGAAATAAAAGAATTTGATGGTTCCAATTGGGAAGCGAATGTTGATACCATTCGGTAAGAATATCATGACTTAGGGGGAAGCTATTGTCTTGGCAAAAAGAAGTAGATGAATTAGAGGAACGTCGCCGTTTGGCCGCCAAAATGGGCGGCAAGGATAAAGTCGCGCGCCAGCATAGCTTTGGCAAAATGGATGTGCGCCAGCGTATCGATAGTTTCTTGGATGATGGCAGCTTCAGGGAAGTTGGCGGCATCGCTGGCAAAGCCACCTATAGTGACGACGGCGAAATAGAAGATTTTACCCCCGCCAATATGGTTTTTGGTCGTGGGGAAATTGGCGGAAAGCCTCTCATCGTTGAAGCCGATGACTTTACCGTGCGCGGCGGCGCGGCGGACGCGGCCATCTGGCGCAAGGTGGTATTGGCTGAGCAAATGGCGGGTGAGCTGCGCTTGCCGCTGGTGCGGATGATTGACGGCACAGGTGGTGGTGGCTCGGTTAAAAGCTTAGAGGACATGGGGCTAACCTATGTGCCCTTCTGCCCGGGATGGGAATTTGTCGTGGCAAATCTTTCCACTGTTCCCGTGGTGGGCTTGGCGCTCGGCGCAACTGCAGGCCTTGGTGCCGCGCGGGTGGTGACAACCCATTTCAGCGTCATGATAAAAGGCCAAAGCCAAATATTTGCCGCTGGCCCGCCGGTGGTGAAAGCCTTGGGCGAAGACCATAGCAAGGAAGAGCTTGGCGGCGTCGCTATTCATGCCCGCAACGGCACCGTGGATCATGTGGTGGAAAGCGAAGAAGAAGCCTTTGAGGCAACAAAGCGGTTCCTGTCTTACCTTCCCCCCAGTGTTTATAGCTTGGCGGAACGCACAGAGCCCACCGATGACCGTGACCGGCGAGACGCATGGCTGATTGAAGCCGTGCCCAAAAGTCGCCAAGAAGCCTACAGCATGCGGCGGATCATTGAGAGCCTCGTTGATAAGGGCAGTTTCTTTGAAATGGGCAAAATGTACGGCCAAGGCGTTATCACCGGCTTTGCCCGCTTAGGTGGCTGGCCGGTGGCGGTACTCGCCAATGATCCAAGTTATTTGGGCGGCAGCGTCACGGCAAACGGTGCTAAGAAGACCGAACGCTTTGTTGATCTGGCCAATATATTCCACTTGCCGGTGGTTAATCTGGTTGATAATCCCGGCTTTATGATTGGCTTAGAAGCGGAGAAAGCCGCCACCATCCGTGCGGGCAGTGCAGCCATGAGCGCGGTCTATGAAGCGAAAGTGCCCTGGGCAAGCGTGATAATTCGCAAGGCTTACGGCGTTGCGGCAAGCGCGATGAGCGACCATACCCGCTTTCAATACCGGGTTGCTTGGCCGTCGGGCGATTGGGGCAGCTTGCCGCTGGAAGGGGGCATTGAGGCCGCTTATAAAACTGAGCTAGCAGAGGCCGATGACCCGGAAGCCCACTTGAAGGATATCTATACGCGTTTAGACCGGGTCCGTAGCCCATTCCGCACCGCAGAGGCCTTTATGGTTGAGGATATTATCGACCCGCGCGAAACCCGGCCATGGCTGTGCGACTTTGCGGAGCTGGCGCAAAGCCAACTTGAGCCCGGCAAGGGGCGTAACAGTTTTCGGCCATAACATGACGGTATCTATGTAAAAACTTCGGGAGGGAAAAAGCATGATCAAAAAGATACTCAAGGGTACTGCACTGATTTTGGTCTTGGTATCCTTGGTTTTCATCTTTTGGCTACAGCCTGAGCGGGCTTCAAATGCGGTGATTTTTCACGGCGGTGATATTGTCAGCCTTGATACTGAAAACCCAAACCCCGAAGCGGTATATAGTAAAGACGGGGTGATCGTGGCGCTGGGTGCGCTGGACGCACTGCTCGCACAGGCCGGTGACGCGGAACTGATTGACTTGCAAGGCGCGACCATGTTGCCGGGTCTTATTGAACCGCACAGTCATGCCTTAGCGTCGGCCCTGCTGGGGGCTGTTGTTGATGTATCGGGCTTTAAATTTGATAATCGCGCGGCCATCATGAAAACGTTAGAGGTCGCGGCTCAAGAAGCGGGCGGGGACGACTGGGTTTTGGCCTTTGGCTGGGACCCGGTGATGGTCGATGATTTGGAGCCGCCAACACTGGCCGAGCTAGACGCCATATCACCGGATAAACCCCTGCTTATTTTAACTCAGATGATGCATGAGGCATATGTCAATAGCGCAGCCCTGAAGGCGGCGGGCATAGGACCGGACACGCTCAACCCTGAGCATGGCACATTTAGGCGCGACGCTGACGGTACCCTAACCGGGGTCATCCATGAGGTGGGGGCTATTGGCTATATTATGGCCGCGACGCCGCAAGCGCCTGCGTCGGCGATTGAACTTATTTTGAGCCTGCAGCTGAGCAAATATGCTCGGGCGGGTTATACCACCGTCGGTGTGCTCGGCATTACGCCGCGCAAAGACGATTCGATGGCCATGCTAAAGCGGGTGGCGAGCAAAGCAACAGCCCCGGTGCGGGTGCGGGCCTTTGAAATGGCGACAACGGGCGCGGTGCCTGAGCTCGGCGGCAATGAGCGCTTTCAGGAGCTTGGTATAAAATTCTGGATGGACGGCAGCCCCTATGCGGGCGGGGCGGCATTCGCGGAGCCCTATGAAAATAGCGCACTGATAACCGAGAGATTGGGTTTGCCGAAAGATCATTTAGCACCAGTGAATTATAGCGCTGAAGAGTTTAACGCTGATGTGGCGCGTTACCATGCAATGGGCTTGCAAATAGCGGTGCATGTGCAGGGGGAACGGGCCGTGGACCGGGCGCTGGATGCATTTGAAAAAGCGCTGGCATACAGTCCCCGCGCGGACCATCGTCACCGGTTGGAGCATGCGGCGCTGATCACCAAAGAGCAGCTCACGCGGGCCAAGGCGCTTGGCATAACCGTCAGCTTTTTTATCGATCATATCTATTTTTACGGCGATAAATTGCCCGATATTGTTGGCAGTGAGCGGCTTGAGCGCTATATGCCAATGCGAGATGCCTTAGGCGCGGGCTTAAAGGTTAGCTTCCACGGTGACCACCCCGCGACGCCCATCGGCCCCCTGCGCAGTTTTAGAACCGCCGTCACGCGCCTGACCCAAAAGGGCAATATTGCAGCGGGCCCTAAGCAAGCCATAAGCAGATTAGAAGCCTTAAAAGCCATGACCATCGATGCCGCGTGGCAGCTGCGTATGGAGCATATCGCCGGGTCCATAACAGCTGGCAAACGAGCGGACTTCACCATCCTCGCCGCTAACCCTTTGAAAGTGGACGCGGTGGATATTATGGATATTGAGGTTATAAAAACATGGATCGACGGCCAGCCGGTTGATACTAGAGCTGTCACTTGGCAGCATATCACGCTCGGCACTAAGGCCATGTGGGACATGATGTGAGGCGGCTGATATGGTTGAAGGCTTGTAAGGTTTCGCGCTATGGATTAGATGTGACTAAGGTATGGGGGCTAAGTATTGGCAAAACAGCTAAATTTTTACATGGACGATTCTGGTACGCGGCATCCTGATAGGAAGATAGGCCGGTCGCCTGCTCATGGTTGCGATTGGTTTGCTCTTGGTGGAATATTGATACATGAAGAAGACGAATATGATGCTCGTTCTTTGCATGAAAAGTTCGTAACGCGGTGGAATATTACCGCACCATTACATTCAAGTGAAATTAGAGCTAAAAGCGATAATTTTTCTTTTATTGGTCGGCTTTCTGAAAGTGATGAATACCGGTTCTATGAAGAGCTGTATGTGCTTCTGCGTGACATGCCTGTAATCGGGCATGCATGTGTGATTGACCGCCCAAATTATAACAAGAGATATAAAGAAAAATACAAGTTGGATAGATGGACCTTATGCAAAACTGCATTTACTATAGCAGTTGAGAGAGCCGCTAAATATGCCTCACTAGAGGGAAGAAAATTAAATATCTATCCAGAGCGTTCATCTAAAGCGGATGACGACCTCTTAAAGGAATATTTCCAAGGAATGAAATCAACTGGCATGCCTTTTGATGATAAAAGGTCTTCAAAATATCAGCCGGCTGGCTCTGATTTGCTTAGCAACACACTCTATGATTTGAAATTTAAATATAAGTCATCTCCTCTAGTTCAGATTGCCGATTTATATCTGTGGCCAATCTGTATGGGTGGGTACGATAAATCAAACCGACCTTACGCCCGTCTTATGGGAGATGGGAAACTCATAGATAGACACCTCTCTAAAGAGCAATGTGCAGAACTTGGGATTAAATATTCTTGTTTTGATTGATATAGTGAATAAAACAAAAGCTCGGGAAAACCCGAGCTCCTGCCAGCCATCATACGATGACCTCGTAGGCTGTGCCTAGGATCATTATATCAAACTGTTTTCAATTTGAATACCCCTAAAATGTTTGTTTGTCAGTAACAGATGATATGTCCGGTTTATGTAACATACGATCTGTCCGGTTTTAAGATGCCCTTTAGGAGGGGCGCTTATGAGACGGACAGAGATGTTACAAGGAATCCGAACAATGAAGTTCGAGGAGATTTATGAT
>JAJFIS010000021.1 GCA_021774735.1 Alphaproteobacteria bacterium | reverse complement strand
TGGGTTGGGCTAATATCCATAAGAATGAATCATAATTGGCCCCAATATTTATTGGTAAGCCCTAAAAGTCATTTCTGAGGATGTATGCCGCTTTTAAGGACTGCCTATATCGGCCTAACCCCACCATTTACCTTAAAATATTTCTGAAACATTTGGATAAAACAGCGATACCGTCCCGTCTAGTCCCGTGCGTTTGTCCCGGCTAGTCCTGCCTAGTCCCGGCTAGTCCCGTGCGTTTGTCCTAAAGTAACCGCGCAAATGTCCGAAAGCAGTTAGCGCGTAACACCGTCCCGCTTAGTCCCAGCTAGTCCCGCGTGTTTGTCCTAAATTAACTGAACAATTGTCCGAAAGCATTTAGCGCGTAACAGCTATATTTGGGGGCGCAACACCAGAGGCAGAACCATAGTGACGTTTATAGTTCAAAATTATGGAGAGAATAATGGTAGCGGAGGAGGGACTTGAACCCCCGACACCCGGATTATGATTCCGGTGCTCTAACCAGCTGAGCTACTCCGCCATACACTTAGTCGAGCTGACGATCCAGCCGACCATTTCGAGCATTTCATAAAGCCGCGCTGAGGCGACTAAAATGGCTCAAGGTTTGTGCGATATAGGCCAGACCACGGCGTCCGTCAAGTATGTTCTAACAGCTAGTAGCCTCTCGGCAGATTAGAGCGGAAAATCAGCCCCCTGCCCTAGCTATGCTTCTGCCGGTAAGCCATCAGCATATCAATCGCATGCTGGGTAAAACGGGTGAGCTTAGCCGGGTCTTCCCCGTCGAATTTCATTTGAACCAGCGCTTGGGTCATGCTGACCAAAATGCGGGCATCATCGCGGCCCACTCCCGCCTCTGGTCCCGCACCCCGGTGTAATATGGCCGTAACCCTTGTTAGGTCTTCATTGAGGAAGTTCAAATAGCTAGCGCGGATATCAGGCCCAAAATGAGTGCTCCAGCTTAACCATAGCCTCATGATATCCGTATGGCTCTCGGTCATGGCAAGTACACGCTCTGACAAGACCATAAGCAGATCCTCCAAGGGCATGTCTGATCCACTGGCCCCATCCAGAAGCCCCATTAACTTATCACCCACATAACTAAGTACATCTTGCACCAAGGCCTCACGGGTTGGGAAATAAACAAATGTTGTGCCTACGCTGACACCTGCTAACCGGGCGATATCGGCGTGGCGCGCCTCCCCGATTCCTTTTTCAGCGAACACTTCAACAGCCATGTCTAATAATTGTTGACGCCGAGCATCTGGGCTCATTCGTTTTTGATTAGTCATATAAATGTCTTAACCCCCATAAAATCTATATCATATCAACAGGCTAGCCCTATTTTGCCTTCGCTTAAATGTCAGTGTGACACAAAGCATGCCTAGCTGCCAATGATTATTATTGACAATATTATCAATAAAAGGCAACTTTACGCTCGGGCATTTGCAATTAACCTATGAATAAAAATATAAGCTTCATGGCAACGAGGAACTAGAGAAAATGAGCACGGCATCCACTACGACTAAAGACCCAGAGTATAAAGACCCTAAGAAATATTATTGGGCGGCGGCGACTGTGTTGCCGCTCACCCCCATACTCTCGGTCTGGCTTTTTTGGCAAAGTGGCAATGAATGGGTTCTATGGTCAACATTTGCACTATTTTATATTTTAGTGCCGCTGGCTGAAGGCTTGTTTGGCACTGATAAAAGCAACCCACCGCGTGAAGCTATTGGCGCCTTGCGCGATGATCAATTTTATCGCTGGGCTATTTTTGCCGCCATGCCGCTTATTTATATAGTATGGGCTTTTGGTGGTTGGTTCGTATCTACAGAAAACCTCGGCTTGAACGGCTATATCGCTACCACCATTGGCACCGGCATGGTGCTTGGCGGCGCTTTGAATGCTGGCCATGAAACCGGGCACAGGCGGGATAAAACCGCTCAAATTTTTGCTCGGCTGTTTTTATCCATCAGCTTTATGGGTCATTTCCGCATCGAGCATAACTTGGGTCACCATGTTAAAGTGGCAACCAAGGAAGACAGCGCCACCGCTATGATGGGGCAAAATTATTATCAATTCACATGGAAAGAGCTACCTGGGGGTTATGTCCGGGCATGGGGCATTGAGCGTGACCGCTTGAACCGCATGGGGAAAAGTGCCTTTAATTTTCGCAATGAGCTTATTCAGAACTGGCTTTTAACCTTTGCACTTTACACCGCGATGGTCGTCGCCTTCGGCTGGATCACCTTGCCCTATGTTTTGGGTGCCGGATTGTTCGCAAATTTAATGCTCTCCAGCGCAAATTATATCGAACATTACGGCCTGATACGCGCCAAGCGCGATGACGGCAAATATGAACGCGTCCAACCCCACCATAGTTGGAATGCCAATCATATACTTTCAAATGTTTTGTTGCTGCATCTGCAACGCCACAGCGACCACCATGCCCATGCAGAACGCCCATATCAATGCCTGCGCCATTTTGATAAAAGCCCACAGCTGCCTTACGGTTATTTCACGATGTATCTCATTGCTTGGACACCGTCGCTTTGGTTCCGTATTGTCGACCCGCTTTTAGCCAGGCAATTGGGCCATGATATGGACAAGGCCTATATAAAGGACAGCTACCGCGAAAAGGCTTATGCCCGCTATCACCGGCCCGATGGGGATGCCGGGGTTGCCGCAGCCGAATAAGCTGACCACAATTACACGTTCTGTAACAATTTCGTGCATTGCCGATTTGGGATGGCGCTCGTTATGGTAAACGCTAAAGTAACCATTCACACTGTGGCCTAAGTATTGACATATTAAGTCTTCTTTATTGCGCCATGAAATCTCCCTGACACATAAGGCAACAACGTTAAAAGGAAATGTATGTTAACGCCAAAAGCAAAATTATTCATGGTTCTAGCGGCTTGTGCCGTCTTATTCTTTATATTTTCCGGGGCTGATGACAGCCCATCATCCAGCTCAAGTGGCCCAAGCGGTTCAGACCGAACTGCCTTGATGGCACTTTATAAATCCACCAATGGCGATAATTGGAAAAATAACAGCGGTTGGATGGGGCCTAAAGGAACAGAATGCACTTGGCACGGCATTATGTGCATCAATAAACGCGTTACAATATTGGCCCTGCGTTTCAATAATTTAAAAGGTAACATACCGCCAGAAATTGAAGGCCTTCACTATATCACAAACCTACAGCTTTCCAATAATGCCCTTACCGGGCCCCTACCCGCTGAACTTGGAAATTTGACCAAACTGAAAGATCTTTCCTTGTCTTTCAACACTATTGACGGCGACATCCCCGCCAACCTTGGAGGGTTGAAAAACCTGACTGTTTTAAGCTTAAATATGAATAAATTGACGGGGCCAATCCCATCAGAACTTGGCGATTTATCTAAGCTTACGTCCCTGACATTAGCAAAGAACCAGCTTACAGGGCCGCTACCAATAGAGTTAGCAAAGCTCAAAAACCTAAAACTTCTAGGCATCAGTAATAATGAGCTTACAGGGCTGGTTCCCCGTGAAATGATGGAACTAACAGACATAGATTATCTCTATATCTATAAGAACTGCCTTCGTGTTGATGATCCTGAATTATCTGCCTTTCTAACCAAAAAAGGCAACAAAGGGCGGCAACGCAGGGACTGCGCTGATATTATCGCGGCAGCAAAGGCCGTTGAAAAAGCTAATAATTAAACCTAAAGAAGCCGGTTGTCGGCGCTAGAGGTGCCGTCGATCCAACCGCCCCCAAGTGTGCGCTCGCCGCTATAAAAGACCGCTGCCTGACCGGGCGAAACGCCCGCTTCCAGTTCCTTAAAAGCAACATGCGCTTTGGTGGAATCCTCCGCATCCAAGGTCAATATGGCAGGAACCCCTGGTCGGGTGGAACGGATCTTGGCAACCACCTCAAGTCCAGCGTCTGGGATATCTTCCCCGAGCCAATTTAATTCTTTAACCGAAATAGCTTTGGTCAATAAAGCTTCCTTCGGCCCCACGATCACATGTTTTTGTGTTGGGTCTAATTTCACCACATACAGTGGGTCTTCGGTGCCGCCAATGCCAATGCCCCGGCGTTGGCCAATGGTATAGCGCACAATACCGCCGTGTTGGCCGAGCACAGTGCCGTCCAAATCAACAATATCACCCGGTTCCATCGCCCCCGGTCGCAAGCGCTCAATAACATCCACATAGCGCCCTTGGGGTACAAAGCAAATGTCTTGGCTATCGGGTTTATCAGCCACTATCAGCCCATATTTATCAGCCAGCGCCCGAACCGCTGGTTTCTCTAGGCCGCCCAAGGGAAAGCGCAAAAAATCCATTTGTTCTTGGGTCGTAGTGAACAAGAAATAACTTTGGTCACGCCCCGCATCGACCGCGCGGTGCATCTCAGCTTTACTTGAAGCGCCAAGCATGCGCTGCACATAATGGCCGGTGGCCATACAGTCAGCGCCCAAATCCTTCGCCGTTTCCAGCAGGTCCTTGAACTTCACAGTCTGATTACATTTAATGCAGGGTATTGGGGTCTCGCCTTTAATATAACTATCGGCGAAATCTTCCATAACCTGCTCTTTGAAGCGGCTTTCATAATCGAGCACATAATGGGGAATGCCGATGGCTTCGCTAACGCGCCGCGCGTCATGAATATCCTGGCCCGCGCAGCAGGCACCCTTTTTTTGAACCGCAACACCATGGTCATAAAGCTGCAGTGTTATGCCCACAACATCATAGCCTTCCTCGGCTAACATCGCTGCGGTAACAGAGCTATCCACCCCGCCCGACATAGCCACCACCACCCGGGTCTCGGCGGGTGGTTTTGCAAAACCCATTGTGTTTAATATCTCGGTCATTCACTTACCACACTATATAAACGCACATTCACTGCTAAAACATTGCCCGCATATACGCCTGCCGAGGCCATTAGGCAAGTCCTTCCAGATTCTTATGCCTCCCGGCCAAATCTGCCTTTATCCATTGGGCAAAAGCTGCAGCTACAGTATTTCAATGGAACCCTCAATCCGCTCAAACCCTAACAAAAGCGGCATTTTGCAACTAACCACAAAAACTGGCCCGCCTTTTGCTTAGTATTAGGCGAAGACCAAACAGGCCAGAAGGCTGCTAATGACGAACCGCCCCTCAGGGGCTTGTATTTTGACCGATGAGCGTAGCAGACTTTTTTATAGCACCCAGTGCGGCACCCAGCACAGCAGCCATAACCCTTTTGGGGGCTAATGCGGCATCTGGAACAGCATCCGAAACCATCGCTAAGGGTAATCTTGAAGCTGGTGCAGCCGTCTTTCAGGTTCAAGCCGCCTTTAGTAATCAAGTGGATAGTATAGCCGCCATCGAGCAGATGCAGGCAACTATCAACAATGGCTTTGGTCAAACAATCACTGGCGCAGGGTTAGAAACTGGCGCACCGTTAGAAAAGGTGCAGCTAGCTTCACTGGCTAATCCTATTGCGGCCAATATTCCCTTAGAAATGCTAGGTAATATAACGCAAGAGAACGCTCCGTCGGCTATTGCCTCTAATATGCTAGGGCATTTTACAGCAAAAAATAATGTGTCGGCTGCGCGGGCTGTTACTTCTGCCGCTAACCCAACTTTTCAATATCAAAGCGAATCTCACCCCTTGATAGACGGCAATACATTAGGCGGTGAAGCTGCTAGTGTGACGAGCCAAAATATTACATCTGTTTTAGGGCAAGCTTATAAAGGTGGCGCGCTAAACGTTCATTTTGATGTCGCACCGCAAAGCCCCTTACAGAGCAACTTGCCTCAGGCTCCTATCGAAGCATCAGCAGCCATAGCAGCTACAACAGCTCCTTTGTCAGCTGACATTGTAACACCCACCACGGCAAATGTAATTACGCCAGATGCACCACAACCTGCCACAAGTTCGGTTACACCGGCTGGGGTCGTAGCCCCAGCTGGGGCTGTGGCTAATGCAAATGCTGATACCTCAGCAATTTCTATAGCTCCAAGCGTCCTAAAGACTGCCGCCGTTATAAAAAGTGATATGCTCACTGCACCAACTGCGGTTCTGGAAAACAATATCGCCCAAGTCATGGTTGAGGGCGATAAGCCTGTCCCCGGAACAACCCCATTACAGGGAAGTCGCACCAATCCCCTACTCGCTAGTTTGGTGAAGACCGACATTCCGGCACCTGAAGCCGTTCAAGCCCATATTAGTGCCGCACAGGCCTCCTCTGCTCAAGCTGAGGCTGGCTCCAAGCGCGTTTCAACAGCATCTAGGACTGCACCTGCTGCTTCCGGTGCCGCTAGCACGGTTAAGGCAAATGGACCAAACGCACAAAGTGTAAAGCCTGTTACACCAGAATTCATTCCTTATCAGCCGCAGGCCGCTAGTGCGGCAGCACCCGTTAAACCTGTGATCAATTTTGCTTGGACACTAGAGAGCTTAGGTGGCCAAGACAGTAGCAACACCCAAGAACAAGTGGCGCTCGGGCTACCAACCACAAATGGGGCAAGCCCAACCGGCTTAGCCCATAGTTTGTTTGGTGGGCGCTTGACGCCAACCCTTGGCGGTAATTTAAGCCATCAACTAGCCGTTAATGTAACCCAAGCCATTGAAGACGGCACCAATGAATTCACTATTCGCCTAAACCCACAAGAAATGGGACGGGTAACCGTTCGCTTAACCTTTGCCGACAATGGCACCTTAAAGGCGTCTATCTTTGCCGAGCAGCCAGAAACGCTGGACCTGCTTCAACGAGATGTGCGCGGCCTAGAAAAAGCACTTAATAACAATGGTAAGACAAATGATCTCACCATTGAATATTCTCTGGACCAAGGGGGCAATGAAAGTGCGGGCAAAGCTTTCGCCGAAGCCGCTCTTGAAGAGGGCTTACAAGCAACAATAGACGCTAATAACATGGAAGCATCAGACTTAGCCGACATGGCCGAGGAGTCGGAAGAAATTCCACTGGAAATTATTTTACAAAATGTAAGTGCCGAAACCGGCATTGATGTTTTGATTTAGGAAAAGACTATGGACGTAGGAAGTTTATTAAGTAATGGTGCAGCAGTGGCCGAAAACAGTCGGTCCGCTACAGCAGATGATAAGTTGAATAATGATTTCTCAACTTTCCTGACCTTGCTGACGACCCAATTACAAAATCAAGACCCTCTTGACCCATTAGATAGCAATGAATTTACCCAGCAATTGGTTGCTTTCTCTGGTGTCGAGCAACAAATTCAAACCAACGCAAACTTGGAAAAGCTAGCGTCGCTTACCCAACTAAACAATATGGCTGGGGCATCGTCCTTCTTGTCCCATGAAGCCATAATCGCCAGTCCGAATGCAACGCTGGAAGGTGGCGACGCAGTTTGGGATTATCAGATAACCGAAGGTGCCAATGATGTGACTTTGAAGATATTCGATAGCGCCGGCGCGCTTGTTTATCAGCAAAATGGTGAGAGCAAACTTGGCACCCACCAATTCAAATGGAATGGCCTAACCACCGATGGCACAACCCGCACTGAAGGAAGCTTTACCCTATCCGTCGAAGGTACCAATGACGAAGGCAACGACCTTCACACACCAATTTTTGTAACCGACAGAATAGTGGCCGTTGACACCCAGGGTGAGCAGCCGATTTTCCAAGTTGGAACCAATCAAGTATTCCAGTCAGATATCCTTGGGTTATCGGTTGGAAGATAAATTGAACCCATACCAAAGGCCTGACAAAGCATAAGTCAGAGCCAACAAATTACATGAGATGAAATCTCATATTGATAGCCGGCAAGCCGGTAAGCCAGAAGGCCAAAACAACAGACTAAGACAAATATTTAGGAGACGAACAATGGCATTCTCAGCACTCGCAGCAGGCGTATCAGGTTTGCAAGCTTTCAGTGAAGGTGTAGGCGTAATTGCCGATAACATCACAAACGTTAATACAATCGGTTATAAAGAAACTCGGTCACGTTTTTCAACATTGGTGACCGAAACATCATCCACTTCATCCTATTCACCAGGCGGTGTCAGGGCCTTTTCAGAATCATTGGTTTCAAGCCAAGGGCTACTGAAGCCATCAAGTTCTGCCACTGATCTGGCCGTTGACGGCGCTGGCTTCTTCGTCGTAAAGTCCGGCCCATCAGCGCAAGCAGCGGGGGAATTCATCTTCACTCGGGCAGGCGCCTTTACCCAAGACAGCGAAGGCTTTTTGAAAAATACAGCAGGATTATTTCTCATGGGCTGGCCCGTTGATTCAGCTGGAGCAATTCCCACAAATGAGAATGACTTAGGCGCATTACTGCCGATCAATATCTCAGATTTGAATGGCTTGGCGCAGCCCACAACTGATGTTGCCATTCGTGCCAACCTCCAAGCCAGCACAGCCTTTAATGCTACCTACGGAGCGATTGGCGATCTGGCTAGCGGTACAGCCACTCCTGATTTTGAAACCAATGTTGAAATATTCGATTCTATGGGTGAAGGTCACACCATGGTTGTTTCAACCGCCAAAGTTGGCACCAACACATGGGCAGTAGAAGTTTTTGCTACCGACCCTGCAGCGCTTGATGCTGGTATCCATCCAAATGGATTGGTTTTGTCAGGTAATTTGGTTTTCAATGAAAATGGTACGATCAATCAGTCCCTTTCAACCTTCAACCCATCTGATAGCCCAACAATATTCTATAACCCTGCCGCAACTGCAGTGAATAAAGCACAAGATTTACCCGTAACCTTTGACTTCGGCTCAGATGGTCTTACTGATGGCTTCACCCAGTTTGGCAGTACATCTACCACCATTTCGTCCAGCGTTAACGGCGCGAAGTTTGGCAATGTTACCGGTGTAGCCGTGCGTGATAATGGTAATGTTTCAGCTCTATTTGATAATGGCTTGACGCTCACAGTGTTCAAATTACCCGTCGCCACATTCCAAAACCCAGATGGCCTAAGTCGCCGCCAAGGCAATGCTTATTCTTTGTCTGATCTTTCAGGTAACTTTACCCTTAAGCAACCCGGCATTGGTGGCGGTGGTAAGCTAGCGCCAAATTCATTGGAGCTATCAACCGTCGATTTGGCTAATGAGTTTGCTGAACTCATTAAAACCCAGCGGGCCTTCTCAGCGTCCACGCGAATCATCACGACAGCCGATGAAATTTTAGAAGAGCTAACCCGACTTTAAAAAAGCTCTTAGGGGTTAAAAATTAGCTCCCATAGAATAGTTTAAAAAGGATCTCGATCAGTATTGACCGGGGTCCTTTTATTTTGACCAATGTTTAATAAGAAATTAACCCTGCTTATTAGCGTTTTTTTAAGCCCAGTTCCTTAGGCTATTGAACAATAAAGTTTTGAGGAGTAGCCTTTATGAACGAACTAGGCGCGGCAAAGGTGGTCAATGTTATTGGCCCAAACGGTCAGTCTTTAACATTAAATGATCTTCCACCTCCATCAACCAAACGCTGGGTAATCCACCGTAAGGCAGAGGTTGTGGCTGCGGTCCGAGGGGGTCTGCTGACACTTGAAGAGGCCTGTTCGCGATACTGTTTAAGCGTTGAAGAATTTATTTCTTGGCAGAATGCTATCGAGCGTAATGGTTTGCCGGGGTTGCGAATCACCCGCACTCAACAATATCGTAGCACACGTCCCTAAAGTGTCTTTTCTCCCCTATACTGCTCCGGCAAAAGATAATATTATCCAGTCTTTTGGCTTGAGTGTGCCAAAGGGCAAATTTATTTAATTTTTTACTTGGATATTAGGCAATTTTTGCCTAGCTTTAATATTCTGTTTACGGGTTCATACTATTGTAAGAATTTGTATTCAAAGCTAAAACTCTGTAGCTGTCAGGCAAAACAGCGCAGATGATCAGGTAAATTGATAAGGGGCGTACATTGGAAGGGCTTTTACAGTTCATAAGATCGCTTGGAGCCGGGCGACTTCTAACATTCGGCATCATAGCAATTGGATCTTTTTATTTTTTCACTTCGGTAATGGGGCAGCTTAATCAGGCCCCCTATGCTATTCTTTTCACGGACTTAGAGCCTGCCGATGCAAATGCCATCGTTCAAAGATTAGAAGCTCAAAATGTACCCTATAAGCTTGGCCCCGGTGGCAGTTCGGTATCGGTTCCCATCGACCAACGTGATTTGATGCGTATATCGCTCGCAGGGGAAGGTCTGTCTGGCAGCGTGGTCGGAAAAGAACTTTTTGACCAAGATCGTTTTGGGCAGACCAGCAAAGAAATTGAAATCAACTATGTTCGTGCCATGGAAGGCGAACTGGCCCGCACCATTCGCTTCATTCAAGGTGTGCGTGATGCAAGGGTTCATTTGGTCATGCAGGATAGGCGGCCTTTTGCCTCCGCCAGCAACGAAGCCAGTGCCTCGGTTATGATTAATAATCAGGGTGGCGGTATTGGACCACGCCAAGCCACAGCAATTCAGTCTTTAGTTGCTTCAGCCATCCCCGGCTTAACCGCTGAGCGGGTCACCATCACTGACACAACAGGCCGCTTGCTCGCTAACGGTGCTGGCTCAACAGACAATGCTGCCTTTTCAACCCTTGAAGAAGCACGGGTTGCGAAAGAAAATTATTACCGTGAAAAAATTGAGCAATTGTTAGAGCCCATCGTTGGTCCTGGCAAAGTGCGGGCCCAAGTTTCTGTGGATATGACCATGGATCGCTTAACGGAGAAAACCACGACTTATGACCCTGAGGGCGTCTTATCTGAATCTACATCTGTAGAAAAAAGCAGCGAAGATACCAGTGGCGCTGGTGGTCAAGTTGGCGTGGCCGATAATACGGCGGGGGCAACACCTGCAGGTGGTGGATCAGGATCTAACACTAATGAAACCAATGAAACCCGCCGTTTCGTGAATGGCAGCACCGAAAGTGTCAAAACAACGGAACCCGGCCAAATGACCGACATGCGGGTCTCTGTCGTGGTTGATCAACAACCAACAACCGCTGCTGATGGCACGGTCACCTATGCCCCTTGGCCGCAACAAAATATGGCGGATATGTCGGCCCTAGTTTCTTCGGCTTTGCCTTTAGTTGCCAATGACAATATTACGACAGATGCAAATGGTGTTACGTCTAACCCTGACATAACTTTTACTAGCTTGCGATTTGCGCCACCGCCAGTTTTTGTTGCCGAAGAGCCAGAGTTTGACCTTTTTGGGTTTGATGGCAACAAGGTCATTAGCTTTGTCCAACCCACGATCTTGGGCTTGTTGGGTATATTATTCCTACTGTTAATTGTGCGCCCCGTAGTTTCACGGATATTAGAAGCTATCCCAGAAAGCGCTCCCCATGATGCAGCCGCTATCACCAACCAATCTGGGGGTGGTATGGCACCTGCGCTGTCTGGCCCAGCTGATTTTTCCGCTGAAGATTTGGTTGCCGCCGCTATGTCAGGAGATGAAGAAGCGACAGCTGCACTTAATGAAGCTAGAGCCAGTGGCCAGCTTTCTGATTCTAATATGAAGATTGCTACCAAAATTGATGTGGCTCAGGTCGGTGGGCGGGTGCAGGAATCCGCCATATCCAAAGTTTCTGAGATTGTTAAAACCCACCCGGATGAAACGGTTTCGATCATTCGTTCATGGTTATATACCGACTAGTTAGGCACATATAATGAGCGAAAAAATTGAACAATATACCCGAATGTCCGGCCCTCAAAAGGCGGCGGCATTCATGTTAGCTATCGGTGAGGATTTCAGCCGGAATCTGTGGGAAAACCTCAGCGATGATGAGGTGAAAGAATTGTCTCAACATATGGCTAAACTAGGCCCCGTGGCCGCCAATGCCATCGAAGATCTTTTTGTCGATTTTGCTTCTCAAGTTTCCTCCGTGGGCAATCTCAATGGCTCCTTTGAAAGTACCGAGCGCCTTCTCGGCAAAATATTGCCCGGAGACCGCGTCAGTTCGATTATGGATGAGATTCGTGGACCCGCAGGACGCACCATGTGGGACAAGCTTGGCAATGTTAATGAGGTTGTTCTAGCGTCCTATTTAAAAAATGAGTACCCCCAAACCGTTGCTGTGGTATTGCAAAAAATTAAGGCCGAGCATGCCGCACGGGTTCTATCCGTTCTACCCGAAGATTTCACCATGGAAGTCATAATGCGTATGCTGCGAATGGAAGCCGTCCAAAAAGATATTTTGGATAAAGTAGAGCAGACGCTCAGGGTTGAATTTATGAACAACCTAGCCCGTACCAACCAGCGGGATAGCCACGAAACTATTGCAGAAATTTTCAACTATCTTGATCGCAGTTCAGAAGCCCGCTTCCTTGCCTCCCTTGAAGACAGAAACCGAGAAGCTGCTGAACGCATCCGCGCTTTAATGTTCACATTCGAAGATCTGGCCAAGTTGGACCCCGGCGGCGTGCAAACATTGCTGCGTAATATTGAAAAAGATAAATTGGCAATGTCTATGAAGGGTGCATCGGACACATTGCGCGATTTGTTCTTTTCAAACATGTCCGAGCGCGCAGCAAAAATTCTGCGGGAGGATATGGAAGCAATGGGCCCTGTCCGTTTACGTGATGTTGACGAAGCCCAAATGGAAATGGTCAACAAAGCCAAAGAGCTTGCTGAATCAGGTGAGATTGTTCTCTCTGACAGCAAAGGCGAAGACGAGCTAGTATATTAGAGTAGAATGATGGAAACCGTAAAATTTACATTCAATAATGAGTTTGAAAGTGGGCGTAGAAACCCGCAAGCGCAAAGAAAAACAAGCGCAGCCACAGCCTTAGATACTGCTCGGGTTGAAGCTCAAACGTTGGGTATTGAGGAGGGCCGGACGCAAGCCTTCGCTGAGATTGAAAACTCTATTGCCCAATCGTTGGCTGCCATAACAGAAACTGCTTCGGCGCTATTTAAAGACCGAGAAACTTCCGAGGTTAAGATTCGCGAAGAAGCGACCCAACTTGCTTATGCCATTAGCGCCAAATTAGCCCCTGCCCTGATCAAAGCAAAGCCTATGGCTGAAATAGAAGCTTTGGTGGGAGACTGTTTAACCCTGTGTCAGCGCGAAGCTCGTATTGTTGTTCGGGTTCATAGTGACATGGTGGACCCTTTAAGCAAACAGCTTGAAAGTCTTACGCTTTCTAATGGCTTTCAAGGCGATGTGGTCTTACTCGCCGACACCAGCTTAGGCCCTGCTGACTGCCGTGTGGAATGGCCCGATGGCGGCGCGGAGCGAAACTTAGATGAAATCATGAGTGAAATAGAAACCATCGTGCAACGATTTGTCAATTCTGGTGAACAAGACCATTTATCGCCGCCTATGCGTGATGCACAAACCCTTGGTGAATAATATTTTTCCCAATAGTGAGATGATGAGGAGAAACTAAAATGTCAGATGAAGAAACAGGCAATTCATCAGTGGGCTTAGAAGAGTTAGAAAGTGGGACCACCGGTGGACCAGAGCTCGCCCGCCGGGATGACACGCAAGTGCGTAGTGGGTCTGACCTTGAGCCCGTATTTGACGTGCCAGTTCAAGTGCAAGCGGTGCTTGGCAGGTCTACCTTAGAGGTCAACCAACTTTTGAAACTAGCCCCTGGTGCTGTTATTGAACTTGACCGTAAAGTGGGCGAGGCCATTGATATTTATGTTAACAATCGCTTAGTTGCGCGGGGCGAAGTGGTGCTGGTGGAAGATCACCTTGGGGTCACCATGACTGAAATAATTAAAACAGCCGGCACAACGGCTTAACCGATCTTCACCGTGCTTGGTGGGGGCTACTGGGATGATCGCCGGACTCATTTCCGGCCTTTTGGAGAGACAAAGCATATGAGCACGATCTTTGGTATGATTATCGCTTTCTCCCTTATTATAGGGGCCATAGCACTTGGCGGTACGCCGCTTGCTTATTGGAATGTTCAAGGGCTACTTATCGTCGTTTTAGGTACTTTCGCCGTCACCGCAATCAGTTATAGGCCCTCAGACATCATTTCAGTACCGGCCAATATTTGGCAGGTACTTAGACACAATGGGGGCAATTTATCAGGTGAAGCCGTTAGACTGCTAAAACTAGCTGCAGAATCCCGCAAGCATCAAGACCTGCTTGGTATGGAAAAAATTCTGCCCCGGCTGAAAGACACACCTTTTCTGTTGAAAGCCATCACTATGGTTATCGACGGCAATAGTGCAGAAGATATTGAACAAAATCTACGCCGCGATTCCGGCACCATTTCTGGCCGCCACGGCATGGCGATCGACATTTTGCGCCGAATGGGGGATATCGCTCCAGCCATGGGCTTAATCGGCACGCTGATTGGCTTGGTGCAGATGCTTGGTAATTTAGACGACCCTGCCCTAATAGGGCCTTCGATGGCAGTGGCCTTGCTTACCACTTTTTATGGTGCGGTTTTAGCCCAATTGGTATTCATTCCCCTTGCCGCCAAAGCTGAACAATGCTCAATCGAAGAAAACTTATTAAATAACTTATACGCTATGGGCGCAGCGTCGATCAGTCGCCGTGAAAACCCTAGGCGTCTTGAAATGCTTTTGAATACGGTTTTGCCTCCGGCTGATCGGGTTACACATTTTAAGTAACGCGCTACTAAGCTGGGAAAGAGGAGATATATAAATGCGATTGTTGATTGTGGGAACCCTGAACGGACAGTTGGGTGCTGCTAGCCAAATCGCCATGGAGCGCGGTGCACAAGTAACCCACGCCAATGACTTTGATACGGCAATGACCATTTTGCGTAGTCGAGGTGCCGACCTGTTGATGGTGGAAATAGGCTTGGGCATTCCAACATTAATACCGCTTCTGCGAAAAGAGCATTTCTCCATTCCAGTTGTGGCTTGTGGTATTGGTACGGACCCAAAAATTGCCGCAGCCGCCATTCGCGGCGGGGCTAAGGAATATATACCACTACCACCAGACGCCGAGCTTATTGCCGCAGTCTTAGAGGCCGTTACAGAAGATAGTCAGACCTTTATTTACCGAGACCAAGTGATGAAAAATGTGATCGCTCTAGCTGATCAAGTGGCTCCCAGCGAAGCCTCCATTATGATCACAGGAGATAGTGGTACGGGTAAAGAGGTGATGGCGCGGCACCTACACCAAAAAAGCAAGCGTGCGGCAAAACAATTTGTTTCAGTAAATTGTGCTGCCATTCCAGAAAATTTGCTAGAATCAGAACTCTTTGGCCATGAAAAGGGTGCCTTCACTGGTGCTATAGCTCGGCGTATAGGTAAATTTGAAGAGGCCGATGGTGGCACTCTATTGCTGGATGAAATTTCCGAGATGGATGTTCGCATGCAAGCAAAGCTGCTTCGGGCCATTCAGGAACGTGAGATTGACCGCGTTGGCGGCACAAAGCCTGTTGAGGTGAACATTCGGATCATTGCCACTTCAAACCGCAATCTGCAAAGTGAAGTTAAAAGCGGCAATTTCCGTGAGGATCTATTTTTCCGTCTAAATGTAGTGACCTTGCGAGTGCCCTCATTGAAGGAACGCCCCGCTGATATCAAAGCCCTTGCCCAACATTTTGCGACCAAATACGCTGAAATTAATAGCTTGGAGAAGCGCCCCATAACTGACGAAGCGCTGGCACAGCTTATGACCCATTCGTGGCCCGGCAATGTGCGGGAATTGGAAAATACAATTCACCGTTCAGTCTTACTAGCCACGGGGGACACCATTAGCAGCGCTGCTATTATGCTACCCGATGCCAGCGGTAATTTAACGGGCCTAGGCGGCCAAGCAATTGGTGCTACCTCTACAGCAACTGCATCAACATCAGGCATTATTGCTGACAGCGACGCGGAAATGCCTGGGGAACAAGCTGTACTGGTTGGCAGAACCGTAGCCGAAGTTGAACGTGACCTGATCATTGATACTTTGAAACATTGCCTTGGCAACCGAACCCATGCGGCAAATATTTTAGGTATTTCCATTCGAACGCTTAGGAATAAGCTGAATTTATACCAGTCGGATGGCATGGTGGTTCCACAACCGGGTGACAGTGGCACACCAGCAGCACTTTAACATTCAATCAATGACCATAATCAGGCGGATAAACAATAATGGCGGATAGTAATCCGGGATCAGGCACCATAGAAGGCTCAGCTGGCAATAGTGCTAGCTTTCTGGGTCGGCTACGCGGCGGCGATGTGGCATTAGCCTTCGGCGTAGTTGCGATCCTTTTCATGTTGATCATGCCGATGCCTAGCTGGTTGCTGGATGTAATGCTGGCGATTTCAATCACTGTCTCTGTTCTGGTTTTGATGAACTGTCTATTCGTTCAAAAACCACTGGAATTTAATAGCTTCCCGACCATCCTGCTGATCGTCACCATGCTGCGATTATCGTTAAACTTGGCTTCAACCCGACTTATTTTAGCCGATGGCCACACAGGTCCTGCTGCGGCTGGGCGGGTCATTCAGGCCTTTGGTGATTTTTTGATGCAGGGCCAAGTGGTGATTGGCATCATCATTTTTACCATCTTGATCATCGTGAATTTCATCGTCATAACCAAAGGTTCTGGCCGTATTGCTGAGGTTGCTGCACGCTTTTCCCTTGATGCTATGCCCGGCAAGCAAATGGCGATTGATGCTGATTTATCCTCTGGTCTTATCGACGAGGATGGTGCCCGCAACCGGCGCAAAGAATTGGAATCTGAAAGTACTTTCTTTGGCTCGATGGACGGCGCGGCAAAATTTGTTCGCGGCGATGCCATAGCAGGTCTTCTTATCACTTTCATCAATATTATCGGCGGCATCATTGTCGGCGTTGTGATGCAAGAAATGAGTTTTGCTGACGCCGCAAGCCGCTACACAATTTTAACCATTGGTGATGGTCTCGTCAGCCAAATCCCTGCTTTAATAGTCTCTACCGCAGCGGGCTTACTCGTTACAAAGTCAGGCATGAGCGGCTCGACCGATAAAGCCCTTTTTGGCCAAGTCGCTAAATATCCCAAAGCCCTTTACGTTACATCTGTTTTACTGTTCGGCATCGGCTTCCTTCCCGGCATGCCTTTTTTCACTTTCGCCCTTATCGGCGGTGGCCTAGCCTATTTAGGCTATACAATCGATTTGCGTGGTGAGCGCGAGGTAAAGGAAAAAGCCGCAGCTGAAGTGGCCGAGAAAACCGACGTAGCGCCCGCTGAAGAACCAATTTCAATGGCCTTAGCGTTGGATTCTATCCGGCTTGAGCTGGGCTACGGTCTTTTAACCCTTATCAATGATGACACGGGCTTTCGCCTGACCGACCAAATAAAGGCCCTTCGCCGTCAAATGGCATCGGAAATGGGCTTTGTAATGCCCAGTGTTCGCATCTTAGATAACATGCAATTATCCGCTAATACCTATGTCATTCGGGTGAAAGAAACCGAATCTGGTCGCGGAGATATTCGCCCCGGCATGTTGCTGGTTATGGATCCGCGCGGTGAACCTGTGTCGCTGGCCGGTGAACCCACAACGGAGCCTGCCTTTGGCCTGCCTGCCATGTGGGTCGATAGCAGCTCACAAGAAGAAGCCAATTTCCGTGGCTATACAGTGGTTGATGCAGCCACCGTTGTTACCACCCATTTGACCGAAATAATCCGTGATAATATGCCAGATCTGCTGTCTTATGCTGAAACCCAGAAGCTGTTGGATGACTTGCCTAGTGACCACCAAAAATTAATCGCCGATATCGTGCCCAACCAGATATCAACTAGTGGCATCCAGCGTATCTTACAAAATTTGCTCGGGGAGCGCGTCTCTATCCGCGATCTACCTACCATTTTAGAAGGTATCGCGGAGGCTACAGGCTTCACCCAAAATCTGGTTTCCATCACCGAGCACGTTCGCACCCGGCTTGCCCGGCAACTATGCAGTGCCAATAACAATCACGAAGGCTTCGTGGTTCTGGTTAGCCTATCGCCAGAATGGGAGCAGGCCTTTGCTGAAAGCTTAATCGGCAACACCGAAGAAAAGCAGCTAGCAATGCCCCCTAGCAAATTACAAGAATTTATCAATGCGGTTCGGATCATTTATGACCAACAAGCTGATCGAGGCGAATCGCCAATATTATTGACCAGCCCTGCTGTTCGGCCATATGTGCGCTCTATCATTGAGCGTGTGAGGCCACAAACCATTGTCATGAGCCAAAATGAAATTCACGCCAAGGCAAAAATTCGCACGTTAGGACAAGTGTAAGATGCCCCTGCAGGAACCCAGTAACCCATGCGTTTAAAAATTTATAATGCCCCGACTATGTCAGCGGTTATGGCGCAGGTTCGCGATGAACTGGGGCCTGACGCCATCATTATATCGGTTGAGCAAGGCAAAAAAGTTGGTGGCGTTCGGGTTACCGCCGCAGTTGAAGGTGCATCAGGACCAGCGGTTATGGGCGAGGTCATTACCCGCCCTGCCCCATCCAGAGAAACGGAAGAATTTCAAGCCCCCATTAGCCAACATTTTGATAACGGCGAAATTAGCGCGGTTGTTAACTACCACGGATTGCCAGGCGACATGGCTGGCCATTTAGATACCGCAGCCCGCGCGGTTAATGCTGCCAGCTTAAATGATGCTTTCGCCAGTGCGCTGGAAACCGTGATACGCTTTGCTCCGCTAACTGATCTTACTAGCCGACCAATAATGTTGGTTGGACCCCCGGGGGCGGGCAAAACAGTATCAGCGGCCAAATTAACAGCCGACGCGGTATTAAACCGACGATCCATTCATCTTATTTCAACCGATACAGCCAAAGCCGGCGGTGTACAGCAGCTGGACCATTTTGCACAGCTGATGAAACAATCGGTGGCCACCGCCAGCAATGAAGGTGAACTGGCCGCCGTGATGCGTAGCGCGGATAAAAGACCAATAACGCCTGAGCTGACCATCATCGACACCCAAGGCACCAACCCTTTTGATGTGAAAGAATTGGAGGCACTCCTCAAGCTTATCCGCGCGGCAGGGGCTGAACCCGTGCTTGTCATGCCAGCAGGTATTGACCCACTTGACGCCCAAGACATTGCCAAAGTATTTGCCCAACTCGGGGCGAAACGCTTCATCGCAACAAGGCTAGATGCCGCCCGCCGATATGGCTCGGTAGTTTCCGCCGCAAGGCCCGGCTTTTTGGCCCTAGCGGCCATAAGCAGTTCCCCTTATGTAGGAGAGGGCTTAGAGAGCGCTAGCCCGTTAGGCTTCGCCCGTATGCTAACTAATTTACCCGGACTGCGTTCTGATAATAACCCAAAATTGAAGGGTAAAACCGATGTCTGATCTTAATCTTGCAACACTGGAATCACGGCTTATTAACATAGCTTCAGGCAAAGGGGGTGTGGGCAAAACATGGCTTTCGGTTACATTGGCAGACACTCTGGCCCGCGCTGGCAAGCGGGTTTTGTTGTTTGATGGTGATTTGGGCCTCGCCAACGTGGATATCCAGCTTGGCTTAATGCCGAAAAGAGATATTGGTGATGTTATCAATGGATCTGTGGCAATGGCGGATGCCATTACTCGCTTTCAGCCTGACGGCAGTAAATATTATTTCGATATTCTTGCGGGCAAATCCGGCTCTGGGGCGCTAGGGTCCTTAACCCGAGAAAAGCTTGCCTCTATTCGTCTTGGGCTTACCATGATGGCGGAAAAATATGACTATGTCCTGCTGGATTTAGCCGCAGGCATTGACCCCAGTGTTACGACACTTGCTGACAACAATGGTGTTCAGCTTATCGTCATGACTGCTGATCCAACTTCCCTGACCGATGCATATGCTTTTATCAAGCTGAAACATATGCGCCAAAATGACGCTAACTTCCAAATTGTGGTCAATAATGTTGCCACAAAGCGGGAAGGTGAAAAAGCCTATCAGGCGATCAAAAAGGCTTGTGAAGGATTTCTAAAGATTTCGCCGCCACTTGCGGCTATTATAAAGAATGACAAAAAGGTTGTGGATGCTATTCGGGGCCAGACGCCCCTGCTGGCACGCTACCCACAGTCTGAAGCCGCCAGTCGGGTTAATGACCTAGTTGAGGTCCTTGCCGCCGGCTAGTGGAAGCTGGAAGTGATGCATGAGCGAAATAACAGGACCACCTGCCCCTGCTAAAACGCCACAAGCCGTTGCACGAAGTGCTGAACGGACCCAAGCTGCACGCCCCTATGCCCGTGGTGATGAACGCCAGCAAAATCAAACCAACCAACAAGAGAGCCAAAATAAAGCCTCGGTGGATAAAGCCGCTGAGGTAACCCACCGTGACCCTGCTGTTTCCATCGCTCCCACCACTGCCCACTTGAGTGTTGGGGAAAGGATCAACGGCAGCGTCAGGGAAGTAGACGGCGACGGTCGACCCATCGTCAATACGGAAAGTGCTGTTCTTGCCCTGCGTCCTGATGCTGGCTTAAAGCCCGGTGATGATGTTGACCTGCGTATTACCAACCTTGAGCGGGGTATTAAAGCAACGGTAGAAAGTCGCAATGGTGCTGCGGTAAGGCCGCCAACCGAAGTGGCGGTAACCGTTATATCGCTGCATAAAAGCAATGAGATACCTATAAATGAGCAGCCCTTACCGGTTAAAAGCCCCCAAAGCTATAGCCCAGAAAGTTTGCGGCAACAGATAGAAGTGACATCCATACCAAACCAAGCAGCCACTTCAGCCCCGCAAGCTGCAACAGTGGTGGGCGAAGCAAGTGCCAATACAGCTAGCCAAACCAGCCAAGCTAATGCACCACCAGCACAAATGGTGGCTGGCATTGTTACAATGGTTATGGATAGTGGTGCCTTGAACAACCAAGCTCCTCATCAAATATCGGTCGAAATTCATTTGCCAAATCGCTTGCCACCAAACCTGCCTTTCAATGCCCGCACCTATGCTGCCCAAGATATCACCCTTGCTGCTCGCAACCCCGCAAACGGCGAAGTTGCTACTGCAGTTAAAGTAGCCATTGGCACTCTTTACCTACCCAGTCCGCTTGGGACTAATCTGTCAACCGGCGACCCCATAATGCTATTGCCCACACGTTTCTTACAGTGGCCTGATCGACCTGCCTTAGAGCAAACCACGCCTGTGATCCCGCAGCTGAACAGCAGTGTAAGCGGTGGATTAACTAGTCATACAGCCTTTGGAGGGATGAATTTCCCCACCTCTAGTTTGGTACTGGCACAAGCACAAATACAAAATACCATTAGCGCTTCAGCTGTACACAGCACCGCACAGAGCAGCCATATTTTGCCCGGGTTGCCTCTTGTCAGCATCAGTCATGACGATCAAGGGCATATCACCCAAGGCAATGCAAAACCTGCCGCTTTGATACTGGTCAGTGCTGGCCAAACGGCTCCAACGACAGCCACAGCGCTTACGGTGAACAGTGCTGTTCCGCTCACTCAATTTGAAAGCAACAGTTTAGGGCTACAAGCCCCCACTGGTTATAGGGCTGTACGTCTGACCACCACAGCAGGCCAATTTGCCGCCCTATTACCACGCGGTGTAGATCCAACCCGTGAACGTGCCTTCATCGGTCCTTTAGCTGGAACAACTCAAAATGAAAGCCAAAAAACTGGGCAGGCGTTCAAGGCCTATAGGCCACCAGTGCCAACTGGGGCGATAGTTGAGAAAAACGCTTTATCTGGGCAGGCTCCACGTGCGTCTCAACCCACTAGGCCGCCGGTTAATCAAACATCCACACCAGCCCAAGCCGCTCAGGCAGCCCAAGTGCCGCTTACTAGCGGGGCGACTGCCAACATACCCTTTAGTGAAGCCTTGCCTGAGCTATTATCTGCCGCATCCTCCACCTCTGGCATTGGGGCAACTACCGCTGCCATGTCCCTTGGTAGTTGGCCTGTGCTATCCACAGCATTCCACACAAGTTTACTTGGCAATCCACGCATAGCCACAGCACTATCTGATCGCACGGCCGCTGGCGGAGCCCGACTGACCAACAGCCTACTGTTTATGTTAAAAGCTTTGGGCGCTGAGAACCCGGTTAACAAGTGGCTGGGGGATGCCACAAGCAAAGCACTTATGGCGGCGGGCAAACAGAATTTACTTGGGCAATTACGCAGTGAGCTTAGCCGATTATTTTTGGCGGCGGGTGATGACGGCGGTGAATGGCGCCCTATTTTTATTCCTCTTGATACGGCGGAAAATGCCCCGCTTTTAACGCTGCTGATAAAACAGGACCTAGGCAACCACAAGAACCAAGAAGACCAACAGCAAAATGAGGACGACGATGATCCGACCCACCATTTTTTAGTTGAGGTTACTTTTTCTAAACTTGGCCAAATGCAGCTTGAAGGCCGGATCACAGAGACAAAGTTTAACATCGCGCTGCGTACCCATCACTCACTGGGCTTTAAAATAGAGCAGGATTTACAGCATTTGTTTGACGAATCCCTGACTGCAAATGACTTTACGGGCAAGCTAACATTCCACAAGGTTGATGTCTTCGAAATTAAAGCTGCCGATTATTTTCCAACATGATATTCTGCAAAATATTATCTGAAGGTGGTCTAAAGATTTCTTCGGTTGACCCGACAGGCAAAGGGCTGTCTATTGCCGCCAACTGATATCAAGATAATTGAAAGCTCTCTGAATGGCGGTGACCGGCGCATATCTTCTTTGTGTATTAATCTGGGGTAGCACCTGGTATGCGATTGAGCTGCAATTGGGGCAGGTTGCGCCTGAATGGTCGCTCGCCTACCGCTTTGGCCTAGCATCGCTTGGAATGTTTGCCATCTGTTTTGCGCTTAAAAAGCCTTTAAAATTTTCACTTCACCAGCATCTATGGCTCGGGCTTTTAGGGGCCACGCTTTTCAGCGGTAATTATATTTTAGTCTATTATGGCACGGGTTATCTCACAAGCGGTCTGGTTGCGGTACTTTTTTCACTGATGGCCTTTTTCAACATTCTCTTTGCTCATATTTTTCTAAAACAAAAATCAGACAGTACATTAATATTTGGGGCTGCGTTGGGTATTATGGGGTTAGTTCTTGTCTTTTGGCCTGAACTCGCTTCCAGCTCATCCGGCAATGATGACACACTGAAAGGCATTGGTCTGGTTGTCGGCGCAACCATCATCGCCAGTGCCGGCAATACAGTGGTGGGCAGCAAAACCTTTAAGACTATGCCAATCCTTCCTGCCAATGCATGGAGCATGGCATATGGTACTGCTTTGATCGCTTTTTTTGCCCTCGCCCAAGGTACGATGCCAACATTTGACGACCGCATCAGCTATTATCTATCGCTGGTACATCTGTCCTTCCTAGGCACCATTGTCGCTTTCACGGCGCTGCTCTGGATGATCGGAAAAATCGGGGTTGGCCGGTCAGGTTATATCTCGGTGCTGGTGCCCTTGGTGGCGCTCACCATTTCAACCTTTGTTGAAGATTATATATGGACACTGCCGTCAACGATTGGATTGGCCATGACCCTTAGTGGCATCGTATTTATTATGCTGAAACGACAAGCAAAAACTGCCTAATTAGCCAGCCATACCCTCGGCCACTAACATTCCATAAACATGGTCAAGGGCTATACGTAACCCCTTGGCCAGCATATCAATTTCACTTTTTTCAATGATTAGCGGTGGGAACATCATCACCACATTTCCGCCCGGGCGCACAATAATACGTTGCCCGATAGCCGCTTGAGACACATGATTGCATAGACTAAATTCATAAGGATATTGTTCGCGGGTGGCTTTGTTCTTCGCCAGCTCAATACCGCAACAAAGCCCGCAAATCCTCACTTCACCAACCAGCGGGTGATCACTTAGCGCACCGATAATTTCAGCAAAATAGGTACCAATTTCACCAGCTACGCGCTCAACCAAGCCTTCGCGCTCAATAATTTCAATATTTTTTAGAGCCACAGCCGCCGCAACCGGATGGGCACTTGTGGTAAAGCCATGCTGCAGAACTTCAGGCTTTTCGGTAACAACGCTCGCGATATCATCGTTAATAATAACCGCTGAAATCGGCTGGTAACCAGACGAAAGCCCCTTGGCCAAGGTCATGATGTCCGCTTGAAAACCAAATTTTTCCTGGGCAAACCAAGTGCCCGTTCTGCCAAAGCCCGTAACCACCTCATCCGCCACCAGCAACACATTATATTTGCGGCAGATACGCTCAACCTCTGGCCAATAACTATCAGGGGGAATGATGGCACCAAGCGTGCCCTGAATTGGCTCACCTATGAAAGCAGCCACATTATCGGGTCCCAGCTCTAATATTTTATCTTCAATGGACTTAGCCGCTTGAATACCAAAGTCATTAGGGCTTAATTCGCCGCCGAAACGATACCAAAAGGGAGCCGTGACATGCTCAACACTGCCAGAGGTTTCTATGCCAAAGGGCGAGTGCATGGCCGTTAAACCGTTGAGCGCAGACGCGGCGATGGTACTACCGTGATAGGCGAAATCGCGGCTGATAAATATCCGCTTATCCGCTTGGCCTTTCAGTTGCCAATACATATGTACCAATTTAATGACGCTCTCGTTAGCTTCTGAACCCGAATTAGCGAAAAAGACTTTGTTCAAATCTCCCGGAGCTAAGCTCGCTAGCTTTTCGCATAAAGCCGCAGCGGGTGGGTTAGATACAGCTGCAAAGCTATGATAGTAGCTTAACTTCTGCATCATGGCAGAGGCCACATCAGCCATTTCCTTGCGACCATAACCGATATTAACGCAGCCAAGCCCTGCCATGGCATCAAGCACGCGAATATTTTGCCCTTCAATAAAGACCCCTTTGGCATTATCGACAATGAACGGCGGTGCCGAGACCAGCGCTTGTGGGTCAGTAAAGGGGTGAAGATGGTGGCGGCGGTCGGCTTCTTGCAAAGCTGCTAAATCAGAGAAGTCTTGTATATTATCGCTCATTTCGCCCTGCCTGATTATTGCTACTGCATATAAGCAACCTACACAGGACAAAGCCGTTGCGCAAATGGTTCAATATATTAGGCGTTACAGGGAGGCTTATTTAGTTTTTCCTGAAAAATTTTTGACGGCCAATCTCATCCGCTTCGGCTTGTTCTTTACGGCCTAATTCAGCCGCTTCTTCTGCCACTTGGCGTTCACGAGCAACTTCAAATTTTTTCAGTTCATTATAAGCAAGGTTAAGTTCATCCTGTTTTTCAGTCACTTCAAGCATTTTTGCTTCTAACATTTCCTGAAATTCTGTACGTTTTTGCTTAACTGCTTGCATATAAGCGCCTAACGTCACCGCCGCTTCAGCGCTGGATTTACCCGTGCATTCTATTTGGTACTCTTGCTCCAAACGGTCCATCGCAGTTAATATCTCGTCGCGCTCAGCTTCAATCGTGGTTAGAACTAGCCGCACCTCATCGAGTTCCCATTTCCGCAATCTTATCACGCTATCGAGGCGGCTCATGGTCTATCAACCATCTTGTTCAGCATTAAGGCCTGTCGCCGCCGGGCCCGCTTCTAAAATTTGACGCAGATAATCATACCCATCGCTTAGGCTGGAACGTTCATCTTTATCCTGGGCCAAGAAAGCTTCCAATTGAGGGTTATATTGTATCGCTGCATCGACCTCTTCATTGCTACCAGGCCTGTAAGCTCCTAAGCGGATCATCTCTTCCATATCAGCGAAAGCTGCTAGATATTTACGTCCTTCCTGAACCAGTTTATTTTCAAAAGGTTCATTACACTGTGGCATTGTCCGTGATACCGACTTTAAAACATTAATTGCCGGATATCTTCCCCGCTCAGCGATTGCACGTTCCATCACGATATGACCGTCTAAAATTCCACGCACTGCATCTGACACTGGTTCATTATGGTCATCCCCTTCAACGAGCACGGTGAACAGTCCTGTAATATTGCCTGACCCTACCGCTCCCGGCCCTGCACGCTCCAACAAGCGCGGCAGTTCGGTAAATACGGTCGGTGTATAGCCCTTGCTGGCCGGTGGCTCGCCACCCGCCAAACCAATCTCCCGCTGCGCCATGGCAAAACGCGTAACGCTGTCCATCAAACATAGAACTTCCGACTGATGGTCCCTGAAGAATTCGGCTATAGTCATGGTTAAATAGGCTGCTTGTCGGCGCATCAAAGCGGATTCGTCCGATGTCGCCACCACAACCACCGACCGAGCCAAACCTTCTTCACCGAGATCATCTTCGAGAAATTCTTGAACTTCCCTGCCGCGTTCGCCGATAAGGCCAATGACCGCAACATCTGAACTAGTGTAGCGGGCGAGCATGGAAAGCAGCACAGATTTACCAACACCAGAGCCCGCAAAAATACCCATTCGCTGGCCAATGCAACAACTAGCAAAAGCATTTAGCGCCCGCACTCCAAGATCAACTTTAGTGCCAACCCGGCGGCGTTCATGCGCAGGTGGTGGGCTTGCCCTAAGCGCGCAGGGCTGGCCCCCTTTTTGGATAGGTCCTTTGCCGTCTATCGGCTCACCAAAAGCATTAACAACTCGGCCCAACCAAGCTTCACTTGGATAAACTACTGCTTCGCTTTGCGCCAAATAAGCCTTGCAGCCAACACCTACTCCTTCCAGTGTTTCATAGGGCATGGCAAGCGCATGATCAGCACGGAAACCAACTACCTCGCAGGATACCTTTCGGCCTGTGCGGGTTTCCACATGAACCCGTGACCCAATTGACAGCTGTTGCTGCGCACCAGCAATTTCCACCAACAGACCCTGAACACCTGCGATACGCCCAAAGCGCTTTTCTGTATGTAGACGGTCAATTTCCTGAATTAGACTTAACACTTGGACCCCTGAGATTATTTTGTCGCTTGCCTCGACACTATCTGAATTATAATAGCTTACCAGAATAAGCACTGGTTAAAATAGGTTAATTAACAAAGAATCACCCTAAAAGAACTTTATCACCTACGACTTAAAAAGAGGTAAAATGCCTTTAATTGCTGTGCAAAATCTATATCAAGGCACATGATATAGTTAAAAGTCTGGTAAAATTTTGAATTTCTTGCAAGTTGTCGTTAACCTTGGTTAATATATTGAATGATCTGTTTGCTATGCCACTGAAAATACACTCAGTATGCGGCAGTATCGGTGATAGCTGGGAGGGAATTGACTTAGCATTCAGCATCACCACAGTTATAGGAGGGATAAAAATTCATGCGCGTTTTACTTATTGAAGACGACCCAACCCTGACCCGAAGCATTGAGTTAATGCTGACCTCAGAAGGGTTTAATGTATATAGTACCGACCTTGGTGAAGAAGGCTTAGATTTGGGAAAACTATACGATTATGACATCATCCTGCTTGACCTGAATTTGCCTGATATGCATGGTTATGATGTTTTAAAGAAATTACGTGTTTCAAAGATAAACACCCCCATTTTGATCCTATCTGGCCTGACTGAAATGGAAAATAAAGTTAAGGGCCTTGGCTTTGGTGCCGATGACTATATGACCAAACCTTTTCACAAGGAAGAAATGGTTGCCCGCATTCATGCAATTGTACGCCGCTCTAAGGGCCATAGCCAATCCATTATTAGCACCGGTAAATTGGCTGTTAATTTGGACACCAAAACGGTTGAAGCCGATAAACAGCGGGTTCATTTGACGGGTAAAGAATATGCTATGCTTGAGCTTCTGTCTTTGCGGAAAGGCACAACGCTAACCAAAGAAATGTTTTTGAACCATCTTTACGGCGGTATTGACGAGCCTGAACTGAAAATCATCGATGTCTTTATCTGCAAGTTACGCAAAAAACTCTCTGTTGCCACAGGGGGCAATAATTACATCGAGACGGTTTGGGGACGGGGTTATGTTTTACGCAACCCAGAAACGAGCGAAGACGAAGCAGCCTAACGCCGCTTAGTTAGATTACGATTAAACTTTATAAAAACCGACTTTTCAGTCGGTTTTTTTATGTGATTAAATCATCTGGTGCTGCAGATTGAACATATAGGCCGCGTCTGCTGCGCACGGGGCGGAATTTATCGGTTATACCCAACACCGTTTCAGCTGAACCTAAAAATAATGCACCATCAGCTGCGAGCAATTGTGACATACGACCAAGTACATCACTTTTTGTTGGCTGATCAAAATAGATCAAAACATTACGGCAAAAAAGAATATCGCACTGGCCTAAACTCGCAAAATTATCGAGCAGATTAAACTCACGGTAATTTACCATCCGGCGAATCTCGTCACTAATCTTCCAGACTTCGCCATCCTGCTTGAAATATTTAATGAGCATTTGAATAGGTAACCCGCGCTGAACCTCAAACTGGCTATAATGCCCTCGTTTGGCTTTATCCAAAACTTGCGCTGAAATATCAGTTGCGATGATCTCAATATTCCACGATTGCCATTTATGCCAATTTTCCTTCAATATCATTGCAAGGGAATATGGCTCTTGGCCTGTGGAGGCTGCTGCACACCAAATGCGAATTTTCTTATTCGTACGGCGCTTCTCAAGCATTGGTAAAACATGATCACGAAACAGGTCAAAGGGCGTGTTGTCCCTAAAGAAGAAGGATTCGTTCGTTGTCATGGCCTCTGTAACATCATTCATCAAGCCTTCATCCCGGCTCGAGCGCAATTTGGAAATAAGTTCATCAAGACCTGCCAAACCCCTTTCGCGTGCAATAGGTGTTAAACGGCTCTCAAGAAGATATACCTTATCCTGGGTTAGCATAAGGCCGGAACGCTGCTTTAGTAATTTTGCAAGAAAATCAAAGTCTTCTGTACGCATTAGAAGGCACCTCCACTTTGCTGCTGGAAGGTCACATCGCCCAATTCACTCAATGGTAATACCTTTGCACATATTCCGGCCGAGGCAACTGCACCAGGCATGCCCCAAACCACACTAGTTGCTTCATCTTGTGCCATAACATTAGCCCCCATAGCACTTAAATCTCGCGCCCCCTCAAGGCCATCATAGCCCATCCCTGTCAAAATGACACAAAGAACCTTATCAGAAAATAATTTTCCTAAGCTGCGGAACATGGGGTCAGCGGATGGTCGACAAAAGTTTTCAGGCGGGTTCTGATCGAGCCGACATATTATCTTCTGGCCATCTTTTTCAAAAGTTAAATGATAGTCACCTGGTGCCACATAAACCTTACCGCTTTCCAAAACCATGCCATCGGCTGCCTCGCTAGCGTCCCACCCCGTATGCTGGTTGATGTGCTGCGCAAGAATAGCCGTGAAATGCGCAGGCATATGCTGGGTAATAACAATTGGCACTTTGGGCCGTTGTTTAAATTCGGTAAAAAATTTCAACAGGGCTTGTGGTCCACCCGTGGAAGAAGCAATTGCCAAAATTTTTGGCTTCACTATTTTGAGCGGCTTAAATTTAATTGCATCAGACGAAATTATCACCGGTGACCGTTTTTTAACAGGTGCCCGGTCTGGCTCTGCTGCAGCATTGCCAGCCGGTTTTGCTGGTTTAGTAATTCCTGAGCGACTTTCTGCACCAATGCCACTGGGTAAGGGAACACCCCTTTTCTTGCGCCGACGTGTCGCCCAGGCCTTCACTTTGCTTAGGAGCTCAGTTCGAAATTCATTGCTCGCATGCATATTACGGGCAGATTCAGGCTTAGGGACATAATCCACGGCCCCTTTTTGCAAGGCTGTCAAACTAACTTCAGCACTTTTCAAGGTCAATGTGGATGCCATGACAATCGCAACATCAGGATTCATCTCAATTAATTTTGGTAGCGCTGTTAATCCATCCATACGCGGCATTTCGATGTCTAACACTATCGCTTCAATGTCTTGGCTTTTCATGAGCGTGAGTGCCATGAGGCCATCACTTGCCGTCGCGACAACATCAATCATTGGGTCATCCATAAGATACCGTTTGATAAAACCGCGAATAACCGCGCTATCATCAACCACCATTACTCGAAAGGGGGTGCCGCTGTCTTTTATAGCATGTTGTTTTTTTAAAATAGAATTCAAGTGTCAAACCTTTTAGAGCAAACCACATTGGGAAAATTTTGCTTCAATAATTTCACGATCAAAGGGTTTCATAATATATTCATTTGCGCCGGCTTCAATTGCAGCCCTAATATGCGACATGTCATTTTCAGTGGTACAAAATACAACAATGGGCTGGGCAATATTAGGACTTGCCCGCATTGCTTTTAAATATTCCAATCCATCCATAACTGGCATGTTCCAGTCTAATAAAACTACAGCCGGTGTATTGCTCAAAGATTTTTCAAGCGCGTCCTTACCGTCAACAGCTTCTTCAACCTCAAAATTAAGCTCCTCTAAAATGCGCCGAGCGACTCGGCGAATTACTTTAGAATCGTCTACAACAAGACATTGTTTCATCTAGTGGTCACCCTTTTTAATCGTACTTCCTATATGCATTTACTATGCAGCAACAGCATTGGTTGTTTCGAGTAATTTATCAACATCTAAAACAGCCATCAGTGTATCTTCAAGTCGGTAAATACCCCGACTAACCTCTCTCCAACATGCATCAAGCGTGTTTGGATTCTTCTCGAACAAACTATCATCCAAGGATAAGACTTCACCAACTTTATCAATTTGAAGGCTGTAGGGCTCGTCATTATGTTCTATCACCACTGACATGCTCTTCTCATCAGGCTTTCTTGCCGGTAAATTTAACCGCCTTCTCAAGCTGATGGCAGTAACAATCTTACCTCGCAAGTTTAAGACACCTGCCACCCAATCGGGGGCCAAAGGTATTGGTGTAATTTTCTGGGCATTCAGAACGTCATGAACTGCTAAAACCGGAATGCCTAGCAACTGGCCTGCTAAATAAATAGTTACAAAATCTTGCTTTCCATTAGCAACAACACTCAAATCATCCCGTACTACAAGGTCATTCATGCTGCATCTCCTTGAATTTTCAACTGCATTGATAAAGCTTGCAGTAAGGTTTCTTTATCGAACTTAGCGACATAGTCATCAAAGCCAACTGCTCTGCCACGCTCAAGATCACGCTCACTTGTCAAGGCTGACAAGGCAACAAGCGGTACTGACGACCAACGGGGGTCTGATTTAACCGACTTGGCAAAATCAAAGCCACTAATCTCTGGCATTTCGATATCTGAGACGATCATATCAAACATCACTCCGGCTTCGCGCATATCAAGCGCGGCTTGAGCAGATGAAACAGCGCTCACTTGATAACCCGCAACTGACAGCAATGGTTTCAACATATTGCGGAAGAAGTCACTATCGTCAATAAGTAAAATACGAGGCTTTTGAATTGTTGAACTCTCGTCTATTGCATCTCGCTTTTCGAGCCAATTGGCAAAGGCCTGAGACAGGAAGTAGGTAACATCAATGACCTCTGTTGCTTTATCTTCGATTATGGCTGAACCAACAATGCCTGGGGTTGCAGAGCCAAGATTAAGGTTAAGTTCTGCTTCCACAATGTCTAATATTTTTTCAACTGCTAAGCCCATGGTATATTCCCCGTCTGAGAATACAAGAACTGGCTGCCGGGTCTTATCAGTTAATGTCATAGAAGGGTCTGCCATCACAATCGGCATTAGAGATCCGCGGTATTGGACCACATAACGACCATTAGAATCTTCAAAGTCCTCAACAGGAAAATCTTCTAAGCGCGCAACCAGCGAAAGCATAACAGCTTTTGGATTTCCGTTCCCAGCCCTGAACAATAATAAGCTATCGGTGTCATCCATTGCTTTTTCAGTCACATCATCTTCTTGCTGGTCTTCGCTTTCTTGCTCTGTAGCGCCTGCATTGGATGCATAGGCAACCCCATTTGTATCAATGATCATGATAACGCTACCGTCACCCAAAATCGTATTTCCGGAATAAATTGGTAGATCTTTCAAAATGGGTGCCACAGGCTTGACGACAATTTCTTCGGTGTCAAATACTTGGTCAACCACAATACCAAAGATATAAGACCCTACCTGAGCGACAACAATAAAGTCCTCATCAGTAGTACCATCATCTTTTTTATCTTCTTCTGAATCTGCGCTTTGATCATCACGCTTAAGTCCCAAAACATCATTTAAATACACAAGTGGTAACAAGCGATTACGCAGCCTCACAACCGGTGCATCATTAATATTTTCTATTTCATACTCGCTGCCTTCAGCGGCCCGCACTAGTTCGAGAACACTGATCTGTGGGATAGCAAAACGATTACCCTGGGCCTGAACAATAAGAGCTGAAACAATGGCCAAGGTCAGAGGAATTTTAATGAGGAAGGTTGTGCCTTTGCCCTCTGTTGAGGACATATCAATGGTACCGCCAATTTTCTCAATATTGGACCTTACAACATCCATTCCAACCCCACGACCCGATACGCTGGTAACTTTGGCCGCCATTGAAAACCCTGCGTGAAAAATAAATCTCTGAATTTGAGCTTCTGACATTTCATCAAGCTCAGCCTGTGTAGCTAAACCTTTTTCCAGAATTTTAGGTATTAATTTACTAGCGCTCAAACCGCGACCATCATCAGTTATCTCAATGATAATGTGGCCACCTTCATGATAAGCATTTAAGCGAATAGTCCCGGTTTCTTTTTTACCAAGGGCTAAGCGCTCATTGGGCATCTCAATGCCATGATCCGCTGAATTTCGTACCATATGTGTAAGTGGATCTTTAATTAATTCCAGCACTTGACGGTCTAATTCAGTATCCGCACCCAACATTTGCAGGTCAATTTTCTTATCTAGTTCTACTGTTAAATCTCTAACTATACGCGGCAATTTCGCCCAGGCATTGCCAATCGGCTGCATGCGCGTCTTCATTACCCCCTCTTGTAGCTCCGTGGTGCATTGGCTTAAGCGTTGCAAGGGAACTAGCAGCTCATTATCTTCTTGATTACGGCATATTTGCATTAGCTGATTGCGGGTCAGCACTAGCTCTGAAACCATATTCATTAAGTCTTCTAACAGGTCAACACTAACCCTGATGGACTGGGTTATTTTGCGGCCATCCCCACCAGCTGCGGGTGCGGAAGCTTTGGATTTCTCCGCCTTGGCTTTCTTAGCCACTTCCGCCTGCGCTGCCGAGGTGGCAACATCGCGAACGAGCTCCATCGCCATCGTAGCTTCATCACAGAAGTCTGCGGCAACCTGGCATTCCTTCATGGCCTCTGATACCACCGCAGTAAGGGCATCAAATTGCATGTCACCAAAGCTCGCATCATTTGTCAGATGCCCCCCTACACTCTCAGCCACATCCGCTTGGTCTTGGTATAATGCGGCAAGAAGTCCCATAAACATGGATTTTAAAGCCTCTGCATCCTGCCCGCCAAAAAAGGCTGATAATGTTGAATGATTTATCAATTTATTAGAAATAATATGCGCAACAACGGCCAGCGTATCTTCCCCACCAATCCGGTCATACAAACTACCTGATGTTGCTTCATCAGATGCGGCGGGTGTTTCAGCCACTTCGCTTTCTTCTGGACCCGGTGCAGAAGCAAATGCTGCTTCCAGCTCTTCAAGGGAAACTTCACCAGGTTTCAAACTTCGGCCTGAGTCAACATCAACAATTTCGCCTTCAACCGTATCGGGTTCAGAAGGCTCAGGCGGCGCAGAAGCACCAGATGTTTCACCTGCGGCAATAGCATCTAATCGGCCAATGAGATCACTGTCATCACCCTCAGGTTCTTCCTCTGTAGCTTCAATGGCAGCGAGAATTTCTTTAATACAGTCCAAGCTTTCCAATATGATGGTGACACTATCCTGCGTTACTTCAAGTTCACCATCTCGGAATTTACTCAGTACATTTTCTGCTGAATGGGCGACCGATTCTAATCGAGGCAAGCCTAAAAACCCACATGTGCCCTTAATGGTGTGAACGAGCCGGAAGATATTATCAATTACCGGCTTGTTGCTGGGGTCCTGTTCAAGTTTGACAATTTCCACATCAACAACATCAATACTCTCGCCTGTCTCGGTCAAGAATTCATTTAAAAGATCATCCATATTCAATCGCCTTTACTGCAAAAACAAATGGTATCCACCATGTGCTCTAATTGGTCATGACTAACTGCCCATAGTCAGACAATCTAGGTAAAGGGTTAAAATGATGTAAAGTTTAGCAACAAATCAATCTGATAATGCGATAAAATATTACTTTGAGAAAATATCACGGCAAGAAGTTGGGCTTATTTTCATTCTTTATCGAGAATAGCCTGAATATGCGTTTCCTCCTCCGTAACTTTTAGAACGCTTATTGTACCATTTAGCTCCCGGGCAACTTGTCCTGCCAAATAGGCTGGTGCCGTGCGGGGGTCCAATAAAGATTCTTCCATATCCCCCATTAAAGCATCTCGGATTGTGTCTGCCATCAGAAAACGAGGGGTTTGCGCCGTGATAAATAGGTGAATTTTATTGTCTTTTTCAGACATATTAACGTTTAAATCACCACCTCTGATCATACTTTCACCCGAAACCATAGCCGTATTCAACAGAAACTTTACCATTTGTTTTGACACATGCGGCAAGGGCACATTCCAAATCAAATTAACCCTGCTACCTTCAAAATAAGCAAAAAGCGCCTTTTCAGCTTCTCGCATATCAAGTTGGCTCGAAAAGCCGCCCCCTGCCCCAAAGGCTAAGCGAAAGAACTGTAGTTTATTGGTTGTTTGGCGCGTTGACTTCTGCAACAGGTCCATAACCTGTTCCTGCATTGAGGCATCTGTTTCCTCATTTAATATTTCCAAACCATTAGACATGGCCCCAACCGGACTAACCAAATCGTGACATAGACGAGAGCAAAGCACGGCGGCAAAATCGATATCAGTCATTTATATTTCCCATGAGTAATATACGTTAGAAATACTAAATTTAAGAATGCCGCATTTACAAAGAAAATACTTGCACCCAACCCTTTTGAGTAGCAAACATAGCCTGTCAGGAACAAACTGCCTAGACCATTTTAATGAAATTTCACCAAACACATATTTTTACTTACCCAGATCGATCAAAAAAATAAAAGGTTTATATCATCATGCCACACGAAATATCCCATATGATGCAGGGCCTTATTCAGGCAGTTCTTGATGCTGGCAAAGATATTATGACGATCTATGATACTGATTTTTCAGTCTATGAAAAATCTGATGCATCCCCTGTGACCGAAGCTGATCGTCGAGGTGAAGAGATCATAGAGGCCGCACTTGACCGCATTGCACCGCATATTCCAATGGTCGGTGAAGAGGCAGCATCAGGCGGCAATATACCAGACATATCGGCGGGGTTATTTTGGCTCGTTGACCCCCTTGACGGCACCAAGGAATTTGTTAAACGCGGCGGTGATTTTACGGTAAATATTGGCCTTATAGAAAATAGAACACCAAAAGCTGGTGTTGTTTACGCCCCTGCGGTTGGCCGCATTTTCTGGGGTATTGTCGGTGAAGGGGCATGGCAAGCAGAAGTGGCTGATGGCCTTTTGTTAAACCAGCGTGGAATTAAAACCCGCCCGGTGAATAGCACACAGATGACCATTGTTGCGTCTAAATCCCATCGTTCACCTGAACTTGAGAGCTATTTGGAGCATTTTCCGGGATCAAAAAATATCTCCATTGGCAGCAGCTTAAAATTCTGCTTACTGGCAACAGGTGAAGCAGACCTTTACCCACGGCTAGGCCCCACATGCGAATGGGATACGGCTGCTGCTCATGCCGTATTAATGGCAGCGGGCGGTAATGTGCTCAACACCGATGGCACACCACTTAGTTATGCCAAAGACACTACGACCTTTTTAAACCCATGGTTCATTTGTGTGGCAGATGTTAATTATTCGCCGCCAACAATTGCTAGCTAGGAACAGGGTCGCCTGGCATCCAACTAGCATCCTGGATAAGTTCATAACTATCAAAGAGGAACTCTGGGCTAACCGCACAGCTAACCAGCGTCCATTCCCCCACACTTTCAGCCCGTTGCCACTGGTTTGCGGGCACATAAGTTTGAAATATATGGCCCTCAACCATGCTTGGCCCAAGGATAGTTGTTGCCACATTACGGCTTCCGTCCTCGCACATGTCTAGCTTTAAAGCTGCCCCCATATGCCAGAACCAAAGCTCATCGCCGTCCGTCCGGTGCCACAAGGACGGGGTGCCGCCTTCCAGCAGAAAATAAATTGCGGATGCGGCCCCGCGCCCATCATGCCTCACCTCATTGCAATAAGTACGGCGGTAATAGCCCCCCTCAGGGTGAGGGCTCAGGCCCAGTTTTTCTATGATTGTTTCAAGTTCGGTCACTATGTCCATCCTCAATTATTGGAAAACCACCAGCTTGTGCCACCATGGACGGCGGAACCCGGCCAAGGGTTTTTTCGACCCAATGTGATAATGTTATCAAACGGTTTAGCTGCAAACCTGTTTCCACGGATGATTCGCTCAGTAAATATTGCAAATCTTCTGTAGCAATATTGCCGGTGGCCTTAGGCGCAAAGGGACAACCACCCAAACCGCCTATTGATGCATCAAGGATTGCGGCCCCTGCCGTATAAGCCGCCCATGCATTGGCAATACCGGTGTTACGAGTGTTATGAAAGTGGGCACGAATAGGCATATCTGGCAGGCGCTTCCTTAAGGCTGAAACCATCGCTGTCACTTGCTCCGGCACCGCCACGCCAATGGTATCTGCTATTGCAATTTCCCGTGGACCCGCCTCCGCTAATGCACAAGCCATATCAATTACCCTCTCAGGGTCAATTCGGCCATCAAAGGGGCAACCAAAAGCCACCGAAATAGTCACTTGAGCGCTCATGCCCGCGTCTTTTGCCATGCAAATCATCTCACGGCAAACATCCACCGATTGCGCAGCACTTTGTGCCTGGTTCTTCAATCCAAAACCATCGGAGGCCACCGCGACACAGCCAATTTCATCCACCCCGCGCTTGTTGCCTTCCCGCGTTGCAAGCGCCCGCAGAAATCCACGTTTATTTAAAACTAGGCCAATATATGTTAAATCGGGATTATCTGCCAGGGCCGCCACTACCGCTTCTGCATCGGCCATTTGAGGGACTAATTTAGGATGAACGAAGCTGGCAACTTCTAACCTTTTAACCCCAGCAGCAATTGCGCCGTTGATAAGTTTTACTTTGTCTGTTGCGGAAAATGATGTTTTTTCATTTTGCAACCCATCACGGGCACCAACCTCAACGATTTCGACAGTCTCAGGCATTCGCTAAATCCCAATGTTGATCATTAGGGTCACTATATAGAGGGCTAAAGCTCACTGGCAAGTTCAGATGATAACTTCTTAAAAAGAAACGGAGCCCGGGGGTAACGGGCTCCGCTCGGTTTATTAGGCGGGTCGCAGAGTGTCTATGTCTTCGATCACAGGCCCCATAGTTTAGGGGAAGGGGAGAGGGGGCGGGGCCATACGCCTAAATTCTGTTATTATTAGGCAGTGATAGAAGCTAGTGCTGCTAATTTCCGACCACGGCGGTTACGGCGCCAACTGCGGGTTTCACTATAAGCTGGTGCAGGAGTGCGTGTCTGACGGCTTGTGCCGCGAACCATATCAGTAAAGTTAGTCATTTTAGTATCCTCGTTTTTATCAGGCTGCCTTTTGTGGCTTTTTACCTGTTATTGTTTCTGTCGTCGTGTGCGGATTATTTTTGGCGCTTTATTTTTATGGCGCTCGTTTCCGCTTACATCCTCAATATAGGTGGTGTGTTAGCTAAATACAACACCCCCTCACCGCAAAAAATGCACAGTTCACCGCAAAAAGAGAAAAATTATGCAATAAATCGCAGAAAACAGCCCTTTATACATGGAAAATAAAATAAATAAAAAAGATAAGTAATATTTATTTGTCTATTAAGAGGTTTTAAAGAGGGTTATTAGAATTTATTTCTACATACTTTTTAAGCTCACACTGACATTGGAATCATTTATGGAAAAAGAGAGCTTGTCAGCCAATATGGGAATAGGTAAGTAGTAATAATTAATGCATTGATAGAAATTTATACTTAAAAATAGAGCAAATATCCGAGTGTTGTAGACTTCCTGCGCTACAAGTCAATTGTGACTGCGGCTGCCAGTTAATTATGGATAGTAGATCATGACTTCCAACGGCGAAAAAGGACGCGCAGGATGTACAATTGTCATCTTAGTTTTGCTGATTGTTATATGGCTTACCTCCGGCGACAGTATCGCATACCAAAAATGCAAAGGGCATATTCAAAGCCTTTCATTTCAAGAGCTAATTTTCTCCAATATGGAAGTTTCGTCACCACTTAATGACCTTGGTATCATGGTTATGTATTTTGAGGTGCGAGAGAATGGTGGTCCGTTAGCAGATTTTCGGACACGCTGCAAACTTCGCTATAACGGCGGCGACAAGGAGAATGAAGATAACTGGGAGGTACTAGAAGTCCGATAAAAACTGTTCCCACTTAATTTCCACTAAACCGCTCAAAAGAGCCAAAAACAAACTGGGTGGCACTTTCCCACTTAACAGTTTCCTACCATCAAAAGAACAGAGAAAGTATTTCCGTCTTAAGTAGAGTCAAATGACATCAAAAATCGTAGAATACTGCCATTTATAAACAGAAAATAAAATGCAAAAAAAAGATAAACTGCTTAATTTTCGTCGTTGGAAAAAACTAAAAGGCTTCTGCAAGGCGTTGCCACTGACCTATTAGATAGTGGGGAACATTCAAAAAGCGATATGCGGTATCCCCGTGTGCGTAATCTTTTAAAAGTAATGGCCCAGACGAAAACCGTAGAGCCCGATCACCTTTCTTTTCTTGCAGAAAGCGTTGCAGGGATTTCATATGCCCTTTGTGTCCACTTTTTACCTCCACAGGCAACACACGTTGATCCCAAGGAACCAAATAATCAACCTCAGCGGTGCTTTGTTTAACCTGCCTTTCCCAGTAATGGATGGAGGCCGCTTCAAACATGGGACGATCATACATTAGATGCTGGCCAACAAATTGTTCTGCTAAGGCACCTTTTGCAATTTCATTAATTTCTTGTGTGGTTTCAACAGCCGCCAGTGAAATGCCCAACATGGACTGGACCAATCCCACATCCAAAAATACTAATTTAAAGTAGTTGGTTTTTTGCTGGGCTGCTAAAGGTAGGCCATCACCGTGGCTGTGAAAACAACGCTGTATAATCTTTGCCAGTTCCAATAATTCCAGCACATGCTTTATCTTATCACTTCGCGTACCCTCTGAAAGACGCGTATATATGATCTTTTGCCCCAATTGAGCGGGAATAGCCGTCAATATACGGTTCAACAGGTCGATATCGGCTTTAGGGCTATATTTATGAAAGTCAGCTTGATAGGTGGTGATTATACTTTGTTTCACTCTCTCAACCTCTAGATAGGATCGAGTTTCCCTATATACATTTATGGCCTCAGGCATGCCGCCAATGATTAAATAGTTACGCAGGTATTTCAAAAATACCTTGTGCACGGCCTCATTAAACGGCTCCTCCACTGTAACCTGTTGCAACTGTTCTATTGCGGCCTCATTATTTGTACCGCTTAAATATTCTTCAAATGTCATCGGGCCAAGATAAAGAAATTCCACGCGCCCAACCGGAAAAGAATAGTTATCTGCTGCCAGTACAAATTCCAAAAGAGAGCCCGTCAGAATAACCCGATATTGTGGCGCCCGTTCAAAACAATAGCGTAGAAAGGGAATAAGAGCCGGGCAGGCTTGCGCTTCATCAAAGAAAAAAAGTTGTTTGGCAGGATTAATCTCACGAAGCTGTTTACTCAGCGCAATGGTCTGAAACACTTTATGGGGATCATTTTGAGGCAATAGTGGCGTAAACTCTTGTGGGTCTTCCATGTTGATTTCAACTAGTTCAAGCCCCATTTCCTCACAGGCCAACTTCACTAGAGTTGTCTTACCAACTTGCCTAGCACCCCGGATAATAAGCGGCTTCCTGCTTTTTCTATCAGCCCATTCTTTGATATAATTCAGTTGTTGACGCTTCATGCTAACTCTCTCAATTTTTTATAATATGTAGAAAGTCATGGTAAAAAACAAGTATTTTTCGTGAAAGTATGGGTAAAAATTGAATCACTATCGTCATAAGTAAGGGAAAAACAAAGCCCTTAAAGTTGCTAGCTTGTCAATAGACGCTAGCTAACCAATAGTAATATATACTGTATTTTGTTCAATGCGGTGTTTTTAATATAAAGCGCTATGCCATAAATACATTAATCATTTAAAGCCGCATAAATGTCAAAAAAAAATCAATTTTCGTCGTCGAAGCCTAAAAATTTCGCACTATCACGGTCGGGCAACGCTTCAACGTCTTTTAGGGCTCTCAACATACCGCGCTTGCGGGTTTCAAGTTTTTCCACGTGGTTCGAGGCCGCATCCAAGCTTTTTGCCATCTTGCTTAATTGATCGCCGAAACTAACAAATTCGCTTTTCACTGCGCCGAGCACATCCCAAACATCATGGGCGCGTTCCGCCAACGCCATTTGCCGGAAACCCATGCGGAAGGTGCTCATTAAAACTTGGAAGTTGGTCGGCCCCGCAACGGTAATTTTATAGTCCCGCTGCAGTGTTTCAAAAAGCCCGGGGCAACGCAATACTTCGGCGTATAATCCCTCTGTCGGTAAAAATAAGATCGCCCAATCCGTGGTATGGGGTGGGTTGATATATTTCGCCGATACATCCTTGGCAAAACGCTTGATGGTGCGCTCGATAGCCTTGCTTGCACTATCGACACCGTCTTTATCCCCCATCTCAACAGCGGCCAACAAGCGTTCATAGTCTTCGGTGGGGAATTTACTATCGATGGGTAAATAAACAGGGCGCTCTGATCCCGGAATTGAAATACCAAATTCCACCCGTTCTTGGCTCCCCCGCTTACCGCAGTCGTAATGCTCTGCATATTGGTCGGGCGTGAGAAAGTCTTCAATGAGCAGTTTCAATTGCACCTCGCCGAACGATCCACGACTTTTAACGTTTGTCAGCACCCGTTTCAGGTCACCAACACCGGTGGCGAGGTTCTGCATGTCACCAAGGCCTTTATGAACGGCCTCAAGACGCTCAGAAACGGTCTTGAAGCTTTCTGACAGGCGTTTTTCCAATGTGGTTTGAAGCTGCTCGTCAACAGTTTTGCGCATCTCGTCAAGCTTTTGGGCATTTTCTACCCTTAACTCATTCATCTTTTTATCAAACATATCGCGAAAGCGCGTTTGCTGCTCTGTATTTTCAGCCCCCATCTTACGCACTAAATCACTTACCCTGTTTAGGCGAAGCTCTTGGGCTTCGTTCAGGGCGGTGAGCTGTTCGGTTAATTCGCGGCGGTCAGCAAGGGCTTTCTGGTCTGCCTCCTGGCGGTTGCGGGCAAATTCAGCTCTAATATCAGCGCCATCGCCGCCACTACCGCTACCGCCGCGCAATTTAAATATAATGAGGAGCGCGACTACAATCAGTAGCCCCGCAAGAAATATAAACTCATATGATATTTGTCCCTCAGCCATGCCTACATCATGGCCAAGAAAGTCTCTGGGTCAACCACCAAGATGACTTAGCCGAAATCTTCTAGGTTCAAATCCATCATCCCACTGGCAGAAAGCCTAACCTGCGCCGCAAAAGACGCAACTTGAGGCAAAGACCGGGCAAAGTAATAATTGGCGCATACCAGCTTTGCCGCATCAAATTCAGCCGCTTGAGAAGAACCAGCCGCTGCCACGTTCGCGGCTTTCAACCACATGAAGCCAAAGGTGAGGCTGCCGAGCATGCGCTGGTAAGATACCGCCGACGCGCTGACTAAATTTTTGTCTGCCTTGGCCGTTTCAACTGCCCAAGCTGTCACTGCCAAAACTTCATCAAGCGCCCCTTGCAGGGCTTTGGCCATTGGCATGACTTCAGCATGGGTACTGGCTGATATTTCTGTCGCTATCTCCTCACCCAATTGCCGGATCAACGCACCACCAGTGCCAATAGTTTTGCGGCCCAGCAGGTCCATAGAAATAATACCGTTGGAACCCTCATAGATTTGGGCAATCCGCGTATCACGCACCCATTGTTCCATGCCCCATTCCGCCACATAACCATGACCACCAAAAATTTGCTGAGCAGTTACCGTGCCGTCAAAGCCTTGGTCAGACAGGTAAGCTTTACAAAGCGGCGTCAACAGATCCGCCATGCCCTGCGCATGGGCGCGAGCCTCTTCGTCCTGCAAACCCTTGGCGCGGTCGAGCCAGGTTGCTGCGTAAATCACCAAAGCCCGCCCAGCTTCTGATGCCACCTTAAGCTCCATCAACATGCGCCGCACTTCTGGGTGGACTATAATCGGGTCGGCTTTGCCGTCTGGGTTAACCGCGCCCGTTGGCGCACGGCCTTGCAGCCTGTCCTTGGCGTAGGCCGCCGCTGATTGGTATGCCGCCGCCATCGCCGCTTGGCCCTGCAAGCCAATGCCGAGGCGTTCATCATTCATCATCGCGAACATGCATTTAAGCCCGTGACCGGGCGCGCCGACCATCCAGCCCTTAGCGCTGTCAAAATTCATCACACAGGTAGCACTGGCATGAATACCCATTTTATGCTCGATACTGCCGCAGGTAACGCCGTTGGCTTCGCCGATGCTGCCATCATCCCCCACAAAAAACTTCGGCACCAAAAACAGCGATATACCTCGAGTGCCTTTGTCGGCACCTGGCAATTTTGCCAGAACAAAATGTATAATATTCTCGGTCAGGTCATGGTCACCGGCGGTTATGAACATTTTCGTGCCGCTGATTTCATATGAGCCATCTTCACCTTCAGTCGCCTTGGTACTAATGATACCAAGGTCTGACCCTGAATGAGGTTCGGTCAAACACATGGTGCCCGTCCAGTTACCAGCGATCAAATCAGGCAAGTATTTTTCCTTGAGAGCATCACTACCATGCAGGCTAAACATTTTTATCGAACCCGTGGAAAGTGCCGTCACCAGCGTAAAAGAGGGATCAGAAGACCACATCATTTCTTCAAACATAATGCTTAAGCTACGCGGCATTCCTTGCCCGCCATACGTTGGATCACTGGTTAACGAAGTCCACCCACCTTCGGTGAACTGCGCGAAAGCTTCCTTATATGCTGCTGGTAAGGTGACGCCGCCAGTGGTGTGCACAGCGCCTTCACTGTCCCCTAGGCGGCGCAGAGGAGCAACGGTTCCCGACAGCATTTTACTGCCTTCTTCTAATACAGCCGCTGCCAAATCGCCGTCTACCTCGCTAAATTCCGGCATTGAAGCCCAAAGAGTTGGCAGATCAAAAACATCTTGCATTAAGAAAGCAAAATCTTGCTGTGGTGCTTGATAATCGGTCATGTCACTTCCTGTTTAAAATCTGCTTAATAAAATACGCATCTATGTGATGAATTTGGCCTGTGTTAAAGGGCACTTTCGAGCCTTGTATAACGGCAAAACATATCTGTGAGCTCCTGCTCAATATAGTCTTCGCTTAACCGCAATGGCCCTGCATCAGTGGCGGCCTCGAACATGAGAATGCCAAACATAAAATGCAGTGCTTGCGAGATCATTCTTTGCGGGTGATCCACCCGTAATTTCTCCATATGGGGTTCAAGGCGATGTAACAGTTCGACCCCAATGGCTACGGCCATCGACTTCATCGGGCCTCCCACTTGATGCTCGGCACCCCAAAAGCGAGTGGCAGCTTTCATCAAGCCCCTATTTTCCCTATACTCAGCGACCAGTGAAGCCGATAGGGCCGCCACGATAGCCTGCGGCTCGCCTTGGGTGGCCCCCTCTTTCAGAGCGCCACATATGCGCGCAAGCATTTCGCCAGAATATTGATCCAACACCGCCCCGAGCAAATCTTCTTTATCGCGGAAGCGCTGGTAAACGGTGCCCGTTGCCACCCCTGCCTCTGATGCAATATCAACAATGCGAATGCTTTCAAGCTCTTGCCCATTAACCAACTTGCGCACAGCCGCCACCAACCTACTTAATTTTTCCTGACTGCGTTGTTGGCTTGGGCCGCGTAAATGCCGCGATGTTATCAATTGTTTACTAGAATCTAACAACGTCAAATTAACCTGTTTATCTGCCCCAGAATATTGTGATTGCTCTGGTGAATAGGCATCGATCTCAACCACCATTTTATCGCCAGACATTTCAGCATCTTTCTTATGTGAATATGAACATGAATTCATATTCATAAATATGTAAAATGTCAAGGATAAGGAGCTTTTAAAATACGTATTATCTGCTTATTATATGCTTCTCTTGCATCTATTGTTGGGCTTAAAACTAAGAGCTGCCTACTTATGTCCTTTTTGCCTATAATAGCAGGATGACCTTCTAGGAAATGCTTCAAGAACAGGCTGAAAAATGACAGATCAAATACCCTTATTTACTGATGCAATAAAATCTGGAGACAGTTTAGCTGTAATAGGCATGCTCCAAAAGGATCCCTCCTTAAGCGCTATTACACCAATCGGCGCCCCGTCGATAATATTGCTGGCGCTATATCACGGTCAAAGGGAAACGGCCCTTAAAATTGGCGAGCACTGCGGTGATGTTTCAGCCCATGAAGCCGCTGCCCTAGGCTGGCTTACTATGCTAAAGAATATATTGGAGCCAACCCCAGAAGCCATCAATGACTTAGATGATGTCGGCTTCACACCATTGCATCTTGCTTGTTTTTTTGGCCAAACTGACGTTGCCTTTTGGCTGATAGACGCAGGAGCAGAGGTCAACAAACCTGCGAGCCCGGATGCGGGTGGGGTCTATGCGCTACATTCAGCCACTGCGGCAGGGACCTTTGAGATTATAGCAAAATTGTTATCCGCCGGCGCAGACCCCAATCTACAGCAAACTGGTGGCTATACGGCCCTGCACAGTGCGGCAATGCATGGTCGGACTGATATTATCACTGCTTTATTGTCTGCGGGCGCTGAGCCTGACCGCGCTGCTGATAACGGCGAAACAGCTTATGACTTCGCCGAAAAGGCAGAGCAGAAGGCCGCAATGTCGATGTTGGTAAAAATAAAGCCGAGATGAAATAACACCCCGGCTTTAAAGAAACTTCATCATCAATTATGATAATTACTTAGCGTAAAGCGCCTTAAATGGATCACCCTCATTCCAAGTGGGGCGTGCATCAGCATTGGCAATTTCGCGGATAATGAGATAATTCATCAAAGCAAATTTTTCCGCTGCCTTCCAGCTAATGGGTAAGTTCATATCATCATTGGGCTTATGGTAATTATTCTTCAAGAAGCCCATCCATAGCTCTTCCCCGTTCACATCAGGGTCCACTGCCGAAAAACCAACTTCTAGAAATACCGAAGGGATACCCTGCTGCACAAAGCGGAAATGGTCACTGCGCGTGAACAAACCTTGTTCCGGGATTGGGTCCGGCGATAGGATCACATCAAACTTTGAAATGGCCCGCTCAACAGTGCCTTTCAGCGAACTATGTTCAGCGCCAAAGGCGATCACATCGGCAAAGTCATAGAGCAAAATGGGCATATCTAAATTGACATTAGCCACAATTTTATCCTGTGGCACCGTTGGATAACGCGCAAAAAAATCAGCCCCCATTAAGCCTTTTTCTTCCCCGGTGACAGACAGAAAAATCACGGAACGGCGCGGCGCTTGTCCGCTGCTCACAAAGGCCCGTGCCACTTCGAGCATAACCGAAGTGCCCGATGCATTATCCATCGCACCATTGTTAATCTTGTCATCGCCTTTGGCGCTTTCATGTACGCCAATATGGTCAAGATGGGCACTGATAACCACATATTCATCAGCCAATTTAGGGTCTGAGCCCGGCAAGATAGCTGCAACATTTGGGCTAGTGAAGCGCTCGCCAATTTCATTTTTGCTACTCATAACCATAGAAGCATCAATGGCAAAGCTTTCTAACTTTTCGCCTTTTGATGCTGCATTTAGAACAGCTTCCAAGGATGAACCCGCCGTTTGGAATAATTTGTCGGCAATTTCATTGCTAATCAAAGCTGAAGCGCCAATGCCCGGTGCAGCTGAGAAGCCAACACCTTCAGGCGTCTGCCATTCTAGGTCCCAACCGCTATAGAAACGTTGCATACGCTCCATAGTAAAGCGTTTGGCAAGAGACGCTGACATAACCGCAAGGTAACCAATTGCGCCTTTGTCATCGGCCATTTTCCGCTTTGTATTACCCGAACCAAACGCAGCAGAGACCTCACTGTCAAAACTTTTAGGTGCGCCTGAAAGCGCCACAACGATCTTGCCTTCAACATCGATGCCCGCATAATCATCATGGCCGATGGAAGGCGCAGAAATGCCGTAGCCGACGAAAACTAGTTCGCCAGACATACTGCGCTCTTGTCGGTCAGTAGTTGAGCCAATTAAAAAATCTTTACCCCATTCAAGCGATAGATCTTCGCCGTCCACTGTAAGGGTCGCGCTTGCGGAATCGCCAACCAAGCGCCCTTTGGCGAAAGAAACATTTTGGAAATATCCACCCCCATCCCCAGCAGGGACCAAGCCCAAATGCGCAAATTGCGACGCCATATAATTGGCTGCAATCTGATATTCCGCACTGCCCGTATCGCGACCTTTCATGGCGTCATCGGCAAGAAACGTCATGTCATTTTTGATCCGCTCCGCATTTATGAGCGCCATCTCATCACTATCGCCACTAGATGAAAGCGGTGGACCATCATGGGCGCAGGCTGCCATAAACAAGCTCCCTGCCACCATTGCCGCGATACTGCGATAGCTAACTGCCGAAAATCTATTTAAAAAGCCAGAACCCATTTGGAAACTCCATATTTCTTTTAAGAATATTTCACTATTTTTCAACTCTACAGCTGTCATGATTACTAGGCAAGATCAAGCCATCACGCGGTGAACGGTGCCATAAATGATATTAATTGAGCCTTATCGCTATTAAGGCGGGGCTGTAACGGCACTCATTTTCCAGCGGCATTTGCTCGCAGTGTTTCAGCCACCCACCAAAAGCGGTCCTGTCCCCAGACAATCTTGTTGCCTATTTTAAAGGTTGGCACACCCCAACACCCAAGCGACTGCATCTCAACCCTATTTGCCTCCGCCTGTTTTTTCCAGGCATCGCCTGATTGATATTCGAGCGCTTTTTGCCAGCTGATACCAAGGCCATCCGTCACTCCCTGTAGCAGCTTAGGGTCCGCCATTGCTTGCCCTTCTGACCAAATAGCTTTCATGGCCGCACGGAAAAAGTCCATATCCAAACCGCTCTCCTTAAGCGCACAGCCAATGGCAAGCGTACGAAACACACCGTCACCTAGCGGGTCACTAATATGTCCAAAGTTAATGTCATACAAGGCCGCTTCCCGTTTCGTGTCCCACGGAATATACATGCGCTTGCGTTTTGGCACCGGAAGACCGCGTGTCACCATCGGCAAAACTGGTTTTAAATGAACTTTCACACCGGTTAGTTCCTGCAACATCGCCATTTGCTCGATAGCCAGAGCGCTATAGGGACTACGGACCGAGAAAAACATTTCCACTATCTGACCTGAGGCATCAAAAGGGGCATCGCGGACAGCCTCAACCCAGTGTTTACCAAGGGCATAATGCACATCACCGTCCCCGGCCCCCAAGCTGTTCAAGCGGCGCTCTAAATGGTCAAGCCGGTCAAGGCCAAGGTAAAACTCCCCCTCATAATAAAGCGATGCACTGGCATAATGGCCGAGTTTTTGCAGCAAATCTTCGTTACTCCGCAGCCGATCATCCACCACTTGCGCGACCTTGCATTCCCGTTGAATTACGCCAAGGTCTCGCCTCCATAGCGCTTCACCAAGCTCTTCAGCACAGGTGAAAAAATCAGGGCTGCCTTCAAGCGTTATAAGGTGCCGGTTGATCATGCCAACGCTCAGCGGGTCTGGCACTACAGCCTCCCTCGGGAAACCAAGACCATATTGCCGGGCTAGGCGTACGCTGTCGATAATGCTGTAAGCCTCATAGCGCTGAGGCTCAGGATACATGATGGAGGGTAAACGCTCGACCACCCGAGGGCGCAATTCAATATTAAAGCGCGACGCAAGCTCAGGCAATATTTGAACCATAAGCTGACAGTAAGGATCATCGGCACGGTGAAAATAATAGACCTCATGACCTCGCCGGTCGACCAGTCGCTTGGCTTCCTTGATATGACGCAAGAAACTACGTCTACTATCGCTCAAAATCATTTGTGCGATGCGCGACTTGAGCGCCGTCTTAAAACTCATCAACTTACCCCTGAACGGTGGTTACCTCATGCCGCAGGTGCGGCTTCCACCGTCAGCGCTGCACCTTCAACGCTTACTATGCGCACCCTGTCGCCTTCTGGCAAGTCCGGACCGCTCACAGTCCATAAACTATCACCAATTTTTACGCGGCCCGTACCGTCCACAATCGCATCTGCAAGTGTATAAACCTTGCCTATTTGCTGCATACCGCGTTTGCCAAGGTTTGGTCGCTCCTCTACCATCGGATTGTTTTTCAAATAGCGCCGTGTGGCAACGATCGAAGCAATTGCGACAAAGGAGAAAATAATTGTTTGAACAAGAAGCATCATATCCGGTACAAGCCAAACTACCAATGCCGTTACAAATGCAGCAGCACCAATCCAGAGAAGATAAACGCCCGGCAAAAGAATTTCGCCTATGAGCAAGACGGTTCCGGCAATAAGCCAGAACCATGTTGTATTTCCACTAATCCATTCTAACATATATTCCTCCTAGTTACGACCGAGGGACACGGCCAGATGTGGACGAAGACTTGGGCTTATCTTTATTAAATAGCTCCGCTACGCCGCCAAGGGCACCAATGATACCAGACGATTCTAGTGGCATGAAGACCAGTTTTTCATTGGGTGACTTGGCAAAGCCGTGCAGGGCTTCGACATATTTTTGGGCAACAAAGTAATTGATCGCCTGTGGGTCACCGTTGGCAATAGCATCCGACACCATTTCGGTTGCTTTGGCTTCTGCTTCAGCTTGACGTTCCCGCGCCTCAGCGTCACGGTAAGCAGCTTCCTTGCGGCCTTCTGCTTCCAGCACCGCTGCTCGTTTTTCACCTTCCGCCATTAAAATTTCAGAATTACGCTGGCCTTCAGCCTCCAGAATGGTCGCGCGCTTTTCCCGCTCGGCCTTCATTTGGCGCGCCATGGCATCAACAATATCGCGTGGCGGTGCAATATCTTTAATTTCAATCCGGGTTGCTTTCACGCCCCAAGGCTGGGTGGCACCATCGACAACATTTAATAGCCGTGCATTAATTTCATCACGCTTAGACAATAATTCGTCCAAATCCATCGATCCCATCACGGTTCTAAGATTGGTCATGGTCAGGTTTAAAATAGCATGCTTCAGGTTAGAGACCTCATAGGCTGACATGGCAGCATCCAAGACTTGAAAGAAGATAATGCCGTCCGCCCCAACCATGGCATTATCTTTAGTGATAACTTCTTGGGTTGGAATGTCGAGCACCTGCTCCATCATATTCACTTTTTGGCCAATTTGATCAATGAAGGGAATAATGAATGTAATACCAGGATTGAGTGTTTTCGTATATTTACCGAAGCGTTCAATCGTATAATTATACCCTTGGTTAACAACCACAATGGCTGAATAAATAAAGGCTAGAACTAAAACTGATAATGTAACTGTTAAAATGAATGATGCGTCCAGCATATACCTCTCCCTATGTAAATTTTTATGAGAAGGAACGACAGTCCCTCCTCACATATATAGTTATTTTTTTAGAGATTTAAAGCTATAGGCGTGAAAAATCGACCCAAAGCTTATAATTGACCAAGCACATATTCGGCGCTGGAAACCTCAAAAGCCCCCGGTTCTTCAACGTTTAGCGCCGTAACAGTGCCGTCATCTACTATCATGGCAAAACGCTGTGCACGGGTGCCCATGCCAAAGCCAGAAGCGTCAAATGTCAGCCCCAAGGCGCTTGAAAATGCAGCATTGCCGTCGGCTAACATCATCACCTTGTCACCTGCACCTTGGTCCTTTCCCCAAGCGCCCATAACGAAAGCATCATTAACCGAAAGACAGGCAATAGTATCAACACCTTTGGCTGCGATTTCATCTGCATGGGCGACAAAACCCGGCACATGCTTGGCCGAACAAGTTGGGGTGAAAGCACCCGGCAGCGCAAAGAGTACCACTTTTTTACCGCCGAACAGGTCATCCGTAGTAACCGGTGCAGGGCCATCCGCCGTCATGGTTACAAGTGTGCCACTAGGGACTTTATCGCCAACAGAAATTGTCATGTGATTTTCCTTTAGTAATATATTGATCCTGAGCCCGCTTAACTAGCGAACGGATCATCAATACTATAGAAAATTTCACCTAGAACAAGCAGGAAGCACGATTAAGCAGGTAGGCCGAAACAGCGCTCAATCGCATGGCCGCGACCATCATCAAATGTTAGGCAAATGGTTTTGCCTTTCAGCGAAACCTTACTGCGCCCTGTCATGACAGGAAAAGCGAACCAAACGCTGGAACCGTCTCGGTCAAGGCGGGTTTCTGGCTTACCAAACTTTACCGGTGCTGTGCTTTCCGGTAAAAGCTCAGGGTGAACAAGAGATGCATTAGCAGACACTTTCACAATCAGTTTTTCACTGCCCTCAGCGCCGCTAATGTGCGCCTCAACAATATTCAACTCAGCGCCAGCATCGCCGTCAGTGTCTGGCACTTTCTTCAAATAAGCATTCAATTTAACAGCTTGAACCGAAGGCTTAACAGCCCCAGAACCTTGTGATAATTCATACTGACTGCTGTAGGGAATGCAGATATCCTTACAGACCATAAAGTCAGCTTTTAACTGAATTTTACCGTCTATGAAATTACTACTATCCACATAAACTGGAAAAACAATTTGCTTGCTATAGCCATAGGTTTGCAGGCCAAAGAGTTCAAATCTTTTGGGCATAGGAAAGCGCATATCCATACCGTCCATACTGTCATCTAATAGAGTCAAATGTGGCGGTAACCCCGCTTCTCCCGGCGAACGCCAATAGGTTTTCCAGCCATCAGCCACAACCAGTTCAAGACCAAGCAAAATTGCATCCGCACCCATTAAGCCATCAACCGCACTAATGATACGCGACCGCACTTCTTGTCCGTGGGTTTGCCAAGGTGTTTCGCCTGCCATTGCTGACAAGGGAAAAATAGACCCAGCCACGAAAAATATGGTTAACAAGCGTATAAAATTTTGCACTTTAATCTTTATCATTTTCTTGTCCTATCAGGGGGTCAGCCCGTTTTCCAGTCGCATTAAATCACATTCGCGTCATGGTGGCCGTGATCACCCCTGCGAATAGACTTGCACCAATGTGAAAAACAAATCACACTATATAGAGGAATTGATCTCAATTAAAGGAGCAACCGTGAAAGGCAGTACCTATCTGGACGGCCAACTTTTATTGGCAATGCCGGGCATGATAGACACTCGCTTCGAGCGCGCTGTAATTTTCTTGTGCTCCCACACTGCTGAAGGTGCCATGGGGTTGGTCATCAATGAAGAACTCCAGAATTTAGACTTTGCTAGTCTGCTTAATGAATTAGATATTGATTGCAGTGAACCCAAGGCTGGCACCCTAATCCATGCGGGTGGCCCGGTTGAAACAGGGCGAGGGTTTGTGCTGCATTCTGCCGACTTTGCCCAAAATAGTACACTCATCATCAATGAGAAATTAGCCCTTACGGCCACTGTCGATATTTTAAAAGCTATCGCCAAAGGTGAAGGGCCGAGCAATCATCTAGTGGCACTTGGCTATGCTGGCTGGGGCGCGGGGCAATTAGAATTTGAAATACAAGCGAACAGTTGGCTAAACGCTGATCCGGAAGAAGAAATTATTTTTCATACGGAACTTGAAGACAAATGGGCGCGCGCCATGCAAATGCTCGGGGTGGATCTATCATTATTATCAGCTGAGGCTGGCCACGCTTAGGCTTGTTTTTAGACGCTTTTGCCAAACCAAGTTTGCGCCTCTTCACTCATCCCATCGCCTTCACCAACGCTGGTAATGCTGATCATACCACTGTTTAATATACGTTCACCTACCCGCGCGACAGCAGCGCAGTCAACAGCTGCGACCTTATCCAGCGTTTCTTCTGTCGGAATTATGCGGTCAAACAGCAGCATTTGACGGCCCAATTGTTCAATACGGTTACTCGTGCTCTCAAGCAGCATCATCAGGCCTGCTTTCATTTGCGCCTTCGCTCGCTCAACTTCTGCCACATCAGGTCCCGCAGCAACTGCCTGCATTTCGCCTGCAATCACCTTCATCATCTGATCACTAAGCTCTGGTGCGGTACCCGCATATATACCAAATAAGCCTGTATCTTTGTGGGAAGCCGCAAAACTATAAACCGAATAGGCAAGCCCACGATTTTCCCGCACTTCTTGGAATAGCCGTGACGACATACCGCCACCCATAACGGTCGAATATACTTGCAGGGCATAATAATCTTCATGATCGAAGGCTAGGCCCGGAAAACCAAGGGCTACGTGATTTTGCTCCAGTTCCCTTCTGTCATGAATGCTGCCTCCTTGATACTTGCCGGTTTGATAGTTGCCACCCGTGCCCTGATCAAAATGACTGAAAGCACCCTCCACAGCTTTCACCAGTTGAGCGTGATCAATATTGCCAGCCGCTACCACTATGATATTACCTGTTTGGTAATGGCGCTGCATGTAGTTGCGTAAATGATCAGGTGACAGAGCTCGTACGGTGTCTGCGGTGCCCAGTATAGTGCGGCCAAGCGGGTGATCTGGGTAGGAAACTTGTTGCAGATGATCAAAAACCACATCATCTGGCGTATCATGAGCTTGACCAATTTCTTGAAGGATAACGTCCTTTTCCCGCTCCATTTCGCTGCCATCAAATTGACTGTGCTGCAAAATATCCGCCAGTACATCCAACGCTAATGGCCAATCATCTTTTAGTACGCGAGCATAGAAAGTAGTGTGATCACGAGATGTGTAGGCATTTATATGGCCGCCGACATTCTCAATTTCTTCGGCAATATCGCGGGCGCTGCGCCGCTCTGTGCCCTTAAAGACCATATGCTCTAAAAAATGTGAAACTCCATTTTCTTGCTCACTTTCATGCCGGGACCCCACATCGACCCATACGCCGACCGATACGGTCTGTAAGCTAGCGCGGTGCTCACTAATAACCCGCATGCCATTATCGAGTGTGGTTACTTGGACCGTCATGCACTGCTACCTTTTAAAATCATTTCACGCAAAACGCTCAAGTCACAAGCGATGTTTTCACACGCCTCTGTCCGTGAAAAAAGGTCGGCCATATGGTCTGGTAATTGGGGGTCCCTGCCCGTTGCCTCAATAACTGCGCGACCAAATTTAGCTGGGTGCGCCGTGGCAAGCGTAACCTTTGGCCCATTAAAGCCTGACAGGCATGCCTCAGCTCCGGCCAGCCCAACGGCGGTATGGGGATCAACCAATATGCCACTATTAGCCAATGTTTGCGCCATCATCTGGCTGGTCGCACTATCATCACTGCGGTGGGCGGCAAACATTTGCCTTAAGTCAGCCAGTGCTTTTTTAGGTAGCTCAAAACCACCATCATTAACCACAGCATCCATCATCGCTTGAAGTTGGTCACTGTCACGGTCAACCAAGTCAAACAAAATTCGTTCAAAATTACTGGCAGCCTGAATATCCATACTGGGGGAAAGGGTCGCGAAAACATCACCCCTTGCATAACGCCCACTGGCTAAGGTCCGTGCCAGGATATCATTCTGGTTTGTTGCAATAACCATTTTGGCAATCGGCAGCCCCATCTGTTTCGCTACATAGCCTGCGAAAACATCACCAAAGTTGCCTGTTGGCACGGAAAAGGCAATTTCGCGACTAGGAGCCCCAAGCCGAAAGCCCGCGTAAAAATAATAAACCACCTGCGCCATGATCCGCGCCCAATTGATACTATTGACCGCCGTAAGGCCAACATTGTCCCGAAAGTCCAGATCGCCAAACAAGCCTTTGACCATATTTTGGCAGTCATCAAAGGTGCCATCTACAGCAATGTTGGTGACATTATCTTCAATAATGGTCGTCATCTGACGGCGCTGAACTTCGGACACTCGCCCCTTAGGGTGCAGCATAAAAATACGGACGTTATCCCGCCCACGGGTCGCTTCTATGGCCGCTGAGCCCGTATCACCTGATGTTGCACCAACAATAGTGATAGTCTTGCCCGTGCGCGCGGTGAATGTGTCGAACAATCGCCCCAACAATTGTAGGGCAAAGTCTTTAAAAGCCAGCGTGGGCCCATGGTATAGCTCAAGCAACCAATCATTGGTGTCAAGCTGGGTGAGCGGCGCAACCGCATCATGGCGAAAAGGGGCGCTGTAAGTGGCTTGCAACATTTCTAACAGCTCGGCATCTTCCAAGCTATCACCAATGAAAGGCTTTAGAACTTTATGGGCTAAATCAACATAGCTAAGCGATGCCATAGCAGCCATGTCGTCTTGGGTGAATGCAGGCCATACTTCGGGCACATACAAGCCACCATCACGGCCCAGGCCGGTCAGCGTAACATCTTCAAAGTTCAATTTAGGGGCTTTACCCCTTGTTGAAATATAATGCACAGCTCGCAGTCCAATTCTTTTCTTTTCAGAACCACGTCTTTTAGGGTGCTTTAGTGCCCCATGCAAGCGTGGTGATTCTTAACGTTTGGCGTATTATTTTAGGCCCTTAGACTGGCTGCTAAAACCATAAAAAACAAATACACCCGTTAGAGACAAAGCCAAGCCATACCATGTGAAGGCATAACTCAGGTGGTTATTAGGGATGTTAACAATGGTTTGCCCGCCAAGCGGCACCGGTAATTGATTATCCTCTGACACATGATCACCGTCATAAAAAATACGGTAGCGCTCAAACTCATCTAAACCGAAATGGGCCGCCATGGCATAGACATCGGCATTGAACCATATGTTATTGTCCGGTTCATTGGCAGGCGTGAAGGAGCCTGAGCGTCCACTAGCGCGCATAATGCCACTGATCTGCACTGGCTCCCCCTTTGGCAGATACACAGGTCCCGTATGGTCATATGGTACCCACCCAAAATTCACAATTACCGGATCGCCCACCAGTCGCTGAACTGGAACATAGATATAAAAGCCCGGTGCTCCAGCCAGATTGGTGCCAAAAACATGGATAGCCTCAACGTCCATTAAAATGCCCGTGAAATATACCCGCTGATATTCGATAGCTTGAGGGTCATCAAGATGGGGGAGTAATTCAGTGGGATCTGCGGCCATGCCCAGCTCAATTTGGGCCAACATTTCCGTCTTTGGGCCAACTTTGCGCGCTTGCCACTGCCCCAAATAGAGGAGCGTGCCAAACATTATCAGGTAAACAAACCACAGCAGAGCGCTGGCATGAAAGTGCGTATTTCGCATCAATTTTCTTCACGGTTGATTTGATCATCAGATCGTATTTCTTGGGCACCGTGGCGGAATTGCAAGGCAATCAATAAAGCCTTCATCATCCTGAGCAACCATATTGCCCCGCCAAAAATGACGACACTCATGATAAGTGCCATAGCCCACAAGGGTGGTGCGAAAAAATTATCTATAATCAAGGCTAGTATAGTAGCGATGGCGCCGAGAATGAAGATGACAAATACTGCTGGGCCATCCCCCGGGTCCGCTTTACTGAGGTCAAAATTGCATGTGTCACAATTGGTGCGCAAAGTTAGCAAACCATCATAGATAACTCCCTTGCCGCAGGTGGGGCAACGACATGTAACGCCGGCCTTAAACGGCGACACCGACCCTGCAATTGCTGCAGGATCGGTGCTTGTTTCTTGATCAGATTCGCTCAATCCCATCAACTGCCCCAGATGTAAATCACGAAGAAGAGGAATATCCAAACTACATCGACAAAGTGCCAATACCAAGCGGCAGATTCAAATCCAAAATGTTGCTCTGGCTTAAAGTGACCTTTATGGGAGCGGATCAAACATACAAGCAGGAAGATGGTTCCTACAAGGACGTGAAAGCCGTGAAAGCCAGTGGCCATATAGAAGGTTGATCCATATACATTACCAGCGATGCCAAATTCAGCATGGGCATATTCATAGACTTGGAATGTGGTAAACAGCGCGCCCAAGAGTACTGTTAGTAATAGCCCTTTTTTAAGACCTTCACGGTCACCTTCGATCAAGGCATGGTGCGCCCATGTTACCGTCGTGCCAGACAGCAACAATATGAGTGTATTGATGAAGGGCAAATGCCATGGATCAAATGTTTGAATACTAGCGGGGGGCCATGCGGCCGCTGATGTAATTTGCCACAAAGCCTCTGGGCTATCAACAAAGGCATGGGGATAAAGCGCTGAGTTAAAGAAAGCCCAGAACCATGCCACAAAGAACATAACCTCTGAAGCAATGAACAAAATCATGCCATAGCGCAAGCCTATCTGCACAACAGGAGTGTGATCACCGTCGTGGGCTTCTACCACCACATCTTTCCACCACTGAAAAAGGGTGTAAAACAACATCAACAGCCCACCAAAGAATGCAAATTTACCAAAAGAGACACCCTTCAATCCGAATAAAGAGGCATCCGGTTTCATGGTGAAAACTGCTCCAAATGTCACCAATAAAATCGCCACAGAGGCCACCGCCGGCCATGGGCTCGGGTTTACCAAGTGATAATCGTGTTTGACGTCGCCCGCCATATAACTTCTCCTCAAATGGCCTCAGGATATAATCCCTTTTGGCCTATTCCCGTTACAAACTGTTCACGGTCCTGTTATCTTGTCGCCGTCTTCTTTCAGCACGAAAAAAGTATATGACAACCCGATCTCTGTGACCTCATCTAAATTTATATCCTCATTAATCAGAGGATCAATAAAATATACTACTGGCATTTTTACCCGTTCACCGGCCTGCAACGTCTGCTCGGTAAAGCAAAAACAATCGATCTTGGCAAAATATTCACCCGCCTTATGGGGGGTTACATTAAATGTTGCCGTGCCAGTGATCGGCTTATCCGTTGGATTATAGGCCTCAAAATAGGCAATCGCTTGTGTGCCAATCTTTAACTTCTGACTATTTTGTACTGGCTTAAATTGCCACGGCATATCCCGATGGGTATTGGCCAGAAACCGGACCTTCATATCCCGGTCAAGCACAATGTCACTTGCTGCCTCGGCCTGCTGAGTTGTGCCGCCGTAACCGGTAACTTGGCAAAAGAGCTGGTAAAGCGGAACTGCTGCAAAGGCCATACCCACCATGCCAGCCGCCACAAGGCCCATGACAATAGCAAGCTTTCTATTTTGGTTTTGCTGCTTATCAGCTGAATTTATGACCGCTGCAATACTCAAGGCGTCGCCACCATAACTTTATAATAGCTCACAACACCAATCAGTATGACAAAGACGAAAAGCGATAAACCCAGCGCGCGATTGCGCTTCTTTAGGCGCTTCTTGTCTTCCTCGCTCATTTCATAAGTTTCGGGAAATTCGCTCATGCCATCGCTCCTACAATAATACGCTCAAACGCCAAGGTCGCAAACAGCACAAATAAATAGACGATTGAAAAAGCAAACAGTTTACGTTCTGCTTTTTCCTTTCCCCGCCACACATGGAATGCCATGGTTAAAAATATAGCTCCAAGAAGGGCCGCCGTTGCACCGTAAACTGGCCCTGCGAACCCCATATACCATGGCAACACAGCAAAGGGCGCCACCAAAAGGCTATAGAGCATAATTTGATTGCGGGTTACTGCCTTGCCCGCCACCACGGGTAACATTGGCACCCCAACTTTGCGGTAATCTTCACCGATAAACAAAGACAGTGACCAAAAATGCGGCGGCGTCCAAAGGAAAATAATACCAAATAAAACCAGCGATTCTATCGTCACGCTATTGGTAACTGCAGCCCAGCCAATCATGGGCGGGAAAGCCCCCGCAGCACCACCAATGACAATATTTTGCGGCGTTAAACGCTTAAGCCACATAGTGTAAATAACCACATAGAAAAATATAGTCAGCGCCAAAAGAAATGCCGCAGTAAAATTAACAAGTAAGCCCGTTAATAGAACCGAGCCCACAGACAAGGTCATGCCAAAACCTAGGGCATCACCAGCACTTACTCGGCCTGCAGGGACCGGGCGATCAGCGGTGCGTTTCATCACTGCGTCAATATCAGCGTCATACCACATATTAAGCGCACCAGAGGCCCCCGCGCCTATGGCGATAAGCAACAGCGCCGAAAAGGCAAGCACGGGGTTCATAGTGCCCGGTGCCGCTATCAGCCCAACAAAAGCTGTAAAGATAACAAGCGACATAACCCGGGGCTTCAGCAGCGCGATAAAATCTGCTGCATCCGCTTGCCGCTGCGCCGAAAACGCAGCGGTCATTGGGTCATTTCCCTCTAATGCTTCTGCCATATCAGACATGGGCGTCAGCTCCAATCAGCTTTTGAACACAGGCAGTTCATTGAACTGGTGGAAAGGCGGTGGTGAGGACAAGGTCCATTCCAAAGTTGTTGCACCTTCGCCCCATGGGTTGTCTGGGCATTTTTTCTTCGAGTAGAAGATCGTATAGATCATAATTCCCATGAACATAAATGCTCCAACAGCCGTGATTGCATAACCAATGGAAGATATTTTATTCCAATAGGCGAATGCATCAGGATAGTCGATATAACGTCGCGGCATGCCGTTCCAGCCCAAGAAATGCTGAGGGGCAAAAATAGCATTCACTCCGATGAAGGTAATCCAAAATTGGATTTTTGAAAGAAGATCAGGATATTGATTGCCGCTCATCTTCCCTATCCAATAATAAAGCCCTGCAAAAATACCAAAAACTGCCCCGATCGATAGAACATAGTGGAAGTGGGCCACAACAAAATAGGTATCATGAACCGCCACATCAGCACCAGGATTTGCCAAATACACTCCCGTTACACCACCAACAGTAAATAGGAAGATAAAGGCGAGAGCATATAACATAGGTGTTTCAAAACTGAGCGAGCCGCCCCACATGGTTGCGAGCCAAGAGAAGATTTTAATCCCTGTAGGCACGGCAATAATCATCGTAGCCACCATAAAGTAGGCCTTGGTATCCACGTCCATACCCACCGTATACATATGGTGTGCCCAAACGATAAAGCCGACGAAACCAATGGAAACCATCGCATAAGCCATGCCCAAATAGCCAAAAATGGGCTTCTTGGAAAAGGTGGAAACAATATGGCTAATAATACCAAAGGCTGGCAGGATCATAATATACACTTCAGGGTGACCGAAGAACCAGAACAGATGCTGGAACAAAATTGGGTCCCCGCCACCTGCTGGGTCAAAGAAGGCCGTGCCAAAGTTACGGTCGGTCAGTAGCATGGTAATTGCACCCGCCAGAACCGGCAAGCTTAACACCAGCAAGAAAGCGGTAATTAAGATCGACCAAGCAAACAATGGCATTTTATGCAGGGTCATGCCCGGTGCACGCATATTAAAAATGGTGGTGATATAGTTGATCGCCCCCATGATTGATGATGCCCCTGCTACGTGCAAGGATAGGATCGCTAAATCCATCGACGGCCCTGTGTGACCAGATGTGGACAAGGGTGCGTAAGCGGTCCACCCCCCACCAAAGCCATTCAGACCGTTGGTGCCTTCCACCAGCGTGCTGACAAACAGCAACAGGAAGGCCACAGGCATCAGCCAAAAGCTGATATTATTCATCCTCGGGAAGGCCATATCAGGTGCGCCTATCATCAAGGGCACGAAATAGTTACCAAAGCCACCGATAAGGGCTGGCATAACCATGAAGAAGACCATGATGAGGCCGTGCCCGGTGGTTAGCACATTAAACATATGCTTAGCAGCTTCTATATCGCCGCCCGTTAACATGGGAATGACTTGAATGCCTGGTTCCGCGAGTTCCCAGCGAATAAGACCTGAAAAAGCAAAACCGACAAAGCCGCATATAGCTGCCAGCCACAAATACATCACACCGATGTCTTTGTGGTTGGTTGAATATACCCAGCGTTTCCAGCCGGATGGGGTATGATCGTGAGCCATAGCTCGTATCCTTTCTAACTAACCCTTAATGACCAGCGACAGAAGCGCTGGTGGCTGCAAACTGGCGCTGAGCACCGGTATCAGCAAATTCAAGTTTCGCGCGCTCTACCCACGCTGCAAAGTCTGCCTTCGAGACAACTTCAACCACGATGGGCATATAGGCATGGTCTTTTCCGCAAAGCTCTGAGCATTGACCATAATAGGTGCCAAGCTCTTCGGCTTCGAACCATGTCTCATTCTGACGCCCTGGAACCGCATCAAGCTTGACGCCAAAGGCTGGTATGGTCCAAGCGTGGATCACGTCCGACGCGGTTAAATAAACTTTAATTTTGGTATTAACCGGTACAACCATGCGCAGGTCAGTGTCCAATAAACGAGCGTTCAACACTGCAGGCTTCCCGAGAAAATCCGCCAATGCCGTTTCATATTCAGCCTTCACAGCCGGGTCAAAACCCCCCACAGGGTTATTTTCAAAAGCATTATCAGGTACCATAACTGCTGTGAAGTTAACACCGTCGTGGTCCGGATATTCATAAGTCCAGTTCCACTGGTTACCAATGATGCGAACGGCAAATTCTGTTTCAGGGATAGTGTCTTGGAAATAGAGCAACTTCCATGATGGCACGATAATCAAGGCCAATATTAAAATTGGAATTCCGGTCCATATCACTTCCAGCAAGGTGTTATGCGTGGTTTTAGAAGGCGTTGGGCTTGCCTTCGCGCGGAACTTGAGCACAATATAAGCCATCAAGATAAAAACGATGACGGATATAATGATCATCACTGGCATCAACCAATCATAGTGAAAATCTTGCAGCCGACGCGCCAATTCATTCACAGGTGGCTGCATCTCTGTCGCTTTTGGTGTTGGGCCGTGGTACTTTCCGCTTGCGAGCGCGGTTACACTAAAAGCAACCAAGGCCGCGAACGAGGCAAAGATTGTGCCTGTAAGCCTTTTCAACGTCATAATTACGTTCCTTATTTTACCCCATGCCTTCAAACGAAGAATGATTTAACCCAATTTTATGACCCATTCAGTCCTACATCTTAATCTGAAGGTCTGTCGCGCCTAGGCAATCACTTCGTTCAAGGACACTCTACTAAGCAGTGCCATATCATGCGTGTCATGACATGGAACCCCTGATTGCCGCACGTTATACCAAACTATGTTAAGGGAACAAGTAAATCGACACGATATTTGTTATTTTTTTGATATTTTATTAAATCACAGGCTTATCTTTTAATTACAAAGGTCGGTCGCTTACCTCTTTGCTGAAAGTAAATATCGTGCTAGCCCATGGTATAGCGCACTTAAATGCTGAATAATTTCATTTTCGAGGACCCATCCATGCCCAGTGACCCGCAGGCTTTAAATTTCTTTTTTGAAAACAGCGACCTTGATGAAAGCCGAATCGATGGCTTGGTGTCGCAATCTCTTACAGGAATGGATGACGGCGAGTTATATTTAGAATCAACCCAGTCAGAATCCTTCAGTTTTGATGATGGCATATTAAAAGCCGCCAGCTTTGATCAAACGCAGGGTTTTGGCCTTCGGGCAGTTACCGGACTATCAACCGGCTACGCCCATTCTAATGAATTAAGCGAAGCGGCAATAAAGCGCGCAGCCAGCACGGTTCAAGCCGTGCGCACAGGTACCTCCGGTTCAATAGCCCTAGCCCCGGCACGGTCCAACAAACAGCTCTACAGCGACACGAACCCGCTGGGCGGCATCGACTTTGGCCGCAAAGTGAAGCTGCTCGAAGACATTGACGCTTTTGCCCGGGCTTTAGATCCCCGCGTTCGGCAAGTATCCGCCTCCCTAATTGGTAGTTGGAAAGTGGTTGAAGTTATCAGGCCCGACGGGGAGCGTATGCGGGATATCAGACCCCTCGTCCGGCTGAACGTGCAAATAATGTTGGGCGTTGGGGACCGGCAAGAAATTGGCTCTGACGGCTGTGGTGGTCGCTATCTCTATGACAGTTTGTTTGAAGCTGACCACTGGCAAGGCCAAGTGCGGGAAGCCTTGCGCCAAGCTGATGTTAATTTAGACTCTGTTGCCGCACCGGCGGGCGAAATGACCGTGGTTCTTGGCCCCGGCTGGCCCGGTGTGCTGCTGCATGAAGCCATCGGCCACGGCTTAGAAGGTGACTTTAACCGTAAGGGCACATCCGCATTCGCTGGCTTGATGGGAGAACGGGTCGCCGCGCCCGGCGTTACCGTGGTCGATGATGGCACCATTAATGACCGCCGGGGTTCGCTGACCATTGACGATGAAGGCACACCCACAGAGCGCACGGTATTAATTGAAGACGGCATTTTAACAGGCTATATGCAGGACCGCTTAAATGCTCGCTTGATGGGGGTTGAAGCCACTGGCAATGGTCGCCGCCAAAGTTTCGCACACGCCCCAATGCCGCGAATGACCAACACCTTCATGTTGGGCGGCAAAGATGATCCAAATGAAATTGTCTCCAGCGTTAAGGACGGCATCTATGCGGTGAACTTCGGCGGAGGCCAAGTTGACATTACCAGCGGTAAATTTGTCTTCAGCTGCACGGAGGCTTACCGCCTGCGCGGCGGCAAGGTCTGTGAACCGGTCAAGGGTGCCACCCTCATTGGTAACGGGCCTGATGTGCTCAAGCGGGTTTCCATGATCGGTAATGACCTTAAGCTGGATAGCGGCGTTGGCATGTGCGGCAAAGGCGGGCAGAGCGTTCCTGTTGGTGTTGGTCAACCAACCATGCGCATAAACGGCCTAACGGTAGGCGGCACTGCCGGATAGCCCCGCTGCCAAATTACATTAAAAAAGACGCGGCTACCTGTGCCACGCCTCGGCATGAATTACCGAAAGTGCAAGAATATTTAAAATTACTGTTTCCATTATACATTAATATTAATTTTTGTTTACATTGTGAACTATTTATTTTATACTTTTTATTAAATTAAGGAGAATGATATGAATACGGCTACGCAAGACATTGAAATGGCGATTAAAGTCCCTCGCGATGTTCTGAGCAGTAAAAAACACCAGGGTGCAGGCTTTCGTGCATTCTTTAATTTGGCCGAAGCATGGAAGTTATCTCCATCTCAAGGCATGTCCCTTCTCGGTGATATTGAGAAAGGCAAATACTATAAGCTTCGCAAAGGGGCCTTGGGTCATGTACCTACTGACACGATGCGCCGCATCAGTTACTTGATAGGTATCCATAAGGCACTCCGAATACTCTATAAAAACCCTGACAACCTCTATGGCTGGGTTAATCAGGCCAATGACAAATTCGGAGGACAGAGCCCAATTGACCGTATGGTGAGTGGCGACCTAACTGATCTGGCTTATGTGCGACAGTATCTAGATCAAGTTAGAGGCTAAAAGTGACAATTCAACACATCTTGTCAATTACAAAGTTTTCACCTGCTTTTAGAACCATTGCTTCATGCTACCCTCCTATTGATTTATTTGAAGATATAGCGCCTGTAGAGGATTGGGAATTTCTCATTGAGCTAGAAATGGCAACTAATCCACGTATCAAGCAAGAGGTTGGGGATATATCTCTCGTTCCCGTTTCAAGGCGCATCACCGGGCCAGGAGCATCAATTGTAATGGCTGCCTTCACGCACTTCAAAAAAGAGGGCGATCGATTTACTAACGGCAACTATGGAGCTTATTACGCATCTGATAGTCTTGAGACCTCTATAGCTGAACGAGTACATATATTAAACAACCATCTACTAGCCTCAGAGCATTCCCCTGATGATATGCAACAGCGTGTTTATCTGGGCAGTATTAAAGGTAACATGCACACTATTGAAGATATAAATGCACCAGAACTTCATCCTAATGAATACACCGAATCCCGTCAATTAGCGCTCGAAATAAGAAATGGTGGCGGTGATGGCATAGTTTACCCAAGTGTTCGTGTAAAAGGTGGCACAAATATCGTTGCTTTTTGGCCAGATGTTGTTGCTATACCTACTCAAAATAAACACTTACAATTTCATAGTGATGGTAGGTGCATTATTAAATGCTTTGATTATTCTTCAGACAAGTGGGTCGAATTGCATTGAGCTAGGGCATTAGAATACGGGATCACACTAAGCCTCAAATTCGTTCAGTAATACTCACGAAACCATAAAACATGATTTTACAGACAGTAATTGATGCGTCCAAAGTCAGAAAGGGCCAGCCTTAAAGTTCATATTTATAGCTAAAATTAGTACGTTATGTTTTCGTACATCAAAAAGACGCGGCCATAAGCCACGCCTTTTACTATTCTAAATGTTCTAGAGTTAAGACTTAGTCTTTCATCGCTGCGTTCACAGCAGACATAACCAGCACCGCAGCGGTGGTTGACAGCACACCAACGGTCGCTGCACTAACAATCATATCTACAGAGAAATCACCCCCTATGAGCGTCGCAATGATGCGATAAACCACAACAGCCAAGGTTAACCAAAGAATATTCATCAGGTTATCTTTGATGCTTTCAACGATGGTAGTGACCAAATTGCCTTCTGGCACTGCACTGCGGCCCATAATATAGGCAACCAAAATAAACATCATGAGTGCAGGACGCGTGGCATCCATCTCCGTGATAACAGCTGTATCGATATAATTATAAGCATAGCCGTAAACGATAAACATGACGCCGACGACGGCCCATCCAAGTAACTTATTAACCATTTTTCCCTCCCTTAATTGGTTATAAGACGAGCGCAGCTTAGCAGACATTTTCTCCCGTGACAAATTGTCGCAGTTTAACGGAAATTTACCATTTATAACAAAAGTTTATAAAATCATGTAGAAATTATACAACCGGAAAATTTGTATAAAATACTTCAATAACAGAGGCTTATTACAAGAATAAAACGCTTTTTTATTGGGCCATAACCCGCTCGGTAAAAGCTATAATGCGGGTCAAGGCGGCATTGGCTTCTGGCATTTTCATCACGGGGAAAACATGGGGCGCACCCGGGGTGATGATCTTGGTTACATCCACGCCCGCTGCTTTAGCCTTTGACGCAAAAATACGGCTGTCATCCAATAAAACCTCGGTGCTACCCACCTCAATATGGATCGGCGGCAAGCCTGAAAGGTCTGCATATACGCCGTGAAAGTCGTCGCCCTCTGTGTCCTCAACACCCAACATATTTTCAAAATTTTGCAACGTAGCCGCACGGAACATCGGGTCTTTACCATCATTACTGATGGCACTGTGACGGTCTTCCTCCCTCAAACCCGTAACGGGCGACATCATCACCGCGCCAGCTGGCATCGGCAAGCCCGCTTTCTTAATGCGCAATAAGGTCGTCAGTGTTAATGCGCCACCAGCAGAATCACCTGCTATCAGTATTTTTGCAGGGTCATGGCCAGCGTCGAGCAGATAGCGATACGCTTCTTCGCAGTCTTCCATCGCAGCAGGTAAAGGCGGGGTCGGGGCAAGTCGGTAATCGACCATAAAACCTCGGGCATTTGTTTTTCTGCACCAACGAGCCAGCATAGCGCCGTGAATTCGTGGGGTTTTGGCGATAAACGCGCCGCCATGGAGATATAATATCACTCGGTCACCGGCATCGTCCTTCGACACGACCCAATCAGCGGACCAATTGCCTTGGTCTATTTTATCCACAGTGCAGCCTTTGGGGGGCCACGCATCTTGTTTTTTGTCGAACTTCAACGAATAGTCATATATTTTTTGGGGGTCGCTTTCACGGGCCAGCCATGGCCGCACCACCGTTTTCAACATCAAATTCTGCATCCGCATCCGAAAGCTCATATCAAGATCACCTTTTAAAATAATTGATCCGCAGCTTACCCACAATTCGACCAAGGTCAACTAGGACCTTAGGTTTCATCGCAACCTCCATAATATTCTCGATCAGTGAGCTTTGAATTAGATATTGTATCTACGGTCACCCTATGCAATCTTTGGTCACATGAAATGGAGGGTCATAATGTTAAAATTCAATCGGATATCCACAAAAATTTTCATCACAATTATTGGTTTAAGTGTTTTCTTCACGCCCGCAATTTGGGCACAAGACGAGCTTGAAGAAATTGTTGTAACTGCATCTAAGCGTGGAAAAGGCCATGAACTACCTGGGGTATTCATGAGCTTGAGGGCTGATTTTATAATCCAAGAGATTTCCATTCTAAGCGATTCCCGCGAAAAGGCTATCAGAGAAAATGAAATCAAAGACACCGTTTCAAAGCTCATTGCCCAGTTAGAAAAATCTAAAGGTTATAGCTTGGTTGAGATCAGAGATAATCTAGTAATCCCCATTGATATCAATAACCCAAATGTTAGAGTTTCCGATGGAGAAAACCGTAAAGATACCAGCCAAACATATCTATCTATTAGACGGCCACTAGCTGATAAATCTGTTGATGGCCCTGCCATTATCCGAGAAATAGATAGCTTTTTAACGTCTATAAAAGGAAATGGCCGCGCCACAATCGAACGGGAGGGTGAAAGCCAGCTGAGTATCCTTCAACCATCACAATATAGATTGAACCTCATTCAGAAAATAACTACTGAGATTAATCTCGTCGTCAAAAGCCTGAATGGAGATTACAGGGCCTATATTAATGGATTAGACAAGCCCGTTATGTGGCACAGGTCGGGCTTAACTAACATGCGGTTATTCATTCCGTATCAGTTCGAAATCCTGCCTGAAAGCATTTCAAGCTTTATAGTGGAATATTAAAACTGTTAAGCAACGAGCTTAGCCTCGGTCGCGGCTTCCACGTCAGCCATGGTGACGCCGTCTGCCAGCTCCGCCACCTTAAGGCCGCCTTCCACCACATCAAAAACACCAAGGTTAGTGATGATGCGGTCAACGCAGCCTTTGCCGGTTAGCGGCAAGGTGCAAGCCTTTAATAGCTTACTGGCACCCGCTTTATTGGTATGGTCCATAACGACCACCACGCGCTTGACGCCGGCGACCAAATCCATCGCGCCGCCCATGCCTTTAACCATTTTTCCAGGGATCATCCAATTGGCGATATCGCCGTTTTCCGCCACTTCCATCGCACCCAAAATACTGAGGTTAATATGGCTGCCGCGGATCATGGCAAAGCTATCAGCGCTGGAGAAATAACTGCTCATGTCCAGTTCTGTAATGGTTTGCTTGCCCGCGTTTATAAGGTCCGCGTCAACTTCATCTGCGTAAGGAAATGGCCCCATGCCGAGCATACCATTTTCGCTTTGCAGGGTAACATGCATACCGTCCGGAATATAATTCGCCACAAGGGTCGGGATGCCAATGCCTAGATTAACATAAAATCCGTCCTTAAGCTCGCGGGCCGCCCGCGCGGCCATCTGCTTGCGGTCCCACATCAGACGTCTCCTCTTTTGCGCACGGTGCGCTGCTCGATGCGTTTTTCAAACTCACCCTTGATGATACGCTGAACAAAAATGCCGGGGGTGTGGATATGGTCGGGGTCGAGCGTACCCACGGGCACAATCTCCTCCACTTCAGCCACCGTTACCTTACCCGCCGTCGCCATCATAGGGTTAAAGTTACGCGCGGTTTTGCGGTAAATTAAATTGCCTTCCGTGTCGGCCTTCCACGCTTTAACAAGGGAAAGGTCAGCCGTCAGGCCCGTCTCCATAACATGAGTAACACCATTGAAGTCTTTATGCTCTTTGCCTTCTGCGATCAGGGTGCCGACGCCGGTTTTGGTGTAAAAGCCCGGAATGCCCGCCCCGCCCGCGCGGATGCGCTCTGCTAGCGTACCCTGCGGGTTAAATTCCAGCTCTAATTCTTCGGCTAAATATTGGCGCTCGAACTCTTTATTTTCGCCTACATAGCTACTGATCATTTTGGCGATCTGCTTAGCATCTAATAGAATGCCAAGACCAAAGCCATCAACGCCGCAGTTATTTGATACAATGGATATATCCTGCACGCCGGATGCATGCACCGCTTTGATCAAATTTTCAGGAATGCCGCAGAGGCCAAAGCCCCCCGCCATCATTTCCATTCCATTAAACAGTAAGTCATTCAACGCAGCTGTTGCGTCATCATAAATTTTGTTCATTGAACCATCCCTGAAATACCAAATTCCATTAGAAAGTGACCATATATTTGACATACTGGGGAATAGATGTCCGTGCAACAGAAACTGTAAAGATAGTGACTTATTTGCCACGCCTTGTAATTGCCAAAGTCACTGTCTATATATCATACCAATATATAAACGGCAGCAATAATGCTGTCTGACAGCGATGAGACAAAACTATGACCCGATTTTTGTGCCGCATTCTTGGCTTCTTTTTTCTATTGATTGGTTTTATTGGCGTATTGACGCCCATACCCTTTGGCCTTGTTTTTATATTTATAGCAATGCTGTTTTTGATCCCCACGACCCCAAGCTTTGCTAACATGGTGCGCCGTACGCGCACAAAGTCGCGCATGGTCAATAAAGCCTTTGACAGCATGACCCGCCGGGCCCCTTCACCCTATAAACGCGTTCTGCGTGAAACTGAACCAACAGATTTTGATCGTCCCTAAGTAAGCTCAACTCCATTTGCTCACCTATACTATTGGCAGCGCTCTGCTTTGGATGGTAGGGTCGCCTTTCAAAGCTTGGGGGGGCATCCATGGAAGATAGTATTAAACCTGCACCCGTGCGCGCATCAGAGCGCCCCCATGGTCTTTATGTTCCAAACCAAATTTACAATATTCCAATTATTCTGGGATGCTCTCGCCATGATGCTGATCGGCATCCTGATGTTCCGCGCCGGATATTTGACGCTGGAAGTGCCGACCCGCAAATATGTTTGGATGCTCATTTTGGGTTACGGCATTGGCATTCCGCTCAATTATTGGGAAGCATTAACTATTTACCAAGCCGATTTCAGCGCCATGGCCCAAATCAGCGGCACCTTCACCTATGACATAGGTCGCTTGAGCCTAGCGCTCGGGCATTTGGCGCTTATCTTGCTATTCTGCAAAGCCCCTTTTGGTGCTTTCATAAAAAGCACCTTGGCGGCAACAGGACGCATGGCCCTGACCAATTACCTAATGCAATCCATCATCTGCGGGTTCATATTCTATGGCTTCGGCTTTGGCCTTTACGGCACACTTTTCGGCTATGAAATATTTTATGTCGTTGCCGGCATTTGGGCTTTGCAATTAATCTGGAGCCCCATCTGGCTTAAATATTACCGCTTTGGCCCGTTCGAATGGCTGTGGCGCAGCTTAACCTATATGCAGCAACAGCCAATGCGACGTTAGTCAACATAGGCTTCCATGCCTGCAAGCACGAGCTCAGCGGCTTTATGCTTGTCGCCCCAGCCCATGACCTTGACCCATTTGTTTTTCTCTAGGTCTTTATAGTGAGCAAAGAAGTGGCTGATGCGCTCAAGGTAAACCTCTGGTAATTCGGTATAAGTTTCAACCTTGGTGTAAAAAGGGTTTAGCTGGTCAACCGGCACCATCAGTAGCTTTTCGTCCATCCCGGCTTCATCTTCCATGATCAACACCCCAATGGGGCGGCAGCGCACCACCGCACCCGGCATAATGGGCGTATTATTGGCAATCAGCACGTCCACAGGGTCACCGTCATCCGCCAATGTGTGGGGAATGAAGCCATAATTGCACGGATACCGCATGCTGGTATGCATGATGCGATCAACGAACAGCGCACCAGACGCTTTATCGAGCTCATATTTTACTGGCTCGGTACCAACGGGCACTTCGACGATAACATTAATATCCCACGGCGGGTTTTCCCCAACGGGTATTTTGGAAATGTCCATGCCTATGTCCTTTATTTATCTAGCTTGCGCCATTTAGGGCTTAATACCATTTATCAATTATCAGGGTGATAAACAGGATCCAGCCAAAACCAATGTTGGCGCGAAAAATATTTAAGCAGCTATCAGGCTCATCGATACGCACCCGTAATATTTGATGTGTCAACTGCCCAGCCGCCACAGCCACGCCCGTGTAATAGATAATGCCCGCCATTTCAAGCATTCCGATGGCAATAAGAGAAATGACAAAAAATGCATAAAAAACTGCCACTGCATGCTTGGTGTGTGAGCCCAGTGCTAGGGCCGTTGATTTCACCCCAATGAGGGCATCATCTTCTTTGTCTTGATGGGCATAGATCGTATCATAACCAAGCGTCCAAAAGAGCCCGCCAAAATAAAGCAGGATAGGCGTTAGGCTTAGCTCGCCGCGAATAGCGGCCCAACCGAGCAATGCCCCCCAATTAAAAGTCAGCCCCAACCATGCTTGCGGCCAATAGGTGATGCGCTTCATGAACGGGTATACCGCGACCAAAAATAGCGAGCCAAACCCCACAAGAATCGCAAATTTATTAAATTGCAGTAAAATGGTGAGGCCAATCAGGCATTGAAATGCAATGAAAAGCCAAGCACCGGGAACGGATACCTCCCCTGCCGGAATAGGCCTACTTTTGGTGCGGTCCACTTGGCCGTCAAAATCGCGGTCAACAATATCATTATAAGTGCAGCCCGCACCGCGCATCACCAAGGCCCCAATGGCAAACAGAAGAGCGATAAGTGCAAGATCAAAGTCCACACCGTCACTAGCCAGCAACAAGGACCACAAGCACGGCCATAGCAACAGCCATGTACCCACAGGCCGGTCCACCCGCGCCAGCTTCAAATAGGGCCGCACAGGCAGCGGCGCATGCCGGTAAACCCAGCTGCCGTCCACCGCATCTTTGGTGCGCACAATATTTTTCTCTTTATTCCACATACCTATGTTCTGCTAAAGCGCAAAACAACCTGGGTCAAGCCAGACTTGACATTCCCCCGTAAACATAGGCATTCAGCAGAGATGAAAGATACAGCGAAGATAAGACTTTTCATCGATGCGGACTTGTTGGCTGGGACTTCAATAACCCTCGACAAAGACCAAACCCATTACCTAGCAACAGTCATGCGGGTCAAGGTGGGCACTATTCTAGCTTTGTTTAATGGCCGAGACGGTGAATGGCTCGCAGAAGTCATGGCCATCAGCCGAAAAGCCGTGTCGCTTACTTTACTTAAGCAAAACCGGCCACAAACCTCCCCGCCAGACCTTTGGCTCGCCTTTGCGCCTATCAAGAAAGCCCGGCTGGACTTTATGGCCCAAAAAGCGACCGAACTTGGCGTTTGCCACTTGGCCCCCGTCATGACGGAATATACCATCGCCGACCGGGTTAAACTGGAGCGGTTAAAAGCCAATGCGGTGGAAGCTTCGGAGCAATGTGGTCGCTTAAATGTGCCCGCATGCAGCGCCCCCGAGAGCCTAAACGCGTTTCTGGCAGGCCTGCCTGATAACCGCTTAATAATGTTCTGCGATGAAGACCTAAGCGGCCACAGTGCCCAAAGCGCCCTTATCAAGGCCGAAGCAAAATTTGGCAAGAAACCGTGGGTTATCCTTATCGGCCCTGAAGGGGGCTTTTCAGATATAGAGCGCGTAAAAATCAAACGACTTTCCAACTGTGTGACAGTGTCCCTTGGCCCGCGTATTTTGCGCGCCGATACCGCTGCCATTGCCGCTATCAGCCTTTGGCAAAGCACTCTTGGCGACTGGGCATAAAGGTAATTTTATGTCGTCAAATAACAAAATTGTGATTTATATCATCTAATTTACAGTAATATCATAGAAATTAATTCTAATATAATTTCTATGACAGTGAAAATAAAAAACATATTCCAAGCGTGATTTGCTAGAATCACCCTATAGTAAATTTAAGGAATTGTTTTAGTGGGTATTCATACACCAGTTCAACCGCCGCATCAGGTTTCATCTAATGACCAAACAGCTTTGGATTTGGCCGACTTTTCGGACCTAGGCGAAGCCATTTCAGATCAACTTGACCATGATGCGCAAAGCTCGCCGGATGATGTTGGCGCTCTTTTATCAGCTCATCTAGCTGAAATTAAGCACATAAGCACTGCCAGCAAAGTTCCCAATTGCGCCTATGAACGCCGTATTGTTTATATCGATACCGAAGGCCGCTTTACCATTCTTTGCCTGATCTGGGCACCGGGTGCCTGCACGCCCATTCACGGGCACGCCGCATGGGGTGTTGTTGGGGTAAAATCAGGCAGCATCAGCAATATCAGCTATTGCAAAAATCACGACGATGATGGCTCAACAACCCTTTCCCCCACTTGTATCACCGTCGCAAAGCCGGGCACCGTGGTTGCCGTGTCCGCTGACCCTGACTGCATTCACGCTCTGCATAACCACACGGGTGATGCCGCTGTCAGCATCCATATTTATGGGATGGATTTAAGCCAAGACCAATATGCGATCAATATCGTGCATGGTCCCGAGCCCTACCAGCATTAAACAACTTTTGAGCCAATATATAGATTTATCATTAGCATAACAATTGCGTCACTTTAGGTAAGATTGTTTGCCCAAATAGTGTCTTGCACTTTAACCTGCAAAAAACAATGTGGCAGAGTGAGTATACCATATGTCTGACGGTCCAGTTTTAGTCGAATCACGCGAACAGCTTATCCGGTACCTCGAAAATGGGATCACGCCGGACCGAGATGACTGGCGCATTGGCTCTGAGCATGAAAAATTTGTTTTCCACCGCTCTACAGGCGCGCCGCTTTCCTATTTTGGGGAAAATGGAATGCCGGGAATACGCGACGTTTTAAATGCCTATGAGCGTTATGGCTGGTCACCAGTTTATGAGGGTGAAAATGTCATCGCTGAAGCCCAAAATGGCGCATCGATATCCCTTGAGCCCGGCGGTCAGTTTGAACTTTCTGGCGCCCCGCTGGAGACCATCCACCAAGCCTGCGACGAAACATCAAGCCATTTGCGCCAAGCCAAAGCGATCGGCGAAGAACTGGACATTGGCTTCTTGGGCCTTGGTTATCACCCCACGCTGAAACGTGACGAAGTGCCCATTATGCCCAAATCACGCTATGACATCATGCGTGCCTATATGCCCAAGGTTGGCACTTTGGGGCTGGATATGATGCTGCGCACCTGCACGGTTCAAGTTAATTTGGACTTTGCTAGTGAAGCCGACATGGTGAAAAAATTTCGTATTGGTCTCGCCCTGCAACCTTTAGCCACCGCCCTATTTGCCAATTCGCCCTTTAAAGAAGGCCGCCCCAATGGTTTTCAGAGTTTGCGCAGCCATGTTTGGACCGATACGGACCCAGACCGCTGCGGCATGCTGCCCTTTGTTTTTGAAGACGGTATGGGGTTCGAGCGCTGGGTGGATCACCTGCTGGATGTTCCCATGTATTTTATTAAGCGTAATAATGAGTATATCGATACATCGGGCCAAAGTTTCCGCGACTTTATGAATGGCCGTCTGCCTGCCCTGCCCGGCGAACTGCCAACCATGGACGATTTCAACGACCATATGACGACGCTGTTCCCCGAAGTGCGGGTGAAGACATATATGGAAATGCGCGGGGCTGATGGCGGGCCGTGGTCGCGACTTTGCGCCCTGCCTGCGCTTTGGGCGGGCCTGCTTTATGACAATGATTCCCAAGCAGCCGCGTGGGACTTGGTTAAAGATTGGAACATCGAAGAGCTATCGAAAATGCGCGACGATGCGCCCAAGCTCGGCCTCATCACCCAACACCGGGACCGCAGCCTGCGGGATATTGGGCGAGAGGTTCTAACCATTGCTGACGCCGGCCTAAAAGCGCGGGCACGGCTTTCCACGAATGGTGAAACGGAACAGGGCTTCTTAGATACGCTGCATGAAACCATTGAAACAGGTGAAACCCCGGCGGACAGATTGCTAAAGCAATTCAACGGCCCGTGGGGCGGCGATGTCAGCCGAGTGTTTGAAGAATTTGCTTACTAAGCGAGTGCCTTTAAAGATACTTTAGCCAATTAATGACGAACAATAGGCCGAGGGTTAAGCCGGCCAATGTTCCGCCCCAAAGGAAGGCGAGCCAAAGATTAGCCGCCAAACGGCTAGCGCCCAGCCTGAATTTATGTTCGCACTGCTTACATAAGCGCCACTTGCTGTCAATTTCCTGCTCCATAACCGCGAGACCAAAATAGCGCTTTACTGTTCCACTGAAACGGAAAACATGGGTGCTACCACAATTGGGGCAAAAATCAGGGTCATCTGCAACTTCAGCCGCCCGGTTGGGCATCACCGCAACATCCGCCATAACAGCATCAGCTCGGGCTCGGTCGCTCTCCCGGATTTGCACAGGGATAGCTTCCAAATAACCAAGCGAAGGATAGGCCGATGCCATATGCTCAGAAGCCAAATAAACTGGTATCCCATGTGCATCGAGAAGCGACCGCAGCACATGCGCTTCGCCTAAATCCAAACAAGTCTTGAAAGTGATTAAGCTATCAGGACCAGCGGGCGTATTACAGGCATTCACACAAACCATTTCAGTCGTTCAATCCACTGTCTAGGCCGTCAATGCTGACAGCATTTTTTGTCTGCTGATATTCCAAAATAGCGTCTGCGCCTTTCTTTTCTGCCCAGCGCCGCATGGTAGGGCGTTCCTTGACCAAATCCATCTCTGGTACGCCGTATCCGCAGCTCGTCTGCACAGTTTCTACGTCAATAAAGATAATTTGTCGGACGCCTTTTCCTTCAGGGAAGGCACCAATATACTCTTCGAATTCGGCAGAACCAGGACGTGCCACTCGACCCTGACCATAGAGCCGAAGGATCAATGGATTACGGGTAAAGCTGGTTAACATTACCGTCACGCGGCCATCATGCTTGATATGGGCGCTGGTTTCATTGCCGCTACCCGTAAAATCCATATAGCCCACCAAATTTGGACCAAACACCCTAAAGCTATCCGTGCCCTTTGGGCTTAGATTAATCCGGCTAGATTCTGCCGCAGTCGCAACAAAAAATATCGACTGCTCTTTGATAAAAGCGGTAATTTTATCGCTTATTTCAGTATAGAAGTCTGACATCTATTTATCCTCAAGCAATTTATCTATTTCACCATGCCCCGCGCTTTGCCAATGCGCAAGCGGTCGATATATTTGGCTGCCCTTAGTATGGTAAAATATGGGTGGAAATATTTTATAAAAAACACTTATTATAGAATTCTAAGCCTAAATTCGACCTAAAAACTAAATTTATACGACAATTAAGGCACTAATATTATTATTATTTAAACCTCTACTAAAAGTAAAATCTATAAAAGCGGTAACAAATCAATCTCTTACAAACATCCCTAAAATTCTGCCAAAATATTAAGCTAAAGTTACATATTGTTACATATTTACATTTCCCTTTTTATTCGACAAACTAAGCGCAGGCTAGGGTCTAACAATAATTTTAATGGGAGATATCTATGTTACTCAGGAAAACACTAATCTTATCAATTGCCGCTGCCGCTACACTTGGTTTTAGCGCGGTGCAGGCAGACACAACCATTTCAGTTTCTGCTGCGTTGGCTTCACCTGTCTTATTCGATGATGATAAAGACAAGAAAAAGCACAAGATGAAAAAGCACAAAATGCACTGCGAAGGCATGGAAGGCGAAGATATGGCCGCTTGCAAGAAGAAAATGGCTGAAAAGAAGGCCGCGTATAAAGCCAAGATGAAAGAGAAAATGGCTAAGAAAAAAGCCAAATGTGAAGCTATGGAAGGCGATGCGAAAGGCGAATGTATGGCAAAGCTAAAAGAACGCCATATGAAGCATAAAGAGAAGCGCAAAGAATATAAAGAAAAGCATAAAGAGCATAAAGAGAAGCATGACGACTAAATCATACTGCACTTTATAAAATTTTAGGACGCCGGGGCCGCCAACACCCCGGCGTTTTTGTTTGGCTATACATTTTTTATTATTTCCAGCACTTCCTCAATGGTCATTCCCAGCGAAGGCGAAGCCTGAGGGAAAGGAATCTATCATTTTATATAAGCGTCATGCTGAACTTGTTTGACGTAAACGTCTGCTCCACAAGCAGCATCCACGGAAAACACTTAAGCTGGCTATCAATCAATTGAGTGCAACGACTAACATAGACTCTGAAACAAGTTCAGAGTGACAGAAAAGAACTTTCCCTATGTGCCCCTACCCCAGTGCCGCGACGCCGGGCAAAGTGCGCCCTTCCATCCATTCTAGGAAAGCGCCCCCTGCGGTGGAAATATGGGTGAAGTCACCGCGAACACCCGCGTGGGCAAGGGCTGCCACGGTATCACCGCCGCCAGCCACAGACAACAATGTGCCCTCAATAGTCGCCTTCGCCGCTGTGCGAGCAAGCGCCACAGTTGCCATATCAAAAGGTTCCATCTCAAACGCGCCCATAGGGCCGTTCCACACCAGCGTCTTGCAGCCTTCAATGATATAGCCTAAAGCCTCAGCGCTGCTGGGGCCCGCGTCCAATATCATTTCATCTTCCGCCACATTATCGACGGTTTTGACCTCATTATCTGCATGGGCCCTGAAGTCTTTCGCCACCACCACATCGCTGGGCAAATGAACTTTGCAGCCATGCTTTTCAGCATTAGTAAGAATGGCCAGAGCTGTTCCAGTGAGCTCGTGCTCACACAGGCTGGCGCCAACATGATAGCCTTTGGCCGCCAAAAAAGTATTGGCCATGCCGCCGCCGATAATCAGATGATCAACCTTTTCGACTAGATTTTCCAGCACAGCAAGCTTGCTGGATACCTTCGCGCCGCCAACCACGGCACAAACAGGGCGCACAGGGTCCCCGAGCACTTTTTCAAGCGCCACTAGTTCAGCGGCCATAGTTTCCCCTGCGGCGGATGGCAGCAAATGTGCCAGCGCTTCGGTGGAGGCATGGGCGCGGTGGGCACAGCTGAAAGCATCATTGACATAAATATCGCCGTAAGCGGCATAGCGTTTGGCTAGCTCGATGTCATTGGAGCTTTCTCCCGGTTCAAAGCGCGTATTTTCCATCACCACCACGTCGCTTGGTGGTAGGTCATCCCCGAGTTCGACGAAACCCACAGCACAGCCCAATACGGCTGCTAGCGCGGGCACAACAGGCTTGAGGGACATTGCAGGCACCACCTGGCCTTTAGGGCGGCCAAAATGAGCCAGTAGGACAACACGAGCGCCTTTAGCTGTGAGCGCGTCCACAGTCGGCTTAACCGCTTGCAAACGTGTGTCATCACTAACCTTGCCGTCCGTCATTGGCACGTTCAGGTCAACCCGCACAAGCGCAGTCTTACCGGTTAAATCGCCAAAATCTACAATAGATTTAAAAGCCATACTGTTTTTTCTTTACCCTAACTTAGCCATATAAACTGCCGTGTCGCTCATGCGGTTCGAAAAACCCCATTCGTTATCGTACCAGCTTAGGATACGCACAAAATTGCCTTCCACGACATTAGTCTGAGAGGAATCGAAAGTTGAACTGTTGGCGTTATGATTAAAGTCGATAGAAACCGCTGGCATATCTTCATAGCCCAAAATTCCAGCCATATCGCCTTCAGCTGCTGCTTTGATAGCTTCATTCACCTCTTCCGCAGTGGTGTCGCGGCTTGCAACAAATTTCAGATCAACCAGCGAAACATTTGGCGTTGGTACGCGGATAGCAGACCCATCCAACTTGCCCGCAAGCTCTGGCAATACCAACCCGACAGCTTTGGCGGCACCGGTTGAGGTTGGGATCATCGACACGGCTGCAGCGCGCGCCCGCCTTGGGTCACTGTGCAGGGTGTCCAGCACCGGCTGGTCGCCGGTATAGGCATGTACCGTGGTCATATAACCATGCTCAATACCGATCAGATCATTCAGCACCTTAACGACAGGCGACATGCAGTTGGTGGTGCAAGAGGCGTTTGAGACAATCTTGCTGTCTTTGGTCAGAGTTTCATGATTGACGCCGTAAACGATGGTGTTATCGCTGTCGGTTCCCGGCGCTGAGATCAGCACCTTTTTGGCACCTGCGGTAAGATGCTTGGCGGCTGCATCACGCTTGGTGAAAATGCCGGTACATTCCATCGCAACATCAACATTTTCCTCGCCCCAAGGAAGCTCTTCAGGGTTACGGATGGCGGTAACGCGGATGCGGTCACCGTTTACAATAATATCATTACCGTCTACCGCAACATCACCCGGGAAAGGCCCATGCACGCTATCGCGCTTCAAAAGGTAAGCATTCATTTCAACGTCGCCGAGGTCATTGATGGCAACAACTTTAATGTCGGTGCGGCCACTTTCATAAATAGCGCGCAAAATATTACGGCCAATACGGCCAAACCCATTAATGGAAACACGAACAGTCATTTAATTATCTCCGAAGCACTTAGGTGGTTTAAAAAAGATAGTATCGCTTGTTAACAATAGTCTTACAGCCGTGCTTTCACCGCTGCAACAATAGCATCGCCAGTGATGCCAAAATGTTTGTATAAATCGGTCGCGGGGGCAGAAGCTCCGAAGCTATCAATGCCAATTACCTTGCCGCCGTCGCCGACATATTTATGCCAGCCGAAGGTAGTACCCGCTTCGATGGATACCTTTACGGTATTCGCGGGCAACACAGCTTTGCGGTAGGCTTCATCTTGAGCATCAAATAATTCAGTTGCCGCCATGGAGACCACCCGGGTAGGTACGCCGTCTGCTTGCAGCGCGTCACGCGCTTCAGCGGCAATTTCAACTTCTGAGCCCGAGGCAATGATAACCGCAGCCACATCGCCCTCTGCCTCATGCAGGATATAACCACCCTTGGCGCAGAGGTTTTCAGTATTGTGGGTCAGGCGTTGCTGTTTTAAGCCTTGCCGCGTGAGGGCCAAAACAGAAGGCTCGCTGGCATGCATGGCTAGTTGCCAGCATTCAGCAGTTTCCACCGCATCCGCAGGCCGGTAAACGGTAACGCCCGGCATGGCGCGCAGGCTGGCGATATGTTCAACGGGCTGGTGGGTGGGGCCGTCTTCACCAAGGCCAATGCTGTCATGGGTCATAACATAAATAACCCGCTGCCCCATTAAGGCCGACAAACGAATGGCCGAGCGGGCATAATCGGTAAAGACCAAGAATGTGCCGCCGTAAGGAACGAAACCGCCGTGCAGTGCCAAACCATTCATACAGGCCGACATGCCGAACTCCCGAACGCCGTAATGCATATAGCGACCTGCAAAATCATCCGCAGTGATAACGGCTTGGTCTGGCGTTTTGGTATTATTAGACCCCGTCAAGTCAGCCGAACCGCCAATGGTTTCTGTCAGCACAGGGTTGATAACGCCGAGCGCCATTTCGCTAGCTTTGCGGGTTGCGACCTTCACCGGCTCTGCGGCCAATGCCGCTTTGTAATCTTCGATGGCAGCGTCCAATTCGGACGGAATATCGCCAGACAGACGCCTTGCATATGCTGCGCGACTGTCTACATCTAATTTTTCAAGCTTTGCGTTCCATGCCGCTGACAGCGCAGCGCCTTTTGCGCCCACTGCGGCCCAGTCCTGCGCCACATCATCTGGAATTTCAAAAGATGCATGAGGCCAGCCGAGCATTTCCCGTGCGCCGGCAATTTCAGCGTCACCCAGCGGGGCGCCGTGGGTGGCCGAAGTGCCCTGCTTGGTCGGTGCACCAAAACCAATAATAGTGCGACAGGCGATCATAGATGGCTGGTCGCTGTCTTTTGCTTGGGTCAAGGCCGCATCAATGGCTTCCATATCATGACCATCAACGCTTTGTACATGCCATCCACTGGCATCAAAGCGCGCCTGCATATCATCCGACACCGTCATATCGGTGCTGCCATCAATACAAATGCTGTTGTCATCCCACAGCACAATCAAATTCCCAAGCTTCAGGTGACCTGCCATGGAAATCGCCTCATGGCTAAGGCCCTCCATCAGGCAGCCATCACCCGCAATAACATATGTTTTATGACCGACGAGATCATCTCCCATGCGGGCATTATCAAGTCGTTCCGCCAGCGCCATGCCAACAGCCGTTGCCAGACCTTGGCCCAAAGGCCCAGTGGTGGTTTCAATGCCGGGGCATTCACCGTATTCAGGGTGCCCTGCGGTTGGGCTGTGTAATTGGCGAAAATTTTTGATGTCATCCATGGTCGGCGCGGCATAGCCGGTTAAGTTCAACAGGCTATAAAGCAACATAGAGCCATGGCCCGCACTGAGGACAAAACGATCCCGGTCAGGCCAATTAGGGGCCTTAGGGTCAAAGCGCAAATGATCCTTAAAAAGGACCGTGGCTACATCGGCCATGCCCATTGGCATACCGGGGTGACCCGAGTTGGCTTTCTGGATTGCATCCATTGAAAGCGCCCGAATCGCATTGGCCATATTTGTCATTTGGGTGGTGTTCTCGGAGAATTGGCTGTCAGTCATATGCTCGCACTTGGTTTTTGGACATATTTGTATCCAGTTTCATTGCCTTGGCACACACCAAGTAATTGGCGCAAAATTGACTGCCCGCGCCGCTCTCGTCAACCTTATATATCACTTTAGTCGATAATTATTTCCCTTTGATCTCGTCCTGTAGGTCTCTAGATGATTGACGCATGCATGTCTCAACTACTATCTTCAAGCGTTACTGCCCTTTTCAAGCTACTGGGTGGACCATTGATAGATGCAAACGCTGGTGAGTATTGCTAGCGTAGAGAGGACTTAGTAATGGCTAACAAAGCACGTGGGGACCTGTTGGAAGCTTCTAGAAACCGAATCGAAAAATCACTTTCCCGGCTGGCGCAAGTGGCTCGGACCAAAAACGAAGAGTTAAAATTAGCCAAGTCCGCTTCAGAAGAACGTCATCTGCTGAGTGACAGGGTTAATGAACTGGAAACCGAAAACCTCCGCCTGCATGACCAAGTTGCAAGCCTTGCAATTGGCGTAGACAACCTAGTAGAATCAGGACAATTAGAGCTTGAGCGCAAGATTGAAAGCATGAAAGCTGACCATGTTAACCTTGACCGAAATTTCATGTTGCTTAAGGAGCAATATAGCATTCTGCAGGAAGAAAATGAGGCATTGGGCTTGAACAGTGCTCCCATTGGGGATGGCGAAATAGTAGTTAAACTAGCCGATGCGGATGCTAAAATATCTGCATTAGAGCAAGACATAACATCAAAGACCTCTGAGCTAAGGGAAGCGCGCAATAAAAATAGCGAACTCGAACGTGCGCTTGGCACCCTTAAAGCTACTGTCAATGCGGATGAGCGTACAAAAACAGATATGCAAGAAAAACTGGACAGCACGATCGCCTATGTTGAAGAGCTTTTAGAGGCTTGAACTGCCCTAAGCCATAGCCACTGAACCTGATAACTGAGAGAAAAGGATGCCTGTATGGCGACGATAGAAGTTAACATTAATGGCAATAGACATTCACTTGCTTGCCGGGATGGTGACGAAGAACGCCTAAAAGCGCTTGCGTCCTTTGTCGACCAACGTGCTGTGGATTTAGTTGGGAAATTGGGACAGGTTACTGAAACTAAGCTCATATTAATGACAGCTATTGTTATTGCTGATGAGCTTCAAGAAGTATTATCAGGTGATAGTAAGGGCGAACATCTGCTCGGCCAACTGCGGGACCAAGACGTAGTTGATATTCTTGATGGTATTAGCGAACAAGTAGACGGCATTGCAACAAAGCTTGCCAGCGCTTAAGCGAAGCCTTAAACAGACGCGGCGGGTACTGCGCTGTGCGTGGGCAAAAGTAAACCTTTGGGCCTTAACTTACTTCCGGGAGCTGTCCCTGAGCTGGACCGTGGTCCCTTTCATACGGCACCCACCTGACTTGTCAGGTTCCGGAGGATACAAACGTCCCACGGCAGAGGCGGTCCCGCACCTTTACCTGCTTTTGAAAGATGCGCATGACTGACAAAATTGCTAGCCAGAAAAATGCCCTGCGCAAAACAGCCGTGAAACTTCGTCATCAATTTAGCCATATGTATGATGGTACGATTGCTGAAAAAGCCGCCCTCCACGGCATGCTTGCTTTGAAGGACTTAGCGCCAGGAAGCCACATCGCCGCTTATTTACCCATTGGTGATGAATTGGACCCAAGGCCCCTGATGCGGGACCTGACACGGCGAGGCCACACTTGCTTGTTACCTGTTGTCATTGAGAAAGATGCCCCTTTGATTTTTCGCCCATGGGAAAGTGGTGATCCTTTAGAAGATGGACCGCTTAGAACACAGCATCCAATAAGTGCTGCGCCCACAATGGTCCCTGATATCATCATTATGCCCTTGCTGGCCTTTGACCAGGCTGGAGGCCGGCTGGGCTGGGGCGGTGGATATTATGACCGTACGCTGGCATTATATTCCAGCGCACAAACCTTTGGCTTTGCCTTCGCTGGTCAAATGGTGGATCATGTACCCATGGGCGATCATGACAAAGCGATGGACGCAATTATAACCGAAACCGGCACCCATTGGTGCCAACAAACCGGAGCTTAACTCTCATGCGTATTCTATATTTGGGCGACATTGTTGGGCGCTCTGGCCGGGATGCAATTCAAAATAATTTAAATGACCTCCGAACACGGCTTAAATTGGACTTTGTTGTTGCTAACGGTGAAAATACCGCTGCCGGTTTTGGCATGACAGGAAAAATCTGCGACCAACTTTTTGAAGCTGGTGTTGATGTTGTGACCGGCGGCAACCATAGCTTCGACCAGAAGGAAATAAAATCCGTCATCGACCGGGAGCCCCGCATCCTGCGCCCTGCCAACTATCCTCAAGGAACACCCGGGCGAGGGTCCCATGTTTACCAAACGGTTCGCGGCAAGAAAGTGGCTGTTATTAATCTGCTCGGCCAAGTTTTTATGAACCCTTTGGCGAACCCTTTTCACACCGTGGAAGAATTTTTAGCTAAAAACCGATTAGGCGGTGTTGTTGATGCGGTCATTGTGGACATACACGGTGAAGCTACGTCAGAGAAGATGGCGATGGGGCATTTCTGCGATGGCCGAGCCTCGCTGGTGGTTGGCAGCCACAGCCATATTCCAACTGGCGACGCACAGATATTGGATGGCGGCACGGGATACCAAACCGATGCCGGCATGTGCGGTGATTATAACAGTGTTATCGGCAATGATAAGGAAGAGCCCATTCGCCGCTTCACAACTAAGATGAACAGCAAGCGTTATGAGCCCGCTAAAGGGCCCGGCACCATGTGTGGGGTTTTTGTTGAAACTGATAATAAAAGCGGCCACGCACTGCGCATTGAACCGGTCCGCATAGGTGCGCGATTGATTGAGACAGAGCCTAAACTTTAATCATTCAATGTGAAGCAACTTCTTAGCAAGAGCCTCCAGCTTAAACTTCAGCTTTGGCTTTGAAAAGCGCAAGCTAATCAGGGGTGGTAATTCTGTGCCTAAACTTGCCTTATAACGGTTATAACCCGCCAAAAAGTTATAAAGACTTTTTCCCGTGTCTACATGGCTTTGTATACACATCGCGTGGGTAACGAGACCCGGCTTCAATTTGGGATTATCTTCAAAGGTAAGTGCCGACAAATAAAAAAGCACCTCCCCCCCAAGGATAAAATTATAAAGAGTGCCAATATGGGTATCTCCTGCAGTTACATTCACCAGTTCGACCTCACCCCGGGGCCATGCTTCTTTTATAAGGGCTTCATGAAAATCAACAAATACGGGCAAGTCATAATTTGAACCATCATGATCCGCCCAGCGGGCCCTGTGAAGGTCTCCCGCTTCATGCCACCAGCTTAATGCTTCATCAAGACTGGAAGCTCTCTTTAAACTCAGCTCTCCCCATTCCTGATATAATCTTTGACTTTTACGAATTTGAGAACGCGTGTTTTTTGATAATATCTCAATATACGACAAACCTTTTGCTCGAATCGCATCAAGATCTACGCCAAAAGTTGGGTGCTGCTGAAGCTTTGTGCGGGTCAATCCTTTAAAACTGATCTCTTTAGCTGCCTTGGGGGATGCATAAAGCATCAATAGCTCTTCCCACGGACCGAACGTTGCCTCAATTTCCGGATCTGTTTGGATGAAGTTACCTAAAGCTTCAATTGCTTCTTCGGCTACCGCTATATCAACCAGAACTCCGTTATATTCTGGCGTCATGGAATCTGAGATGGCGTCTTTTGTTCGGTGAAAGATAAGCTGCTTAGATTTGATAAGTCCTTTGCTCCGCACTTCTTGGTTCGCGGATAAAATGACCAATAACACCGTTTCTCCGGCTTGCACCCCACGCACCAAATATCTTGGACAATCCACCGCCTTCAACCAAGGCCCAATCCAAGTCCAAGAAAGCATGAAATTAGATGCCGCCCGCTTTTCAAGCTGTCGCCATTCTTGCTCTAGGCTATCGGGCTCATCGATTGGGGTGATTGTTAGCTCAAAATTCATGATTTACTTTCAAGCATAGATATTTCTCAGGACAGCAATTTCAGTTCATCATGCAGTTCCTGCATCGTGATAACCCGGCCTCCTAGCTGGTTGATAAAAACATCCAAAACCATTTCGATACGGGTTAGTAATATTTTCCGCTCGGCTTCAGATTTCACATATGGTGAACCATCAATGCTCAATGAAGAGCTATGATATGCCATATTAAATATCTTCCTGCCGTCACCAACCTGCTGAATAAGCATGGCTTTTAGCTCTCTATCCGGAATTCCTTCTGGAGTCAGTGATACTTGATTTATAATATTGCAGTGGCCAAGCGTTGCCCTAATTTTTAGCGCTTTAACAATATCAAATTCTATGAATTTCTTAAGAAAGTCGTTGCCTTTACGTAATTTGCCAAAATATGTTTTGGTTAAGGGCACTTCCAAAATTTTATTATTTTGAAACCAATAGGGTCTGTCGGGCAAACCACGAAAATCTGGCCCGCCATCTTCACCCATATCAGTATGGGGTACGACGCTACAATCAACCTGAAATCCAAATTCCGTCAGCAAATCGGCTGTGTTGACACCAACGCCATATCGACCTGCTTTAAATACAGTGGGGCTGGAGCCGCGTAAATCCGTAACTTTCTCAACAAGGGCCGATATTTTAGCCCGCTCGAGATCAATGGGAAGATTGCCATGATAGGAATTATAATCATTGATATCTTCATCAAATGGCGGATTAATCCACGGATGCAGATGTACGCCAATGTCGCATATACCCTCATCATAAAATGATTTTAAAATAGCCCGAGGATGACCCTGAGATGCCATGCAATAATCAACCACATAGGTTGGCTTTACCCCATATTGGTTGAAGATATCTTGTGCCCGCCACTGCTCATCTATGGAATCTGTTGATGTAAAGTCACGCGAAAAATCTGCAAACCAATCATACTCTTCTTCCGTATCAACGATAATCACCATGGTAGGCTGAAAGCCATCAGGTATTTGCTGAATATGGATATCGCTATAATTTAACACATATTTTCCTGTTAAGATTCAATCTATCTACTAGCATAATAGTTATACTAAAGTTAAGACTGATGTCTACTGAGACTGCAAGCAGTAAACTATTTTGAAATCTATATTTTTTTAGCCATTACATAAAGCGGCCAACGACCTCTTTATAAGACCGGCTGACCTTCAGCTCCGCGCCGCAGGCAAGTTTAAGGAAACATTCGCCGTTTGAATGGGGCTTTACCTCTTGCACCATATCTAAATTGACAATCGTTGAGCGGTGAACCCGCTGGAAAATTTTAGGGTTTAAGCGTCGGATCATGGTTTTCATCGTTTCGCGCAGAATGTGGGTCTTTTCAGCCGTGTGGATGCACATATAATCTCCCGCCGCATCAATATAACTAACTTTATTTATATCAACAATGGTGATATGCCCACGGTCTTTTATCCGAAGTTGCGCGTCAAACCTATGGGCTTCAACTGGGCTTTTACTCTCTTCTAAAATCGCCGATATCAGTTCCCCCGGCGCATCCGCCTGCTGCTCAAGTAGCGTAACAATCTGCGCTGTCTGATCAACCGCCGTACATTGCGCAATATGATCACGCACCCGCATAATAGCTTCTAACAAGCGGTCATCCTCAACCGGCTTCAATAAATAATCCAGCGCATGGGCATTAAAGGCATCTAAGGCATATTGGTCAAAGGCAGTCACAAAAACCACCAGCGGCATCACATCTTCGCCGACCAAGCTGCGGATAACCGTAAAGCCATCAAAGCCTGGCATTTGAATGTCAAGAAACACCAAGTCGGGTTTATTTTCCTTGATAACCTTCACAGCTTCGCGGCCATTGGAACAGGTGCCAATAATTTCAACATCAGTAAATGCCGCAAGACGCAGCTTCATGCCGCGAACAGCTAGGGGTTCATCATCAACGATTAAGGTTCTAATTTTCTGCATGGTCTGCCCGTCAATTTTAAGGGTTACTTGTAGGTTACGTTTTTTCAAACGGTATTTTAATCGTAATAGCCAGCCCTTTCGGGTCTGTATTCTTCAACTCCATCGAATGATCATCGCCGTATATTTGCTGGAGACGGTCCCGAGTGTTCGCAATACCGACCCCGCTTGAAACACTGGCCCCTACAGGGTTATCAATATCATCAATCCCCGGGCCATTATCACTAAGCTTCAATATTAGCTGACCCTGCGCGTGATCAACCGCCGCAGCGAAACTAATCATGCCGCCAGTCTCCGATGGGGCCACCGCATATTTGATCGCATTTTCCACAAGCGGCTGCATGATTAAGCTCGGAATAAGGCCTTCGCGGGCGTCATCTTCAATCTCATATCTCACATCCAAACGATCTTCAAAACGAACTTCTTCAATGTCTAAATAGAGACCCAGTGCATAAAGCTCCTGCTCTAAGGATACCCGCTGCGTCGGTTGATTAACCAGCGTATAGCGCAAAAAATTACTGAGTTTGGTCAACATTTTATTGGCATCTACACTTTCCTTCTCAAGCACCAAAGTGGATATAGCGTTCAGTGTATTAAACAAAAAGTGAGGGTTCAGTTGATAGCGCAGCATCTTCAATTGGGCCTGATGCGCCATCGCCGTAGCTTTAAGCACGCGTTCACGCGCGCGCTGCAAATCTACATAAAATTGATAGCCAAAATAAAGGCCCGACCAAGCAAGCAGGGTCAGAGTTTCTAACATGAGGTTACCAAGCAGGCTTAATCCTTCTGCTACACCAAAGTCAGGGACAAAATAAGGTGCTATTTTAATAACAAAGGCTGACTGCAGCATACCAAAACCTGTTGAGGCAACAAGAGCTGCCCCAATAGATAAAAACAATGAGATTGCTCTTGTTTGGCGGTAAAGCTGTCTGAGCATGAGTGAGGACAGGAAGCCCACAAACGTCATCATAATAGTTATGCCCACATACTCACTAAGGAAATATCCGTTAGCATAACCAGTAAAGAGCCGGAACAGTGCGTAGCCACCCCAGCCCATAGCCTGAAAGAGCCAGAATGTTCTTTGCTTGTCAGCAAGCAGACGGTCCATCATGCTTTTGCCCTCACCATCCATCAACAGAGACGTTTCCTCAATTGTCTCATTATGCGATGCTGTTGGCTTTTCGCCAAGCCCCTTATTTTCTATGTCGTGATTGTCCATAGCTTTTTAGCATTGCTCAGCCTTTAACTGCTGGCTAGGTCGTTATTTTCCTTTAAGCGAACCTCTTGACCCGGACGCAAGCGTTCCCCACCGCGAATGATAACGATGTCACCTCTGCGGATGCCGCCGCCAACGGCAACCTTGCTACCACTTGCAATGCCTGTACGCACCAATAAGCGCTCTGCGGTATTATCATCCTTCACGCGGAAAACATAGGTGCCCTCATTGCGTAGCACAAGAGCATCACGCGGCACAGCCACCACATTTTCTGGTGCTGCTGATGGCAGACCAATTTCAACAGCTGTTCCAACAACCCATGACCGGTCGTAGGGAAGCTTTATACGAATTTCCATCGTCCGGCTTAAGCTGTTGCCAACGGGGATCATTGCCCTTATCGGCGTTTGAATTTGCTCGCCGCCAAATACCAAAGATACAGGTTGGCCGTCCGCTAATAATTGTGCCAAGCCAACAGGGGCTTGCGTGCTAATTTCTAGGTGGTTGGTATCCACTAAGCGCACCAATTGCCGACCAGGAACACTGTATTCGCCGGTCTGTGCCAGCCTTGCCACCACCCGACCGGGGAAAGGAGCTTTCACCACCGTGCGGTCTAAATTGATCTCAGCTTGTTTCAACGCCAATTCGGCTTGGGTCAAGTCTTCCGCAGTCATGGCTAGTGTAGACTGCGCTTCTTGTAGCCGGGAAAGCGGAATATTATTATTAGCCGACAATTCATTCAACCTTACGAGGTCTGTATTCAGATATTTCACGCGGGATTTTAGGCGCGTAATCTGGCTTTTGGCGCGGGCAACAGCAAGCTCAATATCTCGGCTATCAATGTGCGCAAGAGCATCGCCAATCTTCACATGGGTACCCTCAGGCGCAACCCAGGTTACTTTACCCGCTATTTCAGCGGCAATGCGGCTATCATTCTTAGAAATAACGGTCCCCGGCATCAAAACTTGCGGGGCCATCATCTCATCACTAGCTTTCGCCACCTCAACCACAGCCGGTGGAGGGCCATCTGCATTTTGGGCCAGAGATGTGAATGAATAGCTTGCCACAAGTGCCGTAACCATCAGTATCTTGACGCTTGATTGTAGTTTGCTCATAATTTTATCCTTACTGTCGTGACCCGGTTTTCCGTGCCTATGTTTTGTTAGCTTCATTCTGCGGGCTGCTCACCAAGTCCGCTAATGGTCTTATTAATACGAGAAAAGCTGAAATCTGTGGCGCGCAATAATGCAGGCAATAATATCAGAGTGAATAGAGTGGAAACCGCCATGCCACCCACAATTGTCGTTGCCATACCACGGTAAATGGCACTGCCAGCGCCCGGAAACATTACTAGCGGCAGCATTCCCATGATCGAAGTTAATGTACTCATGAATATTGGGCGAATACGCAAGGCCAGCGCTCTATGCACTGCGTCTTTACGGCTCATACCTTCTGCTTCCCCTGTCCGAGTTTGTGCCACTAATAAAATGGCGTTATTAACCACCAAGCCCAGCAAAATGATGAAACCAATCATGGTAAGCAGGTCCAGCGGTGCGAAGGAAAACAGGTTCAGCAACCGAAGGGCAAGTACACCGCCGACAGTTGCTAGTGGAATAGTAACCACCACAAGGGCGGCATCCTTCGGCGAGCGAAAAAGTGCCGCCAATATCATGAAGAGCAGACCCAAAGCCATGATGAAATTCATCGCAAGTGAGCTTACTGCCCTGTCGAGTGCATTGGCGCTACCTCCATATATAAGGGTGGTGTCTGGCGGTAATAATTTCCGTAATTCTGGTTCAACCTTCTCCTTCAATGCTGTTACCATATCTTCCAGTGCCATGCCTTCAGGCTGATTAATATCAAGCGTCAAAGTGCGTTTGCGGTTAATGCGTTGTACAAAGGTAGGCCCAACACTGCGCTCAATCGTCACCAAGTCCCCTAGCGGCACAATCGCACCAGACGGGGTTGAAAGCGGTACATTTTGGAGCGCTTCTGGGCTTGCCCAGTCGGTTGCCTTCAAGATGATATCAAGACGTTTTTCACCGTTAAAATGTTCCCCTAGCCACAGGCCATCACCCATGGAGCGAATGATCCGCCCTAAATCATCCCGGCTATAGCCAACTTCAGCTAAACGTCGATCATTTGGTGTGAAGGTCAATTCTGGTGATAAGACATTAGGGTCTGGGTTAGGCCGTGCTTGTGCTCCCGGAATCTCCTGCTGAATCAGGTTCATCGCGGCAAAACCAGCTTCGCGGAGAGCCTCCATATCCTTCGACTGAATATGCAGCGAAACATTGCCGTTATTGCCAAAACGACCAAACAAATTACCTTGCTGGGCAAAGACGTTAACATCAGGAAAACCAACCAATATTTCCTCTTTCACAATTTTCTCTAGCTCAACAACTTTATTTTGGTCTTTTGCACGAACCCCAAGGCTACCCCCTTGCCCGTTTGGAAAGGTTATGAAGTAATAGTTCTTAAGAGCAGGCTCTTTGGTGCCGTCCATATAAGGCTGTAGGCGCTCAACCACCACTTGGGCAACTTCTTCATCGATAGTTTCTGTATTTGCCCCCGATGGGAACATCATGAAGGCATCAACCGCGTCGCGTTTAACCGGTGGCAGATAATTCATATTCGGCAACAAGAACCAGCTTAATGTAAGGGAACCAATCATAAGTCCACCTATCCACAGGGACCGACGAATTTTAGTGCCTGTCAGCCACATCAATCGGTCGGCTAAGCGAGCTGAGCGGGCTGCTGTTCGCTCCGATTTTGGTAAATGTTTCATCCAGTAACGTGCTGATACTGGCAAAATTGTTACAGCAGCAATCAAAGACAAACCAACGCCAATAGCGATAGTTAAGGCGAGATCGGCAAATAATTGGCCTTCTACGTCTTTCAAAAACAATATGGGCAAGAAAATCGCAACTGTTGTCGCCGTGGAAGCCAACAAAGCACCCCATACTTGGCGGGCACCTTCTTCACTGGCAGCGCTACTTTCATCGCCGCGCTCCCGCAGCCTGACAATATTTTCCAACACCACAATGGCCGCATCCATTACCATTCCGGTGGCAAAGGCAAGCCCAGCCAGCGAAATAACATTCACTGTTCGGCCAAACAGGCCGAGCACAACAAGGGTCGCCATAAGGCATATGGGTACTGTCATGGCAATCAACAGCGTTGCCCGCACTTGACGCAGGAACCACCAAAGCACTCCGATTGCCAGCATGATGCCAACAAATAGGTTGCCAGTTAGCAGTGTGATCGCCCGCAGAATGAAAACAGATGGATCAAAGGACTTTTGAATACTCAGACCCTGTTGTGCCAAGATCGTTGCATTCAACTCGTCAATGACTACCGTCAAAGCGTTGATGGTCGCTAGCACATTAGCGCCGCTTTCCCTGCCAACGCTCATGCCAATTGCACGGTTACCATTTTGGTAAACCACTTGGTTTTGGGGGCCAGGAGTTTCTGATATTTTAGCGATATCCCCCAAAGCTACCGGGCGACCATCGCGCCAGTCTAAAATCAGATTTTTCAACTCATCGGGTTCATAGCGGTTTTGAACATTCAGCAAATACCGCCGCCGACCCACGTCCAAATACCCACCAGACGAATCTGTGGTGCGGCCAATCTGGCTTGATATGTTGCTCAGATCAATACCCAATTGGGCAGCACGGATAGGGTCAAACTCAATCAATAATTGGTCCGCGAATCCAGCGCCAGCCTGTAAATCAACGCTAGCTACACCGCCAACAGCTTCCAGCCGTGGTAAGACATTATCTTCAATAAAGGGTAAATACTCATCTGGGCTAAGCGCACTATTTTCACTAAACTGAGTGAAAAGGTAAATTAGCGTATCACCAGATGAGCCACCGCCATTGGTCAATAATTGGGGTCGCTCTGCATCCGCAGGCATCGGTGGCAGACGGTTCAAACGGCTGATCACCTCCAGCATCATTTCATTCATGTCAGATTCGAGCGAGAAGGTCAGATTAACCCAACCAATGGAAGCATTCGACCAAGTTTGCATGACCTCAAGACCCGGAAGGCCCTGCATAACTTCCTCAATGGGCTCTACAATCTCTGCTTCAATCTCGGTGGGGCTAGCTGCGCGCCATGTAGTGCGAATTGACAGTTGTGGCTGCTCAATATCGGGAAATAATTGCACAGGTAAATTGGTCAGTGTAACGAGACCTAAAACCAGTACCATTGCAGCTACGACCATTACCGCTGCCGGGTTTTTCAAACTTTTTGTTGTTATCGACACCTGTCGCACTCCCTCGCCATTTTTATTGTTAGCGTGGGTATGAAACAGAAGTTTGCAGAATGGAATCATAATGCGGTAGAGCGCAATAGACCTGCGATAAACGGTGATACTATAACAATATAAGCACAAATTGACCTAATCAGCTAAACCATAGTAGCAACGAGCAAGTACCAAAACTGGCTTATTCTTCGCCTTGGTTTGCACCTTCCGATACTTGAGCTGCTTTCGCCTCTTTGGTTACCTCTTTAAACTCGCCAAGGCCACAACTGGCCCATGACCGACCAAAGCTATCAAGCACTGTGATAACATCAATGCTGCAAAGCTGAGCAGTTGGCAGGCTATAGGAAAAACGATCTTCACGGAAAAGCCCTGGGCATTTACGCGGTAGGGTACTGATATAATGTTTTTTTCCGCGCATTTTAAAGAAGATTTGCGTGTCCGACATCACGGTCGTCGATATGATACTATGTGGCCGTAGACAAGATTTGCTTTTCCCTGTCTCGCCATATTTATCAAGAATACGCGCCGTGGCTTTTTCAGAACGTGTTTGTTTAACTTTCTTATCACCATCATCCGCAGCGAGGGACCCCATTCCTAAGCCCAGCGAAAAACACAGACCAACCAACAGCCCTGTTGTTATTTTTGAAATCATCGACTTTTTCATAATATTGGCGCTCCCTAATATAGTGAGCTTTTACTGTAATCTTGTTAAGATGAACCAATCCTGAATGGGCAAGGGCTATGGCCTTAGGCCCGAAGTCGCTCTTCTAATATTCGCAGCAATTGGCCTTCTTCTACTGCTTTTTCAGCGATAGGGTCAGCAAAAGCTAGGCCGTGAACATGGGCAAGTTGCAAAATATATAGAATTAAAGCATCCCGTCTGGTCTCAATAATCCAATTGCATAAATCTATTTCCAAACCACTTGAAGCCACTTCCGCATCAAACTGGACTTTAATACGGTCAATTAACTGACGACCAACTTCTTCCATACCAGCACAAAAAGGTGCCATTGTACGGCTATCTTCATCCAGAAGTCCCTGCTTAGACTGCTGGCAACTGGCAACTTCTTCGAGACGCACAACCAGTTGGTCCAGCAGGTGGTCTAAACTTGATGCAATAGTATCTAATTTACTTTGTACAAGTGGATTGGGCGCAGCAAGCTTCAATCGCGCGCTACTTTCTCTAACAAAGTCATATATGTCAGCGGTTGGTTCCATTATAATCCTAGGCGGCTAGGACCGTCTCACTTACCCCAGCGATTTCACAATCTCATCGACCATTTTTTTAGCGTCCCCAAACAACATCATGGTGTTATCACGGAAGAACAGCTCGTTTTGAACGCCTGCGTAGCCTGCACCAAGCGAGCGCTTGAGGAACAGAACCGTTCTAGCTTTCTCCACGTCCAATATAGGCATGCCGTAAATGGCACTTGTTGTGTCGGTTTTTGCCGCTGGATTGGTCACATCATTGGCCCCAATCACAAAGGCCACATCAGCTTGGGCAAATTCACTGTTAATATCTTCCAGCTCGAACACTTCATCATAAGGCACATTGGCCTCTGCCAGCAGCACATTCATATGGCCCGGCATCCGCCCGGCAACAGGGTGAATAGCATAGGCTACCTCCACCCCTTCGGCTTTCAGCATATCGACCATTTCACGCAGGGCATGCTGCGCCTGTGCCACCGCCATACCGTAACCTGGTACAATGATAACCTTACCCGCGTTCTTCATGATGAAGCTGGCATCATCGGCAGACCCCCGCTTGACGGGTCGTTCTTCCGCGCCACTTGACGCGGCCGCTGCGGCATCATCACCGCCAAAGCCACCAAGAATGACCGAGATAAAACTGCGGTTCATGCCTTTGCACATGATGTAGCTGAGAATAGCCCCTGATGAACCCACTAAGGCACCCGTTATAATAAGTGCCGTGTTATGCAGCGTGAAACCAATACCCGCCGCTGCCCAGCCGCTGTAGCTGTTCAGCATTGACACCACCACCGGCATATCAGCGCCGCCGATGGGGATGATCAATAAGAAGCCGATCAAGAAGCTTATGCCGGTAATCCACCAGAAAACATTGATGCCGGCAATCTCCATATGTTGGTCCATGGCATAGGCTGCCATACCAGCCACAATAGCCAGTGCCAGCGCGCCATTGATCACATGCCGACCCGGTAACATGATCGGCGAACCACTCATGGTGCCCTGCAATTTCAAGAAGGCGATGATGGAGCCAGAGAAAGTAATCGCCCCAATAGCGATACCGAGGCTCATCTCAATTTTGGATGCCATATGAATGGCACCATCCGCACCGGTGATACCAAAAGCCGCAGGGTTAAGCGCCGCTGACGCCGCCACCAAAACGGCGGCGAGACCAACCAGCGAGTGAAAAGCCGCCACAAGCTGCGGCATAGCGGTCATGGCAATACGCTGAGCGATAACCAGCCCAATGCCACCGCCGATGATAACGCCGCCCGCGATCCATGCCCACTGAACATCTTGCAGGTTAGCAACAGTTGTCACCACCGCAATCACCATACCCAGCATGCCAAATGCATTGCCTTGGCGACTGCTTTCTGGGCTTGAGAGGCCGCGCAGTGCCAGAATGAAAAGGACGCCAGCTACCAAATAAAGCAGTGCCGTCATATTAGCCGAAAGTTCCATCATCATAATTCTTCCCGCCTATTTCTTTTTCTTATACATGGCGAGCATGCGCTGGGTCACAGCGAAGCCCCCGAAAATATTCACCGACGCCAGCCCAACTGCGATGCCGCCAAGCGCCTGCGACAATGGATTGCCCATCGCCCCAGCCGCCACCAGTGCGCCAACCACAATCACCGAGCTAATGGCGTTAGTCACGCTCATCAGCGGCGTATGCAGGGCGGGTGTTACGCTCCAAACCACATAATATCCGACAAAAATTGCCATTAAAAAAATTGAAAATTCCTGAATGAATGGATCAACCATATCCTCAAGCCCCCTTTAATGCGGGATGCACAATGGCCCCGCCTTTTGTTACCAATGTTCCGGTGATAATTTCGTCTTCCCAATCGATGGCAAGACCATCACCTTCATCTGCCGCAAGCGGTGTAATGAAATGTAGTAAATTTCTGGCGTATAGCGCCGAAGCATCCGCCGCCAAGCGCGATGGTACATTCCGGTAACCAACAATGGTGACGCCGTGGGCTTCAACCACCTCGCCCGCTTTCGCCAGTGCACAGTTGCCGCCATTTTCGACCGCAAGATCAACAATAACCGACCCCGGTTTCATCGCCTTGATCATATCTTCGGTGATCAGCATAGGCGCTGGGCGACCGGGAATTAAGGCGGTTGTTATGGCAATATCCTGCTTCGCTAACGTCTCAGCAATTAAGGTCGCCTGCTTGGCTTTATAGTCGTCAGACATCTCACGGGCATAGCCGCCTGAGGTCTCAGCTGCCTCGGTCTCATCGTCTTCAACCATAACAAATTTACCGCCTAAGCTTTCCACTTGTTCCTTGGCGACCGGGCGCACATCAGTGGCACTAACTATAGCGCCCAGCCGCTTGGCGGTGGCGATGGCTTGCAGGCCTGCAACGCCTGCCCCCATTACCATAACTTTGGCTGGTGGCACCGTGCCCGCTGCTGTCATCATCATTGGGAAGGCACTGCCATAATGGGAGGCCGCATCCAAAACAGATTTATAACCCGCTAGATTCGACTGCGACGAAAGCACATCCATGCTCTGCGCCCGGGTAATGCGCGGCATCAGGTCCATCGCAAAAGCCGTTACGCCAGCTCCGGCCAAAGCATTCAGCTGGTCTTTGTCCATATAGGGGTTTAAAATACCCAGCACCATGGTGCCCGCTTTCAATTTAGCAATATCATCTGCCGCAACACCCTGTACGGTTAAAATCATATCAGCGCCGTCAATGGCGGCTGCCATATCAGACGCGATGGTGGCGCCCGCGTCACTGTAAGCTGCGTCAGCCATACTAGCGCCTGCGCCTGCTCCTGTTTCAACAACAAGCGCAAAACCAAGGGCTGTTAGCTTTTTAACTGTTTCCGGCGATGCCGCAACGCGACTTTCAAAGTCACGTTTTTCCTTAAGAACCGCAATTTTCATAAAACCATTCCCGCAATAATATCAAATAACGCTATAAACCACATCTCAATCCACAGGCACCTTTGACGAGACATCCCCCCATGTCAAGTAGTTGTAGGCTATAGACAATGCATCTTCACCATGCCGTGATGTAGCGAACAACATAGACTAACATTCAATCATGCCTTTTTATGGATATAATTATACCACAAATATCACCTAAAGACTGTGCAAGGACGTTTCATAATGATACAGTTCAAATTCGATTATCCAAGCGACTGGAAGGATTATAGATTGTGATGCACCGCGCCTTGATTGTTGACGACGAGCCCACCCAGTTGCGACTTTTGGAAAATGTTGTCTCGCGGGCGGGCTTCACGGTTGAAACCGCCAGTGGCGGGCAAGAAGCGCTCGACCGCTTGTTTGATGCCGCAGCCCCCACCATTGATGTTATGTTGCTTGATATCATGATGCCTGAAGTAGATGGACTGGATGTATTACGTCGTATGCGTCCCAAATTGCCACAACTGCCTGTCGTGGTACTTACCAGCCAATCTTCCATTTTGACGGTGGTTGAAGCCATGCGCACGGGGGCTAATGACTTTCTGGTCAAGCCCGCCAGTGCCGAGCGCATTCGCTCTGCCATGACCGCCGCCATTAAAAGTGATGAACTGGTGGGTGAAATTGAGCATGTCTCAACAGAAATGCAAAATACGGGCTTTTCCGGCCTGGTAGGGACCAGTGAAACTATGGTCTCTGTTATGGAGCTAGCCCGCAAAGGAGCGCGCACCAATATCCCCATATTAATTGAAGGGGAATCTGGGGTTGGTAAAGAAATGTTTGCCCGCGCCATTCAACAGGCCAGTGACCGTGCTGATAAGCCACTTGTTACTGTTAACTGTGGTGCTATCCCAGAAAATTTGGTCGAAAGTATTCTTTTTGGTCATGAAAAAGGCTCTTTCACTGGGGCGGTTGATCGACATATTGGTAAATTTGAAGAAGCCAATGGCGGTACTTTGTTTCTTGATGAGGTTGGCGAGTTACCGCTGGATATGCAGGTAAAGCTGTTGCGCGCTATTCAAGAAGGGGAAATTGATCCCATCGGGTCAAGAGTGCCCGTTAGTGTTGATATCCGCATTATTTCCGCCACCAACCGAAAAATGGAAGAACAAATTAGCGAAGGGGCCTTCCGCGAGGACCTTTATTATCGCCTGAATGTATTTCCCATTTATGTACCGCCCCTGCGGGAGCGCATCAGTGACATTCCAGCGCTCGCGAACCATTTCGTTACTAAAATAACCAAGATGGAAGGCATAGGCCCAAAAACCATCGCTGCAGCAGCCATGCATTTCCTGCAAGCCTATAATTGGCCGGGCAACATCCGCCAATTACAAAACGCCCTTTTCCGCGCTATTATATTAAGTGATGATGACGAACTTGGCCCAGCGAGTTTTCAACATTTATCAGAAAGTATGCGGGCTGAAATAACTGCGCATCATAGCCCCGATTTAGAAAAAATTGAAACTCCCGCACAAGCCGACCTAGATACTAGCGGTGTGGGGCTGATAAATATGTATGATGGTGACGGCCAGATGCGGACACTTGCTGAAATTGAGAAAGAGGCGATTTCACTGGCACTTAAACATGTGGAGGGTCGCATGTCCGAAGCTGCAAGGCGGTTGGGTATTGGCCGCTCTACCCTCTACCGCAAAATAGCGGAATATGGGCTGGAGGGATAAGCGTCAATGATAGGTATTTTTGATTCTGGTTCCGGGGGCCTAACGGTTCTCTGTGCCCTTAAAAAAGCCATGCCCACACAAGATTTCATCTATTTAGGCGACCACAGCAACGCCCCTTACGGTCACAAAAGCAACGAGGATATTGTCCGCTTAACCCTGCAGGGTATAGACATGCTAATGGCGCATGGATGCAAGCTTGTTATTTTAGCCTGTAATACTTCGGCGGCGATAGCCCTTCGCCATGCGCAACAAAATTGGCTGGAGAACACTTACCCCGGCAACCGTATTCTGGGCGTTCTTGTGCCAATGGTAGAGGCTGTATCTGGTGTTCCGTGGCATATTGATGAGCCCTCAGACAATAGCCACAAGGACACCCGCACCCTTGCCTTGTTCGCAACGCGTAAAACGGTCGAAAGCACGGCCTATAGTGACGAACTTGCTAAAAGGTCCCCCAACATTAAACTGCTGGCAAAGGCCTGCCCCGGTCTTGTCGATGCTATTGAGGGCGGTGCCGGTTATGCCCCATTAAATGGCTTGGTAGAAGGATTTGTCCAAGAGGTTATAGCCGAATTGGACGGAAAACTGCCCGATGCTGTCATTTTAGGCTGCACCCATTTCCCTGTGGTAGAAAAGCTGTTTCAGGCAGCGCTCGGCGAGAATGTTCCTATTTACAGCCAGCCCACAATTGTTACCGAATCATTACATGATTATTTAAAGCATCACCCTGAATTCACAAGCGAGAGCACTGGAACTGTAACCTTGCTGACCACAAGCGGCGAAAGTGCTCATTTACTGCATGGAGGCTTGGGTGAATTTCAATCTATTTGATGAAGCCATTCTGCAATGGATGTCTTAATCGTCACTACTAACCGGGCTTCCACCTTCAATGGCATGCATATAAACATCCAATAACGCCTCAAGCTCTTGACGGTCTTGGCTGTCCATTTTGCGGATGGCGACAACTTTGCGCATAACCTTGGTGTCAAAACCTACAGATTTAGCCTCGGCGTAAACCTCCTTCATGTCATCGGCAATGGCCTTTTTCTCAATTTCCAACCGTTCGATTCGCTCGATAAAAGAACGAAGATGGTCCCCTGCTACGCCGCCTGCTTGTGTCATAAAAAGTCTCCATTCCATCATGAGTTTGGGGCAATCAAAGCCCAGTGAGCGGGACCATAGCGATAAGCCCTTTCACAATCAATGACACTATTTTATATTAACCAAGAAAATATCATTATTGAGAAAAGGAAACGGGTCATGAGGAAAAAATTATTAGCTATTTTACTGGCTGCACTTGCAATGTTCATTTGGGGCTTTCTTTTTTGGGCCGCAGATGTGGGCAGCCCGCGTGATCACATGACCCGCACACAAGAGACAGTGATTGTTACAGCACTGAAACTAAGTGGTATAGAAGCGGGGGTTTATACCCTTCGCGACCCAACATTGACCAGTCCTGAGCAATATAATGCAGAAGCTAAAAAGGGTCCTGTTGCCACACTTGCCGTCGAGCCCGCAGGCTATGACCCCGCCGATATGACAGCGCTCGCTTATGGGTATCTGCATTATGTGGTCTTGGCTCTTTTGCTATCGTTGATTTTGGGCCGGGCGCGCGGTAACAGCATTAACGTTATCGATACGACGGTATATTCGGCCACAATTGGCCTAACAGTTGCGGTCGCGACGCGGCTAAGCGATGTGGTTTGGCTACATACCCCGCTTAGAGCAATGATAAGCGAAAGCCTTTATATAGTCGTTGCTTTTGCGCTTGCAGGGTTAGTTTTATCGCTTGTTGACCGCACCGACCCAATGAAGCAAATATAATATCTTAGCCGCGCAGGTCTGACCGCTGCATGCATTCGTCTAAGCAATCTGCGAGCAATGCGGCCCATTCGGTGGTCTGCGCCTCGGTCTTAAGCATATCTTGGCGCACTTCCATGGTCGTCTGCGCTAGGCCGTGGGCTGCCCCGTGGCGTTCCATTGTGTAATAAAGGTCCTTGCCAGAATAGGGCTGGTTGTTGCCAATGCATAAATCGGTCTCACGCTCCATTAGGCCCATCATAGCTTCGGCTAACCGTGGGTCCTTATTATAAAGAAAGCCCACCTGCCATGGCCGCTTTATACCATCCATCTGGCTCGTAAAGCTGTGCATACCCACAACCAGCGGCCTAATCCCAGCCTTCAGGTGCGCTTGCACAAGTGTGTTAGCTGCCCGGTGAAAGGGGGTATAATAAGCCGAAATTCTGGCCTGCCGCGCGCTAAGGTCCAGTCCCCTATTGCCGGGAATATCAATACCATCACTGACCTCAGGCACCAAGCCATGTCGGTCCGGCTCCCGGTTACAATCGATAACCAAACGCGATACCTTTGCGAGCACCGCCGGCACTTCCATCATTTCCGCCATTTTACGCGTAACCGCCTCAGTGCCAATATCCCATGCGATATGATCTATCAGATGCTTACGGCTTAAACCAAGGCCTTCATAAACCGGCGGAATAAAGTTCGATGCATGCTCGCATAGAATAATCAATCCCGGCCTTTTACCGGGGTTGATGATCTCTGGATGAATGATTTCCGTTGTCATGCTTGCATACCCGCCATCCAATATGAAAATATTCCATATTATTTCTGGACCTATCGTCTTACACGGGGCAGCATGGGGATCAAGCATTTTGCATGTTTAAGCAATAGTAAAAATGTAACTCGGGAAATTCTGGGATAGGATCAACAGGCATTAGCCTTCTTGGTGCATAGTCATCATCTATGCCCGAAGAAGAAACAGAACCGGAAAATTATTATGTCCATCATCCGCCACCGCCGCACGCGAATTCTAGCGACCCTAGGGCCGGTTACCTCTAGCCAAGCCATGATCAAAGCTCTTTTTGAAGCGGGTGCAGATATCTTCCGGGTTAACATGAGCCACGGCAACCACGCGGATAAAGCCACCTTAATCGCCAACATCAGAGCGGTTGAAGAAATGGTTGAGCGCCCAATTGCTATCTTAGCGGACCTCCAAGGTCCTAAGTTACGGGTTGGTGCGTTCAAAAATGGCTCGGTCACTCTCAAAGATGGTCAAAATTTTATCTTTGATCTGAATGAAGCGCTGGGTGATGAAACTAGAGTTCAGTTGCCCCATAAAGAAATTTTTGAAGCCATGGATGATGGCACTAACTTACTGCTTGATGATGGCAAGCTCCGCCTGCAAGTAAAAAGCCATACAAGCAGCTCGGCTATTTGCGAGGTGATCGTTGGGGGTCTGTTATCTAACAGCAAAGGGGTTAATGTCCCGAATGCGGTTTTGCCTATGTCAGCGCTGACCGCCAAGGATCGCAAGGATTTGGACTTTGCCCTTTCCCAAAATGTTGATTGGATTGCCCTGAGCTTCGTTCAGCGCCCCAGCGATGTGGCCGAAGTGAAGAAGATTGTAAAAGGTCGGGCCAGTGTTATGGCAAAAATTGAAAAACCCGCCGCCGTTGATGCCCTAGGTGAGATATTAGATCACGCTGACGGTGTTATGGTTGCCCGAGGTGACTTGGGCGTGGAAGAACCTGCGGAAAATGTTCCGGGCATTCAGCGCCAAATAATCCGCAAAGCCCGGCGCATGGGCAAACCCGTGGTAGTTGCCACCCAAATGCTGGAAAGCATGATCGTCGCCCCGGTACCCACCCGCGCTGAGGTGTCCGATGTTGCCACAGCGGTGCGCGACGGCGCAGATGCCATTATGCTATCGGCAGAATCTGCGGTTGGTGACTATCCGGAAGAATCTGTATCCGTCATGAACCGGGTGGCCAATAAGGTTGAACAAGAAGCTGATTATATGGCGGGCACCATGGAAGAGCGAATGAATGCCAACGCCACTACGGAAGACGCCATTTCAGCGGCTGCGCGCCAAGTCGCCAAAACGGTTAAAGCAGCAGCCATTGTTACCTTCACCACATCAGGGGCCACCGCCCTTCGTGCTGCCCGTGAGCGCCCCAGTGTGCCCATATTAGTGCTGACCCCTAAGCTGGAAGTCGCCCGCAGGCTTTCCATAGTTTGGGGCCTGCATACGGTTCACACCCGCGATGTGGAAGCCTTCGAGGAGATGATTGGCAAATCCAAGCGCATGGCTGTGCGATCAGGCATTGCTTCGGCAGGCGAGCGCATCGTGATAACCGCGGGGGTGCCCTTTGGTACGCCAGGCGCGACCAATGTGCTGCATATCGCCTGGATTAGCGGCCAAGAGGTAATGGACTAGCTTTCACCTACTTAAGGCATTTTACTTCGCTAGCATTTAACCAGTTATTTTCAACTAAATACCGCGCCAAATTTTCTGGGGTACTAAATTGGTGCGTCTGCATGCCTTTGGCAGTGGCGGCGAAAATATTATCTGCCCGGTCATCGATAAATAATGTTTCGCTTGGTTTAATGTCAAAACGGCTGATTGCCAGATCAAAGATTTGCGGGTCTGGCTTAGCGATGCCTTCGCGGCCAGAGATAACTTTGTCTTTAAATAGGTCCGTAAAGCAGTAGTCACTTTCAAAGGCCAGCCATTGTTCCGCTGGAAAGTTGGACAAAGCAAAAATATCATAACCCTTAGCCGACAGAGCTTGAAGTAAAGCTATACTGCCTTCAATTTCCCCGCAGATGGTTTCGCTCCAACGTGCTTCATAGGCAATAATATTATCATGATGGTCAGGAAATTGGATTGCTCGGGCGCGGCACCCCTCTGCCATGCTCCCCCCTAAGTCAAAACTGCGATGCCAAGACAGGGGTACAATTTCATTCAGAAAATACTCAAGCTCTTCGCTGCCCTCAATCAAGCCTTCGAATAAATATCGTGGGTTCCAATCAACAAGGACATTACCGATGTCAAATATGATCGCAGAATTTTTCATCTTTCCCCCCACAAATAGACAAACCGCGCGAGCGTTAATGCAGGCGCGGTTTTAATTGTATGATTTCATGCAGCAAAGCCGCAAAAGATTTTAGCCTTGGCGGGCTTTGAAACGGCGCTGCGTTTTGTTGATCACATAAGTCCGACCCTTACGGCGAATGACACGGCAATCGCGGTGACGGTTCTTAAGCGACTTTAGGCTGTTGCGAATCTTCATCAAACATCTCTCAAGCTATATTGTTTCAAGGGGTAACTAGTGAAACACCAACCCCAGCGCGGGTACATAAAATAACCCGAATCCATGGCGGCGGAACATAGGGGGCTACGGATGCCCTGTCAATAGTTAGCTGCAGCATTTCGCTCACCCTATATATAGGGGTATTAAAAGGAAATATATATGGGAAAACTTAGAGGCCTATTACATCAATATTACAGGGCCAGACTATTCCTGATTTGTTGTGTGAGCCCAAACACGATGGAAAACCCGCTTTCTGCCCTGATTATAAAAGTTCAGGATCTATATGCTAAGCAGGACACCACGAGCTTGACGGATTTTAACGGGCAATTAAGGCAAGTGAAAGTGATTACCAGGAGAGTCGGAGATGTTTACGAAAAGCCTAACTATCTATAATATAAGCGTTTAACCATATTTATGCGTAAATATATATACAGAACTATAGGCTGCACCCCCAGCCTTGTCAGAATATTTTACACATCCTCTTAGATTCAGCCTTTAAAAAAGCATATCGACGATAAGTGACAAGAATAACATAGGTAACTTATTGATATAACTCTATTTTATATTGTTGGCACGGTGATTGCTTAGATGGGGGTGAACACTAACTCATTGGGGGTTGGTGGAGTTTGGTTCTAAAGCCTGAAACCAAATTTTTGAGAGGAAAACCGATGTTTAAAAAATCACTTATGATAGGCGCTCTTGCCGTAGCTGGCCTTTTCGGCAGCACTGCAAACGCCGATATCGTTAACGTAGCGGGTGTGACCATGCCTGTTGAGCCCGGCGAATCAACAATCGCCAGCGGTACCGTTGACGCAAACCTTCCTAGCTTGGCAGCCTTAATTGGCGGTGGCCAAACTGGGCAGCAATATCTTGATAGCATTCTAATCACAGGTACGGTTGACACATTTGCTACATCACTAGAAACTACAACAATTGACGGCCCACAAGAGCTGACCTTTGTTTTGGGTGCTGGTACATTTGTAAGCGCTGACCTAACCTTCGTGGCGCTTGGTCAAGTATTCATTACTCTGTCTGGGTCTACTATTGACTATTATCTTGATAATTCTGGCGACTATGCAACGTCTACTCTTGCAACAGCTCTGGCAGATGCTACCGATGGCACACACTGGTTAAGTGCTACTCTTAACGGCACAGCAACTCTCCAGCTTTTTGTTGACCTTGCTGGCAATGTCACTCAAATTGGTGTTCTTGGTAACCCTGGCTTTGATGTAACTGGCGGTACTGCAGAAACTAATATCGATACCAACAAATTTGGTGGGCTTGATTTTATCTCGCAGTCATTCAGCGCCACGACCTTTGACCCACGTACAGGGTTCAATCTTCAAGGTACGTCTTCAACTGGCCTACGTCCGGTTCCAGAGCCAGCTACACTTGCTCTGCTTGGTGTTGGTCTCCTAGGTGCTGGCGCCATGCGCCGCCGCCGCAAGTAACGGTTTCCTCAGGCTTTACCTTACTCACAGGGTCTCCATTTCGGAGGCCCTGTTTCTTTATGTACTCTCGCTAAACCCGCCATAGCGCAATAGTTCACCCACTCCCCTTGACGGCATCCTTTAGCTCTTGTAGCAACAGACTTTCATTTGCAATTGCGGGAGCTAAAAATGATCATCAGCCAAAATTTTGATAGTGGGAATATTGAGGTTATCGACGCCGATGACCCTGCTGATATTCGTTTAAACATCCGCCGTGATAATAAGTCTGATTTTTTTCAGTGGTTTCACTTTCGCCTAACCGCCACCACTGGCACCAACTGCTATCTCACTATCGCCAATGCGGGTGAGGCCGCTTACGCAGAAGGTTGGGAGAATTACCGGGTCTGCGCCTCTTATGACCGGGAAACTTGGTTCCGCATCGACACGCATTACGGTGGCGGAGCGCTCAGCTGGAACATCACCCTAGACCAAGACAGCATTTATTTTGCCTATTTCGCGCCCTATAGTATGGAGCGCCACGCGGACCTTATCGCCGATGCTGCGCAAAGTCCGCTTACCCGCAGCCATGTTTTAGGCCATAGCTTAGACGGTCAAGATATCGACCTGTTAGAGATCGGGCATGGGGCGGAAGGCCGCAAAAAAATATGGATGGCCGCGCGCCAACATCCGGGCGAGACCATGGCCGAATGGTGGATGGAAGGGGCGGTTGCTAGGCTACTGGATCCCGATGACCCTGTGGTCCGTAAGCTGCTAGATAAAGCCCATTTTTACATTGTCCCCAATATAAACCCCGATGGGTCCCGGCGCGGGCACCTGCGCACCAATGCAGCGGGGGTCAATTTGAACCGGGTCTGGACGTCAACCACGATGGAAACTAGCCCAGAAGTATTTCTAGTGCGGGAAAAAATGTTAGAGACCGGGGTGGACTTTCACCTTGATGTCCACGGCGACGAGGCGCTGCCCTATAATTTTATTGCTGGCTTTGAAGGCATTCCAAGCATTTCTGACAATCAAATGGCTCTTTTAACCCGCTATCAAAATGAGTTAAAAACTATCACGCCCGATTTCCAAACCAAGCATGGCTATGATGTGGATGCACCCGGCACTGCCAACCTTGAAATCTGCACCAATTATATGGCGGAAAAATTTGGCTGCCTTGCTATGACACTTGAAATGCCTTTCAAGGATAATGATGATCTGCCCGACCTTGATGTGGGATGGGCGCCTGAACGCTGCATGCATTTGGCCCACAGTTGCATCGATGCTCTAGCCCGTATAATTGATGATCTTTAACCATTACTCGACCATACAGTGACCCAGATAATAATCCCAAGAAGCGAATTATTGCCGTTAACTATTTTATGTGAACTATTACTCTAGTTCTAATTAAATTGAACCCTAGCTCATATGTTAACTTTTTGGAGGGTTCTCACTCCTAAGTCACGCAATTGTGCGATTTCTACAGTATATTTTAATTCCAAAAAATCGCAATATGCCTATGCTTTTACAGCCCTTTTGAAGCATGAAGAAACATGCCTAGATAATTTTGGTGTTAACCATGCGCGATATTGCCATTGACAGAAGCTGCTTGTATCCAACAAAATTGATACTTGTAGGGAAGAACCAACAAAGGACCAAATGGTTGGACACGCAATCGCTCATGGCGAGCCTAGAAGGGTTGGCCCATGATCCAGTAATGTTGGGATTAGCGCTGGCTTTGGCTACATTGGTAACCGAAGATGGCACCCTTATCGCTGGAGCCTTGCTGGCATCGGGTGGGTATGCCGACCCTTCCTTCATTATTCTGGCTATAGCTCTGGGCATCACGCTCGGCGATATTGGCCTATACGGCGTTGGGGTGCTTGCAGGAAAATGGCGCTGGTTGAAGCTAAAAATTAATGCTGACCGTTTAAGCCGCCTAAATGATTGGCTGCAGCCACGGCAAAGCAAGGTGTTATTTTTCTCCCGCTTTTTACCCGGCACCCGGCTGCCAACTTATTTAGCTTTCGGCTATTTAAAATTATCCCTGCTGCATTTTACTATAATTATGGCCTTAGCTTCTGCCCTTTGGGTAAGCGGTATGGTGTTGCTGGTTTCTGTTGCTCAAAATATATTCACTGCTTTGCTCGGCCCGTGGGCACCATTATTTGGCATTGCCTTTGCTGTCACTTTAATTTTTGGGCTGCCCCGCCTATTGCGCCGATCACAGAAGCTTGCCCCTGTCGCCGATAAAATAGATGAAAACCAACTTCCATGATGCAAAGTTCAGCCATAATTCCCGGTGACATATCAGTTATGCCCCGCACCAGCGCTCCCCACGCGGGCATGCCTGTTTTGGATGATAGCGCCAACAGAACCAGCTGGTTTGAATTTGCTCCGGCAAGTCTTTTCTACACCCCTGTCGCTATTTGGTGTGCGTGGTTATCTCTGCGCTATTTTGGTGCCACTTTACTCGCCAATTGTAACCCTGCCCTTCCCTTGTCCGGCTTGGTGGGCGAAAGCAAAAAAGCGGTTCTGGACCAAGTGACGGGTGATGCCCGCATGTGGATAGCCCCTTATGTTAGCGTAATTCGACAATCATCTGTTGAGGAAACCTTCACGGGTGCACGAGCACAAATGGACGCGGCTGGCCTCAGCTATCCACTGGTTGCTAAGCCAGACAAAGGCATGCGCGGCGTTGGTGTTCAGCTAGTTAAATCTGATGCAATATTAAAGGCCTATATTCAGGACTTCCCAGATGGTGCTGACTTTATGCTGCAAGAACTGGTTGATGAGCTAGGCGAGGCGGGCATATTTTATATCCGGGAACCCGGTGAGAAACAGGGCAAAATAATCTCGGTAACGCTAAAATATTTTCCGGTGGTTGAGGGTGACGGCATTAGCACATTACGCGATCTTATTCACAGTGACCCACGGGCCGGAAGCCTTAGCCATATCTACTTAGAGCGTCACACAGCGCGACTTGATGACATAATCCCGCTGGGCGAACCTATCCGCCTTGCCTTCACCGGCAGTCATTCTCTAGGCACCATTTTCCGTAATGGCAACGAGCATATCGATGAAATGGCCACCATTAGTTTAGACCAAATTGCTGATTCTATTGATGGTTTCCATGTTGGGCGCTTTGATATGCGTTTCGGTGATTTTGAAGCTTTGAAAGCTGGATATGGCTACCGCATCGTAGAGATTAATGGCGCTGGGGCAGAATCCACCCATATATGGGATTCGAGAACCCAGCTTGTCGGGGCCTACAAGGCACTGTTCCAACAGTTCAAATATCTATACCAAATCGGCGCAACTAACCGCCGGCTTGGGCACAAAGCCCCATCACTCTGGGCTATTTTCAAAGCGTGGCGGTTGGAAAAGCGCCTAACCAAAGATTACCCAATGACGCACTGAACTAACTAATTATCTAAAGAATTAATGAGATCAAAACAGGAGATACAAAATGGTTGATAAAATTAAAACATGGCTACCGGTCATTATCGTTGCCTTCATATTATTCATGACGCTACCGTTTAAATTTGGCGGAGCACCAGAAACAAATCATATCTTTGATACCGTAGGTCAATATCTGGGCCTCGACTTTTTCCGCAATAATGGCGCTTATATCATCGGCGGGCTAGAGCTCATTGCCGGCGTGATGATTTTACTGCCTGCTATGCGCCACCTTGGTGCAGCTCTTGCAACGGGCCTGCTTAGCGGTGCCATATTCTTTCACCTTGCAAGCCCCCTTGGCACCACTATTCGCTGGATGGAAGACGGTGTTATGCAAGAAGACGCAGACATGTTCATAATGGCTATTGTTGCATGGGCCTGTGCCGCATGGGTAACATGGATCCACCGTTCAAAACTGCCGATCATTGGTGGCATGGGCGCTGACAATAGCGAAGAAGACGCTTCCTAATATTGTAGCAAAGACAATGGCGGATTACATTACATAATCCGCCGTAAAACTAGTCAGAATTATAAATAGTCAGATAAAATCTATAATGCACGGTCTATTTAATGCCACTGTGCAAACGCGCTATACTTAAATAAGCTTCAAATTCTTTTTTGCTAACTTTGCTCGCTTTTAAAATACGTACAAAAGTATTAGGGTCCGTTAGTGTAAATGCCACCTTCACCTCAGAGCGTGGCACACCTGCCATTGAAGCTATCGCACTCTCCAAAAATGCCATGCTGCCCCGGGCGGCAATGTCGAGAATTATTTTATGGCTCAAGCTTCCGCTTTGTTTTAAATCAATAACATAACCATGGATTTGTGCCGGTGTTGCATCCTTAATACGACCCCACAGACCACCGGCGCGGCTTTTATCAGCCAACTCCGTTGCCAAAGTAGATTCAATATTATAATTGCGCATCAGCACAGCCCGGCATTTATCTGAAATGCGCACAATAAGGTCATCCATAATTGATAGCGGCAAATCGGTCCTGCCACTTAAATGGTCCATCATATTCATATTGCTGCCAAAGCGGTCCATGGCAGCTTTGGCTCCTTTGGGTCCAATAGAAAGATTGTCATTGCGAACAATATACTCGACGGATGAAGTACCCCCCACTTGTAAGATCGCATCCACTGTACGGCCCCCAATATCGGGCCTTTTAGAAATAGCTTCACGCTTTATTTCACTTAAAGTTGGCACTAGTTCTGCCAATTCGAGATCGGAAAAAATACAGCTTGTCTCTAAAAAAGGAATGGCAATCTCATCAATATCCTGAGCAATATTTTCGGCTATATCTGCCGAAAGCGAAGGGCAAATCCGCAGCTCAAATGCCAAGACACTGCGCACTTCATCGCTGATATCACTTGCTAGAGAGCGCGCAACGTCTTCAATTGCTTTTCGGTCATCTCTATCTAATTTTCGACATAGTCCCTGGCCCACCTTTTTAGCCAAAACCACTTTATCAAGCCGTGTTTGGTCAACCACTTCTGATATGTCTAAGCCCAAGTATGATGTCATTAATTATGCCTGTAATCGTTTATTTAAAGTAACCACGCACTAAGAATAAACTCTAAAAGTTAACAAGCTGACTAATAACCGTAATTTATTTAGATATAGGCAAAAAAAGTATTCGCCATTTGATTATGCCAAGGAGAGGAGAGACTGCGGGAATGAAAACCCACATGGCCACCCCCATCGGTTATCAGAACATGGCTACCCGCTGCCCATGAAGCCCCGTGGTAATCTGCCGCTGGAATCCATGGGTCATCCGCCGCATGCAACGCCATCAAAGGCACTGTAATCTGGTCTAGTTTATAGATGCAGCTGGCTCCAGCATAATAAGCAGCAGCATCACGAAACCCCATAAAGGGTGCAATTAAACGGTCATCATATTCCATGACAGACTTTGGCGGTTTTTCATCAAAATCAGGCAGTAGATGCGCCAAGTCTCGGTTCATATTTTCCACCAAATAGCGTAGATAAAATTTGTTTCTCGGTAAATTTAATTGGTCAGATGCACTGGCTAGATTTAGTGGTGCTGAAACACTGAAAGCCGCCGCCACAGGAACATCAACCTTGCCCTCTCCTAAAGTGCGTAGCATCAGCTGACCACCGAGGGAGAAGCCCATGAGATAGAGCCCACCCGAATAATGCGCTGGCTCTATGGCTTTTAATACTGCACAGTAATCAGCGGTTAAACCGCCGCTATAGGGCGCAGGTGCCGTTTCTTTTGACAGCCCAGAACCCCGCATATTGATGCGGTAAACGCTATAACCTTGCTCTAAAAAATAACTTGCGGCGGCACACATATAACTACTATCTGATGTACCACCAAGCCCATGACACAAGACCAAACACTTGCCAGATGGGCCATCCTTTGGATGGTCAACCGCAATGGTCAGCGCCCCAAATTTACCGTCTTCCAATGGCACAGAGAGCGCTGCTGCTGCATAATGCTTGTCAACGGGGGCAGGAGGACGGAATGCATTACGCAGGGTTTGCAAATCAGCGCCAAACCAAGGGACTTTTGAGCGAAAGGGAGCAATATTCATGGCCTCAATAGGCTCTTGCGGCCCATTGATATGCCGTACCCCCGCTGCGATATATGTCATATATTCAAACCAATGATATAACCATCTTTGGGGTCAACTGATCCATCTAACATCAATTGCCAAACAGCTTCTAGGCCTTCGCCGCCCGAGACATTTTTTACATTCAGCCAGTTCTTTGCACTGGCAATATAGGCATTCCATGAAGCACCTATTTTCTGATTGAGAGCCACTGTACCCCAATCGATAGAGCGTTTATTGGCCTGAGCAGGGGCGAAAAATAGCGACGGTGCCGGGCCGGGCAGTGTTACACCCTGGCCAAAGGCATCCCAGTGGGAAGCCCCCACCGCACAGCTATATTTTAAGACATCGCCGAAATGATGATGGATGCGACTGCGCACTTCCATGCTGCCCGCCATATCGACATAAACTGTCGGCACCGCGTTATCCAATCTATCAATGGCATCATAGCTAACAACTTGATCGTAAAACCCAAGGGTTCTAACAAACTCCATGTTACTAGAGCTGGTCAGGCCAATAATTTTCTGGCCGCTTTCCGCTTTATTCTGGTGCAGTAAAAAAGCTGCTCCCATTGCCGTTTTTGATGACGCACTAGAGAGAATGATCTGCTCCGCCCCATAATAGTCATTATCACCCAAGAAATCATCGATTAAAAAACTCGTCGTAAATAATGGCCTAAACAGCATCATAATATTTTCAGTATCTGGCTGATACAGTGGGTCCGTTGCCACATTAACATAGCTATTATAGACTATATTTAAGTGGCTTCGATGCGCTGCGCCATCAATGAAACCATTTGGGGAAATTTTTACTGGATTAATAATCAAATGGCTGGCCATGGGGAAAAACCCATAAACCCTGGTGCCCACCGCAACATCAGGATGCAGACTTTCCGTCACACAAGCGAAGCCCCACGCAGGCACTCGGCCCCATTCTTTAGGGTTGCTAGACGGGAAAAAATCCCAATATTGCATCATGTTACCGGTCAGGCCGTAGGTGACATTATTGGCGGTCAAAGCGAAAGCCTCAATGGATAACAAGATTTGGCCTGCTGCCAAAAGGGGCAGCTCGGTATCCATCAACCTGACCTTCTTTAAATCTTGTCGGCCTGTTTCGAAAATATACATCATGGTCCTTCCGCCACTAAAAAAGATATTATTCAGCAGCAGAGAGATTGCCGTCAAGCTTTTCTAAAAACTCTATGTGGGCCTCAACACAGCCCTTTGCAGCTTCAAACAGCCGAGGGGTCAAGCCTTTATAGATAGCTTCAGTTATTTCTGCCGCCGAAACCATACCCTTATTGAGGCAAATTCGAACCTGCTCAGACCTTAGATAACGATGTTCTCTGATCGCAATAATGCGCTCCTTAGGGTCTGCTATTACATCGCCGTGGCTGGGCAGGAAGGCGCGCGCTTGCCTTACTTCAAGCTTATCAAGCGAGGTCATATAATCACATAGATTACCCAGCGGCGGTACGATCGCCGTTGTTGACCAACCCATGACGTGGTCACCGGAAAATATCACACCAGAATTTGGTAATGCATAACATAAATGATTGGGAAAGTGTCCGGGCGTGTGAATAGCTTCTACTTGTGTATCTCCGCTTCCAATCTTTTGCCCTGTCGTTAAAGTAATATCTGGCTTGAAAGCCCAATCAACACTTTCTGCAGTCTCAATTTCATCGATCGCCCCAAAGCCATAAATGGTTGCCCCTAGCTTTTCCTGTAGTGTAGCAGCCGCTGGGCTATGGTCTTGGTGGCTATGGGTGACAAAAATTCCTTTCACAGGCCGACCATCAACCGCTTTCATTACGGCATCGATATGACCTGCATCCCGTGGACCAGGATCAATGATGATCAACCGCTCAGTGCCAACAATATAACAATTGGTGCCGGGCCCTGTGTAATCCTTTGGATTTTCAGCCAACACCCGAATGATGTTTGCTTCAACAGCAACCGCAGCGCCGTAGCTAGCCTTAGCGCGCAAGCGTTGAGCCTCCAATGGACTTACTTCCATTGCTTCCTTAACTTTTGGAAAGCTACCGTCGGACAAAACAGTCTCCTCATACCTCTAGCCACATATATCGCTTTGACTTGGATATAATGCGAGATGACGATCACTACCAATCACGGTCTAGTGACAAGCAACATTTTTAAAGGCTGTTTTAGCGTTCGAATTTCTTTGAGAGCAAAATAGAAGTTTTAGTGCGCTCGATGCCCGGTAGCCGACCAATGGCGTCAAGCACGCCATCTAGCACCTCGGTAGTGGCTGCTGTTACCCGTGCAATCAAGTCAAATTCACCCGTTGTTGTATGTAGGGCCCGAACGCTTTCAATTTTTCTAATACTGCTGATAACTTGGTCCTGCGAGCGCTGCTCTGCCTTGATCATTACCTGCGCCCAAACTTGCCTAACGGCATGGCCATGGTCCAAGCGTACCGTATAACCGGCAATGACGCCGCGATTTTCAAGCCGGTTAATCCGGTCTTGAACAGTCGAACGCGAAAGCTTCAATATGCGTGCAAGCTCGGCCGTGGAAGCCCGAGCATTTTCACTGAGTAATGCCAGAAGGCGCTGATCTCTGCTATCGAGTATACTAGACATAATGACGAACTCTCCGTTATTTTGATGGTATTTTAACAGCTTTTCTACAAGATAAAACCTTTTATCTGACGGACTTTCCTGCCACTATACAATCCACTTTTGCAGAGATGTACCTGCCACTATACAATCCACTTTTGCAGAGATGTAAAGGTGTAAACTTGACCTAGTGTCGAGATTAATTGGGTAATTTCATTTGGTCTGGGCCCGCTTCTTATGCTTCACGGCGGTAGAAGCTGGCCTGGCCTTTTTTTAGGGCTAGTTTCTATGCATAAAATTCTGCTTATCGGTGCCGGTAAAATCGGCGAAATGATCACGGCACTTCTCGCCACTAGTGGCGATTATCATGTCACGGTCGCCGATATGAGCGAAGCATCACTCAAACGCATACCAAAGCATGATGCAGTATCAACCATAATATTAGATGCCACCGACCACGCGGCCCTTGTTGCCGCTATGGACGGTAAGTTTGCCGTTGTAACCGCCGTTCCCTTCACGTTGGGCCGCTTCATTGCACCAGCTGCGAAGGAAGCTGCGGTTCACTACTTTGATCTGACCGAAGATGTAGAATCCACCCGCCTTGTGCAAGAGTTAGCCGCCGATTCGCAGAGCGCCTTCGTGCCGCAATGTGGCCTGGCACCCGGGTTCATTTCCATCGTTGCTTATGATCTTGCCAAGCATTTTGATGAACTTCAAAATGTACATATGCGCGTTGGTGCTTTGCCGAAATACCCATCCAATGCCCTGAAATATAATCTGACATGGTCCACGGACGGCCTAATCAATGAATATTTAAACCCCTGTGAAGCCATTGTAGACGGTGAACTGCGCGAAGTGCCGCCGCTGGAAGAATTGGAGCAAATCTCTCTTGACGGCATCACCTATGAAGCCTTTAACACCTCAGGCGGCCTTGGCACTTTGTGTGAGACCTTGAACGGCAAAGTTCAGAATCTCAACTACCGCACTGTCCGATACCCCGGTCACCGCAGCATTTTGAAAATGCTCCTGCAAGACCTGCGCCTTGGGGAGCGCCCTGACCTTGCGAAAGAAATATTTGAGCATGCCTTACCGATTACAATGCAAGATGTCGTGTTGATTTTCGTCAATGTGACCGGCGATCAAGGGGGCCGCTTCATGCAAGAAAGCTATGCCCATAAGGTTTATGCCCGCGAAATTGATGGCCAGCTTTATTCTGCCATTCAAATAACTACCGCATCTGGCATTTGTGCCATGGTGGACCTGATGGCTGAAGGCAAATTACCCCAAAAAGGTTTTGTTCGCCAAGAAGATACCGATTTCAGTGATTTCATCACAAACCGTTTTGGTTCAAACTATGACCAATCCACGGCGATGGAAACCGCAGGCATTGGCGCTGAATAACCGGATAACTGCTTAAATTAATTGCGACAGGATGAAATTATGACCGAAACTATTGCTGATATCATTCGCTCTATGGATATGGAACCAGCTGACTTTTCCCAAGGGAATATGGATGTCTTCAGCCCTATCGACGGCAAAAAAATGGGTAGTGTGCGCGAAGATACAGTCCCCGACCTTAAGGCCAAGATTGGCGCTTCAGTAGAAGCCTTTAAAAGATGGCGGATGATACCGGCCCCACGCAGGGGAGAGCTGATCCGCTTACTTGGCGAGGAACTACGCAAAAATAAAGACGCCCTGTCTGCTCTCGTAACCGCTGAATGCGGCAAAATTCTGGAAGAAGGCAAAGGCGAAGTCCAAGAGATGATCGACATCTGCGACTATGCGGTTGGTGTATCGCGCCAGCTTTACGGCCTTACCATCGCATCAGAGCGCCCCGGGCATCATATGCGGGAATATTATCAACCCCTTGGCCCTATCGGCGTTATTAGTGCCTTTAACTTCCCCGTTGCTGTTTGGTCATGGAACACGGCCTTGGCGGTTGTTTGCGGCGACCCGGTAATTTGGAAGCCAAGCGAGAAAACACCGATGACGGCGATAGCCTGCCAAAAGATTTTTGACCGCGCCGTAGAGAATTTCGGTGATGATGCCCCAGCAAACCTAAGCCAAATACTCATTGGCGGGCGTGATGTGGGTGAAGCGATGGTGGATGACAGCCGCATGGCGCTTATTTCTGCCACAGGTTCCACCCGCATGGGTCGCCAAGTGGCCCCGCGTGTGGCGGAACGTTTTGGTCGCTGTCTGCTTGAGCTCGGCGGCAATAACGCCATTATTGTAACGGACAGCGCAGATATCGAGATGGCGATCCCCGGCATTGTCTTTGGCTCGGTTGGTACCGCCGGTCAGCGCTGCACCAGCACAAGGCGCCTTATTGTCCATGAAAGTGTCTATGACGCCCTCGTTCCGCGCCTGAAAAAAGCCTACGAGGGCTTAAACATTGGCAATCCGCTAATTGATGGCACCCTTGTTGGCCCGCTCATTGATGAAGCAAGTTTTACGGCTATGGAAAAAGCATTGGATGCAGCCCGCGCCGAAGGTGGCTTGGTTACCGGTGGTGGCCGTGCCGACGGTGTTGAAGGTGGGTATTACGCCAAGCCTGCCATTGCAGAAATGCCGTCGCAAACACCCAGCATGTGCGAAGAGACCTTCGCGCCGATCCTCTATATTGTTAAATATAGCAACTGGCAGGATGCCCTTGATATACATAATGCTGTTCCGCAAGGTCTTTCCAGTGCCGTTATCACCACCGATGTCCGCGAGGCCGAGCATTTCATTAGCCCTGAGGGTAGTGACTGCGGTATCGCTAACGTCAATATCGGCACATCCGGCGCAGAAATTGGCGGCGCCTTTGGCGGTGAAAAAGAAACGGGTGGTGGCCGCGAAAGTGGCTCTGACGCATGGAAAGTTTATATGCGCCGGCAAACCAGCACCGTGAACTACAGCCGCGAGCTACCGCTCGCCCAAGGCATAAAGTTCGACCTATAAGCTTCTGGCATCCATTGGCGGTACCCCCATGCTGCCTGCTAACTCCCTTGAAGGTTTAGCATGCTAAGAAGCAGAAACCCCCGGGCGCTCACGCATCCGGGGGTTTCTTTTAACCAGATCAAGAAAATATCAATTAGCGATTGCTAACAATACCGTCCCGTTCCATGCGCTTGCGCTCCAGTTTACGGGCGCGGCGTACAGCCGCAGCCTGATCACGGGCCCTCTTTTCAGAAGGTTTTTCGTAGAAGCGCCGCAATTTCATTTCACGGTACACACCCTCACGCTGAAGCTTCTTTTTCAAAGCACGTAAGGCCTGATCAACATTATTTTCGCGAACAACAACCTGCATAGGTTGTTCACTCCTTTCTATAGGCAAATTAGATAAAGCATCACGTGGCTTTACCGCGCCGAGCGAGGGCGGTATAGCAGACATATGATGCTGTCTCAAGCCATTTAATATACGCGCAACTAAAGCCCCGCACTGTCATCAGCGCCGAGCCCTGTTACATTCACCAGACAAGACTAGCACAATTTGGGCTTCCATGCAAAAATGCGACATTACGCCCCTCGCATTACGCTAAGAAACTTGCTATGGCTTTGTGAGGCATAAGGAGCAGATGATGGCCCAGTCAAAGACCAAAGACACCAGTGACACAGCGCAGGATGTCACGCCAGATGAAATGCGGTTGCCCCTGATGAAAGCAGCGCTAGAGCATGTTGCCTTTGACGGCTGGTCAAAAGCAACGATGGGCCGTGCAGCGGAAGACTGCGGTGTGTCATCCGGCTTTGCTGAGCTTGCCTTCCCGGGGGGACCTGAAGAAATGTTGGCCCTGCACCTGCAAATGGTTGATGAGGTCATGATGGCAGAGCTTGCGACGCTTGATCTGCCTTCGATGAAAATACGCGAGCGGATAACCACTGCTGTCCGCGTTAGACTGCAACAAAATAAAGACCAGCGGGAAATTGTTCGCCGGGGCATGAGTTATATGCTGTTGCCGCCCCATGCGGGGCTCGGTGCCAAAGCACTGTGGCGCACCTGCGACCAGATGTGGCGGGCGGCCGGTGACACAGCCACCGATTATAATTGGTACACCAAGCGCATGATGCTGGCGGCCGTTTATATGTCAACGCTGCAAATATGGCTGGATGACAGCTCTGATGACCTCGCTGACACTTGGGAATTTTTGGATCGTCGCATTGAAAATGTCATGCAGATTGAAAAAGCGAAATTTCAATTCCGCAAGGTGAAGGAAAAAATGCCCTCGCTTAGTCGCTTTTTGGGCCGGCTGCGTTACCCGGTAAAATGATGCTGCCCACCACAAGTGATTATAGGCTTAGTGTAAGTGATGATGTTAGCGCGCTCATCAGCCGCTGGCAGCGCTATTTAACCAGTGAAAAACGCCTATCCGAACATAGCATTAAGGCTTACCTCCGCGATGTCGGTCAATATTTGATATTTAGTGCCGATCATCACGGTGAAATGGTTAGCAGAAACACCATTGCCTCCGCCCGTGTGATAGATTTTCGGGCCTTTCTGGCCAGTCGCCGGTCTGGTGGTATTAGCAACCGTTCTGCTGCGCGACAACTTTCGGCCCTGCGCAATTTTTACCAGTATCTTGACCGCGTTGAAGCCATCAGCAATGACGCCATCAGTGCGGTTCAAAGCCCAAAAAAAAGCCACACCATTCCGCGGCCCCTAACAGAGGAAGACGCCCGCACCAGCGTTGAAATAATTGGCGAATTTGCGAGCGATGATTGGTGTGCGCTTCGGGACCAAGCTGTTATCACCCTGCTTTATGGCTGTGGATTGCGCATCGGTGAAGCCTTAAGCTTAAATGGCGGTGATATCGATCGCAGGGACAGCTTACGGGTTACCGGCAAACGCGGCAAAACACGCATCGTGCCCTTGCTGCCCGTGGCACTAGAAGCGGTGGCCCTATACCGCGCTGCTTGCCCCTATGACATTGCCATGGATGGAGCCTTATTCCTAGGCAAACGTGGTGGAAGGTTAAATGCCCGCGCAATTCAGCTTTCGATGCAAAAGATACGCATTGCACTCGGTCTGCCTGACAGTGCCACGCCCCATGCCCTGCGCCATAGCTTCGCCACCCATTTGTTATCTGCGGGCGGTGATCTACGTACTATTCAAGAGCTTATGGGCCACGCTGACCTTTCTAGTACCCAAATATATACAGAAGTTGATAGTGTGCAGCTTAAGAAAGTTTATGATAAAGCCTTTAGGCGACAATAGTGGGTAGGGGACGATCTCAGTGAATAAATTTAGGGGCTATATCATCATCGGGTTATATATTTCTCTCACCCTAACCGCCATCATGCTTGCCTATGCTGGGCTTGCTCTATGGCCAACGCTGGATGATAATTTTTCCAATGCCGCAGTCATTTTACTGGCATTAGGGGCATGGGCGTCGGCATTTTCCAGTTGGCATGCATCCCGCAAGGTTGCCCATGCTGTTAAAACAGACAGTGAGCTGATTAAATTGGACTATCTGCCCTTTTTGGCCGTAGCTTTTTCCATTTTGGTGGCCAGCTATCTCTTTACCTGAGCGTAAAATATTAAACAAAAAAGAATGCCAGGTCCGAATGTAGCGAGTGTTTTGCCGCCTTAGTCGCTATAGTCTTTTCATGACAAACGAACAAATAGATATTTTTTACCGCGCCACATTAGAGCGAGACCAAAGTTTTGACGGGGTATTTTTCCTCGGCGTGAAAACCACTGGCATCTATTGCAGGCCGATATGCCCAGCACCGAAACCCAAACGCAAAAACACAGTTTGGTTTGCAGGTGTTGCTGAAGCAATTGCGGCCGGCTTTCGTCCCTGTAAACGTTGCAGACCCGAAACGGTACCCGGAAGCCCAGCGTGGCAAGGCACAAAAACAACTGTATCGCGGGCGTTGCGCTTAATTGCTGATGGATATTTGAGCGCTGAGAAAAGCGAAGCCCTTGCCGATAAGCTTGGCATTACTGACCGTCATTTACGCCGCTTGTTCGCCAAGCATTTGGGCTATAGCCCCGTTGAGGCGATGAACCGCCACCGAATGGCATTGGTCAAGAATATGCTCACCGCCACCAATATGTCTATTCTCGATATTGCCATGCAAGCTGGCTTTACGAGCCTGCGACGCTTTAACCAAGTTTTTAAAGAAACTGAAGGCATGAACCCTAAAGCATGGCGGCATGAACATAACAAGGATTTAAGCATATGTTAAAGCGTTTTACCCTGCCAAGCCCTGTAGGTGCATTGACCATTATAATGCAGGACGACCATATTTGTATCTGCGAATTTGCAGACCAGAGTGAGCGCATCAAACAACATTTGGCAAAACATTACGATTGTGAAATGATAAATGATGCCAAGCCTGACCCGACAATCTCCCAAGCATTTCAACAGTATTTTTCTGGCGACCCTACTGCTCTTGATAAGCTAAAAGTAGCGCCGCGCGGCACCCCTTTTCAACAAGACATATGGCGGGCCTTACGTGATATTCCAGCAGGAAAAACATGGAGTTACGCTAAGCTAGCAGAAAAAGTAAGAAGTCATCCACGCGCCGTTGGCGGGGCTAATGGTAGCAACCCCGTGGCGCTTATCATTCCCTGCCACAGGGTTATTGGCAAAGATGGCAGCCTAACAGGCTACGCCGGTGGCTTGCCCCGCAAAAAATGGCTCCTCACCCTTGAGACCGCCCTATAGTCCCAACTTCATGCCCTCAACCGCAATGCGGTAACCTGCTGCCAACACCGCTTTGGTTTGGGGGCTTTTGGGGTCCAACAATGGATTAGAATGGTTGAAGTGAATGAACATGACTTTACTACGGTCCGCAGCAGACAAACCTTCAAGCGCCTTTAAGCTTTCAATCACAAAGGGGTGGGGTATTTCTGCCATATTCCGCCCCGGCAGCTCATTACCATCATAAAAGGTGGCATCGATGAGGGCATAATCAACAGCCTTAATCTCCTCGGCTATATCATGACTCCAGAGCGTCCATTTGTTGATATCCGGAATGAAAAGCGCCACTTTATTGGGCCCTTTAATGTGATAGCCAACCGTTTCACTATATTCATCGCGGTGGGGCACCAAAAAGGGGGTCACGGTAACAGAGCTCAGCGTTACCGGCCCATCAGCTGCTAAAGCCTGAAGCGCAATATTATGGTTCGCCACCAATTGCCCCCATGGTCCATTATCTGTCAAAAATTTTCGCATGCGCGGCATAGCATAGACGGGCACGCGTGAAGCATCCATTGCTTCTCGCCCCAAATGCATCAAGCCGGCATAATGACCAATATGGGCGTGGGTCAGAAAAATACCTTTTAGAGCATATGTCGAAGAAGGTGCTTCTGTTTCAAGCGCGTATAATTGCGCCGGAAAATTGGGCGTGGCCTCAAAGAGATATTTGGCACCAGCACCACGGTCAACAAGGGCGATTGATGTGGCGCCGCGTCGCTTATTAGGATATTCCCAGCCCAGCATACAGTGCGGTTTGTAGCATCCAGCTTGGGGATAACCAGCATCCTGCGCTACACCGAGAATATATAGATAGGGCTTGTCATCAGCTGCCGAAGCTATTGAGGCAAACAGGTAAAATAACAATGTAAATAAAATACGCATATTTTCTTTCCACTAATAACTAATACGGCGCAAAGGCAATGCCCAAATAACATTGAGAAACAAACTGACCAGCCAGTCCTTCAAATTGAGTTATTGCTACCATTTGTCTAATATTAAAGATATTATTAAGAGATTTACTATACAAAAATTATATGGCTTTGAATGGTCCATAATTAAATATCTGCTCCATAGCTACCGGAATATTTATGACAAATGTCAAATAGACATACCCTAAGCTATGCTAGCAAAACTTTATGTCGAGGATACATATGACAGTTAGCAGATTTCAGCGCTTCATACATATATTGCCCATAATTTCTGGTGCTATATCATTCTTGCTAGGATTGACAGTTATCATTGGCTGGTTTTCGCACCAGTCGTTCTTGATCCAGATTTTACCTCAATTTGTCGCAATGCAATTCAATACGGCCTTAGGCTTCATTATGGCCGGAACGGCACTGATTTCATTGCATCTGAATAAACCAAATATCACAATTCCAGCCAGTATTCTCGCCATTTTAATCGGCACGTTAACTGGCTCACAATATGTATTTGGCCTTAATTACCATATAGATCAGCTATTTATGGATCATTATATAACCACTGAGGCATATCACCCTGGGCGAATGGCCCCCAATACTGCGATATCTTTTACGCTATCAAGCATTGGTATGTTAGCTGCAGCCATGGTCAAGGACCCGCAACGCCAAAGCTGGATGCTGGGAATTTTTGGTTCAATCGTTATAGGGCTCGGTTTGGTTGCCGCCTTTGGCTACGCCTTTAATTTACCTGCAGCCTACGGATGGCCTGCCTTATCTAATATGGCAATGCATACCTCCTTTGGCTTTTCTAGCCTTGGCATTGGCATGATAGCTCTGGCTAAAAAAATTACTTGGGCCGATGAATTTTATATCAGTAACTTATCAGCATTGTGGCCTGTTTCCGGGATGGTTTTTACCCTCTTTTTCGTTTTTCTATTGTTCAACGCCTTACAGACCAGCAACAGTAACCTTAACAATCATGACATTGCACAGCCTGCTGAAATTGCATCCATGGTCGTTCTTATCTTTGGTTCCATTATGGGAGCCTTGTTCGGGATAACTTTGTGGCTCAATAGGGCCCTAACCATTCGCGCCCTTGAAGCAGAAGCCCTGACAAAGAAACTGACTTTAGAAGAGGTGGCTTTATCAGAAAGTGAAGACCGGTTTCAACGCGCGATAGCTGGAACAAATGATGGGATTTGGGATTGGAATGTCAAAACAGGATATGATTACTTTTCACCCCGATGGGCTGAAATTTTAGGGTATGACCTCGATGAGCTAGAACCTGTGGTGCAAACATTTACTGACTTTGTTCACCCTGATGACCAAGAGCGCGTTTGGGAACAGGTTCAATCTCACTTAAATGGCGGGGCGCCTCTGAATACTGAAGTTCGCATGCGTAGAAAAACTGGCGACTATATTTGGATTTTAACAAGGGGCAGCGTAAGCCGTGATGACAATGGTGAGCCCACTTTCATGGCGGGGTCCATCACCGATATTACTCATCGCCGAAATAATGAAGAAAAATTACAAAAAGCAAAGGAAGAGGCCGAGCATGCCAGTTTGGCTAAATCGGAATTTCTTGCCAGCATGAGCCACGAATTGCGAACCCCCTTAAATGCCGTCCTAGGCTTTGGGCAAATGCTCCAGATTAACCAAAACAAATCCTTAACCAGCAAACAAAGCGAATATGTGGCCAATATCTTAAATGGCGGCAATCACTTGCTTGAATTAATCAATGAGATACTAGACCTATCACAGGTCGAGGCGGAACAAGCTGCTATCTCACTGGATGATGTCTGTGCCAAAGAAGTTATAAAAGAATGTGTTGATCAGATGGCCCCAATTTGCTCTTTGCGCAGCATTAAAATTATCAATAATATTACGCACGACCCCAAGAGCCACATCCGCACCGATCTAATGCGCTTCAAACAGATTGTCATCAATCTTTTATCCAACGCTGTAAAATACAATGTTGAAGGCGGAACAATAACCATTAACAGCCGCAAGACCGCCAATGGTTTCCTACATATTTCTGTGGCGGATACGGGCATTGGCATTAACCCAAAAGACTATTCGAATGTTTTTAATATGTTTCAGCGCCTTGGGATTAATTCAGGGATTGCTCAAGAAGGAACCGGCATTGGCTTGGCCTTATGTAAGCTATTAATCCAGCAAATGGGCGGAAGGATAAGTTTTGAAAGCGTTCGGGGCTCGGGCAGCACTTTTTGGATCGAGTTGCCTCTCGCATCAAATAAAGGGATATTGATCTGGGATGATAGCCTTAGAGTGGGTATTGAACCAATTGATAAGGACCACCAAGCCATGGTCTTGCTTAATAACAGTATTTTTAATGGGTTCCATGATGATGAAACGATCGACTTAACCCTTTTAAAAATTGTGAAAAACACCAAGAAACACTTTAAACGCATCGAAATAATTATGGAGCTATGCGGTTATCCTGAACTGAAAAGCAATAGAACAAGCAACAAAAAGCTAACGACAAAAATGGATAAATTAATCAAGGCATGGCAAATTAACAATGATACCGCAACGCGCCAAAAACTAAGCCATTTTCTGCGGGATTGGTGGATTGACCGCATTATGAAGGTGGACCAAGGACTGGTACATTATGTCAGAGGAAAGCAAGCTGATATTCACCGAGCCTTGCGTGATCTCGATAAGGTATAAAATCCTTATACTAGAAAACACAAATAATATGGCTACCCAGTTACTATATACAAGGCTAACTTTAAGGTCACCTTGTAACCAGATAGATCCACTATTACCTACATATGGATAGGCCGTTTATGCACCGACAGCGCAGCTTCTTTCACCGCTTCACTTTCCGTTGGGTGCGCATGACATGTCAGGGCGATGTCTTCAGCTGATGCACCAAATTCCATCGCGGTGACCAGTTGAGCGATCATATTACCCGCGTCAGAGCCAATGATATGGGCACCCAAAATGCGGTCGGTTGCTTTATCAGCAAGTATTTTCACAAAGCCTTCGGTGCTTTGATTGGCTTTGGCGCGGCTGTTGGCAGTGAAAGGGAACTTACCTGCTGTGTAAGCAACGCCCGCTTCCTTCAGTTCTTCTTCCGTTTTACCAACACTTGCCACTTCTGGCACCGTATAGACAACACCGGGGATAACATCATGGTTTACATAACCCGTTAGGCCCGCAATGTTTTCTGCGCAGGCCATGCCTTCGTCTTCGGCTTTATGCGCCAACATCGGCCCTTCCACTACATCGCCAATGGCCCAAATGCCCGGCACATTGGTGGAAAAATCATGGGCAATTTTTATCCGGCCACGGTCGTCCATCTCAACGCCTGCGGTCTCTAAGCCCAGCCCGGCAGTATAGGGGTGACGACCTACAGCCACCAAAACCACATCACAGTTAATGACATCGCTCTTGTCGGTTTTTACGGATGCGTAACTAACTTGCATGCCAGATTTTGACTTCTTAACGCCAGTGACTTTGCTAGAAAGCTTCAGCGTCATGCCTTGCTTTTTCATCATCCGGCCAAAGTTTTTGCGCACCTCGCCGTCCATACCCGGCAAAACCTGATCCATAAATTCAACAACGGTGATCTCCGCGCCCAAGCGCCGCCAAACCGAGCCAAGCTCCAGCCCAATAACGCCGCCGCCAATAACGACCATATGCTTTGGCACTTTCTTGAGGTCAAGCGCACCGGTGCTGGAAACAATTTTCTTCTCGTCAATTTCAATACCCGGCAAGCTCGCCACATCAGAACCTGTCGCCACCATGGTGTTTTTGGCCTTCACGGTGCGCTTGCCGCCATCATTCAGCGCAACTTCAATGGTGTCTTTACTGACAAATTTAGCCGCACCTTTGATCCATTCAACTTTGTTTTTCTTGAATAAATATTCAATGCCGCCAGTTAGCTCGCCGACAACCTTGTCTTTGGAGGCCAGCATAGCCTTCAGGTCTACATCTAAGCCCTTAACTGTAATGCCGTATTTCTCGAACCCATGTCCTGCCTCCTCGTAAAGTTCAGAAGCATGCAGCAAAGCTTTCGATGGAATACAGCCGACATTCAAGCAGGTGCCGCCCAAAGTTTCACGTTTTTCTATGCAGGCAGTTTTCAGTCCCAACTGACCAGCCCGTATGGCAGCTACATAACCGCCAGGGCCCGCACCAATCACTACAAGGTCAAATTCATCACTCATCGTCATCTCCTATGGCGAGTTTAAACCCTACCATCACCGTCAATTATTTATGTGTCCAGCAACAGGCGCTGAGGGTCTTCAATCGCTTCTTTAACCCGCACAAGGAAGGTCACAGCTTCGCGGCCATCAATAACCCGGTGATCATAGCTAAGGGCCAGATACATCATGGGACGGATAACAACTTGGCCGTTTTCAACCATCGCGCGTTCTTGAATTTTATGCATGCCCAAAATGCCCGACTGCGGCGCGTTTAAAATGGGCGAGCTCATCAGTGAGCCAAAAACACCGCCGTTAGAAATGGTAAAGGTGCCGCCCTGCATATCATCAAGGGTTAGCTTGCCGTCGCGGGCTTTGCGGCCAAGGCCAGCGATAGTTTTCTCGGTCTCAGCAAAGGATAAATCTTGTGCATCACGCACAACAGGTACCACAAGGCCGTTTGGGGTGGAAGCCGCCACACCGATGTTGCAGAAATTATGGTAGACCAATTCATCGCCGTCGATCATCGCATTCACGGCTGGAATTTCTTTCAGCGCCAAGCAACAAGCTTTGGTGAAAAAGCTCATGAAACCAAGGCGAATACCGTGTTTCTTCTCAAACAGCTCGCGGTATTTCACCCGCGCAGCCATCACGGCTGTCATATCCACCTCATTATAGGTGGTTAGCATTGCGGCAGTATTTTGTGCATCTTTCAGGCGCTCAGCAATTTTCTTGCGCAAGCGGGTCATCTTCACCCGCTCTTCCCTCGGGCCTTCATCCGCTGGTGCTGCTGTGGCGCTAGGCCCGGCACTAAAGGTGCGCGCAGACCCTGAATCAATCGCCTTCATGACGTCGGCTTTGGTCAAACGGCCATCTTTGCCGGTGCCTTCAATGCTGGATGGATCAAGATTATAATCTTCCATCATCCGGCGCACGGCAGGCGACATGGGCATTAAAGCTTGGGGGCTGGATGCAGCAACAGCGGGCTTTGGTGCTGGCGCGGCCGCTGGTGCAGCCGCTTTGGGTGCAGGCTCTGCTTTGGCCGCAGGAGCTACGCTCGCTGACGCTTTACCTTCGGTGTCCACTTTGGCAATCAAGGCGCCAATTTCAACATTGTCCCCTTCTGCCACGGTATGTTCGCTAAGAACACCAGCGACGGGCGACGGTATTTCCATCGCCACTTTGTCGGTTTCTACTTCGACAATGGGCTCGTCAGCCGCGACAGCGTCGCCGACCTGCTTTAGCCATGTGCCAATGGTTGCTTCGGTGATGGATTCCCCAAGTTGGGGGACGGTGATTTCTTCGATTGCCATGTGGGGTGTCTCCTACCCTTTTGGTACCTGAGTTAAAATATAAAGTCTGCACAAAGCCATTAGCTTAATGCACTATCAACAAGCGAGGCTTGCTCCATAGCATGCTTAGAAGCTAGCCCAGTTGCGGTGGCTGCGCTGGCTGAACGGCCAGCATAACGTGGCCTTAAAGCCTTACCGTCAAGTTCAATTAAAGTTTCTTCAATCCACGGATCAATATAGCTCCAAGATCCCATGTTTTTCGGCTCTTCTTGACACCAAACAACGCGCTCTAAGTTTTTAAAGCGCTCCAAATCTCCCTTAACCGCATCATGGGGATATGGGTAAAGCTGCTCAACCCGCAAAATATAGGTGTCTTTAAGCCCGCGCGCATTACGTTCCGCTAGCAGATCGAAATAAACCTTACCGCTACACATCACCACCCGCTTGATACTGCTATCAGCACCAAGTTTAAAGTCAGGGTCGATATGATGTTTCGCGTCGGCATCATCCCACAAAGTACGGTGGAACTGGGTGCCGGGGCCAAAATCTTCAAATGCTGAAACACAGCGCTTATGCCGCAACAGAGATTTTGGCGTCATAATAACCAGTGGTTTGCGGAAATCGCGGTGCATCTGGCGGCGCAACACATGGAAATAATTAGCCGGTGTTGTACAGTTCACCACTTGCCAGTTATCTTCGGCGCTCAATTGCAAATAGCGCTCTAACCGCGCGGAGCTATGCTCGGGCCCTTGACCCTCGTAACCATGGGGCAGAAGCATAACAAGACCACTTGCCCGCAGCCATTTGGCCTCAGCGGAACAGATAAATTGGTCGATCATTATTTGGGCGCCATTGGCAAAGTCACCAAATTGTGCTTCCCAAAGCACAAGCGTGCCCGGATCCGCGCTTGAATAGCCATAGTCAAAGCCCAGTACGCCGTATTCACTTAAAGGGCTATCCAACACTTCAAAAGTGCCGGTATCAGCGCCTAAATGCTGCAGCGGAATGTAACGGTCTTCTGTTTTTTGGTCGACAAAAACTGAATGGCGCTGGCTAAAGGTGCCACGGCCACAGTCTTGGCCTGATAGGCGAATATTATATTCCTCCATCATCAAGGACCCAAAAGCCATAGCTTCTGCAGTTGCCCAATCAAAGCCTTGATTGCTCTCGAACATGATGTCCTTAGCGCTTAAAATGCGATTAAGCGTACGGTGACGATTAAAATGCTCTGGTGTATAGGTTAAGGCTTCACCAATAGTGCGCAGGGTGGTTTCAGCCACGCCTGTTTTAGCACGGCGCGCATCCACTTCATCAGCAGGACGGCCAAAGCCCGCCCATTTACCCTCAAACCAGTCGGCGGTTTTGACACTAAATTCTTTGCCCGCAATGAACTCATCTTCCAGCATGCTGGAAAATTCCGCCTCCATCTGGGCGAACATCTCATCAGTCAAATAGCCTTCTGCTTTAAGACGGTCAGCATAAATTTTCACAACAGATTGCTGGTGCTTAATGGCTTGATACATAATCGGCTGCGTGAAGGCTGGCTCATCAGATTCGTTATGGCCAAAGCGGCGATAGCAGATCATATCAATAACCACATCTCGGCCAAAGGTTTGGCGGAACTCGGTGGCGACCTTCGTGGCATAGACCACAGCTTCAGGGTCATCGCCGTTAACATGGAAAATAGGCGCTTGCACCATTTTAGCCACGTCTGATGGGTAGGGCGACGAGCGCGAAAATTGTGGGCTGGTGGTGAAACCAATTTGGTTATTAACAATAAAATGGATCGTACCGCCGCTATTGTAACCGTGAACACCCGAGAAGGCGAAACATTCCGCCACAATGCCTTGTCCTGCAAAAGCAGCGTCACCGTGCAACAGCAAGCTCATCACAGTTTTACGGTCATCGTCCCCGCGCAGCACCTGTTTGGCGCGCACTTTACCTAGCACAACAGGGTCAACTGCTTCTAGGTGTGATGGATTTGCAGTCAAAGACAAGTGAATTTTATTGCCGTCAAATTCCCGGTCTGCACTGGTGCCAAGGTGATATTTAACATCGCCCGAGCCTTGTACATCATCGGGCTTGGCAGAGCCACCGTGGAACTCGTTAAAGATAGCGCGGTATGGTTTTTGCAAAACATTCGCCAAAACGTTAAGCCGACCACGGTGGGGCATGCCAAGAACAATTTCTTGGAGGCCCATTTGGCCGCCTGTTTTCATAATGCCTTCCAGCGCAGGCACAGCCGCCTCACCGCCGTCTAGTCCAAAGCGCTTGGTGCCGGTATATTTACGGCCCAAAAATTTCTCAAATTGCTCAGCCTCAATCAGCTTAGATAATATTGCGAGCTTACCTTTATCTGAAAAATGGATGTCTTTATCACGGCCTTCAATGCGGCGCTGGATCCATGCTTTTTCTTCACCGTCATTAATATGCATAAATTCTACGGCAAAATTACCGCAGTAAGTCCGCTTGAGAATTTGAAGAATTTCGCGAACAGTCGAAACTTTCAGCCCCAAAACATTATCAGTAAAAATGGGGCGATCCATGTCCTCAGGGCCAAAGCCATAGGAGGCAGGTTCAAGCTCGGGGTGTGGTTCGGCCTCATTCAAGCCAAGCGGGTCAAGGGAAGCAAGTAAATGCCCGCGAACGCGGTAGGTGCGGATGAGCATGAGTGCTTTGATACTATCCCGTGTCGCGGCGCGCACCTCTTCTTCGCTGATGGCGCTACCTGTTTTTTTGCCCGGGGCTTTGTCGATAACCATATCACTGGCATCTAGGGCGGTAGTCAGCTCGTCATCTGGCCTAAGGGGCCAATCACTGCGGGCCCAGCTGGGGCCTTTAGCAGCGTCATTAACCCCGGCTTCTATGGCGGCAAAGTAATTCTGCCAGCTTTGGTCAACCGACGTGGGGTCAGCAATATATTGACCGTACAAAGTTTCAACAAACGCCGGGCTTACACCCTCTAGCGTCGTAGCATGGTTAAAATCAGCGCCCATTGGCAAATGACGCGGCGCTTAAGCCGCGCCCCCCTTGTTACGTTTAGCCTATAGCTTCTAATAGCGTTGTACCCAAGCCAGCAGGGCTATCGGACACCCGAATGCCAGCACTTCGCATCGCTTCCATTTTGTCTTCTGCGCCACCTTGCCCGCCGGAGACAATCGCCCCAGCGTGACCCATGGTCCGCCCTGGAGGGGCTGTTACCCCTGCGATAAAGCCTGCAACAGGCTTTTTGACCTTGCTGGACTTTAAGAAAGCAGCGGCTTCCTCTTCAGCGGAACCACCAATTTCACCAATCATAATGATGCTCTGGGTCTCTTCGTCGGCCAAGAATAGTTCAAGCACATCAATGAAGTTGGTGCCATTAACCGGGTCACCGCCAATGCCCACGCAGGTGGTCTGGCCAAGGCCCGCCGCCGTTGTTTGTGCCACGGCTTCATAGGTTAGTGTGCCAGAACGTGAGATGATACCCACATTACCTTTGCGGTGAATATGGCCCGGCATAATGCCTATTTTGCATTCTTCTGGCGTGATAACACCAGGGCAGTTAGGGCCAATAAGCCGGGTCGCGCTATCGCGCAGCGCCCGCTTCACCCGCACCATATCCAGCACTGGAATGCCTTCAGTGATGCAAACAACCAATTCAATCTTTGCATCAATCGCTTCCAAAATCGCGTCCGCTGCAAAGGGCGGTGGCACATAAATAACCGAAGCATTGGCCTCTGTTGTCGCCACAGCCTCATGAACTGTATTGAAAATAGGCAGGTCAAGGTGGCTGTTACCGCCCTTGCCCGGGGTCACGCCGCCAACCATCTGGGTGCCATATGCAATTGCTTGCTCTGAATGAAAAGTTCCTTGCGCGCCGGTAAAGCCCTGACAAATAACTTTGGTATTTTTATCTACTAAAATAGACATATTACTTAAGCCTCCTTCACAGCTTTAACGATCTTCTCAGCCGCATCGTTTAAATTATCAGCGCTAATAATGGGCAAGCCACTATCTGCCATCAGCTGTTTCCCGAGCTCAACATTGGTTCCCTCAAGGCGCACCACAAGTGGCACTGCAAGCGACACTTCTTTCGCGGCGGCAATAACGCCTTCCGCTATAACATCGCAGCGCATGATGCCGCCGAAAATATTCACGAGAATACCCTCAACATTGCTGTCAGACAGGATGATCTTGAAAGCTTCGGTGACGCGTTCCTTGGTAGCCCCCCCGCCCACATCAAGGAAGTTGGCGGGTTCGCCGCCCTTAAGCTTGATGATATCCATGGTCGACATAGCAAGCCCGGCACCATTGACCATACAGCCGATGGAGCCATCGAGACTGATATAGTTAAGGTCATGTTTGCTGGCCTCAATTTCTTTAGGGTCTTCTTCGCTTTCGTCGCGCAGCTCCCGCACATCCGCGTGGCGGAAAAGGGCATTGCTATCAAAGGCCATTTTTGCGTCCAACACCACCATGTGGTCGTCTTCGGTCAGCACCAAGGGGTTAATTTCCAGCATGCTGGCATCCAGCTCGGTGAAAGCTTTATAAAGACTGGCGACAATTTTTTGGCATTCTTTAGCAGCAACACCAGAAAGATTAAGACCAAAAGCCACCCGGCGACAATGAAAGGCTTGCAAGCCCGTTGCCGGGTCGATGGTGATGGTGACAATTTTTTCAGGTGTTGAGGCTGCGACCTCTTCGATGTCCATGCCGCCTTCGGTCGATGCCATAATGGCAATGCGGCCAGATGCGCGGTCAACAAGCAGCGACAGGTAAAACTCGCTTTTAATAGCGCAACCATCTTCAATATAGATGCGCTTCACTTCTTTACCTTCTGGTCCCGTTTGGTGGGTCACCAGTGTTTTGCCAAGTATCTCTTTCGACATAGCTTCAACGTCAGCGATGGATTTAACCACCTTCACGCCGCCCGCTTTGCCGCGACCACCTGCATGAATTTGGGCCTTAACGACCCAAACCGGACCCCCAAGTTCTTTCGCGGCATCAACCGCTTCATGGGGGGTGTAAGCGACGCCACCAGCCAGAACCGGTGCGCCAAATTTTTTCAAAAGGCCTTTTGCCTGATATTCATGTATATTCATATGTCCCTCAAATGGTTGTGCCTGTTCAGTTAATCCTTAAGCGAGGTTAGGATCAATTTTCTTGCAAGCCTCAACAAGACCCTTGACCGCATTTACGGAATTATCAAAGCCTTGTTGTTCGTCGCCCTGCAACTCAATTTCTACAATACGCTCAACACCGCTATCACCAATAATGACCGGTACGCCGACATACATGTCATCAAGGCCATATTGACCGTCGAGGTAAGCCGCACATGGCAGCAAACGCTTTTTGTCACGCAAATAGCTTTCCGCCATAGAAATGGCGCTGGTAGCGGGAGCATAGAATGCCGAGCCTGTTTTAAGCAGACCTACAATTTCCGCGCCGCCGTCCCGAGTGCGCTGAATGATAGCGTCTAAGCGCTCTTGTGTGGTCCAGCCCATTTTAACCAGGTCAGTCACCGGAATACCCGCTACCGTGCTGTAACGCGCGAGCGGCACCATAGTGTCACCGTGGCCGCCAAGCACAAAGGCCGTAACATCTTTAACCGAGACCTTGAATTCATCAGCGAGGAAATGGCGGAAACGAGAACTATCAAGCACGCCAGCCATGCCAACCACTTTATTGTGCGGCAGACCAGAAAATTCGCGCAGTGCCCAAACCATGGCGTCAAGCGGGTTGGTGATGCAAATAACAAAAGCATTCGGCGCATTATCGCGGATACCCTCGCCGACAGCTTTCATAACCTTCAAGTTAATACCCAGAAGATCATCGCGGCTCATGCCCGGCTTGCGCGGAACGCCAGCAGTGACGATAACAACGTCAGCGCCAGCAATGCCAGTATAATCATTAGCTCCTGATGTAGCTGCATCAAAGCCTTCAACTGGACCACTTTGGGCCAAGTCAAGGGCTTTACCTTGGGGTAGGCCGTCAACAATATCAAAAATTACTACGTCGCCCAGTTCTTTCATCGCGGCTAGGTGAGCAAGCGTGCCACCAATTTGGCCGCCGCCGATAAGTGCGATTTTTTTACGTGCCATGAAAATGCTCCAAAATAATATGCGGCCCCATAGACCTATGAAATTAATAGTCGAAATTAGATCAATTAACCATTCAGGCCCCTACATCGGTTTATCGCACCAAACAAGCGATACAATAGACACATTCACCTGAAAGAGTTGATATTTCCTTACCAGCTGGTTAACCCACAAAAAAAAGATGTGTTTTCCATATCTTCTCCCTGCATTCTTGATTGCATAGTGGCCTTTTTAGACCACATTTAAAAGACTTATATTTAGCAAATCACGGATAATTTTAGCCTCTAATCAGCGCCGTGCCCTAAAGCGAAATACGCTTCCGACTGCATCTCCATTAACCGTGAAACTGTACGCTCAAATTCAAAGGACCCATCCCCTGCGGGATAGAGAGCTTCCGGCATGACCGCTGCCGAGCATAAAAATTTTACTTTCTGCTCATAAAGTGCATCGATGAAGGTGACAAAGCGTTTGGCCTCATTACGCTTGTCTTTGCTGAGCTTAGGGATGGCAACCATAATGACCGTATGATAGTGCCGTGCTATTGCTAAATAATCCGCAGACCCAAGGGGATTAGCGCACAAGCGCTTAAACGAAAAAACCGCTACACCCCGCGCTGCTTTCGGTACAAAAATGGTTCGCCCTTGCACCAATATTTCATCGGTGGGCACTTTATCGCGGTCTTCCACATTACGGTCTGTCAGACGAAAGAAAGCCGCCGACAAGGCCGCTGTGCTCTTATCGTTGATCGGTGTATAAAAGGTTTGCATTCCCCGCATTCGGTCCAGCCTATAGTCCGTTGGGCCATCCAAAGGCACAATATCCCAAGCTTCTTTGAGCATTTCAATCACGGGCAAAAACAATTGACGATTTAATCCGTCTTTATAAAGATCATCCGGCACTCTGTTGCTAGTAGCCAGCACCACCACACCGCGATCTAAAATTTCCTTGAATAAGCGGCCAAGCACCATGGCATCAGCGATGTCGCTGACTTGAAATTCATCAAAGCACAACAAAGTTGCCTCAGTGGCTATTTGATTGGCGACCGGCGGGATGGGGTCATCATCGCTGGCTTTACCGCCCATCTGCGCCCGTTCCTTACCGCTCATAGTGCGCCAAGCTTTCATTCGGGCGTGGACTTCCTGCATAAATTCATGGAAATGCACCCGACGTTTATTCTTCACCGGGGCTGTCTCATAAAATAGATCCATCAGCATGGATTTACCCCGCCCAACACCACCATGGAGATAAATGCCCCGTGGGGGCTTGGCGTCAGGCCCGTTCCAATTGAACAGGGCAGAAAACCGCCATGAACGAATTGACGTGGCATTTGAGCGTACCTCAGGATAATGCTCAAGCTCATTATACAGCTGTTGCAAGCGGGCAATAACCGCTGCCTGTTCTGTGTCAGGCCTCAGTTCGCCGTCATCCATCAGCGCGGCATAATGTTGCTGAGGCCCAAAAGTCATCAAAGAAGCCTTATCATCCATACCTTACCCATAATGCCGTTATACTTAAGCGCAGCCCAGCTTTGCATTACCGGGTCGGCTTTGGGGCGCCTTCGCCGGTGTAGTCATAAAAACCACGGCCTGATTTGCGGCCAACCCAACCAGCTTCAACATATTTCACCAAAAGTGGACATGGCCGATATTTGGTGTCCGACAGGCCTTCATACATCACTTGCATAATAGAAAGACAGGTATCTAAGCCGATAAAATCAGCCAGTGTAAGCGGCCCCATCGGATGGTTAGCCCCTAGGTGCATGGCGATATCAATATCTTCCACCGTCCCCACACCTTCATAAAGAGCATAGATAGCCTCATTGATCATCGGCATCAAAATACGGTTTACAATAAAGGCGGGGAAATCTTCTGACTGAGTAACAGTTTTGCCCAAATCCTTAGCAAAACGGGAGAATATTTCGATTGTTTCCGGTGATGTCGCAATGCCAGGGATAAGCTCAACGAGTTTCATCAGTGGCACTGGATTCATAAAGTGAACCCCCATGAACTTTTCTGGTCGCTTAGTGCGTGATGCCAGCCGAGTGATTGATATGCTAGAGGTGTTGGAGCCAAGCAAGCATTCCTGCTTCAAAAGCGGGCATATATCCTCAAATATTTGCGACTTGACGGTCTCGTCTTCGGTTGCGGCTTCAATAACAATATCCGCTGAGGCCAGCGCTTCTAATTGATCGGCACCACTGAGTAGATCAACAGCCTTAATCATATCAGCGTCACTGATCATTTGGCGACCAACCTGACGGCCCATATTTTCACGTATGCGCGCTAGCCCTTGGTTCGCACGTTCCATGGAAACATCAACCAAGGTCACTTCATAGCCACCAAGTGCACAGACATGTGAAATGCCGACACCCATCTGACCTGCACCAATAACGCCTACCTGCTTGACCATCTGGTCCCCCTAATATGCAATCATCCACCGAAGTGGTAAAAAGGGCGCCATACAGTATTTTATGCATGACGCCCTATCAGTGTCTTTTATTTATCGCACTTTTTCAAGTGCTGGCTCCAAAAAGCTGTATCGCGCCTATAAAGCTTTTTCCAATGCTGGTATGGCATCAAACAAATCCGCCACCAATCCATAGTCTGCGACTTGGAAAATAGGGGCTTCTTCATCTTTGTTTATTGCCACAATCACCTTACTATCTTTCATGCCCGCAAGGTGTTGGATAGCACCAGATATACCAACGGCTATATATAGCTCAGGTGCCACAATTTTACCGGTTTGACCCACTTGATAGTCATTAGGCACAAAGCCAGCATCCACCGCTGCGCGCGACGCACCAACGGCAGCACCAAGTTTGTCAGCCACAGCTTCGATAATGGCAAAATTTTCACCCGAACCCATACCACGACCACCAGATATGATAATCTTTGCGCTGGTCAGTTCAGGCCGGTCAGAGCTTGACAGCTCAGACCCCACATAGGATGAAATGCCACTAGGGGGCGTAGCTGCCATATTTTCAATAGTTGCCGAGCCGCCTTCTGCATCAGCCTTATCAAAGGCAGTGGTGCGCACGGTAATAACTTTCACCGCATCACTGCTTTCAACTGTTGCGATGGCATTGCCAGCGTATATGGGGCGCTTAAAAGTGTTAGCGTCCACCACTTCAACAATTTCAGAAATTTGCATTACGTCCAGTGCTGCGGCAACCCGGGGCATGAAGTTCTTGCCCGTTGTTGTAGCCGGAACCAAAATTGCGTCATAATTCCCCGCAACAGACAGCGTTACAGCGGCCAGTTCTTCAGCGAGCGGATGAGCATAAGCCGCGTCATCAACCAATAACACTTTACTCACACCCATAACTTTCGCGGCTGCGTCAGCGACAGCGGCACAGCCACTGCCGGCCACCAAAATATGCACATCGCCAAGGGCTGCTGCGGCGGTAACGGTTGCCAGAGTAGCGTCTTTCAGCTCTAAATTATCATGTTCAGCAAAAACAAGAGCGGTCATTATATTACTCCCTTATCTTTAAGTGCGGCAACCAGCGCCTCAACACTGTCAACTATAATACCAGCCTCCCGCTTGGGCGGCTCTTCAACCTTCAGCGTCGTCAAATGCAGCGCCGTATCAACCCCGTAGTCGGCAGGCGTTTTCTCATCAATAGGCTTGCGCTTGGCTTTCATAATATTAGGTAAACTGGCATAGCGTGGCTCATTAAGGCGCAGGTCAGCGGTCACAACTGCGGGCATGTTCAGCTTCACGGTCTCAAGACCACCATCAATTTCGCGGGTTACATCAACCGAGCCCTCACCAAGATCAACTTTAGAAGCAAAAGTACCCTGCCCCCATCCCAGCATCTGGGCCAGCATCTGACCGGTTTGATTACAGTCATCATCGATCGCTTGTTTGCCCAAAATCACAAGGCCCGGCGCTTCAGCGGCAACCACCTCTTTTAAAATTTTAGCAACCGTGAGAGGTTCACTTTCGCCGTCATGCAAAACCAAAATACCGCGATCAGCACCCATCGCCAGTCCTGTGCGCAGGGTTTCTGAGGCTTCTTTTGGCCCTATAGAGACAACAATAACCTCTTCAGCTTTGCCGGCTTCCTTCAAGCGCAAGGCTTCTTCAACCGAAATTTCATCAAATGGGTTCATCGACATTTTAACGTTAGCCAGTTCAACACCGCTACCGTCGGACTTAACCCGTGCCTTGATATTATAATCTATCACCCGTTTGACGGGGACGAGGATTTTCATGGAAATAACCTCCCTGAAGGGTGCGGAACCTAAATGATTGCCGCCTCGAAAATCGGCCCAGAACATGAGAATGAGCCGCATGAAAAATTACCTGAAAAACAGGAATTTTGAGACTTAACCCATCACTTATTACCTGTCAACATGTTGCACTGCACAATAATGAAAAATGCGAGAAAAATTAACGATTAGCACCCGGGACCCACAAAACATCCTTAGTGCCATTGTCATTCATTACCCGTGAAAGAACAAAAAGATGGTCCGATAAACGGTTGAGATAACGAATGGCCGCAGGGTTTATCGCTTCTGTTTCAGCCGCCTCAACCGCTGTGCGCTCCGCCCGCCGGGTAATGGTGCGCGCCAAATGCAGGAAAGCCGCTGCAGAACTGCCCCCCGGCAGAATAAAGCTATTCAGTGCCTCAAGCTCTAGGTTCATCACGTCAATTTCAGCTTCTAGGCGGATGATTTGTGCGTCAACAACCCTAAGGGCGCCACTGTCTGGGCTATAATCATCGCCGGGTGTTGCTAGATCAGCGCCTAAATCAAACATATCTTGTTGGATGCGACCGAGCATTACGTCCACATCGCCGTCCGTGTGCAAACGTGCCATGCCAATAGCGGCATTTGCTTCATCAACATCGCCGTAAGCTTGAATGCGCAGATCATGTTTTTTTAAGCGTTTACCATCCGCCAGCGATGTTTCACCGCTGTCGCCGCCCCGAGTGTATATTTTGGTAAGCTTAACCATCGTCTAAGATGTTGCCACAGCCAGTAACAGGAATAAGATGATCAAACCCTGCATCACGACCCGGGCCACCATATATTTATTGCTTTTGCGACTGCCTTCAATGCCGCCCTTGCCCATTGAATTAACTCCAGCAAACAAAATGCCAAGAACCGCTATCAGGCATATCACGGCCAGTATAAAAAATATTTTGCTCATAGTTTGATTATATAAACCCTATTGCGTGCCAGTACTATAAGGAATTTGAATTGAGTGAAGGAAAATTTTCTTTGCTAGACTTGATCTAATTCTTAGTCCCCTGATCTGGACGTGCATAGGGAAGGTCAGCTGATAACAATTCCATAATATCAGACCTTTGGAAGTCAAATTTAGCATTAAACCTGTAGCTATCTAGCCCCAGACTATCTTCTTCTCGGATGACCGCACCATCACGAGAAAGCACCCGCCCATCAAAGCTATTTTGGGTAAGAACCGCGTTCGAGACTGGGAAGCGAACATCAATGCCAACGGTATTCACCAGCATATTACCAGACAAAGTAATATCTTTACTCTTTGAGATATAAATACCCACATCTCGGGGGCAATTTGCGATCAAATTATTACGCATGGCACTGCTATATTGCTCGGTGCCGCGTGTGCCAGGCCGTTCAAGATTAACCCCTGTACCACCATCGCCAAAGGAGAGCCCAACTCGGACCCCGCCAAAGTGGCGAAACTCACATAAAATGACATTTTGCTCAAAAAGATTTGAGGAGCCACCGCCCTTAAAGAAGCCAGCATAGCTGGGCCAGCCATTTTCTTTGCCAAAATCAGCGATGAAATTTCGCCTGAATATCCAACCACTGGCCCCCACCACATCAATGGGCGATGCGGGATTGCCACTTTTCCTTAACCGGTCATCAATTATGATATTATATTCCACGAGACCATCATCAGGGTAGGTTTGCGTTCGCAAATTTCCGTTTATCTTGAAGTGAGCGTTAAAGTTTTTGATGACATTATTGCGAATGATAGTTTTTGCCCCACCGCCGACAATATGAAAGGCATGCTCGCACCTAGAATCATTTTTACAAACACCTTCAATTTCTAAATTTTCAAATACCCAATAAGGTGCCCCCACATATAAGCCTTCTAGCAGATCAAATTGAAGCCTTACTTGACCAAGCCGAGATGCGCGTATCGTGATCGGATGAAGCCTGTTCCCGCCATTTTTCACTGTAATATTATGCCCCTTAAACTTATAGGTACCGGGGGTGATAGTAATTATCTGTCCAGGTTCTGCATATCTAATTGCACGCACAATTTCCTTGCTTGAGCTAGCGTAAACCCTCTCTCCTTCAGGCCGAGCAGTTGATGGGCTTTCAACATTAAGCTCGCTTGGCATTGGTCGCCCCATAAGGTCATAAGCCGGTGGCGGAAGTTCCTTATTCACCATCGTACCTATGAATTCATTTTGCCAATCATCAGCCCAAATGGGGGCAGGAGCCCCATCAAACATTCCGTAAATATATCTATTATCTTCAGGGATTAGAGCTTCAATAACATTCAAAATAGGCGTTAAGCTTGGGCGTTGCTCGCGTTGCCAAGCTATTTCAGCTGGTAAATAACGCCCTGCCAATTGATGCAGAGAGGCCCCATAGCGGTCCCGCGTCCATTGATCAAAAAGAACAAGTGATATGACCATTAAAATTACACCGGGAATCAGGACAAACTTTACCGCCGAACGGAATAGTTTCTTGAAGTTACTCACTTAATGCTTCCCTCTCACCAAAAAACATATATTGGTTGATCATCTCACTGACCGTACCGCCCCTACTTCTTATAGCTTTTATAGTTAAAGCCTTATCGCGCTTGGCAAAGCGTTTACCCATTTCGTCTAACAATAGAGCATGATGGTGATATTTTGGCACCCTGAGGTCAAGCAATGCCTGCAAAAGCCGGTGAATATGGGTGGCGTGAAACAGGTCCTCGCCGCGAATGACGTGGCTTATGCCTTGCAAGTTATCATCGACCGTGACAGCCAAATGATAGCTGGTCGGCGTATCTTTGCGGGCCAAAACCACATCGCCCAATGACGCCGGTTCAGCGATTTGATCGCCCTTAAGCTCGTCATGCCAAACCAGCGGCCAACGCCCATCTGATTGCAAATATTCCTGCGCTGCGCCCACGTTTATGCGCCATGCATGGGCAAAACCATCAGCGGCCTTTGATGCGGCTTTATCTGCCCCCAAATGACGACAAGTGCCGGGATATAGGGCACCGTCAGGCCCGTGCGGTGCCGAGGGACTGCGGGTAATTTCGGCCTTGATTTCCGCCCGCGTGCAAAAACAGGGGTAAACAAACCCCATGGCTTTCAATCTGTCCAGCGCCTGCTGATAATCTTCAAAATGCTCGCTTTGACATCGAACGGGCATCTCCCACTTAATGTCCAACCACGCAAGGTCAGCGTAAATATCTTCGACATATTCTTCCCGGCAGCGCGCGACATCAATATCTTCCATGCGCAACAAAAATCGCCCGCCCTGCTGCTGGCACATCCGCCATGCTGTTAAGGCGCTATAAGCATGGCCCACATGCAGCCCACCGGTGGGGCTGGGGGCGAACCGGGTTACAAAGTTTGAGCTTGTCTGTTTTTTCTTCACAGTGCTGAGCCTATCCATGTGAATTGGCTTTGCAACAATTATATGACGCTTTGCCATCCCTGCATTATGCTGTACCCTTCTGCTTGTGCGCTGATATACTGATAAAAGGAGCCAGCCGCTGTGGGTAATTACAGTTTCGCAATGAATAAAATTCCCGGCGCGGAGGCCTGCCCGGCGCTGGTGCTGAATGCAGACTACCGCCCCTTGAGCTATTTTCCTCTGTCTATCTGGCACTGGCAATCCGCGCTTAAAGCTGCCTTCATGGAGCGGGTGGATATCATTGCCCAATATGACCGTGAAGTGCACTCCCCGAACGTAACGCTCAAATTACCCAGCGTGATTGCGCTCAGGAAATTCATCAAACCGCCCGCCAAGCCAGCTTTTACGCGGTTTAATCTGTTTCTGCGCGATGCTTTCACCTGCCAATATTGCGGACATAGAGACGATTTAACCTATGATCATGTGATGCCCCGCCGCCTTGGGGGCCGCACAACATGGCAAAATATCGCCACTGCCTGCGCGCCTTGTAACCTGCGCAAAGGCGGTCGAACGCTTGAGCAGTCTGGCATGCACTTGCGCGCGCACCCTCGCCAACCGGGCAGTTATGAATTGCAAGAGATTGGCCGAAGTTTTCCGCCTAACTATTTGCATGATAGCTGGAGCGATTATTTATATTGGGATGCTGAACTGGAAGCTTAGTTATCAAACACTTTAAACCCGTTTGGCGAGCCAAATTGCGGCCCGGCAGCCCGTTTTAATGGCACCAGAGAGGAGCGGATATCCCGTGGCCTCTTCCGCGCCGTGTTTGATGGCTAGTTCCTTATGCTCAACTTCTTCGGCTTGAAACTCTTCAATAATAGCCTCCAGCTCCGGTTCACTGCCAGCTAAGCTATCGCGCTGTTCTTGGTAGTGGTCTTCGATGACCTCTTCGACCGCTGCCGTGCAGGCCATGGCGGCTTTTTCGCCCATCAAAGCGGTAGCAGCACCAAGGGCAAAGCCCGCCACATCCCAAAAGGGACTTAGGATCGTTGGCCGAACGCCGCGCTTGGTCATCAATTTACTAAAGACATCAAGGTGGTGGTCTTCTTGCTCTGCCATATGGCGGATCATCGGCGACATCGGGTGCTTTTCGCCCAATATTGCTCGCTGCCCCGCATATATACGCACCGCGCCAAACTCGCCGGCATGGTCAACCCGTATCATCCGGTCCAAGTCAGCGGCGGGACTGCGGTCCCCCGGCAGTCGGCGGGCGGGAATTTCTTTCATCGTGACCTTGCTCATGCGCTTTTCCCTTTGATAAGAGCATATAAACATATCAGAACCATAGCACCAGCGATCAGAAAATTATAGCCCGCCATAGTAATATCAAAAAGATCCCAAACGATATCATCGCATAACACCAATTTTGTATTTTGTAAGGACGCCAGCAGATCTTCCGCTGAACCGGCACTGCCAAGCTGGCTGGTGCAAGTTTCGGGGCCTTTCCACCATTTCTGCTCCACCCCTGCATGGTAGGCAGCAATGCCTGCGTCCACGGCCAATAGCGCCGTTACCCCAACCAAATACCAAAGCCGGTCAAAAAGCCGGAACGCAACAGCCAGAGCGCCAACGCCAAGCACAATAAAATAGGGATAGCGCTGATACCAACAAAGATCACAAGGCGCATAGCCGAAGCCATACTGAAATATATAAGCCCCAGCGAGCAAACCCACACCCGTGAGCGTTGCCAATATCGCTATTTTTTTTCTATCTGATATCAACTCAAACACCACAATCATTTCCTAAATATACTTAAGGACAACAAAGCCGCCAATACCCACAATCATGACTAGTGTAAACAATAGCGGCAATCGTTTTTCAATAAAAGCCTGAATTGGTCTGCCAAATCGCCAAATCAAGGCGGCCTCGATATAAAAGCGCGGCGCTCGTGCCGGAAAACAAGTGAGGAAGAACACCAAAGGGTTAAGGCCAATAACACCACACGCAATAGTGATAACCTTAAAAGGAATTGGCGTTAAACCGCCCGCGAGAACAATCAACACGCCATACTCAATGTAATAATTTTTAAAGGCTGCAAATTTATCTTCATAGCCATAAAAAGCTATCAGGGGCTGGGCCACGGCCTCAAACAAAAAAGCGCCAATAATATAACCCAGCACAGCTCCCGCCACCGATGACAGCGTTGTGATTAACGCTAGACGCCACACTCGGCCATGGTCTGCCAACATCATCGGCAATAGCATCAGATCAATGGGCACAGGGAAAAAACTTGATTCAGCGAATGATATAGCCGCTAACCAGCGCTCACCCTTTTTATCAGCGGCTTTTTCAAGCGTCCAATCGTATAATTTTTTAAGCATTCAAATTCCCTGTAAGCGTCCATGCCTATCAGTTGGTTACGCCAAGTGCAACGGGCTATCAGGGGACTAAAATAAAAAAGCTGTCATTGCTAGTTGACGCAGCAGTGTTCATGGCTATAGTGGCGCGACCTAAGCCCCGGGCCCCTGTGGCGGAATTGGTAGACGCGCGGGATTCAAAATCCCGTTTCCTTTGGAAGTGGGAGTTCGATTCTCCCCGGGGGCACCATGGCTAGTTTCGGAAAATCGTGTAAAATCGTGTAAAATGGCACAATTCTATGGCTTACAGCCCCCTCCCCCAGTTTCCAAATAAGGTATTTCTTGTATTATCCCGGATAATCGGGCCATATGATTGCGTAAAATTTACGTAATTTCTTTTGGAAGGGAAATTCGTTGGCAAGTTTTCGCAACCATTTGATTCTAAACGGTTTTAGAGTTCAATTCTCTTTAGCTATTTTCCTGAAAAGCTTGATCACGGGTGCATAGTTGGTTTTATAGCCCTCAACCATGGACGCAATCATTTCCTCTTGTGAGGTGAGCGTATAGTCCACTGTCACACCCATGCGGCTGAATGATTCACTAAATAATATTCGCTGTGTTCGGCCATTGCCTTCTCTGAACGGGTGCAGGACATTAATATCTGCAAAATATTTTGCTGTTTCTTCAAACGTTAAGGCCTTCTTGTTTGATTTGGCATTGATTTCATCAAATATGCGCTGCGCTTCGCCTTCAATTGCTTCCGGATAAGCAAAGACAGTATTTCCTTTGGCGATGCGGATCGTCCGTAATTTACCGGCCCATATGTAGATATCTTCAAAACAGATTTTATGAATTTCCTGCCATTCTTTCAGGCCAATGGCCGCGGCTTTTGAAATATAAGACGTGGCCTCGGCAAAGCGTGCCTGAAAAATGATTTCTTCAAATTTCTCCAGTTCAATGCAGCTTTGCAGGTTCGGAATGTTTTTCAGAACATTGGTTTTCTGATCTAAATATGTATCGTGTTTCGGACTAAAATATTTGTCGTGGTCTTTACTCTGATCTTGCATATTTCAACGCTTCGGCAATGAGTTCACGGTGCGTTAGTTTACCAGATTGATAATTACGGGCAATGTTGTGTTGTTCGCTGGTCAACTCCATACCCTCCAATTCCAGGTTGGCTACACCTTGCGTGTAGATAAAGTTGTTATTTTTGGTTTGATTACTCATCTGATAAATCCAGGTGTTAACACGATATAGTATCATTATACATTGGGTAGGAGGATTTTGTAAATCAATTAAAGAATAGCAGTTCTGCACAAAAATCATGGCTCATGGTCATTATCTTTTTTGCTTACAGAAGTATCCTTCAACACCTCTTCCCACCTTGCTAATTCATCAAATACAGTGTTCAAGCTATCTCGCTCAAAGCGCACCATTTTCATAATAACATGTGGTCGCGTCCCCATCAGGGGCTTTAGGCTGTTTTTATTTGGGGCTATGATTGTTGCTTGCGAATATAGTAGGTACCGCGACCGCTGCCGACACTCTCTATGAGTTTAAGGTCGAGTAATTTCTCAAGGTCGAGTTTTCTGGATGCTAAGCTGCGGCTAGAAATTTGGCTATATTCACGTTGGCTGATACTGCCTTGTTCGGTGATATAGTCTAGCAACTTCTTATGGTGAGGCTCAAGGCGCGGCTTGGGGGCTTGCGCATCGGGCAGGGCTTTGGCTACACGGCGAAGCTCATCCAAAATACCATCTGCAAAATATTCGAGCCAATTAGAGAAATCAATTTCATCCTTTAAGTCATAATAGTCTCCCTGCAGGCCAACAGCCTTAAAGTAGCGGCTGATATTCTGATTGTAATAATTCTCAAAACTAAAAATTTCAAACAGGTCAAGGCCGCCGCGACCAAGAATAGCGGTAGTCAGCAGGCGCGTGGTACGCCCATTGCCATCCATAAAGGGGTGGATGATGACGCACTGGCGGTGAAATAATCCGGCGAGGATAATCGGATCGATTTTACCTATATAAGCATTGATAAAATCAAACATTGCTTGCGTTAAATTCCTGACATCGATTGCATCGGGCGGCAAAAAAACAAACTCATCTACTTTGCGTGGATTGCGTATAACCACCGGTGCTTGGCGGAGATGGCCGATATCAACTGGACTGTCCATCAGTCCTGCTACGACCTGTTTCTGGATTTTTTCTAGGGTAGCAATATTAAGTTTAAATTTTCCTGCGCTCATAACCGCATGTAAATTTTGCAGCGCTTTATTATAGTTCAAGACTTCACGCTCTGTGTCGCGAATATGCTCTTTTTTATTTTTCAGCAGGTGTTTCACATCTGTGAGTGCCAAGGGGTTACCTTCAATGCTGGTCGAAGCAAAGGCAGATAATTCTCTGGCTTGCAGCTCTAATTTTGCCAACGCTTTGCCTGTTAACGAGAAGCTTTTAATCTCGCCAATCGACTGCCCTATTTCACGGATGGTGAAGAGAAGCTTGTCGGATATAGTATAATGTGGTTGCCATGTCATAGCCATAAATTAGCCAATTATGAGCCGAGAAGCAAGCCCCCATAAGCCATAAACTAGCCGGGTATTAGCCAGTTAATTTAATCGTCATGGTCTAGGGTCAAAATCCATCTTGTTGATAGAAGTATCTTGCAATATCTCTTGCCAGCCCGAGAGTTCGTCAAACAAAGTATGCAACTTTTCTACGTCTGTGCGCACCCTTTTTCATAATAACATGATATTAGTTCCCCTTCGGGGGGATCGGCTTGTTTTGGAAATGAACGTTATTCTTTTAAGTAGTATCAAAATAATTGACGATATCCATTTCCTTATGTGGAATGCCAATGATATCAATAGTAGTATTGTTGATCAGACAGAAAATAACATGCGACCCGTGAGGAAAGCTATAATAGCCTTCCTGAATATCTGTACGGTGTTTTCCCATTCTTGGGTTTTCTGCAATCCAGTTAAAACGCTGATCTAAAGCATGTAGGTATTTGTTCCGCTGCTCTTTTCCCCAAGCCTGTATTGTGTAACGGCCTATATTTTTCAGGTCTTCATAGGCACGGGGCGTAATGCGAACTTATAGGCTCACTCTGTAGCTTCCAATTCTGCTATCACGCTATCAATTGAATAATTCTCAACAAATTTACCCTGTCTCGCTTGTCGCGCGCCTTCCGAGAGATGCGCCTGTAAGGCTTCAAGTTTACTCTTTTTTTCTTCCATATCACGAAGGGCATCACGAATAACCTCGCTAGCAGTTCCATAGCGTCCACTAGTAACTTCATTTTTGATAAACACTTCCCAATGTTCACCAAGGCTTAAACTTGTTGTTGCCATAATATGCACTCCATTTATTCATATTTGCTATATATGAGTATATATCATATTCGTAACCAAACCAATAAAATTAAGTAATTGATTATTTTCAACTTCGGTTGTTACGGTTCTGGGATATGAATCGAGGTACTTTTCAATTCCTCATCCCAGCCAGAGAATTCGTCAAACAATATGTTCAACTTTCTACGCCTGTGCGCACCCCTTTCCATCAGAAAATGACATTAATTCCCCTACGAGGAGTGCGTTATTTTTGAAATGTTAGGCGCTTCATTTTATGATTACGCGCGAATAGTTTCATAGGGGCGAATAATATTTTTGAACTCAGCTAGCTTTTCACGTTTAGCGATCCGTAAATCATAGTCTTTTTGCAGGCTGAGCCAAAACCCTGCGCTCATACCAAAAAACAGACCAAAACGTAGAGACATATCAGCCGTAATAGCGCGCTTGCCGTCAATGATATTTTTAATTGCCGCGCGGTCAACACCTATGGCTTTAGCAAAAGTACCAGGCTTGATGTTCAGATCATCAAGAAAGTCTTCTTTCAGCATGACGCCGATATTTTCAATCTCAATTTTATCATTATGCATTTTCATCTCCTGCTAGTGATAGCACCTCATCGGCATCACCATCACGCCACCGAAATATGATACGCCATTGTGTATTAACCCAAATGGCGTAAAAATCTTGCAAATCACCTTCTTTCTTTTCCAGCTTATTGGAAAGGAGGGACACGCAAGTCATCTAGCTTATTTGCTACATCAATATAGCGTAGCCACCGCAAAGCTTTCTTTTGCAAAGTTGCATCAAGCCGCTTGATCTTGTTGCCTTTATATATTTGCTCGGTGCGTTTGTCGGCAAAGCTCTTAATCATATATGTAGTTTACCTCACAACATTTTTGATTGTCGATGAAATTGTTGTTTGTTGCGCTACAAATTGATAATTCATCCTATAAAGTGTTCAATGTATTTCCCTCGGGGGCACCATTTTTCATATCATTAGATCACATCATAATTTTCTATGGATATAAAGATGTAGAGTGTCAATGCTCTAACCCTTCAAAGGCATAGGGGTTCAAAAACTGACGGCGCCAAAACAGCGCGCGGTCAACTTCACTTAATTGAGCTTCATTACAAACAGCATCCCAATTATCTTCTATGATGGACTTTTGGTGTTTTATGATTGCATGCGCATCATCTTCTGAAATATGGAAATGACTTGCAGCTTCAATGCAGACGCGCAATTGGCTAAAACAGTTTTGTCCGACCAGCAGCATGGCCTGAGTTGCTTCACCTCCTGCGCGGCCTTGAGGGCAAATATCATAGGCCGGCGTGAGGGTGAGGGTTCTACCATCCCAAAAAGCCGCGTGATTTCTGGCATGGTCATCGGTGTTACCACAAAGAATATTAAACACCATGCGGCCAAACAGCTCTTTCAGGGTTTCTTTCGGCGCAGTGAAGCGCTTTCGAATTATCTCTGCAAGTTCTTCATAGCTGGCATATTTTGCCATCATTTCATCAAGTTCTAGGATGGTCAGTGCGGAAACAACGGCTTTGCGCTTCCAACCTTCCGCTGTATCTATCCGGTCAAACCGCTCAATGAGTAATATATCCTTGCCCGCTGCTTGGGTTAACTTAACAAGGGCAACATTTAAACCTGCTATTGCGGCAAGTCTCATGGCGATATACTCAGCTTTCACAACGCTATAAGCGTCGTTGCTCGCGGAAAATTTGGCAATATATTTAGTCTCTTTATCGTCAATTAGCGTTTTAGGACGTGCGCCACCAATTGCGCTGCCGTGAAGCAGTGCTTGGCCTAATTCAGGGGATAATGGCACGCCTTTCTCAACTAAATTTGCGGAGGCCATAAGCTCTTCTATTGGTGTGGCTTGAGATTGCCGTGACACATATTCTGTTGGTGACGCTTGAAAGTCTAGCGCACCAATGCGGTCTGAACCTGATTCCATTAAATAGGTAAGCAGGCTTAATTCCACTTCACCAGCAGCTTTCCCCTTCAATCCTGTTATACGGTTGATGATAACACGCTGGCCCCAAGCATCTGGTGCGCCGTCGCGTATACAGCTTGGTGCCGTTAACCCATTTAACAGGGGTATGGTGCCCGCATGTAGTGGCAGTTCAGGGCCATAGATGGGAATAGCCTCTTTTCGTTCAAGGTAACTTTTACCATAGGCGAAAACTAAATTCTCACCGTCTTGTTCCAGCTTACCAGCCACCACAGGCTTCGTTGCCTCGGGCAGCCAAATCCAGACAAAAGCTTCTGTATAATCGCTTTTAGAAGTCATCATTGATCACCTTAGGCTTTTTGTGAATGGCTTTTGGCAGCAAGGTTAGCTTGTCTTCAACCTGCCTTATCTGGCTTGCAAGCCTGCTTGGTCCCGTATCAAATAACTGGATGCCTACAATATGGGCGGCTTCAAAAATTGCCCCCACTTCACATTTCATATCGCCTTCTTCAATACGCCGAATTAGGCCCCTAGACACCCCTGTACGGTCAGCCAATTCTTGCTCTGACATTTTTTGTGTCTTACGCGCGGCCTGAATGAGCGAGCCAAATAGATGCATTGCATCACGGCTATAGGCTGAGTAGAAACGCTTGAGAGGTCTCACCATTAATCTTCTCTTATTTTACTTTAATGCCGCCTTCACGGTACCATGTAAAGAGGTAAAGAGCAATAAATGTATCATGTATAGTATTTATTATAATATTATGTACCATGTATAGAACATTACAATGAGTTTTTATTCGTAATAAAATTTAACAATAGATATATTCTTTTAACCCGCTTTCCAGCACGTTTACCATCAATAACCTGTTGATTCTCCCCCTCGGCACACCACAGCCATAGCAGGCCGACATAACCACCCCCCAGCAACAGGTAAATAGACCTTAGGTTTAGATAATATGTTCTAAAGGCCCAGTACTTCCTCCCATGATTGCGGCATCCATGCCACACCTCCAAAAATTATTCGCATTATAGTTTCAATAACAACCATTTTACTGCGACTTTATAGTTAAAGCCTTGTTAATCTTGCATTAGCTTTCCGCTGGGAAGTTATTGGGTGAAAGCTAAACTGGCAGCAATAAGCCAAATATGATTACCCCTCACCCAATCAATAATAATATCAGGAGTGAGATATGACACGAAAATCCTTTGTAACTAGGCGTGGCTATTTACTGGCAAGCGTTGCATTAGCAAGCTTAACTTTAGCCGATATTGCCGTCGCCCAAACAACCGACACCAATGATGACGTTGAAGAGGTTGTTGTTACCGGGTCCCGTATCCGGCAAAACCCATTGGAAGCAAAATCGCCAGTGCAAATATTAAGTGCTGAAGACATTGAGCAATCAGGCCAAATATCCATTGCTGACTTCTTGCAACGACTGCCGATTGCTGGTTCCGCCATTAACCGCACTAATAATTCGTCCGGCAACCTCGGCTTTCCCCCAGATGGTTCTGGCATTGGTGCTGGCGCTTCTGAAATTGACCTGCGTTATTTAAGCAGCAAGCGCGTACTTGTGCTCGTGGATGGTCGCCGCTGGGTGCGGGGCTCTTCAGCGTCGGGCGTATCCGGTGCCGTTGATTTGAACACCATTCCGGTTGGTGCCATTAAATCGGTTGAGGTTCTGCAAGACGGCGCATCGACCATTTATGGCTCTGACGCTATCGCCGGTGTTATCAATATTAAAACCTCCGATAATTATGATGGTTTTAACGCCAGCGCTTATTACGGTGTTTATGATGAAGGTGACGGCGGCAGCCAAGAATATGACGTTTCTTGGGGTGCACACACCGATAGGGGTCGCATTTTCATTGACGTTAGCTACACCAAGCAAGGTGCGGTTGAAGCGGGTGACCGTGAAATTTCAGCCTATCCCATCGCAGGTGTTATGAACGGGGCCTCATCGGGCACACCGCAAGGCCGCTTTGTTTTTGTTAACCCTGGGGACGGTGAAGTTGTTTCCATTACGCCTAACAATGGCGCAGGACTGGTGCCAACCTTTGACCCTGCCAACCCAACCGGGGCTGATTTCCACGGCTTTGCATTTGAAGATCGCTTTAACTGGCAGCCCTTCAATAAGCTGGTAACCCCTAACGAGCGTGTCAATATGTTCCTCAAAGGGGAATATGACGTTACAGATAATATCACTTACCGCGTAACCGCTGCCTATAACAACCGTCGTTCTGTTAGCCAAGCGGCACCAGAGCCTTTGTTCTTTGGTCCCGATGGTGGTGGTGGCTTCTGGATGGAAAATGTTGCCATTCCGGCTAGTCATCCCTTCAACCCAATTGGTGTGGACTTAGACAGCAGCAACATTATCTTCTTTGGTCGACGGCCACTGGAAGCAGGACAACGACGCTTTGTCCAAAATGTTGACACTTGGTACATTTCAAACACCGTTGATGGCAGTTTTGATATGGGTGACAATAAATGGTACTGGGATGTGAACGCCATATGGGCACAAAACCAAGCTAATCAGCGTAAAACTGGCGCCTTCAACTCCCGCAAGCTGGCAACAGCCTTGGGTGACCCGGCGGTTTGTGCCTCCATTCCTGGCTGTGTTCCAATAAATATTTTTGGCGGTCAAGGCCCTGATGGTAATGGCTCCTTAACCCGTGCCATGCTCGATTATGTAACCTTCGTCCAAAAAGATGAAAGCCGTGTAAAAATGTTTGACATTAGTGCCAACATTTCCGGCGAAGTCTTTCAAATGCCCGCAGGCGGCGTTGGTGTTGCTCTTGGCTATAACTACCGCGAGGAAGAAGGCTCCTTCGTTCCTGATAGTGTCGTCTCTAGCGGTGAAACCGCTGGTGTTCCGGCAAGCCCAACCGCTGGTGAAATCCATGTCAAAGAGATCTACGGCGAGGTCAATGTACCCCTTCTTAGTGATGTGGGTTTTGCAAAACGGCTAGGTCTGACCGGTGCCTTTAGAACATCGGACTATAATGTTTCGGGTTCTACCACGGTGTTTAAAATTGGTACTGCATGGCAAGTGAATGATGACCTGACCCTGCGCGCCAATTGGTCGGAAGGCTTTAGAGCGCCCAATATCGGCGAACTGTTCAACACTGGCTCCCGCTTTGATGCCAGCATTACCGACCCCTGTGATGATGGGGACGGTGTTGTACCTGCCAACTGTGCCGCTCTTGGTGTTCCTCCTGGTTTCAGCCAGATTAACCCGCAGCTTAGCGTCACCACCGGCGGTAACCGAGACCTGCTACCGGAAGAAGCTGAAACATGGACCGCTGGCTTCACTTGGAGCTCTGATAATGTAGCCGACAGTATGGGCCTTGAGCTGTTCACGGTTGAGGCTAACTATTACAACATCAAAATGACCAATGCCATCAAGGCACCGGACGCTGGTGAAGTATTAGAGCGCTGTGTTAACACACTTGACCCTGTAGCCTGTGGTGCCATCACCCGTACGGCAACAGGTACAATCATCCGCATTGAAGGGGTGTTGCAAAATATCGCAGGTATCAAGACCGATGGGTTTGATTGGTCAATATCCGCCAATACTAATGTTGAAAGTTGGGGGCAGCTACGCCTTAAATGGGTGAATAGCCACTTGTTTAAGTATGACGAAACCGTACCAACCGCCGATGGCTTTGTAACCAACAAACGCGCAGGGACCGAACTTGGCTCCCCTGAGCGGGCGTTCGTGAAGTGGAAGTCATCTTTCTTCGTTGATTGGACCAAAGATGACTGGAATGCCGGTGTTACCTTCCGTTATGTTGAAGGCATTACGGAGCAATGTACTGGTTTAGTATCAGACTTTGGCTTCAATAATCTCTGCTCCACACCAACAACCAATGAAATTCCAAGCCGTTTCTATATGGATGCTCAATTTGGTTGGTCCCCAGAGATGTTGGATGGTCGCACCACCTTCACCGTTGGTATTCAAAACCTACTGAATACCAGCACACCAATCTGTTTCAGCTGTGACTTGAACAGCTTTGATGGAACATTGCATCCAATTCCTGGCCGCTTCTTCTATGGCCGGGTTACCTTCAAGATGTAGTTGGTTACTATAATAATATGCAAGCGGCGGCCTTTTGGTCGCCGTTTGACTATCTAATGAGATGATGTTTCAACCATTGACATATGCTGTGAAACATTGAAACTGTCCGCGCATAAATTTTTGATGGGAGATTATTTTGAACAAGTTATTCGCATATTTTTTTGCTGTTATTTTATCAGTATCAACAACAGTTTTAGTTGCAGAAGATAGTGCAGCACCGACACCGGTCAGTCTTGGCTTTAACACCGAAAAGCTCGATAAACTAACCGAACATTTCCAAGGATATGTTAATGATGGACGCTTGGCAGGATTGACCACATTGGTTGCCCGGCACGGTGAAATTGTTCACTTTAATACATACGGCAAACGCGACCTAGCTACTGGCGACCCCACCAAACGCGACACCATTTACCGTATTTACAGCATGACCAAGCCTATAACCGGCATCGCGATGATGATGCTCTATGAAGAGGGAAAATTTAAGCTTGATGACCCAGTTAGCAAATATATCCCAGGGTTCAAAAACATGAAAGTATATGCTGGCACCGCCGATGATGGCTCAATGATCCTCGAAGACCAGAAATATGAAGTAACTATCATTGACCTTATGCGCCATACAAGCGGCCTAACCTACGGTCTTTTTGGTAACCACCCAGTGGACAAATTATATTTAGAGACGGCGCTAAACACACAGAATTTAGCCCTAACTATTGACGAAATGGTCGAAAAAACTGTCACTATGCCGATGATTTACCAACCCGGCACCCGCTGGAATTATAGCATTAGCACCGATATTCAAGGGTATCTGGTGGCAAAGCTTTCTGGCATGACATTCGGCGAGTTCCTAGAGAAGCGCATCTTTAAGCCTCTCAAGATGAAAGACACTGCCTTTTTTGCTTCCGAGGAGAAATTTAACCGGCTTAGCCAAATCTATGCTCTCGACAAAGAAAATGCCCTGACTGTCTTTCCCTACAAATGGGCCCACCATTATAATAGTGCTCCCACTATTGAAAGCGGCGGCGGTGGTCTAGTTTCCACCACAACTGACTATTATAAATTCGCCCAGATGTTGTTGAATGGCGGTTCTTTTGATGGCCACCGGTTATTAAAATCCGAAACTATTGCCTTAATGACTAAGAACCATTTGCCGGGTAGTGCCCCTTATATTTTCCCAAAATCAGGGACGGGCTTTGGGCTTAATTTTGCGGTTGTTGAAGACACCAGCTTGCAGAAAACTTACACCAGTAAGGGCGAATTTTTCTGGGGCGGCCTTGGTAGCACGCTTTTTTGGGTCGACCCAAAAGAAGATATGGTGGTGATATTAATGACCAATTTCATCCCCGCCTCTTTTGAAGCGCAATATCACCTGCGCGAAGAAATGCGTCACCTTGTCTATGATGCCATGACCGACAAGAGTAAGTGAGCGTGTTTCATTTTTAAAACGCTAACAAGGGGCACCGCCAAGTTAGGCTGTGCCCCAATTTTCCGGCATTTTATTCAGCTAAATTAAAGGTCATTTTATACTGTACACCGCTCACTGGCATCGCCCTGCCGTTCACCACCCGTGGCTTATATTTGAACTTGTTTACCGCTTTCAGGGCGGCGCTTTCAAAATACCCTGCGGGTTCAGCCTCTAACACCTCGGCGTCCGCCACCATACCATCGGCGGTAACCGTCAGCGATATCAAGGCATACCCCTCAATGTCGCGCTCTGCTGCCCGGCGCGGGTATGTTGGTTCCAAAATAACAATTGGCATCATATCCCCATCAGCTGAAGGCCCTAGATCTACTACAGGTCCAGAATTTGGGATGACGGTTGGTTTAAGGGTCAGTACTTTGATGCAAGGCCCTTCGCACTCAGGCACAGGATCACCAGTCTCTGTTACTGGTTCTATCTCCACCGGCTTTGGCTTTTCAATTTCGATAGTTTTCAATGGCTCAGGTGGCGTTGGGGGAAACATACTGTAATTAATAAACCGGTGGGGTTTGCGCTCATCCAGCTTTATCTCACCGTCCGACGCCACCAGCATATTCATCACGCCGAAGATACCTGCGGTGACCATAGCACTGCCTGCTAGAATGGGGATCATCCGCCCCAACGACCTTGTCTTTGCTCTATATACTTGTGTCATTATAGCTCTCCTATTCTCTCTCTGTTGACCGCATGAGCGGTAAAAATTGACCGCGCCCCCAATGCTTCTCCCATGCGCTTAATCACACGGCAGCTTGCATGCCCTAGCCTTGCGCGACCCCCGGTCTAACCCCATCAAGCAGGGCTTACCCCACCAACAAGCACCTAACCTTGTGTCGCTGCTCCATATTAATAAAACAGCGCCTCGGCCTGTGCCCCATGAGTGGAGCGATACCGCCTCTTGATAAATAAAAGTTATAACATAACAATATCGTTGTCCAGTAAAATGTTACTATCTAACAAAATAGGCTATCTTAGGTGATGGGATACTGAAGAAGCTATGAACCTATCTCACCGCCTACCAAAGAGCTTTTCTATGTCAGTGAGTTTTAGCTCCACATAGGTTGGGCGGCCATGGTTACACTGGCCCGAATGGGGGGTGGCTTCCATCTCGCGCAGCAGGGCATTCATCTCTGGCACGCTAAGCCGCCTGCCCGCGCGCACGCTGCCGTGGCAAGCCATGGTGCCACATACATCGCCCAAGCGTTCTTTGAGGCTTAACGCTTCATCCATATCGGTCAGCTCGTCCGCCATATCCCGCACCAAACCTTTGATGTCGGTATCGCCCAGCATGGCGGGCACTTCGCGCACCACAACCGCGCCGTCGCCGAAAGCCTCAACCACTAAGCCCATCGCCTCCAGCTCACCCGCGCGGGCAATCAGCCGGGCGGCGGAAGTTTCTTCCAGCTCAACGACCTCTGGCAATAGCAACACTTGGCGGGCGACTTTCTTGTCCGCCAGCGCCTTTTTCATCCGCTCATAGACAAGGCGTTCATGGGCCGCATGCTGATCAACAATGATGAGGCCATCAGCGATCTGCGAGACAATATAGGTAGCGTGCAACTGCCCACGGGCGGTGCCAAGGGGGTAGTCTGCGCCCCCGATATCGCCCTCCGCCTCCACTGGCCGGGCACTAGGCTGCATCAGGCTATCGCTGCTGGTGAAATGCGCCTGAGAATTATCATATGTTTGGCCTGCGTAGGGCGCTTGACTAGCAAAGCTGGCGTCACTTAGGCCTTTTGGCAAACTGGTGCGTTCACCACCCGGCGGTGACCAAGGCAGAGGATTGCCCAAATTTTCTGGTCGCATTGCCCCAAGCGCCGCCCCTGCCACTGTCGTGCTGGCCCGGTGACCAGCGGCACTAAGCGCATGACGCAAGCTAGAGACGATAAGCCCGCGCACCAGCCCCGCATCACGGAAGCGCACTTCGGCTTTGGCCGGATGCACATTCACATCAACAAAGTCAGGCGGTACATCCAAAAATAGCGCCAACACTGGATGGCGATTACGGGCGAGAAAGTCTTGATAAGCCCCCCGCACCGCGCCCAAAAGCAAGCGGTCCTTCACCGGGCGACCATTGACGAACAGATATTGCTGGCTACTGGTACCGCGTGAATAGGTCGGCAAGCCGGCAAAACCCGTCAGCTTCAGCCCTTCCCGCTCGGCGTTTATCTCCACCGCATTATCGCGGAACTCTCGCCCCAAAATAACGCCCAAACGTTCCAGCCTTGCATCCCCCGCCAGCGAGCCCACAGCAGGCGCTTTAAAGGTCGTACGTTTACCGTCTCCCAATGTGAAGGCGGCACCCGGGTATGCCATCGCCAAACGCTTGATCACATCCTGCGCTTGGCCATATTCCGCCCGGGCGGTTTTCATGAACTTTAACCTTGCGGGCGTCGCATAAAATAAGTCGCGCACCTCAATGCGGGTGCCATTGCCGTGCCCCGCCGGTTGAACGGCCTGCCCCTTGCCGCCGTCCACCTGCACGACCCAAGCACTATCGCTGCCCCGTGCCCGTGATGTAACGGTCAAATGCGCCACCGAGCCAATGGAGGCCAGCGCTTCGCCGCGAAAGCCGAGGGTCGCGATATTAACCAGATCTTCATCTGCAAGCTTGCTGGTGGCATGGCGCTCAACTGCCAGCACCAGCTCATCCGCCGTCATGCCGCACCCATCATCGCTAACGCTGATCAGCTCGCGGCCACCATCCCGCAACACAATATCCACCCGCGTAGCGCCTGCATCCAAGGCATTTTCCACCAGTTCCTTAACCGCGCTTGCAGGACGTTCGACCACCTCGCCCGCTGCGATACGGTTGATCGTGCGTTCCGATAGCTTTTGAATGATGCCAGCTTGCTGCACGGGTGGGGGTGTCCCTTTCAAAGTGATTAGCCTAGAAGGTAACAAGAAGGGCCAGCATATGGAAGTGCTGACCCTAATATTTCTGTGGATAAAATTGCTTTATAGTCTGGTCTTAAAACTCAATACCAAACATCAGGCTAAATACATGCTCGCTGTAATCGGCACTGGCTAAGTTTGAGCTGGAATCCAAGAAGCGATACTCCGGCTTTATGATTAAATTATCCATGAAAGGCAGCTCTAACCCCGCACGAAGGCTGGTGCGCTTATCTTCACGCAAGCCAGAATCATAAGTGCGCTTTTTATAATTGCCTTTGACATAAAAATCACCCTCACCCACCGGCACTTTCACCTGCGCGTTCAAAACCAATCCATCATAGTCAAAAATTGCCGCTGCAGCGTCTTCTTCTTGCCAAGCAGCGCCGACACGGAAAAATCCGCCCCCGTCGAAAAAGAAATAGCTATCAACTCCATATTTCTGGTTGTTACCAGACCGCGTTAAAGCAGTTTCAAAGTCTTTATCCATATAGGTATAGGCCGCCCTGACATAAATATTTCCAGGGAACATTTTTGCTATACTCGGTGAAAATAGTTGCATATCAAGGAAAGATTCGCCTCCTAAGCGATTGTGGAAAAAGCTGTAATCCAAGCCTAAGTCCAAACCAGCCATTTGGCCCGACAGACCCGCTGATAGGCCGTGACTTTGAAAGTTAAAGGCGGTCTCATCAACAAAGCGAGTATAGGAAAAGTCATAACCTGCACTGAAGCTTAAATTCTCAGAAATCTTATTTTCATAGCCGAGAGATACTTCAAGAAGACCTGCAAAGTCACCTTGACCAGAGCCTAGGTCAATATCTGACACCGCAATATTATCGTTATATTCAGCGCCAGCATAAATGGATATTTCAATCTCGTTCTCATCGTCTGCATATCCCCCTTGGGCGGCGGATAAAATAATAGCGGAGATAACCATCCCGCTTTTCAGTTTTGCCTTATATGGCATAGTGTCAACTCCTGTTAGTCTTGTTTGTCTAATATAGTTTAGTATATATAATATAGATCAGACTGGCGCATTCCTGCACCAGCCTTCTCACTCATCTAAAATATGTGCGGCTACCTGCCGTCATCATCGTCTTTTGCATCATCCTTTGCATCTTCTCTTGCTTGGTCTCGGGCTTCTTTGGCAGCTTCTTTAGCAGCTTCTTCAGCGGCTTCACGGGCTGCTTCGGCAGCTTCTTGAGCAGCCTCGTGGGCCTCATCAGCAGCTTCTTTAGCGGCATCACGAGCTTCGTCAGCGGCGTCTTTAGCGGCATCACGAGCTTCATCAGCGGCGTCTTTAGCAGCGTCACGAGCTTCGTCAGAGGCTTCGTCAGCTGCATCCTTGGCCTCATCACGGGCTTCGTCAGCTGCATCCTTGGCTTCGTCACGAGCTTCATCGGCGGCGTCTTTGGCCTCATCACGGGCTTCGTCAGCTGCATCCTTGGCTTCATCGCGAGCTTCGTCAGCTGCATCCTTGGCTTCGTCGCGAGCTTCGTCAGCGGCATCCTTAGCCTCATCACGGGCTTCATCAGCGGCGTCTTTGGCTTCGTCGCGAGCTTCGTCAGCGGCATCCTTAGCCTCATCACGAGCTTCGTCAGCTTCGTCTTTGGCCTCATCACGGGCTTCATCAGCTTCGTCTTTGGCTGCATCGCGTTTTTCTTTTGCAGCCTCACGAGCATCGTCTCTGTCATGTCCACTGCGACGGTCCGAATCGTGGTCATCATCGTCATCAATGTCGTCATCATCGTCTGAATCGTGATCGTCGTCAATGTCGTCATCATCATCTGAATCGTGATCATCATCGTCATCAATGTCGTCGTCATCATCTGAATCGTGATCGTCATCAATGTCGTCATCATCGTCTGAATCGTGATCGTCATCGTCGTCAATGTCGTCATCATCATCTGAATCGTGATCATCGTCAATGTCGTCGTGATCATCATCTGAATCATCAAATTCATCGTCGTCTAAATCATCAAAGTCGTCATCGTCTGAATCATGATCATCACCATCAATCCGGCCTTCAAAGCGCGCCTTTCGTGCCGCGCCTCTTGCCCGCATACGTTCAGCCTGTTCAGCAAATTTGGGGTTACCGGTTTCTTCTGCTTTCGCATCAAGGCGGTCCGCAAGGCTATTAAACTTTGCTTCTTCCTCTGAACCTTTTACCAAATTACGAATCTGGTGTTTGTTCAAATCTTCATCAAGAACACGGTCTATAACTTCATCCGTTAGGGTAAACTCAAAAGAGTTTTCTTGCCAGTGATGGACTGACTTGCCAAGGGCAATCACCTGAGTATCGCTTAGCTCTGCAAGACGGGGATCATCAACGCCTAAACCAAAAGCTTCTGCAAGGCCATCTCGGTCAAGAAATTTACTGCTATCATCATCGTCTGAACCATCACCGCTAGTATCATCATCACCTGTATCATCATCGTCATCGTCTAATGATGTAACAGCATATAGTTGAGCCGGCACCACAGGCCGAAGCGCAACATCACTATCAAGCGCCGAGGCCTGACTGGTTATAAGCGGCGAAGCTGCTAGAGCAATTGCCGCCAAAACTCTCGTTAAATCTGATGACATCAGATGTCTCCTTTAAATCAGTTTGTATATCTTATTTAACTTACGCGCACCCATCCATTGGCGCTAAAAAATTCATAACGCTGAGAAGATTGATGTCAAAATATGACAAAAATGGGGCACTTACTAGTAAAATAAAACGCACATATTTCTTAAAAATTTAAGTAAATCAAAGACTTATAGTTTTCATGTGTATTTTCAGGCACTTATTGATGTAGTCGTAATTGGAATAATCATAAAAAAAGACAGGAAAACCCTGCCTTTTATTGCTTAATGACCATAAAAATAGTTTTAACTGCCCGATTTCTGTGTGCTAGACACCCTCTCAACCGATATATTATCGCTGCTAAACTGCCGCTCTTCTACATGCAGAATATCAGCGAGCAACAAGGACTTTTTAACCACTTGTGGGTCCCGCTCCCACACGACAGACCGCACGTCACCATCAGCACCGCCGATCCGACGCAACAAAGCGGTCTCGCCGCTTGAAGGCATGGGTGGTGCTTTTAAATTGCGTCCAGGAAACAGCGCATCCAGCGCCCGTTGCCCAGGGTCAATCGCTTGGGCTTGTGGCTCACCAGGGCGTGGTGGACGCATTTCAGAATCAGGGGGAATAACCAGTGGCTTGCGTCCAACAACCTCAAATTCATTTGGGGCTAATTTACCATCACCACCAAACATACCACATCCCGTTAAAGACAGTAAGGCAGCAACCACAGTCACACGGCCTACTTTATGCATCATAGTTCCTTTTATCATGCTCACTCACACTCCACTGCGTCCAATTGCGGACCGTCTGTTTTTATTTATCGTCTCTTTTAAGGCTTTTATCGCCGCCCCGCAACCCATCGATTATTAAAGCGATAACACCTAGCGAAATTGCCGCATCAGCCACGTTAAAAACCCAAAAACTATAACCAAACCCATGCAGGTGGATAAAGTCTGCCACCGCTCCCATTAAGGCCCGGTCGATAATATTACCCAGTGCACCACCAATGATGGCACCAAGTGCCAGCGCAACCAGCTTATTTTCCGCCCGCAGCAACCAAACCATCAAGCCAATTGCCACCAGCAGCGTCGCGCCAACAAGAAGCCAGCGTCCAAGGTCCCCGTCAGCTTGCAGCATCCCCATGGAGATACCCTTATTCCACACCATAGTAAGATTGAAAAATGGCAAAATTTCGGTCGTGGCTCTATTTGGCAAATCATAGACATGTAAAATCCACCATTTGCTAAGCTGATCAGCCGCAAGCACTAGCAGTGCCAAGAGAGTACCCTGCTTAAAATATGGAGAAAGTTTCATTATGCCTCAAGGCCTGCATCATGTGCAATCACCGCATCACCGCAGCGACTACAAAGGCCGTCACCACGGGTGGTTACTTCGGGTAAAATTGTCCAGCAACGCTCGCATTTGTCTCCGCTAGCCATCGCTGGCACAACCGCCACGCCGGGCACATCTGAAAGAGTGAAGGCTTCGTCCGGTGCTACGCCTTGGCTCAGGGTTACGCCCGATGTGATGCCAATTTCTGCCAGATCAAGTCCTTTAAGCGCGTCACTATATTTAGCGTCACTAATATATACAGTTGGGGCAGCTTGCAAACTGGTACCTATTCGCTTTTCACGGCGTTCAATTTCCAACGCTCCGGTGACGACCCGGCGCAAGTCCTTAACCCCGCTCCACTTGGCGGCCAATGCATCATCACGCCAGCCATCTGGAGTTTCAGGCCAAACTTGCAAGTGAACACTGGCGACATCAGTGCCGTATCGCGACTGCCAAATTTCCTCACAAGTGAAAACCAAGAAGGGCGCAAACCAAACGGTTAAGCGAGCATAAAGCAAATCCAACACCGTGCGGACCGCCCGGCGGCGCGTTGACTTTGCCGCATCGCAGTAAAGTGTGTCTTTGCGAATATCAAAATAAAGCGCACTCAAATCATTGATGCAAAACTGGTAAAGCGCTTGGTAAACAGGACCAAATTCAAAGGCATTAGACTTTTCCCGCACCAAAACATCCAACTCGCTTAGTCTATGCAGTACATAGCGCTCAAGCTCTGGCATTTCATCCACGGGCACCCGTTCACTATCATCAAAGCCCGCAAGATTACCCAACATGTACCGCATGGTATTGCGAATTTTACGGTAGGCATCCACCTGCCCCTTGATGATCTCGTCGCCAATACGTTGGTCGGAGAAATAATCAACCGCCACCACCCAAAGCCGCAAAATATCAGCGCCGTACTGGTTGATGATCTTCTGTGGGTCGACCGTATTACCAAGCGACTTAGACATCTTGCGTCCGTCTTTATCCTGGGTGAAGCCATGGGTCAAAACCGCCTTGTAAGGCGCGCGGCCACGGGTGCCGCAGCTCTCTAGCAAACTTGACTGGAACCAACCTCGGTGCTGATCGGTGCCTTCCAAATATAAATCAGCGGGCCACGCCAGCTCGCCCCGTGCTTCAACGACAAAGCTGTGGGTACAGCCACTATCGAACCAAACATCCAAAATATCGTGGATCTGCTCATAATCATCAGCGCTGTAATCGCTGCCCAGCAAATCAGCCGCTGGCACCTGTACCCAAGCATCCGCACCGCCAGCTTTAATGGCCGCGATGATGCGGGCATTCACCGCCACGTCTTGCAACAGCTCGCCGCTTTCTTTGTGAACAAACACCGTGATGGGAACTCCCCAAGCGCGCTGGCGACTGATGACCCAATCGGGACGGTCGCGGACCATGGCTTCAATACGGTTTTGGCTAATGGACGGCACCCAGCGCACATCCTCACGGATCGACTTCAGCGCTTTATCCCGCAAGCCGGTTTGCTCCATTGAGATGAACCACTGCGGTGTATTGCGGAAAATTAGCGGCGCTTTTGAGCGCCAACTGTGGGGATAGCTATGCACCAGCTTGCCGCGCGCAATGAGCGCCCCGACGCCCGATAGCAGATCACAGACATTGCCCGCCACTTTATAAACATGCTGACCAGCGACCAACGCCACGTCAGCGTAATAACAGCCTGCTTCATTCACGGTGTAGGGCACCGGAATGCCGTGCTGCACATGACCAACGCGGTAATCATCATCGCCGTGCCCGGGGGCTGTGTGAACAAAGCCGGTTCCGGCCTCAACCGTGACATGATCACCCGATAGCATCGGCACGTCAAAATCATAAAAACCATTTGCACCTGCGTGACCGCGCCATGGATGGGCACAGACAGTGCCGCGCAAGGCCGCGCCTTTTAAGCTGGCAACAACTGAATGGCTATCAATGTTAGTGCGCTCAGCGAAAGCGCCCACCAAAGCCTCAGCCACAGCAAACTTATCACCGACCTTGGCCCAATTGCCCTCTGGTGCCTCGGTCACTTTAGCAACCACATACTCAACATCGTCGCCGTAACAGATGGCGCGGTTGGCGGGGATCGTCCACGGCGTTGTGGTCCAAATAACGATGCGCGCACCGGCTAATTCAGCCAGATCAGTGCTGACAATCTCAAAGGCCACATCGATCTGGGTGCTGGTAGCATCATGATATTCCACCTCGGCTTCGGCCAGTGCGGTTTTTTCCACCGGGGACCACATAACGGGCTTGGAACCGCGGTAGAGCGATCCATCGGCGGCGAATTTCAGCAGCTCGGTAACGATGGTCGCTTCGGCGGCATAATCCATCGTTTTATAGGGGTTGTCCCAATCGCCAAAAATGCCAAGGCGCTTAAATTGCTCTCTCTGCACCCCAATCCAGTGATCAGCAAATTCGCGGCACTCACGGCGAAATTCCACCGGATCAACGTCGTCCTTATTTTTCTTTTTCTTCTTATATTTCTCTTCGATCTTCCATTCGATCGGCAGGCCGTGGCAATCCCATCCCGGCACATAAGGGGCGTCTTTGCCCTGCATCTGCTGGCTGCGAACCACTACATCTTTCAATGTTTTTTGAAAGGCATGGCCAATATGAATGTCCCCGTTGGCATAGGGAGGGCCGTCATGCAGGATAAATTTCTCGCGGCCCTTGGAGGCGGCGCGCAGTTGGGTGTAAATATCGTCGTCTTGCCAACGCTTCAGGAAAGCCGGTTCACGCTTGGGCAGGCCCGCCCGCATCGGGAAATCCGTTTTCGGCAAAAAGATCGTGTCGCGGTAATCGCGGGCGTCATTAGTGTCATTATCACTGGTCATTTTAGTCAATGCTCCGGCAGGCTTACTTGCACCGCCATCTATACTATTCAATTATTTGGAAATTCAAAGAGACTATTCCCCGGCAGCTATAAAAAGCGCCGGGCCTATAATTCGGCCTTGCAGAATGGCCGCGCCCAATATGGTGGTTATCTCTTGCATAGCTCGCCTTGTATCAGGGGCGCGTTGCAGGGGCAAGCGGGAAGTGGGGGCATGGGTATGGAAGGAATCTCACAAGGACGCATTGCCAACTGCAGATTTATCCTTACAATTGTAGCGCGATAACAATAGGGGGTGATCATGAGTGAACCAAAAAAATGCAGTTATATTGATACTAACGGTATCCAATGCCAGCGACCTGCAGAGCACTATAATCAGTGCATGTTTCACAATAGAGAAAGAACGAGGCATAAGATTGGCATTGATCAATTCAAAGTCGCTCTAGATAAACTCATTCAAAATGAAGATTACAATTGGAATGGTTTTATATTCCCAATTGAAATTACAATTGAGGATACGACTTTTACAAAACCAGTGAATGCTGAAGGAGCCACTTTTTCAGAGAATGTAATTTTCAATACGTGTGAATTTCAGGGTGGTCTTAATATCAGCGATTCAACATTCAATGCAGGCTTCTCTTTTCGGTTATGTACATTTGGAATAGGTGGCTTGTCAGCTCTTTACTGTATTTTTCATAAGAATTTTTCTCTATCAGGTAGATTTTATGGTCAGGCAAATTTTTCCAACTCTGTTTTTCATGAGAATGTAAATTTTCACTCAAACAGGATTACTCACCATTCTTTTGTTGGTGCAGCACATAAGTCTACCGTATTCACACCCTTCTTATCGGTTAATGACGGATTACCTGTTAGCCTCATATCTAAAATCAAAAAAGTTTTCATTGCCACATATAGGAAAGTGAAAAACTTAGTACAAAGAGCAATATATAATTCGACAAAATACCTTCAGCATAAGATATTAGTTCTATTTTCAAAGATGAAGCGTTTCAGAAAAAGGTTTCCTTATGAGCAGAGAGGTTTGGAGCTATTTAAACCATTTGAAGCGGGTCTAAATTTGTATGGAGTAATATTCAATGCACCAGAGAAGGTTATTTTTAGAGAAGTAGACTTACGCAGAGCTATTTTTGATAATGTCTTACTTACTAATGTAAGGTTTTTAGACTGCGAATGGTATCAATCCACACTAAAACGAAACGGATTATATGAAGACGCTCGCCTCCAAAGGTTTGATTACTTTGGCCGACAACATCAACTCCCCATCGTGGAAAATACATACCGCCAAATCAGGCTACTGTTAGAAGATGTAAAAGATTACAATCGAGCATCAGACTTTTTCATCGGCGAAAAGCTGTGCGCCTTAAGGCAGTTAAGCTTTTTCAAAAAATATTTTTTTAGCGTTCTTGCTTGGTACCGATATTTAAGCAATTTTGGCACGAGCCCTTTCAGGTGTCTCTTATGGATACTTCTTGCGCTTAATTTTCATATCCATATTTTCTATCCTGCAACATCTACTACAGACTGCGATCAAAATAACAGTCCTCCCTCTATCATTTGTGAAAGTTCAAGCCTTGAGAACTCCAAGACCAATTTCCAAATGGCAATGAAGCGGTATTCATTGAGTGCGGTATACTCATTCGAGGTTCTAACACATCAACGGGACACAATAATAAAACCCAAGCCTAATACCGCATTTCTTAGGTTCATCAACATAGCCTTCACAATATTTACGACCATTTTGATTGCTCTGTTCGGCCTTGCGGTCAGGACACGGATAAAACGAAATTAATTTCGTTCGATGGCGGGAAGTTCCCCTACCCCTTTGCCCATTTCTGGCTAAATTCTTTGGGGAAAAATTCGAGGTAGCGATCCAGCGTTGGGGTCTCAACATGGTCGCGGTGGTTTTCCGGTGCTGCCAGCACCAAGCGTGCCACTTGGCTGTCGTGATGAATTTGCGCCTTGAGGGCTTCTAAGCCGTCAAATTTTTGCTCAGCGCGGAGAAAAGCCACCAGCTCCACCCTTGCATGCTGATCATAAATATCCGCGTCAAAATCAAAGAGATGCACTTCCAGCAACACGTCTTTTTTGTCAAAGGTTGGCCGTTTGCCGAGGTTGGCAACGCCGAGGCGCACTTTGCCGGGCTCGTCACCTTCCAAATGCACCCGCACGGCATAAACGCCGAGCTTGGGCACCAAACTTTCGCCCATTTCGATATTGGCGGTCGGAAAACCTATGGTGCGGCCCCGCTTGTCGCCTTCCACCACCTTGCCATTTACCGACCACCAATGGCCAAGAATAGCGGCGGCCTTGCGGGCTTGGCCGTCGAGCAAGGCTTGGCGCACTACGGTGGAGCTGTAAACCTGACCGGCGTAACCTTCGATGCCAATGAGCACGGGGTCGATGACGCTGAGGCCAAAACCTTCCATGACGCCCATCCATTGCAGCACATCGGTGCCGCCGCCCCGGCCACTGCCGAAACGGTAATCATAGCCCACACAGACATGCTTGGCGCCTAAGCCATCCACCAAAACTTCCTCAACAAAGTTTTGGGCCGGCATGGAAGCTAAATTTTTGTCAAATTGCAAAACCAGTAAAATATCAACACCGAAACGCTCAAGCAGCTGAACGCGCTCACGAAAAGCTGTTAAGCGAAAAGCTTCCCCGTTGGGGCGAAAAAAGCTAACAGGGTGCGGCTCGGTTACAACTACCGCCAGCTTATAGCCCATGCGCCGCGCAAGGCGGCCCGCTTCGCCGATAACCACTTGGTGACCCCGGTGGAAACCATCAAAGTTACCCAGCGCCACCACCGTGCCGCGGTCGTTATTTTCTATTTCGCTAAGATGTCTTAAAAGACGCATTTTTAACGGATCCTGTCACTTAAAAGTCTCAAAAACTGACATGCACTGTGCATATGTCAATCTGTTGCCGCGTGAAATACACGATTTTTGGCCCACTATCCAGCCGATTTTAACATCATACACAATTGACTGTTGCAAGATTGTGATAAATTTTACAAACTTTGCATTAGGTTAACCAAATTTTCATCAAGCAAGCCGTATGGTCATTTACCAGAGGGGTTTAACAAATGTTTGATGAAGCATTGGATAGCCTGATAATATTTTTAAGAATGATTTCCAAGGATTTGATTAATGGCTGTTGATAAAGGAATGTCCGTCCTCATAGTGGATGATTACAAAACAATGTTGCGGATTATCAGAAATCTGCTGAAGCAACTTGGTTTTGATAATGTTGATGAAGCTACCGACGGATCTATGGCCTTAGGCAAGGCCCGCTCGAAGCAATATGGTTTAATAATTTCTGATTGGAATATGGAGCCTATGACCGGTTTTGAGCTCTTAAAAGAGGTCAGAGCTGATACCCATTTAAAGAATACTCCCTTCATTATGGTTACAGCAGAATCGAAAACTGACAATGTGATTGCCGCTAAAAAAGCAGGGGTGAATAATTATATTGTGAAACCTTTTAATGCCGCGACACTCAAGACAAAGATTGCCGCTGTACTAGGAGATTTCTAAGCCATGGATTCGGAGAACCTACCTAAACAAATCGGTCTGCTAGTTGATCACTTACGCAGTGATAAAAATGCTACTATGTCGATGTCAGATGTCGCTTCCATTACGGAAGTATTGATCGCAACCATGCGGGCTTTCTTTCGCTCCGTCGACACGTCGGTTTACCGCGAATGTCGTTCACTGAGCGACTATATAAGCAATGCTCGTATGGAAATTGCCTCCCTTCAACCGGTTGACTTGGAAGGGTCCCATATCCCCCGAGCAGGTTTAGAATTGGATGCGATTGTCCAACAGACCGAAGAAGCAACAAATACGATCATGACATCTGCTGAAATCATTATGAGTGCAGATGCTTCTGATATAGATACCTATAAAGCAACCGTTGATGATGCCGTGATGCAAATATTTGAAGCTTGCTCTTTTCAAGACATCACTGGCCAACGTATTTCAAAAGTCGTTAATACACTCCGTCATATTGAAGAGCGCGTATTAGAGTTGCGCAATTTGATGGGCGTGACCGAAGATGACATTGCCGACGCCTCAGACGCGCAGGAAAAGCCTGAAGGGGACAAGGCATTGCTATCTGGTCCAGCACTGGATGGCGAAGGCATCGACCAAGGTGAAGTTGATAACCTTATGGACGCCGCTGGGCCGACCCACGCTGCAGAAACTGACGTCGCAGTAGAGGAAGAAGCCGCACCAGTAGAAGTGGCCCCCGCACCTGCGCCAGAGCCTGTTCCAGAGCCAGAACCTGTTTCAGAGCCTGTTCCAGAGCCTGTTCCTGTGGTTGAAAAAAAGGCTGAAAAACCAAAAGAAGCTAAAAAAGCACCCGCACCTGCAGCTGCACCCGCGCCTGCACCCGCACCAGATGCCGAGGTGGCAAGTTCAGCCGCGGAAGAGGTTAGCCAAGAAGATATTGACGCTCTATTTAACTAAATAGAGTGTTATGTTTTAAGGGCTTATGTGCCATTTCACTGACTTAGTCTTGCCTTTACCATTTTAGCTTAGCCATAAAGGCGCTTGGGATGGCGGTATTTTGCTGGCTCATGGTTATGAATTGATCACGGCTGACGCAGCTGCCCACATCAGCCTTAGTTTGAAATTCTGCTCGGTGGATACCCCCTGTAATAAGCAAGCTCCGCGCACCAAATTGATTGGCCCCCAGCACATCTGTCATCAGACCGTCACCAATCATTAAAACTTCATGGGATTTAACACAGCGTAAATCAAGTAAATTTACGCAAGCTTGTAAAACAGCAGGCGCTGGCTTGCCTGTATCAATTACAGGGCCGCCGAGCTTTCGGTATATATCCGCCACTAACCCTGGGCATAGCCATAAATCATCCCCCACATGCACGACCCGGTCAGGATTGGCACAAATGAAAGGCACCCTGCGGGCCGCAGGCTCCATCAAATATAGTCTATGGGCTTCAGCCTCCCTGAAATCCAAACCGCTCGCTAGAATGATGTCTGCCTCCGCTGGACTTTCCACCATTTCAACCGGCAATCCATCAAGCAGATTACCGTCGCTGGCCGGACCCAAGTGATAGCAGCGCTTACCTACATAATCATTTCTGACCAAAGCCCGTGAAAGGGACCCTGAGGTGATTAAATTCTGGTACAAATGCTCAGACATACCCATGCTTTGCAGTTGCTCAATCACATAAGAACGCGGCCTTGGGGCATTGGTTAGCAAGACATGGGGCAGGCCGCTATCATACAGCGCTTGCAGGGCGGCAACTGCAGAATCTATAAGCTCAATACCATCATGCACAACGCCCCACAGATCACATATGACCAAGCTAATGCCATCAAGCCCACCTGAGAGGCCGGACCAAGCCGCTACATCATTTGCCGTTTCGGCCTTACTCACTATCACTGAATTGAAACTCTAACTGCAAGAGCGCTCATTACAGTTCGCCCGTAAGCTCATGAACCGAGCGCGGCGCACCAAAGAGGAAGCCTTGTGAATATTCAAGCTTCGCATCGGTCATGCGGACCACATCCAATTCACCTTCCACATGAGACGCTATCAGGTTTATACCGTGACGCTTAAGAGTGCGATAGTAGTCTTCAATACCATCTACATCAAATGTTTCTCTCAAATGGCTATGTTCAACCTTAATCCATTTGAAATAATCATTCTCCATAGCTTCAATATCGATATTAGTATTGGTTACACGATCTAGCGAGAAGGCAAATCCTTGCCGTCCTAGTTCATGCAACAAGGCCTTCACATCATCATCAAGCTGTTCCATATCATCTTGGGCAATCTCAAAGACCATACGCTGGGCAAATTCACGGTTCGAGCTCATAAACTCAATAAACTGTGGGAAAAATTCATTATCATGCAGGGAATAGGCCGACAGGTTGCAGAAAAAGCGAATATCCGGTCGGCGAGGGCCAAGACGCCGCACAAGTTGGATTAGCCTAAATAATAATAGATTATCTAGGGTGCCGACTAAGCCTCCAGATTCTGCCAGCGACAAATATTGACTTGGTACAATGATATTGCCATCACCGTCTCGCACCCGGGAAAAGCATTCATAGTGGGTTTTACGCCGGGTCGGCAGGCCTACAATAGGCTGTAAATATAAATCGACGCGATTTTCAGACAAACTACTGCGGATAATTTCTAACAGTTGGCCAGCTTGAATATTTTCAAAAGAGGCCCCGTCATCTTGCACTTTTAACCCAGATACATCCAAATCCATTGGCTTGCCCACATGGCTAGACATATCATCAGATTGGCGCATTTCTGCACCCACACGGGCATCCAGCCCGGTGCCGGGGGTTTTATCGGCGCTTGAAATTGGAACGTTGCTATCGACAACTCGGTTCAAAAGGGTCTGAAGAACCTTCAATTCAGACAGTACATCTGAACTTGATTGTCCTTCATGCATAACTTCCATATCGCGGCGAATGCGCTCTAAGTCATGGCGCATAACAGCCGCCGCATTATGCATTTTCTCTAATTTATAATTAGCAACCATTTGATGTCGCCTTGATAGCCACCAAAAGGTGACAAGAACCGTAACCATGAAGAATACCGTGCCCGCACCCGCCCATATCAAGGGGTCCGCGCCAACCATTCGGGGTGGTAACAGTCCAATCGCTGCGGCTATCACAGCGTAGGAAATGAATAAAAATACTTGGGTAACTGGTGCCATGGATACTTTTACCTTTGCCCTATCATCTCATATGAATAGTAGAATAAGCGGATGATATTGGTAAATTGTTAAGAAGAACAGTCAAAAAGCTCTCCTTAGTTCAGCAAATGCCAAGTTGGTATGTTTTTAGGTAAAAGACAATCGGATTAAACTGGTTGCCCGGCGGCGAGTGCGGCGGGTTTGATGCTCTTCAAAGGTCATCACTCCCTCATGCATTTGCAAAACGGTCCATGCAATGCCAAGACCTGAAATAGACCGCTCAAATGTAGTGGCATAAACACTGTCGTTATGATTGGTACGCTCAATCTCCGCCGCCACTTGGGCTGGGGGAATAGGGGCACCGCCATCAAATATCTCGAAATCAATGCCACCATTTGCACCCGCTCGCACCTGCAATAAAATTCGGCTCATAGGCGGTGCATTGCGGATGGCATTATCAAGAACACTGTCAATAGCCCTGCGGGCGGCTTCCGGATCAACTTCAATATTCGGCAATTCCGGCGCTGCCTCGCATATTAATGCTAATTTAGAAACGGTTGCAGATGGACGCGCTCGTGCAGCACAGCTAGAGGCCAAAAGTACGGCATCCACAGGCTCTTTATTCAAACTTTCATCACCGCTCAGCCCTGCGGAATGACTTAATAGATCATCAACTTTTCCAAGCAAATCACGTCCTGCTGACAATATATTTTGGATATATTCACGGTATTGGTCCTGACCTAACGGCCCAAGAATTTCTTGCTCCATTGCGTCCGCAAATCCCAAAATACCATTCAGTGGTGTTCGCAGATCATGGGACATTCGCGCCAAGAAACGATCACGCGTGTTTTCAGCTTCTATCCTTGCCTCTGTTGTTTCCTCAATTTGCTGCTGATAGGCGGCATCGGTTCGGTGCATTATTGCCACATACCGTTCCCGCACACCATTTGGGTGCCGTGCGGTGTTTTTAGAAACAGGGCGCAATCTAACATGCACAGGAACCACATGCCCTTCTTCAATAGTTAAATGAAGTTCTCCTTGGGCATCATTGCGAAGAGCAAAAGCTTGTCTTAGCATCATCACTGCGGCGCTATCCACCACCCGGTCAAACAAGTCGAAAAAAGGGAAACCAGAAATAGCCTCACGGCTCGTCCCTAGCCAATCTTCCGTTAAGTGATTAGCGTCAGCGACAACAGGCGTAGAATCGAAACCCACATCCAAGATAATCATCGCACAGTCAGCGGCCTCAAAAACAGTATCAAACAGTGGCGGACCATCTGCTTTTTGTGCTTCAGGAAACGCCATAGACCGGAAAGATTGCCCGGCAAGGGATTGGAATCCTGTCATAAATTTAAAACCCTGATATTCTTGCCCATTACTAAGTGTAGTAGACCACCCCCTCTTGAGGCAATAGATATTGTTAAAATTTTGTTAACTTTTTGTTGAATGATGTATTTTTACCACCTCAGGTCATGCGGTATTTGACAAAATAACCTTATTACGAGTCGTGGCGGCTTGGCGCGCGGTCTAAAATCGCTTAGTCTGACAGTGATTGATGAAAAATATCTCGCTTAATCACCCAATTTTAGGAATAAAAATGATTAAAAAAATACTGATTGGCCTATTGCTCGTTATCGTTATGGCGGTTGGGGTCCTCTATTTTCGAATGAACACAATTGTTCATTCTGCCATCCTTGATAATGGACCAGATATTCTAGGCGTTGATGTTAAATTGGACGCCGTGGGGCTATCGCCTTTTTCTGGCGAGGCTAACCTTGAAAGCTTCGCCCTTGGCCAACCAGAGGGTTGGGGCGATGGCAATATGATATCGGTGGATGGATTTGCCGTAAAAATGGTGCCCGCTAGTATTATGAAGGACCATGTGATCATTGAGACTATTGAGGTTGATCATCCCATCATTGCCGTCCGCATGAAAGGCAAAGACAATAATTTTAGCAGTTTCGCAGGTAGCTTCACTACAGAAGAAACAAACACTGAAGAAGAGAGCGAAATTTTCATTACTTTGAAAGATATGTGGATCAGAAATGCTGTGGTTAGTCTCGAGGTTGATGGCCTCAGCATGGCTGATACCACTATTGAACTCGCTGATATTCATATTGAAAATTTAGGTACAGACGAACAAGGGTTAACCCCATCTGAGCTTGCCCGGCATGTTATGGCGGTTATTGAGCCACAGGTTAGGAAGGCCATTACTGGGGCACAGGGTAAAAAGCTGATCGACAAAATCCTCAAGAACGATGAAAATGATGAAAGCGGCGCCCAAAAACTCATCAAAAAAGGTATCGGCGCACTCTTTGGTAAAAAGAAAAAAGATGATGATGAGTGAAGGGCAATTGATTTTATCATCGTAACCCTATTTAATCACCATCCATTCAGCATAAGCTGAACATAAAAAGGATCTATTACATGTCTTTGCAAACTATCACCGACGAACTTCGCCAACAAGTTGGCAACCACGCACCCTTCAGTGCAATTATAAAATTTCATTTTGGCGATGACGGCGTAATTCGCATCGATGGCTCAGGTGCTGCGGCAGTTGTCGATAATGATGATGCGGATGCTGATTGTACAGTGCATGTCACTATGGACAATTTCAAAGAAATTGCTGCTGGCACTCTGAACCCACAAATGGCCTTTATGTCCGGCAAGTTGCGGGTTGAAGGTGACATCTCTCTCGCCATGCAACTTGGTAGTATTTTGGGTTAATCCAGATGTCCAAATTAGACAAAGTCCGCAGTAACGCCATTGCCATCAGCCTAATAGTTATGGTTGCTGGTATGGCAGCTATGTTTTTCTTCATGACTGAAAGTGGACGCAATTTTTTAGGCGACAAAACTGGAGAAGGGTCTTTAGCCGAGGTTGATTTCCCTACAATGACCTTACTCGGTAATGGACAAGAATATTTAATATGCTCTGCGCAAATTTGCCAAGCTGCCAAGGCCCATGCAAAACCTATAATTTTTGACGTGGATGCCTCAACTTTAATGCAAGCCTTTGCCGACTATAGTGATGATCAATCCAGCATTAGAACCCGTAAATTAAATTTAGGAGCACGCCAAATAGACTTTCTCATAACAAGCCCGAACATGGATTTTCCTGATGCTGTTACCATGCGCTTTATTAACACCAAAAATGGCGCCTCAATGGTGCTGGTTTATAGCCGCTCTTTGGTCGGTAGTGGGTCCAGTGCAAGCATCCATGCAGCCCGAATTGATAGTTGGATTGAAGCTGTTCAATTGGCCCTGTAAATCCCGCTCATTACATCAGCAAAGCAATCAATTGGTCACATTGGACACAATAATACTGATATTTTCTTCGCATTTAGCAGTTTCAGGGCTGGAAACCAAACGCCCGCCGTGCTATCGCTCGTCAAATTTTGTACCGCAGAGTTGGCTTTATTTCTGCTTCAACCCTACGGCACTATAGTTATATAAAATAATATTTTGAAAGTTGGACGCTTAAAATGGACGTTAATTCTCTCGCAATTTATATTCACGAACTGCGCAATCAGGCGCATTATGCTGAAGGTAGTTTTGGTCTGTTCAATCAGTCCCTGCAAGAAGGTAATACCCTTGGGGCGCTCTATTCAGCTCAAAATATTTTATTTGCAGCCAGCCAAATATCTTGCCTGTTATGGCCAAGCCGGGCGCGCAACAGGGGCCGGGGTGAAGGTTTGCGAAGCTCCCTGAAATTGCCAGAAAAGCATGCCTTAAATGATCGTCGCCTTAGCGAGCTTTGGGAACATTCTGACCAGAAGACCGAAGATTGGATCAACGCCACAAAGGGCAAGAAAATCATCTTTGACCTTATTATGCCGCTATCCCAGATTCCTGAGGCTGATCGACCAGAGGATGATTGCCTTTACCGAGCCTATGACCCAGACACCAAATTATTTTATTTCCGTGGCATTGCCTATAATATGTCGGCGATTGCCAATTCCATCAGCGATGTTGGTGGACGAATAGTAGCTGCACACCGACAGTTATTCCCAGAACAAGCAGCCGCTGAACAAAAAGCGATTGAAGAAGCACAAGCTGCTGCAGCCGCACAGGCGAATGCCGCGCAATCTGCTGAAATGCCCGTCGCTGCGCCCATTGATATTACGGGTGACATGCCTGCTCAAGAAGTTGAAGAGGTTAAAAAGGCACCAAAGAAAGCCGCGAAAAAACCTGCTAAAAAAACAGAGAAAAAACCGGCGAAAAAGCCCGCTAAGAAAACAGTCAAGAAGGCAGCTAAAAAATAGGCACCCCATTGGAAGCCACCAACATATGTGCCCTTGTTTTCGCCACAAAAATTTAGCACATTATTAGTTGGCGTGTAGTGCCTGTAATAAGAAAGAGATAAAATGAAGCATATTATCGGAGCTGTAGTTATTAGCTTAGTATCCTCAGCAGTTGCTTTTGCTGATTGTGGTGAACCCCCGCTTGGAACCCCACATGTGCCCAATGGTACTTCATCCACTACCGATGATATACGCACCGCACGTCGCGCAGTTCTTGATTATTCTACAGCTGTTGATGCTTATCTTGCTTGTATGGACCAAAGCGACCCCAAAATTCTACCGTGGCTTACCAAAGAGCAGCAGGGCCGCCGAGAAGAAGATCTGGTAAATCTGCACAATAAACGTCGGGACATTCAAATTAAACTGAATGATGCAATCCGTGAGTTCCGTAAGAAAAAATAAGGGGCTGTACCAGATAACACATTAAAGGTGTTATAATGACAGTCATGAGAAAGAGCCAATTAAGTCAGCATAAACAAGATCGTTTGATTGAGCATTTTGTAGCCATGGCGCAGTTGGCCATGGGCGGGAAAGCCAATGGGATGAACCAGTACTGCTTTCTCTGTGACGTCATCAACACGATTTATAAGGTTGGGTCTACACCTGTTCTTAATTATTGCTGTTTTGAGGCACGGAAACCTCGGGGTGTTTTCCCCGTTTCCTTCTTAAAGGCTTTGTAAAATGAGGAGCTGGTGTTGAAGCCAACACTCAAGGCAATGGCGAGTATAGACTCATTACCTTGGATGATTTTTTGCTTGGATTCCTCAATTCGCCAGTGATTGATATAATCGAAGAAACTCATACCCAATGTCTCATTGAGAGTTTGGGAAACATGGTTGGTGGAGGTTCTGATTTGGCTGGCCAATCTTGATAGCGAAAGGTTCGGGTCAAGATACAAGCGCTCACTTTGCATTACCAAGTTGATTTTTTTTGCAATGCGCTGTGCCTGTTCTTTGTCTAATGCTGACCGCCTATATTTTGAGCCCTGCGGTTTAATTAAGTCTGTAAATTCGCTTTCAAGATAGCGACCTTCAAAACCTGGCACTTGGCGTAATCCCCATAATGCCACGGTCCAAACCAAAATGAGACCCATCAATGATCCTACTTGGCGACTCATTAGTGTTTTGCCAAAAATGTTTTCGGCAATAAGAGCTGTTGAAATCAACCCCCAAATGGTGATGAGCAAAATTAAAACTGCATTGATCCAGAAGAGCTCTCGGTTTTCAATATTTGCAAACAAGGCTTTTATTCGATGGCGGTAGCGCGTCAAGCGTCGATAGATTTTTACAATATAAATTCCGGATTGGGCGATAAGTCCAAAGATCAGAAGGAAAACGGCTGTAAACAAAATACCTAAATATCTACTACCTCCCAAATCTTCTTCAATAAATATCCGGTCCAATGTTGGCTGCGGCAGCGCGATCACTATTCCCGCAAGAAAAAAACCAAGCATGAAGGGAATGAGGTGCCAAGTATGCTCTTGCCGAAATTTCCATGGTATCTCTGATGTCAAGGCCTCGACATAAAGCCAAAGCGCTGGCGTTAAAATCAAAGATGCTGGCAGAGTAAATACAACGGCTTGAATGCGCATTGATGGCATGAAATTTTTTATGACCGGGTCGGCAATGATAACAGCACAAGCTAAGAAAAATACGAATAAAGGAATCCATGCTCGCGTAACCGACGAACGTCTAAGTAATAACGTCAGGCATAATCCAATCTGCCCAATTGTCGCGGCCACTAGGGACAGGTTGGTTAGTTCCGTCAAAACATCCTCCTTATTAACCAAGCATTGTGCCGTTTCCATGTCGGATAAGGAAGAAAAATTTCTCCGTGCCTATAGGCTAGGGTGACAAAGTTACTTAACATCTTCCAAAAACGGCCAACAGAATATGTGAAATATGGAAAAAAGATTATGACATTTCAAAAGATAGGAGGCATAGCCGCTTGGGCTGAAGCCTTATGCTACATTATTGGTTTTGCGATTTTTCTCGTGTTATTGGATGCCCCGGGCAACAGAGGCCCGAGCGATAATTTGATTTTTCTTATGCAGAATAAGACCCTTATTTTGTTAACCATGTCGATTATTTATATTTTAGCGAGTTTGATTCTGCTAGTCTTGGTCTTGGCGTTGCATGAGCGATTAAAATCCGAAACTCCCGCCCGCATGCAGGTTGCAACGGCAATTGGAGTTATTTGGGTGGGCGTTGTTGTTGCCAGTGGAATGATCTTCGTTGTTGGCGCTGAAAGTGCAGCCAAATTATACGCAATCGACCCGGAACGCGCTGCAACCATATGGCTGACAATCAATATAGTCCAAGAAGGTCTTGGCGGCGGAATCGAACTATTGGGCGGTGTGTGGGTTTTCATAATTAGTTGGGCGGCCCTGAAAAGCGGCAAACTTTCTAAACCCCTTATTGGATTCGGCTTCTTGATCGGGATAGCAGGTATTTTGACGGTCGCGCCTAGTTTGGGTGATTTCGTAGAGGTATTTGGGTTAAGTCAGATCCTTTGGTTTATTTGGATCGGGGCGGTAATGTTCAGATCAGATAAAATTTGATAAATGTAGGGTTTTCCATTTGTCGTGGAATTGCATTTTGGATGGGAATTGCGGCTATTATAGCTGGGTTCAGTGCCTTGCTAATGAGAAAAGATAGTCGCTACAACCACGCGCTAAAGGCATGGGATCTGCATTAGATGTCATCCAAATAATGCATTAAAACGCCTCTAAATGCCTTTTAAATTCTCTTAATTCATTTTCGAACTTAAAAACCGAATAGTAAGAGGGCGTCCATTGCCCTCTTTTTTTTATGGTTTGACTATCCTGGTGTCACCGATGAAAATAGCCCCTAAGCGTTAACGCCTGCCTCACTGCTATTGAGGCCTGTAGATAAGGAATAAGCCCATGCTGCCACGCCGTGACGTTTTTGACGAAGAGCATGAAATATTTCGCGATAGCGTGCGAAAGTTTTTCAAGGCCGAGGCCGCCCCGCATTTAGAGCGCTGGAGCAAGCAGGGCCAAGTTGACCGTGAATATTGGAACAAATCTGGGGACGCAGGCTTACTATGCATGAATTTACGCGAAGAAAATGGTGGCTATAACGACTATCGCTTTTGTGCCGTCTTAAATGAAGAGCAAGCTTACAGCCGTGGGGGCGGCGCGGCCTTTGCGGTTCATTCTGATATCGTTGCTAACTATATAGAAAATTATGGCACGAGTGAGCAGAAAAATACAATATTGCCCAAAATGGTCACGGGGGAAGCCGTTGGGGCGATCGCTATGACGGAACCCGGTACCGGGTCAGACTTACAAAGCGTTAAAACAACCGCCATTGAAGACGGCGACGACCTGATCGTCAATGGCACTAAAACCTTCATCTCCAACGGTCAGCACTGTGATTTTGTCATTGTGGTGGCCGTAACCGACCCAGACGCGGGCGGGGCCAAAGGCATCACCCTGATCATCGTAGAAGCCACCCGCGAGGGCTTTAAACGCGGGCGCAACTTAGATAAAATTGGCCAACATAGCGCTGACACTTCTGAACTATTTTTTGACCAAATACGCGTACCCAAAAGCAATATACTAGGCAAACCCGGCATGGGCTTTGTTTATTTAATGCAGGAGCTACCACAAGAGCGGCTATCGATCGCCGCTACCGGCATGGCCCAAATGCAGCGGGCCTTTGATATAACCGTTGACTATGTCAAAGAACGCCAAGCCTTTGGTCGGCCCATCATTAAATTCCAAAATACCCGCTTTGTGCTTGCGGACTTAAAGACCCGCATGACCGCAGGTTGGGCCATGTATGATGCCTGCCTTGTTAAGCATATGAAGGGGAAGCTGGATGTGGTCGATGCCGCGATGGCTAAGCTTTATATTACCGAACTGGCCAGCGAAGTGATGGACAAATGCCTGCAATTACACGGCGGCTATGGTTATATGAATGAGTATGAAATCGCTGGCCTATTTAAAGATAGCCGGGTCCAGCGTATATATGGTGGCACCAGCGAGATTATGAAGGAACTTATTGGTCGCTCCTTATAAAAGGCTTGGATGGATAAAATGCCTTGCTGGTATTGGTACAGTCCGATATAGCATGCGTCCAAATTATAGATTGGCTTATGGCCCTTGAGGAAACATCATGGCTAAGAAAAAAGTTACACTGCGCGCTCCCTTAAAGCACGGAACCTTCTATTGGGTGGCCGATGTACAAGCTGACAGCGATGACGAAGCGGTGGTTGCTGCGGAAAATCTTTTTTTAAACGAAGTTGAACAAATCAATGAGTGGACGTTCGACGATTTTGATGTCGAATAAGTCCTGACTTTATTCAGTCTTGCAGGCGGGCAGGTCTTTATCTGCCCAATAAGCCAGCGCCTCAAGCGAGCGCACCAGCCTTTGTTCTTTCCTATCCCCACCCAAGAGAGCCCAATAGCGCCCCGCATAGGTCTTAGGCTCTGCCCTTATTTTATAGGTAATGCGGGTTAAGCACCGCCCCGCAGATTCCATTTCAATTTTCAGCCGCCTGACTTCTTTCTGCGACTTCTGGTGGGCTTGAAACAATCGCCCGGGCACAAGTTTCTCGGTCAATTCGTGAAAGCTCCAGCTCTCCTCCTCGTTTTTCATATATAACTGCCGGGTCGAACCCATCACATCGCTATCCTTGGTCATGCGGATGATATCATGGACGCCCGCTTCCCATTTCACTCTGGCATCATGACTGATGACTAAAGGCCAAATATCAAGGGCTTCATGAGGTACAATTACGGTCGCTTCTGCCGTCCAGCCGCCAGAACTTATCACCATAACCCCCCGCAACCCAGCCCCAAAGGCAAGAGCCGCCACCAGCCCAACAATAAGTAAATGAAAACGGGTCCATCCCTGCCACCACCGTATCTGTAAAGTGCTTTTGGCCATTATCTGTTTTTGATCCTTATTCAGTTGACTGAATTTATCTTGTAACAGGCTTTTTGGAAAGGTTTTATGGCCTTTTTTTGCAAGGGTGATTGACGGCAAAGTAACGCTAGACCATAACCGTTCCACGAATGTGATAGGGGCCGGACTTTTGGCCAAATTGGTAAGTCGCGCAAATGCACCCAAAAATTAAACATGCCCCCTTTGTTTTACTGGACGATTCTAGCGCAGCGCCAAATCGAGGTCATAGCCTTTTATTTCATAGTCCTGACCTAATTATCACGGCAAATAATTTTAGTGAAATACCTGCGGCACTGAAGGCCATCGACAGAGCAGTGGCACAAGGCAAGCATGTGGCCGGTTGGTTATCTTACGAAGTTGCTCATGCCTTGGAGCCAAAACTGGCACAGTTAATAAACCAAAAGGCCGAAGAGCCATTGATATGGATGATGGTCTGCCAAAAGGTTGAACGTCTAGACAGTGAAGACCTTGATGTCCTGTTAGGGGGAGATAAAGAGGGGGGCATAAGCGCTCCATCCTTATCTGTTAAGCAAGATTTTATTGATAAAGACAATTATGCAAGGTGCTTTTCTCGCATTCAAAAATACATTACCGCTGGTGATGTCTACCAAATAAATTTTACAGCACCAACATCACTGGCATTAGAGGGTGATTTCATTGCGCAGTATAAAAAGTTGCGCTTGAGCCAGCCTGTAAGTTTTGGTGCATTGATCAATACGGGCGCGTATAGGGTCCTGTCAGCCTCACCTGAGCAATTTGTCAGCTTAAACGGGCACAGTCTTACCGCTAAGCCCATGAAGGGTACAGCTAGCCGAGGACATACCAGCACTGAGGACGCTAACAATATTCAAAACTTACAACAGGATGAGAAATCAAGAGCTGAGAATTTGATGATTGTAGACCTGATCCGTAACGATTTAAGCCGCATAGCCGAGCCCGCATCCGTGAAGGTTACAAGCCTATTTGATGTTGAAAAATATCCGTCTCTTCTTCAAATGACCTCAACCATTACCGCCAAGGCCAAAGCGGGCCTAACGCCATCGGCCCTTATTAAGGCCATGTTCCCTTGTGGTTCGGTTACAGGAGCGCCTAAAATTAGGGCGATGGAAATCATCGATGAGCTGGAAACGTCGCCTAGAGGGATTTACTGCGGCGCCATCGGCCATTTCTCCCCAGAGGGGCAATGGTCACTGAGTGTCCCCATTCGCACAGCCATATTGAATCAAAAAGGCATTGGCCGTGTGCATAGCGGCAGTGGCATTGTTGCCGATAGCCGCGCGGATCTTGAATATAATGAGTGTCGCTTGAAAATGGCCTATTTAAGTGCCAACCCGCAGAATTTTGATCTGCTGGAAACAATGGGCTGTGCAGCCGGCTCCCCCATTACCCTCCTTTCATTGCACATGGATCGATTAGAGGAATCCACCCGATATTTTAATCGGCCCTTTGACCGCAATGCCGTTACACAAACGCTCAATGATTTTTCTGGTACCCTTGACGTTAACCAATCATGGCAATTGCGTTTATTGCTAAAGCCTGATGGCCAACCTGAAATTATAGCTAAGCCAATGCCGCAAACGGGTTTACAGCCGGTAGATATATGTATCAGTGACATCCCCATAAATAGTGATGATGCCCTATTGCAGCATAAAACAAGCCAGCGAGGACTTTATGAAAACCAATTTAACGCAGGCAAGATGAAGCATCCATCGGTTTTTGATGTGATAATGCTCAACGAGCAAGGACTGCTCACGGAAGGTACCTTTACAAATTTATTCATTGAACGAAATAGTGTTTTAATAACCCCGCCCCAAAACAATGGTCTGTTGGGCGGCGTTTTGCGACAGCATCTTTTAAACACCGGGAAGGCCATTATTGGAGAACTTAAGCCCGCTGACCTTTTGGCGGCAGACACTATATATATAGGCAATGCATGTCGGGGGCTCATAAAAGCGCGGTTGGTCGCCTCTTGAGAATAGTCAATATAATTTCAATAGTGATACCCAAAGTAATGGTGCTTTGCTTCGATATAGCTCTACCGGCCTCCCGCTCATGGTTAAAAAATACCTAACAAAATAAGTAAAGTCATTAACCCTATGTTCAGCACCTCTGCTGTATAGTGATTCGTATCAGTAAGAAGATTGATGCTCGACCTTCAAACTGTTTGTTTTGATTTCCAAAGTGAGGCCCTTGGGAAGTTGTGATGCACCTCCCCCCCTCCCCCGAACCATGCTCTGAAAAGAGCCGGTTCATCACGCACCCAGGGCCTCCGGAAATTAAAAGAAATTTCCGCCGATAGCCTTTTTTAAAAGCGTTCGCAAATCACCCAACCACAAATTTCATGACGTTGAATGGCGATTCTATCACTCCAAAGCGCTTGCTTGGGTCCTGATCAAACTTTTTTTACTACAAACTAAACGAAGGTTTTAAGCGGCATCAAATTTCTTCATAAATTCAAGGTTTGCGCCAAGGCGAAATCGTAAACTATTATAAATTAAGCTTTTTGTTGACATAATGATATATTATATCATATACTTTCTACTAACTTGATAGTGATAAATTCTGGCAGAAAAGAGCTTATATGACAGCGAATAGATATTAATTTAAAATTTTTGCTTGGAATCGCTTCAAATACTTGGATGATAGGGTGAGCCGGATCATCCGAAGGTAAGCCCGTTACAATAAATGACGAAAAGTCAGCGGGTTTATGATTGTAAAGATAGTTACTAAACCAGCATGCTGGTATAAGTGAATATCCGGATGGGGGCACCCCAGGGACGGGGGGTCTCATAAAGATGAACGGTAATTGGGGAGAGAGGGGAATTCTCCGCCTGTTTTTCGGACAACTTTCGTAAGGAAGATGTCATTACTATTTTGTTGTCATGGCTATGGCCTTGTCATCAAAGGAAGGACAGCGCTTCCCAAAGGGAAAATACAGGGGATTGCATGAAATATTGCGAAAGCTTGTATGGTTAGGGGTCACACTTAATGGTGTGGTGTAATTTAACCCAAGTTGGAAAAAAATGGATAAAGCCAAAGTGAAACGGATAGCTGTCTCCGCCGCGGTAATTGCCACACTCTTTAGTGGGGCTACCGCCGTGTCTGCACAGGATCAAAAAATTAATGAGATTGTGACTGAAGTTCAGTCAAACAATAAATTGGCGCAAGCTTCTCAGCAAAGAATTGATTCGATTTCAGACAAAACAAGTAAACTTTTTGCACAATATAAAGCGGTTCTGAAAGTGAACGCTGGTCTGCGCGCTTATAACGCTCAGCTCAGTCGCGTTATTAATGCTCAGAATAAGGAAATTGGTAAAATCGAACGGGCCATTGGTCAGGTCGATGAAATTAAACGCCAAATTACGCCTTTGATGAACGAAATGATCGCTAATCTCGGTGAATTTGTTGACCAAGACATTCCGTTTGAGATTACGGATCGCAAAAATCGTGTTGCAAATTTAACTGAATATATGGACGACCCAAACATTGCAGACCCAGAGCGGTTCCGCCTTGTACTCGCAGAATATAAAACCGAAGTCGATTACGGTCGTACTTATGGTGCTTATGAAGGTGAGCTGGCTGATGGTCGCTTGGTGAACTTTGTTCGTATTGGACGTGTTGGTTTCTACTATCAAACTAAAAATGGTGAAGAATCAGGCGTTTGGAACAAGTCATCTGGTGGCTGGGATGTTTTGGAGGCTGACTATAATAAAGCAGTTCGTGATCTTTCCCGCATGGCAGGCCGCTCTATTCCTGTCGCTGTATTAGTTCTGCCAATCATTGCGCCGGGGAGTTAAGCATGAAAAAGATACTTACAACAATTGCTGTCGCCGTTCTGGGTGTTTCCACCTTTTCCGTCGCACAAGATTCTAACGCAGGCGTTGATGACCTTTTGAAAAAGGTACAAGAAGGCCGGGTTAGTGAAAGCGCCGCTCATAAGCAGCGTGAAAGACAATTTTTGGCCAACCAAGCCACACAGCAAAAGGCGTTAACTGACGAACGCGCGACCCAAGCCCGGCTTGAGCGCGAAAGTACCCGCCTTGAAAAAACCAAAGCTGACAATGAGCAAAAAATCGCTCAACTTGTCGAATTGCGCCGTGAACGTCTTGGTCAATTACAAGAATTGTTTGGTGTTCTTCAGCAAGGCGCTGGTGATCTGAAAGCGATCATTGAAACATCACATATTTCGGTTGATCACACTGGCCGTCTTGAGCGTCTTCAAACGCTTATCGACAAAGCGGGCGAAACCAGTGAGCTGCCTACCATTGATGAAATTCGCATTTGGCCAACCGAGATGGTCCGTGAAATGATCGAATCTGGTAAAGTTGTTACTTTCCAGCATGCCGTTCGTCGCAGTGATGGTACCACAGAGACTATTGATCTGACGCGTGTTGGGGATTATGGCTTTGTTGGTGAAGGGAATTACTATGAGCTGAAAAACGGCGGTGTAGTTGCTGAACTGCCTCGTCAGCCTGCTAGTCGGTTCCTTGACGAAATTGGACCATTCCAAAGTGCCACTAGTGGTGTTGCTAACTTAGGTATTGACCCATCTCGAGGTCAAATTTTAGCTATGGAAGTTCAGCGCGCCACTCTTGAAGAGCGTATTGAGCAAGGTGGCCCTGTTGGGTACATCACCCTTGGCCTTGGTGTCATCGGTGTGTTTTTTGCGATCGTTCAGTGGGTTTACCTGTTCTTTGTAGGCCAGAAAGTGCGTTCACAGATTCGCAGCAGCGAACCTAAAACCAACAACCCTCTTGGTCGTGTCCTTGCGGTTTACCACAACAATAAAACTGTTGACGTGGAAACATTGGAGCTGAAACTTGATGAAGCAATTCTGAAGGAAACTCCCGCGCTTGAACGCTTCCTAACCCTTGTCAAATTGATCTCTGCCGTTGCGCCACTATTTGGTCTGCTCGGTACAGTGACCGGTATGATCGAGACCTTCCAGGCGATTACCCTGTTTGGTACCGGTGATCCGGCGATGATGGCAAATGGTATTTCCATGGCACTTGTGACCACTGTTGAGGGTCTGACCGTTGCTATTCCTACATTGATGCTTCACAGCTTCGTGTCAGGATCATCCAAGCGCATCATTCATGTGCTGGAAGAGCAAAGTGCAGGCATCATTGCGGTACATGCTGAAGAGGAGAACCAGAATGCTGGGTGATTCCTACGAAAACATTGTTAAGTTCATGGAACAGGGCGGCGACGTCCTGTACATGATCCTTGCAGTGGTTTTCATCATGTGGGTGCTGATCATCGAGCGTTTATGGTATTTCTCAATGGAATTTCGTAAGCAAAAATCCCGCGTTATTGATGCCTGGGAAGCCCGGGCAGAACGCAAGTCATGGTATGCGCATAAAATTCGCAATGCCATGATTTCGGAGGTTCATGAAGGTCTAAATGCGAGCTTACCAATGATTAAAACATTGGTAGCCCTATGCCCGCTAATAGGACTTCTGGGAACCGTGACCGGGATGATTGAAGTGTTTGACGTTATGGCGACGCAGGGGTCCTCTAATGCCCGCGCCATGGCAGCCGGGGTGTCGAAAGCGACAATCCCCACAATGGCTGGCATGGTAGCTGCGCTGTCTGGCGTTTTCTTGAGCACTTTCATTGAGCGAAAAGCCAAAAGGGAAGCCGGTCGTCTCGAAGACCAGCTGACAATGGATCATTAAAGTAAGAGGAAGATATGCGTAAATTTTCAAAAGGCGAAGAAGAAGCTGAGGTCAATATGACCCCTCTGCTTGATATTGTCTTCATCATGCTGATCTTCTTCATTGTCACCGCGTCATTTGTGAAGGAACAAGGTTTGCAAGTCACCAAACCAGAGGACAACCAAACCGACGACAATCCGCCACCTGACCCTGATAAGCGCCCGATTTCGTTTATAATCGATAGCGCTAATCGGATAAAACACGAATTTCGGACCATCGATCTATCGTCCGTTTCGTCGATTATCAAAAGGGGTAGTGTGGAGCGGCCAGATGTTCCTGTCATCATTATGGCAGCCGATGGCTCTGAAACTGGTACCGTGATTCGCATTTATGATGAAGCCCGTAAGGTTGGATTTAGAAATGATAAAATCATTGTGACCAAGAAGAAGTGATCAAATTTAGCGGGGCCTCGGTGTCCGGGGCCCCGCAAATATAATAGAATTTAAGGAAGTTTGATGAGAGACCACTCACAACAAGATGAAGAAGCAGAAATTAACATGACTCCGATGCTCGACATCGTATTCATCATGCTGATCTTCTTCATTGTTACGGCCGTTTTTGTGAAGGAAGCAGGCACGCAGGTCAATAAACCCAGCGCTGAAACTTCTGGGCCGCAAACAAAAGCCAGTATATTGATCGCCATCACTGAAGATAATGAAATTTGGTTAAACCAAGATGAAGTTGAGCTAGCCTCAGTGCGGCCCATGATCGAAAAGTTACATGCTGAAAACCCCAAAGGCACCGTCGTTATTCAGGCTGACGTTAAGTCAAACGCGGCTGTAATGATGGATGTTTATGACGCCATTCGGGACGCCGGCATTGATACCATTGCTGTTGCGACGGAGGATTAAAACAATGAGTTCAAATACGACAACATCTACAGTTGCTATAATAACTGTATCCGCCCTTGTTTCTAAAGCCATCGCGATATTTGCCGCCGCCATTGTAACCTTTGGCCTGTTTTATCTTATGCAGGCCCTTGTTGGCGGAGATGGTGATTTAAACTTAGATTCAGGTGAAAAGCGCCGTTTCATTGATCTTATCCAAAATATTGAAGATCAACCACCACAACAAATGGAACGTAAAGTTGAAAAGCCACCGGAGCCAGAGGCCCCGCCGCCCGAAATTGAATCGCCGCAAATAGAAGTGACCGGGCCCGATAGTCTGAACGTTGGTATTGGCCGCAACACTCTTGATACTGGCCTTGACCTGTCGAGCGTTAATTTGGGACCAAGCCAAGACGGAGACATGTTGCCACTGGTTATTTTGCAGCCCCCATACCCACGCCGGGCCAATGAGCGCGGTATTGAAGGCTGGTGCGAGGTAACATTGGCGGTTAACCCTGATGGAACTGTTGACGCAGAATCCGTCGTTGTTACAGCCGAAGAACCAAAAGGGTATTTTGGTCGTGATTCAATACGCACTGCACGTAAATTTAAATATAAACCGCGGGTCGTTAACGGCAAGCCCCAGCGGGTGGAAGGCATTCGCTATCGCTTTACCTTCCAGTTAGCCGATGATTAAGAGGGAGACACAATCATGAAAAAAACCTTTAAATATATACCCTCTGCTGCGCTTATAGCCAGTTTCATAACTGCCGCTACTCTCAGCGTAACCGCATCAGCTGGTGAGCCATCTTCTGTTCTTGCTACGTCCAATTTTGTTTTCCAAGAGCAAACAGCAGAAGAACGTCGCTGTGCCCTGCGGAAAAAGAAGAAAAAACGCAATACGCAATCAATGACCCAAGCCTTTTATAAGAAATATGAAAAGGCCAATGAATTGATTGCCGAAAAGCTTCTTGATGAAGCTGAGATTGTGTTGGACAAGGTCTTAAACGGCAGAAAAATCAATGACTATGAGCGCACTGTAGCATGGCAAGCGAAAGCGAATATCGCTTTTGAACGGAACAACCATCCTGGTGCTATTAAAGCCCTAGAAAAGGTGATCAGCCTGCGCCACGCCATTCGAGAACTACAGGAACTACAAATACTATATAGTCTTGCTCAGCTCTATTACAGCGAAGACAATATACCTAAAACCCTTAGATTCCTTCAAGAATGGGAGCCAAAGGCAAAGGAAGCATGTGTGCCGCCAAATGCATCACAGTTGATGTTTATTTCGCAGATCCACTATAACCAAGAAGATTACCGCTCCACGCTATCCTATCTGAACCGTGCTATTGACCTTGCCAATGCCAACCCAGAAATTGAAGTTAAAGAGCGCTGGTATACCCTTGCTGTTGCTGCCCACTGGGAGCTGAAAGAATATTCCAATGCACGTGATTTCTTGGAAATTTTGGTTATTCAATTCCCTAAGCGTCAATATTGGCTGCAACTTTCACAAGCCTATTTTGAACTGGGTGATGAAACCGCTGCCTACTCTCTAATGGAGGGTATCTATAAGATGGGCATGCTAAACGATAAGCCTGCTCAACTGGTAAATGTTGCATCCATGCTCTTTGCTCAGGAAGTGCCGGTTAAAGCAGCTTGGGTGCTTGAGGCTGCCCTGAAAGCTGATCAGCTTGACCCCAAAAGAAATGCTAATAACCAAAAATTGCTTGGGCAAGCATGGATGATGTCGCAAGAATTTGATAAGGCGCTTTCGCCATTGTCTATTTCAGCGGCTGAATCGGCTGATGCAAAACTTTGGTTTCAAATCGCTCAAGTACAAATGCAGCTCGATCGCTCGCAGGATGTTATTAAATCTTGTGACAGCGCTATAACTATTTTGGATAAGAACAAGAAGAGCAATAAAAAAGATACTCGCTTAAAGCTCACCTTGCTCATGATGAAAGGCACGGCCTTTACCGCGATGGAAGACTTCAAAGATGCCCGCAAAGCATTCAGAGGTGCCAATAAACTCGCCGTCACCAAAAAAGATAAAAACGCCGTCAAACGCTGGCTGAAATATGTGAAAGCCGAAGAAGGCCGCGTGAAAATGCTAAACGGCTAAAGGCTGTAAATCTTAAGAATTAAAAACGGGGTCCTTTGGGCCCCGTTTTTTGTTACAGCTAGTAAAGCACCGGCAAGCTGAGTTTTATATTTAATGGGAAATATCCATGCGCCCCGATCAAGTAAGCCAGATTAAAGACCAGCTGATGAACTTTACTGCGCGTAACAAAGGTCGCAGTGTCAGCTTTGCCCTAACAGGGCCAAATCAATCCATTATGCATGTTGGCGGCGACATAGCCCGCCCTGCGGCCAGTGTGATCAAACTTCCCTTGTTCATGGCCGCGTTGGACATGATAGCAACGTCAGCGGACATACCACCCGCCATCACCCGCGATGAGATGGGCAAAACGCGTTATGCTTCTATCCTAACCGCATTTGACGGTGACCATAGCTTTAGTCTGCAAGAAATTATTAAGATTGGGATTATTACTAGCGATAACCCTGTTGCCGTCGCTGTCACCAAGCTTGTAGGCTTTAAGCGGGTAAATCAGCTCCTTAAAGACTTGGGCTGCTCTGATCATGCCACTATGCAAGCTGGCTTTAGTGAGGCTGAGCTTGGCCCCAAAAACCGGGTCAACAGCTTATCGACCAATGACTGCATGATCCTGCTATCGGTGATAGAGGATCGGTACCCAGTTATTTATAGCGCCATGGCAAATAATTTGCGTAACACGCGCCTGAACCTCCTACTACCAGAGACATGGGAAGCACCCCATAAGACAGGAAGCCTCGACGGTGTTGTTAACGACATTGGCATTGTCAGTAATGGCATTCAGAAATTTCAAATTGCCTTTCTAACCGACAATGAAGCCGATGGTGACCAAACATCCTATGAAATTGCAGGTACCACCCTTAACATTGCTAATATTCTATTTGGCTCATAACAATAGACTATCAAGAAAATCAGGCAGCTATATTATTCGCCCTATTGTTAACTCTCTAAAAATATTGCTATATTTTAAACTTGTATTACATAATATATAGCATTACATAGTAATAATGTTATACAAGGGAATGCCGTGCGAGCACAGAATACAGTTAGAACAAATTGGGATATTCAGTTCCGAAAAGGCACTTTAGAGCTTGTCATTTTGGCGGCGCTAAAAAACCGCGAGCTTTGCGGCCTTGAACTTTTAAACTATCTGAGTAGCAGAGAGACAATGGCGATAACAGAAGGAACGCTGTACCCTTTAATGGACCGCCTAAAGCGCGACAAACTAGTGGATGCTGAATGGTTACAAGACGGCGATAGTCGGCCTAGAAAATATTATACTTTAACCCGGCAAGGTGAAAATAAGCTTATCAATTTGGCCGCCCGCTGGCGCAAGTCATGCGCAGACATAGAATATCTCCTGGATGGCCTCGGCCCCATTTCAACCGGCTGAAATGAACAAACAAAAGGATATTTACGCGTAAAATCAATAACACCATTGATATGACTATACATATCATTAGAGACGTTCAAACAGCCGCCTTGTTCACATTGGCAGAAAAGGGAATCATAATGTCTAATATCGAAAATATCGCCGCTTTAACGCAAAGGTTCGCTCCGCTCATTGGCCGTATTCTTATCGCGTCCATATTTGTAATGGCTGGCGTGGATAAAATATCTGGCTATGAAGGCACCGCAGGCTGGATGGAAAGTTTCGGCGTTCCCGGTGCTCTGTTACCACTGGTCATTGCCCTAGAAATCGTCGGTGGCCTTGCCATCATCGTTGGCTATCGCACCCGCTTGGTGGCTTTCGCCATGGCTGGCTTCACGCTGGTTGCCGCGATCATTTTTCACTATAGCCCTGCCGACCAAATGCAAATGCTGATGTTTTACAAGAATATCTCCATCACAGGCGGCTTCTTGTTCTTGGTCGCTTTCGGCGCAGGTACCTATTCTATCGACAACCACAGGGCATAGATCATTCGGCCCAGCGCATTCACTGTATAATAGAAGGTAACAATAGGCTTACTGTAAGGCACACTCTTGAAGGGTTGAGCAACCCTGTTATTAGATGTAAATTCAGTTCGGATAGTTTCAGTTAGTCATCACCAGCTTCTGTGTCATGCTATTCTATATTTTAAGTCTTAGGGAAACCATAAATGTTCCGCCTGTTTATTTTTACTCTGATAATCTTTATGGGGAGCTCTTCCTTAAACGCACAGGCTCAAGAAAACAGAACCATTGAATTCACCAGCACAATCGCCAAAATATTTGGTGATAAATTCGCAAATGGCTCTTCCGATATCATTGACCCTTCAAAAAATATCACTTGGGAGATTTATTTGCCAAAAAATTATGACGCAGCCAAACCCGCCGGCATCATGGTTTATATAAGTCCACAAAAACTCATCAATGTACCAAATAGCTGGCGGTCGATCATGGATGATAAAAACATAATTTGGATCGCGGCCCATAATTCAGGCAATAAAACCAACACCAACCGTCGTATTCTTTATGCCCTTGCCGCAGTGAAACATCTCAATGATACTTATGCCTTAGATGAAAGACGTATCTATATTTCAGGCTTTTCAGGTGGCGGGCGCGTCGCCAGCATGGTCGCTTCACGGTATCCTCACATATTTAAAGGATCTGCTTATATTTGCGGTGTAAATTTCTGGGGCGACCTTTCGGGTGAGCAGCTTAATCTTATAAAGGAAAATCGTTTCGTATTTATAACTGGAACTGAAGATTTTAATTTAAACGACACCAAAAGGGTGTACAGAAAATATAAACGTTCAGGCGCCCAAAATATAAAGCTTATGGTTATCTCTAGAATGGGGCACAGCACCCCAAAAAAGCATAGATTTGCGCAAGCCATTCAGTTTCTTGATGAAAAATAATATAACATGCGAGCAGATGAGCCATTGCCTCAAGCTCTCTTGGCTTTATATTGGGGCTATGAGCAAAAGCATCATATCATTTCCCATTCGTTTCACTACCTTTTTGCCGTTTTTCGCCGCTGGAATGGCCGCCTTAGTATTCTCACGGGAAGCATGAGATAGCTAAATGCTCCTCAATTCAGGCTTGGATCAGCCCGCAAGTCAGCGGCCAGCATATCGATAAAAGTGCGCACCTTAGCGGTAGGCAGGCGCTCTTCCCTGTGCAGAACATGAACGGGCATAGAGGGCGGTTCGAAATTTTCCAGCACGGTTTGTAGCGTGCCGCCCATTAGACACGGCGCCACCTGATACGAGATAAGCCTTGTGATACCCAAGCCCGCCTTCGCTGCCTCAATCGCCGCTGCGTTAGTGGCCGTCGTCAATCTCGGTGCTACCTTTACACCCTTTGACTTTTTACCCTCATGAAAGCGCCATTCTGGCAGAGGGTTAAGCGTGTGGGATGAAATAAGGTTATGCGCGGACAAATCTGAAAGACTAGATGGGATACCGTGCTTGGCCAAATAAGCGGGTGAAGCGCACAAGACAACCCGAACCGAACCAACTCTTAAGGCCCGCAAGTTGCTATCTGGCAAATGACCGATACGGACAGCCACATCTAGCCCCTCTTCCAGCATATTCACTACCCGGTCGAGAAACACCGCATCGACATTGACATCCTTAAATTTTTGCAAATAGCGCGTGATGGTCGGCATAACAAACATTTGACCAAAGAGCATCGGTGCAGTGATAGAGAGTAACCCCGATGGCTTCTCACTAATTCCAGAAGCGGCAGCAGACGCGGCCTCAACATCTTCAAGGATACGCTTCGCATCTCCGAGGTAGACAAGCCCAGCATCCGTTGGTCGTACATGACGGGTGGAGCGATTGAGCAGCTTGACCCCAAGATGGTCTTCCAACTGCAATACAGCCCTTGTGACCGCCGTGGGCGACATAGAAAGTTGCCGTGCCGCCGCCGCAAAGCCTAACTTGTCAGCCACACTACAGTAAACCTTCATCAAATGCAGAATATTCATGGTTCTATTCTTCCGAATAACACAATAATTAATTGTCTATTATCACTATTCACTAATTTATTCGCAATAACTATCTTTTGCTCATCGACGACAGCTACAACGCAAAATACAAAGGACAAAAAAATGAGTAGAATTAATATGATTACGGCAGAGAATGCCACACCTGAACAAAAAGCCCTTTTCTCCGCCATCCAAGACCAATTAGGCATGGTGCCTAACTTTTTAAAGATCTTTGCCAACTCCCCATCCGCCCTTAAGGCCTTCTTGGGCCTCCACAGCATAACGGGTGAAGGTTCACTCGACGCGCTGACCAAAGAGCGCATTGCATTGGCGCTGGCGGAACAGAATGCCTGCGAATATTGCGTTTCAGCTCATACCGCCATAGGCCGCAAAGCGGGTCTAAGTTCAGCTGAGATTGAAGCAAACCGCATTGGCACCAGCCAAGATGCAAAAGCTGCCATCGCGGTAAAATTCGCGAAATCACTAGCGGAGCACAAAGGCGAAGTTAATACGTCTGAGCTTCTTGAAGTGCGGAATGCCGGCTATAGTGACGCAGACATTGTTGAGATCATCACCCATGTGGGCATGAATATTTTGACCAATATTCTCGGCAAAGCCAGCCGCGTTGAGATTGATTTTCCCAAAGTAGCTCTGAAGAAAGCTGCCTAACTCCCATCTGGGGCGCTGGTTACACAATGCCAAAATGGTGAAGCTAGCGCCTCACCCCCTTACCCACGACAGCGAGGATAGACCCCATGACCCATAAATTTGCAGAAATAGCCTTCACGGAGAAAGTGCGCCAAGTACAAAGTGAAATGGGCAGTCGCACAGGGTATGAACGTATGGATGGGGGTCCAGATTATAACTATCTCTTCAGCGAAGTTGAGGCAGAATTTATCACGCAGCGTGACAGCTTTTATATGGCAACAGTTAGCGAAACCGGCTGGCCCTATGTGCAGCACCGGGGCGGGCCTATTGGCTTTGTAAAAGTGCTGGACGCCAGCACCATTGGTTTTGCCGATTACGCTGGTAACCGACAATATATTAGCACCGGCAACCTGCGCGGTGATGGCCGTATCTCGCTATTTTTTATGGATTATCCCAATCAGCGACGCTTAAAAATCATGGGTCGAGTGACGGTAGTCGCCCCAGATGATTTAGAAACGCTCGCTAAGTTGGAAGATGACAGCTTCCGCGCCCCCATTGAGCGCGCCTTCCTCATCCATATAGAAGCTTTCGATTGGAATTGCCCCAAATATATCACCCCGCGCTATACCAACGCCGACATTAAAAACCTCATTGCGCCCCTTCACGCGGAACTGGAGGAATTACGGAGTGGTAACACTTCCGTAAAGACCCCAGTTAGCACTTTAAAAGAGCTAGGAAATGGCCCATTACCACTTGTAATAACCGCTATCCGCCAAGAGGCAGATGGCGTTCGTTCCTATGAGTTGCGCCGACCAGATGGTATGCCCGTTATTCCCGTGGAGGCGGGGGCCCACATTCAAGTGCCCGTTATGCTGCAAAATGGAAAACAAGCTTGGCGCTTCTATTCGATAAGCTCCGACCCCGGTCAGCAAAAACACTATCAAATCGCAGTATTAGACCAGCCAGATGGGCGCGGCGGCTCTCATGGTTTGCACCATCATTATCAAGTTGGAATGTTGTTAAATTGTTACCGCCCGGGTAATTATTTCGCGCTACAAAGTAAGGTTCATGAAAAGGGTCAAAAAGCTATATTCATCGCAGGCGGTATCGGCATAACACCAATCAGCTCTATGTTATTTGCTGCAAAAAATTCCGGCTATAATTTTGAACTGCATTATGCGGCCAAAAGTTGCGACAAGGCTGCCTTCATAGATAACATTGAGGCCCATATAACGACCGCACATACATATTTCAGCCAAGAAAACCAAAGACTAAATTTGAAAGAGCTGTTTAATTCCAATGAGCCCGGCACAATCCATTATCTTTGCGGCCCACCAGCGATGCTCAGGGCCGCTCGCGCCGCCGCTTTGGAGCTACGGCTGCCACCAAGTGCATTGGTTTTTGAAACATTTGAGGAATAAGTTTGTGCTTAATGCTCGATGCCCAGTTCGGCGTCTAATATAGCATGAATTTTTCTCAGGCTTTCGCTTTGCTCCAATGAAAATCTCACAAAATCATATTGTTTGGCAGCATTGTCGATCAGATCATTCATAAATCCCGCATCGCCTTTCATGGTGTCAAAATCACATTTATTATCAAAGCTTTTATAGGAAGCTAAATCACGTATCCTGTAATCTAACGATATCAGATGCGAATATTTACGACTAATGACCAACATGACGCTTTCTAGATGCTCCACCAGCCCCTTTAGGCCATCGCGGCCCAAAAGATAGCTTACAAGCGCCTGTTTTAAATTATCATTTTGAAGTGTAGAGAGCTGTCCATTTGCCATAATTTCGGTAAGGGTAGGAATGGCGACCGCCCTTTGAACATAAATATGTGAAGCAAAAATTGCAAAGCAGTGCTGTCTACCTAATTGAGTTTTATTATCATTCCCCGATAAAACAGCCAAGGTTTCTTCTAGTTTTTTTTCAGTGTCGGCCATCATGGCAAAATCGGTGACGAATATTTTCCTACCTTCAATGACTTCCCCGTGCAAACGGTTTAAATAAACGCCTTCTTCAATGCGGTCTTTGCGCGCTTCGTTCCATTCGCTCACTTGCATGCCCAAGAAAATACCGGTAATAACCACCAGCACATCGAGGCCGACCGCGAACCAATTTTGTTCGCTCACATGCTTCATGAATTTACGTAAAATCACGACACCGTCTCCCCTTAAAAGGTTTCTCAAAGTTTTATACGGTATTACTGAATAGTTGTAAAATGCAGGAAATATTGATCCAAATGAACAACCAAAACACAACTGACTATTAAATTATCATATTCTAAAGCATCCAGAGAAGCTTGTGATCGCTTAAGGCCTTTTCAGCTCAGCCAAAAGAAAAGATTGTGTTTGATTTTATCTGACCATGATATGCTCGCTCTGCCTTCGATATAAAAAAGGTATTTACAACGAGGAAAGGAATTCACATATGTTTAGTCATATTATGCTCGGCGCCAATGATGTCGCCAAATCAAAACAATTTTACGATGCTATTATGGAGACGCTTGGCCACAAGCCCGGCGTTATAGACGAGAAAGGCCGCTGCTTTTATTTTGAAAAGACCGGCATTTTTTCCCTTAGCAAACCCATCGACGGTAAAGCTGCCTCCTGCGGAAACGGCAGCACAATTGGCTTTGCAGCGGATAGCCCTGAGCAGATTGATGCATGGCATGCAGCCGGCATCGCCAATGGCGGCACGACGCTTGAAGACCCACCCGGTGTGCGCGGCACCGCTGACACGATGATGTTATATCTTGCCTATCTGCGCGATCCCTCAGGCAATAAAGTCTGCGCGATGCACCGCATGTAAGTTCTGTTAATTTAGCAGAACCCAACTTAGTTGTTCGCCCATGTCTCTTGATGAAACTGACATGGGCGTCTTTACTTTGAACATTACAGCCAAGTGTTTCTCCATATATTCCCAAGAGATTAAACGATCATGACGCGCTTTTTACCCTTACTTCTTCTACTTTTATCCCCTGTAGCTTCCAGCCCCGAAGATAAATTAGATAGTGCCTTAGAAGCAGGCTGGAAGGGTAAAAAAGTCTGCGAGCTGCTCTATGAAGACGGCCAAAAACGCGCCCTGCGCTGCACCTTCCCGCCCGGTGTGGGCCATGAGCGCCACTTTCACCCAGCGCATTTTGGCTATATTTTAAGCGGCGGCACCATGCGTATCACGGACGCGGGCGGCGAACGGGTCAGTGGTTCGCCTGCCAGCACCAATGCCACATGGCAAAGCGACGGTGTTACTTGGCACGAAGCGGTTAACATCGGCGACACCACCGCGATATATCTCATCATCGAGCAAAAATAAGCAGCTGAAAGAACTAAGCTAAAACTTAGGGGCTTGAACCAAATAGGCGCTAATGCGTTCCTCACCCACGGCCTTGCCGGCCTCTAGCCTGTTAATGCCTTGAACAAGAACATACCGCCCCTTGCCTTCACGGACACGGATTGGTTTTTCTTCCTCGCCCTCCAGCATGGCTTCCACGATAGCATCAATCTTGTCTTGGGCCATTTCCTTGCGCCGCGCCGTGGGGACATAAATATCTTCAAATTTCACTTCAATTAATTTTAACATGCTCTAATCCCTATTCCCGCGCCCGGTTTCATTACAACAGACTGTTGCATATATCACCTGCCATAGCCAAATGCTTAAAGCCCCACCCCATAAGAAAAGGGGAAGCCAGCATATGGCCTCCCCCTCAGGAATTTTTAGGTAAAATTTCGAGTGACCCTCAGCGCAGCTTAGCCGCTAGCTTGGTAAGAACATCTACGAGCGCTGCGGCGCGCTTCTTCGTCATATCACCGCCTGAAACCCCGCCAAGGCTTCCCGCTAAACCGTCGAGCTTGGCCGCTAATTTACGGTCATGTTTTTTACGTTTGATCCGCTTTTCTGCTTTCCTCAAGGCCTTGGTTAAATCAGCTGACATATCGGCGCTTAATGCTTCGCTACGGTTTAACTGGTCAATGTAAGCCAGCGCCACCACGGGCACGGCGGGCCATGTAACACGGAACTGTTGCTGTGGGTTAAAGACACCGCCTTGGTTGGTTAATTTCGCTGCTGCGATCTCGTTAGCGCTCAAAAATTCGCTGGGCTTCAGGTCGAAAATATCAAGGCCACGAGCGATTTCAGTGCCGTATATTTTGCCGTTATACCAATATGTTGACCAATAACCACCGAGGACCAACCTGTCCGCGTGGATAGGGCCACGGTCGAAAAAGGCGATCTCTTTTGGCGTCACAGAATCGGTAAAGTCGATCACCGACATGCCACCTTGGTACCATGCCTGAACAAAAATATCGCGCCCCGGCACCGGTACAACAGAGCCATTATGAGCGACACAATTTTCTGTTTTCTGCTGTGGAGCGGGTAGTTTAAAGTTGCTCTTGAAGGTCAGCTTGCGGCTTTCAATGTCATAAAATGCATCAGCGCCCCAGTTTTTTGGGTCATGCGCCATACAGCGCGGACGACCACCACCACCCCATTCATCAGTGAACAGAACTTTCGTGCCATCATTATTGAAGGTGGCTGAGTGCCAGTAAGCAAAGCCCGGGTCCATCACCTCGTCAATGCGCGTCGGCTTTAGGGGTTCAGAGATATCAAAGATGATACCATTGCCCGAGCAAGCACCCGCAGCAATTTTCAACTCTGGGAAGACCGTAATATCATGGCACTGATTGGTCTGGCTGGTTCGCTGGGTATTTTCACCGTGATCACCGCCCTGCCACATGCCAGCCAGCCTGCCGGTTTCTGGGTCCGCGAAAACGGCGGGGCTATCAACAATGCGAGATTTAGAGGGGTCCGCAACCGGAATTTCAATAACATCAATGCGGAACAGCGCCGTGCGGTCATCACCGACGATCCTGCCGACACAACCTTCCAGCTCTTCGCCTTTTCTAACCCTTGATGTGCCGGAATTATAGACGATGATTTTGCCGTCTTCCCCGGGGCCAGAAACTACCGAGTGGGTATGGGACCCCCGGCATGTTTGCACTTGTCCCACCTGAACTGGCTTGGTGTAATCGCTAATATCAAAAATGCGCAAGCCCCGGAAACGGTCTTCGCTAACATCTTCGCTGATGCCTTGCAGGCCGCAATCCTTGCGCCCCCGGGTTTGTTCAACCGACATAATCAGCAGGTCACCGACGATGGAGACATCGCCTTGACCACCCGGGCAGATGATCGAGCTTATCAGCTTCGGCATGCCTTTTTTATTCAGCTTATAGGCGTTAAAGCCATGATAATTCCCGACAACCAACTTATCGCCCGAGAAAGCCATATCGGTGTTGGAGAAATTTAACAGAGGCGCGCGCTTGCCCCGCTTTGGTTTGCCGTCTTTATCTTTATCATCGCCCGCTTTCAAGGGGGGCAGGCCAATGGGATTGTCAGGATCAAAGAAACCCGCGGGCTTGGGCAGCGTTGCCACAAGCTCAACGTTCAGCGACGCTTGGCCCGCATCCCGGAAACCAGCTTTCAAGTCTGCCCGTGGATCGGGGGAAAGGCTCAAAAACAAGGCGTTCATGCGCTCGATCTCGGCATTTTGGTCATTCACCACATCGCTGGTAAACTCATATAAAACCGGATCGTAAACAGAGCCAGATTTGCGGTACAGGCTTCTAACCATAGCCACGGCACCCGCATGGTGCTTGACCATCAGCTGCAAAAACATTTTGTCAAATTCAATGCCGCTTGCAGCCTTAAGTTCCGCCATTTGGGACGGGGATGCCATGCCCGCCATCACGTGGGACATATCCATCTTGTCATGCGCGGTTGGGTCGGGCTGCGTCTGGCTGCGCTCCTTTAGCCATGCCTGCATGAAAGCAATTTCATCCATTTGGGAAGCGTCAATCCGGTCTGCGATTTCAACAAGCGCGGGCAAGTTGGTGCGGCCCTTAACCATAGCAGACATTTGCACCGCTTGGTTATGGTGGGGGATCATATTTTGCATGAAAGATACATCATCCATTGTGTAGCTATTGGTGACGATCTCAATGGCTTTGGCAGCGGTAATAGGCTTGGCTTTTTGCCCAATGTCGCCGGGTTGCACGATGGGCGTATCCTGCGCTACGGCAATATTCGCTTGGCTAACCATCATGGCGCTAAGACATGTAGCAGACAGTAAATATAGTGATTCCTTCAAATATGATTTTTTACAGCTGACTTGCATATGCAGTCCTTCCCAATTATTTTTCATCACCCAATGCGACATTTCATGCAGCGTAGCAAACTCAATAGCTTGTGCCAAACTAAAGTATATATTGCTGCCTTATCCGCTATGGGTATAGAGTTTTGGAAGGAATCTACTGTTTAGATCATTCAAAAACACTGGGAGGGACGCCATGAACCAAATTATGAAACGATTTTCGCAACCGCTAGCATGGGTAGGTTTATGCTGCACATTGTGCATAGCCCTATTTTTAATCGCCACCTCGTCTTTTGCTATGGGCCCGGATGACAACCTTAATAAGGCCATTGCCAGCGCGGACCGGTCTGAGGCCGAAGTGGCGCGGGATGCTGGGCGTAAGCCCGCAGAAATACTTGGCTATTACGGCGTAAAGCCCGGCCAAACCATCTATGAGCATGGATCTTCAAGTGGTTATTATACCGCCATTCTCTCGCATGCTGTTGGCGCTGAGGGTAAAATATTTGCCCAAAACAGCGCTGGCTTTTGGGAGCGCCTGAAGGAAAAAACCGGCCCACGTCACAAAGCACTTGGCAATGTGGAAACCTATGTCGGCAAAATTACCGACTTTAGCGGCCATGATGGCACCATCGACATGATCATGCTTTCGCTTATTTATCATCACCTGCATTACAGCGAAGCAACAGGCGACGAGACCCCAACAAATTCAAAAAGCTTTTATGATGCGGCTTTGAAAATGCTCAAGCCCGGCGGGGTTTTCGCCATTATTGAGCATCAAGCACCGGACGGCACAGCGCGGGCGCAAAGTGCAGCTTGGCACCGTGCAACGCTGCAAAATGCCATCGATGATATGACCGCAGCAGGCTTTGAATATGTCGGCAATTCTGATGTGCTCGCCAACCCAGAGGACCCACAGAATATTAACTTCCGAGAGCTGAAAAGTGGCCGCGACACCAGCCAGCGTTTTGTGGCCAAATTCAGAAAGCCAGAATGAAGCCTGATCTGCACCAGTAATAAATAGATGGTGAGCGCCAGCGGTGGGTTCTCCCCTATTCGCTGTAATTGCAGCCCTCAAATTCTTTTTAAAGCAACGCGCTTGGCAGCAATGATGCTGCCATGGTGATGCCAAAGCTTGGGGCTTAACCGAAATATTAGACTGAGAGCAAAAACTCGACAGGTTTTCAATTCTCAAGCAGTGGCCGCACGGCTGTTTTTTATTCCGATCAAACGGCAGGAGATGTTTCAACACTGGGTGCTGGAGATAACTTTACCATTTGCATCAAGATAAGAGGCCGCAGCGGCACTATTGTTGATAGGCAAGGAAATGTTTGGCCTTTTTCCGGTGTGCATAGCGAGCCGGAAGACAACCCAAACCTTGCACCAATGGCTCTAGGTGATCTTCTTGACGGGGATAGTGACGGAAAAGCTGGTGGCGATTATGACCAATGTTGGACCATTGTTGGGTAATAGCTAGAGACATTAGCTATTAATTTATCGACTAGGCTTTCCCTTGCCAAGCGGGCGCTGACACGGTGCTGGCCAGCGGCTATCTGTGGGAAGAAAACCGCAAGCAGCTGGCCTTCAAGCCCTTCATGGTCCACCAGCCAAAGGGCCGCGGCATGGTTATCGCCCTCACCCAAACCCCCACCTACCGCGCCTATATGGACGGCCTAAATGTCATGCTGATGAATGCCATCTTCCGCGGCAGCGCCCACGCCCGACCATTGCGGTAAGGGGGTCTGAAAGGCTGATACATTGAAACGCTACCAAGGCCTCGCTTAGATTTGAGGCTTTGGGTGATCGTGAGGACATTAGGGACAGCAGCATCCCTAGGTTAATATTGAAGTGCAATAATATGATGCAAAAAAACGTTGATGTTTTGCTGGCGGCACTGCTTGATTTTTAGTTGTTTGGCCAAATATCATGTGGGTTTAATGAGATAGATCTATTCGCCGATAATTCATTTACGAACCAATTCCAATATTCCTTGCCAATTTTTCGAGAGACGAATGCGCCTGACATAGCTAGAAATCCTTCCAAAACGGCATTTAAATCAACTATGAAATCTTTAATGATTGTCTCTGTGTTTTCACCATATGCAAGAAATAATGCCTCTCGATAATTTGCTTTTCCACGGTATCTAATGGCTTGGTGTATGAAGGATGTTTTCCGACCATTAAGCGTATTGTCTCTCATTTGCCGTGCTGCATTAGACCTAAAGTTAGAGACACCTAAATCTCTAAATGATTTTTGTTCCTTTAATTTTTTTTCTACTTTACCCTTCCACCAATGTGCAGAGCCCGAGAGGTATTCACATAAAGCCCCCCACGCCTCATCTTCATTCTGAGGTGCTGAAATGAGTTTATGCTTGTTGCCATTCTTTAATATCTCTATTTCCTCACTGATGGTTTTTGAGGTCAAATCACTTACAGATAAACTGAACGGAAGCATTACCTTGCCATTGCGAACAAATTGGTTGTCCCACACGTTAGCCGTTTTTAAATGTGTATCTTGCTGCTTTCCATCTTGTGCTACGATCATTGAACTTGCCGAAGAGTAAACACCATAATACCAAGCAATACTGGCCATTCGAACAATGTCTGAAATTCTATCCGATGCCTGCATTGAATTTAAGGACGCAAGGCAATGTATGGCAAGAATTAGCTGCTCGAATGTAGTATTTAATTCATGATCACTCATCATTCGTTTTTGAATCGAGCTATAAAAAGAAGTTGCCGATTTGAAATTAACATTTTCAGATTGAACAACTAATCTAAGAGCTTTCATCCAGTTTACTGTGGAAGGCAGAGCAAAAGTTGGATCTGGAATACCCTTTGGATCAGATAATGTTCCTTGAGTTATAAATCGCTTAAATAATGTATCCATATTTCCATTCCTCCACCAAAAATATATTTAACCCCAACAATTTAATAGATGAGAAAAGGCAAACTTAAGTTTGGCGGGGTAGTTTCATTTCACCTTCTAATTGGGAAATTATTGCTTGGCTTTCTCGGTCTAATCCAATCTTACTTAGCGAGTGGATAGGCTTTAAGCCTGTCGGACAGATTTTCTTAGTTTTTGGACTACAAAAAAACCTTTTATGTAATTCTTTAAGATATCTGATTTCCGTCAATTGATAGTTGTCTTCAGATTTATTTACCGCTTGGTAGAGCGCGTGTGCGACAAGGTCAGCAATTGTCAATAATGGCTCTTTGGCCTTTGATGCATCAACAATTTTATTGAGAGCAATCTGTTGGAGTAAGTGAGCCCGAGGATGAAAAGGTGTGCTTTGACATGTTCCCATTAGGCTACGAAATTTAGCGTAATCATGATGACCTTCCTCGAAAACAACAGTGAGTTCATCTGAAGAAATACTATTTACTTTCATGAATTCTCCAACGCATTCCAAGATGTACATCGCGCATTTGTTAAAGTATTTTGTGTTCTCTTGGTCTATTCTGGCACTATAATCACGTAGCGTTGCCTTGCATGAGATAAGGCCAAAGCAGACAATTTCTTGCTCAGACATTTTCTTAGAATAATAAATTTTTTGTCTATGGTTCAATTTATTGCAGTGAAGTGATTTTTTCCCGAAGTTGGCCGTAATCTCGCTAAGAACTGATGTTAGGTTTTCTCTATTATCATCACTAATCAGAACGGCCCCTAATGTCATATAAGGGGAAGCTCCCGGTGTCGTATCTGTCCGCACATGGGAAATACCAGATTCACCGCTTTCATCTATAAATAATGTATAACTCATTTTAGTTGCCAACATCTGTTAATGGATATCAATGGGAATATAAGTACCACTTATAATCGCAATAATCAAAAGTTATCCCCCCAACACCGTCTTTGTCGACACCCGTTCCCCTCAATCCAGCGCTTTGATCATGATGATGCTTTCGGCCTTAAAGCCAAGGTTGTGGGAAGCCCGCGGCGGCTTTGTTGGCGGCGAAGGTCCCAAAGGGCTGCTTCATATTGTAAGGTTTGATCTTCACTGAGGATTGTTTTATTGTGGTCGGCCTGCACAAGATGCACGGTATTGAAATTGAGAGGTTGTTTTAGGTGAGTTTGAGCGAAGGTGCCAAAAAGCGAAAAGCGAAAAAAGTGGTTAAGGGCATAAAGTCCAAACCCACGGCGGCACAGGCGCGCGCACGGGCCAAAGCGGGTAACAAGTCAAAAGCCAATCAAAGCGAACACGGCGGCAGGGCGCACCGAAGGCGCAATGGGTGAGGCCTAGCGACTATAAAGCAGGGCTTTTCTTGCGGTTACCATGTGGTTAAACCATAGCCCTTTCTCTCTAAATTAGTTAAGTTTTTTAAATTTATAGGAGATATAAAATGCCAATAGGGCTAGGTGCTGTTTCTTTAGCTAGTTTACTTATTGTTTCTGGAAGCGTTAGTTCATTTGTTAGTGACGAAAGCTGGACTTATGAAGCGCCCAACAAGTGGGCTGATGTATCCCCCTCCTATGAAGCATGCAGAGCGGGGGACATGCAGTCGCCCATTGACCTTGCTTATACAAACGCCGTTGCTAATGTGGACATGTCCCTTAATTATAACAAGAACCCATTAAATGTGCTTAATAATGGTCATACCATTCAGGCTAATTTTTTAAATGGATCAAGCATCACATCCGGCGAAAGAGCTTTTGCGCTTGTTCAAGTTCATTTTCACACGCCCTCGGAACATCTAATATCAGGAAAGAGCTATCCACTGGTGGCGCACTTCGTTCATGTCAGCCAAGATGGCGCGTTGGCTGTAGTTGGTGTGATGTTCGATGAAGGTCACGCTAATGCGGAACTTCAAAAAATCATTGATGCCGCCCCAAAAGAAAAAGCTGAAGCAAGAACATTGCCTAATGTGATGCTTGACCCAAACAAATTACTCCCAGACGAGGTGAGTGTATTTCGGTATATGGGATCCTTAACCACGCCTCCCTGTTCTGAAGGGGTGAACTGGCATGTGGTTGAGAAAAGCGCAGAAGCAAGCGCTGAACAAATAAAAGCCTTCGCCGATATCATGGGCAATAACGCTAGGCCAATAATGCCGCTGAACAATAGGTTGTTGGTTAAGCCAGAATAAGCCTCATGCTGATTTAAGTGAACTTTTGGTGATCCCGGGTGGATTGCCGACGCTTGTAGACAGCCATTTTGACAATATATTCAATTAAGCTACACTCTTCAAACCTCAGCTAGCTTTTAATGAGAAACTAAAGTTAATCAGGAAAAGGAGAAAGCATGGCAAATGCTTACAACACAAATGACCTCGCAAATAAGAAGATTGAATATACCTATACTTCTGGCGATAAAGTTATTTTGGATATAGGTATAGAGACTCTCAGTTTTGAGTGGATCGGCGGCCAGCTTGACGGGACGCGGATAGGAGATTTAGATTATGTTTGCAAGGCTACTCGAGAGGGCCAATATTTATTAAAATGGCACAACATGAATGCTAAATCGTATGTAACGCTATTAATCGATCTCGAAGAAAAAAGGGTATATGGCTCGGCAATCGTGGAATATCTGACCGCTATTCCATTCGAAATTTTTGATGAGGCAACGATCACCAAAGTTTCAAAGCTATCTTAATATGACTTCAAACAACCGCATCTGGCAGAGAGCGGCCATCCGAACTCATGAATTTTAATGATAATTTCAGGGCTGCCCGATCAGGACTGACCCCTCCACGAAGTGTCCGGCTTGGGCCCAGAAAAGTTGGTGATCCCGGGTGGATTGACGGAGGGCGTCTAGTTCGTGTGTGAGCCACCAGCTTCCAGATAAGGGATGTCAGCAGTTTACTGATAAATTTCAAAAAATAGATTAATTTCAATAAGTTAAAAAATGTTATAGTGTTTCACAAATACATTTACACGAAAATTTACACGCCACATTTTTTGAAGTGGGTGTTTTAAATATCTAGTTTATTAAAGGTTTTTTCCCCTTCAAATGGTCCTTTATGAATGCGTAAATGGCTAAGGGGTATACCTAGATCACGTTGAAAACGTTCTAACGGCCTAGATGGAGATGGATCAATAATAGTAATCTTAGGGAAAGTTGCTCTCTTCAAGAATGCATCACGAAAAAGCTCCAATGACCTAGTGTCAGTTGGAGGAAAAGAATACCCTATAACAATAATCTCATAACAATTTGATAACGCAGCACTAGCTTGAGACCAAATTGAATCGAACAAACTCCCGTATCGCTCATATTTCTTGTTATGCACTGGTGGAATAATAAGCGGAATTGATGGTTGCCCTTCAGACAATCCATTCCCTTCTGGGACCCAAGGCATTTGTTGATACCCCTGAACAAATATATGGTCTTTCGGTGCTTCAATGCCAGGCACATCTATTAGATTTGGAGGGTAATAACCATATGTAAAATCTTCATACCCTCCCATGTACCTACCTTTGTATGTTGCGTAAGGTTTACATGATTTTTCATACAAAAAAACAGATTCATCTTTCATTCCATAGCCTAGGACAGGCCCTTCTTTGGTGTACATAGGAAAGCCCGTTAGCCAATTTGCTGAGCCATGCAATTTCAGTAGTTTCGTTTGTTTTACCTGATCGCCCTTGTTAGTTGAAACCCACTCATCTCGAAATATACTAACGGGCTTAAAGCCATATCCATGAGCTGATGACCAGTCACAAGCTTCCGCAAGAGCTTTTTCCATGAGAGTGTCCCAATTAAAAGTTATAATCACATCTTCTGCATCTAAGGTATGTGCTATACTGAGGTGGCTCTCTGAAGTTGGTCCGCTGGCTATTATATTGAGTGTAGAGATAAATATAAAAATTAACTCGGTGTAAGCTCCTGAAAGCCAAGTGCGTTCTAATCCGCCATCATCGGAGGTAGCATTGTCTAATGCTAGGGCTATTTCGCTATGAAGTACTTCAATGTCAACGCCAGCAGTTAGGTATTCATAAGGGTCTTCAATCTCTTTGGTGCCGGTTAAAAATTCACAAAGTTTGCCGATAAGAACCCATGGATTTGATGCCAAATTCGTTTGATAAAATGTTTGGAAAAAATCATTTGCAATGGGCATTCTTAAGCCTGTAGGCGATTGTGTGTAACTTTTTGAAGCTCCAGCTCCTAGTAATATAACCTTCAATATCAACTCCTGATAGCTTATAGAATTCACACTGCCTTCTTGACTCGACAATATATACGTGATTTTCTGCAATCACGGACTTATTTTTAAGGAGCCACTCTGATGCGGTTAGAGTTTTCCATTCCTTTTTCGACTGAGTTGACAGAAGAAGATACGTGGATTGATGTTGATAATGGGAGGCAAAAAGCACAAAAGACAAAGTTCTTCATTGCTCGTTGCCACTTTGCTCTTCAAATCAAGCAATCTTCTGACCCAATTTCTTATGGGAATATAATAGCCGCATTTGAAGCTCCTGAGGGCGTTTCTCACGGGAAAATACGATCATTAGAATACGAGCACCGAGAAATAAACTTCGAAAAAACGGTATCTCAAGCACTAATGAAATCAGATCACGTTCATAAATTTATAAGTGAGCTCTCTGGGGTTTTAGGTGTAAAAAATGTTTCTCAGATCGAAGTTAAGGACAGAGAAGAGGTTCTCACAAAGCTCTCCTCAACATTTTCAAAAGAATTTTCACTTGAGAGGACATCAATAAATACAGTCACGGAAAGTGTATCTTTATCAACTGATATCCATAACACAGTGAATAAAAGACTGGTTTTTGTGGAAGGATTTAAGAGGATCGAAGCTGATCTTGTATTAACCTATATTGATTATATTTATGTCTCATACAAAACAAATATGTTTGGTATGAGAAAGGTTAGAAAAAAAGTCCCAAGTTTTAACTCAGATGGCTCGAAGAGAAACATAATAAAAATTGATAAGCCGCTCTCTAAATTTAGCTATTGGCAGCAAATGAAAAATTCTTCACTTGTTATTCCTGAGGGTCAATGGACGCTACAAGTAAATGATCCTGAAGAAATTATAATTCAAAGCATAAATCAGTCAGATGTTGTTGGAAGAGGGTTCCCAAAGGTCCCTTCTTTGTATCAAATATCTAATGCAGCATTTCCATTGAAATGGATTAAACGGCGAGGCGATTGGACAGAAGATGATTTAATAAAGATAGAAGATTCTGATAGTAAGAAGAGGGCGATTCGATTTAGGAGGGATACACACGATCAATTCTAATCTAAATATTTTTAGCTAAATTCCATACTCTATTCAGCAACAACACCGCCAACTGTTCTAGCGTCCGCGTATCACCTGTATAGAAATAGATCGTCGCCAGTATTTGGGTGAGGTCATCGATTTGTTGGTCTTATAGGCTTCTTGTCTGTCGCTTATCAAAGAAGATGAAGGCGATAAAGTTTTCTGGCCGGTCATGTTCCGCAATGGCTTTGATGTCAGTGACTATTACGGGATGCATAGTTTTAAGCGCACTGATAAACGCACCAAATGAGCCACATAAGGGCTGCCCGATCAGGACTAGCCCCTCCACGAAGTGTCTGGCTTGGGCCCTGAAAATTTTGGTGATCCCGGGTGGATTCGAACCACCGGCTTCCAGATTAGGAATCTGACACTCTATCCGACTGAGTTACGGGACCGCACCAACGAAAGCGCCTTTTAGCATAGGTCATTATTGTCTTCAATTCCCTTAATCATTTTGGGAACGACTTTTCTTTCACCAATAAACTCGAATGTTGGTGAGGTGAATGAAGAAGCTGAAAACTAATAACCCTTGTTGATACGGGGTTCAGTCTATGTATGATGGCTTATGTTCAATATTGGGAGAGAGCCGATGGTTTTAGAACGACTGCGAGTGATGCTTAGCGCTCTTGGCTTCATTACGGCATTTAGCGTGATGTCAACGACAGCAGCAGCGGGTAGCCAAGATGATTTTTTTAACCAGTTGAAAAAAATATGTGGCCATTCCTACTTAGGCAAGGTTGTGGCCTCTAACGCCAGTGACGAGAAATGGCGCCAATCAAAATTAATCATTCATGCACCTGCTTGCACGGCAGATATGACCAGCCAAATAAAAATCCCTTTGCATGTGGGGTTAGACACGTCCCGTACATGGATTATCACCAAGAATAATAAAGGCCTGAGTTTAAAACATGACCACCGGCACAAGGATGGCAGCACCGACGCGGTTAGCATGTATGGTGGCCATACGGTTACAAGCGGTACAGCAACAACTCAAAATTTTCCTGTAGATGCTTTTTCAAAGGCGCTTTTCCTTAAGGAAGGACTAAGCGCATCCACGACGAATGTGTGGACGCTATCCTTAATACCAAATCAGCAATTATCTTATCGTTTATCTCGGCCAGGTCGAGAGTTTAAAGTGACATTCGACCTACAGAAACCAATAGAAAGTGATTAATATCAAATGCCTGAAATGCTGGAGCATAAGATTATTACTGGCAATATTGGGGCAGGTTTTGGGCTGGTTTTAATATGTTTAAAATAACCTGATTACTTACTAAGTTGATGGCAGAGCCATTGTTTCATCATAAGTATTTCAAGGCAAAGCACGGGCAAAAATTGCGTGAATACGAGTGGGGGGGGTGAATGTTGTGCTCTATCCAGCTGAGCTATAGGACCCTACCAATGATGCCGACCCATCAAACTTGATCCTGCACTGCCAATTGGGGGATGTGGGACGACGAAATATAAACAACTCTTCCCCGCGCAACTCTTCTCTCCCCAGCATCGTCGCCATCAACCATTTCCTTCACACGGCCTAAAGCATCGGCCTAGCAAGAGGAAGCTGGTCAGTCGATTATTAATCTTCTAAGTTGATTATTTGTGAAAGAGATAAAAGGGGCTGGCTTATGGTAGATATTGAAAAAGGACGTATCTTTTTTCTAGGCGCTGGTTTTTCCGCAGCCGCAGGAATCCCTCTAACTGAATCGTTGCTTCCTAAAGCTGCTGAATTATTCAATGCGGAAGCTTCAGGTTTATTTTCCCGCGTCGCAACTTATGCGGATCACGTAGATGTAGATTTGATGGGCAACCCATGCGCGGAAGATTTTGCACGTCTTTGTTCGTATCTGGACTTTGTTGAGCTTCGTGAACATGGAGGTGGAGAACGCTGGAGTAATGAGGGCAGCAGAGAGCGAATGGCTCTGAAATATTACCTCGCAAAAGCGATAGCAAATAGCATTCCAGCCGATGCATTTATTCCGGATTGTTATTTGGATTTTGCGAAAGGGCTAACCAAATGGGATGTGATCGTAACATTCAATTGGGATACTCTACTCGAGCGAGCTTTACGAAAAGTGGGCTTGTCATTCACCTACTGTTTCGAAGAGAACAAACTATCCGTTATGAAAATGCATGGATCTATTAACTGGATCCAAGGCAACCCTGATGCAATGTCCGAAAGTGCACCATCCTTTGATTATCAGCCAATTGGGTATGCCACTGGTATGAACGAAATAGAAGTATCAACCTCTACAGAACTCGAGAATAGTCTATCTTGGAACAATACAAGGTGTTTGACTGGTGAGGTCAAACCACTATTGGTGCTACCTGGCTATGGTAAGACCGTAGATTTAAGGCTCTTGACAACCTTATGGTATAAACCTGAATTTCTAGGCATTCGGAAAGGTGGCATTTCGGTGATAGGACTTAGCGTTGCTTCAGATGATTATATTGTTGAAAGCTTATTTCGATATTTGTTTCGCAGAATCCTTCCGAGAGAGAGGGCTATCCGAATAGTAAATCCATTGCAAGAGGTGGCAGATAAGTTTAGAGCTATGGCTCCAGCTCAAGCCAATATTGATTTCGTTCAAAAGAAGTTTGATGCTCATACTGTCACAGAAGCGCTATTATCTACTTAGCTGAGCAGACAAGTATTCAGGCAAAGTACGGGCACAGATTTTAATAATTGAAATAATTCAACAAAATCAATAGCTTATGGATAAGCACATTTATTAGGAATTTGACACTCTATCCAACTGAGTTACGGGACCACTGAAGGGGCTTCTGGCACGCTCATAGTAACGGTTTAATATACGGCTTTATAATTATGCGCTTCCCCTTATGATTGACTCTGTCAATGATACATTATAACATAATTATACTATTCAAGAAAAATAGAACAACCAGCCACCAGCCATACAATAGGGGAATGATATGAGACGGCGCAAAACAGGGGCTTCAACCAGGCCCAAGAGATCACCACGCTCAGCCGCATCAGAGGCCAAAGTTGATATGACCAGCATGATGGATATTGTTTTTATAATGCTGATATTTTTTGTCGTAACCGCCAGCTTTGTCCGCGAGTTTGGCATTGAGACCAACCAGCCGGAGAATAGCAAAACCACCGATGTCGAGCCGCGCGACATCCCCATTTTATTCAAGGTGGAGAGCGACAATGACATCCGCTTTGATGGCCGCTATGTGGAGCTGGAAAATGTGCGGGCGCTGATCAAACAGGCCCATGTGGCGGGGCCGGACCTGCCGGTGATTATCCAACCCAAGGACGGCGCTTATACCGGCAGAGTGATCGCGCTCTATGATGCCGCTATCGCCGTTGGCATGCCCGCCGACAAGGTTAACATCATCCGGGCGCGCTGAAAAATATATATGAACGCTAACCCGGCAATAGCTGCACGACGGTCGCTGGTACAGCTTTGCGTATAATGGCGGCGAGCGTCTCTCGCAATTGTTTTTTCGGGCAGGAGGCGCGATAAGAAAGGTTAACCCGTCGCCCCACGCCTGCTTGGGCGATAGGGCGCACAGATACGCCGCTGTCAGAGCGGTTATTTTTGGACCACGCCAAGGCGGGCAACAGGGTGGCGCTATCTTCGATTGCCACCAGCGAGACCAAGGTTTCCAAGCTGGTTTCGCGCGTGTTGGCGCTATCCTTACTCTGGGTCTTACAAAAGCCCAATATTTGATCCCGCAGGCAATGACCATCGGACAATAGCAGCAAGTTAGTCGCTTCCAGTTCTTCCAGCTTGACCCTTTTGCGGCGCGCCAGCGGGTGCGCCTTGCTGAAGGCGGCCAAAAAAGGTTCATCGTAAAGGTCGATCTTGCTCAGGCCCGCCCCCTCTGGCTCGGTGGCTAGAATTACCGCGTCCAGCTCCCCGGCTTTTAAGCGCCGCTCCAAATCCACAGTGTAACCTTCCACCAATGTTATGGATACATCCGGCAATGCGGCTTTGATAGCGGGCAATATCAGCGGCGAGAGAGAAGGCCCGATCGTCGTGATCATACCCAGCGTGAAGGTGCCCGATAGCGGGTCCAAAGCCGCCTTTGCCGTGGCGATAATAGCGTCCGCCTGCTGTAAAAGCTCCCGCGCCTGCGCCACAATCACCCTGCCCGTTGCGGTGGGTGTTGCGCCGCGCTTGCTGCGCTCAAACAGGGTAACACAAAGGAAAGCCTCCAGCTTTTGCACCTGCGCGCTCAAGGCTGGCTGGCTGACATGACAGCGCTCCGCCGCGCGGCCAAAATGCCCTTCATCAGCCAGTGCCACCACATATTTCAAGTCACGAATATTCATGTGACGCAGCTTAGTAAGCAACTATCCATAAGTAAATCTTATTATACTTATAATAACAATCGATTTTACTTATTTATGTCACATCCCTAAAATGGCCACAGACACCGCAGCATAGGCGCGGGCAAATAACCAAATATAGGAAAATAAAATGACGAGAAATGTACCTGACGTAACTTTTAAGACCCGTGTGCGCAACGCAGCCCTTGAGGGCGATAACCCCTTTGAGTGGAAAGAGCTTACCTCAGCTGAGATATTTGACGGCAAAAAGGTCGTGGTCTTTGCCCTGCCCGGTGCCTTCACGCCCACTTGCTCCTCCACCCACTTGCCGGGCTATGAAAAACACTGCGAAGACTTCAAAGCGCTCGGCATCGACAGCGTCATCTGCCTGTCGGTCAATGATGCCTTTGTCATGTACCAATGGGGCAAGCATATGGGCGTAGAAAATGTCTTCCTGCTGCCCGATGGCTCAGGTGAATTCAGCCGCAAAATGGGCATGCTGGTGGATAAAGACAACCTCGGCTTCGGCATGCGCAGCTGGCGCTATAGCATGTATGTGGACGGCGGCGAGATTAAGAAAATATTCGCCGAAGATGGCTTTAGTGACAATTGCACCAGCGACCCGTTTGAGGTCTCTGACGCCGACACCATGCTCGCCTACCTGCGCGGGTAAAGCAGATGGCCTCTAGGGGCTAATCACAATGAACGCCCTCAATCAAGGTACAAACCAGTGCCGTGATTGGGGGTTGTGCGGCAACGAGAGTAAGTGACTCGTGGCAGGAACTATTTAAACAGAAGGTCTATCTGGATAGTTTTGAAATTACTTTGATGGAGTCAAGTTATCTTTATTTAATTTGGAGCACATTTCAGTAATTATGGTAGTGTCCTAAATTCCGTGTAAGTGACCATTTGGTTATATTTCCAACATCAATATATTGATGTTGGAAAACGGTCGTGGAACAGGACGGCGAATTGGTTCATGGCCTGCTTCCACACTCTGGGGGCCATTGTCCACTT
>JAJFIS010000003.1 GCA_021774735.1 Alphaproteobacteria bacterium | reverse complement strand
AACAGTAAAACGGCTATCTATTATTTTCACCGACTTCGCCTTATCATTACCGAGCAGCTTGAGAAGGAAGCGGGTATTGCATTTAGTGGAGAGATAGAAGTTGATGAAAGTTATTTTGGAGGCAGACGTAAAGGGCCGCGTTGTCATTAGTGCAGAAGGTGGTAAATTGCATGTGGGTAAACCACAGCTTCACTAATATTTAAGGTTTAACCTGAGGGGCCACCACATAAAAAGGGACCAACTAAGGTCCCTTTTCTATAGTCGCTGATGTCATATGGCCATCATTTAAAACAACGGTTTTCTAGATAATTAAGCAATTCTGAATAAAACTGTGTTTTATGTTCATATGTTAATGTAATCGAGAAATGATTGGCACCCTTTAAAACTACATATTTATATTCTTTTCCAGCAGATTTTAATTTTCGAACAAAAGCATTACTGTGTGAAATATTAACACGTTCATCTTCATCTCCGTGGATGATAAGCATTGGTATTTGTACTTTTTCTACATTATCAATCGGGTTATGACCATTTAATGTGGGACGTTGGAAAATACGTAGGAATCTATTTCGGTCTGTACTAGCGCGCATGACGTCTAAGTCAGCTACGCCAGCGCCAGCTATGGAACATTTGTAAGGAGTTTTTCCACCCCGTGTAGCGGCAGCAAATGCGGCATACCCCCCATAGCTCCAGCCAAATATAGCAAGCTTATCTTTGTCTGCGATACCCTTGCTAACTAGATATGCCATGGCATCATCTAAGTCATCTTGCATCTCATGGCCCCATTTGCCGTCCCCAGCTTTCCAATGAGTAAGGCCATAACCTGTAGAACCTCTATAATTAGGCCGGATTACAGCGTAGCCATGATGTGCAAGTAACTGAGACCATTCATCATAGGATGTACTATCTCGTACCCAAGGGCCACCGTGAGGCATTACTATGGAGGGGAAGGGTCCCTTACCTTTTGGTATGGTTACATAGGCATAAACGGGAAGCCCGTCTCTGGCTGTATATTTAATGTATTTAGTTGTTGAAAGATGTTCTTCGGTAAGCAGTGGCATATTACTGCCAAGATATTCCAGCTTTGACTTGTCTTTGAGTAAATAATATGAGCCAGCATCTTTTGAATTTTCTGTATAAATAATGATCCGGTCATCATTTTCAGTGCGGCTAACTAAGAACACTTCTTTCCCTGGGAAAAGAGCTTGAGCAGATTCGAATAATTTTTGTTCAGCTGAATTTATCCAATAGTATTTAGTGCGTTTTGTTGAATATCTGAATCCATTAAGCGCGCCAAAGTTGCTTGGTTTGCGAGAGAAAAATGCACCACCAACATCTACAGATTTAGCGCCAAAAATACGATCGGATAATGTACCCGTGGTGAGGTCATATTGATAAATACCTGTTTTATCGTCCCCATTATTTAAAATAACATAAAGTAAGTTGGGATTGCTGTCATCAAATCCATTAAATCTAAAAGATTCCCTATCAGCTGCATGAACTTCCCAAACCAACTTCCAATCTTTTGAGTCTTTTAAGCGGGCATAAAATTGTTGTTTGTTAGTAGCAATATCAAAAGAGATTCCGGTGCGTAATTCGCCATCATGGTCAAAGCCATATCCACCAGATATTTTACTATTACCTTTATATATTGCTCTGGAGCGCCCAGAAAAAACGTCGAATTTAACAACATCAGGATAGCGTTCAAACACATCTTGGGCTACGGAAGTTTTGGTGCCATGAGCATCAACATCATAGCTAATAAGAATATTACGTGGATCATTGGGCAAAGTTGATAAGAGGAATGCCCTATCACTTGGGAGCTCCATCCATTTGCCTTTACCATTAGCATTGATGATTGAAGTTTTCGAGACTAAAAAATTTGTATTTTCTGTTTTTAAATTTTGTCGAAATCGAACAAGCAAACGTTTATCATTCAGCCATGTAACATTATTAAATTCAAGACGTTCTGCTGCGCCTAGCCGTACTGGCTTCTTATTTAAGTGATCTGTATCGTAAATTTCTAATATATAGTGTCCTCCCTTATTAACAGCACGTATCATTGCTAATTTTTTACCATTTGGAGATAGTGTGACTTGCTGGAAGACGGGCAACATTGCAAAGGCATCGAGGGATAATTCTTTTCCTTTGGCAGCCTGTGCTGGCGATGAGAATAATAATCCTAGCATTAAAAGGATATAATGAATTTTCATTGTCATTTGAGCCCTTTTCTTTGTGGCAGTCTTGAAAAATAGGCAGGCCATATGGAAAGCCTGCCTATATGAGTTGTTGCAGTCGTGGCTGCATTTTAAATGCCTGTATTATTAAAACTCATAACCCGCAGCAAGAAATACAGTCCGACCTAAGAAGTCATAACCTGAGCCAATTGCCGCATTGCGAACAGAAAGCACACCAGCAGAATCAACCAATGGCGGTTCCTTGTCAAAGACATTGCGAACGCCCAATGTTACAGCCCAATTGTCTCTGTTCCATGTTATTGAAGCATTATGAACATCATAATTTGGAGTGAAGAAAACAGGGCGACATAACTCGCCTGTTCCTAGGCAAGCAGAATTGGTGGCTGAGAAATCATCAGGTGTGTTTTCGCCGCCTTGAATCCAACGAGCAAACCAATTTAATGTAAACTCGTCATAAGATACACGAAGATTGGCAGAGCCTCTCCAATGCGGTGATTCTGGGCTGCCACCATTAACAAAGAAGCTATCACCGTTGCGGGTGTTTTGTTCTTTTAAATTCACAGCTTTCAGGTCTAGAGAAACACCTATGTTTTTACCACCAACTTCAAAGTCTTGTTGGTATAAAAGGTTTAGATCAAGACCTTTCGATGTAATCAGACCAATATTTAGGAATGATGTATCAACAGTATCTAGTTTAGTTTCGCCATCTCTACCAATCCGGTCACAAAAAACCTTGTCGCCTTCAGGGTTGGTAATGTTGTCATAGCATTGACCAAATATAAAGCCAACCGAAGGCTCACTAATGCTGTCTCTAACATTTATTTCAAACCATGTTGCAGAGAATTTAATGCTAAGTTTGTCCGTGAATGGCTGCTCAAAAACAAACCCATATGTAGATGATGTTGATGTTTCTTCGACAACATCTGTTGCACCACCAGTAACAACTTCAGCACTAACAAATGGACCATAACCATCCAAGCCTAATGTTTGAGGGTTCACACCGTTAGTTGCGCAACCAGCTTTAAGGCGTTCAGAACGATTATCTTGGGTAGGATCATAAATATCATCACCACCAATATTGAGAGGATCAGCGATGCGTGCAGCAATCGGCACGGCACAAGGGTCAGATACAGTCCGGAAACCAGATGTTCCGTTCAAGAAACGTTCACGAAGGTTTGGAGCCCTGTAGGAGGTTCCGTAGGTTCCCCTGAATGTTAACCATTTAGTTGGGCGGTAAATACCTTTCAAACTATACGTCCAAGCAGGGTCAAAAAAGCTTTCATCCGTATAACGTGCGGAGGCTGTAAAAGTTAGCTCTTCAGCCATTCTTTGCCCGCGAAGGAGAGGGAGTTCTGTTTCAGCAAAAAACTCATGCAATACACGAGATCCATCAGCGCCGCCATCAGAGAAGAAGCCAAAAAGCAAGCCCTCAGATGCAGCGGCACCAACATCTGTTGCGATGCTATCTCTGCGGAATTCATATCCGACAACAAGCGGAACAGCTTCTTCATTCCAGGGTAAGCTAAATACATCACCCGTCATGAAACCACTTATGTTGAGCATTTCAACATTTGTTTCAATTCTACGTTCAAGGAATAAATAATCAGTTTCAGCTTGTGTTGCAAATGTTCCACCACCTTCTATAAATAGTGATGGCGCAAATAGATTTACAGGCACACAACCATCACTGCCATTACCGCAGGTCACACTTCCATCAGGGTTTAAAACTGATGTGTCGAGTGAGTGGCGCAGGTTTGCATCGTTAATACCTTTGCGTAGGTCAGTAGCTTTTGACTTGCCAAAGGATGCGAAGGCTTCATAAGACCAAGAATCTAACCCGGCCCAGCCCATGCTTCCTCTCACGCCACCAACAATGCGGTAGACTTCAGCAACGGCTTTTGTTGCATCGCGGTCTCCAGCTATATTTAAAATTGGCGTAACCGCCCAATCATCAACTCCTATACCAAATTGTGGAGATGTAAAGCCCGTATAGCTTAGGCAGTCATTACCAAAAGGAGAGGAGAAATTACAAATATTAAATGGGTTACTTCCAGGCACAGATGGAAAGACTTGTGCCCCAGGCTGAAATATATTTGATTCACGACGAGCATAAATACCTTCGAAAAAGAGAGTGGTATTATTATCATCATTCAAATTATATTCGCCTGAAGTGAAAATACTGTAACGCTCAAGATCAGCCAATAAGTCAGCAGTACCAGAGGTCTCAGATCTATTAAAGTTAAAGAAAGGGTCTTGAAGGTCAATTTCGGTTTGGCCATTGCCATCAGGGTCAATCAAGTCTGCATCAAATATTCCATCACCATCAGTATCAACTGGTGTCCAGCCTGGAATACCAAAAGCACCACCGAAGCCTAAGGGGCCTGTAGTGTCTGAGAAGTTATCAATGCCAATATTTGTCTCGCCTCCGGTGTACCAAATGTTTCCAAGCACAAATGGTATAAACACACGGTTTGTGGTGCTCAATTTACAGCTAGATGGTGTTGTGCCAGGGGCCAAACCACGACGGTCAGAGATTATTTCTCCAGATTCGGTCTGTGAGATAACGCGATTACAATCATTAGTAAAGTCGCGCTGATTAAAGCGTAATTCTGTACGTTTATTATATTCTGCGGATATATTAATAAAGCCATTATCCCAAGTCTTTCCCCAGAGCGCACCAACTTGGTATGTATCGGCGCCCCCATGTTCTGTTTGGGCAAGGTTTCCAGTTAATTGCAAACCTTCAATATCGCGCTTCAAAATAACATTCGAGACGCCAGCAATAGCATCAGAACCGTAAACCGTTGAGGCACCATCAAACAAGTTTTCAATGCGGTCAATTAAAATGGAAGGGATCAAGTTCAAATCTGTAGACGTTGGTGCACCGCCTGCACCAGCCGGCACCATGCGACGTCCGTTAATCAGAACCAATGTTCTTTCAGAGCCTATACCACGGAAGCCTATGGTCGCTGCCCCGGGGCCATTGTCCAGTACAAAAGAGTTAAAAGTATTGTCAATTTGCAGGCCTGCAGCTTGTGCTGATGATTGGAGCATTTCTGCTGTATCAAACAGGCCAGCTTCGCGAGATATTTGACCAGAAATAACCTGAATAGGGGATGCGCTTGTAAACTCACTACGCCTAATACGAGAGCCTGTTACAATTACTTCTTCAGTTTCTTCGTCTAATAGTTCATCATCTTCGTCCGCATCTTGCGCGAAGGCAGGATGAAGCCCGCCAGCCAGCATTGCAATAGCTGTTCCGCCAGCGAGTAAGCGTTTCCACTTGTCTAACTCAATCATAGGATACTCCCTTTTCCCATTATCATTTTGTAATTCGAACCACTGTAAGCTGTTGCCGCCATATTTTAGACACGCGACAACGCTTACTAACCGAGTGAGTTTAGGCGGTTAGTTACAAAAGTAAACATTGGTTAAAGAGGTAGTAATAATTTAGTGAGAATTTGTGACTAATTAGTGACAGTATTGATGAAGCAGCCTCTTAACTTACGCGCAATATTCAATATCTTAGCAGAAAACCGACATTCAAAGGCTTGAAAATCCAGTGAGGCAAGCTCATTTACGAATCGCGGAACCAGCCTGTAATGGCATAGCGTTGCTGTCCCCATCATACAATAGCAGGTACCGCCCCAGTCCTTATCCCATAAGTCTATCAAGCGGCTTGACATTAGTTTGACAATAGGAACAAATAAAGAACACGCATGCATACTGGGCTTTAACCCATGCTAGGTGACCGCAAAGCCGGACCGCTGGGAGGAAAGCCTATGTTGCGTTTGAACAAGATTTGGAGATTGTAAGATGACAGATATAAGGCAGGGTGGATGTTTATGTGGGAATGCAAGATATGAAATTAATCTTGATGGCTATAAAACCAGTAATTGCCATTGTCTGGATTGCAGGCGTCATGCAGGAGCGCCCTATGTAACCTTCACCATTGTACCGCTTGAGCAATTCAGGTGGATTAACAAACCACAGGGTGAGATTAAAACAAGCCAGACGGCAGTGAGAAGGTTTTGCGCTATCTGTGGCACTTACCTTCAATGGGAAGGTGAAGACCAATCTCATTTGGCCGAGATCAACACGGCAACGATCGATGATCCATCAGGATTAATCCCGACTTATGAAATCTATACAAAAAGCCGAATGGACGGCGTTATGCCAGTATCTGACGCCAAACAATATCGTGAAGGTGAGCAGTTATAAGGTAAACTGCTACCATCCCATAAAATGAAGGACCCACCTATTCAGATGCGGGGGGATATGATGGAAAGCATCTTACGAATCGCGGAACCAGCCAGTAATGGCATAGCGTTGCCGCGCTGCATAACTGGCGACATAACTAACCGAGTGGTCTTGCGGCACGGTAAATATATTCAGCACATTATAGCGCGGCTTGAAGGCTTGAGTGATATTGCCGTCGCCGTCATAAAATTGCAGGTAACCGCCCCAGTCATTATCCCATTCGGGGGTGAGGTTAAGGACATAGGCCATGCGCCGAGCTTCCTCAACGACACCGTCGGTGTGAAACTTCAAATATTGGTTGGGGCCATAGCGGGTTGCCTGTGCATCACCCTTAATAATTTCAGGAATACCAGAAACATCGCGCATGAATCCCAGCATTTCTTCGCTGTTGATAAACTCTATAAATTTATCAAGCAGGGGTACTTGGTTCCATTTCTGTAGGTAAGCATCCAAAATGGGATAGCAATTATAGGCATAATGGAACCCTTCAAGGGCTACAGCCACAAGCCGTTCCCGCAACGCCTGTTGGTCTTCCATACTCATGGCGCGCATCTCTTCTGAACGGCGATATTTGGGGCCGTCATCAAACCATGCAAAGGCCCAAGGTACCTCTGTTGATAGGCACTGATATAATGCGGCGGCGCTTTCATCCGCCAGCACATTATAAATTTGCAGGCGTTGTGGTTTTTCATAATCACGGGCGAGGGATGTTACATCCAATGCGCTATTTAACTTGAAGCCATTCATCATCATATCCTATTAGTAATACTATACATTTCTTTTAACGCAGACCTTGTTTGTGTTAAAGCTCTTTGAGCATTATTGAAGATTTTGGTGTGGAATTACCGTGAGCGATACAGTTATTAACAGCGCAGACACTGCCTTAAGGCGCGGTGATTTAGCCGAGGCTGAAAAGCTTTATGGGCAGGCGGTGGCTATTGACCCCGTCGCAGCCTATTACGGGCTTGGTTCGGTCGCTATTAGCAAGGGGCAAGGGCCAGAGGCTGTCTCATGGCTTGAAAAAGCCGCGAATATTGAGCCTGATGCCCCTGATGTGCTGTTTAATTTGGCCCATGCCTATATAAAAGTCGGCCAAAAAGATGAAGCCATAAAGCGTTTGGACCATGCCACCAATTTTTGCTTGGGCGATTTTGGCCTTCTCGGCCCCATATGTAACCTGTTGATGCGCTTGGACCGTGCGGACGCGGTTTATCAGGCTTTGTCAAAATCAACTATCACAGGGCCCAAACGGGACAGTTTATTGGTCCATACGTTGGGCCGCCTTGGTTATTGGCGGGCGGCGATAAATTTGCTCAACCGGATGACGGACCAAGACCCAAGCAACCCGGAAATTTGGCGGGAAAAATCAAGGGCTGCTGCCTATTTGCGGGATTATGACACGGCCATTGATAGCTTTCAGAAATATATGGATATGGTGGACGCTGGCGATAAAGACCGATTGGCGCTCGCTGATCTATATATGTTGGCGCGGCGGGGTGACGCTGCCAAAGCAACCATTAATGCGGTGCTGGATAATGGTTACAGGGTGCCAGACGTTTATCTCATCGCTGCTAAATGCGCCCGCCTTGATGGTGATTTTAGTGACGCACTTTCCCTTTTGGCTAAGGCGGTTGAAGAACGTCCCGCCTTTGGCAGCGCTAGGGCTATAATTGTTGAGCTATGCCCAAAAGAGCAGCTAACCGTTGAATTATTAGCATGCCGAAAAGCGCTGACAGACCCGTCATTGAAACCCTATGACCGTGCGGCCATATATTATGCCATTGGTGGCGGCGAAGAGCGCTTAAAGAATATTGAGGCAGCTTTTGCGGCCTTTGAAAAAGCCAATGAGGTCCAGGGTGATGAGTTTAAACTTGCGGGCAAAGCCTATGACCCAGAAAAAGAAGAAGCCTATATAGCAAGAGTTGAGACCACCCTACCGCCTGCGTTGGAGGGCAAAGCTGCGCCAATGCACCAAACTCCGATATTTATAGTAGGCATGCCTCGTTCTGGCACTACTTTGGTGGAGCGGATGTTGTCTAGTCACCAGCAGGTTGAAGCGGGGGGTGAAAACGAAGCTTTGGAGTTTGTCGTGACTGATTATATTCACGCAGTTAGGGCTGGCAAGTCCCGTGAACCTGACCAGCTTGGTGAAATGGGCTGGAGCGAACTGGCCTCTGACTATTGGCAGCGCACAAATTTTTCTGCATCCTATGTTACTGATAAGATGCCCCATAATTTTCGCAATATTGGTTTTATTTTGCGGATGTTCCCGGATGCGCCCATCATTCATATGCGGCGGGACCCACGGGATGTATGTTTGTCGATATATTCAAAGCATTTTCCTGATGGCCACACATATGCTGTAGATATGAAGTCACTCGCTCATTTTTATGCCCTTAGTGAAAAAACCATGCAGCATTTTTCTGCCACTTATCCAGGCCGTATTCATCAAGTGCGATACCCCGATTTGGTAAGGGCGCCAGAGAAAACAAGCCAAAATATTTATAATTTTTGTAACCTTGAATGGAGCGCAGATTGCCTTGATTTTCATAAACAACAAGGCCCTGCTTTTACCTTTAGTGAGCTACAAGTGAGGCAACCGCTGAACACCAAAGGCATTGGTAAATGGCGAAACTATGAAGCCGTGTTAGCCCCTCTGGTTGATGCGCTGGAAAAGGCAGGTATAGACCTGTCAACATGGGATGAGTTTTATGCGTAACCGTGATGTTGCAGATGCTTGGAGCAATTATTGGCATGCTGACCGTGCAGATTCTTTAATAGCAAGTGACAGTGACCGTGCTGCTATTAATGCGAAATGGCAAGCCTTTTTGGCAGAGTTACCCCAAAGTGCCGCTATTCTTGATGTAGCAACGGGCAACGGTAGTTTGGCTGTTTTAGCCGCTTTGAGCGATAAGAAATTTGCGGTCACTGGCACCGATATAGCCTCCATTGACCCTGCCATTTATGTATCCAAAGATAGCCACGCCTTAAAAAACATTACTTTCATTGGGGGCTGCCCTAGTGAGGAGCTTCCCTTTAACGAAGCGGAATTTACGGCGGTAATATCACAGTATGGCTTTGAATATGCCGACAGAAATATTGCGCTGTCAGAAATGGCAAGGGTGTTAAAACCCGGTGGTAGACTAATGTTGCTCACACACCACAGGGATAGTGAAGTGGTGAAGCCCAACACGGCACAGATTGAGCAAATAACAGAACTGACCGAGAGGGCTGATATTTTTGACCGCGCGCGGAAAATTATCCAGACCACGCCAATCTCAACTGCTGCTATGCGAACTCAGCAGATGCAAGGCCTCGATGCAGCAGGGCAAATGGTTTTAAAGCGTTTCGCAGACCAGACTAAAGTTCGAATATTGCAGGAGGTTTTTGCGGGTATTGGGAAAATTATATCATTACCGCCACAGGTGACGGTCGCAGAAAAAATCCACTATCTTGATGATATGCTAAAACGCTTAAAGGCGGAGGGTATCAGGCTGCAGGGCTTATCAGATGCTGCTATGGACGAAGGCGATGTCGAGGCCCTTAAACAAGCAGCGGTGAATATGGGACTGAGCGATTTTAGCTTTTCCTCAGCGACGGTTGGTGCGGACAAGGCCCTGGTTGGCTGGTGGATTACCGCAGTTAAAAGCTAAATCCCAATTGTATATTATCTCTTGGTGCCATCAGATTACCTTGAATGCCGGGAAACGAAAAACGGCGACCCGAAGGCCGCCGCTCTTAAAAATTTATTTAAACCTGTTTAGGCTTAGAAGCGAAGCTTCGCACCGATGAAGAGACGAGTACCAAGTAGGGTATATGTCTCTGGGAAGGTGTTAGCTTGTTCCTGAGAATCACCAACGAATGATGGCTTGTTGGCGAACAAGTTACGCGCACCACCATAAAGCTGGTATCTGTCGCTCAGGTCATATGTGAAGGACAGGTCGAAATAGTTCTCTGCCTTCAATCTCGGAACAATCAGGTCAGAAGCGGCAAGACCATTGTTATCAATCTGATCGTCAGTAACAGCATCTAACCAACGCCAGTTTGCCGAAAGTGTCAGCGGGCCGTTAGTCAATGTTGTACGCAGATTGAAGCGATACGCAGGGTCTGGTTCACCACAGATGTTACCAAAGTTGCCTTCACAATCATTCAGAGATTCTAGCTCTGGATTGTCAGGGAACACAGTTGGTACGGTGTCATTCTCAATGACGTGGGTTCCAACGAATGCGAAGTTCAGTGTTGAACCACCATCAAAGAAGCCCCAATCAACCTCAGTTGAATAGTTGATTTGAACGTCAATACCAGATGTAGATGCAGATGCAATGTTAGCATTCAGCACTTGAACAACACCAACGTTACCATCTGGACGACGGGTGATAGCTTGACAGAATGGTGAGTTAGCGTCTTTCACCTTGTTGAAACAAAGATCAAGAACGTTGTTCACACCACCACCGAGAACTGAAATCATATTTTCAATTTCGATGTTGTAATAGTCAACAGCTACTGACAGCCCAGGAACTGCTTCAGGAGTGAACACAGCACCAACGGTGTATGTGTCAGCTGTTTCTTCAGTTAGATCCGGGTTACCACCAAACAGGCCTTCGATTTGTGTGTTTGCCTGTGTAAATACACCAACGTTACCAGCTGCAACGCCAGAAGCAATACAAAGGGCTGTGTCTGTTTCAGCCGTAATTTTGTCAGAACAAGGATCGTCTGCACCAGGGAAGCCGTTGGCTTGACCAAGGAACAATTCAGAAACTGTAGGTGCCCTAACAGCGCGCTGATAGTTTGCACGAATTAGGAGATCACTAACAGGTGAGTAGGTGACACCACCAGCATAGGACCAGATGGAACCAGCTGTTGAATAGTCAGAGTAACGAGCAGCAAGATTAATTTCTAAGCTTTCAGCGCCAGGAGAATCAGAAAGCAAAGGAATAATTACCTCACCAAATAGCTCTTTAACATTAAAGCCGCCGACGGTTGCTCGGCCAGCGTTAAAGCCAAGAACATCACCGCCAGACAAGAACTCATCTGGACGGAAGTTTGAGCTATCACTGCGATATTCAGCACCAAATGCTACGGCAACTTCACCAGCACCCGTCAAATCACCTAAGCTTCCTGAAACAAGAGCCTGGATATTTTGAGATTGGATAGTGGTAATGTTAGCAGCACCAACTTTAATAAAGTCGATAGCAGCTTGGCTGATATTACCTTCACCGAAAACATTCAATGGCGCACAGCCACCGGACGGATCCTGACATGCAAGACCATCATCGGTAACCAACACAGCTTGACGGAAGCGGCTATCAGAAACGTCATTGTTCAATAAGTTTGAACGCTCAAGACGGGAGAAGTTATATGAAAGATCATAATTCCACCCTTCAGAAAACTCACCGCGTACACCAACGAGGAAGCGATAACCATTACGGCTATCAATTGACTGACGAGAGCCATTTTCCACCATGCGGCGGCCAATGAATGGAAGATCAGCAATACCGTCCCCATCAGGGTCAAGTGCTTCTAAACCAGTATCGTCATTAAAGTCATCATTGAAATCATCAAGTATTGCGACATCAACTTGAGCTTGGGTAAGGTTGTCACCAAGGGTATCAATATCGCCGTCAGCGCCAGATAAGCGGCCAATAATACCGTCTGCACCACCATTAACACCAGCAATGCCATCAAAACCAACGTTATTACCACGGATGCCATCAGCACCAAGTGTACCACGTACAATACTGTCAAAGAATGGGCTGTTCACATTCACTGCAAGAGTACCCAAGAACGCAGGCGTAGGAGCTAATTCTTGTGGTACTCGGTTTGAAACGAAAGTGGCTTCACCATAAACGGTGACTTTGTCACTAATGTCATAATGGGCACTTGAGGACATCATCCAGCGCTCTTGTGGGAGCTGCAGGAAGTTATCAGGTGCATAGTTAAAGCGATCAGCATTTGTGAAGGCTGAACCAGAACCATCCGTATTAAAACGACCAAGCGCAAAGTCATCAGCATCGCCAGTTGTAGATACAGTACCGTCAGCATTTGAAGTGAATACAGTGTCACCTAGTGGATCAAGTGTTGGCGAACCAAACAAGCGAGTACCAGGAATACCCGATGAACCGGAAGAGAATAAACCACTACCGCCACCAAATGTAGTATCGCCAGCTGGAATGTCAGCACCAGAATCACCAAGAGACAATGATGAGAAATCCCGATCGCCTTGGAGCAGAGGTTTACGTTTTGCATAGCTCATGAACAATGTCGCGTTACCGCGACCGTCGTCAAAGTTACCACCAATTGTCATGTCAATGGTGTATTTTTCAGCGTCACCGTGGGTTGTGGTGTCATATTGACCACTGACTTCAAGACCTTCAAAGTCGTCTTTTAGGATGAAGTTAACAACACCAGCTAAAGCATCAGAGCCATATACAGCAGATGCGCCGCCAGTTACAACTTCAACCCGCTCAATCAAGCTTGGTGGAATGGTGTTCAGGTCAACCACGCCAGACTGACTTGATTGCAAGTAACGACGACCATTAACCAGTACAAGTGTACGGGTTGTACCCAAGCCACGTAAGTTAACAGTAGCTGTACCGTTACCAGGATTGTTTGATGAACCACCAAAACCTGGGATGGTTTGTGGTAGGGTTGCGAGCACTTGCTCAACGTTCTGTGCACCTGTCAGCTGAAATTCTTCAGCGCCAACAGTTGAAATTGGTGAGGGAGAAACCAAGTCTTTGCGAACAATGCGTGAACCGGTAACAACAACTTCTTCAAATTCATCAGCGTCAGTGTCAGCATCTTGTGCTGAAACTGGGGTAATACCTACACCGAGCGCGAAGCCGGCTAGGAGGGTTGCGGCGCTGCCCAATAGGGCGGTACGGCGCATTTTTGTAAGATCTTTAGACACTCTGCGTTTCCTCTCTGGAATCTTGGGAATCTTAAATTGAAAAGCTCATACGAGCATTCGATTTGCGTCATAATAAAAATGACAACGCGAAAGCTCTAAACGGTATTTGACTTGGGGTGGGGGAAAACCGCCATAATCTATCGGTCTATATAAGAGATTAGAGGGGGTGTGTGGTTTTTGGGTCACAAGCGACTAATTATAATAAACTTTTGAGCAAATTATAGTTATAAAATTGCGGAGGGCGTCTTTTGGCGGCTCTCGTCACGGGGGGCATTAGACCTTGAAAAATAATATTATAGAGCCAAACTTAGCTTTTTCGTAGTGTTTTGAACGGATAAATATAGGCATTAAATTATACGCTTCATCCTCACAACTTTGCGCGTTTTGTCGATCGTCATCATGAAACCGCCGACCAAACCACGCTTGATGGTTACGGTCATGCCCACCTTAAGGTTATAGATATTTTTGCCACTAGTTTGTTGCCATACTTGGCTGTTATCTAGCATCACATAGGTGCCCGTTACTTTGCCGGGGCGGATACGCACGACAGTGGCTTTAATGACATTCAATCGGTTTTTGTCGGGTGTGGTTTTTCCAAAATCATTGAGGCGCTTTTTCTCTTCTTCGATAGCCCGTTTGGCGTCTGCTATGGCTCTCGCTTCGGCCTCAATTTTCAGTTGCTCGGCTTCATCCGATATGCGTTTGGCTTCCACAAGGCTTTTTGAAGCGGCTTCAAAGTCAAACCCACGGGCGGCGGCGTCATAGCAGGCTAGGCGCTCATCATTGTCTTCATAGGTGACACACTCACGGAAGGCTTCAAGCTTTTCAGCCTCATCCAGGTCTTGGGCATTGGCAGGAATTTGGGCAATGCCCACCAGAATTAAAGATGATGATAAAAATGTTAAAATGCGTGAGGCCATGTTAAATACCTTAAGTGAAAATTGCAGTTATAAACCCATCACATATCACCCCGCTTGGTCAATAGAATATATTTTAAGGCATTATTCTCCGGAGCTAATTCCAGCGGCAGACGCTCCATGGTGTTTAAGTGCGAGCAATCGAGCTCTCTCAAATTGTTGTGCCATTCCCATGTCTGCAAGTAGCAGATTATACATATGCTCGAAGGCCAAAAGACTATCGCCCTTTAATTGTTTTCCCGTGGGCAGTTTCATGGTCAATGGGTTGATGCGATTACCATTTTGGTAAACTTCATAGTGCAAGTGCCGCCCGGTCACTCGCCCTGTTGCCCCTACATAACCAATGATCTGACCCTGTCGCACCCGCTTGCCCTTTTTAATGCCACGACCATATTTGCTCATATGGGCGTAAGCCGTTTTATAGGCACCATTGTGACGGATGCGAATATAATTGCCATAAGCACCATAGCGACTTGCTCGTTCTACCACGCCGTCACCGGCGGCCATAATCGGGGTGCCCGTGGGGGCTGAAAAATCTACACCGCGATGCTTAAGTTTATAGCCAAGGACCGGGTGTTTGCGACTACCAAAATGGCTGGAAAGGCGGGCACCATCAATGGGCGTTTTCATCAGGGCCTTGCGGACGCTTTTGCCACTAGCATCAAAATAATCCACTGTGCCGTCTTCCGCTTCAAACCGGGTAAGCTCGATGGTGCGTTTTCTAAGTTTAAGCTGGGCATATAATATGTGCCCTTCTAGAACATCACCAAATTCAGGAGCAATGGTGCGATCAAAATAGACGCTGAAACTATCGCCGGGCCAAATTTCTCGCTGGAAATCCACATCAAAGCTATAAAGTTTGATCAGCTCGACAATTATGGCAGGTGGAATGCCCGCGCGCTCAGCAGAGAGGAAAAGGCTATCCGTAATTTTTGCTTCTGCGAAACGGGTTAGACCAACTGTGGCAATGACACTGGTGCTGGTGACAAATCCGACTTCAGTGGCTTTCAGGTTCACTTGGCGCAAAAATTGGTCACGGATGGTAAGGCTCGCAATGGTTCCAGGCACTTTTCCATCGAAAGTTAAGCTGTAGTTCTGTCCCGCTTGAAGGCGGCGCATGTCAATATGGTCTGCAAGTGCATTGGCGGCTTTATGGGCATTTTGACTATTAATTCCCGCATTTCGCAACGATTGCACCATGGATTGCCCGCGCTTTAATTTTAGCTTTATTGGCTCAGGTATTAACGTCGGCACTTTTACACTATCTGATATTTGGGCTGTGATGGGTTCTTTGGGCGTGACGTCAGTTTGGGAAATCTCTTCATCAGGCCCTATAGGTAATGCGCTAGAGACTTGGCGGTTAGTCATTTCTGATGTGGCCGCTTCTAAAGCAGAGCTTGGCTCCACCGTGGGCGCAAGCAATATGCCGCCAAAAAGAATCATCAGAAGGCCGCTGGTACAAACAAACATTTGCCGCCACCAGATAAAGCTTCCAATATGGTCACCAAGGTTTGCTAGTGGCGGTATGAGGGGTGTAGCAATCACCTCTGACTCACCCAGCCTGTTTTGACCACTGTTAATTTCACGCATTAATTTTTATCATCTTTTGTCATTTGGTTTGAGACGTTGTCCTTAGCGGCCTCGCCCATCACCCTTACTATATTCACGATAGATTAAAAGAAGGTTGTTTTATAGCCAGCATCACCTCAAAAGAATGCTGTTTTTGGATTGCCCTGTCAAATGTTGAGGCTATAAAGTAAGTGAGATTACGTTAAAGTACTGATTTCTGCGGCTTTTCAGTTATTTATTTAAAAAAATACAGCTTTGTAAAAAAAGCACTTGCAATGATAAGCCTATAACCGTAGAACCCACCTCGCTGGCGAACATAAGGGCTTTGGCTCGGCGTTAGATATAGCAGTTTAGGCTGTTAATTTAAGGTAATTTCACCAGCAATTAAAGTTAGCTTTTTCGGGTTAACCTCTTGACTTATACCGAGTTATTGCTTAGTATGAGAGTTCTGCGCCGCACGCTGACGAAAGTCCGGTCCGGCAGACACCTTAAACAGGATTGGTTATAAAAACTGGTTATCCGGTTGGGTGTCGCTTTGATCTTTGACAAGTTAGATGGAAGGGAGATGCGGACGGTGGTTTTAGGACTACTTGCGCATTTCCAAAAAGTTAAGTTTGATGTTCCTGCTTGGTTTAGGCTGGGGTTATGGGGGCATCTAACGCTTTATAGGTAT
>JAJFIS010000020.1 GCA_021774735.1 Alphaproteobacteria bacterium | reverse complement strand
AAGTGGACAATGGCCCCCAGAGTGTGGAAGCAGGCCATGAACCAATTCGCCGTCCTGTTCCACGACCGTTTTCCAACATCAATATATTGATGTTGGAAATATAACCAAATGGTCACTTACACGGAATTTAGGACACTACCTTAGAACCTGTGACACTCATATTTTTTGCTGTATTTTTCATGTCTCAAATCCCCCCTATTGACTGTCACAGGCGTACAAATAAGTGACCGGATAATGGCAAAATTATCTTCCTTGATATTATAATAATAAAGCCGTTAGAAATTTAGATGTATGACAGGGGTATACTCACAATATTTATGAGTTTTCTAATTCCTGTTTGTATTCTTCTATATAATGTTCAATCGAATAAGCCGTGCCTGTCACAATAATCTTCCCTGAATTTCGATTCACAATAAGTGGTGCATTACCCGCTAAAGCATATTTTGTTTCACCTGTTCTGATATAATCCTCAGATGTATAGAAAAAAACCCAACCAAAAGTTTCTTCACGCGTATGGCTATCCACCAAAACCACTTTAAAGCCTCCTGGAACATTTAAGTCGTATAAATCATCTAAGTAATCGCAAACAATTTTTCTGCATTCATCGAATGTCATATGTGTACTCCTAAGGTATATTGGTCATCAATAGCTGCAAGCTTTTAAAGCTATCCTCAAATACAGCAACCTTCCCTGTTTGCCCATCAAGAAACCTAATGGCCCCATTTTGATTAATAACATTAAATACATGACCTTCAACTTCTGGCCCTCTTGATCCAAATACAATACCACGTGCACCAGATCCAGCTTTTTCAAGTGCAGCGGTAATTGCATTTCTTGACATGTTACGACTAAACCTTCCTCCAAATTTACTTTCTAAGACCGAAATTGACGCACCCTTTGTTGAGCTAAGAGCCGATGCAGGAGCGCCAGCCAGAGTTGAATCAGTTGCTATTGCACAGTTTACACAATTAACCTTGCCTCCCAGCGGGTTTACATTTCGGATTGATCCTGCTGTTCTGGATGTGGTGGTTATTGTTTGTTTTGCAACAGACGATGTGCCTAAAGACAATACAGTCAGCACTTGTTCACCTATAACTGCTCCTGTCAATGCAACAGCTGTACCTTTATTACCATTCGCCCACTGTGATCTCGCATTATCCCAAGTCACTTGTCCTGGAACAAGTGTACGTAAAAACATACTGCTTTGAATTTGTATTTGGCCATCTGCACCAACAGTTGTTTCACCAAAACAAAACCAACATTCCTTCCCAAAAGGATCAATTCCCATCATCGGGCTGTTGCCGACGTAACTATACATGTTCATCTGGTCCTCGTAGCCGATGGGGTCGGTCTGGAGGAAGCGGCCGAGGTCGGCTTTATAAAAGCGGGCGCGGTAGTAATATAGCCCTGTGTCAGCGTCATAGCGCCGCCCGGTGTAGCCGAAGGGCTGGTCGCCCATATTGCCGCTTTCCGGCACACCAAATTCATCATACGCCTGCTTGGCATAGGCATTGTTGCAACAGCTTTGGCTGATACCGATGACACTGCCCTGATGGTCTGCCATATAATATTTATGGCTGGTTAGGGCACTGGTCACCCCGTCATAAGTTTTATAGGCCACCCGCTCATCAACCCCTGCTCCGTTGAAGAACCGCCGGATGATAACGCCACTGGCGTTATAGTCCTGAATGGGCTCCACGCCATCATAGAGATAACTGGTGACGACGCCGTTGTTGTTTTGGCTATATAGCCGCCCCATGGGATCATAGTCGTAGGTCGTGACCTGCCCATTGGCCTTATTGGTGGCGCTGGTTAAGCTTGTCTGACGGTCTGCTATGCAGCCTCGTCTATTCCGCTACGCTTCATGAACAACATCGTAAGCATAGGCCCAGCCATCATCAACGGTACCGTCGTGGGTATCAGTGAGGCTGCCGTTGCCATCATATTTGAACGGATTAGCGCTGACGGTGGTATATTGGTTAAGACCGTTGCGGCTGTAATCTTCGACATTGTTATATTCTGGTTTCCACTGGAAGAAGTCGTCCGATACCGTGCGGCCAGTCATCTGGTTGGCTTTGTCAAAGGCAAAGTCCCATGTGAGAGCACCGCCACCTGTCGCCAGCCCAGCATGGGTCATGGTCGCAGGCATGCTATCCTCGTGGTAGCTATAGCTGGTGACCTTGCCGTTGCTGCGGGTCAAGCTGGAGCGGCGGCTGAGCGCGTCATAGGCATAGCTGGCATAGGGAGTGCCCGTGCTGGCATTGGTGATCGTATTCAAGCGGTTTAGGGCGTCATAGCTATAGTCCAGCGCCACCCAACCGTGCGGATAGGTCACCTTGGTGCGATTGCCAGCAGCGTCATATTCATAGGTCGTGGTCTTGGTGCCCAGCGCATGGCCGGTACCGTAGTTCATGGCGTTCTGGGTTAACCTGCCAGCACTATTATAGGAGTTGGTGACGATCTGCGGTGTCGCGGCCTTGCTTATAACTGCTCAAAGAACTCTTTCTCATACTATTCCATTTAACAGAATTTATATATTTTCTGGCAAAGAGCATATTATATTTGTGATATTTCCTGAACGAAAAGTCGTGTTTTATCTAACAGCGCATTTCCATCCAAATAACCTGAAAATTCACGCCGCATATCATCATCTTCTACATAAAGATTGACGTCCAACAAAAATTGATCGAATTTGGGATCTAAAGAAGTATTCTCTATTTCATCGTTAAAATCATCAGACTCACCAAGTAAACAAATGTTAGAAACGAAAGTATCTAATGTACAGTCTCCTTGTAACAGCGCATTACACATTTTTTTTAGTGTAATATAACTATCAAGTTCTTTCGCATTTATTTTTTTTATTATCATTCTTTACCTCTTCTAAATGTCGTTACTATAAGTCTAGTTTTTGGGTTAACTACTACATGCAACCCTCTAGTAGAGGTTGCTGGCAAACCAGCATTAGGTAATATGAATTTTATTGAGCCATCAGGCTGGATTTTAGATCTACCATTTATAATTACTTTTTTTATCATCTCCATTGTTATATTTCGTTTCGCCATTTGTACAGTAACGTGAGATGACATTCGTAATGTAGTGACAGCCCTTCCCAAAAACAAAGTTTTTACAATAATATTTGCAGAAGAACCAATGGTTGGAGCTGGTAATGTTATAGTCACCTTCGCAAATAGTCCTGCTAATTCACCCGACACATTATCTTCATTACTTACATTAACGCCTTTACAAGCTGGGGCAGATAGACACAATTTAACTTGCGTTATGAACGCATCTCTAATTGGATCATCATCATTATCTGGAGGTGGATCCCCAGCTAAGTCACCAGGCCCAGGCTGCATTCCTTCTGGGCATCCACCTACGCTATTAATACAATTCCTGTATTCCTGAGGCGCTTCTCCGGAACGAAGGTTTTCTCCACTTGGATCAGTCGCGCCCATCGGGTTGTTGCCGACATAGCTATACAAATTCATCTGGTCTTCATAGCCGATGGGGTCGGTCTGGAGGAAGCGGCCAAGGTCGGCTTTGTAGAAGCGGGCGCGGTAATAATAGAGGCCGGTGTCAGCATCATAGCGGCGGCCTGTGTATTTGAACGGATAACCGCTCTCGCTGGCCGCGTCTGGCACGCCGAACTCGTCGTAGCGGAAGCTGTCGACCCCGTCCGAGATAACGCTGCCCTGATGGTCAGTGTAGATATAACGCGTGTCTACATAGGCACCGCTTGCATCATAGTTCCAGCTCACCAGCCGCTCATCAACGCCCGCGCCGTTCAGATACATCCGCATGCGCTTGTTATCCGGCTTCATATCGACGATCGGCTCAACGCCGTCATAGACGTAATATTCAACGTCGATGCCGTCCACAGCCTTGCTCATCATCCGGCCCATAGGGTCATAATCATAGGTCGTGACTTGGCCGGTTGCTTTATTGGTGGCGCTGGTTAAGCGGTTCTCCACGTCATAAGCATAGGCCCAGCCATCATCCACGGTACCATCGTGGGTGTCGGTGAGGCTACCGTTGCCATCATACATGTATGGGTTGGCGGCAACTGTTGTATATTGGTTAAGACCGTTGCGGCTGTAATCTTCGACATTGTTATATTCCGGTTTCCACTGGAAGAAGTCGTCCGATACCGTGCGGCCAGTCATCTGGTTGGCTTTGTCAAACGCAAAGTCCCATGTGAGAGCACTGCCACCGGTCGCCAGCCCAGCATGGGTCATGGTCTCGGGCATATTATCATCGTGGTAGCTATAGCTGGTGACCTTGCCATTGGCGCGGGTCAAGCTGGTGCGGCGGCTGAGCGCGTCATAGGCATAGCTGGCATACTGGGTGCCATTGCCTGCATTGGTGATGGTGCCCAACCGGTTTAGCGCGTCATAGCTATAGTCCAGCGCCACCCAACCGTGCGGATAGGTCACCTTGGTGCGATTGCCCGCAGCGTCATATTCATAGGCCGTGGCCTTGGTACCCAGCGCATGGCCGGTACCGTAGTTCATGGCGCTCTGGGTTAACCTGCCAGCACTATTATAGGAGTTAGTGACGATCTGCGGCGTAGCGGCATCAACCGCTTGCTTGATCTCTTTGACCTTGTCGCCGAGATCATAGGTAGTACAGACCTCGGTAGAGTTAGCCAAGGTCATATTACAGCCATTCCACAAAGTTTCCATAGAAGACTGTGGTGCCCGACCAAGAGTGACGAACTTGCGGGTCTGGCGGTTCAGCGCATCATAAGCAAAGCGGATGCTGTCGCCGTTGCGCGTATGTTTGCCCTTCATATTGCCGTTGGCGTCATAGAAGAAAGCTTCATAGTCGCTGAGGTCCGGCAGGTTATCACCTGCTAAGCAGGTGCCATTGTCCATAAGCTCAGTGCAGGCAGCGTTGCTGGGGTAATCAGTGCGGATCAGCCTATCAAAACCATCATAGCTGTAGGTCGTGACGTTGCGCCCAGCGTCCTTCACCGATGCCACTTGGCCGTTTGGTGAGTAAGTATAGCTCTGGTAATCCTGCGCAATAGCACTGCCGTAAGCGCGGATGAGCTTGGTCACCTTGCCATCAGCGCGGTAGACGGTCTTGGTTTGGCGCAGCATAGCATCCTGCGTGATCTCAGGCCGGTCGAGCGCATCATAAAAGGTGGTGGTCACCCAGCCTTCTGGGTCCTTAGTCGTGGCTACTTGCCCCGTGGCGGTATAGGTTTTCTCGCTGGATTGTTGCAGCACGCCTGCGGGGTTGAAGGCCTCGGTCTTGGTATCCCGGCCAAGGGCATCGAGCGTGATGATGCTATAGTTACCCAGCGCATCGGTGGAGCGTGTTGGCCGCCGCATGGCATCATAAAGTGAG
>JAJFIS010000019.1 GCA_021774735.1 Alphaproteobacteria bacterium | reverse complement strand
ACCTTGAACAGACCCTCTTCACCCAAAAGGTCTTCAGGGTTTTTGTAGTCCTTCAATAGTTCATCGATAACTTCTTGCTTGATAGCCATAATAAATCTCCCTTTCATGGAGTATATCATGGCCACTTACACAGTTAAAAAGATAGGCTCATAGTTATCCATGGACAATAACGTCAATATTTTTTGGTGTGTACTTATTTTCTGAATACATGAACTTTAACTGGCTTCAATATATTGCCACATTTTCTTATGGATTATATTTTATTATGATTCTCTCTGACAAAGGTATGTTTGAGGGTTGGAAACCATATTCATTAATTCAACTGAAGACACTTCATGGCGATTTAAACCGTATAAGAAGTGAAGTAAAAGTTCATGCTTACAACGCTAAACGGCTTTCAGAGAAGCTTAAATGTTTCGAGTTTCATGGTGGTAATGTGCCATCTGTAGCTTACTCATTGATAAACTTACATGCCCCAAAATAACGTACCGCCAACAATTCTCTTAGGCTAAAGAATGTGCGTTATTGACCTTTTAGTCGGGTCAGATCTAAAGTGACTTTCTAGTTTAGCCAGTATCATGGCCTTTGGGGGAAAAGTTACATGCGGTTTATTCTTTCAACGCTGAAATGGTCGGTGATCACACTCGCGGTGTTTTTTACCATAACAGCAACCTGGCTCTATTTTTCTACCTATCACCCGGGTGATATTGAGGTAGAGGAAATCACCACAATATCAGAGGGCGCACGCAAGTTATCCCCCAGTCAAAAGGTGAAACTTATGAGTTGGAATGTCCAATTCATGGCCGGAAACGAGAATAATAACTTTTTCTTCGATGGTGGCCAGGATCCTTGGCCATCGATTGAAACTATCAATCAAATAACGGCCCAAGCCGCCGAAATTATCATCCAAGAAAATCCGGACTTTATCTTCCTGCAAGAGGTTGATGAAGGAGCTGCCCGCACTGGCCACCGCGACCAACTTCAAGACTTGCTGGACCTGTTACCAGATCATTATAGCCACCATACATCTAGTTTTTATTGGCTGGCCGACTATATTCCTGGCGCAGAAATTGGGGGTTCTGTGGGTATGAAATTGTCGATCATCTCAAAATATCCCCTAAAGAATGCCCGGCGTTACGCACTGGCGGCCATTACATCTGACGATATTATCCTCCGGCAGTTTAATGCCAAACGGGCCGTTCTCGGCGTGGCGGTGCCTCTGGCGGGTGGCGGCCAATTGCAGCTCCTGAACACCCACCTTAGTGCCTTTTCTTATGGTACCGATACGATGGAAAAACAGGTGACGAGGGTGAAAGAGTTAATCACTGACTTTGACAAGCGCGGCGAAGCGGTACTGCTGGCGGGGGACTTTAACCTGATCCCTTCAAAAGCTGCTTACGATGCCCTGAGCCAACGTAACCGTAAATATTATAATGCTGACTATAATGAATTAGACATGCTTACAGCACATTATGCCTCCGTGCCTTCCATCGCCGAGACGCTGAGCGATACCAAACAACATTGGTACACCCATTCACCAAACCACAATAATAGCCAAGTGCCAAACAAGACCATCGACTATATTTTCTACACCAAAAACCTTGGACTTGAGGACCATTATGTCCTTTTAAAAAATACCAAGATGATCTCGGATCATATGCCGGTCATGGCAGAATTTATGCTTTCGGCTGAATAAGGCTTAAACGGACAAACATCACAATAAGCAAACACTGCGAGATTTATCTATGAGCATCCTTAAAGGTGTCAAAATTCTGGAGATTGAAGGCCTAGGGCCCGGTCCCTTTTGCGGCATGTTACTGGCAGACATGGGGGCGGATGTTATCACCCTCGTGCGACCCGGCAGCAGCAATAATGTGGAAGGTAATATAACAAGGCGCGGCAAAAATGTGGTGGGCGCTGACTTAAAAAGTGCAGAGGGCCGGGACTTATGCCTGTCGCTGGTCGCCAAAGCTGACGGTTTGATTGAAGGCATGCGCCCCGGTGTGATGGAACGCCTTGGCCTTGGCCCTGATGTATGTATGTCTGCTAATCCCACGTTGGCTTATGGCCGGTTAACCGGCTGGGGACAAATGGGACCGCTGGCGCAATCAGCAGGGCATGATATTAACTATATTGCCCTGTCTGGTGCACTTTGGTATGCAGGCCACAAAGATGAAGCCCCTTTTGCACCGCCAACCCTGATCGGTGATATCGCTGGTGGGTCGCTTTATCTGGCACTTGGCCTCCTTGGTACCATCATGCAGGCGCGCGCCACGGGCAAGGGAGATATTATTGATGCTGCCATCGTCGACGGCAGCGCCCATATGATGAATTTGGTTCTAACAGCCCGGGCTGCGGGCCTCATGCAGGAAACACGGGGTTCAAGCGTACTTGATGGCAGCCACTGGTATGACAGTTACAAATGCAAAGACGGCAAATATATTACCCTTGGGTCACTGGAACCTCAATTTTATGCGCTTCTATTACAATTATTAAAGTTGGATAGTGACGCTTTATTCCAAGATCAATATGCTGTCGACAAATGGCCCGCACAAAAAACAACGCTAGCCGCCGTTATAGCCAAAAAAACCCAAAGCGAATGGATGGATATTTTGGAAGGCAGTGACGCCTGTTTTGCCCCGGTGTTAGCACCGTCAGAGGCCGCTGAGCACCCCCATATAAAAGCGCGAGAGATATATAGTACGGAAACAGTACTGCAAGCCGCCCCAGCGCCGCGTTTTGCCCATCACCCCAGCGCTAAGCCCCGTGATGCGCAGCTTATCAGCTCAGATGAAGCATTGAAGCTTTGGTCCTGATCATAACCCAACAAAGGATATCAATATGAAAGTCTCTCAAGCATTGGAAAAACGCCAAACCATACGCGGCTATAAGCCCGATGAGGTGCCAGAAGATATTCTGCTGAAAATTCTGCAGCTGGCTCAGCTTTCACCGTCCAACTGCAACACCCAGCCATGGCATTTCACGATTGTCTCAGGTGAAGCGCGCAAAAAATTGGAAAATGCCCTACTTACCGAAATACTCTCTGGCAAAAAACCAGCCCCTATATTCACCCCCGGTGATGCATCGCTAGAGGGTGTCTATAAAGACCGGCAATATGACTGCGCTTTTCGCTATTATGACACCATGGGTATTGGCCGCGCCGACAAGGACAAACGCCAGCAGTTGATGGTGAAGAATTGGCAGTTTTTTGGTGCGCCCCATGTGGGTTTCCTCACCATGCCCGCCAGCATGGGAGCGGTGAATGCTATCGATATGGGTATTTATTTGCAGAGCTTGATGTTGTTATTTGTTGAACATGGTATTGCCAGTTGCCCGCAAGGCGCACTGGCTTATTACCCTGACCCTGTTTTTGAAATTGCAAATATACCCGATGGCAACGCCATCCTTGTGGGTATTTCCTTTGGTTACGAAGATGTTGATGCGCAAATAAATAATGCCCGCATGCCCCGGGCTGATGTAGCCGACTGTGTTACATTGATTAGATAAAAGGTCGCCGCTTATTGGCACATATCAAAGAGTAATATTTTCAACGCATATCAATTCACTGTCTTGAACCGATAAGGATACATCCAATAATTTACACCGCTGTGATGCTCTTGAGGCTGTCTTTTCTTCAAAGTAACGGCATGTTTTACAAACACCAAAAGATTTGCTGCCACGATCCTCAAGGGTTAATTGCAGCAAAGCGTTTAAACCAGCTACCAGCTCTGCCTGTTGATCCTTTGCCATCGACCCTGCTATTTTTCTAATCGCACTGGCGGGATCACGTTTTAACAGCGCTGACCCAGCTTTGGTTAAGCTAAGCCGTATGTTTCTGCGGTCCAAAGGGTCATGGGTTTTTGCTATCAGCCCTTTGCGCTCTAATGCTTTTAAAGTTTGGGAAACCGTACCCTTGGTCATACCAAAATACGCCGTTAAAGCAGACGGTGTCCGCGAAAATCTATTTGCCCGAGCCAAATAGCGCAGTGCATCCCACTGGCTTGGCTTTAAGCCATCCGCATGGGTATCATTTTTAAGCATCCGTCCAAGGCGCTCCAAAAATAGGACAATATCAACATCATCTTTCATTCTTTTATAGTAGCGACTAAAAACATTTCTTGCAAGTCTATTTAAGTTGCGCTATACCCAATTGGTATCGACACGAAACAAATAGGAGTTACCCAATGAAAAAGCTTATTTTAGCTACTTTACTATCCACTGCACTTTCACAAGCAACTATAGCCCATGACATTACAAGCCCAAAAGACAAGTCCAAAAAGGCTGCCTTTGATATTACAAAGGTATCGGCGACCACCGATGGCCGTTTGACCACTTTTATGATGGAAGTTGCGGGTCTAGCAGGCAGTATTAAACCCACCGCAATTGGACAATTAACCGGGGCAAAAGTTGAAGCCTATGTTTGGCCAACCAACCTTGACCCCTCCCGCGTGGGATTTGACCCTGCTTCTGGCATTCTGGCCCTAGCCATTACCGCACATCCAGACTTTGATGACACGCCGTTATACGATGAAAACCAAGACGGTGACCCTGCCAATGATGGGGGAAACTGGCATTCGCACTGGGTTGTTCTGACAAAGGATGACACCTGCGGTGCGGGCCTAAAAGTACGGGATGTCTCGCCCGGTGTGGACTTAATGCCCGCAACAGCACCCATGTTGCCCATTGCGCTGGACAGCCCTGGTATGAGCCCAATTTTAAACGGAACTACCGCTCAAATAACCGTTCCCGTTGGCGATTCTGACCTTGTTAAATTTGACGGTGTTACGGCAGAGCTGCAGGTTCATGCTGAAGGAAAAGCACCTCTATTATGCGTATCCAATGTGCATGATATTGCGTCGGGTGATTTGTCTCTTACCGGTCAAATAATGGCACCAAAATGAACAAAAATATCTCCCTTAACAATAAAGCTGTAGGCCTGTATTTAGCCTGCAGCTTTTTAGCCACAGCCATAATGCTGACCAGCGTAAATGCTGTCGCCGGTGACAAACAGCCATTATCAGCAACCCAAATAATTGACCAAAGTGGTCACACCATCGGTCAAGTCTCTGCACAACAAGCGCGCGGCGGTGTTCTCCTTAAAATGAAAATTAAGTTTCTTTCGCCCGGGCCACATGGGGTTCATCTCCACACGAAAGGCAATTGCAGCGCTCTGCCGTCTTTCAAGTCTGCCGGCGGTCATTTAGCTTCACATAAAAGCACGCATGGTTTCCATCATAGTGGTGATGGTACACCAAGTGCCCAACATATGGGCGATTTACCCAATATTCATGTGGCACAAGATGGTACTGCTAAAGTGGATTTCTTCACCTCCTTCATTAGCATGGAGGATCTGCTAGACGGTGATGGCACAGCTGTTATAATCCATGAAACCTTCGATGATTATACGGACGGTCCAAGTGGTAATTCTGGAAAACGCATAGCTTGTGCTGCATTTTTAAAGCCCCAAACAACGGCTCCAACGCCCTCGCGAAAGGAAAAACAGCCATGACTTTTAAAGTAGCGCCTGAGCTGAGAACATCTGATTGGCTCAACACCCATCACCCAATCACTTTAGCCGAACTTCGTGGCAAAGTGGTTTTCATTGAAGTGTTTCAGATGCTTTGCCCCGGCTGTGTATCCCACGGCCTGCCGCAGGCCCAAAAGGTAGCGCAAACTTTCAGCCGCGACGATGTTGTGGTGCTCGGTCTGCATACAGTTTTTGAGCATCACGCAGCGCAAGGAACAAGAGAGGCTTTGGCCGCCTTCCTGCACGAGTATAAACTAACTTTCCCCGTCGCCATCGATGCCCCGTCAAAAAATAAAGCTATCCCGCAGACGATGGAGCTGTACCAAATGCGCGGCACCCCGACGACCATAATTTTAGACCGCCACGGCCAGATCAGAAAGCATAAATTTGGCCGGGAAGAAGATATGATCATCGGGGCTGAGGTTATGGCGCTTCTGCGGGAACCTTATTTGCCCGAAGGTCAAAGCTTAGCAGACTCTGACCCCGCAAAGGGTTGCACCGATGAAGGATGCCCCGTTCCCAACCCATAAAACTTATACGTGCGCGCCGCTTACACCGCGCCGCCATGTTCCAACCAATGGGCGCTATCGGGGGTAAGGGTACGGCGAACAGCCTGTTCATATTGTTCAAGCTCAGCTGCGCTCAATACACCCCGCCAGCGTCCATTGGTGCCTTTATTCATAAAAACATCACCGCCGCCGCGCCAAATTTCACCGGCTTCGGGCATAATCTGATCAAAGTTTTTCTTCATAGAGCCAAAGGCAATGCGCTCTAAAATGCCCGGCATCATCGCTTCATCAATTTCAATATCTAAAAAACTAGCGACCGCCCTGACCGCTTTTTCCGGATCCGCAAGCAGGTCAGCGAAATGGACAAAATGAATATTGTCAAGGTGGCGGAAATTCCACCAGGACTGAACATGGTGCAGGTGGGACCAATAGGGATATCCGTCGCCTTCCCATGCATACCAGCCTTTTGATATCCAGTCTTGCCACATAGCGTGGATATCACCGTAAGCGATGGGGAAATCGCGGCCAAAAGCTTCCGCCTTCTCCTTTGATATTTCTGCCATCTCTTCGCTGTAGCCACTATGGTGGTTCCATAGCGACATAAAAACATCGCGGCCATCACGGCCCACATAGATATATTTTGCTGTATCAAAATAGGGAATGCCATCAAGGGGAAGGTGCGTTTTAATCGAACGCCTGCCTGTTTGAGCCTCCAAGCCTTCGACTATATCCTCCAGCGGCACAAGATCCATATCCAGCCAAGGCGACATAACACTAACGGGCGCGGGAAAATTACCGTCTTGATATAATAGATTGGCCACAATCGTCTGCATCCATGTGGTGCCCGCCTTATAGGATGTGGTGACAACAATATCCCCTACGCGGTGCTTATAGGCCTGCCAACGACTGCCGCTAATAATCGGGTGCTCATCATATTCTCGGGTCTTCTTTGGCATTGCAGCTGATACCGACGTTTTAGGCATAGTAAATTCCCTTTTTAAGAACACCCCATACAGCGCAGCACCATAGCCAAAACAGGGCTTGCTGTAAATAAGTGACAAGACTTTATAAGAGTGTTAAATGATTAATTGAAATATTAGGGGAGATAATTTCATGCAAATTTTCGCAAAAATTATGGTGTCAGTGGTCGCTTTATTGCATTTCGCTTTTATGGCGCTTGAGATGTTTTTCTGGGATCATCCCATTGGGCAAAAACTGTTTGCCATGACCGCCGAACAGTCTGCACAGACCGCCGTTGTTGCAGCCAATCAAGGGCTATATAACGGGCTTTTCGCGGTGGGTTTGCTTTGGGGTTTGCTTTACAATAAGCGGGACGTGATGTTTTATCTGCTGGTATCTATCATCATTGCCGGGGTGTTTGGTGCCGCCACAGCCAAAGCGTCCATCATATTTTCGCAGTCCTTACCTGCGGTGATTGCTATGCTTGCCCTGTATACGGCGAACCGAAAACCAACTGATCAGTCTGACGATAAATAATCACGCTCATCTGATATAGAAAGCTTGCGCATCGCGGCGGTAGATTGTTCAATCAAGCCACCTGTGTCGCCGCTTGCCGGCAAATAGGCCTTGGCCGGGAGGGTCGGGGTCAGCACGGATAACGTCCATACACCCTGCGCATTACGACAGCTTAATCCCTGCTGCTCACCTCCGGTCTTTGCGGCAGTGAAACTACGACAGAAAGTCCCTACCACGTCAAGGAATGACGCTTCAACTTTATAGCCTCCTGCCTCTGTGCCGCTTGCAGCATGATCCAACATGGTGCCAAGGTCTGCGCTAACTGTGAAAGCCGCCTTTTGTCCACGGTCACCACCATCACCGTCCACCATCATGCCCGCCAAGAAGGCCACGGCAACCGACGCGGCCAATGCAGCCGGTTGCCATGACGGTCGTGTGTGAACCACAGGGGGGGGAGTTAGGCTCACAACAGTGTTATCTTTTGGGCTACTTTGGGGGCTATCTTCTTGCAGCATACCTAATATGTCAGCGGGCATAGGCACTTCATCTATTTCCTTAAAGGCCATGGCCAGTTCGGCTTTCAGCGCATAATGCCGCGACAATTGATCCCGTAAATCAGCATCTTTTTTTAAGGCTTCTTCAACCAATATTTTATCCCCGCCGTGCAATTCACCGTCGGCGTAAGCCATTAGAGTTTCACTGGAAATCTTTGCCATTTCACTAGCCTTCTCAATAGAGTTTTTCGATCAATGCTTTGCGGGCACGCGAAAGGTTACTCATCACAGTACCGATCGGCATATTAAGTTCAAGCGCCGTTTCTTTATAGCTTTTACCTTCAATAAGCACTTGAAATGTCACCTGATTTTGTGTCGTCGGTAGTTCCGACATTGCCTTTAATACCTTTTGGGTCATCAGTTTTTGCTCTGTTATCTCGCGCCCATCAATGCTCAAATTTGTATCCCGGTCGGTATATTCAACCGTTGTGCCACGTCGGGTTTTTGTACGAATACCGTCAATCCACAGGTTTTTAATGATGGAAAACATCCAGCACTCTAACTTTCGCCCACTATCAAATGTTTCACAGCGCATAATCGCTCGCTCCACCGCATCATGCAGCAAGTCATCACCGTCACTAAGATTTCCCGTCAAACTTACGGCAAACTTACGCAACATAGGTAAAATCTCTACAATGTCGTTTTTAAAAGACGCCATTTTGGCTCCCAAATTGTCCAACATATAAGGTACGCGCCTGAAGGTGAAATTATTCCAAATTTATTTAATTTTCTTCAATCACGGAATATTAACGACTGTAGCGCGTATTATAAAGCGTAGTATGTCTGTGATAGATATCGCTAAAGGAAACTTCTTTGTTGAAAAGTACCGTTTATATTTTCTTAGGGTTAGTCTCTGCGGTTATTATACAGCCTGATCTCGCTGCTGCCGGGGAAGATGATATCCGCTTGCTTGACCGCATCCAAGAACGCTTGCAGGAGCGTGCCGTACGCCGTGCTCAGTTGCGCGCAGAAAGACGCAGCGAACTTTCTGCTGAAAAAACTGCTGAAAGCCAAGCGGAAAGGCTCTTGGCCAGCCAACTACAAAAGCGCCTTGAAGCGCGCATTGCAGCCACCCAAGAAAAAATCATAGCTCTGCGGGCAACCGCTGCAAATGACCCTGAAAAAATAAACCGCCTCCGCACCCTCGTCTCACAAAAAAGCGCAGACAAAGCCGCCGCCTTGTTGCACAAATTAAAGACAGCCCAAAAAAGCCGCGCTAACCAGAAAAACCACCTCAGGGCCTTGCAACAACAATATGCCTTGTCGATTGTTGAGCGCGACAAACAATTTCATCTTATCCGTAGCGGCGAGGTTATTGCGTTGAATATCAGCGCCAAAGGCCGCGCAGCCGCCGCTGAATTAGGTTTTACACAAACTCGGTCCAATAAACTAGATGCTATAGATATCATGATTGATGTTTTCACGTTAAAAACAGATGATGGGTTTGCCGAAACATTCCACCAGCTAAAGATGGCCGACCCCGATGGTCACTATGAGTTTAACCAAATTTACCGGGTCTCGGGACAGGCGTTAACCTTGCCGCCTGAAACTGCCCACAATTCGGCAGCACAGCCTGACAAAACAAAGAGCAGCTTTACTATAGGTGTGATTGATACAGGTGTTTTTGCGACCCACGCGTCTTTCAAGCATCTTAACCTTACCCAACAAAATTTTGGTCGAGGTAAAGACACTATAGCCCGAAACCATGGCACTGCCGTTAGCGCCATCCTAGCCCAGCATGGGGCCGAGGAATTATTGGTAGCCGATATCTTTTCCGGGCCTGCGGGCATTGGCGATTCTGAATCCATAATCAAAGCGTTAAACTGGTTAGTGCAGTCAGGTGCCAATGTAATCAACATGAGCTTAGCTGGACCTGACAATGACCTGCTGCGTTATGTTGTTCAAGCTGTTACCGCCAAGGGCCATGTTATTGTTGCCGCTGTTGGCAATGAAGGACCAAACGGCGCGGCGCGCTATCCTGCGTCATATGATCATGTTATTGGCGTTACCGCAGTTGACCAGAATATGGCAATATATGAAAAAGCTAATCAAGGTAGCGCCGTTGATATTTCAGCACCTGGGGTCAATATTTTTGCGCCTGGCATTGCCGACAGAGAATATTTTTCTGGTACCTCCTTCGCCGCGCCATTCGTCACTGCCTTTATTGCGCGCCATAACGACGGTACAAAACCCTTTGACGCAAAGTCCGCCTGGCAAAATATAATAGTAAATACAATTGATTTGGGCGCCAAAGGCCCGGACCCTGTTTTTGGTGTTGGCTATCTCACGCCCGATAAAAATAACCCTGCATGGAATAAATAACCGGTCTATCTCGTAACCAATGTGATGTTTATTAATCACGATTGTTGGAGAAAAGATATGACTATATTCGATTTAAATATTATACGAGCAACCGCCTTATCCCTTGTTTTAGCCCTATCTGGCGGTGCGGTATGTGCACAGGACAGCGACACCTCAGCCAGTGATGATACCAACACGACCGAAGTAGGCGACAGTTCTGGCCTGCGTGAAGAACTGCAAGCCATCAAAGAAAGAGCCCGTAGCGCCCTGCAGGACCTTAAACAGAGCACTGCTGAAAAAATAAAAGATAATCGCCTGACAACAGGGGAGGCGCTCAAGGCCGCCCGAGAAGCTGGCGATAGAGCGGCGGCTGAAGCTGCACTGGAAGCTGGCAAAGCCACCGCAGAAGAAATCCACAGCGATGCCAAAGCCACATCAAGCACCATCATTCAAGCTGCCCGCGAAGCCTACCAAGCTGCTAAAGAAGCCGCTGGTGACGCCCGAGATGATGCCCGAGATGATGCCCGAAATACCCGCAGGGATGCTCGCGAAGAAGCCCGCGAGAGCCGCAGGGAAGCCCGTGAGACTGCTCGCGAAAGCCGCCGCGAGGCACGCGGTGCAGCCCGCGAAGCCCGCCGAGAAGCCCGCGAAGCTGCGCGCGATGCAGCCCGCGATGGCGGCGAAGGCTAACCCCTAACAACCAATTGCCCAGCGCTGTTTCATGGTGCTGGGCAAATTTACCGTCCCAATTCCAGAGCCCTTACCCCAAACCAATAGCATTGCCAAAGGTGTGGAACATACATATGATCCATTTCCCGCTGACCCTAGCCTGAAAATAATGGCTGTTAATCAGCACCTAGGCTAACATACCTTAGAATGGAGACTGTTGGTGACCAAAGTTTTAATGCTGCTGCCAAATACAGATTTTGACCCTACAGAAGCCGGCGTGCCGTGGCAGGTTTTAACCGATGCCGGCCATGAAGTTTTCTTTGCAAGTGAAGACGGCACAGAAGCCGCCTGCGACGCTATAACCCTATCTGGTGAAGGCTTGACGGGTATTTTAAAATCCCTTGCCGTGCAGCCTGAAAATCGTGCCATTTACCTTCGAATGGCCGCTAGTGCGCATTTTAAAGCGCCGCAAAAATGGCAAGACGTAAAGCCTGACGATTATGACGTTCTTATTTTGCCCGGTGGCCACGCACCGGGAATGAAACCCTATTTGGAATCAGATGCGGTGTTTGATATTTGCCGCAATTTCTTTGCCCGCAAAGCCTTGGTTGCCAGTGTCTGTCACGGCGTTCTTGCGCTTGCCCGCACAAAAAACGCCAGCGGATGTTCAATATTACAGGGCTACAAGGTTACAGGCTTGAATAATTTCCAGGAAAAAATCGCCGGGCGCATGACCAAAAAATCCATGGGGCAGCGCTATCAAACCTACCCAACCACCGTGCAAGATGAAGTTAGTGCTGTCTTGGAGAGCCCGAAAGACTTCAAAGCTGGCCCGATGCTGTCAGGGTTTGGAACTGCGCGCGCGCCCCACAAAGGCTTCATTGTAGAGCATGACCATCTGCTGAGTGCCCGGTGGCCTGGGGATGTCTATAAATTAGCTAACGCATTACTTGCTCGGATGTAAATAACTACCCAAAAAATCATCCTCGCCACCCGGTTTGTCAATGTATCGCTAAAATATATAGTGTTGATACGGCTAAACCCTATGCATTTATCACTGAAAAATCTTGGTTTAAGTGAGAATTTCATCCTTTCGGGGCAAGTCATAACATAGCTCAAATATTTAACTCATAAATTTCTATTACCACTAATACCTGAATTTTCCTTCAATTCTACTCATGTATTAGATTGTATTTCCTTTACTGTAAGTATATTTATTAGATAACTCTTAGATTTAAAGTATTGAAGCGGTTTGATTAATATTTTATTCATAAAATACTTATAGTTTTTCATAACACGTTCGTTGGGGGCCGATAGATACTATAGTTTTGCACGCACTTTCAGATAACAGATGCGAAAGCATTTAAATTTATTCTGCTTGAGCAATAAAATTATAGGCTGAGGGAAACGAAAGTGATTTTAAAAAAATCTGTACCATTACTATTATTCACAAGCCTAAGCCTTAGTGGCGTGGGGTACGCTGCTGAAGTCTCTGACGGTGATAAAGATAATAGCAAATTAGAACAGTTAGAAAAAAAGCTAGATCAAGCAATGGCTTTGATCAATCACCTAACTACTGAAATTGAAGCCCTTAAAGAGCAGAAACAAGCTTTAAGTGGCAGCACCAGTGAAGATGTCATCAAAGAAATTGCGGTAATTGAACGCAAAATCAATGACACGTCTATTCGGATTGATGATCTGGAAGATGTTGTTGTTGACGTTGATGAACGTGTGGGCACCCGCGCCGTGGTGAAAGCATTTGACGCTAAAAGCCTTGATATAGGCGGCTTTCTATTATCCACCATGACCGCTGCAGACGGTGAAGGCGGCAGCTCCGCCAGTTTCAATCGTTTGGTTTTTGAACTTTTGGTTCGTGCACAGTTAACCGATGATTTCTCAGTTTTTGTAGCCCAAGCCTTCACGCGCGAAGCAAGCCCAACCTTCACGGACCCCGGTGCACGGCTCACCCCTGACTTTAACTTGAAGGCCGGCGCGCCTACCCCCATTGCATGGGCCAATTACCGCATGAGCGATGCTTTTAACATCCGCCTTGGCAAATGGGTTAGCCCGCACGGTATTGTTAATGTTGAGCATTTCCCGGCAATTTTGCTTGATACCGAACAACCACAGTTTTTGCGGCCTTTTTCTGGCCAGACCATATTCCCTAATTTCCAAACCGGCCTTCAAATCCACGGCAAAAAACCCATGGGTGCAGGTGGCAGTAGTGAGCTTTCATACAATGTATATGTGGCAAACTTCAGCGGCAACCAAGATGACTTTAATTTTGGCGGGCGTATTGGGTATAAATTTGGTGACACGGGTTTCACTGCCGGTATTAACGGCAGCATAGGCCAGCGCGTTGAAGGTATCCCGTCCGATTATGAAATGGCGGGGTTTGACCTGCTCTATGATAAGGGCGCTATTCTTTGGAAGTCTGAAATTTTTGCCACTAACGAAGAAAATTCAGCTAACCGTTTAGCATACTACACTCAGCCTGCTTATCGCATCAACGACCAATGGACTGCCTTTTATAGATACGACTATTTGGATCTTGGCCCCTTGATGGGCGACCGGAGAGAGCATGTGGCTGGTATTGTTTATGACCCTATCCCGAATGTTCGTGTGAGGGGTACGACAACATTCCGTCACTTTGGTGCCGCTTCGCTTGGTTTTGAACAAGCAAATGTCAGGCTGTATCAAATTTCGACAACATTGTCATTCTAGGGGGGTATCATGAAAAAATATAAAATTCTTTCAAGCCACGTTCGTTCAACGTTCCTTTTTTTGTCTGTTTTTTTAAGTGCAACCTTTTTTGTCCAACCAGCATTTTCCGCTGATTACTGCGTTATTGTTAGCGTCGACAATACTTATTCTGCAGATAATACTGCCATGAAACAGATGGTAAAACGCTTGTTTCTTGCCAATGCTACTCAGTGGCCTGGTGGGGTAACAGCGCGTGTTTTTGCCCGCAAAAAGACTAACCCCGCGCAAACTATTTTTGAAAAACAAGTTTTGAATATGTCAACTTCTGAACTTAACAGCCACTGGGCTAGGCAGAAGCAAACAACGGGGGCAACACCGCCGCGCAGTGTGGGTTCCAATAGCATCCTAATGCGCTTAATGGCGCGGGACCCTGGCTCTTTTTCCATATTGGCAAAAGAAGGTCTTGGCCCCTTGCCTCCAACGGTAAAAGTCTTATTTGAATTTTCTGACTAGGCAAACATGCTAACCAGTAAGTTTTAATGCGCGCGGGGGCTAAAGGACTATAATGTCTGTGAAATCTGTAACAAATATTATTGGTAATCTGTCCCTTCGCAGCAAACAATATGTCATATTGATAACCCTTGTTGTCTCGGTTGTGATTGGCTTAATGGTTGTCCGCTCACAGACAACCGATGTGTCCAATGTTATCACGGAACAATCCAGCGCTCTATCTTCTCTTGAAAATTTAGAGACCATTGGCAAATATTTTTCTGATGTGCGCTATTGGTATACAGATTTGGCTATATCTTTATCTGATGAAGCCATGGAAGCAGCAGAAGCTTCATCTGCTGCGTTGATTAAAGAACTTGAACAATCGCCACTAATATCTGCCGCTCACAAGTCTGAAATGAAGGTCTTAACCGCTAGAATTGGTGATAATGCATTATTGGCTATGGAAGATTATGTCATGGAAGACCGTGACATAGGTGATGAACGCTTAATTTCTGTCCGCCGCGATATCGCTGTTATCAGCCAAATATTAGAGACTTATATCAATAGTGCACGTTTAACCGCAAACCAGACTGTGGCTCGAGTAAAAGCAGATGCAGCATCGGTGAATCAAGATATTCTAGTCATTATTCTGCTAACCATCTTTATGGCTGCAATCATGCTATATTTAACCGAGTTTACCCTCCTCAAGCCCCTTGTTGTCATAACGAATAAAATCAAAGAGCTAGCGGGTGGTGATCTTAATATTGACATTCCCCACCAAGACAGAGGCGATGAAATTGGCGGCATGGCAACAGCATTACGCTATTTTCAACGCGAATCACAAAAGCGCGTTGATCTTGAAGCAGCAAGTGAAATGTCTCGTGAGGAGCAAAAACGATTAGAGCGTGAGGCGCAAGATGTTGAGCAGAAACGGCTTGAACATGAGCTGTCCCGTGAAAAACAAATGCAGGAAAGGCGGGAAGCGCGGGAATCTACTATGAACAAGTTGGTTGATAATTTTGCGTCCCGCTCTAAGGCAATTATGGTGTCTTTGGGAGATACAGCAAAAACCATGTCATCCGTTTCTAATGAAATGGTCCAAACCGCCGACAGCACGTCTAAAAAATCCTCCACCGTTGCCAGCGTATCTGAAGAATCTGGGCGCGCAGTCCAAGAGGTGGTAACAGCTGGCGAGCAATTAACCCAGACCTTGAATGAGATACGCGGGCAGGTTGATGAGACCAGACAAATGACATCTGATGCTGTGGCCACCTCTGTTGAAGGCGGTAAGAATGTTGAACTTCTTTCAACCGCCGTGGCTGATATTGCTGAATTTGTCAAAATCATTGCTGATATTTCCAAGCAAACGAACCTTTTGGCTTTAAATGCTACCATCGAAGCAGCACGAGCCGGTGAGGCGGGCAAAGGCTTTGCTGTTGTAGCTAATGAGGTAAAAACATTGGCCAGTCAAACTGCAAAAGCCACCGAGGAAATTGAAGAAAAAATCAATCATATGGAGGATGCCTCAACAGTAACATCAAAATCCATCCAATTGATTGCCGACACCATCAGTAAAATTGACAAACTTTCCGATAAGGTTTCAAGCGCCGTTGAAGGACAAGCTTCTGTAAACAGCAAAATATCGGATAATATTCAAGATGTTGTTGCGGGCACTCAGGAAGTTAGTAGTAATATTTTGCTTGTAAGCGACGATGCAAAAACCACGGAACATACAGCAGACAGGGTTTTAACCGTTTCCGCAGAAGTTAGAGATCTTCTGGATGAACTTGACAGCACGACAAAAACATTCCTGAGCGATGTAACCGAGATCGAATAAATTGCTAAAGACCTTCACGGCAGAATACGAATAGTGGTCTGGGCACTCTGACCACGCTCGTCCACCACGGTCAAACGGTGAAAGCCTATCCCACTTGGCTGCCACCAAACCCGCCCTAATGGACCTATCTCTGACACGGGTTCCCCGTTCACAAGTAGCGATAATGCCCCTTCACCGCCTTTGGTTTCTATTAATAATTTGCGCGGCCCCTTTGGTAATTTCAGTGCACTATCAGGCACAGGAAATTGGATCACAGGCGGCAGCGCCACATTCGCTGCCAGATATTTCAAGGGTGGCCTATCAAAATGTTTTTGCAAAGGCGAAAGATCTTGCACCCGCCAATGGGTTTTTACCCTGTCGGAAGGTTGAATAACTTGTGCGATTTGACGATCCTCGCTTTTCGGCATCATGGCAAAAAGATCAAACAAGATCGGTGCCGCCGTTCGAGCACCAAAATGGCCCGGATTAGGGGTGCCATTGGGTTTTCCCACCCAAACACCAATGACCCAGCGATTGTCAAAACCTATAGATAGGGCATCGCGGAAGCCCCAGCTAGTACCCGTTTTAAAGGCTATCTTACGGCCATGGCGGCGCATGCCGCTTGGCATCAGATCCGCAGGTGGGGACACCCCTTTTAAAATTTGGTGCAAATAGGCCCTTGTAGTGGCGCTAGCGATTGTCTTGCCTTTAATATCTTCACTGTGCCCCTTAAAGCTTGCGGGTCGTACCTTGCCGTCGCTAGCCAGCGCCGCATATAGCCTAACCAGATCTTCCAGTGATATTCCAGCCCCGCCAAGCGCCAAAGCCAAGCCAATATCTTTATTGCCTGGAATGTCCAATGTTACCCCGACACCCGCAAGCTCAGCGGCAAAGCGGGGTGCCCCCACCCGCGAAAGAACTTTAACCGCAGGGATGTTCAAAGAATGCTGCAGGGCATATTGCACAGAAACTTCGCCGTGGAAACGACCCCTAAAATTACGCGGGGCATAGTCACCAAAGCGCGTTTTCTCATCGCTGATCAAGCTGAGAGGGTGCAAGAAACCATCGTCAAAACCGAGGCCATAAATGAAAGGTTTGAGCGTTGACCCCGGCGAGCGTTTTGCCGTTACCATGTCCACCGCGCCCGCGCGCTCAATATCAAAATAATTGGGCGAACCAATATATGTAATGGTGTCCCCTGTCCAACTATCAACGATAACCGCAGCGGCTGTCATGCCCTTGGGCAATAGGTCTACCGCCCGTCTAATAATATCCGTCGCCCCTTGCTGGTAATTGGCGTTAAGCGTTGTCTTGACTGTATCAAATGCATCTTTATTTTGCCGGAGCCGGAAGGCCAAATGAAGCGCCGTGCTGGCCGAAACCATCCCATCTTTTTTGCCTTTTAAGCGCAATCGAAAACCTTTGTTGGCTGCTAAGTCTGCAGGGCTAATGCCGAGCGTGCTTTGAACCCGCGCCAACACTTTATCACGAGCACGCGCGGCCTTCTCTGGATGCCGGTCAGGACGCAGGACGGTGGGGCTTTGCGGCAAGACGGTTAATAACGCAGCCTCCCCCCATGTTAAATCCAGCGGTTCCCTGCCAAAATAGTGCCAGCTCGCCGCGCGTACGCCCTCATAGGCACCGCCGAATGGAGCCAATGTTAAATAAAGCCCTAATATTTGCTCCTTGCTATAGCGCTCTTCCAGTTGGTCCGCCCGTGCCATTTCAATCAGCTTGGAGCGCCATGTGCGCGGGCGCGGCTCCAACAGTCTAGCAACTTGCATGGTGATGGTAGACCCGCCGGAGATAACCCGGCCATTATATATGGCTTGCCCCGTCGCCCGCATCAGCGCCAAATAATCGACGCCGCTATGCCCGTAAAAGCGCTTATCCTCAAAAGCTATCAGCGTATCCAGGTAGCGTTTGTCTACTTTGGTTACATCCGCTTTTAAGCGAAATAGACCGTCCTTGGCCGCAAACATATGCTGAAAACTACCATCATGGCTGAGGACCAGCGCTCCTCTGTCCTCATAGCGGCTTAAATTGATCGGGTGATTGCTTTGGTACCAAACATACCAAGCTTGTAAACCGCCATAGCCCATCGCCATGAGCGAAAAGGCGAAAACACCCATCCACATGATAGGCTTTCTCTTCACCTTAAGCTTGGCAAGTATTTTGGTGCTTAAGCTCAATCATCCACCCCCAAAATGACCACAGAACCGCTTTTGCCAATCGCACGGTATTCTGGCGCATACATATCTTCGACCATCACGGGTGGCTGAATATATTCACCGGGCGTAATAGCCCGCACCATATAGGCAAAGGTAAACTTGCCCTTGCGGCGGTTATCAATCACCGCAAAATAGCGATCATCAAGTTCTGAGCTATAACGCGCCCGGGTTAGGCGCGGCAGGAATTTATAACTATCCAAGCCACTATCCCCGCCGACGCTGGCATTTTCAATTTCCAAACCCGCCGGTAACAGATCAAGCACCAAGCTGGCCTCGGTACCATTGCGCAGGGTTTCCCCCGTGATGAGGACAATGAAGCGATCATTTTGGCGCAACCGGGTTGGGTCAATATTATTGCCCTTCAGGTCCAGATAACGTCGGGATATAATAACCCCGTTTGCTATGGGCGTTGGGGCATCCATTGGCAAACCGCGAACGGTTTCCACCATCCTAATCGGATTGCCCCCATCATTGGTAATCTTTACCGCTTGCTCCAGCTCGGTCCGCCAACTTGCTTTAAGTCCTTCTATAACTGAACCATCCATGGATAAGGCTAGTCTTTCATTACCAGAGAGAACACTCGCCGCCCGCACCAGCCAAGACTGCTGCTGGGTGTTGAACCATGTACGCTCAGCCGCAAGCCGCTCAAGCGCACTGCCAGCCTCGAACATCAGATCATCACCAAGACCGGATTCGGCCAGTAATGTAATGGCACCCGCTCGGTCCCGCAGGATGCTGCCATAATCATAAAAGTCACGGTGGCTTTTATAGCGCCAGCTACTGGTTAAGGCACCTTTAAAGCGCTCCCGAGCCATATCTCTCTCACCGACGATGGCAAGAGCAGCCGCCAAAAATGCTTCAGACAAAGGACTATATTCAAGCACTTTGGTGGTGGCCGCATAATGGCGCACATCGCCGCGCTCAATGTCACCAATGCCCGCCCGCAGATAATAACTATAGTGGGTTAAAATCCGGTCTGTGTTGTTGGTGCTAAGTCTACGCATCCACTTAATTGCACTTTCAAGCGCACTTTCTGGCACATGATACCCTTGGCTTTGTGCCCGCAGCAAAAAGTCGATGGCATAAAGGCTGGCCCAAGCATTGCCGCCGTCATAAGCCCGCCACAAGCCAAAGTCGCCAGCGCGGTTTTGGCGCATCAACAAGCGCTCAATAGCTTGATCTATTTGGGCGTTATATTGGTGCTTCTCAACGCTCGTGAGACCTGCAGCCTTTAGCTTATCGCTATAGAGCATCACCATGCCACGAGACACGGTCTGCTCTGTGCACATATAGCGGTATAAAATCAGGTCGCTGAGCATTTTATCGACCTTTAAGTCGGGTGCATTGGATAGCATCACCGAGGCAGAGGTAGAGCCGGGGATAAAGCCTTTTATCAGCCCGGCTGATCCATAGGCTTGCAGGCTTGCGTCCTCACCGCCGGATAACATTTTGCCTTCCGCCCGGCTTTCATAGGCATATGGCGCGCGAACCGCCATGCGCCAACTACGCTCAACTGGCTCTTTAGCTCCTGTTACCCTCAGGGTGAAAGCGGCATCACCAACCCCGCCCGCCGTCAGCTCGACCGGCAGTTCAACACGCTCACCGTCTGCGAGCTCAATGACGGTATCACTGTTAAAGCCACTGCTAACCGGGCCGTCTATAGAAAGGCTTACCGTCAGCTTTTGGTCTTTGCCAGACAGGTTTTGCAGGGTAATAACCGGCTTGGCTACATCGCTAGGCGCCATAAAACGCGGCAAGATCAGATCAGCGGCGATAGGGTCGCGCACAATAAGCGCCTTGCTTTTCTCGCCCATTTTACCCGCGCTGTAAGCCACCGCCATCAAGCGCAGCTGGCCAACAAAATCAGGGATGTCCATGGCTATGACCGCATTGCCGTCAGCACCCACCACAACATCACGAGTGACAAGGGCCACTGCGCGGCGCGCCCGGGTGGTGAGACCCGCACGGTTGTCCTGCTTTCTTTCTCTTGGGGCCATTGCCAAATCTGCATAGGCATCACCGCCGGTTTTCAACGTCCCTCGGCGGCCTTTTTCCGCCAGTAATAGGCGGCCATAAAGGTCTTGAATATCCACACCGAGACGCTGCTTGCTGAGATAATGCCCGCTGAGCGATGGCGACTTAAACGCCATAAGCCGCAGGATACCCTCATCGACCGCCAACATGGTCACCCGGGCTTTTTCACCTTGCTTGAGACCCTCAATATGCACAGGGATTGCAGCCTTCCTGCGCGGCAAGACCGTTTCCGGTGTATTAATTTCAATGCTCAAGCGCTTGGCGGCATGGTCAATATCGATCCATGCAAAGCCCGTGGCGCGCACCGGCAGGTGGGCATCTTCGGCATTATTTCCCCCCGTTGGGCGGTAAGCGGTCGCCATAATATAGGCACCGGGCCCCCATTTTTTATCCACTTTAAAGGAAAAGTCCGCCGTACCACCAAAGACATCGATGGCCTCAATGGCATGCACACGGTCGGTAATAACCATCAATGTAGCCTTGCCGTCAAAGGGGGCTTTTATCTGGCCTCTGAGCTTTTCGCCGGACTTTAAACTTGCAGTCTCTAACTTCATCTCCAGCTGGTCGGGTTCATTGGCTTCCCGGTTCCATGACCACCACCCAACATGAAAGCGCACACTGGCTTTGGAAGTGCCATCTGCATCCATAACCTCAAGCCGGTAAGCGCCATTTGGCAAGTTGTGGCTAACCTCTAGCATGCCCTTGGCATCGGTCTCACCGTCAACTTCCGCCATCAAGGTGTCATAGATCATGGTTCTTGAGCGCCAATAGCCATTGCTCTGGTACCATTGATAGTCATAATCTTCTTTGATCCAACGAACTTTAACCGCCCTTTTACTCGCTCGTTCGCCGTCATGTTTCAAGCTGATAATATGAGCTTCTGCGCGGCCTTCACTGCCGTTTGTCTCCACATTGCCCATACGAACCCCAATGGAGGTATCCTCTTGGCGAAATGGCATGGTGAAAATTGCTCTAGCGGGTCTGCCGCCAACATCATAAATTGTCGATGACGCTCTAAGTTCCAGCGGTAATGAGGTTTTAGCGACCTTATCGACCAACAACTCAAGGCTATATTTACCCTCAGCCGATAATGTCAGTTCTTCGTCAACAACGGATGTCGGCGAGAATTCATCATCTAGCAAACCAAAGCGGTAAGCCTCATAGCCTTTAAAAGGCTGTCGAGTTGAGCGTAGGACCGCGTTAATGCTACCTTTAAGGCCGCTAGCGGGCGCACCGTAAAGAAAATCAACCGCCAATGCCAGATCAACAGGCATATTCTTGCGGGCTATTTCAACCGCTGAAGTTAGCTCGGCTTTCAGACGCAGGGGAACAAAGTCTTGCACTTCAAAGGAAACTACCGCGAGCGTTTCGCGCTCACCCGGGTAGCTAACCTGCAAGGCCCACTGTCCCGTTCGGGCATTGGCGTTGAGCGTAAAGTCATAAGCATAGGCACCCATTTCGTCGCCGGTCAGCGTTAGCGCGCGGTCCGTGGTGCCGTCGGGACGGATCAGTTTTAGCGCAAGGCGTTGGTCCGCCACTGTTTTCACATCCCGGTTTCGCATAAAGCCAGTTAAAAACACTTTTTCGCCAGCGCGGTATACAGGGCGCTCCGTGAAGAGATAAATATCGCTGGCGGTGGGCATTGCCCGACCGGAGACATCAAAACTTGATAGGTCAAGCGCATCTGCGCCCAATCGCAGAAGGGTAAAGTCACCACCTGCTCCGCGACTAATTAAATGGCTGGGTCGATTGCCGCCTTCACCGCGCAGCAAACCGGCAGGGAAAGTTGCAATGCCATTTGCATCACTCTTGGTGGTGGCTAAAATTTCATTGTTATGCGCCACCAAGGATAAGTTGACGCCGTACATTAGGTTGGCACTGGAAAGCGATCGGGCAACAACTGTTAGCCCGTCCTTACCCCGCACGGAGGTTAGACCCGTATCGCTAAACAATATCCACTGCAGCGGCCTGGACTTCCAGCTTGCGTTATCTTCGCGTTCGTTGCCTGTTTTCCAGTCGGCTTTCATAATATAAAGGCCGGGTTTTATGTCTTTGACCATTTCACGCAGGGGCATGAGGGTTGTCACTTCGCTATTAGACGTACCTTTCGATAGGGTAACCGAGCCTTGCCAAACAGCCTCGCCCAATTCATTTCTAAAATTTTCCGCACGATATCGTTGGATGCTGCTGGTAAAAAGACCCCCTCTCATGGCTTGCTGCAAACCACGCTCGCCTATTCTATATAGGCTGATATCAACCTCTTTCATATTAACCGCATAAACCGCTACAGTTTCATTACCGGTCATTGGCGCCAACCATTTGCTGGCATTAAAGCGCAAGCTAGCTGGGCGATCATTCACCTGAATAGCCCGTGTTGCTTTAACCGCAAGCACCGCACCATTTTCCGCCACCAAGCCTCGGCGGATGGTTAGATTAAATTTATCCCCGAAGGCCAAACCCGATACGCATAAATTTCGGCCTTTTATCGATACGGCCAGCTTTTGATCATTATCGGCACGAATATAATCATCGAGGGGCAATTGTTGCGTTTCAGCTAAGCTCCGCCCAAAGGCAATGCAGGCGCTGATGGGGGTTGCGGTTAAGTTATAAACGGGGTCGCCTGCCCGCAGGGTCATATTATCAAGCCAACGACGTAGCGAGCGCGTAAGATTATTTTCGTCCCGTTGCCACAGTTGACCCTTAAGGGCCATGGTGCCAAGGTTGATTGCAGAAACTAGGTCACCTTCACCGTAATAAGCATCTGCCATATAATATAGGCCCAGCGCCTTTGCGCCCTTGAAACTTTGTTGCTGGAGGCCCCAGCCAAGAGTTTTGGCGTCCAAATTGCGAGATCTATTGCTATATAAAATACGCCATTCTGCGATACTTTTTTCATAGAGCCTTAGAAATTGTAGCTCTTTAGCCGCCCGTTTAATACGCGCCTTTGCGTCTGATGGATATTGCTTTAATGCACCCCCAAGCCCATCTGAGCTTGCGGCAATTTGTGCCTTTAAAACCGTAATTTCAGCCTCTAACCCCTTTAAGTATAATAGATATTTTTGCCATTCAGCGGAATGGTCCGGAACTTTAAAATCAGGGTCTACAATCATCTCAGCCGTATCACCAAGCTTAGGGTCGCTTGTCTCAACCGCCATCACCTGAGGCGCAAATGCCAATAGAAATAGAGAAAGCAGAAGGCGCTTGCAGATCATCATGGGCTTGGTCCAGTCTTTTAGGTGTGAAGAATTAGTGGCAGCATTCATCAAAATTATGTCTTTAATTTTGTGACAGTAACTATTGTCTGCCATCACGGCAACGACGTGTTTAGAATTAGGCAATTTCATGCCGGTAAATATTTAATGTATCTGGTCTGTTTTCTTTACCCTGCCATATATATTTGATTTATTTTTCTTTTGTGATTTATGGCAGCAGCTTTTATACCCTTCACAACGACAAAAACCGCCAGCATTTACACGCATACTCCACCGAAGGACCAACTATGACCGACCTACCGCCTTGCCCTAAATGCAGCTCCATCTATGCTTACGAAGACCGCGACATGCTTGTCTGCCCTGAATGCGCCCATGAATGGATTGCCGGGTCAGAGGAAAATGACGCCAACGATGAAAAGCAGATCAAAGATGCGGTTGGTAATTTGCTAACAGACGGTGATACTGTCTCGGTGATTAAGGACCTTAAAGTGAAGGGCTCTTCCCTGACCGTTAAAGTGGGCACCAAGGTTAAAAATATCCGTCTCATCGACGGTGACCATGACATCGACTGCAAAATCGACGGTATTGGTGCCATGAAACTGAAATCTATATTTGTCAAAAAAGTTTAAAGGCAAAAGCATGAATGACCCAGCGATACGCCTAACCGAATATAGCCACGGCGCGGGCTGCGGCTGTAAAATCGCACCAAATGTGCTGGATGAAATGCTGAAATCATCGCTGTCCTTTGCCCCAGACCCCAATTTGCTGGTCGGCAATGCCAGCCGTGATGACGCTGCCGCCTACGCCATTGGCGGCGGGCAGGTTGTTCTCAGCACCACTGATTTTTTCATGCCTATCGCCGATGACCCCTTTGACTTTGGCCGCATCGCCGCCACCAATGCCATCAGCGATATTTATGCCATGGGCGGCAAACCCATCATGGCGATTGCTATTCTTGGTTGGCCCGTGGACAAGCTTTCCCCAAAAGTTGCGGCCAAGGTTATCGATGGTGGCCGCAGTGTATGTGCTAGCGCCGGCATACCGCTTGCCGGTGGCCACAGCATCGACGCGCCGGAGCCTATTTTTGGCCTAGCGGTAACCGGATTGGTGACTGAGGAAAACCTAAAACGCAATGACACAGCCAAGCCGGGCGATGCCCTTTTTCTGACCAAGCCACTCGGCGTCGGCATTTTAACCACCGCCCAAAAACAAAAGAAACTAAGGCTAGAGCATGCAAACCTAGCCGTCGATACCATGTGTATATTAAATGACATTGGTGCTGAGCTTGCCACGCTATCCTGCGTTACTGCTGTCACGGATGTAACCGGCTTTGGCCTGTTGGGCCATTTGAGCGAAATGTGCGAAGGCAGCAACTTAACCGCTGAGATAAATTTTGGTGCGGTTCCCCTGCTTCCCTCAGTGCATGAATATCTAAAAGCTGGCTGCATTCCCGGCGGTACAGGGCGCAACTATGCTAGCTACAGCCATAAAATTGGCGCGCTTAGCGAGACACAAAAACTATTGCTCTGTGACCCCCAAACCAGCGGTGGTCTGCTAGTAGCGGTCAATGATGACAAGCTAAATGACGTTGAACATGTCTTCAAAGAAGCCGAACTAGACCTCACCCCTATTGGCCATTTGAAGCCACGCACTACAGGGCCCTATGTGGAAGTTATATAATGGCTGAGCGGGAAGATATTCGCCCTGATAGCGATGATTACCGCCAGATATTATTGTCCGGCACACCCCTGATTGATATGCGTGCCCCCTTGGAGTTTCAGCATGGATCTTTCCCGTCAGCGATAAATTTGCCCCTGATGGATGACGAGGAACGCGCCCATATTGGCACCACTTACAAACACAGCGGCCAAGATGCGGCCATAGAAGCGGGCCATGATTTAGTTAAAGGCGCGACAAAAACAGCCCGCGTGGCTGCATGGGTGAAATTTGCTACAGAAAACCCTGCGGGCTATTTATTTTGCATGCGCGGGGGTCTGCGGTCACGCATAAGTCAAGGCTGGATGGCCGATGCAGGCGTTCACTACCCACGTGTTTCGGGTGGCTATAAAGCCCTGCGGCGTTTTTTGATCGAAGAAACTGAACGACTGGTTAAATCAGAGGATTTTATCATCGTCGCTGGCCGCACAGGTGTCGGTAAAACCCAGCTGCTCGCTAACCTGCCGGAAATGATTGACCTAGAGGGCTTAGCCAACCACCGGGGGTCTAGCTTTGGGCGAAGGATTGGGGACCAGCCGACCCAGATAAATTTTGAAAATAGCTTGGGCGTCGAGCTGATGCGACAAGCGGAAAAATCAGCTGGGCCAATATTCGTTGAGGACGAAAGCCGCCGCATTGGCCAGCTAGCCGTCCCCGATGTTTTAGCGGGTGAGATGGCAAATTGGCCAGCCGTAATAATTGAAGAACCGATAGAAGAACGTATCAATGCCATCCACCTAGATTATGTGCGCGACATGCTGCCCGCCTATAATAAAGCTTTCTCTGGTGACGGTTTTGAGCCCTTTTCTGACTTTCTACTCAGTGCACTTTCTCGGATTAAAAAACGCCTCGGTGGTGTGCGCTATTCAGCAATAAACACCCATATGAAGGACGCATTAAGCTTCCATAAAAATACCGGTGACGATAACCACCACCGGGTGTGGATAACCGCCCTGCTGCAAGACTATTATGATCCCATGTATGACTATCAACTGTCAAAAAGCACCCGTGAGATTTTGTTTCGTGGCAGCCGCAATGATTGTCTTTTGTGGCAGCAGGAACGGGCCACGCATCAATAACATAGCGGCAAATAGTAGGCCCTATAAATATGGCCTCTAATCCGCTATAGATATTTTCATGATAAAAGTTACCGATACAATCGCCTTAGATGATAGCGAATTGCACTATAGCGCCGTGCGGGCGTCCGGCCCCGGCGGCCAGCATGTCAACACCACCGACAGCGCGGTGCAATTGCGCTTTGACGCCAAAAATAGCCCCGCATTAACCCATGCTGTTTTCTTGCGCTTAAAAGGGCTCGCCGGTAGCCGCATGACCACGGCGGGCGTCATCATGTTGGCGGCAAGCCGTCACCGCAGCCAGCTGCGCAATAAAACTGAAATAACCGAGCGTCTGCTTGACCTTATTCGCAAGGCGCTGATACCCCCCAAACCACGTAAAAAAACCCGGCCAAGCAAGGCTTCCGTCACGCGGCGGTTAGACGCAAAATCCCGCGCCAGCACCACCAAGAAACATCGCGGTAAAGTACGCGGTGATGATTAAGAGCAGCCTTTAATTTATATCACTTGACCTTAAACCATACATTAAGGTGTAAGCTTATAACGAATCAGCCCAAGAAGGCCGTTGAGGAGCGATAAATGCAAAGCTTTACGATCGGAAAATTAGCCAAATCAGCCGGTATAGCCACAGAAACGGTGCGCTATTATGAGCGCGCAGGAATATTGCCCAAGGCTGAGCGAACCACTTCTGGTTACCGGGTTTATAGGGCTGACACCACTAAGCGCATCCGCTTTATCAAGGAGGCCCAAGCGCTGGGTTTTACGCTCGCTGAAATAGCTGAACTGTTGGGTATCACTGACGACGAACATGCTGACTGTGCGTCGGTCAATGCCCGCGCCCACATGAAGCTTGATGAAATAGGCAGTAAAATAAAAGCTTTGAAAAAGATGCAATCGGCCTTGAAAGTTCTCGCCGAACGTTGCCCCGCCGACGAACAGCCCCTTGAGCATTGCAGCATTATCAACCACCTATATGGCACTGGAGATGCTTGATGAACGCCCATAGCCATACGCCCAGTTGCCACGCAGAACAAAAGGGCAAAATAGACCTGTTACTGTGGGGGTCTATTTCTGCTGTGGTCATTCTTTATGGTATTTTTTGGCTCTTTCGTGACTTAGTGGTTGATATTACTTGGCTCCATAGCCTGTCGGGGGCCGTATATACCCTGATGAATACGATATGGTGGGGCATACTGATTGGGATCATCATGGTGGCGGTGCTAACCAAAATTCCGCGTGAATTCATCGTTGCTATTCTCGGCAGCGGCAGCGGGATTGGCGGTATCATCCGCGCTACACTCGCTGGCGTATTGCTGGATCTATGCAGCCACGGCATATTGATGGTCGGTGCCAAACTATATGAACGCGGTGCCAGTGCTGGACAGGTCATCGCCTTTCTGGTCGCCAGCCCGTGGAATAGTTTTTCTCTGACCTTGGTTTTAGTGGCGCTAATAGGCTTAAAATGGACCCTCGCCTTCATTGGTTTCTCCGTTGTGATTGCCGTGATCAGCGGGCTGTTGTTCGACTTATTTGTTAAAAAAGGGGTCTTGCCCGCCAACCCAAACCGCAGTGACTTACCTAAAGACTTTCGGTTTTGGCCTGCGGCAAAGGCAGGCATGAAGGCCACCCAGTATGATGGTGCTTATTTTAGCAGCCTGTTTAGCGAAGGCCTATCGGGTTCAAGGCCGGTGCTGCGTTGGATATTATTTGGTGTGGTGCTCGCGGGCTTGGTGCAAACCTTCTTGGACACTGCCAGCATGCAAACATGGTTTGGCCCAACCATTGCCGGGCTTGGCCTGACGGTTTTGGTGGCCACCATCATGGAAGTTTGCAGTGAAGGCAGCACCCCCATCGCCGCCGACCTACTGAACCGCGCTGGCGCGCCGGGCAACAGTTTTGCTTTTCTCATGACCGGGGTAGCGACCGACTATACTGAGATTATGATTTTGAAAGAAACAACCAAGTCTTGGAAATTTGCTCTATTTTTACCGCTGATAAGCCTGCCACAAGTATTAATAATTTCTTGGTTGATGAACATGATCCGTTAATTTTAACAAGTAACGCATAAGGAGATTAAGTGATGATGAATGCAAAAGCTTTTGGATATGCATGGGCGGCCTCGGCAGCTATTTTATGGATCATTTGCAGCTTAGCTGTAATTTTGATGCCGTCGGCGATGATGGAGGTCACCGGTCATATGGTCCATAGTAACCTAAGTTCGCAAGGGTGGGTTATGACACCGACAGGCTTTGTCATTGGCTTAGCTGCTTGGTCACTTTCATCCGGCGCTTTCGGCTGGCTTGCCGCAAGCCTCTATAACCGCTATTCATAATACAACTTTCCAATAAAATTGGTCGCAAAATAGAAAGTCCTTCCGTTGCAAGAATTAATCGTTCCAAACTGGCATCCTTTGATGGTGCATTTCACCGTTGCTTTAGTTGTAACATCAGCGTTGTTTCTTATTGCCGCACAGTTCGCCGCAGGTAAAGGTGACACCTTTAATATGGTTGGCCGCTGGACGCTTTATTTAGCCAGTGGTTTCCTGCTGTTAACCTTGGCGGCGGGCTTCTTGGCCTTTAACAGCGTTACCCACGACGATACGGCACATATAGTGATGAAAACCCACCGCGCTTGGGCGCTTGTCGCGGCCACAGTCACGCTTCTGTCGGCGTTAATACTGTTCAGATCAAAGGATGGCGGGCGTTTGGTCGTTGCAGGGGTTACCGCCGCAGCAATGTTGGTAATGGTCACCGGTTATTTTGGTGCTGAACTTGTTTACCGTCACGGCATCGGCGTTGCCCGTTTGCCTGTAGCTTCTGATCATAACCACACGGGCGGCGGCGAGCATGACCATGATGCGGGAGTAGAACAAGACCCGACTGAGAGTTCCAACCACGTGGACGGCGGCGGACATGACCACGGTGATGGGGTTTCTGAAAAGACGCCGGTGATGGTTGCTAATACTTTGCACCAAGCCCTAACTGACGGCGACAAAGCCACGGTCAAGACTTTGCTGGCCGGTGATCTGTTGGTGCTAGAAGGCGGCCACAGCCAAACCAGTGCTAAAGATTATATGGAAGGGCATATGCTGTCTGACATGGCCTTCTTGGCGCATATGACCCGAGAGGTGAAAGAACAAACTTCCGGCAACAGCGATAGAGTAGCTTGGGTCAAAACCACATCGAGCTTAAAAGGCACCTACAAAGACAAAGAAATGAACCTTACTTCAACCGAAACATTGGTGCTTCGCCGCTCCGACACTGGCTGGAAAATAGTGTTTATAGAATGGGGCCAGCAGTAACAATTGCTTGAAGAACCGAGCTTAAAAGCTTTAAAGCCTTGACCCGGCTCTATCTTTTGAGGTTATAAGATATAGTATGAGATTAAATATTATCATATTTGCCCGCAAGCTGAAGAGCTTGATGATGTGCTTAGCCCTGTTAGCTTTTGCAGCGCCCAGCTTTGCGGCGGCCCAAAACCATGACAACATGACTGATATTGACGACATGCAAATGCAAGCGGTGATGGGCGTGCAAATATTAATGGAAGCTGCAAACTGCCAAGAGACAGAGCAAAGCACAGATTGCCAAACATCCTGCTGTTCTGACCATGGCTGCATTAATGATTGCGCTGGAACTAGCAGTATTTTAAACACATCGGCGACTAATATATTTTATAAAAACCTTACACCGTCCATTGATTGGTACTGCGAGCAAGCTAATAGTGCTGACCCCATTGCAGATAACCCCCCACCCATAGCCTGACCTTTTTAAGCCATTTCTTATGTCTGGGCGGCCCTAAAGCTGCCAAGCTAAAAGCTTTTGTCTATCTGTCAGGAACTAACATGTTTAATCTACCCCTATGCCTTGCGGCAACTTTATCACTTGTTTTCGCCCATGTATCAATGGCCGACAGTTTGCAGCCCTTGAGCTTGCAAGAGGCTACATCCCTTGCCGCCCAGCGCGGTGACCCAAGCATTTCAAGCTTAATGTCCCGGGCTGACAGTCTCCGAGAGGCCGCGCGTGCTGACGGACAATTACCAGACCCTAAAATAAAATTTGGTGTGGCCAACATGGCAACAGATAGTTTTGCCTTGTCCCAAGAGCCGATGGCTCAAATTCAATTTGGCCTGCACCAAAGCCTGCCTTCTAAGACCCGGCGTAATTTGGTGAAAGCCAAAGGGACCGCCCATAGTCGTGCCACTGAGTTGATGGCTATCAGCCGACAGTTAGCTATTGCGCTCGAGGTAAAGCGCCATTGGCTACGGATAAAATCCGCCCAGACAGCCCTAACTATCATTGTGAAGAAGAAAGCAGCCATGTCCAAAATGATGATGGCACTGGGCGCTTCATATGAAACGGGAAATGCTCAAGTTCAACAGATGCTGACCCTTGAGGCCGAACTGGCACTGCTGGATGACAAAACAGAAGTAATAGAGCAATATGCGGCAGAGGCCCGGGTTGGCCTAGCCCGTTTCATTGGTTGGGAAAACTCTATGCGGCCCATCATTGGGAATTATAGCGATTTACGCGTACCTTTGCCGCTTATTGCCCTAGAAACCAACCTAAATGACCACCCTGAAATTCGGAGCGCTGAAGCAATGGTCAAAGCGGGTGACACATCAGTGGCGCTGGCAAAAGAAAATTACAAACCTACTTGGGGGCTAGACGTGGGGTATGGCCATCGCTCTGGTGGCCGCGCGGACCTTGCCACCGCCATGGTGACCCTGGATGTGCCTATTTTCACAAGTAAGCGCCAAGACAAACGCTTGAGCGCCGCTAGAAAGCAAAAACAAGCCGCACTGATGGACAAACGCGCCCACGAGATGGATATGCTGCGCCGTGTAAGGGCTTTGTTTGTTGTCTGGCAAAAAACTTCGAAGCGCATCATGCTTTATGAGGATGTTCTGCTCAAACGCAGTCAAGCGGTGAGCCAAGCCTCTGAAGATGGATACAGCAATGGTACTATTGAATTTAACGAAATTATTCGCAGCCAAATAAGCGAGCTTGATCTTCTCCTAAATTTAGAAGCCATCCGCTTAGAGCGTGCAGAAGCACAAATTGATCTCATCTATTTTCAAGGAGAAGGCTCATGAACCGAGCTGGATATATATTTATATTTATCGGCCTAATTATAGGCTTTGGCGTTGGGTATATTTTGTCTGATTTAACCAAAGAAAATGATGAAGATGCTTCCTTTGAGAAAGCTAAAAAGGTTGCCTATTGGGTGGCACCGATGGACCCTAATTTCCGCAGGCCTAACCCCGGAAAATCCCCCATGGGCATGGCATTAATCCCAGTTTATGAAGAGGAAGAAGCTAGCGGCCATGATGTTGGTTTTACGATTAGCCCCAATATTTTGGCTAATCTCGGGGTAAAAACTGAGGCAGCATCCGTTACAAGCTTCAAAGTAGCGATCGATGCTACGGGACGCGCCCTATATGATGAAAGTCGCATTTCCCGCATACAACTGCGCACCGAAGGTTGGGTTGAAGAGCTGTCAGTAAAGGCCATCGGGGAGACCGTTCGCAAGGATGATCCACTTTTTACCTATTATTCACCGACTATTGCGGCGGCTCTCACCGAATATGGTCAAACACTCAGTGGGTCGTCAAAGCATTTGCAGCAGCTTGCATACCGCAAACTCATAGCCCTAGGGCTTAGCGACAAAAGTATTTCAGGGGCTAGGTCAAGCAAAGCGTGGACAGCGCCTATTGTGGTTCGTGCCCCGCGCAGTGGTGTGATAACGACCCTTGGAGTCCGAGCGGGCGGTTTAAGTGCCAAAAACACTCTTGCCTTTGAAATAACCGATCCAAGTGAAATGTGGTTGATAGCCGACGTTTTTCAAAGCCAAGCTGCAGATGTCGCTATAGGTCAACAAGTTACTGTATCGGGTTCTGGCCGCGTGTATTCCGCCCAAATTGATTATATTTACCCCGAACTTGATGCCGACATGCAAACAGTGCGCTTACGTATTCGTCTAGCAAATAAAGAGGGGGCTATTCGAGCGGGGCAATATTTTAAAGTGCGTATTTTTGGGCGCGCTCAAGACCATATAACCGTGCCTAGCAGCGCCGTAATTCGCCTAGGAGGTGGTGACCACGTGATTGTGGCAATGGGTCATGGCGCTTTTTTCGCTGCCCAAGTTATCACCGGCAAAACATCCACTGGGCGTACCGTTATTTTGGCGGGCTTGGAAGCAGGCGAAAATGTGGTTGTCAGTGGCCAATTTATGCTTGATAGCGAAAGCAGTTTCACCGGTGCCGCCCTGCGGTTATTAGACAAAGAGGAAGGTAATTAAATGATATCTTCCATCATAAAAAATGCCATTAACCAGCGTATAATGGTGCTGTTTATTGCGTTCATTCTAATGGTCGCAGGCATCATTTCATTAAAGCAAACCCCGCTTGATGCCATTCCAGACCTTTCCGATATTCAGGTTATTGTGAAGACCAGTTACCCTGGCCAAGCGCCACAAGTGGTTGAAGACCAAGTGACTTATCCACTGACCAGCGCCATGCTGGCGGTGCCCGGTGCCACTACGGTGCGCGGCTACAGCTTTTTCGGCGACAGTTACGTCTATGTGCTTTTTGAAGATGGTACTGATTTATATTGGGCGCGGTCTAGGGTTTTAGAGTTTTTAAGCCAAGTGGCAGGCAATCTGCCTGCGGATGCCAAACCTAAACTAGGGCCCGATGCCACCGGCGTTGGCTGGGTTTACCAATATGCGCTCATCGACCGAAGCGGCCAGCATAATCTGGATGCACTAACATCTATTCAAAACTGGTTCTTAAAATATGAACTTCAGAGTGTCGAAGGGGTCGCTGAAGTGGCGACCATTGGCGGTATGGTCAAACAATATCAGGTGGTGGTAGACCCCACGCGCCTGCATGAGTACGGCCTAACTTTTGCAGAAATTCGCAGCAGTATTCAACGGGGGAATATGGAGACCGGCGGCAGTGTCATTGAAATGGCCGAAGCTGAATATATGGTGCGGGCCCGGGGGTATATAACCAACCTTGATGACATTCGTGCCTTGCCTGTGCGGATTAGTGCTGGTGGCACCCCCTTGTTGCTTGGGGATGTGGCTGATGTATCTTCGGGGCCCCAAATGCGGCGCGGCATAAGTGATTTCAACGGTGAAGGTGAAGCTGTGGGCGGTGTTATTGTAATGCGCTACGGGGAAAATGCCCTGACAACCATTGGCGCGGTTAAAGCAAAATTAGAAATGCTGAAGGCCAGCCTGCCCGATGGTGTCGAAATTGTAGAAACCTATGACAGGTCCAGTTTGATCAACCGAGCCGTGGATACTTTACAGGAAAAATTGGTTGAAGAGTTCTTAGTGGTATCGCTCATCTGCCTACTATTCTTGCTACATTTCCGCTCGTCACTGGTCATCATACTGTCCCTGCCCCTTGGTATTTTAGCAGCTTTCACCGTAATGAACTTGCAAGGGTTAAATGCTAACATCATGTCGCTAGGTGGCATCGCCATTGCCATTGGTGCCATGGTGGATGCAGCCATTGTTATGATTGAAGCCCTGCATACTAGGATGGAAAAAGAAACAGTCACCCCAGAAAACCGCTGGCGCATTGTCTATGAGGCCACCAGCGAAGTGGGGCCCGCACTGTTTTTCTCGCTCCTGATTATCACTGTTAGCTTTTTGCCTATTTTTGCCCTTGAGGCCCAAGAGGGACGCATGTTCAAGCCGCTTGCTTTTACAAAAACTTACGCCATGGCAGCGGCGGCAATATTATCGGTCACCCTTGTACCTGTCTTGATGGGTTATTTGGTGCGCGGCACCATTCGCCCCGCGAACCGCAACCCGTTGAACCGAGGCCTAACTGCCCTATACCGACCATTGTTACAGGTAACATTGAGCTTCCCAAAAACCGCCATCATAGTTTCTGTACTCGCCGCCGGCACTGCCCTATACCCCGCAGGTAAACTGGGTAGCGACTTTATGCCTGAACTGGCTGAGGGAGATATTCTGTATATGCCCAGTGCCTTTCCCGGCATTTCGGTTGGCAAGATGCGCCAAATAATACAGCAGACCGACCGCATGATTATGACGGTGCCTGAGGTGTTATCCACATACGCCAAAGCCGGACGCGCCGATAGCGCCACCGACCCCGCGCCCCTAACCATGGTTGAAACAATCATTCGCCTGAAACCAAAAGAAGAATGGCGGGAAGGCATTACCTTTGAAAACATCAAGGATGAACTGGATAAAGCTGTGCAAGTGCCGGGACTGACCAATGCATGGGTGATGCCGATTAAAAACCGCATCGATATGTTAGCAACCGGCATAAAAACCCCCATTGGTATTAAGCTCGCCGGACCAGACCTGAATGAAATTTCCAAAATTGGCATATTGCTTGAGGGTATTTTAAAAAAAGTGCCTGGCACCACATCTGTATACGCAGAGCGGGTGGTTGGGGGCCGGTATATCACCATAGATATTAACCGCGCTGCAGCGGCACGTTATGGCATGAATATCGCAGAAATACAGGATATTGTCCGCACTAGCATCGGCGGCATTCAAGTAGCTGAAACGGTTGAGGGCCGTGAGCGCTACCCAATAAATTTACGTTTCCCGCGTAGCAGTAGAACATCACCTGAGCAGCTGCGTAATTTACCCGTGGTGACCAGAAGTGGTGCCCATGTAAGGCTCGGTGACCTAACCACTATTAAAATTGACAATGGGCCGGGCATGATCCGCAGTGAAAATGCCCGCCTCAGCGGCTGGGTCTATATTGATATCGCAGATAGTGACATTGGCAGCTATATAGCACGCGCCAAAGCCGCCGTTAATACAGGACTGAAGTTACCATCTGGCTATGCTCTGTCTTGGTCTGGGCAATTTGAATTTATGGAACGCGCCAAGGAGAAGCTTGTCCTTATCGTTCCCTTTACCATTGCGCTTATTGTAATGATTTTATTCATGGCCTTTCGGCGCTTCTCGGATGTGGCTTTAATCCTTTTAAGTTTACCCTTAGCCCTCAGCGGCGGTCTTTGGTTGCTCTATGTCTTGGGCTATAATATTTCCATCGCCGTCGGGGTTGGTTTCATTGCCCTTGCTGGCGTCGCAGTGGAAATTGCCGTGGTTATGATATTATTCCTAAACCAAGCCTATAAAGGCTACCGAAAGGCTGATGGCACAATCACGGTTACTGACGCCCGCAAAGCCACTATTGACGGGGCCCTGATGCGCCTTCGCCCCATCGCCATGACTGTGGTAACAATTGTTGCGGGCCTGATGCCTATTATGTTTGGCAGTGGAACGGGGTCAGAGGTAATGCGCCCTATTGCTGCCCCCATGATTGGTGGCATGCTGAGCGCAACCGTGCTAACAATTATCGTAATTCCGGCGCTTTATTTCATCATCAACAGCAAAAATATTAGGCATAGTGACTAAGGGATCAATCCATATCCACAGGTTTATCTTTAAGCATTTTTTTACCGGTGAACATGGCTGATATCATGCTGCCGCCATATTTAACCTCGGTTAAAATTACCATGAAGACATGCATGAAGATAAGCCCAAGAAGGGCATAATATGTTGCGACATGGGTTTGAATATACGGCTTTCTAAAGGCGCGCATCTCTTTGTAGGCATCGGCATCCACCATGCTTTTGTCACCAGGGACCAGCGTCGCAGGGTCTAGGCCCGCCGCTGCCACCCATTCGGTTATCATGAAGCCAAAGGGTGGGAAGTAAATATCGGTGCCTGCTATAACCAAGCCGGTTACTGCTTGGACCGTTAAAGCCAGTAAAAGCAGGCTAACCGCAAAGCGCCCCAATGGGTTAAGCCCCGCATACGCCTGTGGCTTGCCAGCCTTCAGGGAACCTCGGTAATCAGATAGCTGCTTGCCAAACTTAGGCAATATAGCGCCCCAACGGGCATAGGGCCCACCTATGAAACCCCAAATGAGCCGCCATGATAGGTTCAAGACAAAGACATAGCCCACATAAACATGCACCGTTTTCATCATCACTTTACCATCACCCGTAAGGCCAAACATTTTGCCGTTAAAGATGATGGTGCCAATGATAAGAAGGATGATAACCGCCAGCACATTGATCCAGTGAAAAATGCGTGTTGTACGGTCCCAAACCTTGTAGCTTTTGATCGGGGCGTCGGTCATGCGTCTCTCCTTATCAATCATGCGTTAGAAACAAACTGTGGCATAGCCGCGAGAGAAAATCAATCAGGAGGCATCGCTATTATATTTCTTGTTTACATCCATTCCCGTTGGCTATTTTCGATCCGAAACAAGATCATATCATGCCACTTCATCGCATCACCAAGCGGAATATAAGGCAGGGTTAAACTGGCCCCGGCAAGCTTGATATGCAAAGTGGCAAGCCCAGCGCGGCGTTGCCCGGGCGACCGCACGACCGATACCGTTTGCACCTTATAAAAAGAGAATATTGTAAGCTTTTGCCCCAGAAAACCAGAGCGGATAATGCCGTGATGACCGTCCCGCGCATAGCCATATCGCTTCCACCGCAATAACACAAAAGGGGCCGCCAACAGAGGTAACAACAAAGGCAACAGCCCAAGCGCGCTGCCACTGCCAAGCGTTATGCTGATAGTAGGTGGGATAGAGATGGGTACAAAAATATAGAGCAGTATTTTTTTCACATATTTAAAATGAATGGGCTTAAGGTTTAAGGACTTCCAATCAAAATCTGGAAATAAAATAGAGCTAAAATAATGAGAAAATGCCGCTGTAACACTTGGAATAATGAAGCTTTGATTACCCGTTTCCGGTTTTACATCATGCGCCTTAGTAAAACTCACCTGTGATAGATATAGATGCCATCGTTGCAGTAACCTGGCAGGCCAAGGCTGTCGCAGGGTTAAAAGCTGGACCTTGTTGATCAGCAAGCTAGTCTCTGAGCGCTCAAACAAGCCTTTAGACCGATGAAAGCGTTTGCCGTCATAATCAAGCTGGTACTTATAATTTATAATGATTGCCCCAATAACGGAGACCAATAGCAGAATTGAAACTATCACTACCAAGCTCAACAGGCCGTATGAAATGGCGGTAAAGATATTAGTTTTGATTGCGCTGCCAGCTGCATCCTTAAAGTCATTGAAAAAGGCATAGCGGGACCATTTTATCTGCGATATTAAGGCCGCACCCAAACTGGCCATAACCCAAACATTATTATTGCTAAGGCCGTAGCGGGCTAATTCAGATAGCGGATGCTTGACCAAAACCTCGTTTTTGGCTGCGGCGCTATCTTCCTTCTTTGGCTCAGTGGGTAATTCTTCCCCAATATCATTTGTCGATTGTCTGTGGCTAAGTACCGTTGCCCTAATCGCCGCCGCTAAGGGGCGCGCAACACCGCCAATTTTTACTTCATCAGAAGAAGAACCTGCACTTTCGATGTCGAGAACCACAAGCCCGAAAGGGCGGAAATATAATGGTTCAATCAGCGCGACATTTTGGATACGGGCAAAATTTAAGGTAAGACGTTTGCGGGTGAAGACGCCGCTTTGGATGAGGATAGTGTCATCGGTTATGCGAAAGCGAAATTTTAAATAGCTGACAAAAGCACCGAGGATTAAAAGGATGACCGCAGCCCCAAGCACCAAACTGATTATGAACCAGCGGTTTTCACCTGCGGTGAATACTATCGCCGCGAGGGGCAAAAACCCTTGGATGCCTTGACGCAAAAACTGACCAAGAAACTTCATAATAAAATAGACAATTGCTGCGGGGGAAACCCGCTGCCACTGCTTGTGAGGCCATTGCTGGTGAGGAAGAGGTTCTAGCACTGGCTTACGCTGCCTCACCCAGATCACCCTGTTCGATTAGATAGGCGCGTATTTTGCTGGCAAGGGCTGGCGTTAAACCCGGGATGCTCATATCGGCTCTGCTGCCCCCTGCGGTGAAAATTTTTAAGCTCACCATTTTAAAATAGCGCTCAACCGGGCCACTTTCCACTTCAACATGTTGGATACGGTTATAGGGCAGCGAGATTATTTTTTGCCAGATCAAGCCCGAACGATAGTGGATGTCTAGTTCGCGCAGGGCATAGCTTTTTGACCGGGCGAGAGCGCCAGAGAACCAATAAAAAACACCAATTGGGGCTATGAACAGGATGTATAGCCACCACTGACCAAGCAGCCAGCTAAGGTCACCAGAAAGAAACTTCACGCCGAGCACAATAGTGAATAATGCCAGCCAAGCCACAATCGATAGCAGGAAGAGCATTTTGGGGAAGTTTTCCGATAAGCCTTCAAAGGTTATATCAATAACGGAGGGTATCGCATCAGCGTCAATCTGAACGTTTTCGCCTGATATGCTATCCACCATATATATGCCCCTGTTCCAGTTACCGCCCAATTTGCACCATAGGTACAAATTTATATAAGCCTTGCTCCGCTTATTTCAAGATGGGCTGTTTGGTTAACGGAACAGTAGGATAGGCACCTTTGAATGCAAAATTTGCGCGGTTGTTGTGCTGCCCAGCAAGAAGGAGCGGATCCTGGAATGGCCATATGCCCCCATAACCAGCAGGTCAATATTGTGGCTTTGAATATAACCGTTAACCACGCTGTCGACACTATCGCCGCCTTCAATAGAGGCTGAAACACTGTATCCTGCTGCTTGCAACTTCGATGATGCTTCATCTAGGGCTTCTTGTGCCATGTCCCCCTGTTCGCCCACCATTAAAATATGACCCTCAAGGCCCTTCAACAGCGGGCTACCTACAGCATATTCAACTGCTTTATTGCTCATTTCACTACCATCATAGGCCAGAAGGAAGCGCTTAGGCGTTCTCTCAACCACACGCGGTGCAACTAAAATTGGCACATGCGCTGACCGCACAAGACGCTCTAAGTTACTGCCCAAATGCGCGAGATTGCTTCCCGCACCTTCGCCGCGCTTGCCGATGACGATAAGGTCTGCGTCGCCTTCAAGTTCAGCGATGGTTTCCAGCAGGGCCCCCCGCCGATGAAGGCTTTCAATTTCACCCAAACCACCTGCTTCTAAAGTTTCCCTAGCATGGTCTAAAATAAGCTGGCCTTTTTTCTGCTCTAGCTTGCCGTGTTCTTGGTCAAGACGTGTCAGCTCTTCAAGTAAATCACTTTTGGCACCCAAGCCTATCTGACCGCTTAGGTCGCCCCCAGCAGCACGCTCACTGTGCGGGGCTACAACATGGAGCAATGCAACGGGTAATTTGGTGGCTGTGGCCGCCCATTGGCTGACCGTGCAAACACTATCGCCGTGGGGCGAGGCATCCAAACATGCAATAATTTTTTTCATTGTCTATCCCCTAATGTTTCAGCATTAAATCAAGCGCATCGGGCTTGTCATAAATACCAAGGCGCTCAACTATTGTTGCACTAGCTTCATTCAGGCCCAAAAGTTCAACCTCGGTTCCTTCACGGCGGAACTTCAGCACGATATTATCTAGCGCACCAACCCCCGAAAGGTCCCAAAAATGGGCTCTGCTCATGTCAATGGTGACCTTTTCAACCACTTCTTTGAAATCAAAGCTAGCAGTGAGCTGGGCAGCGGAGGCAAAAAACACCTGCCCCAAAACTTGGTAAGAGCGGTGTTTACCATCGGCTGAAAGGCTACTTTCCACCGCAAACAAATGAGCAATTTTGCGGGCGAAGAACAATACGCTCATCAAGACACCAACCAAAACCCCCATGGCTAAGTCATGGGTCATCACAACCACAATAACGGTTGAAACCATCACAAGGCTTGAGGATTTAGGGTGGGTACGCAGATTGCGGACCGAAGCCCAACTGAAAGTTCCGATCGAAACCATGATCATCACCGCCACCAAGGCTGCCATCGGGATTTGGCTTACCCAATCACCAAGTACGAGCAGAAGGAACAGTAAAAAGCTTCCGGCAAAAAAGGTGGATAGCCGCCCACGGCCACCTGATTTAACATTAATCACTGACTGACCAATCATGGCGCAGCCTGCCATGCCACCAAAAAACCCAACGGTAATATTAGCGATGCCCTGACCGGCACATTCGCGGTTTTTAGCACTCGGCGTATCGGTTAAATCATCAATAATAACCGCTGTCATGAGCGATTCGAGTAATCCCACCGCCGCGAGCGTTGCCGAGTAGGGGAAAATAATAGTCAGCGTTTCCCATGTGAACGGAATGTTTGGAATGAAAAAGCTTGGCAGCGCATCCGGCAAAGCACCAAGGTCACCCACAGTGCGAATATCTAAGTCCACATAAAGGCTGAAAGCTGTTAATGCCACGATCGCCACCAAGGGGGAAGGCACCGCTTTAGTGACATAAGGAAATAGATAAATGATGGCCAGACCCGCCGCGACCACGGCGTACATTTGCCAACCCGCACCAACAAATTCCGGAATTTGCGCCATGAAAATAAGGATAGCCAGCGCATTAACAAAGCCCGTCACCACTGAGCGCGAAACAAACCTCAACAAGGATCCTAGCTTAAAAATACCAGCGAGAATTTGCAGGACACCTGTGAGCACCGTTGCCGCGAGCAGATAGTCCAGCCCGTAATCCTTCACCAAAGTTACCATAACCAAGGCCATAGCGCCAGTGGCGGCTGAAATCATCCCCGGTCGGCCCCCAACGATGGAAATGACCACTGCCATACAAAAAGAGGCGTATAGGCCCACCTTGGGGTCAACGCCGGCGATAATGGAAAAGGCGATAGCTTCGGGGATGAGGGCAAGCGCCACTACCATTCCCGCGAGAAGGTCGCTGCGCACATTACCAAGCCACTCAGAGCGCAATTGAGATAAAAACATTTTATTCCTTGTTTAATAAGGGTCGCGGGCAAGCCTGCTCGAACGCGTCACAGTAGAAAGTTTTTGTGAGGCGTGCGTACATATAGCTGGCCTGCCCCCAAGTCAAGGAAAGAGCAGATCACATAGAAATGCAGAAAAATTCAGTTCTAACTTACAGATTCGTCCTCACTTACCGTTATGGCCCCTTCACCGCCGAAGTGCGTGGCGAAAAAGCCAATAAACAGACCAACAAGGGCACCCTCTAACACCGCCCAGAAAGGCGAAAGCATCAGGCCACCTTCCCCAAAGATGGCATGGGTCATGCGAGCAAATTCATCATAGGCAAAGAAAACCAAAGTGAAATTTAACCAGCCACCCAAAAGCGGGGCCCGGAACCACCATGGCATTGGTAGCTTAAGAATGGGGTGCCAGGTAAAAACACCGAAGACACCAATGATGGCACCCATGGTCGTGTACCATAATACGATACCCCACCGGAGCATCAAGCTGGTTTCAGGAGCTAGATAGGGAATCATAAAAAAGATTATAAAACCAATAAGCGCCCCAAGGCCTTTTCCTATTGCAATACGGGTAATTAGGGATGGGTTATTAAACATATCATTCTCCTGTTTTTTACGCCGAAGGCAACATGGTAGGCCAAAATTGACGGCATGAAATGACTCGGGTCAAGAAAATGGAAATTATTTGAACACATATTTAAACAGGCTAGCTGAGTATTTGCCCACAAAAAAAGGCTGGCACAAAGCCAACCTTTTTCCGTTCAGTTTAAAAAAACCAAATTAGTCAAGCAGCTGAAGGCTACCAGCAGAAGCGCGACCACGACGGTCTTCTTCCATTTCATAAGAAACTTTCTGGTCGTCTTTCAGGCCGCTAAGACCTGCCGCTTCAACAGCTGAGATGTGAACGAAAACGTCGTTGCCGCCATCTTCAGGTTGAATGAAGCCAAAACCTTTTGTGGCGTTAAACCATTTAACTGTACCATTTGCCATGATAATTTATCCTCTTACGCGATTTAAAAAAAGCCAGAAAAGTAGCGTAAGAAAGTATCTAGTCGGGCATCATTAAACAGTAGAATAACCACTGCGGGCTCTCTCTAACCCTAAGATGTCCATATGTAAAGGGGCTTTGCGTAATTTTATTACTTATATTTTTCCACCTCAAGTTCCTGTTTGCCTTGCAAATTTACAAATTCATATGGTAGAATATTAACAATTCTTGAAAAATAAGGACCAAGCCAGTGACCAAAGTTGCCACCATAGTTTAAATCTACCACCCCAGTATCTGGCATCTATGCAGACTTTATTTGCATGAAACCCGCTCATTCTGGCGGGATTTTTTATGCCTATTTTTCATAAGGAAACAATCATGGCCCAAACAAACCCTTTTACCTTAAGCGGCAAAACCGCCCTTATAACCGGTTCAGCACAGGGCATTGGTCTTGCCACTGCCCAGGCATTTCACCGTGCTGGTGCTACAGTGATTTTAACCGACATTCAAGAAGGAACCGGTGAAAATGCTGCAGGCACTCTCGGAGGTCGCGCCAAATATATGCACCTTGATGTAACACTTGAAGCGAGCTGGAAAAAGGTTTGTCAAGATATCAGTGGCTTTGATGTTCTGGTCAATAACGCGGGCACCACCGGCCTCAGCAACACCCTCGGTCCTCACGACCCTGAGCATTTAGATATGAATAGCTGGAAAGAGGTACACCGGGTGAATTTAGACGGCGTTGCGCTAGGCTGCAAATATGCCATTAGCGCCATGAAAGAACGCGGCGGTGGTAGCATTATCAATATTTCATCAAGGTCTGGTGTTGTTGGCATTCCGGCTGCCACCGCCTATGCAGCCAGCAAAGCCGGGGTGCGCAATCACACAAAGTCGGTAGCACTTTACTGCGCTGAAAATTCTTACAACATTCGCTGCAATAGCATCCACCCGGGGGCTATATTAACCCCCATGTGGGACCCCATGTTGGGTGAAGGTGCCGCGCGTATTGAGGCCATAGCGGGCGTTGCTGCCGGCGTACCCCTTGGTAGGATGGGTTTGGCCGATGATGTGGCATACGCCGCGCTCTATCTCGCCAGCGATGCCAGCAGCTATATCACCGGCACAGAAATACATGTGGACGGCGGTATATTGGCAGGTTCTAGTGCTACGCCGGAGCCTAAATGATAAATGTTTAAGCTATTTTAGCGGTGATGAACTTTCGGCTCTCAGGATCAAAATTCATCAATTCGCCGCTAATAATATCAATATACCAGCCGTGGAGCTTCAAAGCGCCTGCCTCCACCCTTTCCTGAACAAAGGGAAATTGCATCAGATGGTCCAGCGATAATCCGATCGCTGCCATTTCGCAGTCCTTCGCCGCGTCCCCAGTGGAATGTGCTGGCCCAGACGCTAATACTTTTCTCGGTACATCCGACATTATAGACATCCACTGGCTGATAAAGTGGCTGTCGCATTCGGCGTGATCATTATGAATAAGCGCCTGAATGCCACCGCAAAGACTATGCCCCAGCACAATCACATGCTTCACCTCTAAATTTTCAACGGCAAACTCCAGCGCCGCGCTGGTGCCGTGGTGGCCTTTGCTGGGCTCATAGGGCGGTACCAAATTCGCAACATTGCGGATAGTGAAGAGGTCACCGGGGTCACATTGGAAGACGATCGCCGGATCGACGCGCGAATCAGAGCAGGCCACGACAGCTATCTCTGGGAACTGACCATTTTCGACCAGACCGGAATAGATATGTTTGCCTTCTTCAAAATATTTATTGCGGAATTTTGCGTAGCCTTTAACGAGTTTGTTTATAGCGTCCATGCCGGTGATCTGCCTTCAGGTCGTTGATCAATTATTACGTTCTGGCTGAAATTAGCCAACCCTAGCATACTTGCCAAGCAAAATGATAATACCGCTATAGCCACGACAAAGAATTTAACTGTTAATACATAATTTCATTGTAGACATATTGCATATAGTAATGATTAAAGCTTTTAACTAATATATAGAAATATTACCATATTATATAGAAATATTACCATATTGATATTGTGCTAAATCATAGTATAGAAGGAACAAATTTGACTAATATTAATATTCTATTTTTGCTCAGAGCTTTCTGTTGTGTGTTTATATTTTCATATTCAACACCTTCGATTGGCCATGAGCATTTACATTCTGATGAGGCGCGGCCAACATACGCCTTTGGTATTGTTCCGCAATTTACCCTGCGCCATATAGTTATCAACTGGGTGCCTATTTTACATATGTTAGAAAAAGAAACAGGCTTCAAGTTTGAACTTCGCAGCTCTCCCACCATTCCAGATTTTGAAGACAAATTTTTACGCGGCGACTTTGATTTGGCCTATATGAACCCTTATCATAGCCTTATTGCTGCTGAAAAAGGTAGTTACCGCCCTATGGTTCGTAATGGTAAAAAAAAGCTTTACGGTATTTTGGTGGTCAAAAAAAATTCGCTCCTTTCAAACCTTAAAGACATGCGCGGCAAAAAAATTGCCTTTCCTGCGCCAAATGCGCTGGGAGCTAGCATGCTAATTCGAGCACAGCTGCATAAGGATGGCATCCCTTTCCAACCAAACTATGTACAAACACATTCTTCTGTTTATTTAAATGTTATACTGGGGGAAGCCGCTGCAGGTGGTGGGGTCATGAGCACCCTTAACAAGCAACCAAAAGAAATTCAAAATGCCTTAAAAGTTATTTTCAAAACCCCCCACATCAATTCCCACCCTATAGTTTCTCATGACCGCATACCCAAAGAGCATGTGCAAATTATAACCAAGGCCTTTTTCTCAATTGCCGCAACAGAACGGGGACGAAAATTGCTAAAAGCTGTTAATCTTGAACAAATACATAAAGCAACCATTGAAGATTATTTAGAATTAAAAAACATGGGGCTAAAGACGCTATATCAATAGTCTGGCGGATAGTTATATGCAAAGCAAAGAGATCAAAGCACATCATGCCACCAAAAAACTTGATAGAAAAATGTTCATTTCTATAAAGCTTAAAATATCTGCTGTTATTTTTACCCTAATTGGTGTCACTCTTCTTTCTGTATATTTATTTGTCATTCCTAATTCGGCCAATGAGAATAGGCTGTGGCTAGAAGATGTTGTTGCGCAAGAAGTTCGGGTAAGGGCCAATAGTTTGATCCCTGAACTGCTCGAAGATAATATTGCTGTGACATGGGAAAGCTTGGACATTATTAAGTCAGAACACCCCTCTTGGAAACATATTGAACTGTTTGATGCAGAAGGTAAGTTGCTGTATCCCCTAAGCGTTAATGAACCTTTATTGAGCAATTATATTATCAAATTAGAGGAAGATATCTCCCTCTACTCCGATCATCTAGCCACCTTAAAGGTTTGGGTGGACTTAGAGCCACAGTTGACCCAACTTAACCACACCCTTCCTTTGCTTTTGGTCGCCATAATTATTATGTCCGTCATCTCTACCACTTTATTTTTATGGTGGATAAACCATGTTATTATAAAACCTGTTATTGCCCTTTCCTATGCCACAAAAAAAATACATGATGGTGATTTCAAAATAGATATATCCACGCCAAGAAATGACGAAATAGGAGAGTTAGCCACCAATTTTAAAAGCATGGCAGGTGAAGTTCAAAGGCATCAAACTGAAACGGAAAAAGCCTTAATAGATGCAACAAAAGCCAACTCGGCCAATGAAGCAAAGTCTGAGTTTCTAGCCACGATGAGCCATGAAATACGCACCCCTTTAAATGCCATTATTGGTTTCGCAGAAGCCCTTGAAATGGGTATTGGTGCAAATAATAAAGAAGAGCGGAATGAGCGCCTTAAAATTATTGCTGATGCTGGCCGACAGCTTAACAATCTCATTTCTGATGTCTTGGATTTTTCCAAAATTGAAGCCGGGAAGTTAAAATTTCAAATTGAGCCAATCATGCCAAGTGACGTTTTTAGAGCATGCCTTCCAACCATTCGCCAAATTACCGAAAGTGGCGATATATCCTTTACAGGAATTAAAAGCGCCAATAGAAAAATATTGGTTGATCATGCTAGGCTTGAACAAATCATTTTAAATTTTATCTCTAACGCCGTTAAATATAATAAACCAAAAGGGTCTTTAGAGTTTGGCTGTTACGCAGTGCCCGACGACCATATTAGAATATATGTTAAAGATACTGGTATTGGGATAGCTGAAGATAAGGCCGCGCTTATCTTCTCACCCTTTGATCGCATTGATCTAAGCAACAGCGGTGTTGGGGGCATTGGACTTGGGCTTGCCATTTGTAAAAAATTAACAGAATCGATGAACGGCCAAATTGGATATGAAAGCACTTTAGACGAAGGGTCCATCTTTTGGGTGGAATTTCCCGCCGCTGAAACGGCCGATGTTGAAAGCTGAATAAGCAACCATCCACCCAGGGAATTTTTTCAATGTACCTAAAAAGCTTATTAAAATTGATAAACCAGCCCCAAAGTGACATCTATTTTATTTTCCACATCTATGTTGGTGTCCGCATCACCGAAGTCCACCTTCACGCCGCCAATGTTTAAACGAAAATGCAAAGCGTCCCGAACCGCATGCTCGAAGCCGATGCCGTAGCGAATCATCCCTTGCCGGTCGCGCTGAGTTCCTGTGCCCGCAGGGCCGACAATAGAAACGTCAAAGTTCCTGTCGGTCTGATAACCATATAGATACAGCAATGTCTTTTGCTGGCTCCCCACCACATGACCGAAGGTAAGGCCATAACCAACTTGGCTATTGTTATCATAGTCGATGGTTAGACTAGAGGCTGGGTCCGTGAAGTTCAATTGACCATCGGTCCAAGCCCACTGGCTTTCAAGGCCTATGACAAATCCACCACCAAATTGTTTGCGCCATCCCGCGAGCACACCGATGATAGCTTTGCTGTCTTGGGCGAGTAGATCGCGACCACCCACCAAAGCCCCGCCAAAGATATTTTGGTATCCTCCTTCTACTCCGGCGTAAAAACCGTCAAAAGCTTTATCCTTTGCCTCTTGCCCATCTTGGGCGCAGGCGGGTACTGTTATAAAGCTATAAAGGAGCAAAAGACCGCTCAGCTTCAACCCATAATTCGCTCCATATTTCATCTTCATCTCAAATATCCTTTTCTCAAATGTCGTGACCATTTATATTCACTGTGTATTTTCATGACGTACGACCAAAGTGGAAGCACGCCTGCCTCTTGACATGAAAGCCATTAAGGCCAAAAGTTGGTCTGGGATGAATGACCGCTCCTTGGGATGAAGCGCCAAAATGAAGGATTTAACAGCCTAATGGCCCCAATAGCTGACGAAACACCATTGAGCGACACAGGCCAAAGTATGTTCAAGTCCGTATGGACAAAACGATCACTGGAAGCGGGTTTTTGGCTGTTGCTGATTGGCTTTTTCGCGAGTCTTAACAGCTATATTATCATCATGGACTATGCCCGCCGGAGCATTGAGTTTTTCATGTACCGCTTGGTTGTTAATGAAGCCAGCAGCGCCTTTGCGATCTTCCTGTTGGTGCCTTTCATCCACTATTGGTTGAAGCGCTTTCCCTTAACGTTGGATCATGGCGTTAAAACCATCGCGGCCCATGCGGGTGGTGCGGTCATTTTTTCCATAACTCATGTGCTCACAATGATGGCACTGCGCGAGCTTGCCTTTTTGATGCGCGGCTTTACCTATCTCCATGCCTTTGAGGGTGGCTTTTTTGGCTTTCTTGAAATGCTCGCCTATGAATTTTCAAAAGACCTGCCGGTTTATTTAAGTTTCATCATCATAATTTGGACTTACAGGCTGCACCAAACTAGAAAGCTTCAGCGGCGCTCCCTTGTGGGTGCAGACACTATCATGGTCAAAAGGGGGCGCGGCGACCGGCTTTTAAGCCTTAAAGACATCAGCTATTTTCAGTCCTCGGCCAATTATGTACGGGTTTTTGCCGGCGCGGAGGAATGTCTGCTGCGGGAAACTTTACAAAATTTGGAAAAGCGCCTGAACCCAGACAATTTCATCCGCGTACACCGCAGTTATATTGTGCGTGTGGACGATATTCGTGAGATCCAAGCCTTACTGAGCGGTGGCAGCCAATTGGAGCTGCACTCAGGGGCAAAAATACCCGTTAGCCGCAGCTATAAAGATGCCCTGAACGCGCTACTAAAAGCTGAATAAACCTTGACAAAAGCCTATAATAAAGGCTATTTCCCGCCGATCAATTCAAGGTGCCCTGATGGCGGAATTGGTAGACGCGCTAGCTTCAGGTGCTAGTGTCTGTATAGACGTGGAAGTTCGAGTCTTCTTCAGGGCACCAAATTCTCAGTCAATACACCATCATGGCCTTACCTTCGGCCATTTTGGCTCCAAGGCCCTAAGCTCTGAAGGTGTATGGCCGCCAAACGTGCTTGCACCAATATCATACACACTCGACCAATCATCCAGTTGAAATGCTAAATTTTCTTTCAGAACCTCAATTAATGCGTCTGACATCGGTATAGAAGAAGCTGAAATATCTATGATATGGCCAGATTTTGTATAGCGCGTGGTCCCGACTTCATCATATTGCCACCAGCTAGTTGATACAGTGATTTTACCAGATTGGATTAATATATGTATCGAAGCTTTACCACCAAGTGGGTGTTCAAAATTCAATTTCCAAATAGGCCCATCATGATAATGTTTTTCAACAAGTAGATTATGGCGTAAAGCAAAAGCCATTATGGTTTCATAGTAGGGTGCGAAAAGCGGGTCATGACGATCAGCTATTGTATCCTCGCCTAGAGCCTTAATGCTTTTTGCTATTTCTTCATCCTCAATAAAATAATAGTCATTGTCTCTTTCATACTGCTCTGCACCCACCAAGTTTTGAGCGGGAATAAGTTTTTTGAACCCTAAAGCCATAAAACGAATACCCATGCCACCTGATGACCAGCTACACCCATAATCTAAATGTAGTTTTTTCTTCAGGTTAATGGTGTTGGCACTAATCCACAGGGTGCCTTCATCCGTATTATAATCTGCCCAGCAATGGCTGTTCCACATCGTATAACTGTCTTCATATTTCTGAAACCTGGATTTGAAAAGTAGCGTTTCAATCTCTTTAAAAATTGATGGGGACATACGCACCCGGTGGATACCCTTCACTTGGTTACCCTCAGCTCCAAAATAAACCAATTCACCGTCATCAAAAACATAGAGATCAAATCCCCTACATTCAGGTTGGCAAGCTCCCTGATCCCCTTCTCCATAGTGAAAATATTGACGGGTTTCAGTAGAGTCAGGTGACCATCCACTTTCAGGCGAACAAGCGCCGAGCGCAAACAAAATAAATACTGTAACTAATTTAGTCATCCAAAACCCCAACCCAGACATAAGCCATAACTATAAAGGGCTGAATTGCATTTGCAACTATCGCTCCAATCACCGCGCTTTTGTTGGCTTTAAATTCTTGTCTATTCCCTTCTAAACTTAAATTTCCTTGTAAAATATGCCCTTATCTGCATAACTATTATGAATTATTATGCATATGAAGGAGAAATACCATGCCAACTGAACGATTAACAGTCTCGCTTGCCCCAGATTTACGCCACTGGATAAATGATGCGATTGAATCTGGTGGCTATTCCAGTGCCAGTGATTTCGTCGCCACCTTAATTCGCAACCATAAGCGCGGGGAACAATTAGATCATTTACTCACAGAAGGATTGGCCAGCGGAACGGGAATTACACCGGATGAACATTATTGGGCGAATAAAAAAACCGCCCTCTTAAAAAAGGCCTCTCTGTGAGGAAACAAGCTTATCTTATAAGACCTCAAGCAGAAATGGATCTTGATAGACATGTCCATACCATTGCACTGGATAACCTTGAGGCCGGATTAAGGTTATATGATTTAGCGGCTGAGACCTATGAGAAGCTGTCTGACTTGCCTTACCTTGGGGTCTCATATCATACAGATAAGCCGGAACTTGCTAGCATCCGCTATATCGCTATAAAAGAATATTCACGCTATCTTGTCTTCTATAAACCTACTGGGCAGACCGTAGAAATCATCCGGGTTCTCCACGCTAGAATGGACAAAGATAGCTGGCTCTAATCTTCATCATTCCCCCCTAAACCTAAATTTTCTTGTAAAATATTTTATCAAATGGTAAATAATTTTAAGCTGTGGGGTAAAGGCTTCAGGTCAGGCAACGTAAGGGAAATTGAAATGGTGCAAAATAATGATGATACAAGCATCACAAGAGGCATTGTTTCTGGTCGGCTCACGCATAGTGAAACGCAGGCGAATTTCTGTGATCTGCACCCGGCCCTGAGCCCGCATCAGGCGTCCATTGATGCCAGCCGCTGTTATTTCTGCCATGACGCACCCTGCGTTACGGCCTGCCCGACCTCTATTGATATTCCCCTGTTTATTCGCCAAATATCTGGCGGCAATGCCATCGGTGCCGCTGAAACTATTTTAGAGCAGAATATTATGGGGGCCATGTGCGCCCGCGTTTGCCCAACCGAGCAATTATGCGAAGAAGCCTGTGTCCGCACCGAGGCCGAAGAAAAGCCCGTCATCATTGGCCAACTGCAGCGCTATGCCACTGATGCATTATTTGATGATGGCCGGCAATTATTCACGCGAGGCGAAGATACTGGCCACAAAGTTGCGGTTGTCGGTGCGGGGCCCGCCGGGCTTGCCTGCGCCCACCGCTTAGCGCGCTATGGCCACAGCGTTACCATTTTTGAAGCGCGCGCAAAGGCAGGCGGCCTAAATGAATATGGCATCGCCGCCTACAAGGCCTTAGATGACATCGCCCAGCGCGAGGCCGATTATATTTTAGCCATCGGCGGCATCGAGCTGCGCTACGGTGTAAAACTCGGCACTGATTTCAGCTTGGATAGCCTGCTCGGTGATTATGCTCATATATTTGTTGGCATTGGCCTCGGCGGGGTTAACGCGCTGAACATCGTGGGCGAAGACAATAACGGCGTTGTTGACGCGGTGAGCTATATTGAGACCCTGCGCCAAACAGACGACCTAAGCAGCATGGCTGTCGGCAGCAATGTGGTTGTTATCGGCGGCGGCATGACAGCGATTGACGTGGCGGTGCAGTCTAAAAAGCTCGGCGCTGACACGGTGACACTGGTGTACAGGCGCGGCAAAGACGCCATGGGCGCCAGCTTATTTGAACAAGAATTAGCACAGACCAACGGTGTGAATATTATCCTCAACGCGCAACCGTCCGAGATTAAAGCAGAAGGCGACAATGTCAGCGCGATTGTCTTTGAGCGCACGCTTATTGACGATGCTGGTAAGTGCCAAGGCACCGGCGACATCTTCACCCTGCCCGCTGATATGGTCTTTAAAGCCATCGGCCAGAAGCTCGACAGTGAACTTGACCTTAATGACATCAACATGAAATGGGGCCGCATTGATGTGGGTGAGACCCGCCAAACATCCAACCCGCGCATCTGGGCAGGCGGTGACTGTATCCTAGAGGGTGAAAACCTGACCGTATCCGCCGTTGAGGACGGTAAAGTGGCCGCCGAGGCAATTCACACAAGCTTAACTACTGCCACCTTAACCACAGACGGGGAGCAAGGCTAATGGCTGATCTCAGATCCAACTTTGCTGGCATTAAAAGCTCAAACCCTTTTTGGCTCGCTTCTGCCCCGCCCACCGACAAAGCTTATAATGTTGTCCGCGCCTTTGAAGCCGGTTGGGGCGGCGTTGTGTGGAAAACTTTGGGTGAAGACCCACCGGTGGTGAATGTTAACGGCCCCCGTTACGGTGCCATGCACGCAGATGACCGCCGGGTCATTGGCCTGAATAATATTGAGCTGATTAGCGACCGACCACTGGATATTAACTTGGCCGAGATTAAGCAGGTTAAGCGCGACTGGCCGGACCGCGCGGTAGTTGTGTCGCTGATGGTCCCCTGCGAAGAAGAATCTTGGCGGCGCATTCTGCCAATGGTGGAAGACACTGGCGCTGACGGCATTGAGCTGAACTTTGGCTGCCCGCACGGCATGTCGGAGCGCGGCATGGGCGCGGCTGTTGGCCAAATCCCTGATTATGTCGAAATGGTCACCCGCTGGTGCAAACAATTTAGCCGCATGCCGGTGATTGTGAAACTAACGCCAAACATTACCGATATTCGCTATGCTGCCCGCGCAGCGACAAAAGGCGGCGCAGATGCTGTTTCGCTGATCAACACTATCAATAGCATCATCAGTGTTGACCTGGACACCATGGCCCCCAACCCGCATACGGACGGCAAAGGCACCCACGGTGGTTACTGCGGCCCGGCGGTGAAACCGATCGCGCTGAACATGGTATCGGAAATTGCCCGCGACCCTGAAACTTTGAGCACGCCCATTTCTGGCATCGGCGGCATCAGTAATTGGCGCGACGCAGCGGAATTTATAGCGCTGGGTGCTGGCAATGTGCAGGTTTGTACGGCGGCGATGGTTTACGGCTTTAAAATTATTGAAGAAATGACCAGTGGCCTTGGTAGGTGGATGGACGAGAAGGGTTATGACACAGTGGGTGATGTTACGGGCCGCGCGGTTGAGAATGTTACAGACTGGAAATATCTCAACCTCAATTATATCACCAAAGCCAAGATCGACCAAGACCTGTGCATAAAATGTGGTCGCTGTCATATCGCCTGCGAAGATACATCCCACCAAGCGATCAACACGGTGAAAGACGGTGAAAAATATTACGAAGTGAACGACGATGAATGCGTTGGCTGTAATTTATGTGTCATAACTTGCCCCATTGAAGGCTGCATCAGCTTAGAGCAGATGGCGGAAGGCACTGACCCGCGCACGGATAAGCCCATTGATAGCAGTTATGCTAATTGGACGACCAATGCTAACAATCCGTCCGCTGGTCAAGAATAAAGCTTGTCAAAAAAATATGGTGATCAGTTAACGTGACTATTGTCCACCAAAATACCCCGTAGAATAATCTTGCAGATCGAGCTTTCTGCGGCCTCAAAGTCTTTCTTGGATAGTTTTTTCTTGCCAGTCACGGCTTTGATCTGCGGCATAAAGTCCGCATAATGTTGGGTGGCAGCCCAAATAAGAAAAATAAGATGGTAGGGCTCAACTTGTACCAACTTACCGTCCTCCATCCACTGATTTAGAACGCCAATTTTGCGTTCAACTAGGCTCTTTAGGTCGGTCTCTAAGATCGACTGTAATATGGGCGCGCCTTGCAAAATTTCACTAGCAAAAACCTTAGAGGCCGCCGGGTATTTACGAGAATATTCTATCTTTAATTTAATATATTTTGATAGTTCCTGCTCTGGGTCTCTGTCCACATCAAGTTCATCAAACGGGCTTAGCCAAATATTTAAAACTCGCTGCAGAACGGCGCTGTATATATCGCTTTTGCGTTTAAAGTAATAATGCACATTGGGCTTAGACATATCAGCGCTTGCAGCGATTTGGTCCATAGTAGTGCCGCGAAAACCAAAGTCAGCAAAGACTTCTTCAGCAGCATCCAAAATGCATTCTTCGTTTTTAGCTTGAATACGGCTTCGGGGCCGAAGGCTGTCACGGCCATGGCTTGATCCGCCAACGAGTAATTTACGCGCCATATTTCATATCCGTATCCATGCCTTCCAGCCACAGTACCAGCTTCACCTCACTAGCAATAAACCCTATCAAGCTTTAGGTAAATGCCTATCAGTTGAAATTTTTGTGAAACATTCATTCCTTGACATGGGTATCTATCTTCCCTATATGTAACCTTAAGGTATCAAAATGATACGTTAAATTACCACACCACACAGTTAGCCTGACCCATTTTTTCAGACGCTGTAACCAAAAGAAGGATAATCAATGTTTGACCGTAATAACCAATCCCCCGCAGAGATAGCTGATGGGTTTCTACGGCGAACAGCCATAGCGGTGATGCTTGTATCTCTTGCCATGGGCCTGCGCTTGATTGAGCACTGGGCGTCTGAGGACATATGGAACATGCTCAATATAATCCAGCGTGTTTTGGCCATATTGATTGTGCTCATTATTATTCCAGGCCTGTTTCGCTTTAAAAAACTCAGACAAGCCGAAAAAAATTGCACACAAAGTGATAGTTATATTGCCGCTATGTACCAAAAAGCGGGCATGGCTGCCTTTAATGTCATTATTTTAAGCTTGATCGCTTTAGCCATGGTCCCTAAAAGATTTTGGGCCGACCTACCTGTTGATTTCACGCTCGACTTAATGATGGCCATTAGCTTTGGGGCCTTTGGTATTGCATTCTTTTATCTAACCCGCCCCGACGGGGATGAAGGGAACGGGGACGAATGGGATGATAGTAAAAGCCTAGATGAAAGGGCCGACATGTGAGCAGCGCCCTAAATAATCGCATTCGGGTTTACCGCGCTGAACACCGCTTAAGCCAAAGTGATCTCGCCCATAGCATTGGCGTCACCCGCAAAACCATTAGCACCATCGAGGTTGGTAGATTTGTCCCCTCTACCGTTATTGCACTGAAGATAGCACGCTATTTCGGTGTGGCAGTGGAAGATGTTTTTTCACTGAATAACTGACCTTGAACAATAAAACAGTTGTTAAAAGTGCCCTAATCGCAAGTTTGCCTTTTCTATGCCTAATTGCTGTTTATAATGACAAGACTAAATCGGTATCCGCGTGTCATTTTCAGGAGCAGACAAATATGGCCATCCATTTTTATGAAGGCGACCTTCCCGCAGGTTTAAACTTTGGCACCAGCGTTGCGGTTGATAGCGAAACTATGGGCCTAAATCCTCACCGTGACCGCTTATGTGTTGTACAGCTAAGCAGCGGTGATGGGGACGCGCATTTGGTGCGCTTTAGAGCTGGTGCTTATGATGCACCCAACTTAAAAGCTTTAATGGCCGACCCTGATATTTTAAAAATATTTCATTATGCCCGCTTCGATGTAGCTGTGTTGCACCAATATTTGGGGGTTGACACTGCACCGATATATTGCACCAAAATCGCTTCAAAACTTGTCCGCACCTATACTGACCGTCACGGCCTGAAAGACCTGTGCCGCGAATTGGCTGGCGTCACCTTGGACAAGCAGCAACAAAGCAGTGATTGGGGTGCAGACACCATTAGCGAAGAACAAAAGACCTATGCGGCCTCTGACGTGCTTTATTTGCACCAACTAAAAGCTAAGCTGGATATTATGCTGGCTCGCGAAGGGCGTACCGACGCAGCCCATGCCGCCTTTAACTTCTTGGCCGTGCGCACAGCCCTTGATCTACAGGGTTTTGGTGCCACTGATATTTTCTCCCACTGATCCGCTAACGCCAGGACCCAGACCCCATGAGCCAAACTGCTGACCATTATTCCAGCTTAGAGGACGCCCGAGAGCAGGCCCGCAACGCCTTGCTACCGAGTAGCCTTGCTACCAATGACGGTCGCTGGGACGGTTTTGTGAATTTAATGCAGCGAGCTCTGCCAGTAGTTGCGGTCATATTTGCACTGTTGACCATGCTCTGGCCGCTACTCGTCCAAAAAGAAGTCAGCTTTACCCTGTCCCACGACGATGTGGCCCGAACGGGTGACCAAGTACATATGCAAGGTCTACATTATAGTGGTACTGACAATCAAGATCGCCCCTTTGAGGTTAGGGCTCTCACTGGGGTGCAAGACCACCCAACTGCGCCAACAATTCGCTTGACCAATATTACAGCCGTAATGGAAACCGAACCGGGCACCAATGCATCAATTAAAGCGGAAAAGGGTGTCTTTGAAACAGAAAACTCCAAGTTATCAATTGCGGGTCCGGTCTCCTTTGTTACCGATACAGGCTATAGCCTGACCCTAAACAGTGCTCTGATTAACCTGAAAGATCGCACAGCCTCAAGCGACGGTGGGGTTACGGGCACGACCCCCATTGGTACCATGCGCGCCGATAGCCTTTCGATTGACCTACGCCGTACCATCGCCCATTTCAATGGCAGGGTCCGCCTGCATATCACCCCGAATAGAACCCATACAGCCCCCAAATTAGCCAAGAAAGATACCCCGTGATGCGCTCCATTATATCGACCCTTTTCGCTGTATTTCTCATGGCCGTGGCTTCTGCCTCAACACTGGCTCAACAGGTTTCAAGCTTTAAAGACCATGACCCAGAACAACCGCTTGATATTGCCGCTGATCACTGGGAGCTTCAACAAAAAGATGGCCGAGCACTTTTCAATGGCCATGTGGAAATCATCCAAGGGGGCATGACTTTAAAATGCCAAACTCTGACAGCATTTTATAAAATGGAGGAGGGTAATGATAACCCAACCTTTAACCGTCTTGATATTAATGGCAATGTATCTGTTACCTCTTCAGTAGAAGAAATAACCAGCGAATGGGGTATTTATGATGTGGAACATAGCCTGATAACGCTAGGCGGCAATGTCCGCATTGTGCGCGGTGATACCGTTTTAACCGGCACCCACATGGAATTAAATTTGATCACTGGAATCACCAAGCTTGATGGTGGTGGTAACAAAGGCCGAGTGCGTGGATCCTTCAAAGTTCCCAAAAAAGACACCGGCGAAGAAAAGACATCTGATTAGGCCACCGCCAAAGCACATAAAATATCCAACGGTTGAACAAAACGTGCAACTGTTTGATAAAACTGACTGAATCAAGTCTAGTAATGTGTTGTTATTTTACCTTTTTATCAATAGCGCTAGCCAAACCATTGCTTTCATGATTAACATAGATATGTTTATGCAGGAAATGCGCCAATTTACAGGGCCGTTAAGGATTCTCTAATCTTTGACAGGTTGAATAGATATATGACGAAAAGAAAAACACAGCATATGGACAGTGAAACCACTCCCGCTAATGACGCTGCGGTGGATATTGATAGTGCCCCTTTTTCAGGCTGTCTGGCGGCATATGGCATCGCCAAGTCTTATGGTGGGCGCGACATTATCAAAGACGTCTCGCTGGAAGTAAACCGAGGCGAGGTCGTTGGCCTTCTCGGCCCGAATGGGGCAGGAAAAACTACCTGTTTTTATATGCTAACCGGTCTCGTCGCCCCTGATAATGGCCGCGTACAATTAGACAACCATGATATTACAGCCCTGCCCATGTATCGTCGTGCCCGCATGGGTATAGGATACTTACCACAAGAAACTTCCATCTTCCGTGGTATGACTGTCAGTGAAAATATAATCGCAGTGCTTGAGGTGGTCGAAAAAGACCGCAAGTTACGCAACGCCATGCTCGATGAACTTTTGGATGAATTTTCCATAACCCATTTGCGTGACACACCCGCGCTGGCCCTATCGGGGGGGGAGCGTCGCCGCTGCGAAATCGCACGTTCATTGGCAGCTCGTCCCGCTTTTATATTATTAGATGAACCCTTCGCCGGCATTGACCCTATCGCCATTGCGGACATCCGGGATCTGACTAAACATCTAAAAGAGCGAGGTATTGGGGTTTTGATCACTGACCATAACGTGCGCGAAACCCTTGATATAATTGACCGCGCTTACATTATTTATGACGGCAATGTTTTGTTTGAAGGCAAGCCCGATGAAGTTTTAAAAAGCCCAGATGTACGCCGCGTATATCTGGGGGATAATTTTTCACTTTAACATAAGAAAGATTGCGCCTAAATGGCCTTAACGCCGCGCCTAGATTTAAGACAATCCCAACAGCTGGTCATGACCCCTCAGCTGCAGCAGGCGATTAAGCTTCTCCAACTTAACAATCTTGAACTTGTCGACTTTGTTGCCCAAGAGGTGGAAAGTAACCCACTTTTGGAGGTCAGCGAAACTACAGGGGTTGCAGAGCCCGACCAAGCTGACGCTCAAGATGGGAAAATTACTGGCGGCAGTGAAGAGGCCTTACCCGATATTGGTGACCAAGCCATGACAGCTGATCAAGCCTTAACCAACATGGGTGATAGTAGCAGCGGTAATGACGCCGCGCTTGACGCCAATATGGAAAATAATGTCTTTAATAATGATGCTGTTTCTGACCGTGTTGGCAGCGATGGTCCATCTGGGGCACCCGAGATAGCTGGCAGTGTGCGCGGCGTTGGGCCTTCCGCCGATGACCGAACACTGGAACAAACTCTGGAAGGTGAAGAAAATCTGCAAGATTATCTGACCCGGCAAATGACTGTGACCCTATCAGATCCGGGGGACCGTCTGATAGCGATGCATTTGATCGATTTGGTTGACGAATCTGGTTATATAGACAGCGATGCAGCCGATGAAATTCCTGAACGTTTGGGCTGTGATGTTGAGGATGTTGAAGCGGTTTTAGGAGCTATGCAAACACTAGAGCCCGCTGGTGTGTTTGCCCGTTCGCTCAGCGAGTGTTTGGCCATTCAGCTAATAGAACGCGACCGGTTTGACCCCGCCATGCAGATGCTCATTGAAAACCTTCCGCTCCTAGCTAAACGCGAAATGACAACTCTAAAGCGCCTTTGCGGCGTCGACAGCGAAGACCTTACTGACATGACCCGGGAAATTCGCGAGCTTGACCCTAAGCCAGGACTTGCCTTTGGTGGCGGCGTAGCTGCGCCGGTAATCCCTGATGTGTTTGTCTTTAAAAATGCATCGGGACTTTGGACCGTGGAGCTGAATTCAGACACTCTGCCACGGGTATTGATGAACAACCATTATCTGGCAGAGTTGAACGAAACGGCAACCGGTAAGGAAGCGAAATCCTTCATTAGTGAATGCGTTACAAATGCTAATTGGCTCGTTAAAGCCTTGGATCAGCGGGCTAAAACAATTCTAAAAGTGTCGAGCGAATTATTGAAATATCAAGAGGCTTTCTTTGAGTATGGTGTCCGTCACCTGAAGCCTTTAACTCTCAAAGAAATTGCCGACGAAATTGAAATGCACGAATCTACAGTTTCAAGGGTTACGAGCGGCAAGTTTATGGCAACTCCGCGCGGCATGTTTGAGCTGAAATATTTCTTCACCTCGGCCATATCAGCGGCTGATGGTGGCGATGCCCACAGCGCTGAAGCGGTTAGAGACCGCATCCGCGAGCTTATCGATAATGAACCGCCGAAGAAAATTCTATCCGACGATAAAATTGTTGCTCTGTTGGTTGATGAAGGCATCGATATAGCTAGACGTACCGTTGCTAAATACCGCGAATCAATGCGCATTCCATCATCAGTGCAGCGGCGGCGAATCAAAAATATGGCTTTATAGTATTTTTTGCACTGTTAACCACTAAATCTTGATTATGTGGCGTATTGCGAAAATATTATTTACATTTCTTTACGAAAAATCAATGTCAACCCCTACCTAAATTAATAATTTATGATATTATTAATCTGTTAGTCGCAATGATTAACTCATAGGAAAATATGCCTCAACCATTCTGGTGAATCATATTTTTCAGCCCCCCTTGGGCCCAGTGCCCATAATCGCTGTTGGCACCCCATGCCGTCAGCCAAAAGAAGGAAAATTGGCATACCATGGATATCAATGTTACCGGACGAAAAATCAATGTAGGTGAAGCTCTTACCACACATATTGAAGACCGACTTAACTCCATCGCCGATAAATATTTCAACCGATCTATCAATGCTGACGTTACGTTAAATAAAGAAGGCCATAGCTACCGAGTGGATGTCACCCTACATCCCAATCAAGGTATTAAACTTCAAAGTCGCGGAGAGGCTAAAGACCCCTATGCAAGCTTTGAAGATGCTTCTGAGCGTGTAGAAAAACAGTTGCGTCGATACAAACGACGCATTAAGAACCACCACCATGTGCCAGACCGAGATGTGGTTTTGGAACTTGCGCGTAATTCTGTCCTTATGCCTGAAAGCGATGAGGACACAAATGAGGCCGCCGCTGAACTTAGCGACCAGCCTCTGATTATCGCCGAGACCAAAATGACTATCCCCCGCGTTACAGTAAGTGACGCCGTGATGATGATGGACCTGGCCGATGTTCCTGTCTTTATGTTTCGTAATAGCAAGCATGATGGATTGGAAGTGGTTTATAAACGCGAAGACGGCAATATTGGTTGGCTTTCTCCAAACGCCGAAAACGCATAAGGGATAACCAGACAGCAGCCAACAATGTCTTTCGGGCAAAGGCTGCTGCATCTGTCTATTACATATATGGAACTTAACCAGATTATTTTACCTGAGCATATTTTACCTGACCTACGGGTCAGCTGCAAAAAGCAGGCGCTGCAACAGCTGTCCGCTTATGCGGCACCCCTTGCGGACCTTGATGAGGCCGATGTTTTTGACGCGCTTATGCAGCGGGAAAAATTAGGCAGTACCGGTGTTGGGGGTGGCATTGCTATCCCCCATGCCCGCATTAATGGCCTTGATAAAATTATTGGGGTCTTTGCGCGCTTATCTGCTCCTGTAGAGTTTGATTCAGTTGATGATGCCCCTGTTGACCTAATTTGTTTACTGCTTACGGGGGAAGACGCTGGGGCCAATCACTTAAAAGCATTAGCCCGTGTATCCCGTCTGCTGCGTGACGGGGAAATTTGCACCCGCTTACGGGGGGCATCAAATGCAGAAACAATGTTTAGCTTAATGGCATCACCCACCGCCAATGCCGCCTAATCACATTATATATTTAATATTCAACGCGGACAAAATATAGCCCATCAGGTGGGGCATTCAACCCTAGTTCTTGCCGGTCCCGCGCTGCAAGGGCCATTGCTACATCCGCTTTCGTCCATTTCCCTTCCCCTACTAATTTAAGCGTACCCACCATTGAGCGCACTTGGTGGTGCAAAAAACTACGCGCGGAAGCATGAACCGTTATATCTTCCCCCTGCCTGATAACCTCTAGTTTATCCAAGGTTTTTTTCGGACTTTTTGATTGGCATTGAACCGCCCGAAAAGTAGTGAAGTCATGATGGCCAACCAACACTTGCGCAGCGTCTTGCATAGCGTCAGCATTCAGCGGTACCGGCACATGCCACACCAAGCCGCGCCTAACCGCCGCCGGGGCGCGCCGGTTCAATATTCGGTAAATATAGTGGCGTTTCAGAGAAGAAAAACGGGCGTCGAAATCATCACTAACCTCTTTGCAAGCTAATACGGCCACCGGATAACGCCGGAGATAAAAATTCATCCCCCCCATTAACCGGTCAGCCTTAATGACTTTTTCCATATCCAAATGCGCCACTTGGCCCAAGGCGTGAACGCCAGCGTCCGTACGGCCAGAGCCAAATACGCGAATATTCTCACCGCAAATTGAATGGACCGCCTCTTCCATAACTTGCTGAACTGTCACCGCATTCTTTTGCATTTGCCAGCCCGAAAAGGGTCGTCCGTCATATTCAATAGTGAGTTTAAACCGCTGCATATGTCATCTCAATATCGTACCAGAAGCAAGACCAAAACCACGCAATGCATCTGCCACTTTCATCCGAGCTCTACCCGCTCGCTGCATTATTTCCACTTGGTAAAGGCCGTCACCAGTTGCCACAATAAAACCATCACCCGGTTGCACCGTACCCACAGCAGAAAAATCATCATGGGCCTTCTGCGCCTCTATTTTTCCACCTAATATTTTCACCCGCTCACCCTCAGCCAAGCACCACGCGCCCGGGAAAGGAAACAGGCCCCGCACCAGCCGGTCAATTTCTACAGCTGGTTTTTGCCAGTTTATTTGTGCTTCTGCCTTATCAATTTTAGACGCATAACAAATGCCATTCTCAGCTTGAGGTTTCGGCTGAATTTGACCTGATACATAAGCTTGCAATGTTGAACCAATGAGGTCTGCACCCAGCTGCGCCAAATTGTCATGCAGATCTTGCGTTGTATCAGTGACTTTAATCGCTATGGCTTCTTCACGCAAAACGGGGCCAGTATCCAAGCCGGCTTCCATAAGCATGATGGAAATTCCGGTCTTGGTATCACCTGCCATGATAGCGCGGTGAATGGGAGCGGCCCCCCGCCACCTAGGCAAAAGAGAGGCATGAATATTAACACAGCCAAACTTTGGAGCGTCTAACATTGCCTGCGGTAAAATCTGGCCGTAAGCAACCACAACTGCGGCATCTAGTTTTAGGGCTTTAAAAGAAGACCGCTCAATCTCATCCTTAAAGTTCATTGGCGTAAAAACCGGCAGCCCTGCTTCATTAGCCGCAGCATGCACAGCACTAATGCGCTCTTTCTTTCCTCGGCCTGCGCGGGCAGGCGGCTGAGTGTAAACTGCCGCAATGTCATGGCCCGCTTGCAAAAGCGCCTTAAGCGTTGGTACCGCAAAATCTGGAGAGCCCATAAAAGCCAGTCGCATCATTTCTCTCCGCTGTAGGCCTTTTTATAAAACAACCGCGTCTTTTGTGGCTTTCGCCACTTTTTTTACAATCATATTGCGTTTTAGCTTCGATAAGTAATCAATGAATACAATGCCGTCTAGGTGATCAATTTCATGCTGCAAACATGTGGCGTCTAAGCCATCAAATAAACTCACATGGGGCACGCCGTTATAATCCAAATACTCAAGACGTATTTCTGCGGGTCGCTCGACCTCGGCATAATGCTCGGGCACACTTAAGCAGCCCTCATTATAGATATTTGTTTCCTCACTGGACCAAACAACCTTGGGGTTGATGAAAAATTGAGGCGTTTGCTCACCTTCTTTATCTGACGTATCAATCACTAAAAGCCGCTTTGGTACCGAAACTTGAATAGCCGCAAGCCCAATCCCGGGAGCGCGGTACATAGTTTCAGCCATCTGGTCCATCAGCTTTTTCAGCGCATCATCAACGCGCAAGACTTCTTGCGAAATGGTCTTCAACAAGGGATCAGGCACATTAATGATTGTAAGCGGTTGGGCCATATTGTGTCTCTTCATCTAGGCTCAAGTGATAATTTGACCGTTGCCTTTAAAATAGATTTATGGGACCTACCTATGAAGCAATGGCGCAAAGGTCAAGCTTTGCCGCACAAATCTAGTTATTTTTATTTCAAATTAATTCCGGCTTATAGGCGCGTCGGGGGCATAGATACTATCCGCGTCCTCAATCTCCAAAACCCATAAATCCATATCAAATGCTAGACGCTTTTTGATCATTTCATCGGCCCGTTTTTCGTCCAAGACCTTATCCCCGGCAATATCCATCCAAAAGCGGTTGCCGTCCATATCGGTTTGAGGCTGTAATAATTGGCAGCCACTTGCAAATTGATTAATCTTCAATAGCAGACCACCGCGCTCAGAATCGCCTCGGTTTATAACAAAGGCAGGTGTTCCCAAAGCATGGCACACCTTAATATGAGCTGAAACCCACATCGCCGTCGTCAAACGTTCATGCATTAGCTATTATCTTCACCGTCGGAACTGTCTTCACCATCAAGACCAAGAATAATGGCCGCGCCATCAAATATGTCCTTAATCCGCTCAGGCGCCAATTGAAACTTTACCCCAAGAAGCTCCCCTGATTGCCAAACAACTTCGGTGGGCAATTCAATGTTCTTCGCTGGAATTTGTATATCAGCGCACGCGCCTTCTTTCAAAGGAATGTCTACGCGTACTTTAGCGCCGCCCAAAGACACATTCCACAGCTGGGCTTGAAATTCATGTTTTCCAACCCACAATTTTGCAGGCCAAAGAATGGACCGGCGACGATAGAGGCGACTGCCACGGTCAGACCCCTGCTCGCTTTCATCATCGGTCTTATCTTCAGGAAGAGTATCAGCTGTTTTGTTGCTGTTCATTCTACTGTCCAAATACGGCCGGTCAATTAAGCCCGATTTTACATGCCCGATTGCCCTAGTTACAGAAAAAGGGCCAAATTTTTAAGATACGAGCATAATACTGTATGCTCAGCTTCTTTCCAAATAGTTATTAAAAAGCTCTAATTGTCTATTTTTTCAAATGCAATGATTAAAGTTTGTTGCATTTCGCAACAATTTCCGCGATTCTACCAGAATATAAACATTTCTCAGATAGAAAATGAGCAAAAACATGGCAGCTCCAGCTCCAACAATTTTAATTGTCGAGGATAGTTTAACGCTCGCCAAGACCTATGAATTATACCTAGGGTCTTTAAATGGTGACATACAAACAGCTTTTACGGGCTCTGAGGCGATGGAGCTTCTCGAAAAATCCACGCCTGATGTCATTTTACTTGATCTCAAGTTACCTGATATGGATGGATTTGAAATATTGAAATTCATCCAAAATCATAATCTCTCGAGTAACGTTATTGTTATTACAGCGCATGGCTCCGTGACCACGGCAGTGGAGGCTATGCAAAAAGGTGCATCCGACTTTCTATTGAAGCCTTTTAACGCTGATCGCCTGCTAACAACCATGCGCAATGTGCTTGAAATTGGCCGCTTAAACCGCCTGATAGCACAAATATCAGACCACCAAGACATGCCAAATTTTCAAAAATTTGTTGGCAGCAGTCCGGTGATGCAGAATTTATACCATACCATCGAAGGCGCGGCCCCTTCGCGCGCTAGTGTTTTTATTGTTGGCGAATCTGGTACGGGTAAGGAATTAACGGCAGATGCTATCCACCACCTTAGTCCCCGCACTGACCAACCCTTCGTCGCCCTAAACTGTGCTGCCATCCCTGCCAACCTGATTGAAAGTGAGATTTTCGGTCATAAGCGTGGCGCTTTCACTGGGGCAACGGAAGACCGCCAAGGTGCCGCAGCAAGGGCGGATGGTGGAACTTTATTCTTAGATGAAATTTGCGAAATGCCGATGGAGCTTCAATCAAAACTCCTGCGTTTTATCCAAACAGGGCAATATATGCGGGTAGGCGATAACGTGACCCATTCAGTGGATGTACGCTTTGTTTGTGCCACCAACCGAGATCCATGGCAGCAAGTTCAAAATGGTACTTTCCGCGAAGACCTTTATTACCGCTTACATGTTATTTCTTTGGCGCTGCCGCCCCTGCGGGACCGTGGTGATGATGTGCTGCAAATAGCGCGCGTGTTGCTCCACCAATTTTCAGCCCAAGAAGATAAAAATTTTAAAGCACTTGGCTCCGAGTGTGAAAAAATGCTGCTGACACACCGGTGGCCGGGTAATGTACGCGAGCTATCCAATGTTATTCACAGTGCTGTCGTGCTCAATAATGGCGACACGCTTCAAGCATCAATGTTGCCGTCCATGCAAGGTCGAAGTGGCGCTGATGCTGAAACATTCGTCGGGTCACAAAGTGGTATAAGCGAGCAAATACAATATACGCCGAACATAGGACGCCGAATTGCTGATATGACTATTTCGTCTATATTGCCTTTGGAGAGGGTTGAGCGAGAAACTATTGAGCGCGCACTCATCATCACCGGCGGTAAGGTTCACGAGGCTGCAAAACATCTAGATGTCAACCCATCAACCCTGTACCGCAAGTTAAAAACTTGGAAGTTGGACCCGCGTGATTTTACTTAGCTCACCCAGACTAGATATTAGTCAGTATCTTTTTCTGTATCCTTTTTTGCAGCTTCTCGCTCATTTTCAAGCGCAATAGCCGTGCTGGCAGCAAGGCACGCGGTATTGACAAGGTCGGTGGTTGTTGATGTCATCCGTGCCACTTGCACTGAATGGCTTAGACCCAATAACAATGGTCCAATCACCCGCACATTACCCAGTTCTGAAAGTAACTTATAGGAAATATTCGCCGCATGCAGGCCGGGCATGATAAGAACATTTGCTGGGCCTGACAGCCGCATGAAAGGGTATTGCTCCCGCAAGTCACGGTTCAAGGCTACATCGGCCTGCATTTCACCGTCATATTCAAAATCAATGTCATCGCGGGCATCCAAAAGTTCCACAGCACTACGCAGATGCTTGGTTTTAACCGATGGCGGATTGCCAAAATTAGAAAAAGACAAGAAAGCCACCCGAGGCTCTTGGCCAAATCTGCGTACAGCCTTGGCTGAACGGATAGCAATCTCTGCTAAATATTCAGGGTCAGGAAATTCATTCACCGTTGTGTCAGCGATAAACACCGTCCGCTCATGACTGGTTAAAACCGACAGGCCAAAGGCGCGCTGTCCGGGAATAGGGTCGATAACCCGGCGAATATTTTTCATTATCCGCCAAAATTGGCGCGTGGTGCCGGTCACCATGGCGTCAGCGTCGCCCGTCGCCACCATACAAGCACCAAAAACATTTCGGTCTCGGTTCACAAGTCGTTGCACGTCTCGCAGCAAATAGCCGCGTCTATTCAAGCGCTCATAGAGATATTTAATGTAATCATCCCGTCTTGCGCTATTGGCAGCATTACGAATTTCAAAAGCCTTGTCATCAATGCCCATTGACCGTAAATGTTCGCGGATCGGCGCTTCAAAACCAACCAAAACCGGTTCGCCGTATCCTGAGGTTTTAAAAGCAACCGCCGCCCTAAGAACTTTTTCTTCTTCGGCTTCCGCGAAAACCACCCGGCGCTGTTTTGTTTTCAACTCTTCAAAGGTCCGCGACAAAGTACTCACCGTTGGGTTCAGCCGCGCGGATAATTCTTGCCGGTAATGATCCATATCCTCAATAGATTTTCTTGCAACACCCGTATCCATCGCCGCTTGCGCCACAAGGGGGGGGATAAATTCAATCAACCGCGGATCAAATGGGGCTGGAATAATATAATCCGGACCATATTTGGGCATGGTGCCGCCGTAAGCCGCAGCAACCTCATCGGGCACATCTTCGCGAGCAAGCTCAGCTAAGGCTTGAGCCGCCGCAATTTTCATTTCATGGTTTATCGTCCGCGCTCGCACATCCAATGCACCACGGAAAATATAGGGGAAGCCCAAAACATTGTTAACCTGATTGGGATAATCAGAACGCCCCGTGGCAACGATAGCATCACTTCTAACACTATGAACATCCTCTGGTGTAATTTCCGGGTCCGGGTTAGCCATAGCAAAAATTATCGGCCTTTCCCCCATTTCTGCTACCATTTCTTTGGTCACAGCACCAGCGGCGCTCAAACCAATAAGCACATCCGCGCCCTTAACCGCGTCCATCAGTGTCCTGTCATCTGTTTCAATGGCATGGGCAGATTTCCATTGGTTCATACCTTCTGTGCGTCCCGCGTAAAGTACCCCCGTTTGATCACACATGGTTACATTCTGGTGAGCGACACCCATAGCTTTAATAAGCTCAATACAGGCAATGCAAGCCGCGCCCGCACCAACTGCTACAACTTTGGTCGTCGCCATATCGCGGCCTGTTAGATCAAGCGCGTTGATAAAGCCCGCAGCGGTAATTATTGCCGTGCCATGCTGATCATCATGAAAAACGGGAATGTCCATCAGCTCTTTCAAGCGCTCTTCGATGATGAAACAAGCGGGTGAACCTATATCTTCTAAATTTATGCCGCCAAAACTGGGGCCGAGCAATTTGACGCAATTGATGAATTCTTCCACGTCTCTGGTATCAACTTCCAGATCAATCGAATCTACATCCGCAAACCGTTTAAAGAGAACAGATTTACCCTCCATCACCGGTTTGGATGCAGCAGCGCCCAAATCCCCAAGGCCCAAAATGGCAGTACCATTGGTGATAACCGCGACCAAATTGCCTTTGCTGGTATAGTCATAAGCCTTATCAACATCATCGGCGATTGCCTTAACTGGCACGGCAACACCTGGGCTGTAAGCTAGCGAAAGATCACGCTGAGTTGCCATCGGCTTTGTCGGCACAATCGCAATTTTGCCCGGACGCCCAATGCTATGATAACGAAGGGCTTCTTCGTCAGAAAATTTAGAGTTTTTAATCGGCATATATTTTTCCCTAGCTTCAAACACTTATCGGGTAGCGAACTCTGATGATATGATTTAGGGTCATACCCCACCCACTGGCCATAAGGTAACCTATGCTGGGTGGGGAAACCATTATCTTTTTACAGTATAAGGGATTTTAGGGAACTATGCTGGCAAAAAACAAGGCGGGAGCTTCCCAAACGGGTGCTGTAGATGCGCCAAGTGAGGATAGCCAAAAATGGTTGAACGGCGCTAAGGCACCCGGGACCACCCCAATGATGGCCCAATTTATGACGATTAAAGCCGCGCACCCCGATGCTCTGCTTTTTTACCGCATGGGTGACTTTTATGAACTTTTTTTCCGCGACGCAGAACAGGCGTCCACTGCCCTAGATATTACCCTAACCAAGCGCGGTAAGCATGACGGCGATGACATTCCTATGGCCGGCGTACCCGTTCATGCAGCAGAAACATACCTGTCTCGCCTGATTCGCAAAGGCTTTCGCGTCGCAGTTTGCGAACAAGTTGAAGATCCAAAGGAAGCTAAAAAGCGCGGATCAAAAGCCGTTGTGAAGCGTGAAGTAGTACGCCTTGTTACGCCCGGCACCATCACCGAAGATGGCCTTTTAGACACCCGCTCCCATAACTACCTTGTTGCTCTTGGCCGCGCCCAAAAGCAATTATCCATTGCTGTGGCCGACATGGCAACGGGCAATTGTTTCATCCAACCCACTGACTTTAACAGCCTAGACGCTGATTTGGCGCGGCTCCAACCGGGTGAGTTATTAATTGCCAGTGACATGGGGAATAACCCGGCCCTAGATGATCTGCTCTTCACTTGGCGCGCGGTCATAACCCCCCTTGCCAGTTATAATTTTGATAGCGGCAAGGGAAGCCAGCGACTGAAAAGCCTGTTTGACGTAGCAACCCTTGATGGCTTTGCCGCTTTTGAGCGCGCGGACCTGGCCGCCATGGACGCGTTGCTGGGTTATATTGAAGATACTCAAAAAGGCAAAATGCCCCGCTTGCAACCACCCAAGCGTCTAAACCATGATAGCCTGATGATGATTGATGCGGCCACCCGCAGGTCATTAGAGCTCATAACCACACAGTCAGGTGACCCAAAAGGTAGCCTGCTCGCTGCCATCGACCGCACCATCACCGGGGCGGGGGCAAGGGTGCTGGCCCACAGAATGGCCGCGCCCTTAACCGATGCTGATCTGATTAATGACCGCCTTGATGCTGTCGAGTTTTTTGTTCAACACCCCAATGAGCGCAGCACACTTCGGACAACCCTGAAACATACACCAGATATGGACAGGGCCCTTTCTCGCTTGTCTCTAGATCGTGGCGGACCAAGGGATTTGGGAGCCATAAATGCCGGCCTTCTTGCTGCGCGGGAACTTAAGGGACAATTGACAGGACGGGAAGATATATTGAAGCGCTTGCCCGTTGAGCTGACCACGGTCATAAAGGACCTCGGTGCTCATGATGGCTTGATCGACGAACTTTCCCGCGCACTAGCGAGCGAACTACCACTGAATGCCCGCGATGGCGGTTTGGTTGCATCAGGGTTTAATGCCGCGCTGGATGACTTTCGCATGCTGCGCGATGAAAGCCGCCGACTTATTGCAGGGCTTGAGAGCCAATATCGCAGTTTAACAAAAATCACCACGCTCAAGATTAAACATAATAATGTCATTGGTTATCATGTGGATGTAACGGCCAAAAACGGTGATGCTCTGCTGGAAGCACCGCTAAATGAAACCTTCATCCACCGCCAAACACTGGCGAATTCTGTACGCTTTTCCACAAGTGAGCTAGCACAACTGGCGGGTAAAATATCAGAGGCCGGTGACCGCGCACTTGCGCTCGAGCAAGAAATTTTTGACAGCCTTGTTACTCTTACGCTCGCCATAAGTGGCAGTGTCGCTAATGCCGCATCAGCCATTGCAGCACTTGATGTTGCTTCTGCAAATGCTGAGCTCGCCTCTGTATCAAATTTTGCCCGCCCCAAGGTAGATGACAGTCTTACTTTTCAAATATCATCGGGGCGCCATCCTGTGGTCGAAGCTGCCTTGTTGACTAGTGACCAAACCCCTTTTGTCGCTAACGACTGTGACCTTGCTGCAACTGAACGCCTATGGTTGATTACCGGACCAAATATGGCCGGCAAAAGTACCTTTCTGCGCCAAAATGCTCTAATAGCTATCATGGCTCAAATGGGTGGGTTTGTCCCAGCAACTGCCGCACATATAGGGATAGTGGACCGTCTCTTTAGCCGAGTGGGAGCATCAGATGATCTGGCCCATGGCCGCTCGACCTTCATGGTGGAAATGGTCGAAACCGCCGCCATTTTAAACCAAGCAACACCACGCTCGCTGGTAATATTGGATGAAATTGGTCGTGGCACCGCCACCTATGATGGACTGTCTATCGCATGGGCGGCAGTTGAAAACTTGCATGATGTCAACCAAAGCCGGGCGCTTTTTGCCACCCACTACCACGAACTGACCAGCCTGCGAGAAACACTATCGTCGCTGGCACTACGCTCCATGAAAGTACGCGAATGGGACGGCGAGGTTATTTTCCTGCATGAAGTGGGCAAGGGTGCAGCCGATGGGTCTTACGGTATTCAAGTGGCACGGCTAGCGGGGCTGCCAAATACTGTTGTTGCCCGGGCACGGCAAGTATTAGAACGGCTTGAAACTGCGGAGGGCAGCGACAAGGGCCGGGGACTTGCACTAGATTTGCCCCTATTTAAAACAGTACAAAATACCGAGGTCAAAGGTTCACCAGAACGGGATAAATTAACTGACGCAATTTATGATATAAATCCAGACAGCATGAGCCCCAGAGAAGCCTTGGAGGCGCTCTATAGTTTGAAAGAACTATCCCAAAAGGCGAAAGGGGCAGGGAGCTAAAATGTCCACCCCCAAAAATAGGCTTGATATCATTAACCGCAAAATATTGCTGGCCGTGCTTGATGAAAAAGCGACAGAAGGAAGCCTAGAAGAAAAACGCGAAGCTTTAATTGAGATTTTAAAAGTTGCCCTTGAACGCGGCACCGAGGAAGTCCGTCGTCGTTTCATGGAAGAAACCGACAAAGGCACCACTAACGCTAAGGCACAATGCTATTTGATGGATCAAATATTGCGGGTCTTATTTGATTTCGTTACCCATCATATTTACCCGCTGGCAAACCCAACAACGGCCGAACGCTTAACCTTAGTGGCCACCGGCGGCTATGGTCGCGGTGAACTTGCTCCATTTTCCGACGTAGATTTAATGTTCTTAACACCTTTTAAGGCAACCCCTTGGGCCGAAAATGTCGCAGAATATATGCTTTATATTCTATGGGACCTCCATCTGAAAGTGGGCTACTCCACCCGAAGTCCCAAAGACTGTATAACATTATCACGGCAAGACCTGAGCATTCGCACTTCAATGTTAGAGGCGCGTTACCTGTGGGGTGATAGAGCACTTTTCGCCGAGTCTAAAAAAAGCTTTGTCCGCCGCGTAATCACCGGATCGGGCCCCAAGTTTGTTGAAGATAAATTAGCCGAACGTGACGCACGCCATATTCGGATGGGTGATACGCGTTATGTGGTAGAACCTAACGTCAAGGAAGGCAAAGGAGGCCTTAGAGACCTGCAAACCATGTGGTGGATAGCAAAATATCTTTACGGCGTTAATAGCATATCAGAGTTGGTTCCCGCTGGTATGCTGACAAGACAAGAATATCGCCATTTTCGTAAAGCTGAAAGCTTTTTAATGACCGTACGCGTGGCTATGCATTATCTATCTGCGCGGGCCGAAGAGCGCCTATCCTTTGACCTGCAACGGCAAATATCAGAACTTTTGCGCTACAAAGACCGCCCCGGTGCCAGTGGTGTTGAACGTTTCATGAAACATTATTTTCTCATTGCCAAACAAGTGGGGGACTTAACCCGAATTTTTTGTGCTGTACTTGAAACCCGAGAGCAAAAGAAGCCTCTTCTTGCCCGCCTTCTACCCACTAAAAAATTTGAGGACTTCCGGCTAGACGGAGATCGATTAAATATTGTTGGGCTAGACGACTTTACCACCACACCCCTCCATATGCTAAAAATATTTCAAGTGGCCAATGATGCGGGTTATGATATCCACCCACAGGCCTTGCATGCCATTCAGCAAAATCTATCCCGCATCGACAGTAAGTTACGTCGTGACCCAGTAGCTAATGACATTTTTTTATCTCTGCTCACGGCTAAAACCACCAAAGAAGATAGCTTGCGTAAGATGAATGAGGCTGGGGTTTTGGGTAAATTCATCCCCGATTTTGGACGCATCGTCGCCCAGATGCAATATGACATGTATCATCATTATACAGTGGATGAACATACCATTCGCGCCGTTGGCTTACTGGCAAAAATTGAAGCAAGACTATTGATTGATGATCACCCTGTGGCCTCTGCCGTTGTGCCCAAAGTTGTGTCGCGGCGGGTTCTTTATATTGCCGTATTCCTGCATGATATTGCCAAAGGGCGCGGGGGCAACCACAGCATATTAGGGGCTGAGGTTGCTGAAAAGCTTTGCCCGCGTTTAGGTTTAACCCTGGCGGAAACAGAAAGCGTGGCATGGTTAGTGCGTAACCACCTTTTAATGAGTCATATCGCTTTTAAGCGTGATTTAAGCGACAATAAGACTATCAGTGATTTTGTCGCGGTCGTGCAAAGTCCGGAGCGTTTAAAATTATTGCTAGCATTAACGGTGGTCGATATTCGCGCCGTTGGCCCCAACACTTGGAACAGTTGGAAAGGCCAATTGCTGCGCGATTTATATTATGCCAGTGAGGAGATGTTATTGCTAGGCCATGCGACCATAGCTAGGGGTGAACGCGTTGCACAAAAGCAGACTAATCTGCGGGAGAGCTTAAACGAATGGCCCCAAACGGAAACCGACGCGCATGCATCCCGCTTTAGTGATGCATACTGGATCGCTGAAGAGGTTGATGTTCTGGCTCTAAATGCAATTTTGATGAAAGATACACACCAAGCAGGGGAGGTGCTAGGTGTTGCAACATTGGTTGACCAAACCCGCGGGCTCACCACCGTCAGCATCTTTACCCGTGATCACCCAGGGCTATTTGCCCAAATGAGTGGAGCGCTTAGCAAAGCTGGAGCAACAATCATTGGTGCCCGGGTACACACCACCCGCGATGGAATGGCCATCGATAATTTTGACATCCAGTCAATAGATGACACGGCCGATGTTACCGAAGAGCGCCTGATACGCTTAAAAGATATGATAGTTTCAGCCCTGAAAAACCCTAATGCTGCAACAGAAAGACCAAGTTTTCGGCAGGCACTGGCGCAAAAAGATGCTGCCTTCCATGTTGAGCCCGCTGTTATTATCGATAATGGCGCCTCCAACCGATCAACGATAATAGAGGTTAACGCTAAAGACCGTCCGGGGCTTTTGTTTGATCTGGCAGAGGCGCTTTACCGCTTAAAGTTATCTATTTTTTCAGCTCATGTCGCCACATATGGCGAAAGAGCTGTCGATGTATTTTATGTATGTGATCTTTTGGGTAAAAAAATTGAAAATAAAATCCGCTTGAATAATATTGAGAAAAAACTATTAGGGGCAGTGCGCGGGGAAACAATGATATCGCACATAGAAGAGCAGGAGGCCCCAGCGTGAGCACCATGATTAAGCGCATAATTGGCGTCGGTGCCTTTACAGTGCTCAGTCGCATATTAGGCTTTGTCCGCGACATGCTTATGGCCCGCTACTTAGGCGCTGGCATGGTCGCCGATGCTTTTTTCATCGCCTTCAAATTACCCAATTTTTTCCGCCGTCTATTTGCTGAAGGGGCCTTCTCAGCGGGCTTTGTGCCCCTATTTTCTCGCCGCTTGGCCGAGGGGGACATCAAAGAAGCCGCCCGTTTTGCCGAAGAAACTTTTTCAGTTTTCATGCCCATGCTCATTGGTTTCTTCACGCTGATGCAGCTTGCCATGCCTTGGGTGATGTGGGGCTTAACCGGTGGCTTTGACGGCGACAGCGAGAAATTTACCCTAAGCTTGGAACTGTCGAGAACCTTGTTTGCCTATCTGCCGCTGGTGTCACTGCTGGCTTTTTTCGCGGGCTGCCTGAACGGGCTTGACCGTTTTATGAGCGCCGCTGCTGCACCCATTCTGTTGAACATTTGTATGATCATCGCCTTGCTTACGACCAATGGTACGGATGGCAGCATGGTGGCCCGCTGGCTCGCCATAAGCATTTCCGCCGCCGGTGCTGTGCAGCTGCTATGGTTGGCGATTGCGCTGCGCCGAACTGAGATGAAGTTACAGTGGCGGATGCCGCGCATCACCGACGGCACCCGTGAACTGGTGCAAATTGTGCTTCCCGCCGCCATTGGGGCTGGCGTTATGCAGATAAATTTGCTGGTGGACCTGTTGCTCGCCGCGCGCTTCCTACCAGAGGGTTCTGTCAGCTGGCTCTTTTACGCTGATCGGCTGAACCAAATGCCCGTTGGCATCATCGGCGTCGCCGTTGGCACAGTTTTACTGCCAACCATTAGCCGAGCACTGGGGCGCGGGGATGACCGAGGAGCCGAATTAGCCATGAACGGTGCCCTGCGTTATGCAATGCTATTAACCCTGCCCGCCGCCACAGCATTATTGCTTATACCAGATGAGCTTATCGCCAGCCTGTTTGAGCGCGGCGAATTTAATGGCGCTGACACTGCTGCCACCGCCTATGCCCTGATGTTTTTTGCCATTGGTTTGCCTGCCTATGTGGTTAGTAAAATCCTCACGCCCGCATACCATGCCCGCAAAGACACTCGCACCCCGGTGCGCTATGCCATCATTGCTGTCGGCATAAATCTAATCTTAAACCTATTACTCATCGGTCCATTGCAACATGCGGGTTTGGCGCTTGCTACCGCCATTGCAGCTTGGTCGAATGTGGCAATGCTATACGGCGGCCTTCATGGCCGAGACCTTTACAAGATTAAAAAACCACTGATAATACCACTGGTGAAAACTATACTCGCCTGTGTTCTCATGGGGGCAAGCCTTTATGGCTTAACCCAAATATTGGCACCCGCCTTCCAAAGTGATGGCCTGGAGCGGGTCTTGGCCCTTGGTATGCTGGTTGGGGGTGGGCTATTGAGTTACTTGCTGTCGATATTGCTACTAAAATTGGTACATATCGCTGATATTAAAAAACTGGTCAAAGGCGCCACTTGACCAAAAAGCCACGCCCTGCCATAAGAGCGCGCAATTGGCAGGCTCTATATTTAGCCACCACCAATAACGGGGATACATAAGCATGTCTGACCAAAAGCGGGTTTTTTCGGGCGCTCAGCCAACCGGCAATATGCACCTTGGTAATTATCTGGGGGCTTTTCGCAACTGGGTAAAATTGCAAGATGACTATGAGTGTATCTACTGCGTTGTTGACATGCATGCTATCACCACATGGCAGGACCCGGCCACTTTAACGCAGCAAACCCGTGAAGCAGCTGCGGCCTATATAGCGACGGGTGTTGACCCTGAAAAATCGATACTTTTTAATCAAAGCCGGGTGCCCGGTCACGCTGAACTAGCTTGGATTTTCAATTGTGTCGCCCGCCTTGGGTGGCTCAACCGCATGACCCAATTTAAGGACAAGGTTGGCAAAAACCGCGAAAAAGCGAGCTGCGGTCTATATGTTTACCCTAACCTTATGGCGGCGGATATTCTGCTCTATAAAGCGACCCATGTGCCCGTTGGCCAAGACCAGAAACAGCATTTGGAGCTAACTCGGGATATTGCAACAAAATTTAATCATGATTTTAAAACCGAAATATTCCCCATCGTCGAGCCTGTGATTATGGGCGAGGGTGCCAAGGTAATGAGCCTGCGCGATGGTACCAAGAAGATGAGCAAGTCTGATCCGTCGCAGTATAGCCGCATCAGCCTGACCGACGACGCGGACACCATCATGGCTAAAATTCGCAAGGCCAAAACTGACGCTGAAACATTGCCCGCAACCGCCGCTGGCCTAGAAGGCCGCCCAGAGGCTACTAATCTCGTCGGTATATATGCGGCCTTAACCGATGCGACACGCAATCAGGTTTGCGTTCAGTTTGAGGGCCGTGGTTTTGGTGACTTTAAAAAAGCGCTCACCGATGTGGCAGTAGAAAAGCTGGCGCCTATCACCACTGAGATGGCGCGTCTGATGGATGACCCGGCAGAAATAGACCGTATTTTAGTGCGCGGCGGTGAACGGGCCCAAGCCATAGCAGAGCCAATTTTGCAGGAAGTTAAGCAGGTCGTCGGTTTTATATAGAGCGAGCCCATAGCAACCCTGATTAAACTTCATTCAGCTTCTGTTCAGTCTTGTGACGATAAAGTGACATTTCTTGGCTTGTAATTGAGCCAAACTGCCCCTTAAGCTGCAATAATATATTTAAGGAGACATGACTATGCAGGCACTGAAAACATTTCTTCTCGTCGGGACAGTAGCGCTCATAGCTGCTTGCTCAGGCCCTGCCTTTAAAGGCGATGTAACCCGCTTTCATGCCAGTTTGCCACCTGCTAATGGCGCGCTAGTTAATATTGTTGCCAAAGATGTTGAGCTGAACGGTAGCCTTGAGTTTGCTACTTACGCCGAAATGTTGGGTGGGCAATTATCTCACTATGGCTATGCCGCCGCTGACGGCGAAGCTCCAGAGCTGATCGCCGTTATGGAATATGCTATCTCTGAAGGCCGGGAAAAACTGACCAGTTACCCCCGAGTAAATATTGGTTTTGGCCATTATGGTGGTCGTCGCTATGGTCACCATAGCTCCTATTGGTGGGCCTATGACCCTTTCCTCTATGACCGGGGCGATAACGTCAGAGCAACCACGGTTTATACCGCCACATTAAAAGTTAGCTTACGCTACCCAGACGGTGAAGATGGCAACTTAGGAGATGTGTTGTTCGAAGGCGTTGTTGAAAGTGAAAGCCGCCAAAAGCATTTGCCCAAACTAATGCCCTATATGTTGGAAGCTTTGTTTGAGGGTTTTCCTGGGCGCAACGGCGAAACAATGAAAATTGTTATCGAGCCGCCTGAAGAAGAATAAGCCTCATCATTATGCGCTAAACACACACGGCTTGGAAAATTCCAAGCCGTTTTTCATTAAGTTAACGCCAGCTAGACGTCATCATAAATAATACCTATAAAAAGATCGCGCCAGCTATCATTGGTGCTCCACACATCATCAAAGTCAACTGATGGGTTGGCAGCAATCACCGCATCCTTGGTTTTTCCAGTAGTCTTAAGCGCCGACACCCGCTCCTGCAAGGTTACCAGCATATCGCGATATGCCTTTAAGCCAGCTTTGTTGGTAACAGGGCCATGACCCGGAACGATGATGGTTTGATCGTCAATCTGGCTCAGGGTTGCGGTCGCCACATTTATAACCCCGTCCACCGAGCCACCTGAGCTAAGGTCAATTAAGGGGTAACGCAGGTTAAAGAAAGTATCACCCATATAAACAACATTGCTAGCTCTGAACCAAACCATGCTGTCGCCGTCGGTATGGGAATTTTCCACATGCTTTATGCGGGCTTCCTCGCCGTTTAAATGCAAGGACATGGCATCACTATAGGTTATTACAGCAAGAGCTTCTGGCTTTGCGGGAGCAACTTGCATATCAAATGCCTTGATGTAACTTCCCGCCCTCATGCGGATGCGCACATTGTCGTGAGCAATGATTTGCCCGCCAGCCTGTGCCATGTTTTCGTTGCCGCCCGTATGGTCCCCATGCCAGTGGGTGCTGATAACATAGCGCAAGGACTGATCACTTAGTATTTTTAGGGCATCTAAAATGCGCCCTGACAGCGGTGCGTATTGGTCATCGATAAGATAAATACCATCCTCGCCAACCGAGACACCGATATTACCGCCAGCACCAAATAATACATAAAGATTATCGCTGACCTTCTCGGTGGTTATTTTCACCTTGGCAAAACGGTCACCGTCTTGTGCTAGCAGCAATGTATTTGATGAAAAGAACAAGCCTGCGGCTAAAGCTAGGCATGCTGTAGCTTTTCTATTAGATTTAAAGGTTGATACCATTTCATTCTCCCAATTTTCTATCTATTGAGAACCAGCTTACGGTGCGAGGGGCTAACTGTCCACGGCAACCACGCTTTTGTGATTTCTGCCATTATCATGCCATGCTTATTGGCTTAAGTGGCTTTTCGCGCTAAAAAGAATGAAAATGGGCTTTAACAATCCGCTCAGCTTAGATAAGACAGAAGAAACAAGGGCATTATACTTTCAATAATCCCTGAGGTGATAAGGCTAGGACCCGCTGTGAACAAGAAAATTGTCGCTGTTATTTTTGGAGGGCGAAGCGTCGAACATGACGTTAGTATTTTAACCGGCCTTCAATTTCTTGATGCCCTTGATAGCAACCGTTTCACTGGCCTGCCGATTTACATTGACCCTCTAGGGCAGTGGTGGACAGGCTCTGCCCTTAAAAAACGCAGTTTATATCCGGTAGAAAACGGCCAAAGCGCTGACCTAACTGCGGTGAATTTAGACTTAAATGCTGTCAACATGGCCCAACCACAGCTTTTAAGCCGCAGCAAAAAACTACTCGGCGAAAAAATAGACACTATCCCCTTTGACATCATGGTGCCCGCCATTCATGGCAGCAACGGTGAGGATGGCACCCTGCAAGGCTTGCTTGAGTTTGCCCGCATTCCCTACACTGGCTGCAGACTGCTGGGTGCAGCGGTAACCATGGACAAAGCTTTCACCAAGCAAACTGCCCGGGCGGCGGACATTAATGTGCTGGATGACCTGCTCATTGACCGCCCTATTGAAGGCGTTTTTCTGGATGAGAAAAATGTGGCTAAGATGTTGAAAGAAGCTATGCCAAATTCCAGCTTTCCTTATATCGTTAAGCCCGTGAATCTCGGCAGCAGCGTCGGCGTTTCTAGAGCGGGTGATATGGATGAAATGATCGCCGCATTACTGGCTGTGTTTCGCCTCGATAATCAAGCCATCATTGAACCTTTTGTGGATAATTTAAGTGAATATAATATCGCCGTCCGCATGGGCGAGGATGGCAAAGCAGAAACATCGGCCATTGAACAGCCAGAGCGCGAGGCAGACCTTTTGGACTTTAAAGGCAAATATTTAGCGGGTAGCAAAGCTGGCAGCCCCAAGTTGGATGCCCCCAGCGAAGGTATGGTAAGCCTCAACCGAGTGATTAACCCCGATGGCATGACAGTGGCCCAAGAAACATTCATTCGCACCACTGCCGCCAAAATTTTTGACATGTTAGCGCTTGCTGGCTCCGTGCGGATTGATTTCCTCTGTGACAGTAAAAGCGGCGAGGTCTGGTTTAATGAGGTCAACACCATTCCCGGCAGTTTTGCTTATTTCTTATGGCAAGATGCGCCCAATCCCATGAGCTTTGTTGAGCTCACTAGCCATATGATTGACGAAGGCTTTCGCTTGTCAAAGGCCCGCCTTGGCAGCACCGGTGCTGCCGCTGGGGGCGCCACAATCTTTCAAGCCGGATAAGGATAAGCGTGCATAGAAGTGATATAGGAGACCCCGCCGGGCAGCCGGTTTTTATCTGGCTTCATGGTTGGGGCCAAGACCACCATGCGCTTGTGCCGCTCGCAAAATTGTTGAAGCGCTTTGGCCGTCATGTATTGTTTGATCTGCCGGGCTTTGGCCAAACGCCGATGTTACATAAAGGCGCAGGTACTGCCGATTATGCCGATGCTCTAGCCAAACATTTAAAACGCCAAAACCTAACCTTAAAAGGTCCGGTGATTTTAATTGGTCACAGTTTTGGCTGTCGGGTCTCGGTACAAATGGCGGCAAGACACCCGGCACTGGTGCGCGCGGTCATAATGATCGGTGGTGCAGGGTTGAAGCGCGATCGCAGTCAAATGTGGAATCTGCGCGCTAGCAGCTTAATTATATTAGGTCGTCTGGCACGACTTTCGGATAAAATACTCAGAACCTCTTTCAGGCAAGCCTATACCCATCGCTTTGGCAGTGCCGATTACCGTAATGCAGGAGACATGCGCGATACTTTTGTGAGTGTTGTAACTGAAAACCTCATAGCTGAAGCGGCGGCAACAAATTGCCCCACATTATTGCTCTATGGTAGTGAAGACAGCGAAACACCCCCTGAGATTGGCCAGAAATATGCAGCCCTGATCAGAAATAGCCAATATGTTGAGCTTGAAGGCTTCGGCCATCTGGATATTCTCAGCCGAGGGGCCCACCAGCTTGAAGCGCAGATAAAACCTTTCTTGAAAGAGGTCTTATGATCCCCTTTATCCTGCCAACCGCATTGCTCACTCTGCTTTTATCCCTAGTACTTGCCTTTGTCCGAGGCAAAGCGCTGCTGATGTTTTACCAGCAAGAGGAGTATGACAGCCACCGCTTTTATGCGTGGGCTGTGGCCCAAGGGGCACTAGATCGCCGGACCAGTATTTGGTTGTTGCTCGCGGGCTTGCTGGCAATATTAGCACAACAAGGGGTCATGGCTGAGCTTGTTTCCCTATCCGTGCCCTTGGTGCTCGTTGGCTTCATCCACGGCATAATCCTGAGCCAGCGCATTCTGCAAAATAGTAAGAAACCGCTGGTGATGACCATGCGGGCGAGCCGTATTTTCTGGGTTTATATCACCCTTACATTGGTTGCAACAGCGCTCATCCTTACCACCGCAATGATGGCCGATAATGGTCTACGGCTTAGTCTTGATTTAAGCTGGGATATATTCACCAGCCCGGTAGAAAGTTATGACTGGCGGCTTCCCACCTTTATTGGTCTTTTGCTTTTATTTGTGCAAGCCCTGCCCTTTCTGCTGACGCTAGCGAACAAAATATTAGAACCCTTTGAAGAGCGCATCAAAGCTGGCTTTCGCGCAGAAGCTATCAAAAAATTAGCGACCCTAAACCCCACCATTATCGCTATCACCGGTTCTTTTGGTAAAACTAGCACCAAGCATATCCTCAACCATATCTTATCTGCCGCTAAGCCAACATTGGCGACCCCGGGCAGTGTAAATACCGATATGGGCATAACCCGGGTTATCCGCGAAAGTCTTACCGCTGATCACGCCTATTTCATTGTGGAAATGGGCGCTTATGGCCCCGGTTCTATCGAGCGCCTTTGTGCGCTTGCGCCGCCAGATTATGGCCTTATAACCGCAGTTGGTGCGGCACACTATGAACGCTTTAAATCACTGGAGACCGTTGCGCGCGCTAAATTTGAGCTTGCGGAAGCAGTTTTTAAACGCAGTGGCATGGTCGCAGTATCAACAAACGGCATCAAGGCCGAACTGCTGGCTGACCGCATAGCCAAAACACCGGGCAACTACCGCTTAACGGGACAAGACATCACGCTCGACAATGTGGAGATGACCGCAGGAGGCTTAACGCTTACCTTAAGTGAGGCCGGTGAAACATATGAGCTGAAAGCACCGCTATATGGCATCCACCAGGCGGATAATATTACGCTCGCCGTTATGGCTGCGCGGATGGTTGGGCTGCCTTGGTCGGTTATTCGTGGGTCCATGCGCACCATGGGCCAAATTCGCCACCGGGCGGAGGTCAGCTTTGGTAACCATGAACCAGCGGTTATCAATGACGCTTATAACAGCAACCCAGAAGGCTTTATCGCAGCGCTGCAGGTGCTGGACGTGCTGGTAAAGCCCGGCGGACGGCGTATATTGGTCACCCCCGGCATGGTCGAGCTTGGCAGCGAACATGAGCGCGAACACGCAAAGCTTGGGGCAGCCGCGACCCAACATGCAGACATTATTTTGATCGTCACACCCGAACGCATCCCAACATTTTTAGCCGAAGCCCAGCGCACAAATGACGGCCATGCTTCGGTCATGTCCTTTAATACCCAAGCCGAGGCTGAAGCCTGGGTGCAGGATAATGTTGATATAAAAGACGCTGTATTATTTGAAAATAATCTGCCGGACTTATATGAAGCTAAGGTTGGTTTTTAGGCTCTTTATCCGCCATTAACGCAATTTCCATAGCTTCAAGCGCTGCCCTTGCTTCATCGGCGATATCAGTATCGGCATTTTCCAGCATCACCTTAAGCCAGTCTGCCCGCGCCAAATTTGGGGAGCCAATTTGCCTAAACAGTCGCCCACGAGCAACAAGTGCGACCGGATTGCTCGGCTCAAGCGCCAAGGCTTTTTCCAAGTAATTAGCAGCGCTTGTCACATCCCCAAGCGCCCGGGAGGCCGTTGCCGCCAACACCTGAATGTCTGTGCGGTCTGGCATGGCACTCAGCACCAAGCGCAAATCCTCAAGCGCCAAAGCATAATCTTCATCCGCCGCAGAAATACGAGCCCTATCGATAATATGCTCATAATATTGATCAGAACCCTTAGGCGCTAGCGCCACCGCTTTACTGTTAGATTCTTCCGCTTCGGTTAAATAACCTGCCAACAACCATGCATTGGCTGCTTGCGAAAACAAGTCAGACACCAGTGCCGAGCCAGCTGTAATGCGCTTACTGCCAGACAACGGCATACCGCGCCCCATGCGGGCGTCATCAGCAATGGCATCAAAACGGGCTGCTGCTTCCCTATATTCCCCTAGTGTAAAAAGGCCAACCGCAACACAGTGCCTGGCAGGAATACCCCCGCCAGCGCTTTTCCACTCCAGCGCCATTGCAATGCCCCGGTCAGGCGCGCGAGCAGCAAAGGTCAAACAATTTTGATAGCGAGCTTCATCCACAAGAAATGGGCTCGCCGGTGACTTGTCTTGCGACGCACTATGCGCCACAGTGCTCAAGGACATAACAATTAAACTAATAAGCATTTTCTGTTTCATTCCGGCAAGGTGCCGCCGTGCTGCGGCAATTTCAAGGCCGAAGTGATATAATGGATAAATAAATTTAAATCATGCGGCACAAAATTAGGACCTCCAATGAAAGCAACAGCTAAAACCCGTGAACAAACGCCGCATATTTTCTGTTTTGGCCTCGGCTATGTTGGGCAAGCCTTGACAGCAGCATTGCAGAAAAAGGGCTGGAAGATTTCAGGAACCACCCGAGAGCCTGAGCAAGCAGCCATATTGGAAAGGTTGCATTACCGCGTCTATCCCTTTGATGGGACTTTTCCTTTTGCCATGGAAGCCTTTGAGGGCGTAACCCATATTCTGATGACCATCCCGCCAAACAGAATTGGAGACCCCGTTCTAAATCAATTAAAGGGCCACATTCAAAAACTGCCTGACCTGCGCTGGGTGGGCTACTTATCCACAACCGGCGTTTACGGTGATCATGGTGGTAACTGGGTTGACGAAGAAACGCCCTGCATCCCAAGCATGGAAAGGAGCGTCAACCGCCTAAGGGCTGAGAATTTATGGCTTGAGGCATTCGAGACTCAAAATACCAGTGTACAAATTTTTAGGCTAGCCGGAATTTATGGCCCCTCCCGAAACTCTATTGCTGCCCTTCATGCTGGCCGAGCGCGGCGCATTATAAAGCCCGGGCAAATGTTTGGTCGCATTCATGTGGATGACATCGTAGCTGTGCTCAGCTCTGCCGCCAAAATGGCAGGGCCTACACGGCTTTATAATGTCTGTGATGACGAACATGCGCCGCCGCAAGATGTTGCAGAATTTGCAGCTGATCTTGTCGGTTTACCCGTACCTCCGGGCATAGATTTTGACCATGCGGGCCTAAGCGATATGGCAAAAAGCTTTTACCGCGACAATAAAAAAGTACGCAACGATCGCATGAAAGAAGAGCTGGGCATCAAACTATTATACCCAGATTATAAAGCTGGTTTACGAGCAATATTTTCAGAATATGGATCCAAAGGAGCGCCTTAGACCAGCGCGTCGATCTCAGCGTAAGTGAGGCCCCCGGGCACGATCGCCAATGGGCACTTTAAATTGTTAATGAGCGGGCCTGAAAAGTAATCCACCAGTGGACCCGGGTCACCGTCAGAGTTCGCCCCTAAAACAAGTGAGAAAACATCATCTCGGCGCTCGATAAAATTAACCACTTCAACTTTTGGGTCCCCTTCAGCGATCACCACCTCGGCGGCTACGGAACAATAAGCTTGTACACGCTCGGTAACATCATCGAGCATTTCTTGCGCTTCTGTATAAGCTTCTTCGCGCATCCTATCTGCCACCGCCATCCAATGCTGGAACTCCCCAGGGCGAATGCAGTGAAATAGAATGAGACCTCCGCCTTCAATATGAGCCGCGCGACCTGCAGCAAAGCGAATGGCCACCCGACATTCGGGAGAGCCATCAACCACGACCATCATTTTGCGTGATCGTTTCCTCATTGGCAAAATTGTGTGTTCGCCGTCCTGTGGTGCTAAATCAGTTTCCATGGCACTAAAATTGACAGGCTTTGGCAGCCTTGGCAAGCGATCTATTTAAAGCCACAGGAAGGACAGCCCAGTCATTTTAACAAAATATTGGTCACTTCCCGCATCTGCGCCCGTGATCGCTGAACATATAAACCTTGTTCGGAAAGGTGATTAGGTATCATGCCGCCAAATTTTCCATTCACAATAATCACCGGATTTAATTTAGCCGCTGAATCTATCGACGCAATCATATTATCGAACAAATTATCAAGCTGCTTGGCCTCAATTACTTCAGCAAAATCTGCCCTAAGCGCGCGCAGAACCATACTATAGGCAAATACTTGACCTTTGACCTCATAAAACAGATCATCAGCACCAAGGTCAGGGGCAAAGCCACCACTATGCTCGTCAATATATTGCTCCAAAGCGGCTGAGTTGCTACCAATGTCCAAGGCGATTCGGTTTAAAGTCTCGAGCAAATTATCGGAACGGCGCTCAAACACAGCCTCACCTTTGCCTAACCTTCCATTATAACGCGCCAGGCTTTTAGCGGCTTCGCGGTAAAAATAATCGCTGGTGTTGGTGGGTAAAATTGATGTTGAGAAATCCATATACCAGCGATTAGGCTCGATCGCCAATTGCCCAGCCGCCAAATTCAAATCAGCGTCTACAGCGCTAGAGCCACGAGTGCGACCAATTTGATCACGCAACTCTAATGATGTGCGGGAAAGCGCGCCAATGATGCCGCGTTGAAAGGATGGGGTATTATCCAGCCACCAGCCGGGTAAAAACACTGGGTCATTAGGGGTCCAGCTATTCTCAAGCGCCTCCCTGTTAATAAGGGTAACCATCACGGCGACCAAATGGCTTTCACCCTCTGCAACAGAGCTGGTTGGAAGGGGTGTGTCATCAATACGGTAAACCACCGCCATGCCAATAAGAATATAAACCATAAAGGCGAGCGGCGTTATCCACGCCACCTTTCGCCATGTAGCACCAGACAAATCACGCAGCCATTCCCATAGACGCTTAAAAAGCCAAGCTACCTTTTGCCCTATCCACGACAGCAACAGCCCAAGTTTTTCCTTGATCCACAACCAAATTTCCCGGCCCATAGCAATTCCTTAATGTTTACAGCCAACTGTAGCAGAGCGATGCTCTATAGATTGTGTGCCGAGCTTCATTCTACAAGGGGGCTGAACTATGGCATGTCTTTATTATTAAACCATGAGCCCCTATATTTCTGTTGCTCAAAATAGATGCCAATTCATACTATATTCAGGCGGGCTGTCCATAATGGGAACCGCCGCTCCAAAACCAGCAAGGAAAAACATTGATCAAATGTCCGAAACCCTTGAAGCATCCTGCTAGCGCTGTGCTGACCTTTTTGGCGCTTACTGTGAGCCCTGCGTTTGCCACCGGTGATGATAGCACACCCCAAGGGGTCTTTGATAGTAGCCATCCTCGCTGCATTAATAGTGATATGATCCAAGGATACAAAATTCTTGATGATAAAAATATACGGTTTCTAATGAAAGGGGATTTTAATGTTGCTGTTGCGCTGCAAAGCGTTTGCCATGACCTCAAGTTCCATAATTATACTGCCTTCACCCCAAGTGTGAACCGGTTATGCGTGAAAACAGACACCGTCCGCACCCGCAGCGGCCTAAAATGCCCGATAAAAAGCTTCACCCTTGAGCCAAAAACCAAAATTCTACCACCAGAAAAGAAACAGTGACCCCCTTGCACATGGCCCATCAAGCGGGTATCACCAACTTTATGAAGGATGGTGCAGTTTATAAAATATTCACTCAAAGCGAATGGCATGCTTTTGAAGCTAGTGGCAGCTTTGCGGGGTCTAGTGATGACAAGCGGGATGGTTTCATTCACCTGTCTTCAAAAGCGCAAGTGCCATCAACATTAGCCCATCATTATGCCGCAGCAGATCATTTAATGTTGGCAAGGGTTGATTTTGGCAAGGACTCGCAAAAATATTTGAAGTGGGAAATATCCCATAGTGGCGATCGCTTTCCCCATTTCTATGGCATTTTAGCCCGCAGTGATATAACTGCCTTCAGTGAAATTATGCGCGAAATGGATGCGCCATGGACCGTTAGCAAAACAGCCTTTGGTGACATAATCCGATGATCGACCTTTACCCCATTATAAAGCCTTTCATCTTCACGCTTGACCCCGAAAAAGCCCATGAGATGACCCTAAAGGCCTTATCTGCGGGCCTTAGCCCTGTTTGCTTTAGCCCTGATGATGACCCAATTTTGGCCTGTAATATATTTGGTTTAGATATGCCAAACCCCATTGGCCTTGCGGCAGGGTTCGATAAAAACGCTGACGTTATGGGCCCCATGCTTAAAGCTGGTTTTGGCTTTGTTGAGGCTGGCACCGTGACACCTGAGCCCCAAGCCGGCAATGACAAGCCCCGACTTTTTCGCCTAAAAGAAGATAAGGCTGTTATCAATCGTTATGGTTTTAATAATGCTGGCCTTGCCGCCTTTAAGGGCCGCCTAGAAAAACGCAAAGCCCAACCCGGCATCATCGGTGCTAATATTGGGGCCAATAAAAATAGCGCTGACCGCACGGCTGATTATATCACCTGCTTTGATGCTCTTTATGGCCTTAGTAATTATTTCACTATCAATATTTCGTCGCCTAATACACCGGGCTTGCGGGCCCTGCAGTCTTATGACGCGCTTTCGGACTTGCTTGGTAAAATAATCGACCGCCGAAAAGAAAAGCTAAAGTCCGGAGACGCTTATATCCCCATCCTATTAAAAATAGCGCCTGACCTTTTAGACGCTGATAAACAAGATATTGTCCGGGCTGTGACGGTGCATGGCATTGACGGGCTGATCATCGCCAATACCACAATCACCCGGCCTGAGGGTCTTATTTCGTGTCACAGAACAGAAGCAGGGGGTCTCTCTGGCGCGCCGCTAATGGATATATCCACCGAAATATTGAAAGAATTTTACCAGCTAACTAAAGGTAAACTGCCGCTTATCGGCGTTGGTGGTATTGCCAGCGGCGATGATGCTTACCGCAAAATTCGTGCTGGCGCCAGTTTGGTGCAGCTCTACAGCGCTCTCGTTTTTGAGGGCCCCGGATTAATTCCCCGGATCAAGCGTCAATTAACCCTGGCCTTAAAGGCTGATGGTTACGGCTCGATCAAGGATGCAATTGGTGCAGATGTTACGCTATAAGATTTGTCAAGTTGATCGAAACTGGCTGTTCGGGTGCCTGTGATACGAAACTTGGTGTCGTTGTAATTGGCGCAGGGTTCTCGCTATTATTAATAGACGCTAAACCCTCTTCACCTTTTGGCGTCTCTCCGCGAAGTTCAGCCGCTTCCTCTCGTTTTATTTCGGCTAATTGCGCCCGCGCCTCCCGCGCTAGGGCATCGGCGGCTGACGCAACGGAGCGGTCCTGCGATGATGGCTGTGCTGGAGCGAGCGCCGCACGTTTCACCGTTTCAGCCTTACGCAGGGTTGCCGCTGGATCACCGTTCACTGGGCTAACATCAATGGAAACACTGCCCGCAACCGCATATTGGCGGCCATCTGGTCCTGTTTGAAACTCAAGTTGCGGTCTTCCCGCAAAGCTGCCTCCTGCTGCGGCATGCGCATTTTCGTGGGCTCTTACCTCTCGGTCACGCGCTTGCAACCGTGCAATCACCACCGCTTCTTCGGGTGAAATTCTGGTTGCCTCACTAAAATTTTTAGCAAGTGCCCGTCCCTGCGGTGATGGTATAGATTGCTGGGGCTGGGGCGTAGATGTTGACTGCTGAGCTCGTGGGAGGGGTGCCGCTGGTGCCCGTGATGGTGCATTTGAGGCGATCACTTGCGCATCAATCGCTGACTTTCCGCCCAAATTTACCGGGGCAAAACGTGCTGCCGTTTCAACCGCAGAGCGGGTTTCGGCAGGGGGTGCAGCAGGAGGAGGTGATGGCTCCGCAACAAGTGCTTCTTGCGCCGAATTACGTGCGAAAAAAGCCTCCCCCGAAGGGTTAACCTTGGTCAAGCCTACTGGGGCCACACCTGTGGACGACAATGTAATTGCAGCAATCATGGTTGATAGCCTAGCATATTTAGGCAGATATGTCGCTAGTTCACTAAAATTTTACCAATGTGAACAATAAGATCACCAAAATATTTATATAAAATCTAGCGCCTTTTACGCCTATTACGTTGTTGAGCAGCTTCAATAGCCGCCACCCATTTCAATCTTTCACTTTGGGGAAGTTTGGGCAGAATATCCAGCATTGCCTGATGCATTGGCGCCCGCACCTGCCCAAAAAATGCCCGCTCGCGTGCCAGCAATTCAGCTAATTTTTCTGTGTCTAGGGTTGGAGCCATTATCACTGATCGAATTTCAAGGCGCAATTTGCGCTGCGCTTCAGCCTGCTGCCGCATTTTAGGGCCATACTCTCGCAGGGCCTTGCGTAACATCTGTTGCTGCTCCTCCGGCAAGGTCCGCGATATAGCCCGCAAGTTAAAATCTATCGGCTTTCGCATACCTTGATGGGTGCCCGAATATTCCCGGCCAATCCATATACCAAAAATGAAGACATTCACGGCCAAGGATGCCAGTAAGATAATGATTATATAACGTGGGGTATCTTTCATTCTTCACCGTCCTCTATCAAGCTGTTATCCATTTCGCCGGTTAAATAGATGCTCATATCATATTCGTCTATGGCGGTCGCTTCTGGTTCTTGCATACCAATAAAAAAACCAAGCGCCATAACAGCGGTCAAGGTGCCAAATTGCGGCAAAAACATTGCCGGTATAAAATCACTCCTTTGATCTTGGAGCCAAAATAGAAATGATGCCAAAAAACCATGTCTCAAATGTTGCTGAGGTAGACGACCAGAAATAGCTTCCAGCCGAGATATTAAAGCAGCACTTGCAGGCTCTGGCTTTGATACCAATTGCAGTTGCTCTTTAAGCTTTTGGTCAATTATTTCAAAATTACTTTCGTCGGTCATACGTTGTTCTCTTTATTGGCTATCAAGCTTTTATGCATTTGCCGCCGGGCACGAACTAGCAGTGATTCCATCGCTTTCATTTTCAAACCCATTATTTCTGCGGCTTCGCCCACTTTCAAATCATCAAAATAACAAAGCGTCACCGCCAATTTCTGTCGGTTGTTTAACATCGCCATCGCCGCCGCCACCATGCGCCGCTTGTCTTCCGCCACTCTTTCGTCCAGCGCTGACGGGCTATCATCAACCGGGTCATAGCCTTCTGGCAGGGGGCTAAGTGGCCTCTTCCTCAGCTCATCCAAACAAGCGTTGGAAACAACCCGGTAGAACCAGCTGGTAAATTTACCCGCATCCGCCCTAAAGCGGTCAGGCCTTTGCCAGAGGCGCGCAAAGCATATCTGCAGCACATCCTCAGCCCGGTGACGATCTCGCAGCATCCGCATCGCCAAAGCGTGGTATCGCTCACTGTGGCGACGCACCAGTGCGGTAAAGGCACCCGCATCACCATCTGCAATCAAGGCAATAAGCGCTTCATCAGTTAAGGCGTTATGCGCTAGTCCGTCCTTCAATATTGCACTTTCTGTCACCAATTGGGTCAACACACAGACAAGAAACATATGATCATTTGTCTCGAAGTCTATTTATGATACGAAGCATAGTGGATGGCTCCTTCGCCGCCAATGGATTTGCCAATAAGTTTGAAAGCTATTGAATGACCAATGCGACAGCATGCCCGTGGAAAATCGGGGCAAACCGAAAAATATGGGCTATCGCCGGACCGGCTATCCTCGCGGGTAGCAGTACGCCGCTGGTTGGGCTGATTGATACATGGGCAATTGGTCACTTGCCGAGCAGTGTGCATTTGGCGGCCATTGGTATTGCATCCACCGTTTTTACCTATGTTTTTTGGACCTTTGGTTTTTTGCGCATGGGCACCACCGGCTTCGTCGCCCAAGCCCATGGCCGCCGCGACAGACAAGCCCTGCGCCGCTTAATGGTGCGGGTGATGGTAACATCCATCGCTATATCGGTGGTAATTTTAATCCTCGCTGAGCCGTTGAAAAATGCCGCCTTCACCATTTTGAACCCACCCGCCGGCGTTGGTGCGCCCTTTGCCGCTTATTTTGATATTCGTATTTGGTCAGCGCCTGCCACCTTAATGTTTTACGCTATCAATGGCTTTCTCATCGGCACGGCCCGCACTAAAATTGCGCTGCTTTTGCAGCTTATATTGAATATCACCAATGGTGCGCTGAATTTAATTTTTGTTTTAGGCTTTAACATGGGCGTCGCGGGCATTGCTTACGGCACCCTCATCGCCGAATGGATAACTGTCATTGCCGGGATTGTCGTAATGTTCCGCTTGCTTGGTGGTCAGAAATTACAGACCGCAATTTTTAACCCACAAACATGGCATATGGGCGATTTTATTGCCCTGTTTAAAGTGAACACCCTATTGCTCGCCCGCACTATTTTGCTGATAACAGCGCTGACAATGGTAACCCGAACTGCCAGCGCTCTGGGGCCGGAAGCCCTAGCCGCCACCCATGTATTAAATGTTTTTTTGCTGCTAATATCACTTGGGTTAGACGGCTTTGCCTATGCTGCAGAAGCCTTAACCGGGGCCGCATACGGCGCAGGTAACAGGGTTGAATTCCGCTATTGGGTCATCAGAACATTTATCTGGGCCCTTGGTGCCAGCTTTTTTTATGTGGCGCTTTTTGGCTTTTTTGGCAATGCTATCACCGCCCAATTAACCGACCTAGAGCCCGTTAAAACCTTAGTTAATAATGCCAACATCATGATCATATTGCTGCCCATCGTCGGCGTTTGGTCTTATCAATTTGATGGTATTTTCATAGGGGCCACTGACGCTAAGGGCATGCTGGTCACCATGGCCATTGCCTTTGCGGTTTATGCTCTGGCATTAGAGCCGCTCACCGATGCATATGGCTTTAACGGCCTTTGGGTTGCTATATTGGTCTTTCTTGGCATGCGCGGGTTCGGCCAATTGATCCTGTACCCATTGCTAGAACGCCGCTTGAAAGATTAGCACCTATAAAAAAGCTAAAGAATTTCCAACACAGATTCAGGCGGACGCCCCACTGCGGCTTTATCGCCATTAATAACCACAGGACGCTCGATCAGTTTCGGTGTTGCTGCCATCGCCGCCACCAATGTTGCAGCCTCAAGTGAACTATCATCCAAGCCCTGTTCACTATATTCAGCTTCACCACTACGCATCAGGTCTCTGGGCTCCATCCCGAGCATGGTTAAAACGCGCGTTATTTCTTCTGCGGAGGGGCCGTCATCCAAATATAGCTGCACCGTGGGGGCCACTCCATTTTCTTCCAACAAGGCCAATGTTTTACGGGATTTGCTGCAACGTGGGTTATGCCAAATAGTGACAGTCATCAATATATCTCCTCAAGGTGTTCTGTTTGTCATTAATGTTGTTTTTTAAGCTTTTTTAATTGCTGAAGAGCGCTTTGCAATTTTGGGTCTATCCTAAGTGCAGTTTCATAATGTTGGATAGCTAATGCCCGCTCCCCTTTCATTAACCATACCTCAGCCAAGCTATCCCATGAATTTGCGGATTGGGGAAATAGTCTTACGTTCAATTCAAATAGAGGTAAAGCAACCTCTGCTCCAACTGAAAATAAAAGGGCGTATGCTTTCTGATTTATAAAACCATTTAAACCATTTTCAGCATCCCCTCCATTCACTTTGTAATTTTCAATTAAAGCGTCTAATTGGCTTGAGGTGGATGAAGAGAATGCTAAATCAAACAAATCTACCCCTAATTTTTCAAGAACAAAAGCTTCGGTGTCAACAATAGCCATCACTTCATCAACCAAATGGTCTATATATATATTCGTTCGACTTCCATTAGTTAGGTAGGCAATTGTGTATGTAGCGCCGTCATTCCCATCCATGTAATATTGACGAAGTTTAGTATGGTTGCCACCTGTGTGCCCAACATACTTAAATGGGCCACGTTTACCCCAGTACCAGCCTTGAGCAAACCCGCCCAAGTGCCCATTAGTTCGAGCCATCGGTTGCCATAACAACTCAAGTGTTGCCCTGTTAACAAAATGTTCGTTGTAAACAGCGTTCATAAATTTTGTTAGGTCGTCAGGGGTGCTATACAGAGCACTAAAGGAAAATGAATAAGCTGGCCAGTTTAGGTCTTGGTTTATCATTAACACCCCGTCTTGAGGGCTGTATGAGGTCACCATTTGCTCAATAATCTCACGTGAACCAGCAAAGCCCGAATTTGATAAGTTTAAGGGTTCAAATATCATTTCCTTAACTAACTGCGGGTGAGGTTTTCCATATAATTTCTCTAATATTGCCGTGAGCACCGTAAATCCTGTTTGATTGTAACTGGTACGTGTGCCTGTTTCATACTCAAACGGATTGTCTTTAACCATTTCTAATATTTCTAGCCTATTAGTAATTTCTTTGTTTTCCATGAAATCAACAGAGAAAAATTCAGGCAAACCTGACATATGATTCCATACATCTGAAACGGTTACCCCTTGCCAACTTTGTGGAAGCATTGGTAAATAATGACGAATGGACTTTTCAAGGTCCAACTTTTCATCTTCGACAAGTTTCATAACAAGGACATTGGTGAAGAGCTTTGAAATAGAATAAACGGGGAACTTATTATCTTCTGTTAAAGCGGATTTTAACTGAAGGTTAGCGGCCCCCTGTCTGCCCTCAAATAAGAGGACCCCATCCTTAAGAATTCTAACAGACTGCCCAACAACGCCAAACCGTTGCTCTATTTTCACAAGCTGTTCTTGTATGCTCTTATCTAAGAAAGAAGATTCAGCGTCTTGTGCCAATATCTTGGTCGATGATGTTTGAGCAAGAATTACACAAAATACCAAAAAACTACTTATCTTACTCATAAAAGGTCACTCCAAAGATACAAACGGCTAAAGTGTTTTGGAGCGGGCGAAGGGAATCGAACCCTCGTCGTCAGCTTGGGAAGCTGCTGCTCTACCATTGAGCTACGCCCGCATCTTGTTTACCTATGGACAGATATGTCCGCACTCGGCGTCAACTTAACAGAAGCGCCCCCGAAATCAAGCCAATGTCTCATGGAAATAGTTGAAGTGGTAAAGGCCAATTTGCTTGACCTTTGTGCTGCATAGCGGCAGGCTGCGCGCCCATAATAGCCCGATAAATTCTAGGAAGCCCGATGAAATCTAAAACCGGAAAAGACCGCAGCATTACGCAGAAATGGTCACGCCAAACCCAAATGGTCCGCGCAGGCACGGTGCGTTCTGATTTTGATGAAATGTCAGAAGCCCTGATATTAACCTCTGGTTTTGCCTATGACAGCGCTGAAGAGGCCGAAGGCCGATTTAACGGCGAGCGTGAAGGCTTCGTCTATAGCCGCCAAACAAACCCGACGGTTGCCATGTTCGAAGAACGCATGGCCTTGATTGAAGGGGCAGATGTTGGCCGCGCCACCGCCACCGGCATGGCGGCTATGACGGCATCCTTGCTTTGTCAGCTAAAGTGCGGCGACCATGTGATTGGTGCTGAGGCACTTTTTGGCTCAAACCGCTGGCTATTGGATGAACTGCTTCCCCGCTACGGTATCGAGACCACCGTCGTTAAAGGCGGTGACTTATCTGCGTGGCAGACCGCGCTTCGCCCCAACACCAAGGTGCTATTTTGCGAAACCCCAGCCAACCCAACATTGGAGATGGTCGATATTAGCGCGCTCGCCGACATTGCCCATGCGGGCAGTGCGCGCCTTATTGTCGATAATGTGTTCGCAACACCAATTTTGCAGTCCCCGCTGGAGCTCGGCGCTGACATTGTTTGTTATTCCACCACTAAGCATATCGACGGCCAAGGACGCTGTTTGGGCGGTATTATCCTATGTGACAGCGCCTTTGACGAGGAATATCTCTATCCCTTTTACCGCCACACCGGCGTTGCTATGTCGCCTTTTAATGCATGGGTGATGTTGAAGGGCTTGGAAACACTGCCGCTTAGGGTAGGTGCCATGTGCGACAATGCCGAAAAAGTGGCAGCGGCCTTGAGCGCGATCGTCGAAGATGTACGCCATCCATCCTTGCCTGCTTTTGACCAAAAAGAACTTGCTGAGCGCCAAATGAAACGGGGCGGTACGATGGTCGTTATGACCCTAACTGGTGGCCGCGACCAAGCTTTTGCCTTTTTAAATGCTTTAGAGATTTTTGATATTTCTAATAACTTAGGCGATAGCCGCTCCATCGCCACCCATTGTTGGAGCACCACCCATAAAGCGCTCACAGAAGAAACGCGCATGGCATTGGGCATAACCCCGGGTCTTATTCGCCTTAGCATTGGTCTTGAAGATGCCGGTGATCTGATCCAAGACTTAACCCAAGCCTTAAAAACAGTCCAAAATCGATAAAGTCACCTAACTGGACAGATCAATGATGATATGCCTATGCTAATGTATAACAGGACTAAGCATATGGGACGCTTATGAATAAGATGACCAAACCAGCAAGTCAGCGAGCAAAAAATCCTGATTTATTTGAAGCTATCACGCAAAATATTTCCGTGCAGGTGAAGGCTTTCTTTCTCGAGGACCAAAGTAACCCAGACGAAGGCTCCTATCTTTGGGGCTATAGCATCAATATTACCAATCAAGGTGATGCAAGCGTGCAATTACTGACCCGTCACTGGGTTATTACCGATGCAAATGGCTTGACACAAGAGGTGCGGGGCGACGGCGTTGTTGGCGACCAACCCCATATAGCACCGGGCGCAACCTACAATTATTCCAGTGGCTCTCAACTTGCGGCAGATAATGGCTTTATGCGCGGGTCTTACGGTATGGTGAACAATAAGGGGGAAAGTTTCAAAGTAGAAATTCCAGCTTTTTCCCTTGATAGCCCCATACACGCCCACCAGATAAATTAGCCTCTAGTGTTTCATGAGAGATAGCAAGCTGCCATGATCAACCTCAGACCTGTTATATATGCCCTTGGGCCACTGGTGTTTTTGTTGGGCATTAGCATGGTCTTACCAGCGATGGCCGACCTGTGGGTAGGAAGCCCTGACTGGGGTCAGTTTTTGTTTTTTGGCGGCTTGGTCGCGGCCATTGGCTTACAAATGTTTCTCGCCAACAGGGATACCAGCGATAGCTTGAACCTGCGACAAGCCTTTTTATTAACGTCACTGGCTTGGATCATCCTGCCCGCTGCTGCGGCCCTGCCTCTTTGGGCTAGTGAGCTCGGTATATCCTACACAGATGCCTATTTTGAAGCCATGAGCGGCCTAACAACTACTGGCTCAACCATCCTTACTGGCTTGGATGATGCGCCGCCGGGTATTTTGCTGTGGCGCGGCTTACTGCAATGGCTTGGCGGCATTGGCATCATTGTGATGGCGGTGGCTGTGCTGCCCATGTTGCGCATTGGTGGTATGCAGCTGTTTCGAACGGAAAGTTTTAACACTGCTGACAACATTATCCCGCGCGCGCGCCAACTCTCCTTTGCCATTACGGGCGCTTATATTGGCTTTACTGCCCTTTGTGCGCTGCTATTAATGATGGCCGGAATGCCCACCTTTGACGCTATTATTCACGGCATGACAACCATTGCTACTGGTGGTTTTTCCACATCCGATGGTTCAATAGGTAGTTTTGATAGCGCTGCCATTGATGCCATCGTCATCCTATTTATGATCATTGGTTCGATCCCATTCGTGCTTTACTTGCAAGTTTTGCGCGGTCGAACCTTAGCAATATGGCGCGATGAGCAGGTGCGGGTTTTCTTGTTTACGCTCAGCATATTATGCTTCTGCGTTATTGTCTGGTTGGTGATTTGGAAAGGCTTCAACTGGTTCGACGCCGCTCGCTATGGCAGCTTTAACATCATTTCCATCATGACCGGAACCGGGTTTGCCACTACTGATTACGGCGCTTGGGGCAGTTTTTCAGCTTCGCTCTTCTTTTTTGTTATGCTCATCGGTGGCTGCGCCGGTAGTACCAGCTGTGGTATTAAAATATTCCGGTTTATGGTGTTGTTTAAAAGCATGAAAAGTTGGATGTCGCGCATGGTTCAGCCAAACGGCATTTTTATCGCCCGCTATAACCGCAACCCCATCTCGGAAGGGGTGGTAAGTTCGGTCATGAGCTTCTTTGTCTTGTTTCTTTTCAGCCTGATAACACTGGCCATAGCCCTTACACTAACCGGTCTTGATTGGATCACTGCCCTGTCGGGTGCCAGCACAGCGCTCGCCAATGTCGGCCCGGGCTTGGGTGACATTATTGGCCCCGCCAGCACCTTTGAAGCTGTGCCTGACAGTGCCAAATGGTTACTAAGCGCGGGAATGTTACTTGGCCGGCTGGAACTTTTCACTATATTGGTCATGATAACGCCGGGCTTTTGGCGCGACTAAAAAGGGTACATCTTGAAATATTTATTACTTACATTTCTGTTCATTACTTTACCCGCGCCGGCGGCCATTAGTGCCGACCTTTCCCAAATCAATGATATGTTCGAGCGGGGAAATTATAACGGTGTTATGGAGCATGGCCGCGCCGATGGTACCGCCCTTGGATATTCGCTCGCGGCCCGAGCAGCCCTAATGAAAGGCGCCTTCCATGAAAAAGGCGAAGAGGCCGTCGTACTTTTGCATGCGGCGTTAAGTGATATCGAAAAATCCTTACTTTTGGACCCAAGTGCCCTGGAGGCCCGCTTAACTGCTGCCATGGCCATTGGTTTTGAAGCCAAGCGCAAAACTGCAATAGGGCTCGGTAAAACGGCGCGGCGCATCATGGAAAAACTGGCGCATGATTACCCTAATAGCCAAATTGCCGTCGGCGCATTAGGGGGCTGGCACGCTGAAGTTAGCGCTGAAGGTTTTCTCGCCCGCATGGCACTAGGTGGCAGAATGCGCACTGCCCGAAAATATTTTGAAAAGGGGGTTGCCATTGGCGGGGATGATGTCGCTTTTCTATTAGAATATTGCAAGTTTCTCGCTCGGCGTGGTCCTAAACATTATCCGGCGACCATCAAGGTAGTTGATCAAATTCAAGCCCTTACGCCGACCGATGCCCTTGAAAAAATTTTTCAAACTAAAGCCGCTAATATTAAAGCGGCCATCGTCCTTAAAAAACCAAAAGCTGTTCGAGCGGCCATAGCAGCGGCAAGCCCGTTCCCGACCATAAAGAAGCTCAAGAAAACCCAGACATGGAAAATGCCCGACACATTCCCCATCGATAAAATTATTCTAGCTGACGATTAAAGTTATCCATAAGCTGTTAGCTAAAAGTACGTTGCCGAGCGGCCACACTGCGTTCAATGGCGGCAGCGGTCAGCCGGTCAAGATTGAAATAATGGCGAATCATCTCCAGCAGGCGTAATTCTTCTTGGGTAAGGGTGCCGTCGGACGCTGCTACCTCACAGGCAAGGCCGTAAACCAAATCCATATGGCTGTCGGGAACAGCTTCTTCCACCAAACCCAAAACGGCGTCCAACCCTTCCTCAGATTGCAATATTTCAATACAGCTGCTGGTGTCTTGGCGCAATCTTTCCAAGTTATAATTCTGGAAAGCGGGTGTATAGCCTACCAAGCCTGTCATGCGGGTCAGTTCGCTATCGGTCATATTACCGTCGGACGCTGAAACGGTCACCATTGTATAAACTAAAGCGGTTTCCGGTGAAATTATCGACATGGTGTCTCTCCTAACGGGTTCCAGCATTGGCAAAATGCCTTCGGCTACTCATTCAAACGGTAAGCAAGTCAGGAACTTGGTTCAAGGATATAGTGAAATTCATCTCACAAAAACTTGCCTACTTTATCAATAACATCAGCGAGACCCAATCGCTCAATCTCCACACCTTCCGGCAAGGCTTCCAACAACCGCGATGGTGTTTGAGGGTCTAACATTACGAAAGCACCCCGGTCATCAGCTTGTCTAATCAGTCGGCCATAAGCCTGCAACAACTTTAACCGGGTCAACATTTCATCATATATCCGGCCACCAAAGGCGGCGCGGCGGGCTCGGTGCATCAAAGTCGGGCGCGGCCACGGCACCCGGTCAAACACGATCAGCCGCAACGAATTACCCGGCACATCAACCCCGTCGCGCACCGCGTCTGTGCCCAGCAAACAGCTATCCTCGCTGGCACGGAACATATCTACCAATGTTGCGGTGTCAATGGGGTCAATATGTTGTGCAAAAAGGGGAATATCCGATAGCTCTAAGTCAGCGACAATTGCCGCCCATGTAGTGCGCAAGCGGCTGATCGCGGTAAAAAGGCCAAGACCCCCGCCACCAGTCGCCATAAACAGTTCCCTATAAGCAGCAGCAACTTGCTTAGGATCGTTTTTATTGACATCAGTAACCACAAACACTTTGGTCTGATTAGCATAATCAAAGGGGGACAAAAGCGATAACCGTTTAGGCGTGATATCAAGATATTGACCGCCTGTGCGCATGTCGGCCACCTGCCAATTATCGCTTTCCGCAGCCCGGTCGCGCAGGGTCGCGCTGGTGATAATGGCACCGTGCATGCCAGATAGCACTACCTCTGCAAAAGGCTTGGTTGGATCAATGAAATGACGACGATGGCCTATATCACGCTCTCGTCCATCAATGCGGTCAATCTCAAACCAATCGACAAAAACATCATTTTCTTTTGCGTCCATAATCGAGAGCGCCATTTGTCGCCACATAGCAACGCTTTCTGCCCGCAGGCGCAGCGCTCGCGCAGCCGCTTCCAGCCTACCTCGGCTACTGCTATCCAGCACTTCTGCGTCATCATCAAGTTTAGCAAGCAAAGCTGTCGCCAGCGCCACCATTGGGCGCGCTAACATATCAAGTGCATCTGCTAAGTCTGAGGCCGCTTGCAGGGTTTGCGGCCCTGGATCAGCGGTGCTGGCTTCAAGGGAATGAACACCGCTGCTATTTGCCCGCGCCATAACTTGGGCGCGAATATGCATCAGGAAATTTTCATAAGCCCCCACCGGCGCGGCACCAGCCACCCGGGCGAGCCATGCATCAGCGGGTAAAATTCGGCTTTCAAACAAAATAGCGTCCAATAGCTTTCGGGCCCTATCATCTCCTTCAATCAGTTCATCAATACGCGCTTTTAAACCCCGCGCCCGGGAACTACCGCCACTTTCTCGGCCCCGCAACCAACGCCGCAGCTCGCGTCCCTCTCCGCCTGAAAGATGCGCCGCAAAAGCACTGTCGGCCGCATCAAAAACATGATGCCCTTCATCAAATACCAACCGCTTGGGCAGGTCAGGATCGCCGTAACGGGTGGCGGCTTGAATCATAACCAAGGCATGGTTAGCGACGACAATGTCGGCTTTTCGGGCCCTGCGAATAGTTTTTTCAATGAAGCATTTTCGGTAATGCTGGCAGGCCGCATAGACGCATTCCCCGCGCCGGTCAGTCAGACCAGCAATGCGTGCTGCACCAAAGTGCCCCCCAAGCCAACTTGGAAAATCACCGCCGATCATATCCCCGTCACGGCTGAAACGCACCCACCGCACAATGAGCCCAATCAGGACTTTATCCCGGTCTTGGCCGCCATTGATAGTAGCTGTACGGCTCATAACCGCGCGCAGGGTTTCTTCAATATTCAAAAGACAGGCATAATTCTCCCGTCCTTTACGCACAACCGCCCGCTTTGCGCGCTTACCGGGGTCTGGGTAGAGCTTAATAAGTTCTTGGTCCAATTGCCTTTGTAGGTTTTTAGTATAGGTAGATAGCCACACTGGGGCGTCATTTTTCTCCGCCCACAGCGAAGCTGGCGCTATATAGCCTAACGTTTTTCCCGTGCCAGTACCCGCTTCCAAAAGCTGAAAGTTAGGACCGCTTTCAAATTCCCTAGGACTAAAGGCATGAGTTGCCGCTTGAGCATAACGCTGTTGAGCAGGGCGGTCCTCTGACTTGGCTCCGAGCAGAGCAGATAGGCGCTCAGCTGTTTCATCCGTACCAACCGGGTCATCCCCCATGGGTGGAGGCGGCGGATCATCACCAAAATCATCAAGCACCGACCAGACCGCCAAACCATCTTCTCGGCTATGGTCAACAACATTGGCGAGCGCACCACTGATAAGCGGCCCCCAGCACCAACCTGCCTTCGCCATCATCGCTGCCACTCGGCCAGAGCCTGCCCTGTAGCGGTAGGTTTCACTGGCGGCATCGCTCAATAAATACTCAGCTGCCTTACGGGTGGCTAGCAGCCGATCGGCGGCGCTATCGAGAGGATCATTTAACAACAAAGCCCGCATAAGCCCTGATATGTCCGGCAGGCAAAAGCGGGCTGGACGCACGAAAGCAAATAGTTCAAGCGTATCAAAAGCACGAAAGCTACCAAGGCCAAGGCGACGGGCAATCATTGGTGCGGCAGTCAACAAATGGGGAGTGCCCTGTATTTCCGCAGCGGCCTCGTCTAATGTTAGCTCAATATATTCACCGTCCGCAGTTAATTGCGCAGCACCAGCGGCTCCAACAACCATGACCGGAATGTCATTTAAGCTTAAGCTCTTACTTTCAGCGAATGTAACAAGATCTTCCATAAGCGTCAGAGCATAACGCCGTTGTGCCAGATTGAAAGACCCGATTAAGTCGTTATGATAGACTTAATAGATAAGATTGTTTTGCTTGACGCATGCAGCACAAAACCATAGGTTCCGCGCGACTTAATAGCTTTTAATACTAAGGATAAAAATATGACCACCAACGCGGATATAGCGCTTCAATCCAAAGCCTGGCCTTTTCAGGAAGCGGAAAAGCTGCTCAAACGCGTCGGCGGCCAGACACCAGACAAAGGCTATATACTATTTGAAACTGGCTACGGCCCATCAGGGTTACCACACCTTGGCACCTTCGGCGAGGTTGCTCGTACCAGTATGGTTATGCGGGCCTTCCGAGAAATAAGCGATATTCCGGTCAAGCTCATCTGTTTTTCGGATGATATGGACGGCTTGCGCAAAGTGCCCGATAATGTACCGAACAAACATGTGCTAGAACCCATGCTGGGCATGCCGCTAAGCCGGGTGCCAGATCCCTTTGGTACCCATGATAGTTTCGGTGCCCATAATAATGCCCGTCTTCAAACTTTTTTGGACCAGTTTGGTTTCACTTATGATTTTTACAGTTCCACCAACTGTTATAATGACGGATTATTTGACGAGACGCTGCTGAAAATCTGCGCAAACTATGACAAAATAATAAATGTCATTCTACCCACCCTTGGGGAAGAGCGCCGCAAAACCTATTCGCCCTTCCTGCCTGTTTGCCCAAAAAATGGTCATGTTTTGCAAGTGCCTGTAACCCTGATCGATGCTAAAAAAGGTTTGATCGGCTTTACCGATAGTGATGGAGAAGCCGCCGAAACATTGGTAACGGGTGGCTTCGTCAAATGCCAATGGAAGGTCGATTGGGCCATGCGCTGGGACGCTCTGGGTGTGGACTATGAAATGTCCGGCAAAGATTTGAGCGAAAGCGTTAAGCTTTCCAATATCATTTGTCGCATTTTGGGTGGACATCCACCCGAAGGACTTATTTATGAGCTTTTCCTTGATGACAAAGGCCAGAAAATTTCCAAGTCTAAAGGTAATGGCCTGTCGATTGAAGAATGGCTACGCTATGCCAGCGACGAGAGCCTGTCCCTTTATATGTTCCAAAGCCCGCGCAAGGCCAAGCGCCTGCATTTTGATATTATTCCCAAAACTGTTGATGAATATCTTACCTTTTTAGAAAAATATCAGGACCAAGATCCACTTGAACAATATAAGAACCCTGTTTGGCATATCCACGGCGATGAAATTCCTTCGGCCAAAATGCCGATCACCTTTGCTTTGCTTTTAAATTTGGTCAGCGCATCCCACGCCGAAAACAAAGAAGCCCTCTGGGGTTTTGTCAGCCGTTATGTTGAAGAAGCAAACGCTGAGACATACCCTCTGCTTGATAAAATGATGGATTATGCCTTCAGCTTTTATGAAGATTTTGTCTTGCCGACAAAGGTGTTTAGAGCGCCAAATGAGCAAGAGATCACTGCTTTTAAAAGTTTAAAAACACGCCTAACCGCAATGGATAAATCCGTTAAGGATGCCAGTGTCATCATGACTGAGGTTTATAGTGCTGGCAAAGATGCAGGGTTTGAAAACCTGCGTGATTGGTTCAAGGCTTGCTATGAGGTTTTGCTTGGTCAAAGCCAAGGGCCACGCATGGGCGGCTTCATCGCGCTTTACGGTATTGCAGAAACCATTGTCCTAATAGATCAAGCATTGATCGGTGATTTACTTGATAAAGCCATAGTGCAGTAATTGAAAGCCTTGATTGCGCGGTGTGTTTTCTATAGCGTCTCTGCTTCAAAGGGAGACGAGCATGAAAAAATGGGTAAAGCGCACAGGTGTTACCTTGCTAGGTATCTTTATCACACTGGTGCTTTTTTGGTATCAACCATGGGCCACTTTCAGTCCCTCTGGCATGATAAGAACCTTTCAGCCAGATGAGCGGGTTCACCATTTTCGTAACATGGAAAAGCTTTATCCTTGGGTCTGGATCCGAGGCGCTGAAGATCGTCATGCCTGGCCTCAAAATGCAGGCCCCCTTGAGCTTTCCTATAACTTCAAGGGTGAAGAGCGTAAACTGGATGACTTTTTAGCCCGTTTGCAGGTTACTGGCCTTTTGGTTATCAAAGATGGAACGGTTCTTCACGAGCGCTATTTACAAGGCGAAAGCAAGGATAGCCGTCATACTAGCTGGTCAGTAGCTAAAAGCTTTGTCTCAACGCTTGTTGGTATGGCTATCGATGATGGTCTCATCAAATCGGTTGATGATCGCATGGATCATTATATCCCAGCGTTAAAGAACACGGCTTATGGGGCTGCACGGATCAAAGATGTATTACAAATGTCGTCTGGCGTAACTTTTTATGAAAGCTACGGCGCCCCAAACAGCAACACATCATTTGCCATGTCTGACGCGCAAACGGTACTTTATCGCACATGGATTTTCGGTGAACCCTTGAATGATATTTTAGCCGCCTATGATAAAAAGGAAGAACCCGGAACCCGCTGGGAATATCGCTCGTCAGACACCCATATGCTGGCGTGGCTTGTGACCACTGTTATGAAAAAGCCCTTTCACACCCTTGTTGAAGAGCGGTTATGGAAGCCACTGGGCATGGAAGCCGATGCCACTTGGCTTTTGGATGGCAGTGACGAAGGCATACCGGTCGGGTTCTGTTGCCTTAATGCCACCCTACGTGACTTTGCTCGGCTTGGTGAGCTTTACCGCCTTGGCGGCGTTTGGAACGGTAAGCGCCTTTTAAGCCAAAGCTGGATTAAGGAAGCCACCATTCCTGATGCAGACCACGTTATGCCTAAAAATGTTTATGGAACCCGTGGTTACCAATATCAGTGGTGGGTACCCAAGGATTATGACCGAGAATATATCGCAATCGGCATCTGGGGACAGTATATTTGGGTTGATGAAAAAGCGGGTGTTGTGATCGCCCGCACCAGTGTGGACCCTAATTTCAAATTAAATACCGAAGAAAGCATCGTCGTTTTTCGCGCCATCACCAAAGCTGTATCAACACCGAACGAACCTGAAGATAAAGCAGCAGAATTATGATTAAATGGCTCCATAAGCATGAGAATAAACTTCAGTGGCTCCTGACCATCATTGGCTTAGGGTTTGGCACCAAAATTATGAGCATGTTTTATGGCAGCATTGTTCCGCCGAAACCAATATGGGAAACCACAGGCCTCATTGCCGTGATGCTCACCTCATTCTGCATGAGCCGAGCTTCAAACAAACGTAGAGACCCTGTGAAAGAGCCTGTAGTTGACAGCAATCCACTGGGCCTGCCAGAAAAGTCCGTAGGTGCCAAATGCCGTGGATTTATCTGCACTAGTTTTTTAACCATAGGGCTTTTTGTCATTCTGGTGCGAATATCAGAATACCACAGACCTCAGGAGTTTTTCCTCCTTGGGCCTTTGTTTATTGGCTATTTCAGCTTTCAGTGGCTTTTGAAAAAAATCCCGTGGATGCACGATTAAACCACCAAGACAATGTCTATCAAGCTTCGGTATCTATTTTTTCTGGCGTTGGCGCTGCAGAAATCGCAACCCCAACCATGGCTGGGCGCAGCAGGCGATCCTTGATCACATAACCATTGCTTACCACTTGCGCAATATTGCCTGGGTTAATTTCTTCACTGGGCACCTCAAACATGGCCTGATGTTTATTATGGTCGAACTTCTCGCCGACCTTCGGTTCAACCCGATTAATGCCATGTTTTTCAAAATTAGACAAAAGTTCGCGCTCGGTCATTTCCACGCCGTCAACAAAAGGTTTCATATCATCAACTACCGTTTCCGGAACCCCATGGAGCGTGCGGTGCAAATTATCACTAACGCTTAACATATCCCGGGCAAAGCCGGTCACCGCATAAGCCGAGGCATCGCTCCGGTCGCGCTCGGCGCGGCGGCGGACATTTTCCATTTCTGCCATTGTACGCAACAAACGGTCTTTCAGCTCTAAAACCTCAGCTTGCAGTTTTTCAAGCTCACTCGGTTCTTCGGCCTCAGTGGTCACATTTTCTTCAGCCTCAGTGGCTTCGTCTAATTCTTCTTTTTTAGCGTCATCACTCATTATTAAACTCAATATTTAAAGGCCCGGGTCAGAACATGCGGCTGACCATTTGGGCGGTATAATCCACCATCGGAATAATGCGCGCGTAATTTAGCCTTGTAGGACCAATCACACCAACAACCCCGACCACGCTGTTTGCGTCATTCATATAGGGAGCAAGTACCAAAGATGAACCCGATAGGGAAAATAAATTATTCTCTGCGCCAATAAAAAGTCGAACTCCCTCACCGCCACGGGCCAAATCTAGCAAGCTAACCATCTCTTTTTTGCTCTCAAGGTCTTCAAGTAGTTGACGAATTTTCTCTAAGTCATCACTGGCTGATACATTTTCAAGTAAATTTGCTGCTCCTGAGACAATCAGCGAAGGACTGGCTGTATCCCCCGACCAAAGCGCCAAACCAGCTTTTACGGCTTTTGCTGTTAAAATATCAAGCTCGCTTTGCTTACTTGCCAGCTCACGCTCAATATTGGCTCTTGCGGCTTCTAGGCTATTTCCCATCAAGCGCGCGCTTAAATAATTACCCGCCATGACCAAGGATGATGGCGGCAGGTCTGTGGGAACTGAAGCAATTCTATTTTCTACACCGCCGTCCAAACCCACCAACACCACCAACGCCCTACCCGGTGACAGAGGAACAAATTCTATCTGGCTTATTTTCGTTTCAGATTTGTCTACCATCACCAAGCTGGCGCAGTGGGATAAACCTGACAAATTTTTTGTCGCTTCACTAAGCATGCTTTCAATATTTTGACCGCTGGCTTGGCACTTGCCGCGAATGCTTTCCCGTTCATCCCGTGACAAATTTCCAACCTCTAAAATACCATCAACGAACAACCGAAGCCCAATATCCGTTGGTACTCTGCCGGCGCTGGTGTGAGGGGCAGACAATAACCCTGCCTCTTCCAAGTCGGACATAACATTGCGCACGGTAGCCGGAGATACCGCAATATCAGCCGCCCTAGCAATGGTCTGTGAGCCAACGGGGTCCCCAGAATCCAAGTATGATTCGACAATATGCTGAAAAATCAGCCGGGTTCGCGTGTTAAGCATATCCATATTCATATTATCGGCCTTAAAAACATTCCTTTTATATCTAGGCAGGCGTTGCCTCACAGTCAATGAAAGGCTATTAAACGAATAAATTGATCCAAACCTTTAAGGAGATCCTTTATGCGTCCAAGTGGTCGTGCTGTAGATGAAATGCGTAAAATAGAAATTATCCCAGACTTTACCAAACACGCTGAAGGCAGTTGCTTGGTCAAATTCGGCGATACCCATGTGTTGGTAACCGCCAGCTTTGAAGACCGCACCCCGCCTTGGTTGCGCGATACTGGTAATGGTTGGATAACAGCAGAATATGGTATGTTGCCCCGCTCCACCCATGACCGGATGGGCCGTGAAGCGGCGCGCGGCAAACAAAGTGGTCGCACCCAAGAAATTCAGCGCCTTATTGGCCGGGCCATGCGTGCCGTTGTTGACCTTTCCGCCCTTAAGGAAAAACAAGTACGCATCGACTGTGATGTTATTCAAGCCGACGGTGGCACCCGCACCGCATCAATTTCTGGTGCCTATGTTGCCCTGCATCGCTGTTTTGAATGGATGCGCGCTGGTGGTTATATCGACCGTTCGCCTTTCAAGGACACCATCGCCGCCGTTAGTTGCGGCATTTATGAAGGCAATGCCGTGCTTGACTTGGACTACCCCGAAGATAGTGCCGCTTCAACCGATGCTAATTTTGTGCTGACCGGCAAAGGCGGTATTGTGGAAGTTCAAGGCACGGCTGAGGAAGAAGCTTTTTCTGAAGAAGAACTTTTACGCCTTTTACGCCTCGCCCGAATTGGCTGTGATGCGATAGGGGCTGCGCAAAAGGCTGCGCTTGGCATAAGCTAAGGAAAAGATATTCATGGCTAGAAAGTTCACGGGCGACAGCCTTATTGTTGCGTCCCATAATTCAGGAAAAGTCCGTGAAATTAGCGACCTTCTTGCTCAATATAGCGTAACCCCCATCTCGGCGGGCTTATTAGGCCTGCCAGAACCCGTTGAGGACGGCTTAACCTTTAAAGCCAACGCAGAGATTAAGGCATTAGCGGCAGCTACGGCTGCCAATATGCCAGCGCTCGCCGATGACAGTGGCTTGGCGGTGGATGCGCTTGATGGAGCACCCGGCATTTATAGCGCCCGCTGGGCCGGGCCAAATAAAGACTTTTCCCCAGCCATGGAACGGGTCATGCTTGAGGTGGGCGATAGCACCAAGGCCGCACATTTTGTCTGTGCCTTATCACTAGCATGGCCCGACGGACATATTGAAACTTTCGAAGGCACGGTTCACGGCGACCTAACTTGGCCCATGCGCGGTAATAATGGCTTTGGTTATGATGCTATCTTTGTGCCCCACGGGCATAGCCAAAGTTTTGGCGAAATGGACCCCGCCGAAAAACACGCCATGAGCCACCGGGCAGATGCTTTCAAGCAGCTTATTGAAGCCTGCTTTAAAGCTGGTTGATGCTAACGGCCAGCCATATATCCGCCAAATGTGCGATCTATATTCACTGGCCTTTTTGTCTCAAAAAATGTCCTTACTGCGATTTTAACAGCCATGTCCGCGACCATGTGGATGCCGCCGCTTGGCAACGCGCCATGCTAGATGAAATTGACCATTTCAAAGCTTTGTTTCCAAACCTGCAAGCCAGCAGTATTTTTTTTGGTGGTGGCACCCCTTCGCTAATGCCACCAGAGACCACCGCAGCGATTATTGAGCAGGTAAGTAGCCACTGGGGCAATGGTGATGACATAGAAATAACGCTGGAAGCAAACCCATCTAGCGTGGAAGCTGGCCGCTTTCAAAATTACAAGCAAGCAGGGGTTAACCGCATATCTATTGGGGTTCAGTCCCTGCGAGATGACGCGCTTAAATTTCTAGGCCGCCTCCATAATGTAAGCGAGGCCATGACAGCATTAGACGTCGCCCGAAATATTTTTGACCACGTTAGTTTTGACCTGATTTATGCTCGACCAAATATGACCCTAGCTAATTGGAAAACTGAATTGAGCGAAGCTTTGGCCATGAATCCAAGCCATCTCTCGCTTTATCAGCTCACCATTGAAGAAGGCACCGCTTTTGACCATCAATTCCGGCGCGGTAGATTTACCCTGCCAGACGAAGAACACGCTGCAGCATTGCTTACTTTGACCCGCGAGATGACTTTAAGTGCTGGCCTGCCCGCCTATGAAATTTCTAACCATGCGAAACCCGGGGCGGAGAGCCAGCATAATCTAGCTTATTGGCAAGGGGATTTTTATATGGGTATTGGGCCGGGTGCCCATGGTCGCTTGCCTTCAAACACCCAAGGCGCTGCCCAAGCCCACGGCCAAATAAGCCGCCCGGAAAATTGGCTCGCAGCCGTTAACAAAAAGGGCCTTGGTTTAGAAAGCTTTGAAACCATTGACCCCAAAGACCGCGCGGTTGAAGCTTTAATGATGGGTCTGCGCTTAACTAAAGGGATTGACCTTAAAGCTTTTCAGGCCCGCTTTGGTGTGGCGCTTCATAACTTCCTTGACCCTGTTGAGGTGGAAAAACTATCCGCGTCTGGTCATATTGCCCAAGAAAATGGCTTTTTCACCCTAACGCCATCAGGTGTTCCTTTGCTTAATTATTTGCTGGGTCGTTTGCTTGCTTAACCTCCGCCCGCAGAACACCAGAAACAGCGCCGCGAAAACGTTTTGGGGCACCGTCTACCACCAAAAAGCCGCTGCGCCTTATTTCCAAAATAGCCAAAGCGCGCTCACTATAACCTTCTTGCGTAAAGCGAAAGAGGCCGTCTATGCCATTAAAACCCCGTGGATTTAAAAATACATCAGAGTCTGAAAGTCCGTCCCGACCGTAGCTGCGCATAATATGAGCGACCAAACTCATGGCATCATAAGCCAGTGTCGCAATGCGCGGCGGCGATACGCCCATGCTATCAGCTAATTTATTTAAAATTGCATCTGGAGCTGCCGGTTCTGGGGCGGCAAACCACGCCCCTTGCAAAGGTGGCTCTCTTCTCAGCGAGATATCATTCATCAAGCCAGTCCCTAAAAAACGCACCAGATTGGGATCAATTTCATAATAGGGCAACAATGGACCAAGGGTGCGCATCAAGCTACCGCCCTCTGGCACCATTAAGGCGTCAAAAGGCACCCCCTCAAGGGTATCAAAGGGTTTAAGTGATTTGGCAATCTCATCGGTCATGTCATCTTCTAACGAAAGCAGAAAATCAATTTCTTGGTCACGGTGTTTTTTCCGGCGATCATAATCAGCAATAATACGAACAGGGTGATCCAAGGTGTCCGCTTGCAGGTGATAACGCTCCATCGCCGTTACCCTGCCAGACGTGGCTTCCAGGCTATCGCCGAAAGCTTCCCGCACTAAGGTGCCGTATATACCATCGGGAAAAAGGCCAGCGAAATTTTTATGCCCGCGATCAAGAGCAAACTGCATAACCCGACCAACTTCATTTTCGACCTGAAACCCCATGATATAACGGCCAGGGGCTGCAACACTGCGATCATTGGAAAAACTAATTTGCACCAAACCACGGCCCGCTAATATGGGCTGAACCGCACGGACATTACCGGAAAATAACGGCCCAAGAATGATAGCCGCGCCGCCGTCAACCGCTTTTTGGGCGGCTAATGCCGCACCTTCCCTCGTGCCAGTGGTGTCATAAGGCACCAAAGTTAATCGGTCGTCATAAGCTTCAAAAAGGGCCATGCTGGCTGCCTGCAGCAGGGCCTTACCCACAGCCTTATCGTCACCTGACAAGGGCAATAAAATTGCTATGTTTATGTGGCGAGCATTCAAAAGCGTTGGCGCACCCGTAGCAGCTTGTTCTTCAGCCGCTTCCATTGGTGGGCTTTGTTCAACACTGGGGGCGGGACCTACTGTGCGGGGTATAGAAGACCCGGGGGTCGTACTTGCCCCACAAGCAGCAACAAAAAAAACAGCACAAAGCGCCAATACAAAACGATTGGGCAATGCCAAAGTGGACGGCGCTGGTGTTTTCTCTATTCTCAAGCTACTACTTTCATATCCTAAGCTTATGGTACATATCAGATATAGTTCAACAACTGGGTCAAAATCATGACAGGCACGCATCAAACTGGTAATGGCCAAAGGTCAAGCGCAAACCCATTAAATATTTTAAAAGCAGGTCTTTATATCACCGCGACCCCAATTGGCAATCTTGGTGATATTACGCTGCGAGCACAAGAGACCCTTAAAAATGTAGACTTTATCGCCTGTGAAGATACGCGGGTTACCGCTAAATTGCTCGCTTTTATCGGCACCAACACAAAAATGATGGCTTACCATGACCATAGTGACGCCCGGGTGCGGGACCGTATTTTGGATAAAATTGAGGCGGGCTTTGCGGTGGCACTGGTAAGTGATGCGGGTACGCCGCTCATTTCTGACCCTGGTTACAAATTGGTTGCAGATGCCCGCGCCCGCGATATTACCGTCACTACTATACCCGGTCCCTGCGCCGCGATTGCTGCCTTAACCCTATCGGGCTTACCTACTGATAAGTTTTTATTCGCCGGCTTCCCGCCCAATAAAAGCGGTGCCCGCCAAACATGGTACGGTGACTATAACCAATTAAAGGCATCGCTTGTTATCTATGAAAGTGGTCGTCGCTTAGCCGCTAGCCTAGCGGACGCTGCTGCGGTTCTTGGGAATAGACCTGTATCCGTCAGCCGAGAGATCACCAAAAAATTTGAAGAAACCCGCACCGCAACACTGTCTGAACTGGCAGCAATCTACGCTGACATTGACCCGCCAAAAGGAGAAATTGTTATCGTCATAGGACCCAGCGTAAAAGAAGAAGACATCAGCAAAATAGAAATCGCTGCCGAAGAAATTTTGGGCAAAGCCTTAAAGCATATGAGTACCAAATCAGCTGCCGCCTTCACGGCAGAGCTAACAGGTGCCAAAAAACGGGACCTATACCAAAAAGCATTAGAAATAGAAAAATCCCGTGACTAAAAAACCCGCAGCCACCTATAAAAAACGCGCAGCCTATAAGCGCGGCCTTATGGGGGAGCACTTAGCGGCAATGTTACTGCGCCTGAAAGGATACCGCATTATCGCTATGCGCTACCGCAATCCAGCGGGAGAAATAGATATCATCGCCCGGCGCGGCAAGGTCGTCGCCTTTGTTGAGGTCAAAGCCAGAAGCGATGAAGCTAGCGCACTGGAGAGCATTTCACATAAGCAAAAACAGCGCATTTCTCGCGCCGCTGATCATTGGCTCGCAGAGCAAGCAAGTAAGGGAAAAAGTTTTTTTGGTCGTTTTGATGTGATAGTCCTTGGCGCGGGCATGATACCACACCATATTCAGGGCGTATGGCATGTCGGTGAAGCTGGTCTGTAAGATAAATTAACAGGATAAAATAATGACGAAGAAATCCTTAAAGGTCGCGGTTCAAATGGATCCGATGGAAAATGTTAATATAGACGGTGACAGCACATTTGTTTTAATGCTGGAGGCTCAAGCCCGTGGATATGAGCTTTATCATTATGGACCCAGCGATATTACCTACGATGAAGGCAGGGTCACCGCCTTCGCCCATCCGGTTACGGTTCGCCGAGAAAAAGGTAACCATTTTACCTTTGGTGAAGCCGAACAGGTTAATCTTAAAGACATGGATGTCATTTTAATGCGGCAAGACCCGCCTTTTGACATGGCCTATATTACCGCGACCCATTTGCTTGAGCTCATTATGGATGATGTGTTGATCGTCAATGACCCGGTGGAAGTGCGCAACGCCCCGGAAAAATTATTTGCTACCCAATTCGTTGACCTGATGCCACCAACGATGATTACCAGACGCCTAGCTGACATTACAGCTTTTCGGCAGCGATACGGCGATATTATCATCAAGCCCCTTCACGGCAATGGCGGCGCGGGGGTTTTCTATCTAAAACCCGGAGACAGCAACCTTGGCACCTTGCATGAAATGTTTATGGATATGAACCTTGAGCCTGTAATGGTGCAGAAGTTTTTGCCCGAGGTGGTGCAGGGGGACAAGCGGATAATTTTGATCGACGGTGAGATCGGCGGCATTATCAACCGTATTCCAGCCAAAGGTGAAATTCGCTCAAATCTGGTGGCTGGCGGCCTAGCGGAAGATATAATGCTAAGCGACCGCGACCGAGAAATTTGTGCCCGCCTCAAAGAGCCCCTGAAAGAACGTGGTCTTTTGTTTGTCGGTATCGACGTTATTGGCAACTGGCTGACCGAAATTAACGTAACATCGCCCACAGGCCTGCAATCCATAAACCGGCTGGCGGATGTTTGTCTAGAAGCTGATATTTGGGATGCGATTGAGCGTAAATTAGCCTGACACGGTTTATTTATCAACCAGCCATAACGGGTTATCTAATTTTTTCACAAATTCTTTGTGGGCCTCAATCTCTGCTTCACTTGCGGGGAAACTACGCCGTTCGCGCTTAGCCTTTGCCCCACTGGGTGCCACAAAATGATTTTCACTGACCAGCTCCAAGCCCGCTTGGCGACCGCCGGTAAGTTCAATATAAACTTCGGCCAATATTTCACTATCGAGCAAGGCACCGTGCAGGGTCCGGTGGCTGCTCTCAACACCAAAACGTTTGCACAGTCCGTCGAGGGAATTAGAAGCCCCGGGAAATTTTTGACGCGCCATAGCAAGGGTGTCATGGAAGCGCGTAATGGGCAGTTTCTCTAAGCCTGCATTTTCAAGCTCCCAATTGATGAACTTCATATCAAAGTCAGCGTTGTGGGCCACCAGCTTTGAACTGTCGCCGACAAAATCCAAAAAATCCTGCGCAACTTCGCTAAAACGTGGCTTGTCTTGCAACATGGCGGTAGATATTCCGTGAATTTTAAAAGCGCTTTCAGGCACCTCTCGGTCGGGATTTGTATAGACGTGAAAATTTTCGCCCGTTAGCATTTTGCCGACCATTTCAACACAGCCTATTTCAATCACTCGGTCGCCAGAAAAAGGGTCAAATCCGGTTGTTTCTGTATCAAAAATAATTTCACGTTCTGCCATCAATTTAATCCTATGAACCTTCTTGCGCTTGTAACGCAACAACCAGTTTTTTAACATCAGCTCGCGCCGCATCAAAGCCTTTATCGGTTAAAATCACTGTATCGGCTAAAGCGCGTTTGTCAGCGTCAGACATTTGGGTCGCGATTATGCCTGCAAATTTTTCTTCCGTCATATTTGGCCGCGCCATAACGCGGGCTTTTTGTACGTCTACACCAGCGCTAACCACAACAATATGGTCACAGCCGCCAGCTTGCTCCGTTTCAAAAAGCAGCGGCTCATCAAGTACGATCAGAGCTTCGCCCTCAGCTTGGGCACCACGAATAAATATTTGGCGCATCTTAGCAACAAGCGGATGCATGATGGCCTCAAGCTTTTTCAAGGCCGCTTTATCTTTAAACACCAAAGTGCCCAGCATCGCCCGGTTAAGACTTTGATCCTTCACGGTGCCGGGAAAGGCGGTCGATATAGCGGGTAATGCCGCACCGCCGGGGGCCTGCAAATTATGGACGGTGTCATCAGCGTCAAAGACCGGAATGTCGAGCGCTTTAAACATATCCGCGGTGGCTGTCTTGCCCATCCCGATGGATCCTGTTAGGCCAATGATTAGCATCCGGCTGCCTTTCTAACTGCCGCCTTCAAGTTTGCGTCAACTTGCGGCACTTGGCCAAACCATTTTCCAAACCCCAACACAGCTTGGTGCATCAACATACCGAGGCCATCAACCGTGAGCAAACCGCGCGCTTTGGCGGCGGCCAATAGGGGTGTTAAAAGCGGTTTATAGACAATATCATAAACCACACAGTCACCGGGCGCTTCGGATAGGTCTATATCCAGCGCTGGATTGCCCGCCATACCAAGACTGGTGGTGTTAACAATCAGGCCAACACCGCTGATCGCTTGGTTGCGGCCCTCCCAGTGGATGACTTTTACGCGGGTCTCTTGCAGGTGCGCTGCAATTTCATCTGCCTTGCTTATGGTTCTATTTGTCAGGCGAACTTCTGACACGCCCGCGTCCAAAAGGGTAACCACCACCGCCCGCGCAGCGCCACCCGCCCCAATGACAAGTGCAGGCATTTGCCGCTGCCATGCTTTGCCCGCGCTTGCTTCAAGATGCGCTAAAAAGCCAAAAACATCACTGTTAGCACCCATCAATTTGCCGCCTTCAACCCACACCGTATTCACCGCACCGACCCGTTTAGCTATGGGGTCAATATAGTCCAAACACGCCATAATATTAGTTTTATGGGGAATGGTGACATTAAAGCCGTTATAGCCCGCACCCACCAGACTGGTGATTTTTGCTTCAAGCTCATTAGGGGCAACAGCAATGGGGTCATATTGACCTGTAATATTATACTGGGCCAACCAATGGCGGTGAATGGTTGGCGACAGGCTATGGTCAATTGGCCAACCAATGACGGCTGCCTTTAAAGTTTTTTTTGGCAAGCCACTCATGGCAATAAAGCTCCGTGCTGGCGCAGGAAACCAAGTAGGGGCATCAAAGGAAGACCCAAGATAGTAAAATAATCCCCGTGAATTTTAGTGAATAACTGGCTACCACGACCTTCTAGATGATAACCACCGACGCTTGACAAAAGTTTTGGCCCAACAAGGGCACAGTAATCATCCAAAAAGGCTTCACTAAAGTTGCGCATTGTTAAAGTGGCGTTGTCATTAATGTGCCAAATTTGCTTTCCGCCCTGCACCACAGAGATGGCTGATATCAGTTGATGATCACGCCCACGAAGTTCGCGCAACTGCACTTTAACACCCTCTATGTCTGTAGCTTTTGAATATAGCTTGCCTTCACAAACCAAAAGCTGATCCGCGCCAATCACTATGGCCGAAATATGCTGAAGAGATATTTGCATCGCTTTCATCTCAGCCAAACTCTCTGCGATCGCACAAGGCTCTGCCCCTGCATCCAACAACCCCTCCTTAACCGCCCCTTCGTCCACATGAGCGGAGAGGCTTTCAAATATCAAGCCTGCACCAGATAATAACGAAGCGCGCGCAGAACTTTTTGATGCCAAAATTAAAGGTTGGGAAGCATTTAGGCTAGCCATCGTTGGTCCTCCCTGCTTCTTCCCACCCATGATATTTATTGATAATGGCCGCAGCTGTTTCCTCAATCGAGCGCCGGGTCACATCAATCACAGGCCAATTATTATCAGCACAGTAACGCCGACACTGCTGAACTTCATTGCGAATTTCATTAAGCTCGGTATAGGCCGATATTTCATCTTCTTTAAGGGAACGAAGCCGATTGGTTCTAATTTCAACCAACCGATCCGGGCTTGTCATTAACCCCATCACAAATTGGGTCTTTAATCGGGTTAAATATGCCGGCATGGGACAGTTTGGCACAAAAGGAACATTGGCGGTTTTATAGCCCTTGTTGGCAAGATAGATACTGGTTGGTGTTTTAGATGACCGCGAGACCCCGATAAGAATTATATCCGCTTCTGACAGATCATCGCTTAGCTGGCCGTCATCGTGGGCCATGGTAAAATGAAGCGCATCAATGCGGGCAAAATAATCTTTATTAAGCGCATGTTGGCGCCCTGGCAGCGCAGTTGCTGTCCGACCAAGATAGCTTCCAAGTAATGAAATCACCGGGTCAAGAACTGGTAAAACAGACAGGCCCAAGCGCTCGCATTTTTCTTCCAAAACAGTGCGAATTTCTTTATCCACTAAGGTATACATCACCAAGCCGGGATGTTCGGCGATATCCTGCATCACCCGTTTCATCTGCCGAGCATTACGAATCATCGGCCAAAAGTGTTTAATAATATCGCTGCCATTAAATTGCACCAGCGCTGCATTGGCGATGCTTTCAAGTGTTTCACCGGTAGAATCTGAAACCATATGGATATGATAGGCACTAGAATTTGAAATTGGCGTCATAAATAACCCTGTGGATAACTACTGTTTAATCAAGGGGACCAAACTCATGTCCTCACTTTATGCTCATAATGCAATATCGCTGCACAAGGGTGCTGATTTAATCCACACCCGTCAATCACGAGGACGACTCTGGGCCGAAAAAAACTGAAAACAAGTGTTTTTTTAACTTATCCCCGCTTTTCACCTTTTTAATTTCTATCTTTTCATAGGTTGCCCCCAAAGAAATACAGGGCTTGACGGGTTTTTAAGGGCATCAAAATTATTCTTTTGTTTTTGTGCGTAACTCTGTGGATAACAATTATCCCCACAATTCACAGGCCCTACTACAACAACTACCTTTTTATTTAATATTATTTAGTATAGAGGTCTGGTAATTAGTTCACCCATTTGCGCTTATCTCAAGTAAGAATATTTATGACAAAACCATTATTAGAAACCCTCAAGGGTAACCCTGGAAACAATGTACCTTTTTGGTTTATGCGACAAGCTGGACGCTACTTAAGTGAATATAAACAAGTTCGAGCCACCACATCCAGTTTTTTAAACTTTTGCTATTCACCAGATAAAGCAGCCAAGGTAACCCTGCAGCCTATCAAACGCTTTGATATGGATGGTGCCATTTTATTCGCCGATATTTTGGTAGTACCAGATGCACTAGGCCAAAAAACATGGTTTGAGGGTGGTGTAGGCCCACGGTTAGAGCCAATAAAAAGCGTTACAGAGTTACAAAGCTTAAATTTGGCAAACTTTGACGATAAAGCGGGGAGTATTTACCGGACGGTACAAATTTTAAAAGATCAATTACCTGACGATAAAACTCTGATTGGCTTTGCAGGGGCCCCTTGGACCGTGGCAACTTATATGGTTGAAGGTGCAGGCAGCAAAGACCACGGTGCTGCAAAAGATTGGGGTTATGGTGATCCTGAGGGTTTCGACAGTCTTTTATCGCTATTGGTTGATGCCACTAGTCACTATCTGATTAGCCAAATTGATGCCGGCGCTGATGTGGTTCAAATATTCGATAGTTGGTCAGCGGCCTTGCCTGAACCAGCTTTTGATCGCTGGGTTATTGAACCAACTCGTGAAATTGTTCGCCGCCTACGCTTAAAACATAGCGAAACTCCGATCATTGGTTTCCCACGGCTTGCTGGCATGATGCTGGAGAAATATGTCTGTGAAACTGGCGTTGATGCGGTATCATTGGATAGCGGTGTACCAATATCTTGGGCCGCAGATACCATTCAGACGAAAATACCCGTTCAAGGTAATTTGGATCCAAGAATGGTCGTAGCAGGTGGGCCTGCAATGCTGAGCGAGACCAGTAGAATATTAGATGGTTTTAGCAAGGGCGCACATATTTTTAACTTAGGCCATGGTTTTGTACCCGAGACCCCGGTTGACCATGTAGCTGCACTTTCAGCCCATATTAAAGCTTATAGACGCTGAGTAATTTAAACATGACAAAAGCGGAGATAAATTGATGGAAGGTTTTTTGGGAGAGACTTATTTTTGGGTCAAAGCTTTTCATATTATTTTTGTTATTTTTTGGATGGCGGGCCTTTTCATGATGCCGCGCTATTTTGCTTATCATGCAGAAGCTGCCGCCAATAGCGATGAGGGGGTTATTTGGGTTGAGCGTGAAAAGCGTTTGCTGCGTATCATTATGAACCCTTCGATGATCCTAGCTTGGCTTTTTGGTTTGATGATGGCGGCCCATATGGGGGCGGGACTGGGCGCATGGTTCCACGTTAAATTATTGTTGGTTTTGGCTCTGACCATTTTTCATATGCTGCTGGCTAAGTGGCGAAAACAGATAGCAAGGGGGGAGCAAGTGTTAAGCTCAAAAGCATTTCGGATGATCAATGAGATTCCAGCCCTTATTATCATTGCCGTGGTGATTTTGGCGGTAGTAAAGCCTTTTTAAAGGTTTTCATGTTATGAATTGCTGGTAAGTACGGAAAATCTTGACTTCTGGCTGCTGCGTGATAGCTTGCGCTCAATATACAGTAACCTGATCCTCAGGCTGCTTCATATCGAAGAATAATCATACCATATTTATCTAATCACTTCAGTCTACTGCTACATAACAATCTAAAAACCTATGCTGAATTAAAGTTAAACTCCCAGTATTACAGTATCAGCACAGCTTACCCTTTCAGAACGGACTTCCTTTATGCATCTTCAAGACCTTAAGAACAAAACTCCAGCAGATGTACTGAATACCGCTGAAGAGCTTGGCATAGAAAATGCCAGCACCATGCGCAAGCAAGACATGATGTTCGCAATTTTAAAGAAATTAGCTGAAGACGGCGTTGAAATTTCAGGCGGCGGCGTGATCGAAATACTCTCTGATGGTTTTGGTTTTCTGCGTAGTCCAGAATCTAATTACCTGCCAGGACCTGATGATATTTATGTCAGCCCTAGCCAAATTCGCCGCTTTGCCTTGCGCACTGGCGACACAGTTGATGGCCAAATTAGATCGCCAAAAGACGGCGAGCGCTATTTTGCCCTGTTGAAAGTTAATAAAATCAACTTTGATGAGCCAGAAAAAATCCGCCACAAAGTAGCTTTTGATAACCTGACCCCGCTTTATCCCGATGAGCGCTTGAAACTGGATATGGACGACCCTACCCTTAAGGATAAGTCTTCAAGGGTGATTGATTTAGTTTCGCCTATCGGTAAAGGCCAGCGGGCACTGATCGTGGCCCCGCCGCGTACGGGTAAAACGGTGCTGCTACAAAATATCGCCAAAAGTATCGCCAAGAACCATCCGGAAGTTTATTTGCTGGTGCTGTTGATTGATGAGCGTCCGGAAGAGGTGACCGACATGCAGCGCTCGGTTCACGGCGAGGTGGTTTCCTCCACCTTTGATGAACCGGCGAGCCGCCATGTGCAAGTGGCTGAAATGGTTATTGAAAAGGCAAAACGCTTAACTGAGCATGGCCATGATGTGGTTATTTTGCTCGACAGTATCACAAGGCTTGCCCGCGCCTATAACACTGTTGTGCCATCGAGCGGCAAAGTGCTGACCGGCGGTGTTGATGCCAATGCCCTGCAACGGCCCAAGCGTTTCTTTGGTGCGGCGCGTAATATCGAGGAAGGCGGTTCGCTTTCCATTATCGCCACTGCACTTATTGAGACAGGTAGCCGCATGGACGAGGTTATTTTTGAGGAATTTAAAGGCACCGGTAACTGCGAAATTATTCTCGACCGTAAAGTTGCCGATAAGCGCATCTTCCCATCGATTGATATTCTTAAATCCGGTACCCGTAAGGAAGAGCTGCTCGTAGACCCTGGAACGCTATCCAAGATGTGGGTTCTGCGCCGTATCTTGACCCCAATGGGCACGGTGGACAGTATGGAGTTCTTGCTCGGCAAGATGAAAGACAGCAAAAATAATGAAGAATTTTTCCAGTCGATGAATAATTAACGGAAACATTCATTGTTGTTTAAACAGTTTAAAGCCCGGCCTTCTGGTCGGGCTTTTGCTTTTGTGAGTAGACAGCCCCCATTTTGCCTCTTAGGCTGACCGCCAAGCGCCATGGCTCAATCATAAATTAAAGGACAGATAATGATGAAATTTTTAGCGTCTACCATTCTTGCCACATGTTTAATTGCGGCTCCAATAGCTGCCGATGACGCGCTAAGCAAAGCGGTTGCCAAGGATTACGATGCACATCTATCTGACTTGTTTGTTCATTTTCACCAAAACCCTGAACTTTCCACCGTAGAAAACAAAACCGCCGCCCGCATGGCCGAAGAGCTACGCAGCGTTGGTTTTGAGGTGCATGAAGGCGTCGGCGGCACGGGTGTTGTAGCCTTGATGAAAAATGGTGACGGGCCGCTGGTTATGATGCGCGCCGATATGGACGGCTTGCCGGTCGAGGAAAAATCCGGGCTAGACTATGCCTCTAGCGCCACACAAACGGATCCAATTACCGGCAAAACCGTATCCGTGATGCATGCCTGCGGTCATGACGTTCATATTACCAGCATGGTTGGCACGGCCAGACGCATGGCGGCCCTTAAAGGCCAGTGGTCAGGGACGCTAATGCTGCTTGTCCAACCCGCGGAAGAGCGCGTTCTTGGGGCCAAGCGCATGATGGCGGATAACTTATGGGAGCGTTTCGGTAAGCCAGACTTTGCGCTGGCTTTCCATGTGTCCTCAGGCGTTGAGGCGGGTAAAATTGACGTCAAAGAAGGCTCACCTTATGCCGGTGCTGATTCGGTCGATATCATCATTCACGGTATTGGTGCCCATGGTGCCAGCCCACACCGGGGCAAAGACCCTGTGTTGATCGGCAGTCAAGTTGTTGTTGCTTTGCAAACCCTTGTGGCGCGTGAACTTTCACCGCGGGACCCGGGTGTTGTCACCGTTGGGTCATTTCATTCAGGCACCAAGCATAATATTATTTCAGATGAAGCGCATTTGCAATTAACCGTGCGCAATACCAGCCCAGAGACCCGGAAGTTGCTGCTCGATGGTATCAAACGCATTGCCATTAACACAGGCCGGGTGGCGGGACTGCCGGAAGATAAATTACCCGAAGTGATTATATCCGACGAAAGCGTACCGCCGACCATAAATGACACGGCGTTGGTGCGCCGCCTAAAAGCCGTTTGGGCGCGGGATATGGGGGATGACGCCCTTAAAGAAACCCCCAACAAAGGCATGGGCGCGGAAGATTTTCCTTTCTTTACTACCGACCCCTATATTCCTAGCGTTTATTGGGCCATCGGCGGAACGTCAAAAGCAGACTTTGAGCGCGAAGAAGCCGGCGGTGCTGCGGTACCAAGCCATCATAGCCCCTTGTTTAAAATCACCCCGCGACCTGCTGTCACAAACGGCGTTGCCTCAACCGTTACGGCTTTGCTGGAGCTGATGAAAAAATAAGCTTTTTTTGATTCGTCAAGCGCTAACCTCTTTGGTCGCTATTTTGCGAGGGGATATGCTCGGTGCATTTCGTAATCTTTGATATCGATGACACCCTTATCCATTCGATGGAGGCAGATGGTCATTATTTTGCTGAAGCGATTGAGCTTGAGCTAGATATTAGGGTCGATAGAAATTGGCGCGGTTATGAACATGTGAGCGACGCTGGTATTGTTGCAGAATGTGCGCAGCGTCACCTTGGCCGGGATATTACCCTCAAAGAATATCAGCGGATAAAAGACCGGTTTTTGCGGCTGCTCGAAGAAGGCTTGCGGGAGACACCAAAGGCTATTGGGCCCATGGAGGGTGCTTGTGAGCTTTTGGCCTATATTAAAGCCCATGAAAATATGGCCTGTTCTTTAGCCACAGGTGGGTGGCGACAAAGCGCTGAGATTAAGCTCAAACACGCAGGCTTGTGGCAGAAAGAAATGATTCTTAAAACTTCAGACGATGCTGTTGCCCGGGTAGATATTATGCAGCAAGCTTATGAGGCGATAAAAACTTTGGGCCCATTAAATAGCATTAGCTATGTGGGTGATGGGCCTTGGGATGTTGAGGCCACCGCCGCACTTGGCTGGAACTTCATCGGCATTGGCCCCCGCGTGAGGGGGGTTGAAAATTGGGTTAAAAATTTCAGTAATATTGATATGTTTTTGAATAAACTATTAAAATAATCAATTATAATAATAGTTATTAAACTTTGGCACCATAATGCCATGGTATGCTTCTGGGCATTTACCTCATAACCATTGAAGAAATATATGCTGCGCCACTTAGGCCGAAAAACTATTGTCAGCCATTAAGTTAATCAGGATATATTTGCTGAGATCAATCTTCTTTTAAATATAAGTGAAAAGATCATCTTGTTTGAAAGGTAGGTTGCCCTCCAGCACCAGAAGCGCTTTTTTGGTCTCGATGCCCCCTTCACCACTATAGCCACCCATATTGCCACCAGTCGCTAAAACGCGGTGGCAGGGGATGATGATAGGGATAGGGTTGGCACCACATGCCCCGCCGATGGGTTGGGGCATGGTGGCAAGCTCAACTGCCATTTCACCATATGTCATTGTTTCACTATATGGTATTTTGGACATTCGCGCCCAGACAGAACGTTGAAAGTCAGTGCCATCAGGCGCGAGTGTAAGCTCAAAGCGCTCAAGCTCCCCATCGAAATAAGCATCCAGCTGCCGCTTAGTTTCACGCAAAACAGTGTTCGGCATTTGGTCAGGGGTCCAACCCCAATCCAGTGCGATGATGGCTTCGCCGTCAGCAAATATCGTTAAGTCGCCAAAGGGGCTATGCATTGAAAGCTGGTGCATGGTATATCATATTTCCGCTTGATTTTTTTATAGTTATCAAGATGGGGCGGAACTGATAAAAATTCAAGCAAAGCGTAAAGGAAGTCAGATGAAAATGAAAATTGAAGTTGAATGTACACCGGTCGAAGCGCGGCAATTGTTGGGATTGCCAGACGTAAGTGGTTTTCAAGACGCCATGATGAAAGAAGTGAAAGATAGAATATCTGGTGGTCTTAAAGCTGAAGATGTAGAAAAATACATGAATACTATGCTGGTTGGCGCTCAGGCAGTGCAGAACCAACTTTTTTCTTTTGTATCGAATGTGACAAGCGCTGCTAAAAAGGGCAAATAAATCATAGATACCCCTTCAAGGAAATATAGTTAAGTGTTTGATTTAGATACTATATTTGCACTTTCTAGTGGGCACGCTGTGGCGGGAGTGGCGATTGTGCGCATAAGCGGGCCGGCTGCTTACACGGCGCTAACGGCACTCGCTGGCGAAGGCGCATTTCCGACACGCAAAGCTAGCTTAGCCGCATTGCATGACCCTGAAAGCAATGTGCTTTTAGACCGGGCGCTGGTGTTACCTTTCAAGGCCCCGAACAGCTTCACAGGTGAAGATGTGGTTGAGCTACATTTGCACGGCGGCCCTGCGGTTGTTGAGGGTGTGATAGCAGCACTTTCCAACATGGAAGCCATGCGACCAGCCGAAGCTGGGGAGTTTACGCGCAGAGCCTTTGAGTGTGGTAAGATGGACCTAACCGAAGCGGAGGGGCTTGGTGATTTGATCCATGCCCAAACCGCAGGCCAGCGCGAACAGGCGCTCGCTCAAATGGATGGGGTTTTGCACCGTCTTTATGAAGGGTGGCGCGCCCGCCTTGTTGGTCACCTTGCTCACCTAGAGGCCGATATCGATTTTCCGGACGAAGACCTTCCTGATGGGCTTGCTGTAGCTGTGGCACCCGCTGTGGCTGAGCTGGCGCAAGATATTCAAGGGCATCTGGAAGATGGCCACCGAGGGGAACGTCTGCGCAGTGGGTACAGGGTGGTTATATTGGGCGCACCCAATGTCGGCAAGTCTACTTTGATGAACCATTTGGCCCGCTCTGATGTGGCGATTGTTTCAGGCATTGCGGGCACCACCCGTGACAGTATTGAGGTTCAACTTAACCTTGGCGGCTTTCCTGTGCGCCTTATCGATACCGCTGGCCTTCGGGACGGTGATGTTGGTGAAGTAGAAGCGGAGGGTATCAAGCGCTCGCTCAAGCGGGCTGAGGAGGCAGACCTGCGCCTAGTTCTGGCGCCTTCTGGTACCCATCGTCTTTCACCTGAATGCGAGAAATTACTTACACCCGGGAGCATGTTACTCTTTACAAAATCAGACCTAGGGGGCCGACCAACAGGCCTCCGCGCAAACCACGCATTAGTAGCTATACATGCTATCTCGGTTAAGACGGGTGCTGGCATGGATGACTTTTTCGCCGCGCTTGAAAGCCACATTAAGGCTGCGGTAGCACCCAGAGAGACACCCGCATTAACTAGAGTACGCCACAGGTTAGCGCTTGAAGAGTGTTGGGAGCACCTAGACCGGTTCGCTAAGCATGCGGGCCATGACGCGGTTCTGGTTGCCGAAGATATCCGCATGGCAACCCGGGCGCTTGGCACCATTACGGGCAGAGTGGGGGTCGAGGACATCCTAGATGTGGTGTTCTCTGACTTTTGCATAGGCAAGTGATTTGTTCCACGTGAAACATAGGCCAACCATCACGGCATATCTTTTGACATTGCTGGGTAGCAGCGCTATAGCACAGCCCTGATGGGCACATTTGAGCTTGGTAGGGTTAGTGTTTATGGCAGAGTTTGATGTCATTGTTATTGGAGCGGGACACGCGGGCTGTGAGGCTGCGGCGGCTTCAGCGCGTCTAGGTGCCAATACATTGTTGGTCACTCATAAGATTGAAACCATTGGTGAAATGTCCTGCAATCCTGCCATTGGTGGGCTTGGTAAGGGCCATCTGGTGCGGGAAATTGACGCTCTAGACGGCATTATGGGACGGGTGGCGGATGCCTCGGGCATACAGTTTCGTTTGCTCAATCGCCGTAAAGGGCCTGCAGTTCAGGGTCCACGCTGTCAAAGCGACCGCCGCCTTTACCGGGAGGCGATGCAGGGTATCATCTTAAATTATCCTAACTTAACCGTGGTTGCGGGAGGTGTTGAAGATTTAATTCTGGCGCAAAATGACGATAAAGCCCCTCAGGTTCAAGGCGTTATCTGCGGAGATGGCACACACTACACGGCGGATAGGGTTATTCTTACTACCGGTACCTTCCTGCGTGGTCTTATTCATATTGGGGCCGAGCAGATACCGGCAGGCAGGGTCGGTGATGCGCCCGCTATTGGACTATCTGAAACTTTGATGGCGCAAGGCTTTGAGCTTGGCCGCCTGAAAACGGGTACGCCCGCCCGGCTTGATGGCCGCACGATAAACTGGGCAGCATGTGAGGAGCAAGCAGGGGACGCGGACCCAGTGCCTTTCAGTTTCATGACCGACGAAATTAAGGTGCCGCAAATAAGCTGTTACATGACGCGCACCACTGCTGCGACTCACAGGATCATCCGCGATAATATCCAGCTCTCGCCGCTATATAGTGGTCAGATAGAAGGTACGGGTCCGCGCTATTGTCCTTCTGTGGAAGATAAAATTGTCCGTTTTGCCGACAAAGATAACCATCAAATTTTCTTGGAACCTGAGGGCTTGGACGACCATACGGTTTACCCAAATGGTATTTCAACAAGCCTGCCTGGGGATGTTCAAGAAGCCTTTATCCACACCATTCCCGGGCTTGAGAAAGCTGTTATTCTGCAGCCTGGTTACGCGATTGAGTATGATTTTATCGACCCGAGAGAGCTGCGACCAACCTTAGAGACACGGCGGGTTTCAGGGCTTTATCTTGCGGGTCAGATCAATGGCACAACGGGTTATGAGGAAGCTGCAGCCCAAGGGTTGCTAGCGGGCTTCAACGCGGCACTGGCTGCTGGTGGCAAACCGCTGTTTGTTCTTGACCGGGCTGATGCTTATATGGGGGTGATGATCGATGATCTGGTTACCCAAGGCACGAAAGAGCCTTACCGGATGTTTACCAGCCGGGCGGAATATCGCTTAACGCTGCGGGCGGACAATGCAGACCAGCGCTTGACCCAAAAAGGGATCGATATTGGCGCGGTTGGCCAAGCGAGGGTAGAGGCCTTTGCATGTAAGATGGCGGCGTTAAAGGCTGGTAATGCCTTACTGGATAGCCTGACACTGACCCCTAATGAGGCTTTGAAGAAAGGGCTGAAGATTAAACAAGATGGGGTACGTAGAAGCGCTCGCACCTTACTTGGGTTCAGTGATATTAACTTTTCAGACTTGCAAAAAACTTGGCCTGATGCGCTATCAAACATCACAGAGGTGACCGCATCTCAGCTTGAAATTGACGCGCTTTATGCTACTTATTTAGAGCGTCAAGCCGCTGATATAGCGGCGTTTCGCAAGGATGAGGCGCTTATTATTCCATCAGATTTAGACTTTTCTGTTGTGGCAGGACTATCCCATGAGCTGCGGGAAAAATTTGAGGCAGCGCGCCCTTCAACTTTGGGGGCGGCCTCGCGCATAGCGGGGGTAACACCTGCATCCCTTACCATTTTGCTTGCCTTGATTAAAAAAGGAAAGCGGCAGCGTGAGGGCAATCAAAGCGCACAAACTAGCCGTAGGGGTGGGTGAGTGGCTTATACCGCATTGGACTTTGCCCGAGACACAGGTGTTTCACGTGAAACAATGGCGCAGCTGCAAGCCTATGCAGATACGCTCATCAAATGGCAATCAGCTAAAAACTTAGTAGCGACATCCTCGCTGGATGATGTGTGGCGGCGGCATATGTTAGATTCAGCGCAGTTAGCAGTGTTGATTCGAGAAAAAGAGACAGAGAAATTTCCAAAAATTGCCGATATTGGCGCAGGTGCTGGCTTTCCCGGGTTGGTTCTGGCCATTATGGGGGTCGGTAATCTGCGCCTCATCGAGGCAAATGGCCGTAAATGCGCCTTCATGCGCGCTGCTTCGCTCGCAGCGGGGGTGGATGTTGAGATTGATAATCGCCGAGTCGAAGACATAAAAGACGTAAAAGCGGATATAATTATGTCCCGCGCCTGTGCCACACTGGGCCAATTGCTGACCTGGGGGGCACCACTTCTGGCGGAGAATGGTAGCTATTGGTTTTTAAAAGGTGAAAAGGCCGATGAGGAATTGACCGAAGCCAAACGATCATGGAGTATGACTGTTAACCGCTACCCAAGTCAGACGGATCCCAGAGGAGTGATCTTGCATCTGAGGGAAGTTAAAAAAATTGAACATAATAAAAGATAATAAAATCAAAGCGGTATAGGTTGTTTTAAGCATTACGCTTAAAAGGTTGGTTTAGAGGGAGATGGTTTTGTCACAATTGGGAACGGGTAAAGCTCTTTGGGCGACGGGAAAGGCGGATTTATGCAAATAATTTCTGTCGCGAACCAAAAAGGTGGGGTGGGTAAAACTACAACGACGATCAATTTAGCCACCGCCATCGCCGCTATCCGTAAGCGTGTTCTGATCATCGATTTAGACCCTCAAGGTAACGCAAGTACGGGTTTTGGTATCGAGCGGACTGACCGGGAAATCTCCTCCTATGATGTGGTGCTAGGGGCTGCGCCCATTGATGCAGCGATCTTACCGACCGAGGTGCCAGGTCTTGATATTGTACCAAGTACGGTTGACCTGTCGGGTGCTGACCTTGAACTTGCAGACTTGCCGGAGCGGAATTACCGGCTGAAAAAAGCTTTCGAGAAAATTCCAGCGGCTAAGAATTATGATTATGTCTTGATTGACTGTCCGCCATCACTCTCGCTGCTCACCATTAATGCCTTGGTGGCGTCAGATAGTGTGCTTGTGCCTCTGCAGTGTGAATTTTTTGCCCTGGAAGGTTTAAGCTTGTTGCTGAAAACCATCGAGCGGGTTCGAGACGCTTTCAACCCAACCCTTGAGATGAATGGTGTGGTGCTGACGATGTTTGATGGGCGCAATAATTTGGCGGTCCAAGTAGCGGCCGATGTACGAGATTATTTGGGGGACAAAGTTTATAAAACGGTTATTCCGCGCAATGTGCGAGTGTCAGAAGCGCCGAGCCACGGCCTTCCGGCGATCCTTTATGACCACCGGTGCTCGGGTAGCCGCGCCTATATTAATTTGGCGGGTGAGCTGCTGCGCCGGGACCGCAGAAAAGCGGCATAAGTATTTTAACATTTATAATCAATAAGTTAGTGTGATATGAGCAAAGCAAAAAAACCACCAAGACGTTTAGGCCGGGGCCTTTCTGCCCTGTTAGGGGACGATAAGCCACAATTGGATGCAATTGTTGGCCAGCCCAATACGCAAGCCTCTGCATCGGGTGGCGAAGCCAGTAGCGGTTCTGGGCTCAGTATTTTACCCACCGCCTTCATTGAGCGCTATGACGGTCAACCGAGAGTGCATTTTGATCAAGCGGCACTGGATGATTTGGCGCGCTCTGTCAAAGAAAAAGGGGTACTGCAACCCATATTGGTGCGTCGATTATCGCAAGATAGATACCAGATTATTGCGGGAGAGCGGCGCTGGCGAGCGGCGCAGCAAGCGGGTTTGCATGAAGTGCCGGTTATTGTGTTGGATATCGATGACCGTGAAGCGCTGGAAGTGGCAATTGTTGAAAATGTTCAACGCCGTGACCTGTCGCCGATTGAAGAGGCGAGGGGTTATAGCCGCCTGATCCAGGATTTTGATCATACTCAAGAGGTTTTGGCAAAAATCGTCGGTAAAAGCCGCAGTCATGTTGCTAATATTTTGCGCCTTCTTGGTTTGCCAGACGCGGTCCAAGCGATGGTTGATACCGGTGCGCTATCCATGGGGCATGCGCGGGCATTGATTGGCTTGCCAGAAGCTGAGCGCTTAGCCAAAGAAATTGTCGATAAAGGCTTAAGCGTTCGCCAAGCTGAAATTTTAGCTTCGGCCAACAAAGGCACTGCTAAACTCAAGGGAAAAGTTAAGGCGCAGGCGCAGCAAAAGGACGCTGATACTAAGGCGCTGGAGAAAGACCTGTCCGCCGCTCTTGGCCTTAAGGTTACGATAAACCATCGCGGGGATACAGGTGGTAATATTACCGTAGATTACAGCACGTTAGAGCAGCTTGATGATGTTTGTATCAAACTCGGCCTCGGCGATAGATAGGCCTGTTTATGCCAAGGTACCATGGCATCAATACTTTATAATGCATTGATTTATATGGATAATAATGGCTTTACCTATACCTAGGGTTCTGCGCTAAATCATATCTTAATCTATTGAATTAAAGAAGCGACCTAGTGGTACGCCAGCGGGGCAATAAATATCTTTGCCCTGATCACAGTCATACAGGCTGAAGGTGGTCACCAGTGCTTTACCGATTAAATATTCTTGCGGAATTTGGCCCATATTTGACCTGCTGTCATTCGAGCGGTCTCGGTTATCGCCCATCATGAAATAATAGCCGCTTTGGACAACAATTTCTGCGGTATTGTCTGCGGGATAGTTATCGGACGCTTCGTATATGAGATGGGTAACGCCGCCGGGCAGGGTCTCTTCATATTCCCGCACATGACGGTCTATACCTTGGTAGCCCTTAAAGCGAACTTCACGCACAAAACGTCGCTCCACCTGCACACCATTGATGAACAAGCGTCCGCCGCGCATGGCGATACGGTCGCCGGGTAGGCCAATGACCCGTTTGATGAAATCATCTGGTCCCACCTCAGGGCGTGAAAAAACTACCACATCCCCGCGCTTGGGCGGGTCTGAGAATATTTTTTCATCCCACCCAGCATCGAAATACATGCTGTAGCGGTTATAGCCATAAGAAAATTTTGAAACAACCAAGCGGTCACCGACCTCTAGGGTTGGTTCCATACTGCTCGACGGAATGTGAAAGCTGGAAAAACCAAAGGTCGTTATCACCAAAAAGATAACCACGATAAAAATAATGTCGCGAATAAGAGACTTTGCATCAGTTTTTAAATTTTTATCGTCAGCCATAAATTACTCCTAATGGGCTAAGATAGCCCGCCTGTTTGTGGCGAGTTTAACTTTCTGGCGCGACATTGCAATGGTTGAGCTTGAGGAAGTAACATTTTGCGGCAGAAGGCTCTATATGTGCGACTTGTTGAGCGTGAGAGCAAAAATATGCAAAAAAACCCAGAATATTGGGATTACTCCCTTGCAGCGAACGGTTTGGCTACCTATATAGGCGCTGAACAGGAGTGCAAATAGGCACGCCATATATATTAGTAATTGTTGAAAGCCCAAGGGGCGAGCATGGATGCTTAAAGAAATAAGGTCTGTGTTGCCTGCTGAGCAAGGGAAAAGGACACCATGGGTAAAGTAATTGGTATTGACCTAGGCACCACAAATAGCTGTGTTGCCTTGATGGACGGCGCAAAGCCGAAAGTGATTGAAAATGTGGAAGGCGCGCGCACGACGCCGTCGATAGTTGGTTTCGCCGAAGGTGATGAACGGTTGGTAGGTATGCCAGCCAAGCGCCAAGCGGTAACGAACCCCACGGACACATTGTTTGCGATCAAACGTTTAATTGGTCGGACATTCAATGATCCGATGACCAAAAAAGATATGGAAATGGTGCCGTATAATATCGTTAAGGCTGATAACGGTGATGCATGGGTTAAGGCGAAGGATGAGAAATACTCTCCGAGCCAAGTTTCCGCGATGATTCTTCAAAAAATGAAGGAAACCGCAGAATCTTACCTTGGTGAAGCGGTTACCGAGGCTGTTATTACGGTGCCAGCTTATTTTAATGACGCTCAGCGCCAAGCAACTAAAGATGCAGGTAAAATAGCCGGTCTTGATGTGCTGCGGATTATCAATGAGCCAACGGCTGCCGCACTGGCTTATGGCTTAGAGAAAGAAGATGGCCACACTATCGCAGTGTTTGACCTCGGCGGCGGCACCTTTGACGTATCGGTCTTGGAAATTGGTGACGGCGTTTTTGAAGTGAAGTCCACTAACGGTGATACTTTCCTCGGCGGTGAAGACTTTGACATGCGCATGGTTGATTATTTGGCCGAAGAGTTCAAAAAAGAAAATGGCGTTGACCTGAAAAAGGATCGTTTGGCACTACAGCGGCTGAAAGAAGCGGCTGAAAAAGCCAAGATCGAACTTTCCTCTAGCCAACAAACCGAAGTTAATTTGCCCTTCATAACGGCTGATGCCTCTGGCCCTAAGCACTTACAGATTAAACTGACCCGTGCTAAGCTTGAAAATTTGGTTGAGGATTTGGTTAGGCGCACCCTTGAGCCTTGCAAAAAAGCGCTCAAAGATGCCGGCATGGCAGCTGGCGAGATTGATGATGTGGTGCTGGTTGGCGGTATGACCCGCATGCCTAAGATCCAAGAAGTGGTGAAAGAGTTTTTCGGTCGTGACCCCCACAAAGGTGTGAACCCCGACGAAGTTGTGGCCATGGGCGCTGCCATTCAAGCGGGCGTTCTGCAGGGCGATGTTAAGGATGTGCTTCTTTTGGATGTGACACCATTGTCGCTCGGCATTGAAACACTCGGCGGTGTTTTCACACGGCTTATTGAGCGCAATACCACGATCCCAACCAAGAAGAGCCAAGTTTTCTCCACCGCTGAAGATAATCAAGCTGCGGTAACCATTCGGGTGTTCCAGGGTGAACGCGAGATGGCTGCGGATAATAAAATGCTCGGTAACTTTGATCTGGTTGGTATTCCACCAGCCCCGCGCGGCATTCCGCAAATCGAGGTGTCTTTTGATATTGATGCCAATGGTATTGTGAATGTTTCGGCCAAGGACAAGGGCACCGGTAAAGAACACCAGATCCAAATTCAGGCGTCTGGTGGCCTTTCTGACGCTGATATTGACCAGATGGTGAAAGACGCTGAAGCCAATGCTGACGATGATAAGAAGCGCCGCGAACTGGTTGAGGCTAAAAACCAAGCGGAATCGCTTATTCATTCGACCGAGCAGAATTTGAAAGAACACGGTGATAAAATTTCTGGTGATGACAAGCAAGCCATCGAAGATGCGCTTTCGGCTGCTAAAGAAGCGGTTGAAGCTGGTGAGCCTGATGACATTAAGGCCAAAGCCGAAACGCTCGCGCAGGCAAGCATGAAGTTGGGCGAAGAAATATATAAAGCCGGCCAAGGCGAAGAGGGTGGCGACGCCGCTGATGCCAGTGCAGCAGACGCGGCCGCACAAGCCACTGATGCCGATGAAGATGTTGTGGATGTGGACTTCGAAGAAGTTGACGAAGACAAGAAAGACTAAGGCTTTTGAGCCTTTAAAAATACAGACGCCGTCTTCGTGGTTTTCCGAAGACGGCGTTCTGCATTAACCAGACTAGTATTTTGGGAGTGGTGCTTTGTCAAAGCAGGATTATTACGAGCTTTTGGGTGTATCCAAACAAGCTGATGCGGCAGCCTTAAAAAAAGCTTACCGAAAACTAGCAATGCAACATCACCCTGACCGCAACCCCGGGGACAAGTCGGCGGAATCTAAGTTTAAAGAGCTGGGTGAAGCTTACGAAGTTCTTAAAGATGGTGACAAACGTGCGGCTTATGACCGATATGGCCATGCGGCCTTTGAAGGTGGCATGGGTGGTGGCGGTCAAAGTCGCGGTGGTGGTTTTGACTTTTCCGATATTTTCGAAGAATTTTTTGGCGGCGGTGGTGGTGGCCGACGTCGGCGCGGTGGCGGCGATGCTGGGCGCGGCGGTGATTTACGTTTTAACTTAGAAATTTCACTGGAAGATGCTTTCGCGGGTAAAAATGACACCATCACAGTGCCGGGCCATGAAGCTTGTGATGCTTGCCACGGAACCGGCGCTGAAGCAGGCACCCAACCAGAAATATGTGGTGGTTGCGGTGGTGCAGGCAAAGTGCGCGCAACACAAGGTTTCTTTATGGTGGAGCGCACTTGCCCGACCTGTAATGGCGCGGGCCAAGTTATTAGCAGCCCCTGTAAACCATGCCGCGGTGCCGGTAAAATCCAAAAAGACAAGACCTTAAATGTCAATGTGCCTCAAGGGGTGGAAGACGGCACTCGTATTCGCCTTGCTGGTGAAGGGGAGCCGGGCATGGCAGGTGCCCCGGACGGAGATTTATATATTTTCTTGTCCATTACACCTCATTCGCTCTTTAAGCGCGACGGCGACATGCTTTTTTGTCAGGTACCAATTCCAATGGTAACAGCGGCGCTTGGTGGTGAAATTGAAGTACCAAACTTGGGCGGTGGACGCGCGAAGGTGAAAATTCCCGCTGGTAGCCAAAGTGGGCGTCAGTTCCGACTGCGCGGCAAGGGCATGCCCGAACTTCATGGTGGTTATAAAGGCGATATGATCTTAGAAGCCATTGTTGAAACGCCAGTTAATCTCTCCAAACAGCAAAAAGAGCTGTTACGCGAATTTGCCGATAAAACAGATGCGGAGGTAAACCCGCGTACAGCTGGTTTCTTTTCAAAAGCCAAAGAGCTATGGGAAGATTTAACAGATTAACGTAAGTTATCTGGCACGATTTTTATATTCATACGTCCGACGGGGTGATCAAAACATCTCTACCTCGTCTTTCCCGGCGAGACCAGTATGGTTGAGGGAAGGAAATCCATTCTGGGGTTCCGAATATAACGCCTAAATCGCATATATCCCCTTTCTTCGCGCTGCTCACTGGGCGTGACAGTTTTGTGGGGGCTTGCCAAAGTGGTCAAAAAACGTCACCCTTTCCGCACTTCTTGATGTTGAGGGAGAGGCGCGTGCGCGATCAAGTAATCAAAGTTATGATCAGTTTGATGTTTTTATTCAGTGCGTCTGTTTTCGCTGAAGACAATATTATCCATGTCGAGCACGGCCCAGATGCTTATGAGCAATTGCAAGAAGCGCTCATTTTGGCTGAGCCCGGCACGACCATCATGGTCGCTGCAGGCCGGTATGATTTTGTTGACGCCCTGTCACTGGATGTTTCAGATATTACCGTGCGCGGGGCGGGCATGGATAAAACTATTTTCAATTTTAAAGGCCAACAAGCAGGCAGCGAGGGCATTTTGGTTACCTCTGACCGCGTAACATTAGAGGGCTTTGCCGTGGTAGACACGCCCGGTGATGGCATCAAGATCAAAGGTGTTGATACAGTTACAATTAGAGTTGTCCGCGTTGAATGGACCGGTGGCCCCAAAGCCAGCAACGGCGCTTATGGTCTTTACCCGGTATCATCCAAAAATGTGTTGATTGAGAATTCATTGGTGATAGGCGCCTCTGACGCTGGAATATATGTTGGACAAAGCCAAAATATCGTTATCCGCCATAACATAGCTCAATATAATGTGGCGGGCATTGAAATCGAAAATAGTTATTTTTCGGATGTGCATAATAATATCTCTCAAAATAATACAGGCGGTATTCTAGTTTTTGACCTTCCTGGTTTGCCTCAAGGTGGCGGCCATTCAACAAGGTTGTTTAATAATATTATCCAAAATAACAACACAGCTAATTTTGCCCCCAAAGGCAATATTGTGGCTATGGTGCCCGCTGGCACCGGTGTGATGGTGATGGCCAATCGGGGCATTGAGGTTTTTGACAATATATTTGATGAAAATGCCTCTGCCCATGTGATCATTGCTGCATACCCTCGTAAATATTACGATGATGCTTATATCCCCACCGCGCGCCGGGTATTGTTAACCGGAAATAAATATGGCCGCGGTGGGTTTGACCCCGCTAAAATGATTAAGACATTGGTGGGTTCCCGCACTGATGAAGTTTACAGCGATATCATCTGGGATGGGGCCGTGGATGGTTTTTGGTCCTTCATGTTCGGCATTGATGACGACGATAGCATATTGGTGGATGAAGCGGCAGGCACCACCATGGTGAATTTAAACATTGTGCATGAAATCTATTTACCTTGGGGGTCGAGCCTTGACCAGAATATTGAAAATTATCGGGGAACCCGGGCGCGATTGCAGGCTGTGCAATTGCCGCAAGATCAGAAACAGGAATAAGGCAGCCTGAAGTATGGCGGGTTGGGTGAAATATATAGGGTTTTTCATGACCGTTGTTTTATCGCAGCCGGTGTTGCATGCGGATGAGCAAATGATTGATGTTGAGGCCTTGCATGCCGCACGTCCCGCTAAAAATATATCCGCCTATAATTTATTCGCTGACAATCAAAGCCAAAAGCCAAATAACGGCTTGTTACCTTATGATCTGATCGTGCCACTATTCACGGATTATGCACTGAAATATCGATTTGTTCATGTGCCGGAAGGCAGCTCTGCAAACTATAATGATAGTGAAGCCTTTGATTTTCCGCTCGGTAGTATCCTTGTTAAAACATTCGCCTATCCCGCTGATTTTAGAAAGCCTGATAAAAATATTAGGTTGATCGAAACACGATTATTAATCAAGGAAGCGCGTGGTTGGCAAGCATGGGCCTATATTTGGAATGATGATATGACCGATGCGAAACTTAAGGTCGCTGGGGCGCGAATGCCTGTTTCTTATATAGATAAATTGGGCCTGTCCGTTACGGTTAATTATGCCGTGCCTAACCGCAATCAATGTAAGGGTTGCCACACCAAGGACCGCGAATTTACGCCGCTCGGCCCCAAAGCCCGTAATATTAACCGAGATTATAATTATAAATTTGGGGCCGCCAATCAGTTAGAGCATTGGTCCGTCATAGGCTATTTGTCTGGTGCGCCAAAGTCTAGCCAAGCGCCAAAGGTGCCAAGGGTGGATGATGTGAAGGTACCGATTGCGCAGCGGGCGCGGGCATATTTGGATATTAACTGCGCCCATTGCCATAGGGCGGCGGGTCCGGCCAGCACATCGGGTTTATTTTTAACTTTCAGCGAAAAAAACCCGGTGAATTGGGGGTATATGCGGAGACCGGTGGCGGCAGGGCGCGGTTCAGGAGGGTTAGAGTTTGATGTTGTGCCGGGCAAGCCAGATAGATCGATCCTTATTTACCGCATGGCATCCACCGATCCGGGCGTCATGATGCCGGAACTTGGCCGCAATCAAGTGCATGTGGAAGGCCTTGCGCTAATTCGGGCATGGATTTTGTCATTGGATTGACATAGGTTTGCTCTAAGTTTCTAATCACTTACTATCCATCAGGTAAATTTGAAGGATAGAGGTGGAAGATTAAAGGAAATTATATGACTATTCATATTGGAATTGCAGGTTGCATGGGCCGTATGGGTCGGGCTTTAACAAGCGCGGTTTTAGCAAGTGAAGAAGCCAGCATTGCGGGCGGTACCGAGCCGGTGGGCTCCATCCATATTGGTAAGGCCATAACAGATCCGGCTACAGGTGCTGATTTGGGACATGTGGTGATCGATTGCTCCGAGACATTATTTGAAAATTGCGATGTGGTGATAGATTTTACAAGCCCCACAGCCCTGCAGGGTCATTTGCTTTCCGCCAGTGCCAGCGGCAAACCATTGGTTGTTGGCACGACAGGCCTCACGGATATTGACCATGCTGCTATTGACGGCGCGGCTCAGTCGACGGCGATTTTACAAGCGGGCAATATGAGCTTAGGGGTGAATTTACTCACAGCTGTTGTCCAGCAGGTGGCCGCAATCCTTGGCCCAAGATGGGACGCAGAAATATTAGAAATGCACCACCGGAATAAAGTGGATGCTCCCAGTGGCACCGCATTAATGTTAGGCGATGCCGTGGCGCAGGGGCGCGGGAAATTATTGGATGATGTTGCCTGTAAAGTGCGAGACGGCATTATTGGACCACGGGCTGAGGGTGAAATTGGTTTTGCTACCCTGCGCGGCGGCGGGGTCGTTGGTGACCATACAGTTATTTTTGCTGGCGTTAAAGAACAGCTGGAGTTTAGCCATAAAGCCCATGACCGTAGCCTTTTCGCCGATGGTGCAGTGCAGGCCGCTGTTTGGGTTGCGGATAAAAATGCAGGGCGTTATAGCATGATGGATGTATTGGGTCTTAAAGGGGGAGGTGTTTAATGGAATTACCACTTGAACTGATCGCTTTTTGGAATGGACTGCCACATTTTATGATGCAGTCTTTGGTGGTCTTAGTGTTGCTTTTTCTAGGTACTTTGGTTTATATGAAACTAACACGCCATAATGAAATGGCACTGATTCGTGCGGGCAATGTGGCGGCTGCCGTGTCACTTGCTGGTGCTGTTGTCGGCATGGCAATCCCTGCGGCTTTCGCGCTGGCGTCTTCGGTAACCTTACTGGATGTAGCAATTTGGACCGTAATGGCTCTATTGATGCAAATGTTTGCCTTTCGTATTGTTGATCTGATGCTAAAAGATCTGCCGGGACGCATTGAAGCTGGTGAAATGGGAGCGGCTGTGTTGCTGGTTTCGATTAAACTATCCGCCGCTTTTGTTAATGCAGCAGCGATCGGCGGTGGTTCATTTTAAAACGCTTCGAAAGTTTGATCTATCTTGTGGTCATGCTCTTTTTTATTGTCCGCTACTATGGTCAACAAGAGGGTTATGCTCCCGGTGCGGGTCCTGAGTACCGACCCGGCGCGGACCAAAGTCAAGAGGCAGCTTCCCCCCTACCTTCAACAGACTTAGAGCGTATTTCACCCTATGATGTGAATGTGGAAATTGAACGTCGCTCAAGCCACGGCAGTGGTACGGCTTTTCTTGTCAACGCAAATGGTCGCTGGCTAACTGCCCGTCATGTGGTGCAGGGCTGTAGTTCGGTGTATTTGCAAGTGGCACCGCGCCGGGGCATGGCGGTTAAACGCGTGCAGGAAAACACCCGGGCAGATATGGCGGTTTTGATAACGCAAGCTGTGAATGTTGCGGTGGTTCAATATGCGGCAGATATGCCCAATCGCGGGGACGTGGGTTTCATGACCGGATATCCGCAAGGCAACCCAGGTGATGTTTACGGCCAAATGATTGGCAGCAAACGCATGCAAACCTCTGGTCAATATAGGGTTCGGGAGCGGGTACTGGTTTGGGCAGAAAGGCAACGCCGACCCAATTATAACGGTTCCCTTGGCGGCTTGTCTGGCGGCCCTGTTTTTGATAGGGACGGCGGTGTTATAGGTATTGCGGTTGCGGAAAGCCAGCGCCGGGGTCGCATTTTCACGGCCCACCCAGATGTGTTGCATGATCCGCAATTAGCTGACGCGGGTGATGGCAAAGGCACATCAAAGGGTGTTTACCCGTTTGGTAATGATGATTTTGATAATGTGGGCTCACAGCTGCGGCGTCAACTGACCGTTGCTAAAGTTGTTTGTGTTAAGCGCTAAAACACGCTGTTATTATAACTCTTCACCGCGCAACAATTTGGGTAGCTCACCGACAGTGCCACGGGCGTGGGCCATGAAAAATTTCTTTAAGGGGTCAATTTTATCCACTACTGCCATACCAATGTCCCGGCTAAGGCGAATGGGGGCGATATCATTGGAAAACAAACGATTTAATATATCCGTAACTCCCATGAGAATAGCGCCGTCGGCCCGCCGCCATTTTTGGTAGCGGTTCAGCGTTGTAGCATTACCGATGTCACTGCCGACCCGGGCGGCGTCCACCACACATTCTATAAGCGCAGCTACATCCCGCAGGCCTAGGTTAAGCCCTTGTCCCGCAATTGGGTGCATCCCGTGGGCAGCGTCACCAACCAGTGCTGTGCGCTCGCTGATGTAACTATCAGCCAGTTGCCAGGTCAGCGGGAAGGACCACCGGCCACCAACAACGGTAACTTCGCCTAAAAAGTCGCCAACGCGTTTTTGAACCTCGGCTGTGAAGGCTCGGTCGCTTAAGCTCATGACTGTTTCGCTTAAATTGCTTTTTTCGGTCCACACCAATGAAGATCGATTATCTGTTAGGGGCAATATAGCAAAGGGACCTGAAGGCAAAAAGCGTTCATGAGCAATGCCGCAGTGGCTAAGCTCATGGGCGATGGTGGCAACAATGCCGTGCTGATTATAGGGCCAACTGGTAATGCCAATTTCAGCCTGTTTGCGCACCATAGAACCACGACCATCAATGCCAAGCAACAAGGGCGCTTGAATTTCAGTGCCGCTGGCGAGTGTAACCAAGCTGCGGCTGGTATCGGTTTCTATTGCAGTGATTTTATCGGGGGCGAACATTTGAATATTATCGAGCATTTCAGCGCGTTTCATCAGGGCCACCCGCATATGACGGTTTTCGATCATATGACCCAAGGGGCCATCGCCGAGGGCCGCATAGTCGAAATGCAAATTCATCAGCGAGGGACCATCGGATACGCGAATTTCTAAAATTGGTTGTGGGTCTTCGGGCAGGTGGTCCCAAATATCTAGAGCCTTTAAAAGCTGACAAGATGCATAGGCTATAGCCGATGACCGACCATCAAAGGCGGGAAGGGTTTGATCGCCGGGAGGCAACATATCAATTACAGCAACCTCAAGACCGCTCACGGCAAGGCCAATAGCTGTTGTTAAACCCGCTAGGCCACCGCCAACAATCGTTACATCTTTTTGGATCATAGCATTGCTCCGCTCATGTCATTTCAACATATTTGGTGTAAAAGGTTGGGCTGTGTCTGTCCAGCACCATAAGGCCGCAGAGGTGTTAAGGGATGCTAGAATTATGGGCGTTTGGATAATTATGCCTAAATTTTAAGCATGTTCGCGCGCTTTAGTTAGTCAGAAATGGCAAAAACTCCCTTATTATGGCCTTTTTGAAACTGGCATAGCTTTTGAAATATAACCAAATGTTGGCTTTCTTGAGCCGTATATTTGGAGCATCACGATGATTTTGAAACTTCTTAAAAAAAGTGCCATTAGTGGCGGTTTGATATTACTGTTAGCCCTACCCGCTTCTGCCGCCGTTGACGCCGAAACGGCCTATATTTTTAATACCCTGTTATTTTTAATTGGCGGGTTTCTCGTAATGTGGATGGCGGCGGGTTTTGCCATGCTGGAAAGCGGCTTGGTGCGCAGTAAAAATGTCGCTACCATTTGCTTGAAAAATATTGCTCTTTTCGCACTTGCGGGCGTTTTATATTATCTGGTTGGTTATAATTTAATGTATTTGGATGTGACGGAAAATTCAGGGTTTATAGGGGTATTTTCCCAGTGGAGTCCAGCCGAACTAGCTTCTGATGCGGTGATTGATGTATCAGCAAAATACGCCAGTTCCTCCGATTGGTTTTTTCAAATGGTTTTTGTGGCTACGGCAGCGTCTGTGGTTTCCGGTACTCTGGCAGAGCGGATTAAACTTATGCCATTTCTTGCTTTTGTGGCGGTTCTCACCGGTATTATTTATCCCATTCAAGGTAGTTGGAGCTGGGGTCAGGGTTTTTTAACCGGCATTGGTTTTGTTGATTTTGCGGGCAGTTCAGTTGTCCACAGTGTTGGCGGTTGGGCGGCGCTTGTTGGGGCGCTTGTTTTGGGACCACGCGTCGGCAAGTATGACGCCGCAGGTAATGCGCGCCCTATGCCTGGGTCTAGCTTACCGCTGGCAACCCTAGGCACTTTCATTCTTTGGTTTGGCTGGTTTGGTTTCAATGGGGCATCTCAGTTGGCACTGGCAAGCGCGCAAGATGCAGTGGCAGTGGCACAAGTTTTCACCAACACTAATATGGCTGCAGCAGGTGGGGTGTTAGCTGCGATTGTCACCACCAAAATAATTTATAAAAAGATTGATTTAACAATGGCTTTAAACGGCGCATTGGCGGGTCTCGTGTCAATCACTGCGGACCCCCTTAGCCCATCGGTGAGTACGGCTATAATTATTGGCGGGGTTGGAGGTACTATCGCCGTATTTGTGGTGCCCCTTTTGGATCGTTTCAAAATTGATGATGTTGTTGGCGCTATTCCGGTACATCTTGTCGCTGGCATTTGGGGTACACTGGCCGTTGCTATTCACGCTGATAATTTTACTAGTCAATTGGGGGCTCAGCTAATAGGAATTATCGCTATAGGTGGATTTACCGCCGTAACAAGCTTCATTGTTTGGCAAACGATGAAGGTCACAGTGGGCATTCGCTTGAGCGCTGAAGATGAAATACTGGGTTCTGATATTACCGAACTCGGGCTCGAAGCTTACCCTGAGTTTGGTTTAGGGTCACAAAAGCTTGGTCTATAACAACAGGTAATATTATTTGAAAATAAAACCAAGTAACGCAATTACTTGTCGGACACCCCTTTTAAGCGCTACTATTTACGCTGGCAGTTTATGTGCTAGTCTATCTGGGAAAATTTAGACAGCGCACACAGGGGCATAAGGGCGTTTCAGGTGGCAAAGAAGGCAGCAGTTAAAACAAAAAAAGTGGCAAAGGGCAAAAAGCTTGGGCAGAGAAAATCACGGATTAAAGCGACTACAACGCCTTTTCTGCCACCGCATGTGGTGGTTTTTTTAAAGCGCAGCGGTTGGCGCTTAGTAGCGATTACTTTAGCTTTGCTTGGTCTGTTTACTATTTTTGCCATGGCGAGTTATAATCCGCTTGATCCCAGTTTAAATCATGACACCAGTGCTTCTGTGACCAATTGGATGGGAGCATATGGGGCAACGCTTTCTGATGTTTTAATGCAAACTATTGGTCTTGCGGGCTTTGTGCTGGCCTTACCTCTTTTTGGTTGGGCATGGCAACTGGTTCGCCTAAAAGGCATGCCGTGGTTTTTCTTGCAGGCGGCTGCGGTGCCGCTGGCACTCATTTGTTTGGCTGTGGTGCTGGAGGTTAAACCAGCTCCAGCCACCTTCATCCCCAAAAGTGGGTATGGCGGCTCAGTGGGGGATCTCTTGTTCTTTAAGGTTATTCTGGCGGGATTGATTAAAAATTTCGTTCCTGCGACCATGCTCGCTGTGGCATTTTGGGGTGTTGTCAGTGTTTTCTTGCTGGCAGGTCTTTGGTTACTTACTTTCTCGCTGGGGCTAACGGCGGGTGAATGGTCCCGGGTGCGGTCCACTATCGGCGCGACCCTAAAGTGGATCTATTTTATTCTCTATGACAGCATCAAATGGGTCATTTGGACCTTAAGCGATAAAATTATGAACCGAGATGATAAGCAGGGTGATACCCCTAAATCAGCCCGGTCATTGAAGCGAAAACGCCGCGAACCCGCCCTGAACGCTTCAACGAAAGTCAAAGCAGGCAAGAAGGACCGGGTGGCAAAGCCTGATAAAGCCCGTAAAGGGGCGCGCGAGCTACGGGAGCGTCAAATCACTCTTGATTTTGGCGATGGCAATTATATTTTGCCGCCGCTTGATATTTTGGCCAACCCACCGGCAGCATCCATGGTGGAGCGTTTGAGTGTCGATGCACTGGAAGCGAATGCGCGCATGTTAGAAGGTGTGCTAGACGACTTTGGTGTTAAAGGCGAAATAACCGAGGTTCGTCCGGGCCCCGTTGTGACACTATATGAGCTTGAACCTGCAGCCGGGGTTAAAACCTCCCGGGTTATTGGGCTGGCTGATGATATTGCCCGCTCGATGAGTGCAATATCAGCGCGGGTGGCGCGCATTCCCGGGCAAACGGCTATTGGCATTGAACTGCCGAATAGCGCCCGTGAAACCGTTTATTTGCGAGAACTTTTGGCGAGCCGTAAATATGAAACATCGAAGGCCGCCTTGCCCTTGACTTTGGGTAAAGACATTGGCGGTCAGCCAATTATCGCTGATCTTGCCACCATGCCCCACTTACTGGTGGCGGGAACCACAGGCGCGGGTAAGTCTGTTGGTATTAATACTATGATACTGTCTCTGCTTTACCGCCTTTCACCGGAACAGTGCCGTTTGATTATGGTTGATCCCAAAATGCTGGAGCTCAGCGTTTATGATGATATCCCTCATCTGCTGACCCCTGTGGTGGTGGAAGCCAAAAAAGCTGTGGTAGCGCTAAAATGGGCCGTGCGAGAGATGGAAGAACGCTACCAAAATCTTTCCAAGCTTGGGGTACGCAACATTACCGCCTTTAATGAACGGGTGAAAAAGGCCAAAGCCGACGGTAAAGAGCTGAAGCGCACCGTTCAAACAGGGTTTGATAAAGAGAGCGGTCAGCCAATTTATGAGGAGCAGGTCTTCGACTTTGAGCCGCTACCTTATATCGTTATTGTTATTGATGAGATGGCTGACCTGATGCTGGTGGCGGGTAAGGATGTGGAAGCCACGGTGCAACGACTTGCCCAAATGGCACGGGCGGCGGGTTTGCATGTTGTTATGGCGACCCAGCGCCCAAGTGTTGATGTTATTACCGGCACCATTAAAGCAAACTTCCCGACGCGCATCAGCTTTCAAGTAACCAGCAAAATCGATAGCCGCACCATTTTGGGCGAGCAAGGCGCAGAGCAGTTGCTTGGTAAGGGTGATATGCTTTACATGGCTGGCGGTGGTCGTATAACCCGAGTGCACGGGGCCTTTGTTGACGACAATGAAGTAGAAGACATTGTCAAACATATCAAAAAGCAAGGTCAGCCAGACTATATCTCGGCGGTAACAGAAGAACCGGACGGCGGCTTTGATAGTCCCTTCATTCCAAGTGATAGTAACAGCAGCGGCGAACAAACGCTTTATGACCAAGCGGTGGATATTGTGCTGCGTGACCGGAGGCCCACGACAAGTTATATTCAACGCCGTTTGAAGATTGGCTACAATAAAGCGGCGACCCTGATTGAAGAGATGGAAGAAAGCGGTGTTATTTCCGCGCCGAACGCCAAAGGCCAACGGGAAGTGTTGGTGCCCGAGCGGGATGAATTTTAGCTTATATACGCATCTCTGCCTTTATTTGGCTATGATCAGCCTATATTCACGCGGTATTCAGCTTAGGTGCGCCAATTTAATGTGTGCTAGGATTTATTTAAGGAACATTGATGCGGATTTTCAGTTATTTATCCATTTTATTATTAGTGACGACCGCAGGTTTTGCAGCTCAGGACACAGAGAATACCCCCCTGCCCTTGCCAGAGCCAACATCAAAAATGGAGACCACTGAAATAATTGAAGCGCCCCAGCTTGTTGCCATGCGCCGCCTGGAAGCTTACATGGCCCGTACCAAAAGCTTTAAAGCGCAGTTCATCCAGCAAAATGCCGACCAAAGCGTAGCGCGCGGTACGATTTATATGCAACGACCAGGTCGGGTACGCTTTGACTATAGCGACGGTACGCCTTTTTTAATTGTTGCTGATGGCACCACGCTCAATCTTATCGACAGTGATGTGGGGCAAGTGACCCGTTGGCCAGTTCTGGATACACCGCTCAGACTGTTACTGGCGGATAAACTGGACCTGTCTGGTTTTCATAGCAGTATCGAGCCAGCTTATGGCGGGCATGAAAGTTTGGTGGCGCTGCGAGCTAAAGACATTAAGCGACCAGAGCTTGGTGAAATTACCATTATTTTTCGCGATAGTGAAACCATTCCCGGTGCGTTGGAGCTTTATCGCTGGGGCGTGGTGGATGGACAAGGCAATGCGACCATCGTTGAAGTGCGTGATATTGAAGAGAATCCAACCCTTGATAAAGCACTTTGGACCTTTAAAGACCCACGCGGTATTGCTAAACGGCGTCGCAACCGGCGTTAATGCATATTAACCAAACTTTTTCTTGCTCCAAGAGCGGCGCTCCTTTAGCCATAAGCAATGGATGATATGACCGAATTTTTTGATGACTTTCCGATGCTGCGTCTTGTGGCACCCTTTGTTGAGCTGGTGGCGGAAATCCCGTGGTTTCGCACTTTAGGGGAAGTTTTAGACCAAGAAACATATAAACGCGCTGAAGATTATGTGAACGCCCTTGGTTTCCCTGATGCGACACCGGCGTTGCTGGGTAACTGGGAAGACGCTGCGATTGCAGCTGAAAACCTTGATTATAATAGCCCCGCTTGGGAAGCCGAAGAAATGGAACGCGCCAGTTTAACCGGAAAGTTGGTTGAAGAGGTGGGCGAAGAAACACTGGAATTGGTTTTTGCCCATGTGGCTCAGGCAGTGGCAGAGCCTGTGGCCTATGCGGTTGAAGATGCCGCCGAACACCTGCAAATACGCGATCAAGAATTTATTCAAGCTGCTACTGGTGCTGCTGCTCACGCCTGCCACCTTGCGGCTCTCGCCTTAATGGCGGGCGCAGAAGATGATCACCCCTTTCTGGCCCGCTTTGCCGTGTTTGAGGCGGGCCATTGGCCGGTGGGCCTTTGGGGTAATAGTTTAAATATTTTTTGATGTTCTGATCAATGAAGGAAAACACAATATGCGTTTGGTAACTTGGAACATAAACAGTGTCCGCGCTCGGCTTTCCCATATTAGCAAATTTGTCGAAGACTTTGCCCCAGATATTTTATGCCTGCAGGAAACCAAGGTTATGGATGACATGTTCCCGCGTGATTTTTTTGCGGACCTTGGCTTTGAGCATATGGCGATTAAGGGCCAGAAGAGCTATCACGGCGTTGCCACCCTCTCCCGCGTTCCTTTCAGTGATCAATGGTCGCGGGATTGGTGTGAAAAAGGCGATGCCCGCCATATCGCCATAAAATTAGATGGTGGTGTGGATTTGCATAATTTTTACGTGCCAGCAGGCGGCGATGAACCAGACCCAGAGAGTAATGATAAGTTTGCCCATAAAATACAATTTGTTGAGGAAATGACCATTTGGAGCGAGGCGCTCGCCACCCCCTCTATTTTGGTCGGTGATTTGAACATAGCCCCGCTTGAGCATGATGTTTGGGACAGTAAAAAATTGAAAAAAGTGGTGAGCCACACGCCGCTTGAACGCGAAGCGATGATGGAGCTGATTAAAGCGCATGGTTGGCATGATGTGATGCGAGAGTTTGTGCCGGCTAGTGAAAAGCTTTACAGTTGGTGGTCATATAGGGCGCGGGACTGGCGGGTCGCGAACAAAGGCCGCCGTCTTGATCATATTTGGGTTAGCCCTGAGCTTGGCGGTAAAGCCAAGGCCATGGAAGTGGTGCTGGATGCTAGGGGCTGGGAAAAACCCTCAGACCATGCCCCGGTGATGATTGATTTTGACCTTTAAGCCTGCTTGATTTTTAAGGGCGCTTTATACCTGCTAAGCTATAGCCACCCTGTTCGGTGATCAGCAAGGTGGTTTTACCGGCTTCAGGCTCAATTTTTTGCCGTAAGCGGTATATATGGGTTTCCAGCGTATGGGTCGTAACCCCGCTGTTATAGCCCCAAACCTCAGTCAACAGTTCTTCCCGGCTAACGGCTTTACCGCCGGTGCGATAAAGATATTTCAAAATATTGGTTTCTTTCTCGGTCAGGCGTAATTTGCTACCACCGTCACGGGGTTCCAATATTTTTGCCGAAGGCTTAAAGACATAAGGACCAATATCAAAAACCGCATCTTCGCTCTGCTCATGTTGCCGCAGATGCGCGCGCATGCGAGCTAGCAGAACGGTGGTCTTGAAAGGTTTAGTGACATAATCATTGGCACCTGCATCAAGACCAATGATGGTGTCAGCTTCAGAATCGACGCCTGTGAGCATAATGATCGGCACTAAAATCCCATTCTTGCGGATTATCTTACAGGCTTCACGGCCATCCATATCAGGCAGGCCCACATCAAGCAGGATCATATCAACGGCGGTCTCTTTTAGAAACTTAATACCGTCAGTGGCGGTTGGTTGCTGAAAGGTTTGGAACTCTTCCAGCAGCTCAAGCTGTTCGGCAAGGGTTTCGCGGAGATCATTATCATCATCGATCAGTAATATTTTACGTCCGGCCACTTATTGCGTCCTCTCGTCTGACTAAGGGTGTTTAAACCATATAGTGACTATATTATGCATGTTAACCGGTCTTTTGGCGAAATAAATGTGATAGGTCCAATAAACTTCTTCTCACAACTGTTTGATATTGCCCTCAAATTGGGGCAGAAGGTGCGTATGATATTTTGGCCCTTTGTGGCCCCTGATTGCCGTGAGGTGCTTTTTGAACAATGAGACCGACATAACGGAGCGCGACTTGATAATGGTTGACCGGATGGCAGATGACCTGCGCCGGGGCTTGCCGGTTATGATTAAGCACGGCGACAAGGCAATTGTTATTGCTGCGGCAGAGTTTACGGGCGTGGGCTTGCTTGATACGCTGAAGGCAGTTGGGGATAAGCCCACATTGTTGATGACCAGTGAGCGGGCAACATCTTTGAAAGTGGCCTGCAAGGGCTGGCCACAGATTCGTATTGTTTTAAGTGAATGGATGAAGCCCATTGAAATTCAAGCAGCAGCGGACCCGACGTTGGATTTGGCAGTACCCTTTAAAGGTCCCTTCACCCGGATTGATGTTGAACCGACTGTGTTGGAAAGTGCCGCTATAAAATTGTTAAAGCTTGCGCGGTTATTACCCACGGCCATCATTGCCGATATATTAGGCCCCATCTCGTCAGGTGGTGTTGACGGGGATATTTTTTGTGTTTCTGCCGAAAAGATCTTAGCGGCGGAAAAGGCCCGGTCACTGCGTCTCGCCGTTGTGGCGGAAGCGCGCGTACCATTGGAGGGGGCGGTGGGTGACTGCAAGCTTATCTCTTTTCGCGCTGACACTGGCGGCACTGAGCATATGGCCATCATTGTCGGTGATGTATCACCAAGAAAGCCGGTTCTGACCCGTTTGCACAGCGAATGTTTCACCGGCGACCTTTTGGGTAGTTTAAAATGCGATTGCGGCCAACAATTAAAAGGAGCCATAAGCGCTATTGCCGAAGCCGGTGGCGGCGTAATTTTATATATGGCGCAAGAAGGTCGAGGCATTGGATTAATTTCAAAGTTAAAAGCTTATGCCTTGCAAGATCAGGGTTATGATACAGTTGACGCTAACACCAAGTTGGGCTTTGAAGTGGACGAGCGACTGTTCATGCCTGCGGCGGTCATGCTCAAGAAGCTCGGCTTTTCACGGGTACGTTTGATGACCAATAATATGGATAAGGTTGAAGCCCTTTCGCGTTTTGGCATTGATGTTGTTGAACGTGTTGCGCATAAATTTCCTGCCAATGAGCATAACCATGCCTACCTAGAAACCAAAAAGACAAGAACCGGTCATGACCTTTAGTGGTGTGTTAAAAACCGTGAGGCTAACATGACCAAATGGGTGGTTACCGCAGCACATGACGACCCAAGGCAGGCTAGTCTGACCGGTGCAGGTTTGACATTACCTTGTGTTCTAGGGCGCGGCGGTGTGGTAGCCACCGCAGATAAAAGCGAAGGTGACGGTAAAACACCCCTTGGTCGCTATCCTATCCGCCGGGCATTTTTTCGACCCGACCGCCAAATAAAACCCGCCTGTCATATGCCTATATTGCAATTATCGCCAGACCTTGGTTGGTGTGATGACGTCGCCCATAAAGCCTATAATCACTTAGTGCGACTGCCCTTTGGTGGCAGTTATGAAAAGATGTGGCGTGATGACGGATGTTATGATCTGGGGCTAATCATTGGCCATAACGATGACCCCGTTAGCCCGGGACTGGGGAGTGCTATTTTTATGCATGTGGCGAAAACAACAGAAGGTGGTGAGATGTTGCCCACGTCCGGCTGCATAGCCTTAAAGTGCGCGGACATTCGCCAATTACTGCAATATGTCATGCCAGAAGACTTGCTAATGATTGAGGCTAATTAAACAAAAAAGATGGGCGGATGGAGGATCTCTAGTGATCAAACTTCGCGCTCACCAAAAATAGCGGTACCAACGCGAATGTCGGTTGCCCCCAAGCTGGCAGCCAATCCATAATCGCCACTCATGCCCATAGATAGTCTTGGTAACTCATGGCGCTTTGCCAGTTTTTTTAATAAGCTAAAATGCAGGGTTGGGTCATCACCGGCGGGTGGAATGGACATCAGCCCCACTAGTGGCAAGGCCAGTTCATCGCGGCTTAACGTAACAAGGGCTTCAAGACCGTCGGGCATCACACCTCCTTTTTGGGGTTCTGCGCCAGTATTTACCTGAATATATAGATCGGGCCGTCGCGCTTGCTTTTCCATTTCAGCGGCGAGTGTATGGGCGAGCTTAGGGCGATCAAGGGTCTGGATAACATCGAATAATCTCACTGCGTCCGCCACCTTGTTTGATTGCAGGGAACCTATTAGGTGCAAACTGACGCCGTCATATTGTTCACACAGTTCAGGCCAACGGCTTAAGGCCTCTTGAAGGCGATTTTCCCCAAAACAGCGGTGGTCACAATCAAGTGCTTCGATGATTTTTTCCAGGTTTTGGCGTTTCGAGACGGCAATGAGATTCGGCTTTGCCTCTGGCACCATGGCATAGCGACAGGCTCGGCTTATTTCTGTGCCAATAGCCACAATATTTTCTGCAATTGTCACCGCCTCACCCTTCCTATCTTTGATCTTGCCCCACCCTATGTGCTACTAAACCAACATGGTCAAGTCTGTATCGTTAATTCAGTGTCGCAATAGAGCGCTTACACCTAATATTTCCCATTCTTTACTGCGGTCTGCCGGATTGCAGCGCGGGTTATTGGTAATGTTAAGCGATCCTGTTCGCACACCAGACCCAGTTGAAGCGTCAAGGCATTTGCCCGCAGGCTCTATTATTATTTTGCGTCATTATGATGCTGTCAACCGAGTGAAGTTAGCTACAAGCCTTCGAAAGTCGACCAGGCAGTGTCGACAGTTTCTGCTGGTTGGGGATGACTTTAAGCTTGCGGCCCTTATTGGTGCTGATGGTATGCACCTTTCAGGTCGGGGTTTAACGGCGCCCAAGCATTATGGCGCATTGGCCGAAAATAGGCGCTGGATTATTTCCGCAGCTTGTCATGACGCACAACAGCTTGCTCGTGCAGCTCATATGGGGGTGGACCTCTTGTTGGTCTCACCTATATTTTCTACATCAAGTCACGAAGGGGCACCAAACCTTGGTATTCACCGCTTTAGCCGCTTAACCAATATTGCCCGCGCTGATATTTCACTGGTGGCGCTTGGTGGTCTTAATGCTGATACTGCCAAAGCATTAAAAGGATTAAATCACACAGGGCTTGCCGCCATAGACGGACTGATGATGCAGGGAAAAGTAATTTCAAAATAAAAGATATGCTAGCAGACAAAAAGCTTAGAAGTCGACCCGTCCACCGAGGAATACTGAGCTTGATGTGAAGCCAAGTTCTTGTTCAAGGAAACTATTGCTGCTGAAATCCGTATAGCGCAAGCGACCCGACAGTGAAATGTTAGATGATATCCGGTAGGCCGCCGCCAATTCTATATCATGGATGGCGCGATCAAGTTCGCCGAGGCCTGTTAGATGCTGCCCTTCACGGAAAGCCTTCAGGCTCAAGCGGGTTTCAAATCGATTTGAATGATATCCAAGGCCCAAGTCAACACCGGAGTAACTATTGGAGAGAACACTGTCTTGGCGTACTATGGATGCATCAATACGGAAGCCCCAATAGCCCAAGCGAACCCCAAGGTCATATCGATGTTCCATCATGGGATTTTGGTATTTGCTGGCAAAAGCTTCGCTTTGTTGTAGAGATCGTGAGAGCCCAACATGAGATGTCAGAGCCATTTCAAAACTTTTGGGGTTTCCTGCGTCACTATTGCTAATAGGAAGCTGAAAAGTGACGGTGCCATTATATAGCGCCTCACTGTCACTGCCCTTGAGGGCATTGATGGAGCTTAACAGCGCAGATGTGTTGGAAGCCCGCAAACGGTCCACTGCGGGAGCAGAAGAAATATCCCGAAGTTTGATCAAGCCTTTTTGCTTTTGGTTGGCACCACCGCGCAAGCTAAGGTCAAGATTAAGCTGCGTAACCGTTTCTGTGCTTGCCTGTGCGCTTTTACGTTTTTCCGCAGCAGGAATGATTTGCTCAATAATAGCTTTATCATCGGTAGTTTCTTTGGCGTCGCTTTTGTCTTGGGCTTGGGCAGAAAAAGCTGGAGTAAAAGCGATAGAACCGATAATCAGTCCCGCTTTTAGCCGCGCAGATAATTTTGCCTCTACAGATAGCTTCAACACAATTGCTGCCTTCAATTCATTCTTCTTTATGCATGTATCAACATCACGCGCATTTATATAAGTCTATATTAGGCACTAACACTCATCTTCTTCAAGGGCTCGGCGATAGAATGTTTGCTATTGTGGCTGAATCGACACGCTTTGGGGCTATTTTTTCCTAATTTGGCCATATTTTTATTCAAATCTCTCACTCGCATGATAGTTCGCGCTGGTCATCTGCGGATGTGAAGGTTATAAACTGGGCTGCATAGGGATTATGATCTTCTGAGTCCCAAAAGAAATTTAAGCTGGCGTGATGTGAAACGAAGCGATAAAAACAATCGCAAGCGCAATATTATTGCCAAGTTATGGATAGATTAACTGCTAAAAGATGTTTGGATGAAAATGATGGTTCGCGTATTTTTACTGATAGCTCTGACCGTAAGTCTTGGGTCATGTGGTGGGTCTTCTGACGCAAAGAGGAAAGATTTGCCGCCGCAAACCTCTGCGATTGGAGTTAATGGATATTTGTGGCAAGCGACGATAGATACGCTGCACTTTATGCCAATGCGCAGTATGGATGCTGCTTCGGGCGTTATTGTATCCGATTGGTTTATTGCGCCTGACAATACAAAGGAGCGGGTTCAAGTAACGGTTTCATTCACTTCTGAAAGCCTGCGCTCAGACGGTGTTCGTGTTCACATTGTCCGTCAAGAAAATATGGATGGAAGTTGGGTCACTATGCCTGTACAGGCTCGCACAGAACTTGAAATTGAAGAAGCCATATTAACACAGGCCCGCCAATTACGGGTAGATACACTTAACTAATATCCGCCTTCACCGTGGGCCTAGTAAGAACGGGGTCTTGGCCCCGTTTTTTGGGTTCTAGGACACCTCACAGAAACAAACAGTTTAACATGCTGCGGAGCTAAAAACCAATGTCGCGCTATAATGCCAAAGCCACCGAACAAAAATGGCAAAAGGTCTGGGATGAAAAGGGCACATTTGTCACAGACACCCATACGGACAAGCCAAAATATTATGTGCTTGAAATGTTTCCTTATCCCTCGGGGCGGATCCATATGGGTCATGTGCGCAATTATGCCCTAGGTGATGTTGTCGCGCGCTACCGTAAAGCCAAAGGCTATGAGGTCTTGCACCCAATGGGGTGGGATGCTTTTGGCATGCCGGCTGAAAATGCTGCAATGGAACATAAGGTTCATCCCGCTGATTGGACCTATGATAATATCGCTAATATGCGTAACCAGTTAAAGCAAGTTGGCCTTGCTATTGATTGGAGCCGTGAATTTGCCACCTGTGATCCGGAATATTACGGCAAGTCGCAACAGATTTTTCTTGATTTTATGAGGGAAGGGTTGGTTTACCGCCGCGAAAGCCAGGTAAACTGGGACCCTGTTGACATGACCGTTTTGGCTAATGAGCAGGTTATCGACGGTAAGGGTTGGCGCTCGGGAGCGCTGGTGGAGCGCCGGAAATTAAGCCAGTGGTTTTTTAAAATCACCGACTTTGCCGACGACCTGTTGGCGGGGCTTGGCACCCTGGATAAATGGCCAGAAAAAGTCAAAGTGATGCAGGAAAACTGGATTGGTCGCTCTGAGGGTTTGAAATTCACCTTTAAGGTTGCCGGTAAAATTGATGGAATAGACGGCGAAATTCCGGTCTATACCACAAGGCCTGACACTATTTTTGGTGCAAGCTTCTGTGCGATTGCTGCAGGCCACTCTATAGCTACATCGCTGGCGAAAAACAACCCTGCGCTTAAAAACTTTATTGAGGACTGCAATCGCTCTGGCACCACTGAGGAAGCGATAGAAAAAGCCGAAAAGAGAGGCCATGACACCGGCTTAAAGGTATTGCATCCTTTTATAAAAGGTGAAACTTTGCCGGTTTATGTGGCCAATTTTGTTCTGATGGAATATGGCAGCGGTGCCATTTTTGGCTGTCCTGCCCATGACCAGCGTGATCTGGAATTTGCCCATAAATATAACCTTAAAGTTCTGCCCGTTGTGGTGCCGGAAGGCGAAGATGTTCAAGCATTTCAAATTGGTAGTGAGCCCTATGTGGGTCCGGGCTTGATTGCAAATTCAGCCTTTCTTGACGGTTTAGATGTGGAATCAGCCAAGAAAGAAGTTATTCAAAGGGCAAGTGATGGTGGCTGGGGCGAAAAGACCGTCAATTATCGCTTGCGGGATTGGGGTGTTTCCCGTCAGCGCTATTGGGGCACGCCCATACCCGTTATTCACTGTGATAGCTGCGGTCCGGTTGGTGTACCATCGGGCCAATTACCGGTAACCTTGCCTGAAGATGTTTCTTTTGAAAAGCCAGGCAATCCGCTGGACCATCACCCCACTTGGAAACATACAAAATGCCCTAGTTGCGGCGCGGCTGCTGTGCGGGAAACCGATACCATGGATACTTTTGTCGACAGCAGTTGGTATTTTGCCCGCTTTATTTCCCCTAAAAATGATGCCCCACTAGAAAAAGAGGCCGTCAATAATTGGTTACCTGTTCGCCAATATATTGGTGGTGTGGAACATGCGATTTTGCACCTGCTTTATGCTCGCTTTTTCACAAGGGCTCTCAACCACATCGGGCAGCTGGACGTGAAAGAACCCTTTGAGGGTCTCTTTACGCAGGGCATGGTCAATCATGTAACTTACCGCGACAGTGAAGGGCAATGGGTCTTCCCTGAGCTGATTCAAACTCGTGATGATGGTAGCTTGTTCCGCTCTGACAGTGGCTTTGATGTTGTTGAAGGCCGAGTTGAGAAGATGTCTAAATCAAAGAAAAACGTTGTAGACCCTGATGATATTATTGACCAGTATGGTGCCGATACCGCCCGTTGGTTTGTGCTGTCTGACAGCCCACCCGAGCGCGATTTGCAGTGGACCGAAGCAGGTATTGAGGGGGCGTGGCGTTTCACCCAGCGCTTGTGGCGTTTACTTGGCACACTGGAAAGTCAATTAAGTGCTTGGGGTGCGGCTATTCCGGCTGCGTTAAGCGACAGCGCTTTGGCACTGCGAAAAGCAACTCATAAAGCTATTAAGGGTGTAAGTGCAGACATAGAAAACTTGCATTTCAACAAAGCTGTGGCCCGTATATATGAATTCACCAACAGCATCAGCGGTAAATTATCTGGTGATGGCGCACCTGAAGCGCTGCGAGAAGCCATTGAAACATTGGTTTTACTTGTTGCACCAATGATGCCGCATTTGGCAGAAGAAATGTGGTCCAACCTTGGCGGCGAAGGTTTGGTTGCAAACCAACCATGGCCGGAGTTTGACGAAGCCCTAACCACTGATGATCAGGTGACGATTGCAGTGCAGATTAACGGTAAGTTGCGCGATACTTTAATGGTCAGCCGAGACGCGGATAAAGCAAGCTTAGAGGCGGCTGCGCTGGCCAGTGAAAAAATTAAAACTTTCACTGAAGGTAAAAATATCCGTAAAATCATTGTGGTGCCGGGCAGAATTGTGAATATCGTTGTTGGATAATGGCTGGGCGCACAGAATGATTTCTGCCCTTGCGGTGACGCGACCCTTGTGAAAAACTGGATGCTATGAAAAACCTGTTACTCATTTTGTTTTTGACCGCCCTTGGCGGCTGTGGCTTTACCCCCATGTACCAAAGCGGTGGTGGGGTTATGGCGGGCTTATCAGCCATTGAAATTGCGCCAATGGAAGACCGACTTGGTCAGCAGATGCGTGGCTATATGGTCGACCGCATAGGGTCTGAATCTTCTGGCATTTACCGCCTTGATATGAAGTTACGCAAAGAAAATGAAGGCTTTGGTATCCGCCCAGACGCTGCCGCGACCCAAGAACAGGTTACACTTTGGGCTGATTATTCTCTTGTGCGGATCGCAGACGGTATAACTGTTTTGCAGGATAGTTTGCGGGCACGTTCAAGCTTTGATGTGGTTCTGTCGGACTTTGCCACTCTGTCGCAACGAGAAGACACAGAAAAGCGGCTTGCTTTTCAGCTCGCAGATCAATTGCAAACAGATCTGGCGACATGGCTTTTATCACAACCAAAAGACTGACCAACATATGAAAGTTAAGCCTGGTGAAATAGCAAGTGTCTTGAAAGCGGTTGCTCTGCATGTGCGGGTGGTTTTGCTTTATGGCCGGGATGATGGTTTGGTGCGCGAACGGGCTGAAATGGTTGGCAAGCAGATTTGCCCTGATTTAAGCGACCCCTTTCAGGTAGCCCGCCCAACGCTGGCAGAAGTGAAAGAGCAACCGTCTATATTGCTTGATGAAATTTCGGCAATTTCCATGATGGGCGGCAGACGCCTTGTCCGCCTTGAAGGGGTAGGCAATGAAGTGGCTGCTGCGGTGAAAACAGTTTTGGCGTCTGACGTAGGTGATGGCCTCATCGTTATTACATCCCCTGACCTAAAACCGGGGTCAGCCCTGCGCAAAGCCTGTGAAACGGACAAGCATGCACTTGCTATTGCTTGTTACACCGATAGCAATCAGGACCTTATGGGGTTGATCCGTGAAATATTAAACGCAGACGGCCTGACCGCTGACCAACAAGCGGTGAGCTTTTTGATGGAAAACCTTGGTAGTGATCGGCAAGTTAGTCGCGGTGAGCTGGAAAAGCTGGTTATCTATAAAGGCAAAAATACAGGCTCTGTGACCTTGGCGGATGTCCAAGCGGTTGTCGGTGATAGCGCCACGTTGGAAATTGGCCATATTGCCGCAGCCGTAACTCAAGGGGATTTAGCGGGGTTAGAGCGCGCTTTGGAGCGTGCCTTAACCGCCGGTGAAAGCCCTATTGCCATTCTGCGTGTTTTGCAGATGCGCCTGCAACGCTTGCATTTGGCACGGGGATTTGTCGAAGGAGGCATGGCGGCGCATGAGGCAATAACCAAGCTCAGACCGCCAGTGTTTTTCAAGGAGCGTGACAGCTTTATCCGCCTTGTGGGAAGCTGGCCAACAACAAAGGTCAGCCAAGCATTAGAATTATTGCTGGAAGCCGAGCAGCAATGCAAAACCACAGGCATGCCGGCTGAAACGATAACCGCCCGTGCCTTGTTACGGGTTGCCCGGGCTGCACGGGGTTAAAAATCAACAACTAAGTGAATTTACGCAATAAAAAACCGACCCCCGCAAAGCGCGAGAGCCGGTCAATAAACTTTAGCCGCCTAGATTAGTTTAAGTTAATCGGGCTTGGGTCATCACTTGCTTCAGCACCAGTATCTTCAGCAGATGCTGCCGCAGCTTGTTGTTGAGCAATTTGCTGCTGGAATAAGGCTTCAAAATTAATGGGCTCTAATAATAATGGCGGGAAGCCGCCGTCACGAGTTGCGTCGGCGATAATACGGCGCGCGAACGGGAACATCAAAATTGGTGCTTGAACTAGCAAAAATGCTTGCATGGCATTTTCAGGAACACCGCGCATGCCAAATAGGGTGCCATAAAGCAGTTCAACCACAAAAGCGGTTTCATCTTCCCCCATTTTTGCAGTAGCAGAAATTTTCAATTCAACCTCATAGACTTCATCATTGACCTTACGAGCACCAACATTAACATTCACTTCAATGCCGGGCTGTTCCCCTGACTTATTTTGCATACTTGCAGGGGCATTGGGGTTTTCAAAAGACAAATCTTTTACATATTGTCCAATCACACCTACTTGTGGGCCAGCGGCCTCATCAGTTGGGCCACCAACTGGGGTTTGCCCATTACCTTTTTCATTTTCAGCCATAATATTCACTCTCTGTTATACTCAAGCCCCACAATTTTAGTCGGGTTCAAAATTTCTAAATTACATGGCAGGTTGGCTAGCATGCATCGCATTGCCCTGCAAGGTTTCAATCACTGCTAACTTCAGCTTTCGCGTAAATATATACTATCTGCGGGTATTTTGTCGCATATTCACATGTTCACTACCCTAATTTAGGGGGGTGATCCTTTTCCTTATCATGCTCATCTGGGGTAACCTCGCTAAATTCACCATCAATAATGATGGTGCTTTGGTGAAAGCCTTGGCTCGTTTTGACACGCTTTAAAATTTTACCTGCGATGAGCAAGCGTAACGGCGGTATCAACAGCAGGGCACCAAATATATCGGTGATGAAGCCTGGGATAAGCAGGCAAAAGCCCGCCACCAACAAAAAGAAGCCATGGACAAGTGGTGATGCTACCGCTTGTTCGCTGCGGGCGGCTTGGTTCATTTGTGTCATAACCTGCATGCCCTGCAGGCGCACTAAATATATACCAATACCAGCCGTGACAAAAGACAGCCCTACGGTATTTATAGCGCCAATTTCACTGCCTATCTCTATCAGTACAATTAATTCAATAATCGGCAGGCTTAAAATGGCTATTAGGATTACCATTGGCATATTTTAGGCTCTTTCTTCAAAATTAATCATGGTTCAATTGTGATTGTACCACTATATACTAAGTAATAAGTATTATAGGCTGGCGCTTCAAGGGTTAGCGCGGTTATATTAGGGGTGAATCGCCTCCTTAGGCAGAATTTATTTATACGGAGTTGACGCATGGGTGCTTTAGACCTCATCCTTTTGGCGATGATCGCAGGGTTTATCTTTTTGCGGCTTAGGGGTGAGCTTGGCAATAAAACTGGCAATGAACCTCTGCCCCCTGCCCATGGCGGTGATACACGTAGATCTGCTTACAGCGACAATAGAATTCACGCCGACCCACAACCCAGTGATGATGGTGACATTTTAGATATGGTATCGGACCCTGCTCTGCGCCGGGGATATCAAGATATTCGCCGTTTTGATGGTAGCTTTCACCCGGCTGATTTTCTAATCGGCGCTACCTCTGCCTATAAAATGATATTGGAAGCCTTTTGGGCTGGCGATAAAGCGGTGCTAGAAGAGTTTCTGGACGACGGGGTTTACCAGCAATTTTCTGATGCCATTGATGTCAGGATTGATGCAGGGTTAACATTGGAAAATTCATTAATTGCGGTAAATAATGCAACTGTCAGCGAAGTGCGGATGCACGGCAGTTCATCGGAGCTCACTGTTGACTTTACGGCTGATGTTATTGCGGTAACCCGCGATGCAGACGGAAATGTTGTTGATGGTGATGTTAGTGACGGCACCGAATATAATGACCGCTGGGTTTTTGCCCGCAACACCCATTCAGATGATCCAAATTGGACGCTGGTGGCAACCCGCGCCGTATAAAGGGGTGCAGAGGTGAATGGGATTCGCACCACATTTATCGTCTTAATCCTTTTTGTGTTACCAATTTTCTTGGCACTTTTATCCCCTACGCTTTCCATGGCAGGCTTAAATTTTAAGCGGGTACCATATGCTGAACTACCCTTTTGGGGCAATGATGACCATCAACTTGCCTTAAAAGCTTACTTGATCAGCTGCGGGAAAATATTGAAGTTTAAGCCTGAGCGACGGATGCCCGGCGGTGCTGTTGGAGGTCGCGCGGCGGCGTGGCAGGCAAGCTGTCGTGCTGCATTAACTGTAAATATATCAGACAGCAGGGAAGCCCGGGAATTCTTTGAGCGCTTTTTTCAGCCCCATGCGGTCACGGCGGCAAATGAAAATACTGGCATATTTACCGGTTACTATGAACCCTTGTTGATGGGAGATACCAAACCTTCTGCCCGTTTTAATGTGCCGCTTTATGCGCGACCCAGTGATTTGATCAGCGTTGATCTGGGTCGTTTTCGGCCCAGTATGAAAGGGGAGCGAATCGCTGGACGGGTTGAAGGCACAAAGCTAATTCCCTTTGCTGATCGTAAAGCCATAGACAATGGTGCCTTGGCTGACCGCGCGCTTGAGGTGTTGTGGGTGGATGATGCTGTGATGGTATTTTCGCTGCAAATCCAGGGCTCTGGTCGGGTGGAACTTCCTGATGGCAAACAACTAAGGGTCGGTTACGCCGGGCAAAATGGGCATCAATATGTTGCCATTGGCCGCCGCATGGTGGCTGAAGGTTATATCGATCAGGCTGATATATCCATGCACAGCATTCGGGCGTGGCTTTATGATAACCCAGATGAGGCCAGCCGAATAATGCAGATGAACCCGTCCTATGTATTTTTTCGCCACATTGATGATATGGCAACCTACGGTGCGGCCGGGGTGGCGCTCACCGCTCGGCGCTCGCTGGCGGTTGACCCCAAATATATTCCATACCACGCCCCCATATGGCTGAGCTCAAGCCACCCGAACCCCGCAAGTCGATCAGCGGAGCCGATTCCCCTTGCCAAGCTAATGGTGGCACAAGATCGCGGCGGAGCCATCAAGGGTGAAATTCGCGGTGATGTCTTTTGGGGCTTTGGGCCAGAAGCCAAAGAAATTGCCGGGCGCATGGCCAATAAAGGTTCGTATTTTCTCCTATTGCCGAAAGAGATTAACCTTGATGAGGCAAACCGATGACCCGGCGCAAACCAGGTCCACTGACCGTGCGCGATGCGGCTCTTTGGCAAAAAGTCACCGAAAGCCTTACGCCGTTGGAAGACCGACCTGCGCCCGCGCCGATGGCAGACCTGCCCAAGCGCCATAGCAGTGAGGTCAGTTCAAACCCCTTGCCTGCAGAATGGTATGTGGGAGTGGGGAACGATAGTAATGTTCCCCGCAGTGAAATGGACCGTAAAAGTCGACGTAAAATCACCCGTGGTCAGACCCCAGTGGATCAGGTTTTGGACCTGCACGGCCTAACCCAAGAGCAAGCTTACCCACGTCTCAAGCGGCAGATTGAGCTGGCTGTGCAACACGGTAATCGCTGTGTTTTGGTCATTACCGGCAAGGGCGGAAAACGTTTCTCACAAACGAGTGGCTCGGCCGCCTATCGCACCCGCAGTGACTTTGACCAGCATGGCGGCGTGCTAAAATCTGTGGTGCCCATATGGCTTTCAAGCCCCGAGATTGCGCCTTTCATTCGCTCATACGCTCCGGCAAACCAAAGCGACGGCGGCGACGGCGCGCTTTATGTGATGTTGCGCCGGGCCGATAGGGTTGGAGGCAGAAGCCCGTGACCCCATTTGGTGAAAAATTGCGGGCGCTTCGGGCTTCAAAGGGCATTACCCAAGCGCAATTCGCCAAAGCGATGGACGTATCACCGGCTTATATCTCGGCGCTGGAACATGGCCGCAAGGGCGCGCCCCCATGGCCGCTGGTGCAAAAGGTCATTCAATATTTTGAGCTGATTTGGGACGCAGCCGAGGAAATAGAAAATCTCGCCCGTTTGTCGCGGCCAAAGGTGACCATTGATACCGCAGGCCTAGATGCTAAAGCCACGACACTGGTTAACCAGTTTGCCCGCGTTTTGCCCCAGCTCGATGATGTGGGGCTGGAAGGTGTGGCGGATAGTATCACAGAAGCCCAAAGTGATTCCATCGCCCGGCGACGTAGCGATAAGTGAGCTAAATTCTGTATAAAAGCACAATAGATTGCAATTTAGGCCCCAATCCCGTTAACCTGTAGCTGTGTTGCACATTCAGGGTTGAGGGGTTTTTATGGTCGCAGTGGTCCAAACCGTCGCGTTTGAGGGAGTGGATGCTCGCACAGTTGATGTGCAAGTACAAATTACCGATGGCATTGCGGCCTTTACTGTCGTTGGCCTGCCCGACAAGGCCGTTAGTGAAGCGCGCGAGCGAGTGCGGGCAGCTCTGAAGGGTATTGGCCTGTCGCTGCCGCCGGGTCGTATTACGGTAAATTTGTCCCCCGCTGATTTGCCGAAAGAAGGCTCGCACTATGATCTGCCGGTGGCTTTGGCGATCATGACGGCGATGGACGTTCTCAGCCCCGATGACCTTGGTGGCCGTTTTGCCATGGGGGAGCTTGGCCTTGATGGTTCGCTCAGACCCGTGGCGGGAGCGCTGGTCGCCGCCATGCATGCTGCTGGCTGTGATATGGGCTTGGTCTGCGCTGAAGCGTCTGGCCCGGAAGCCGCTTGGGCGGGTGAAAATGTCGATATTATCGCCGCACCGAATTTATTGTCGTTGCTCTCTCACCTTAAAGGCCGCCAAATGCTGTTGCCGCCGGTGGCTGCGGCGATTGAGGACGCTGAAATCACTGCCGATATGATCGATATTAAGGGCCAAGAATCCGCTAAGCGCGCTTTAGAGGTTACCGCTGCTGGTGGCCATAATATGTTGATGATGGGCCCACCGGGCTCGGGCAAAAGCATGTTGGCGTCGCGCCTGCCAGGCATATTGCCGCCACTGGAAGCCCGCGAGGCACTGGAAGGCTGGATGGTAGCCTCGCTCGCAGGTGAATTACTGGGCGGCAATGTCACCCGCACTCGGCCTTTTCGCGATCCCCATCATTCGGCGAGCATGCCCGCTATCATTGGCGGCGGTCAACGCGCCAAATCGGGGGAGGTATCGCTTGCCCACGGCGGGGTTCTGTTCCTCGATGAATTGCCCGAGTTTTCACGCCAAACACTTGAAGCCCTGCGCCAACCAATAGAAAGTGGCCGCGCGGTTATCGCCCGTGCTGCGGCCCATGTTACCTACCCGGCGCGTTTTCAATTGCTGGCGGCCATGAACCCCTGCCGCTGTGGTTATTTGGGCGATGTAACGCAGGCATGCAATCGCGCCCCACGCTGCGCCGCCGACTATCAAGGTAAAATATCAGGCCCCTTATATGACCGCTTTGATATCTGTGTTGACGTGCCCCAAGTAAGTGCATCAGACCTCCATTTACCACCGCCCGCTGAAGGCAGTGCAGAAATAGCAGCACGGGTAAAATTAGCCAGAAACATACAGTTAGAGCGCTTTGCTGCCATGGCACCAGGGCAGCAACCGGTTATGAACGCGCAGTTGGACGGTAAACTGTTGGAGGCCATCGCAGGGCCAGATAAAGCAGGGCGGGCGCTGTTGTTGAGCGCGACGGAGAGCATGCGCCTGTCTGCTCGCGGCTACCACCGGGTGCTGCGCGTGGCGCGGACGCTCGCCGACCTAGCAGGTGACGCGAATGTCTTGAAAGTGCATATCGCTGAGGCGCTATCCTATCGCCGCCTTAGCCCCCATGCGCTGAAATAGTGCCGCTACTTCTTAAATTTTAATGTGTTTTATTCGCTCAAAAACTTCTTTGATATGCGGAAGGAGCTTCACTACTTTTTATATAAATTCCTCAAGCTATAAAGAGTTTAGGGCCTAAGTTGGTAAAGAGGACGATAAACGCGCCACCCTCAATCTAAAGCGCTACAAGGCATTGATTTATATTGAGTTTGGTATAGGTCTTTACTTTTAGATTTCGGTGAATTTGCTTAATATAAACACTAAATTCTATTCGGATAATTGAGCAACCAATAAGCCTTGTAGATATGCAGCTAATTCAGAAACATCAAAATCACCATTCTCCCATGCCCTATCAGCCGCACTCAGCGCATCATAATATGGCTGTCTGTTATCTCTTATTCTTTCAGGGACAGTCTTACTTCCTGGCAATATTGCTCCATGCCTAAGGCACATAAGATAATAGCAGGCTGCCCTTGCAGTGCGGCCATTTCCTTCGACAAAAGGATGAATCCAATTTAATCGCCACAATGCATACGCTGGTAAAGTGGTTGGGTCATCCAATATATCCCAATTCTCATGTAGCAATGAAAAAAAGCGATCCATTAGGTTTGAGACATCTTTAAAGTGTGGTGGGATGTGTTTTCCCACATATATAGGCTCTTTCCTATACCGTCCCCCAAATTGGGCGATATTTGCAACAGCCGCAGCATTCAGTGACCAAAGAGTGTATTTGTCAAATGCTTCAATGTTTTTCGAGATACCTATTTCAATGCAATTGGTCAACAGGTCGTACTGGCGCAAAAGGTTTTGCTCCTGAATTCGTGCAAAGAAACCTGGGTCATCACTTTCTCTAACAGACATAGTACTTTCCCCCATCGTCAGACAAAGTCGTTCAGAAGCAATATTTAGGTTGATAACAATATCTTTTTTGAGGCTGCAAGAACTGAGGCTTTTGTAATTAATTTTGAGGCAGGAGCATTGCCAAAGGCGAAACTTACACGTTGTTCATGTAACTGTTCTTCAGTAACCTTTGTTTTTTTAGCGATTTTCAGAAGAGCGTCTAATTCTGGGTTTGCTGCTGTTTGAGTAATAAACTGTTTACGATTTGCCATCTAACCTCTCCCATAATAATAAGCAGACCCTCTATGGTCATTTACGTTATTTTTCAATTCATATTCTACATGAATCCATTTAATTTATCAAATTACACTCATGTCGAATAGAGAGTATATATAACATGGGTTAAAAAAATAGTGAAATTGATTTTGACACTGGTTTGCGCCGTGGTGTTAGTTAAGCACTTAATTATTCTGCTCTAAAAACTTCTTTGATATGCGGATGAAGTCTTGCTTGTTTTCACCCGTGTGGGCGCTATGGGCAACATTGGGCAAGATCCATAGGTCCGATGAGGGCAAATATTTTCGGGCGCGCATCAGCTCCCGCAGGGGAGTGCCCGCATCATCGTCCCCAGCAACCATCAGAACATGGGCCGTGATGCTTTTCAGCCCATCATTACTGATGAAAGTCCGATAATTTTGAAACTGCTCAAAAATCGCTTTGATTTGCGCTTCACTGCTGTGGAGATCGCGAATGCCTTCATATTGGTCTATATTGGCATAAGTAAACAGGCTTGCCCATAAGGGGTAATCATCAATATTCCAGCTGCCGACGGCACCAATGGTGACCATTTTATCGATAAGGGATGGGTTCAACAGAGCCAATTGAAAAAGCACATCACCGCCGTAACTAAAACCGATGGCTTTGGTGTTGGTGATGCCTAAATGGCTAATTAATATATTCAGGTCTGCTGCCACTGCCTTAACGGAGAGGGTCTCGGTAAAAGGGTCAGACTTTCCGTGGCCGGTGAGGTCAATGAGATAAACTGTATAGTCACGTGAATAGTCTGCCACATAGGGCAACCATGATATGGAAGACATACCATAAGCATGAAGCAACAATAATGGTGGTCCTTCACCGTAAACTTCATAATGGACATTTTTGCCATTGACCAAAATAGTATCAGAAATCTTTGGTGCGTCTGCAAAGGAAGCGATAGAAATGATAAGGCTGATTAAGATCGCGGTAAATTTATTTGAGGCTTTCATGAAGCGTTCCTAAGCTCATTATGAAATATGCTCTATAGTTCATTTATAAGGGTATTTTAGGGGCAACAAGAGTATTTTTCCAATGAAATTTAACGGCGCGATGAAAACATTGGTGCTGACCGCTTTGGCTTTAACCGCTTTTGCTGCCAATTCGGTGTTAACCCGCATGGCGCTGGGGGATGGGCTGATAAGTGCCGCAGGCTTCACGGGGGTTAGGTTAATTGCGGGGGCGATCACCCTATTTTTGCTGGTGAAGTTATTTTCGCGGAAAAAACCAGCGCATGAGCAGGCCGCAGTATCAAGCGGCGCTAGTTGGTCAGCGGCTATGGCGCTATTTATATACGCCGCCACTTTTTCTTTCGCTTATATATCATTGGATACCGCCACCGGGGCTTTGGTGCTTTTCGGTACGGTCCAGCTCACCATACTTATTGTCTCGGCTTACCAGGGTGAAAAGCTAACGATCGGCGAGATGGTGGGGGCCATGACCGCATTTGTCGGTTTCGCGAATTTAGTTTGGCCAGCCTTATCAACCCCTTCGCTGGTTGGCTTTGTTTTAATGGCCGTCGCCGGGGTCGCGTGGGGCTTTTATACGCTCATTGGTCGTGGCTCACAGAACCCGCTTAGCGATACGGCGCAAAATTTCATGCGCACCCTGCCCTTCACTGGCTTGTTGTTGCTCATCTACATGGCGGATATTAAGGCCGAACAAAAGGGTATTATTTTGGCGATCCTGTCCGGCGCAGTGGCATCGGGCGTGGGTTACACCATATGGTACGCGGCTCTGCGTGGGTTAACCGCAACGCTCGCTGGTGTTTCCCAGCTGTTGGTGCCTTTTATCGCGGCGCTCGGTGGTATATTGTTTGTCGGGGAATTTATTTCGCTGCGCCTGTTCGTGTCGGGCATGCTCATCCTCGGCGGGATAGCGCAGGTTATCATCGCTAAATATTATGCGAACAAGCGAGCTTAGCTGCGGGATGCCAATTCTATGTTAACTCTAGTGGCATTGTCAGTGATGCTCTCACAATGTATTCTAGTAATAATGTGTCTAAGTACAAAAATAACAAAGGAAAAATAATGTTTGATCATATTAGCACCTATGCAATTGCCTATGAGGCCACAAAAGCTTTTTATGATGCTGCCCTCGGTACTTTAGGATATTCACGGCAGGCTGAGTTTGTCGCTGATTGGGACTGCGAGTTCCCAACCCGGCGAGCATGTGCATATGGCAGAGACGGCCATACTGCCTTTTGGGTGATTGAAACCAAGCAGAGCTATACACCTCGCCATGTGGCTTTTACAGCAAAGGACCGTGCGGCTGTTCAGGCTTTTTATGATGCATCTGTTGAGGCAGGTGGGAGAGATAATGGCGCACCTGGTCCACGGCCTATATACGGTGAACATTATTATGGTGGCTTTGTTTTTGACCCTGATGGAAATAATGTTGAGGCTGTCTGCCGAGCGCCTGCTGCAGATGATTAATCTTTGTTGGGTCTAACGGCGCGCAGCTTTTTCAGAAAGGCCAGAAATGCCTTCGCGCTCAGCGAGTACGGCGAGCACATCAGAGATGTCTAATTCCGCGTCGGCGAGCAATATCATCAGATGAAAAAGCAGGTCAGCGGCTTCACTTTTAATATCGTCCTTGTCGCCTGAAACGCCCGCAATAACCGTTTCAACTGCTTCTTCGCCTACTTTCTCAGCGATTTTGGCACGGCCACGCTCAAATAAGCTGGCAACATAGCTGGTGTCTGGGTCCGCATTTTTGCGGCTTTCAATAACTTTGGATAACCTCGCTAATATCTCACTGTCGGATGATGCGTTTGACATGGTTATATCTCCCTTACTGGAATGTTCGCCGCCTTCATGGCGGTCTTGGCTTGTTTGATTGAAAAAGTGCCAAAGTGGAAAATGCTCGCTGCTAACACCGCACTTGCATGGCCTTTGGTGATACCGTCTACTAGATGCTCCAGCGTGCCCACGCCGCCGGAAGCAATGACGGGTATGTTGACGCTACCGGTTATTTTTGCAGTCAGTTCAGTGTCATAACCCGCTTTGGTGCCATCACGGTCCATGCTGGTAAGTAATATTTCCCCCGCGCCAAGGCTGGCAACTTGCTTGGTATAAGCAACAGCGTCGATGCCTGTGGCGGTGCGGCCACCGTGGGTGAAAATTTCCCAGCGGATATTGCCAAAGTTATCTTGGCCAACTTTTTTGACATCAATCGCCACCGTGATGCATTGACTACCAAATTTTTGGGCTAACTCCCTCACCAGTTCAGGACGTTTTACCGCTGCGGTCATCAGTGAAACTTTGTCAGCCCCCGCCAGCAATAGGGCCCGCACATCGGCCTCGCTGGAAACGCCGCCGCCAACGGTAAGCGGCATGAAGCATTGGTCTGCGGTGCGCTTAACCACATCCAACAGCGTGCCGCGTTTCTCTGCGCTCGCCGTGATATCAAGAAAACATAATTCGTCGGCGCCCGCCGCGTCATAGATCTTTGCCTGCTCAACAGGGTCGCCGGCATCAACAAGGTCGACAAAATTAACGCCCTTGACGACGCGGCCATCTTTTACGTCTAAACAGGGAATTATACGGGTTTTTAACATGGGGTTTTCCCGGCGGCCTTCAAGGCCTGTTCCATGGTCAGGCTGCCGCCGTAAAGCGCTTTGCCAGTGATCACCCCTTCTAGCACATTGGTCTCACGCACAGCTATAATGTCAGCTACATCACGCACACCACCAGAGGCAATGACCGGAATAGATATCGCCCGCGCTATCTCAGCTGAGGCTTCTGCGTTTACGCCGCTCAGGGTGCCATCACGGTCGATATCGGTGTGGATGAGGGCGGCAACACCTGCATCCTCAAAACGACCCGCCATATCGAGGGTCGTGAGTTTGCTAACCTTGTCCCAGCCTTCTACCGCCACATAGCCAGCGCGCGCGTCTATACCCACCGCAATGCGCCCAGGGAATAGCTTGCAAGCTTCCTTCACTAAGGCAGGGTTGTTGAGCGCCAGGGTGCCAAGAATTAGCCGGGTGATGCCAGCGCCCAGCCAGCGCTCCATAGTGGCAAGATCGCGGATACCGCCGCCGAGCTGGACGGGCACTTCAATATTTCTCAGTATCACCTCAACGGATGCATGGTTGACCGGTTCGCCTTTGAAGGCCCCGTTCAGGTCAACAATATGCAGCCATTTTGCCCCTGCACACACAAAGGCCTGTGCCTGTGCGGCTGGGTTATCATTGTAAACCGACACCTCTTGCATCGAACCTTTATAGAGCCGGACACATTTTCCGTCTTTCAGGTCAATGGCTGGGTAAATGGTGATGTCTTTATCTGTCATGGGGTCCACCGTAGGAATGCCTGTAGAAATTTTAGCCCCACCCCTTGGCTTTTCTCGGGGTGAAACTGTGTCCCTATAATGTTGTCTCGCCCAACTATTGCTGATATTGCACCGCCATATTCGGTGGTTGCCAATAATGGCTTGGTGCCGTCCAACTTCAGGTGATAGCTATGGACAAAATATAGATCATCACCTGTTTTAAGGCTATTCACCACCGGATGCTTGTTACCCGTGTCGTTAAGCCTAATGTCATTCCAACCCATATGGGGAATTTTCAGGGCTTTATTGGCGGGCTTAATTGCTTCAACACGGCCACCCAACCACCCTAGTCCTTCATGTTTGCCATGTTCCAACCCCTCGCGCGCCATCAGCTGCATACCTACACAGATGCCTAGGAACGGCGTCCCCTTATCGATAACAGCTTCATCCAAGGCATCAATCATGCCGTCCAGCGCTTTTAAGCCATCCATGCAGCTACCAAAAGCACCAACACCGGGCAGTATTATCCGGTTTGCCTGCTTAACCACATCGGGGTCAGAGGTAACGGTTAGCGTGTGGCGAGATCCCAGCAAAAGGGAAGCCTCGACCAAGGATTTTTGGACAGAGCGTATATTGCCCGAACCATAATCAATAACAACGGCGGTCTGCGCCATGGGGGTGGTCTTTCTTTACAGGGTGCCTTTGGTCGATGGTATTTCACCTGCGCGGGCAGGGTCGATGGTCACAGCGCTTCGAATGGCAAGCGCCAAGGCTTTATAAAGCGATTCGGCGATATGGTGGTTATTTTCGCCGTAAATATTTTCCATATGCAGCGTCAGGCCAGCGGCGAAAGCGAAGGCGCGGAACCATTCTTGAAAAAGTTCGGTGTCCATATCACCCAGCTTGTCGCGGCTGAAACGCACGTTCCAAACCAGAAAGGGCCGACCGGAAATATCCAGTACTGCGCGGCTCAAAGTCTCGTCCATCGGCAGGTAAGCATGTGCATAGCGCGTTATGCCCGCTTTATCGCCCAGCGCCTGCTTAAAAGCACTGCCGATAGCAATGCCGCAATCTTCCACCGTATGGTGACCATCAATATGCAAATCACCCTTTACCGTAACCGCCAAATCCATACCGCTATGCTTGGTCAGCTGCTCAAGCATATGATCGAGAAAGCCAATGCCGGTTTTAATATCATAAGTACTACTGCCGTCCAGCGTTAGCTTGACGGTAATATCGGTCTCTTTGGTGGTTCTCTTAACTTCAGCGCAGCGCATGGGAAATCTCTATGTAATTATATTACCAAAAATACACGAAAGAACATCGAATCTTTCGTGCGCCATCATAGGGAATTACAAATAGGGAGCAAGGGGAAAACTTGATATTCTATGCACCTTTAGAAGAAGGGGCCGGAGCTTTGGCAAGAATTTTGTCAGTTTGTTGTTGGTTGAGCTCAGAACCACTTTTATTTTGGTCCTCTAGATTTTGTATAATGACCTCGTTTTGTAGATCCAATTTTTTGTAGGTATCTCTGTAATGGCCAATCTTTTCCTTATGATGAGGAGGAATCTGTGCGAAATCAGGATCGTGTTCTAGATTTTCATTACAAAAGTAAGGGACATTTGGTGTACCGAGGGTAGTTTCAAGATAAAATTTAATATCGTTCAAACCCGGTGGATTTTTACCTTGATCTTCAAGGTCTCGAAACCAGTTATTAATTTTATCAATCGGAGTAGTATAAGATTCATTATATTCGTTTAACCAAAAAATTGGATAGGGCTCATTAGTCGCTACACCCTTAAGAATTTTGCGTCCCATATAATGTACACTCGCTGAAATATGTTTATCTCCAAGCACAGGTTTTGCTGATTTTTTTCCTTTCTCCAACACTAACAAAGTGTAAGCTAGATCCACTGATATTACCGTTTTTAGGGGCGAGCAAAACTTGCCGAGCCTAAACCCCGTATCCATTGAGGGCCCCAAAAAATCAAGAACTACGTCACTTGATTGCGGGGGTGTTTTTAGTGAGTTACTATAATATTCTTTCAGGAGGCTGAAGTTTTTCTTTGTATACTGGGTGCCAAAATCTGTATCATCTTGAGTAGTTTTCTGGGGGCGCTTAGCTAATGCCACTTCAGCATTTTCATATGGAAACCCTGCAATCCATGCACAAGATTTCAAATCTAGGCCATTATCTTTTTCGTCCCCGTCTTCATTTGAGAATCGGATTATTTTTCTATATTCTCGTAGTGTTTGCCGCCAAGCCTGAAATAAGTACTCTATCTGAATAGGGTTGGTAATTATCTTTGTATAGATTAGTTCATCGCCCAACATTTTCCAGAGTGTAGGCTCTGGTCCAAAACAAATCGAAACTCCCGAGTTAGGGTTGTCGGCTTTTTCTTTTAGGTTGTCCCAATGGGCAAAAAAATTCTCTTCGAATTTATGATAAAATGTAGCGATAGGAAAAAGCCATTTCTGAATTTTTCCATCGAACTGTTGTTCAGTATTTTTCTGCTTATATGCTGTTGACCCGACTATATCGACACTGAGAAAAAGCCGAACGCGAGGTTTGATGAAATTGGCCTCTGTCACAATGCTATATTACCTTTTCTACAGAGATATTTCTAGATAATTAGCATGAAGCTTCGCAGCAGTGTAGGACACATGAAATTCTTTTGCTAGGGCCCTAATCTTTCTTTCTTCGGTCAAATCCGCCAAGTCATTAGCAAAAGTGCGAAATCTTTCAATGGGCATAAGTAAAGCTGCGGCAAACCAATTGGCCTCCCACTCAACTCTTCCAGACATTTCTTGGCTATCGACATATCTATCTGCCTGATAGGTAAGGTCAGGGTTTATGTCCTCCTTAGCGATATAGTGTAAGAAATAATGACCTAATTCATGTGCTATCGTGAATCTCTTGCGCGTTTCAGATTCATCGTCTGGAACAAATATCGTAAACTCATCTTCAGCTGAAATAACAATAGACCCCAGTCTATCCTCGTCTGATTCCCAGAGATTTATCGACTTTACATTGCCATCCAGTTGAAGGACTACATCCCTGAGATCATTACGGTTAGATACACCAAAAAGACCGGAGAGGTCAGACGCAATTGTATGAATGGCGGACTTACTAAATCCAGACTCGGTCAACTGCACTGCATCAAACACCAAAGTCACCCCCTGTTTCTAAACCATTAGCATGGGTTGATTCAACCAATGGTGAATCTAACTTAGTGCAGTATGAATCCTAGAGAGGTAAAAATCAAGATAAATTACCGTGTCAAGATAAATTTACCTTTTCAAGAGACCTTTGGTCTTGACAATGTTAAATAACTCACGGGAGCACTTGCTAATAATGTTAGTAAGCCTATATGAAACACTAGTAGTTTAAGGCTGTGCCACAAAATGCCAAGGAAAACATTATGAGCGCACGCGAGAGAAACGGTCTGGGGCCGGAATGGCACGGTACCACCATCATTGGGGTGCGCAAGGGCGACAGTGTTGTTGTGGCCGGTGATGGTCAAGTAAGCGTTGGTGACACAGTGATGAAAGCCAATGCCCGCAAAGTACGTCACCTTGGCGGCGGCAGTGTTATAGCCGGTTTTGCAGGTGCAACGGCGGATGCCTTCACGCTGTTTGAGCGCCTGGAGGCCAAGTTAGAGCGCCACCCCGGCCAGTTGACCCGTGCCTGCGTTGAGCTGGCCAAAGATTGGCGGATGGATAAATATTTGCGCCAATTGCAGGCCATGATGATTGTCGCGGACAAGTCAGTCACCCTTGTGATCACCGGTAACGGCGATGTGCTGGAGCCCGAACACGGTGTTGTTGGTATAGGATCCGGCGGTAATTATGCCCTAGCGGCGGCGCGCGCACTGGAAGATCAAGACCTGACTGCCGAAGAAATAGCCCGACGAGCGATGGCGGTGGCGGCGGATATCTGCGTTTATACCAACGGCAATGTAATCGTTGAAAGCTTGGACGCTGAGTAAGCAAAGCCAATAAGATCCCCAATTTAATATTGATAGTGAATTAGAGACATACCTGATGACCCAATTTTCCCCGCGGGAAACCGTATCCGAGCTAGACCGTTATATTGTTGGCCAAAATGATGCCAAGCGTGCTGTGGCCGTGGCCCTGCGCAATCGTTGGCGCCGCCAACAATTGGACGCTGACATGCGCGAAGAGGTTTTGCCAAAAAATATCCTGATGGTCGGACCAACGGGCGTTGGTAAAACCGAAATTTCGCGCCGCTTGGCTAAGCTCGCTGAAGCGCCTTTCATTAAAATTGAAGCGACGAAGTTTACCGAGGTTGGTTATGTGGGCCGCGACGTGGAACAAATTGTCCGCGACTTGGTTGAAAATGCGCTGTTGATTTTGCGCGAGAAAAAGCACCGCGAAGTGAAAGTAAAGGCAGAAATGGCCGCTGAAGAGCGGGTGATTGACGCGCTCGTTGGTGATAATGCCGGTGATACCACGCGCCAGAAATTTCGCAAAATGCTGCGCGAGGGTGACTTTTCTGACAAAGAGATCGAGCTGGAACTGGCGGACAATAGTAACCCCATGGGGTCGTTCGAGATACCCGGCATGCCCGGCGCCAATGTTGGTATGCTCAACCTGTCGGACATGATGGGCAAGGCGATGGGGGGGCGCACAACGCGCAAAACTATGAAAGTAGGCGATGCTTATGAAGTGCTGATGAGTGAAGAGGCGGACAAATTGCTCGATGAAGATAGCCTGACCCGGGAAGCCCTGCATTTGGTGGAAGAAAGCGGCATCGTATTTTTGGATGAGATCGATAAAATTTGCGGGCGCAATGATGCCCGAGGCGGTGAGGTGAGCCGCGAAGGCGTGCAGCGTGATCTGTTGCCGCTCATCGAGGGCACTACCGTTTCAACCAAACACGGTGCGGTAAAAACGGATCATATTTTATTCATCGCCTCGGGTGCCTTTCATCTCGCCAAACCATCGGACCTATTGCCAGAGCTGCAAGGTAGACTTCCCATTAGGGTGGAGCTTGGGGCTTTGAGTGAAAAAGATTTTCGGCGCATTTTGACCGAGCCAGATTATAACCTGATACGCCAATATGTGGCGCTGCTTGGCACCGAAGAAGTCACGCTTGATTTCACCGATGACGCTATTGCAGAGATCGCAAAATTGGCGGCCCATATTAATGATACGATTGAAAATATTGGCGCTAGGCGGCTGCATACAATTCTAGAAAAAGTGCTGGAAGACATCAGCTTTACCGCCAGTGACCGCGCGGGCGAAACGCTGGCCATTGACGCGGAATATGTGCGCAAGAGCATGGGTGATATTGGCACCTCTGGTGATTTGAGCCGCTTTATTTTATAAGGGGATTAAGCCAGATAGAGGAGAGCGGCCATGGCCTATGATAATGACAATATTTTTGCCAAAATTTTGCGTGGGGAAATTCCCTGCAATAAAGTATATGAGGATGAATTTGCTCTCGCTTTTCATGACATCAACCCGCAAGCGCCGACCCATGTTCTGGTGATCCCCAAGGGTAAATATGTCTCTATGGCTGACTTTACCGCCGAAGCCCCTGACGCGCTCATCGTTGGCTTTATGCGCGCGGTTGGCCTTGTGGCAGCGATGTTAGAGCTGGAAACGCCGGGATATAGGGTGCTGGCAAATGCTGGCGAGGATGCCCACCAAGAAGTGCCGCACCTGCATATCCATATCTTTGGCGGCAAAAAACTTGGGCCCATGTTGACACATAGTTAGAGGGTTTATCTATGAAAGTTATCGGCCTTATTGGCGGCATGAGTTGGCAAAGCACCGCCACTTATTATAGCGAGCTGAACCGCATGGCGCGTTCGCGGCTTGGCGGTCTACATTCGGCAAAAATTTTGCTCTGGTCGTTTGATTTTGCGGAAGTTGAGGCCCTGCAAGCGGCAGGGAACTGGGAAACAGCAACTACCGTGATGATTAAAGCCGCACAAGCGCTGGAGCGCGGCGGGGCGGACTGCATTGCCATTTGCACCAACACTATGCATATGATGTATGAGCAAGTGCAAGCGGTGGTTTCCATTCCGCTGATCCATATTGCCGACGGCGCAGCATCAGCGATTAAGGCTGCGGGTTGCAATAAGCCACTGTTGCTGGCCACCAAGCATACGATGGAAAAAGATTTTTACCGTGGCCGCTTGGTATCAGAACATGGTGTTGATGCCATGGTGCCAAATGAGGATGACCGCGATTATGTTCACCAAATTATTTACGGTGAGCTTTGTGCAGGGAAAATTCTTTCAGCTTCAAAAACATGCTATTTGGATATTGCTGAAAAGGCTTTTAAAGTTGGCGCGGACAGTATTATTTTTGGCTGTACGGAAATTGGTTTGCTTGTGAGCGCCGATGACTTTGATAGACCCGCCTTTGACACCACCAAGCTGCACTGTGAAGCTCTGATGGACTTTGCTTTGCAAGAAGATTGATGGGTTAAACCGCTTTATTCTTCGGGGGTTTCCCGGGCTTCATCGACCAGCATGATGGGGATGCCGTCACGGACTGGGTAGGCGAGGCCCGCTGCCTCACTGATAAGTTCAGATGCATCTGCGTCATAGCGCAGGGGTTTTTTCGTCACAGGGCAGACGAGGATTTCTAACAATTTGCGGTCAGGCTTTTGGCTGTTTTCACCCATTATTATAGTCCTCAAAATTAGCTAAATAGCACGGAAGAAAGTCGGCGGCGATACTTCAGGGTGAAGTCTGCGCCCGGGCCTTCGGCTTCAAACAATTTTAACAGTTGCACTCTAGCGCCATCATCACACCATTCACGGTCGCGCATGATGATGGCCAGTAAACATTCAGCCGCTTTGGCATTTTCGCCCCGAGCTTGCCAAGCTAGGGACAAATCAAATCTGGCTTGGTGGTCCATGGGGTCTGCGGCCACTTTGGCCTCCAGCTCATCTACATCACCAGCAGCTTCAGCTTGTTCTGCAAGCTCCATAGCCGCCCGCAGTTTAGCGACCCGTGCTGCAATGGCTTTGTCCTTAAGGGCCTCTGTGTCAAGGCCATCGATCAATTGCAACGCTTGGTCGGCATTATCCATGGCTATGGAGGCCTCGGCAAAAGTTATAACGGCACGGCTATTGCCGGGTTCGGCTTGCAATATTTGCTTCAGCAACTCCACCGCTTGCATGTTTTCGCCAGCTTCTAATAAAGTCTCTGCTTGATCCAGATATTGATCAATAGGGCTTTCCGCACTGCTACCCGCCATTTCAAGAAGCTTGGCAATGAAGGCCTTCAATTGGCTTTCGGGCATGGCACCTTGAAAGCCATCCACCGGCTGCCCTTGCCAAAAGGCCATAACCGTTGGCAGGCTTTGCACTCGTAATTGTCCGCATAGTTCCTGATTTTGATCGGCGTTTACCCGCACCAAGGCGACCTTGCCGTTGAGGGAGGTCACGAGCTTTTCAAGCATCGGCATCAGTTGCTTACAGGGTTCACACCAATCGGCCCAGAAGTCTACGAGCACGGGCACCTGTTGGGAAAGCGCAATAACATTATCCGCAAATGTCTCAATTGTCGCATCACTAATAAGTGGTGGGCTATTTGCCGCTTGAGGCGATAGGTTCGATTCCCCGGGAATATTTTGCATATTATGGCTCATTATTATTTCTTATATATGGTGTGATGTTTAAGCGCCCATCGGGCCTGCTGCAAGGCTATTCGCGTGAAAATCAAAGAAAACAGGCTGATAACCGCAGGCATTGATAAATTTAAGCAAGTCGTTAGGAGCAAGCGACGTCGTGGCGGCATTATGCAGCGGGTGATAATTCAGCAGTTTTTGCGCCATCATATGAGCGTCTAAAACGACTGTAAGGGGTGGCTGATTGTCTGATGAAAATTGAGCGTTAATCAAGGCAAAAGGCGTGACAGACCCGGGGGTAATTTTAAGGGCGTCCATCAATCGGTCAGGGCTGGCAAAACTAAAGCGACCAAAGCTTAACCCCTTAGCCGCTGCTTTTAGGTCAACCTGGGTATCTTCATCGACCACCAATAGGGCAGATTGTTTTTTCTTGTTGCGGACAAACAAACATTTGCAGTGACCCCCTGGCAATTTACCTCGTTGTGCGCGGGCCTCTTCCACCGTGAAAACGGGTGCATGATGATGAGTATCAGTCTTGATATCTAGCGCAGCCAGAAAAGTAAGTAGGTCTTTCTCTGATGCGGGCATAGACGATTCCTTAATATAATGGCAATTACTAACATTTTTCTATCATTAGCATGTAGGAAAAATACTAGCACATCAATCGCTTGGAATAAAAAAGTAGAAAATAAGAGTTTTCTATTGCAATGGCGGCTTGCATGACTAAGATGCCGCCTCGCAGCCGGGCTTGCCCAGCTGGTACCCTTATGGAAATGCGGGCGTAGCTCAGGGGTAGAGCATAACCTTGCCAAGGTTAGGGTCGTGAGTTCGAATCTCATCGCCCGCTCCATAGTAAAAAAGCCTCCGGTTTTGACTATATTGTCAATCTGGGGGCTTTTTTAATGGTGAATTATAAAATAAAAAAGGTATAGGTGTATATTACTTACGTGATTTTAGACTAAAAATTAATATATCAGTAATAGTAGGCACCTATAGTATCTGATAAGTTCTTAAATATTGGGATAGAGTAAACTTTGATGTAACGGGTGAATTTTTTAAAGTTTATGAGTAATAAAAAAGTAAAATTTTCTGTATCTGCAAGATTAACAACCGTAATTATGATGGTGGTTGTTTCTGGTTTTTTGGGGTTCTGCGGAACTCTAGAGATGAACCAGTCCATTCTATTGCAAAAGCTTAATTTTTTGCACATGAAATACAATCAAATTTATTTTGAACGCGTATTGGAAGATACGCCGATTGAAGATAATCTGGAACAAATCAAGCAAGATTTACTGATGATACGGGCGCAGCCAATTTCTTGTTTGGAGCAGCTTGGATATTTTGACAAGTTGATGATGAAATCTTTCGGAACCTACAGGGCTGTAGAGCTATGTGAAGATGATATAAAATTAGCAGATAATACTTTGGAAATGATCGATAACTTCTCTGACGGAGAAATTTCTGAAGAAGCCCTTATGACGGGCTTGATGGTAGCGGTGAAAGGCTTTCAAAGTAACGATGAAGAATTTCAGCCCTTGGTTGAAAAATCGGTCAATTATATTTTCAATTTTGTTTTAGCGCTGCTTGTGGTTGGCTCGGTTAGCATTGTTACATTTGCGACCTTTATTGCAAAAAGTATCAAGAATGACTATCGCCGACTTTGGGAAACCGAGCGCGCCCTGACCGAAAACCAAGCCTTTCTTTCTGCCACCCTAACCAACCTATCTGAGATGAAAGAAGCCGCTGAAACCTCAAGTCGCGCTAAATCATCTTTTTTGGCTAATATGAGCCATGAAATAAGGACCCCGTTGAATGCTATAATTGGGTTTACCTCTATTATGGTTGAGCAGATGTTTGGACCTGTGGGGGACGAGCGCTATGAAGAATATCTGAAAGATATTCACTCTAGCGGCTTGCATCTTTCTGAAATATTGGGTGATATTCTTGATCTTGCCAAGATCGAATCCGGTGAAATGATGTTGAATGAAACAGCAGTGGATGCGCGAGAAATTGTCGAAGACAGCACGAAGATATTCTATGGTATGGCCGAAGAGGCCGGTATTACTATATCTGAAGAATCAGCCAAGGACATGCCGCTTCTGTTCGCTGACGAGCTCAGGGTAAAGCAAATTATTATCAATCTTATATCCAATGCGCTGAAATTCACACCAAAGGGCGGTCATATTACTGTTGGCGCTTATTGTTTAGAATCAGGCACTCTGCGCTTTTTCGTTAAAGATGACGGCGAGGGTATCTCCAAAGAAAAACTGGAGCAAGTTCTAGAACCATTTGTTCAGGTGAAAGGGGGAAACCCGACGCCTTATGATGGCGTGGGGCTCGGCCTATCTATCTCTAAAATTCTAGCGGAATTGCATGAAGGCAAACTTTGGATTCGCAGTGAGTTGAAAAAAGGTACGGAAGTGCATGTGGATTTCCCCGCTTATCGGTCAGTTCATAAAGCAGTTGCTTAAGATTCTGCTATTATACAATCCTTCAATAAAACATGGCGATAATTTGATTCCATGAAAACTGAACCATTAAGCAATGTTTGGCCGTCAACTGACGTTTCAAACTGCATTTTTATATAATATTTCACGCCACTTTCGCCTTTTACATCGGTTTTGACGGTAGTGAGAGTATCGGTAATGTCGCCTTGCATGGATGATGACGCTAAATGTGTTAATGTCTCCATTTCTTCGCGCAAACATTCTAGTGCTTCCTGGCGGTCCACTGTCCTTAACGTCGGCTCTTTTTGTTTTTCAACTAGCTCAGAAATTTTAAAATAGACATCGCCGATCATACCTCTTGAGGTGTACTCGCCGTCACTATCATAAAAGTCACCCCATGCTTTGCATAAAGCATCTTCGACTTTCTCGCCATATTCCATAGCAGTTTTTTCAACTGGGATTGCATCAAAAACATCTTGAGCATATTGAACGGAATGCACGAAAACAGGCACATCATATTCACAGTTATAAGCGGCCTTCATGCTTCTTTTGATTATATAAGAGATGACGTCATGCATCTCTTCTGGGGTATCAAGTCTGTAACGGGGAAGAAAGTCAGTCATCCTAATATCCTTAGGTCTCACAAAATTAACTTCTTGGCAGACTATCAATAATGTCTGAAAGCTTCTGTTTATCGGCCAAGAAGGATGCCGAACGCTCTTCTAGCTTAGCCATAAACAAATCTAGCTCATAGGCTTGGGCGGAGGAGATGCCCTCCTTCAGGTCTGATGTGTCGGTATTGATGCGGTCTAGCTCTTTAGATGCTGCCTCATCAAAAACGCGGCAAATGAGAGCAGTAAAACGCTTGTCCTTTGATGTGGCTTGTTCGTTTTTATAGCAATCAAGGCCGCTACGACTGGGCAGTGACCATTTGGCAATACGTCTATTATGCGCATTAAACCATTTGGTATAAAGTCTTGGTAATGTTTCTTCGGCGGCAGGGTGGTTGTTTTCTATAGCAAAACGCAGGGCATCACGGCCGGTTCGGTAATAGTCTCCATCGGGGCGGCTTGTTCCATAAATCATTGCTGTTCCCTTGAGATATGACAAGGTCACTTTCTCCGCGAGCGATGGGTTACTGCGCAAGCCATAGCCAATGACAATTTGCATTTTATCGGCTTCACCAGGGTCGAGATAAGGTAAGTTCAAGACAAATTCGACAACATAAATGCTCGCAGCGGTCCAGCCGCCTTTAGCAGATTCGAACATTTCGAAGTAAGCTTGTGTCTCAAGCTTGTCATTATCTTCTGAACCCTTGGCTTGCTCAAACAGGCAGAGCGAGTAATGATACATGGAGGGAGGATAGCTATAAATTGATCCCTTACGGTACCATTCACAAGCGGTGGCCCGGTCAGCTTTTTGGTCTAAGAAATCATAGCCGTAAAGCCAACCCAAGTTATGAACGGCGGTGGCATCGCCCCCTTTTGCTAGGTTTTGCAGCAAGAGAAAAGAGTTTTCATTACCGGCTTTAGCTTGATCACCAAGCTCATTTGAAAGCTTTCGAGCATCAGTCCATTTTTCATCTAACTTATTGGCCTGCGCCACATTGGCAGTACCAAACACAAAGGCAAGTGCCAGTATTAAAACCGTTTTATACATTTTGGTCTCCCTTAAGTGGATGGCGACATCCCTGAACTTAGATATAACCACACCATTATTCATTTAGCTTTTCAAGTTTAATAACGCCCTAAATTTATGGCATAATCATGATGCCGGTTATTTAGTCTTGGCTTAACCCTAAAGGGGGCTATGGTGGGTTGCTTGATGGTCGTGATAATTTTGAAGGTATTGTATGAAAGATGTATCCCCACTTCGGGCGCTTGTTTTTGGTTCCGCCATGGTGGATACCATTGCCGTTATCGCTGACGGCGACATTGAACTTATCACCATGCATAACGAGCAAAGCTCTTATCTGCTGTTGGAGCAAGGCCGCAAGGTAGATGCGGAATCTGTGACATCGCACATCGGCGGCGGGGCGGCGAATGTTTCGGTTTCAATGGCTCGCCTTGGGGTGATGGTTGAAATTGCTGCGGTGGTTGGGGATGACCTTGGGGCAGGTAAAATCCGCGAGAAAATGCAGGGAGAAGGTGTTGGTTTAAATCATTTGGCGGTGGACAGAGCGCATACAACAGGCACCTCGGTTCTGGTATCATCGCACGATCAAGACGCCGCTATTTTCACCAGTCGCGGGGCCAATAAATTTCTAACCCCTGCGCATATTGCAGCGATCGATTTTAGCAAGTTTGATCTGGTTTATATCGCCAGTCTGTCTGACGCGTCGGCTGCATGTTTTGGTGACATCGTGCAGCGTGCAAAGGCGGCCGGGGCTTATGTGGCAGTGAACCCAGGTATTCGCCAATTAACTGCACGGGCGGAAGAGTTTCTCAGTGCTTGCCCCTTCATTGACCAAATGTCGCTGAATAAGGTTGAGCTGACGGCGCTTTTGCCCTTTTTGGTGCATGGGCGCGGGTCTGCCCCGAAGTGGCAAAATCATATTGAGAGCCCGGCACCCAAATTATTAGAGGAAGGTTTGCGCTTATCGGGCATGGTGCTGGGTTTGGGGAATGTTATGGCGCGCCTTAGTGCCCTTGGCCCCACGGCGATTTGTTTAACGGACGGCAAATACGGTGCCTATTTGATGGAAAATTCCGAGCTATATTATGGACCACCAGTGCCGGTTATACCGCGTGGCAGTGCAGGCGCGGGAGATGCTTTTTCATCGACCTTAGCGGCTGAGCTGGCATGTGGGAAGGCAGCTGAAGCGGCCTTATTGGCTGCTGCACTAAATGCCGCCAGTGTGGTGGGGGAAACCGATACTCAGGCGGGGCTTTTGGGCGCGCGCGAATTACAAAAGCGGATGCAGACACACCGTAAGCTTAAGGCTTAAATAATTTGAACTTGCAAGTGGTTTGCATTGCCAAGCGCGCCTGAATGGGCGTATGCTTAAGCCACTGAAGAAATTAACGAAGGCGGGGGCCATTGTTTCATATCACAGTGAAGGAGCAAAAAATGCTCTGGGATATTGCTGTGGGGAGGGGTATTGGCAACGTCGAAGCATCAATAAAACTGCTAACTCAAGAGGAGGTATTTGTAATGGGAATGATACTGGAATCCATCAGGAATACAGTAATTGCTGGAATTGTAATCACCGTCATAGTCGCGCTTGTTGCGCCGATGATAGCAGGGTAAGGGGATAGACCAATGGATATGTTTATGAACGAACTCTTTATGATCCGCTATCTTCACGTCTTATCCGGCGTAATGTGGATCGGCCTGCTTTGGTATTTTAACTTTGTTCAAATCCCAACGATGCCAAGCATTCCGGCTGACCAAAAACCGGCGATTGGCAAGCATATTGCGCCAAAGGCGCTATTTTGGTTCCGTTGGGGTGCCATGGGCACCATCGTCTTTGGCCTGCTTTTGGCTTTCCGCAATGGCTATCTTGTGGATACGCTAACCCTAGGTTACGGCGGCGGTGACGTGAACACCACGCTCCTCGGCATTGGTATGTGGTTTGGCATTATCATGTGGTTCAATGTTTGGTTCATCATTTGGCCAAACCAAAAGATCGCCCTTGGTATTGTGGAGGCGGATGCCGACGCAAAGCCCGCAGCAGCGCGCACGGCCATGCTGTTCTCGCGCACCAACACTATGCTTTCAATTCCTATGTTGTTTGCCATGGTTGGTTACCAAAACCTCTAAAATACCTACGGTCTGAGAGGGCCATGGTGTGACAGACAAAAAAATCATGCCCCCTGCCGCTGGTGGGGGGCTTTTTATTAAGCATTTATTACAGGTTTATAGTGGATGTTCTGTTGCTCTATGTGGGCCTTCTGTGCCACTGTTTCGAGCTCATAATACAATCAGGACCCTTTAGATGACAATTGCTGCTACCCTCCCCGCTTATTGGACGCCGTTGAACGATCATATCACTGCCGAGCAAGATACTGATTTGCTGGCGCTGTTTGACGATGATGAGGAGCGGGCAAACAAATATGCTTTCACCCATGGGTCGCTTTATTTTGACCTTTCCAAGACCCATATTAGCGATAGTGTCATGGAACATTTTGAGCGTATTTTAAGTGAAAGCGGCTTCAAAGCAGCCCTCAAGCGCTTGTTCACCGGTGATATCGTCAATTTAAGCGAAAACCGTCCGGCCTTGCATATGGCACTCAGGGCGAAAAACCCTATTGCAGCAACCGTCAGCGGAGAGCCTGTGGCGGAACGTATAAAGGCGGAGCGCGATAGGCTTTATGCCCTCGCGGAAGCATACAGGTCGGGGGATATCCGCGCTGATGGTGGTGCGCGTTACAGCCATGTAATATTCATCGGCATCGGTGGTTCGGCGCTGGGTCCGGAGCTGGTTCTGTCTGCTTTAGCCAGCGATGAAGCCGCCTTTGATATCCACACGTTATCTAATGTCGATGCCCATGCGCTGCAAGCCATTCTGGTCAAATGTGACCCGCATGCAACTCTGTTGGTGGCGGCGTCCAAAAGTTTCACCACCCTTGAAACCCTGATGAATGTCGAGACGGCACTGAAATGGATGGAGGCTGGCGGCGTTATGGCCCCAAAGCAGCATTTGGTTGCCTTGACCGCCGTGCCAGAAGCAGCAAAGGATTTCGGCGTCAAGGACGATAATATTTTAACCTTCGCCAAATGGGTCGGTGGGCGCTTCTCGCTCTGGTCCGCGATTGGTTTTCCCATTGTGTTGGCCCACGGCACGGATGCTTTTGATGCATTGCTCAAAGGCGCCGAGGCCATGGACAAGCATTTTGAAAGCGTTGAGCCTCGCGCCAATATCCCGCTGCTTGCCGCCTTCATGGATGTTTATTATAGCGTGCTTTTAGGCGCTGAAAGTCGCGCGACCTTCCCTTATGACCAGCGCTTGAGCTTACTGCCCGCTTATTTGCAGCAGGTGGAAATGGAAAGTAACGGCAAGGGTGTAACCGAAAGCGGTGAAGCGTTAAGCTGGCCGAGCGCTCCTGTGCTATGGGGCGGCGTGGGCACCGACTGTCAGCATGCAGTGTTTCAGCTCATGCACCAGGGTACGCATCTTATCCCGGCTGAATTTTTGGCCGTGAAGACGCCCGCCCACGGTGAAGATGTCCACCATAAAGTGCTATTGGCCAACTGTTTTGCCCAATCTGCCGCCTTGATGGCAGGGCGTGCGCCAGATGGTGATGGCCCATTGGATATGGCAAAAAGCTTCAGCGGCAATCGCCCCTCAACCACCATTTTGCTTGATGCCCTAACCCCTGAAGCGTTAGGAGCGCTGCTGGCTTTTTACGAGCACCGCACCTTCGCGGCGGGCACCTTGGTGGGGGTCAATGTTTTTGACCAAATGGGCGTCGAACTTGGTAAAGAAATGGCGCTGAATATCTCCAAGGCTCAAAACGGCGGCGAAGGTATGGAAGCTTTTGACGCCTCCACCCAAGCCCTGTTCAAGCGCGTGTTTGGGGAGTGAAAGTTTGTTCAGGCAGGTGAAAAATTATGAGTTACGCATAAATCACATGACTTAATTCAAGACAGCATCACTATGTCCCCACAAAACATCAAACTATTGCTGGCTTTTCAAACATGGCTGAGGGTAACGTTTCTGCTGGAACGTTTGAGATAATGCGAAATAGAAAATGCTTCATGAAGGCGTGAAAATTGGCTTTAGGGCTTTGGGACAGGGATGATGAAAGACCGCACGAAGGTTGTTGAAGAGAATTTCTTATCGAAGATTACCAGTGGTGAATTACCGCCCGTAAATTCTCGGCTTACGCTGACAGACGCTGGCCTTACGAGAGCTGATCTCGCGCGCCTGTTCGAGAGCCAGCTTATGAGCCGCCATCTGGATTTACAGTCACGCCTACTGCAGGCGCGCGGTGAGGGTTTTTATACTATCGGCAGCTCGGGGCATGAGGGCATGGCTGGGGTGGCCGCCGCTCTGCGCCCCACCGATATGGCTTTCCTGCATTACCGCGATGCTGCTTTTATGATTGAGCGCTCAAAGCAGCTACCCGGCCAAACGCCGCTATGGGATATGCTGTTAAGCTTTGCCGCCTCCAGCGATGACCCAATTTCTGGCGGGCGCCACAAAGTGCTGGGCAGCAAGGCGCTCTTCATTCCGCCGCAGACCAGCACCATTGCTTCCCATTTGCCCAAGGCGGTCGGTGCAGCCTTCAGCATTGATCTGGCGAAGGATTTAGCCAAATGTGACGCCGACATGCCCCATGACGCTATTGCTATTTGCAGTTTCGGCGATGCCTCGCTCAATCATTCAACCGCCCAAGGGGCGATCAATTCAGCCTCCTGGACCGCGCACCAAAAGGCCCCTTTGCCGCTGCTTTTTGTCTGTGAGGATAACGGCATCGGCATTTCAACCCGCACGCCCGATAATTGGGTGGAAGCCAGCATGCGCGCAAGGCCGGGGATAAAATATTTCGCCGCTAATGGGCTCGATATATTGGACGCTTACCGGGTCGCAAGCGAGGTGGAAGACTATATTCGCCGGACCCGCCGCCCGGCCTTTTTGCATCTGCGAACGGTACGGCTTTACGGCCACGCGGGCTCGGACGTGCAAGACGCCTATATGAGCAAGCAGGAGATAGCCGCCTGTGAAGCTGGTGACCCGTTACTCTTGACCGCGCAAGCACTTATAGCAAGTGGCACCATGGCAGCGGATGAAATAATTGCGGCTTACGACAATATGCGGGCGCAGGTGTCGCGGGTGGCGGAAAAGGCCATTCAGCGGCCTAAGTTAACCACCTCCAAGGCGGTGATGGAAAGCATCATTCCGCCCAAGCTAGACAAGCCGTCATTTACGCCGAGTGACAAAGCACGGACAGCGCTTTTTGCCCGCGATATGCATGCGATATTCAAGCCCCAACATATGGCACGACTGATCAATTGGGCGCTTGCGGACCTGATGCTGGCCCACGATGAGATCGTCATGGCGGGCGAGGACATCGGCCCCAAGGGCGGGGTTTATAATGTCACCGCCAAGCTATCAGAGAAATTTGGTAAGCGCCGGGTGATCAATACGCTGCTCGACGAGCAAAGCATTTTGGGGCTGGCGATCGGCATGGCGCATAATGGCTTTTTGCCGATGCCGGAAATACAATTTCTTGCCTATATGCATAACGCAGAAGACCAGATTCGCGGGGAAGCCGCAACGCTGAGCTTTTTCTCGGACGGTCAATTCACCAACCCGATGGTCATTCGCATCGCCGGTCTTGGTTACCAAAAAGGGTTCGGCGGGCACTTTCATAATGACAATAGCTTGGCGGCGCTCAGGGATATTCCCGGGCTTATCATTGCTTGTCCGTCGAACGGTGCTGATGCGGTCGAAATGATGCGCGAATCTGTGCGCCTAGCGCGCGAGGAACAGCGTGTCGTGGTGATGGTCGAGCCAATCGCGCTTTATATGACCCGCGACTTGCACGAGCCCGGTGACGGCCTTTGGACCGCAGACTATATCGCGCCCGCTAAAGCGACACCAATAGGCATGGGTGAGATAGGTCAGCATGGTATAGGCAAGGATATCTGCATTTTAACCTACGGCAATGGCTATTACCTCAGCCGCCAAGCGGAAAAGCTCCTCTCTGATGATCACGGCATCAAGGCGCGGGTCATCGATATTCGCTGGCTTGCCCCCTTGCCGGAAGAAGCCATATTGGCAGCGGTGAAAGACTGTGCCTCGGTGCTTATTGTTGACGAATGCCGCACGACGGGGTCGCAGAGCGAAGCCTTGATGGCTTTAATGGCGGAAAAGGTGGACCCATCGACAAAGGTCGCGCGCTTAGCGGCGGACGATAGCTTTATCCCCCTTGGCCGGGCGGCAACGGTGACCCTGCCGAGCGCGGAGAGCATTTTGCAAAAAGCGCTCGACCTGGTGGGAAAACCATCATGAATGATCGCAAAACAGCTTTAGTTGTTTGCCCGGGTCGCGGTACTTATAATGCCGCTGAGCTTGGCTATTTGGGAAATCATCACTCGGACAAGCAAGCACAATTGGCTGAATTTGATAATTTTCGCACAAAGTTTGGCCAAACGACAATATCAGAGCTTGATGGGCGTGATAGCTTTTCTATGAGCGAGCATATGCGCGGGGACAATGCCTCCCCCCTGATTTATACCAGTTCATACTTTGATTTTCTGGCTATTAACCAAGGTGAGTATGACATCGTCGCTATCACTGGCAATTCAATGGGCTGGTACACAAGCCTTGCCTGTGCAGGTGTGCTTAGCGCGCTTGATGGTTTGAAAACTATTAATACTACAGGTAAATTGATGCATGACAGCATGATCGGTGGGCAGCTTTTATATCCGGTATCTGACGCTATTTGGCAGCTTGATGTTGGTCTTAGATCAGAACTAATGGGCTTGGTTGCTGGGCTTCACGGCGAGCGTGACCAGCAAATTTATCTATCGATTGACCTTGGCGGCATGTTGGTTTTTGCTGGTAATGATGCAGGGCTGAAGGCGTTAGAGGCAAAGCTGCCGACGCATGCGGACAGCCGCTTTCCCATGCGCCTTGGCGGCCATTCAGCTTTTCACACAGAATTGCAGAAACCTGTTGCTGAAAAGATCCAAAAGGAGCTGCCAGCTAGCATGTTTAATTCCCCAACTATTCCACTTATCGATGGTCGCGGCGCTATCTGGACACCCCATGCCAGTGACCCACGGGCGCTGTGGGATTATACGCTTAGCCATCAGATTGTGGAAACTTACGATTTTAGAAAAGCCATTCAGGTGGGTGTGCGAGAGTTTGCCCCGAGCCATGTGATTGTTCTGGGACCTGGCACCACCATGGGAGGGTCAATTGCCCAAAGCTTGATCAGTATAGAATGGGAATGCTTAACCAATAAAGATGACTTTACCAAGCGGCAAATGGATGACCCATACCTGCTTTCTATGGGCTTAGACACGCAGCGTAAATTAGTGGGTTAAGTCAAGAAATTATATCGATCACGCTATCAAATGACTACATATAAAAACCTTATCCATCGTCACACCATCTTCTGCAAGAGGAATATACAAACCTCGCGCACTCACCAAGGGGCGGTCGGAGCGAACCATATCAATATTTGCAATGATGGGTTTCTTATATTTGTCAAGAACTCTAGCGTAAAACTTCACTCTTTCAACCACTTGAGCTGATGGCAGATCATTGATGGACTTGCCTGTAATATCGCCGTAAAAACCGGCAAGCTCGGTTCCTTCTAAGCGTGTCATGATATCGCCGATGCCCCCAGTATCATCGCGGATGATATCAAATAAGCCTACATAGGGTAAATGAGAGACGATCTTTTTGGGTGCTAGTTGATGCCGGGCTGGCATAATATTATCGGCCGTTAGTTCATGCCAATATTGAAGCAGATCTTTAAACTCTGAACAAATATCAGGACAATCATTGGCAAACCATACTTCTAGTCCTGTTAAACCTTCGGCAATCGCCATTTGAGTTAAATGGTCGCTACTAGACATTATTAAATATACCCCATCAAGTTACTATAACACCATGTCATTTACAGAATCAGTAGAACGTAAATTACGTTCAAGTTAATTACTTGCTGATGTGTCATCCCCAATTGCTTATTATATTAATATTAATTAATAGGAAAGGGTTTTTTAGGGTTTATTGAATATTAACAATTTTATTACCTTTAGTAATATTTTAATAAGCATATCTTACTTGTTTTTATTGTTTCTATTCTACATTATGCATGTGTTAATAGTTAATGAGAGTGAATAAATGCAACTATTTCATCAATTTGTTAAGACTTTCTGTTGGCTGTTCTTCTTCTTAGCTTCTGTGCTGACACAAGCCAATGATGGAAGTGAGGATGAGGGTCAGCGGGCACCGGCGATATTGCCTTTTTCTGAAGCAGTGCGCGCTGGTGACTTGTTGTTTTTGTCAGGCCAAATAGGCACAGACGATAAGCTACAGTTGGTTAGTGGCAGTATTGAGGGGCAAAGCCACCAAATGATGCAAAATATTAAAGCGGTATTGGAGCGCAATAATAGCTCAATGTCAGAAGTGATTAAATGTACGGTTTTTCTGTCTGATATTAAAAACTGGCCAGCGTTCAATGAAGTTTATGTGCAATATTTTAAAGCACCTTACCCTGCTCGCAGTGCCCTCGCAGCCTCTGGTTTGGCGCTTGGGGCTTTGGTTGAGGTGGAATGTATCGCTCACATTGGTCATACCCGTAATTAAATATGAAAAATTACACTTTTGCCGTTGGCGTAGCGGGCCCCAATTGGTTATGAAGGGCTATGGCTACACTTTATCACCATTGGCTTTCGCCGCCGGCCCGCCTTGTACGCGTTCTCTTGGATGAGAAACGGGTAGATTATCGCTTGCGAGTAGAGAAGGAATGGGAACGTCGGGCTGATTTCCTAAAACTTAACCCAGCAGGCGAGGTGCCGGTTCTAATTATGGATAATGGTCAACCTTACAGCGGGGTTATGGCGATCGCTGAATATCTGGAAGAAACCATTCCTGAGCCCGCGCTTATACCCGGAAATGCGGAAGAGCGCTATGAAGTGCGCCGCCTTACAGGTTGGTTCCATACAAAAATATCCAGTGAAGTGACCCGGCATTTGGTCAGCGAAAAACTTTTCAAGCGTTTCCTGCGTATGGGCGAGCCCGACAGCGAAGCCATTCGCTGTGCTTCACATAACTTGAAAACCCATCTCGCTTATATCAGCTGGCTTGCGGATCGCCGCCACTATTTGGCGGGCGGGCAGTTCACCATGGCCGATGCAGCGGCTGCGGCCCATATTTCGGTGATTGATTATTTTGGCGATATTACTTGGAAAGACTGGCCCATCGCCAAGGAATGGTACATGCGGGTGAAATCACGGCGCTCAGTGCGTGGCTTGCTGATCGACCGGGTGGCAGGGTTGCAGCCCCCAAAACATTATCAAAAACTTGATTTCTGATGGGCAATAATTCTGCGCCAGATGTTGATGTAATTTTGGCCAAAGCGCTTTCAGCGGGGTTTGATATTGCCGGAGTAGCAGACCCGGCCACCATCCAAGAAGCGGGGGCTAAGCTTCATGACTTTGTCGCAAAAGGCCGCCACGGCACTATGGCATGGATGCAAGACCGCATCAGCTGGCGCGCTGACCCCTGCACCCTGTGGCCCGAGGTAAAATCGGTGATTATGCTCGGGCTAAATTATGGCCCAGACGGCGATCCGCTTGCTTTGCTTGAGCGACCTGACCGGGGCAACATTAGTGTCTATGCACGTAATAAAGATTATCATGATAGTATCAAAAAGCGCCTGAAGGTCATCGCTCGCTCACTGGTAAGTGATTATGGCTGCGACCTCAAGGTCTTTGTGGATACCGCTCCGGTAATGGAGAAACCCTTGGCCGCTGCTGCGGGCCTTGGGTGGCAAGGCAAACATACCAATTTAATATCGCCAGACTTGGGAAATTGGTTTTTCTTAGGTGCTATTTTCACCGATATGGAACTTCCAGCCGCTGCGTCTCACAAAGACCAGTGCGGTAGTTGCCGTGCTTGTTTGGATGCCTGCCCAACAGATGCCTTCCCCGCCCCTTACCAAATCGACGCACGGCGCTGCATTAGTTACCTGACCATCGAGCATAAAGGCCCAGTGGATGAGGCACTGCGGCCGCTAATGGGCAATCGCATTTATGGCTGTGATGATTGTTTGGCCGCTTGCCCGTGGAATAAATTTGCTAAAATCTCAAATGAGGCCCAATTTCACGCCCGGGTGGAGCTCACCATGCCGCGCTTAACGGACCTTGTGCAGTTGGATGATGCGGGCTTTCGAGCGTTATTCACCGCCAGCCCCATAAAGCGTATTGGCCGGGACCGCTTTGTCCGCAATGTGCTTTATGCGCTTGGCAATAGCGGCGATAGATCAGCCGTGCCCCACATTCATGCGTTACTAAGTGATGATAATGATGTGGTGCGCGACGCGGCTAAATGGGCGGTTTCTAAACTTAACGAGGATAGCTGAAATAAGGCTTTTAGTTAATTTTCAGGCTGGCAGCGCTGTAAATTTTACCTGTTTCGCTATCGGCTAACAGTAAAGCTACATGGTCTGCACCGTTCTCGGCGGCATCTTTCAGCGCTAATGCAACATCCATTTTTTCGCCGTCCCAATCACCCACGTCCCAACTGGCGCGGACAACATTAGTATAATGCAGGTTGCGCCCTTCATTAACCCCGCCTTCAATTTGAACCATTGCATCCGCCGTGAACCAAACCACCCGAATTGTAAGGATTACAGGCAATTTTGTTTGTGGCAAGGTCGTGCGTATTTTATCATCCTTTTGGGATAGGGTCATGGTGAAAGGTAGGGGCACGACCTTTTGAGCACGTTCAATTTTATTGTTTAGCGCTGTTTTGTCTGCCCCTTTGCACCACAGTTGTCCGTCAATGATGGCTTCTGGTGTGAAAACACCGGCCACGCCCATTTGCTTATTATAGCCTGCTTGGCGCTTGCTATGCTCAGGCTTGGCAAAGGTATCTTCCCAGCCCAAACGGTCCCAATAATCAATCGCCCATGATAAAACCAATACGTCACTGCGCTCGCGGGTGCGCTTCAGCAGGGCATCAGCAGACGGACAGCCGGGACAGCCTTGGCTGGTAAATAGCTCAACAACGGTCGGCGCGCGCGATATAGGCGCGTCCGTCTTGTCCTGAGCATATAATGTGCCCGTTAAAGCCAGAAAAGCCACCGCAAGGGCCAGATAGAATCGCATTAGATTTTTCATAGCTAACCCATAGCCCGAAACATACCCACTTGCCAATCACTACCGTGTTACAGTTTGTGAGCTGATACATTAAGGGCGACCAAGAGGCCGCCCTATCAGTAATTTTTGTGTTTAGTTCGCTAAGCGGCGCAGCACATAATGCAGGATGCCGCCACTACGGTAATACTCAACTTCATTTTCCGTGTCGATGCGGCAGAGAACGGTTAGCTCACGGGTTGTGCCGTCAGCATAAGTGATTTTAACCTGCACATCTTGGCGCGGATCAATGTTGCCTGCAATGCCGGTAACGTCAAACATCTCGGTGCCGTTAAGTCCCAAGGCTTCGCGCGTGTCGCCTTCCTTAAATTGTAGCGGCAGAACGCCCATGCCGACAAGGTTGGAGCGGTGAATGCGCTCAAAGCTTTCAACCAGAACCGCCTTAACACCTAGCAAGTTGGTGCCCTTGGCCGCCCAATCCCGGCTGGAGCCGGTGCCATATTCTTTGCCGCCGACGACCACAAGCGGGGTGCCACTTTCTGCGTAACGCATGGCAGCTGCATATATGCTGGTCAGATCGCCCGATGGCTGGTGCTTGGTCCAACCGCCCTCGGTGCCGGGTGCCATGAGATTACGCAAGCGGATGTTGGCGAAAGTGCCGCGCATCATTACCTGGTGGTTACCGCGCCGGCTGCCGTAGCTGTTGAAGTCCCGCTTAGCGACGCCTTTTTCCTGCAGATATTCACCCGCTGGGCTGTCGGCTTTAATAACGCCAGCTGGTGAGATATGGTCGGTGGTGATACTGTCACCGAGCAAGGCAAGGGGCCGCGCGCCTAGAATATCAGCAATTGGTGCAATACCTTCGGCCATATTTTCAAAGTAAGGTGGATGTTGGATATAGGTAGAATCCGCGTTCCAAGCGAAAGTTTCACCTTTGGTCACTGGAATGGCTTGCCATTCAGGTTCACCGTCGAACACATTGGCGTAGCGCTCGATGAACATCTCACGGCTCAGCGAGGCAGATATAGCGGCTTGCACTTCGGCGTTGGTTGGCCATAGGTCACGCAAGTAAACATCCTTGCCGTCTTGGTCTTGACCCAATGGTTCGGTCGTTATGTCGATCTTGACATTACCGGCAAGCGCATAGGCAACCACAAGCGGTGGCGATGCCAGATAAGAAGCCTTAAGGTCTTGGCTGACGCGGCCTTCAAAGTTGCGATTGCCTGAAAGTACAGAGGCGCAAACGAGCCCATTTTCGTTGATTGAGGCGCTAATAGCTGGGGCAAGGGGCCCTGAGTTACCAATGCAGGTGGTGCAGCCATAGCCAACAAGGTTAAAGCCGAGCGCGTTCAGATGCTCGGTCAAGCCAGCCTTGTCGAGATAATCGGTCACAACCTTTGAGCCGGGGGCCAGTGATGTTTTGACCCAAGGTTTTGTCGTCAGGCCGAGCTCATTGGCTTTTTTAGCGACCAAACCAGCGGCGACAAGCACCCCGGGGTTGGAGGTGTTGGTGCAGGACGTGATCGCCGCAATACCAACAGCGCCGTGGGTAATGGTGTAATCTTCACCTTTTACAGCATAGTCTTTGTCATCATTTTCTTTGCCTGCCTTGGCCAGCACTTGGCTGACGAAGGCATGGGCTGCACCGTCAAGGTCAACCCGGTCTTGTGGGCGGCTGGGGCCAGCGAGCGCCGCTTTAACCGATGTGATGTCTAACGCTAAAGTATCGGTATATACAGGGTCAGGGCTGTTCGCGTCGCGCCACATGCCTTGCTCGCGGGCATAGGCTTCAACCAGCGCAACCGTTTCTTCATCGCGGCCAGTGAAAGTTAGAAAATCAAGCGTTTGTTTGCTCACGGGGAAGAAGCCACAGGTGGCGCCATACTCGGGGCCCATGTTGGCGATCGTCGCTTGGTCAGCAAGGGTTAGTTCATCAAGGCCGGGGCCGAAAAACTCAACAAATTTGCCGACCACACCACGCTCGCGCAGCATTTCCACCACCCGCAACACCAAGTCAGTGGCGGTGATGCCGTCGTTCAGTTTGCCCGTTAGTTTGAAGCCAACCACTTCGGGGATCAGCATCGATACGGGCTGACCGAGCATAGCCGCTTCGGCTTCAATGCCGCCAACACCCCAACCAAGAACCGCAAGGCCGTTGATCATGGTGGTGTGGCTGTCAGTGCCAACGCAGGTATCAGGGAAGGCAATGGTTTTGCCGTCAATATCATAAGTCCAAACGGTCTTGGCGATATATTCAAGGTTCACTTGGTGGCAAATGCCGGTGCCGGGGGGCACAGCGTTAAAGTCTGTAAAGCTATTTTGGCCCCATTTCAGGAACTCATAGCGCTCAGCGTTGCGTTCCATTTCCAGCGCTACATTTTCCTTAAAGGCGGTGGCGGTACCGGCTTTGTCGACCATAACACTATGGTCAATCACCAGATCACACTGGGCCAGTGGGTTAATCTTACTGGCGTCGCCGCCCATGGCTTTCATCGCGTCGCGCATAGCGGCAAGGTCAACAACCGCAGGCACACCGGTGAAATCTTGCATCAACACCCGCGCAGGGCGGTACTGAATTTCATGGTCCATATGCTGTTCTTTTTGCCAATCGGCAAGGGCTTGCACATCTTCTACTTTAACCGAGACGCCGTCTTCATAGCGCAGCAGGTTTTCCAGTAACACTTTCAGTGTGTAGGGAAGGCGGGAAACGTCACCGATTTTCTCAGCAGCAGCCTTCAAGCTATAATATTCATATTCATTGCCGGCTACATTTAGGGTGCGGCGAGTTTGCAGGGTATCTTGACCAACGGTAGCCATAGATTATGCCTCCTCGTTCGGGGGTTGGGGATGGGGTGTCAGCATGCAAAAGAACAGAGGCTAACTGTCATCTGCCTTATGGCGCAAGCCTGCCATAATTGCAACCAACATACCCCATTTTTGCCTTTTTTCGAACAAAAGAGTTGGTGAAACTATCACTGTTGCAAAATAAAATAATAGTTGGAGTATATATCATGACAGGGATTTTAGAAATTGGGTTGATAATGGTTGCCATATTTGGCTTTGCCATATCGCGGGCACGTTCGCAAATGGACCGTTGGTAGGATCGCCGTGACACGGGCAAAAACGGCGAGCCGGTTCTACACCACGCAAGAAAATAAGCGCGTTTGGACCACCATATTTGTCGGCCTTTGCATGGTGGCTCTTACCTTGTTTGTCGGCCCACCAAAGGCCAAAGCAGGCGATGTGCCATGGCCAACATCCCACAAAAGCTCAAACCGAATCAGCGATATAGATGTTCCAGCTGGTTATGGCCGTAAAGACCTTCAAGCCGATAGCTTTGGCGCATGGCTGCGGGCAGTGCCGCTGAAACCAGCCGGGTCTCCTGTGCTTGAATTTGACGGATCATATGCGGCCACAAATATGGTGGCCAAACGGGTTTTAGATATTGATGTGGGGGACAGAGATCTCCAACAATGTGCTGATGTGGTGATAAGGCTCTGGTCAGAATATCTATATGCGGCTGGACAAGACCAAAAAATCAGTTTCAAGTTTACCAGCGGCCATGCCTTTAGCTTCAATGATTATCTCAGGGGTGTTCGACCCAAAGTCGATGGAGCACATGTTACTTTTTCAACATCGGCTCCAGCAGAGGAGCGTAGCTATCAGACCTTTCGTCGGTGGTTGAAAATAATCTTTACCTATGCTGGTACGGCATCCTTGGCGCGGGATATGCAAAAGGTTGAAAAAGCCGCAGCGCTGAAAATTGGCGATGTTTTGATAGCACCGGGATATCCCGGCCACACAGTTATGGTGGCTGATATTGCGGTACATGAAAAAACGGGGGCTAAACGATATCTATTGGTGCAGGGTTATAGCCCGGCACAATCGCCGCACATTGTGAAAACCATGCTGGGAAAGCTGTGGTTTGAGCTGACGGATGGATCAACAATAACACCATCTTATTATTTTAAAAAAGGTAGCTATTACCGTTTTGGAGCGTTAGTTGCTCATTAATGATTAGGGTATTACGTGTTTTCATAGAATTATCCGTCACATGTTTTCATACTTGTTGCCCCGCCCCTATAGTTCCGCATAAGCTTTGGACCATGCTTTTCAGGAGTTTCTTATGCGACCCCTTTGTCATTTAGTTTTCTGCTTTTTCCTTTTCTATGTGCCGTATAGTCCAGCAACAGCGGGCGCGGCCGGTGAGCTTGATATCATATTCGGCGATGATGTACCAAAATGGTTGGTGGAAAGCATCCGCACTGAAGTACGCCGCAGCGAGGCCTATTACGGCACACACTTGGTGAAATCCAACTGGCAAGATGTGACAGTAACTGTGTCTTTTTCGAAAGAATCGCCTTTTGTGCGCGGCCATGTTCACAGCATAAATTTGATGTCACTGCACATTGGCGGAGAAAAATGGTTGGTGCCTAACCAAGACCGCCAAAAAGTGCTGGAATTGCTCATTCGCCACGAAATGTTCCATATCTGGTTTCTGCACCATTTTGACCCGGTAAATTTGGCACAGCTTGACTGGGTGGAAGAAGGCGCAGCGGTTTATTATAGCATCCAGCAAAGGCCGCTGGAGGCGCAGGACAAAGCTGCGGTGCGGTGGTTAAATGGCTGTATCTCAGGGCTTGGGGAGCGGAATGTTGATCAACTTTCTGTTTTTGGTAACAGTACAGCGAAATATGCCTGTGGTCCCTTTTTGTTTTGGTTTATCGATCAGGTAATGGCCTTAAATGAAGGCAGTGATGGCACAAGTGCCTTTCTGCGGGCTTTATCAGATGGCTTTGCTCTTGGCCGTGGTAGCGGTCAAACCTTTCATGAGCTGTTCATCAAAACGCTGGTTATTCTCGATGGTCATCAAGATATATTCACGCTTTTAGATCAAATTTTAAACGCACAAGGCTTAGACCGTTGGCAAACTTTAAACCAATTGCTTGTGCGCCATGATGCTGGTTTGGTGATGATGCAGCCTGCCGATTTTAATGCCGAGGATATTTTTGAAGCAACTTTGCAGCCCACCCTGCAACGCTTTTGCCGTCAACAAATTTATAAACAGAGAAAACCTGGTAAAGAAATCTTTGTTCCGTGCAATCTTTTAGGGCGTGGTTTTGAAGAAGACCATCTCAATGGTATTGATATGAACGCAGAACCGCTGAGGGCCTATCTAAAAGCTAAAGGGATTTGTGCTGCAAAGGGCAATATGGAATTTAGAAAAGGAAGCGGCCATGGTGCCGGTTTCAGAGTTCCCTGCAAAAATGGCTTGCCGCCATTACCAACCCGCTTTCACTTGGTAACAGATGCTTCAAGCACAGGTGGTTGACGCAGGGCGCTGGCACTTTATTATGACGGCAGGTCATTATAAACTTCAAGAAAACATAGGGGAATTTTGTGGCGTCAGTTACTTCTAAGAAAGCAATTTTTGCGGCGCTAGCCGGCAATGCACTCATCAGCATCACGAAGTTTTTTGCCGCCGCTATGACCGGCAGCTCAGCGATGCTCAGTGAAGCCATTCACTCGGTGGTCGATACGGGTAATCAATTGTTGCTGCTTTATGGCTTAAAGCAGGCAAAAAGGGCAGCGGACAGTGACCATCCCTTTGGTTATGGCAAGGAGCTTTATTTTTGGACTTTCATTGTTGCTATTTTGATTTTCGCAGTGGGTGCGGGCGTGTCCATCTATGAAGGTATCCATAAGGTAATGGACCCGACGCCTATAACGGACCCCATGATAAATTACATAGTGCTTGGGTTGGCGATTATATTTGAAAGTGCTGCCTGGATGGTAGCCTGGAAAGAGCTGAAGAAAAGCGAGGGCGGCAAGCCTAGCTTTGCGACTATTCGTAACAGCAAGGATCCGACAATTTTTACCGTGCTATTTGAGGATACGGCAGCGTTATTAGGCCTTTTATTTGCACTTGTTGGAATTTATCTCAGCCAAGCGCTAGATATGCCAGTGCTGGACGGCGTGGCATCTATTTTGATCGGCTGTGTGCTGGCGGGTACAGCGGTATTGCTGGCCGTGGAAAGTAAAGGCTTGTTGGTGGGGGAGGCCGCACACCCGCATGTGGTTACAGATTTACATGAAATTCTGCTTGCACAGGACGGAGTAGAAGCCATCAATGAGCTTCTTACCTTGCATTTTGGCCCAACGGATATTTTGCTCAATGCCAGTTTAGATTTTGATGATAGCTGGACTGCCGACCGCGTCGAAGCGGCGGTGACCAAGGCGGAAAACATCATTAAAGCGAAATACCCCAGCATCACGCGGGTATTTCTAGAAATTCAGAGCGGTTAGAAGGGGTCATTCTTTTTTGCTAGACCTTTGCATGACATGGATATCTAGGCTGAGAGTGGCATAGGTTTTAACCTCAATGCTGTTGCTATCGATGAAAGTAACAATGACACATAGACCTCTGGACTTTGGTGCCATATGATTGGCACTAAGTGGCAGCAAGAAACGCTTAGGTATTTGCCCCTTTAGTCCTTCTGGATAAAGTCCTAGATAGCTAGTTTCACTGGTAGCATCCGGCCTATCCCACGAAATTTTTGCGGTGGTTGGTTGGGTTTTCTCGGCGCGGACATCATAAATTGAGATAACAAGACGGGTAGTGTGTATCCTTATAGCATTAATTTGTTCGGCGGTTGGTTTAAAGCAAACTTGCTGGTTATTGGCGTTATGATCATGGGCTTGGGCGTCAAAACTAGCGAAGACTAGGGCACAAAATGCCAGCGCCCGCATGGGGCCACCTATGGGCCGCGCATCGGGCGCTGGGGTCGCTGGAGGGGTATTGCTCATATATCCAGTATAAATATATTTGCGGCTAAATAATGGCGACATCAATTCCTTCCGGCTGGACATACCCTACCTCACGTTTATCGACTCCCTGGGGTGGGACCATAACAATTTGAATAGATAGATCATTGGAGCGTAATTTGCCACTTTGGGCGAGCAAACTAAGGGTATCCGTTAGGTTCAAAAGATAAGACATTTTGGCCTTTTGGTGCGATCCTTCATTATGCTTACCAAAAAAGCCGATTGTGGTTACATAATGCCGATTATCAGTGGAGGTTTTTAAGCTTGGTCTTGGATGGTTTAGAAATATCCTTAAGGTCGTACGAGGGTCATTGGGCGGCGTGATATTGCGCAAGACCGCCAGAACTTCATTATAGTTTTCGCTCTCACGTCCCTCACTTAAAGCTTTCCCAGCAATTTTTAGTGTTGGCCTTCCCATTTTTTCAAAACGCTCTTCCAGTTGAATTTTCATTGATAGTGGCTTGCCGGTTGAAAGCCGAGTATTATTATCAATGCGGAAGAAATCGGGAGGGCAAGTTAGGCCCTGTACACAATTTGGTGGCAAAGGCCCTTTTGGAAGATCTGGGCGCTTTTGTTCTCGGAAGGCAAAGAATTTATCCAAAATATCAATGCGACGATCCAGGATTGGGAACCTACGACATGTCTTGCGCTGGGTCTCATATTGGTATCCTAGCGCTTTCGTGTCTAATAAGTTGCGCACAGTGGCACTGTAACTGCTGCCCGTTGGGTGGGTAAAGTTATCGGTGAAGGGCATATCAAGCCACAGTGTATCGGTGGAGTTTTTATTGCAGAGGGCAATCCAATTATCCCAGATGCGGTCAATATTGCCGTGGTGCATTTGAAACAGTGGATCAAGCGGAGAGCGATAGCCACCCATGACCCCGCCAACAGTAACATGAACATTATTATGCGGTGTGGCTTCCAGTGTACCCTGCACCCCGCCGCCGCCGGTTACCCAAGCAGGGTCTAAGTTGTTTTGTCCCGCAGGCCGAGTGGTACCAAAGGCCTCAAAGTTGCTCTCTTCATAAATGCTGTGCATAACCTCTTCCCCCACCATCCAATCGGGTAGAGAAGCACTTTCAGACATGGTCCGACTGGGCTCATGCAGGGCATTATTGACCACTGCCCCTTGGTGGAATGCTTCTGGGATGCCACGTTGCTCGGTCCAGTCCCAATAAGGCATGGCGAAATCAGGGTTATTGGTCACAACCCTACAAGCGCGCTCATACATTTGCACATAAGCGCGGTGCCAAGGCAGGAAGTACCACGAGCCATGGGGGCATTTGTTAAATCCAGCTGTTGTACCGTGAATGAGGGCAAATTGGTTCCAACTGAAAGGGTTGCTGTTGGATTCCGCCTTCATGATGCGCACAAAGTCACGGTAAGTGGTCACGTCATCATGGTCAGGCCCCAGCGCACCTAAACTGCGACGAATTGGCGGCTGGTGATGGGCCAGAACCTGGAGGCCGGGTAGAAAACTAGAAAACACCGCCACTCCAGTTGTAGCTACAGTGGCCTTTAAGAATTTACGGCGAGTTGGTAAGAGGGACTTCATGGCGAACCTGCTTTCAGTGTTGATACTCAGAACAGGGTTTTGGACATGCGAAAGGGCTCTCCAAAAGAGATAATAATACGTAAATTAAGAGACTCACCTTCCAGTAGAAGACTACTATAAATTGGATATTTTGTCACACAAAATAAACCGATAGATATATTAGTAATATATAAAACTACCATTAAGTGTTACTATAGAAACAGTTACAAAGAGAAATATCTTCGAAATGCGCTGTTGGTGTATTTTAGATGGTAGAGGTATATGTATCTCTACTGATCCCATTCAGAAAGCGTCAGTGTTTTTAAAGAAAGTGCGTGAATGGCACCTTTCATTTCCTGCTTGAGGGCGCTGTAGACCATGCGTTGGCGGGCAACGCGGTTCTTATCTATAAAGTCGTCTGACACGACAATAATGCTAAAATGGCTTTCTCCGTCAGTATAGCCCGCGTGGCCCACATGATTTTCGCTATCGTTACTCACCTCAATATAGCCTATATTTAACGCAGCACGCAGGTTGTTTTCAATGGTCTCCACCATTGGAACTTGAGGGCTGTCGGGGGTGTTGGAGCTGCTCACAAATAGATCCTTAATATTTCTGTCTTGATATTTAGTGGTTTGCATGCCATCTTAGCGCCTTGAATTGCCTGAGGAAAGCTCGGAAAGTAGATCTCGCATTAAGCAGGACACTTTCCAAATAGATATTTCAACAGGAGCCCCCTTGGGGGAAGAAATATATGGCAATTCTTGCTAATGTAAAGCGGCGCGCCGCGCTCAGCCCTAGTGGTTGGCTTGGTGCAACAAGCCGCAGAGTAAATAGTTCACTTGTGTCTGGCGGCATTGTCGCAGTACAAAATGGTGGCATCTATGTTGGGGCAACCGCAAGGCGGCGCCACGGCATTTTACCCACGGTGAAAAGTCAAAAAGCCCGCAGTCCACGAGAGATGGCAGCGCTGATGACGCTTGGGTTAAGCGATAATGCTAGCCAAGATGATATTCGCAGGTCTAAGCGAAAAATGATTAAAATGATCCACCCTGACACCCAAGGTCAGAAAATAGACAGTACAGATAAATTAGCTGCGGTGCTTTTGGCCGCTGAAATATTACTATCTACTGCCTAAGCTTCACCATAATTGCCCCTTAGCCACAATCCATGCTATATTTTACTAAGTCTAACATTCTCATTATTTAGTGATTTTATTGCACTGCGACATGTTCGCGCTTGACCTAAGCATACCAGAGATGAAAAACTTATAGCTTAAGCCAATGGGATGATGAACCACTCTGATTTTCGTATGTATAATATGTATAAAAGGATATAACTGCATGACCGATCTTGCGCCAGTGCCGCCAGCAAAGGATAAACCCCTAAAGCTGGATTTACCGGATTTAACCATTTCGGTTCGGCAGGTTTTTGGCATCGATAGCGATATGACCGTTCCCGCTTTTTCTGAACGCACCGAGCATGTGCCCGAAGTGGACGAGGCCTATGTGTTTGATCCTGCGACCACATTAGCGATCCTTGCAGGGTTTGGCAGCAACCGGCGTGTCATGGTGCAGGGCTATCATGGCACCGGCAAATCCACCCATATTGAACAAGTTGCTGCGCGCTTAAACTGGCCTTGTGTGCGGGTGAACTTAGACAGTCACATCAGCCGGATTGATCTGGTGGGGAAGGATGCCATTGTCCTGCGGGACGGCGTTCAGGTTACAGAGTTTAAGGAAGGTATTTTGCCCTGGGCGCTGCAAAGCCCCACTGCGCTTGTTTTTGATGAATATGACGCGGGTCGCCCTGACGTTATGTTTGTTATCCAGCGGGTGTTGGAGGTTGAGGGCAAAATGACCTTGCTTGACCAAAACCGAGTAATAAGGCCGCATCCTGCTTTTCGCATTTTTTCCACATCAAACACGGTAGGGCTCGGCGATACCACCGGGCTTTACCATGGTACCCAGCAAATAAACCAGGGCCAGATGGATCGCTGGAATATTGTCGCGACGCTGAATTATCTGCCCCATGACACTGAGGTGGCGATAACGCTCGCTCGTGAACCCCATTATGACACTGTTGAAGGCCGTGAGACGGTCTCTAATATGGTGCGTGTTGCTGATATGACACGCACAGGCTTTATGGCTGGGGATATATCAACGGTGATGAGCCCAAGAACCGTCATCAGTTGGGCGCAGAATGCTCAAATATTAAGCGATGTTGGCTTTGCCTTCCAGCTGTCTTTCCTCAATAAATGTGATGAGGCGGAACGGCAAATTGTGGCTGAATATTATCAGCGATGTTTTGGTAAGGAATTGAGCGAATCGTCAGTTAACCAACTTTAATCACCCTTAGGCTTCGCATGCGAGGCTCATTAGTTAATGGATTGAGAGCAGTTATATGGCAGATGGTGGCCGTAAACAGCAGGAAGATTTTGAGCAGTCGCTGGCGGCCACTACCCGGGCTTTGTCTCGGGACAAAAGCCTTGAGGTGCATTTTACCGCAGACCAGCCAGGGCAAACAAGGGCTGAGGTTCGCTTGCCGCACTTGCCCCATAAACCAAGCACCGAAGACATAAGCTTGTTGCGCGGTCGGGCGGATGCATCGGCCATGAAGCACGCCCACCATGACAGTGCTTTGCACGCGCGCATGGCCCCGGGCCAAGGGCTGGGGGCGGATATATTCACCGCAATTGAGGAAGCTAGGGTCGAATCTATCGGGGCGAAGGCGATGTCGGGCCTGCGCCAAAATATTGCCAGTTATACCGAGCGCCGGATGATGGATGCAGGCCTTGCCCGCACCAGCGGTGAGGCAACCGACCGGCTGGCGGCAGTGCTTGGCCTAATGGTGCGGGAGCGCATAACGGGAGATGCCCCAAACCTATTGTTCAAAAATGCGGTGGATGAACAGCGTTCATGGATCGAAGAAAACATCGGCCCGACGCTCAATATACTTGCGGGTAAGCTCAACGACCAAAAAGCTTACGGCATAATAGCGCGGACCATCATTGAGCAGCTCATTGGCAACGCGGAAGGCAGTGAAAGCGAAAGCGATGACCCTGAGACGGATGCCGACATGGAAGAAGAGGGCTTCGATAGCGGCGAAGATGATGGCAGTGATGCCGGTGAAGATATGGACGGGGATGGCGCTGAACAAAGCGACGGCGACAGCGAAGATGATGGCAGCGATGAAGGAGATGCCACTGATCTAGTGCAAGATGATGACGGTAGTATCGACCCGGGTGATGGCAGTGTTGATGGCAGCATGCCGTGGCGGCCCAACCACCCCTTGTCGAACCTGATGAAGGATAATTTTTATAAAGCCTTCACGAATAGTTTTGATGAAATAGTTAAAGCAGAAGAGCTCTGTGACGCTGAAGAATTAGACCGCTTGCGCAAATATTTAGACCAGCAAATGGCGCATCTTTCAGGTGCGGTGACCAAGCTTGCTAATCGCCTGCAACGCCGTTTAATGGCACAACAAAATCGCAGTTGGGAATTTGACCTTGAAGAAGGCTTGTTGGATGCGGGCAGGCTAAGCCGAGTGGTGACAAACCCTTCGCAGCCTTTATCTTATAAAATGGAGCAAGACACCAAATTCCGCGATACCGTGGTGACGCTATTGATCGACAATAGTGGTTCCATGCGCGGCAGACCAATTTCCATAGCCGCCATAAGCGCCGATATCCTAGCTCGCACATTGGAGCGTTGCGGCGTAAAGGTAGAAATTTTAGGCTTTACAACGAAAGCATGGAAAGGCGGGCAATCGCGTGAGAAATGGCTAACCAGTGGCCGTGTCATGAAGCCGGGCAGGCTGAATGACCTACGCCACATCATTTATAAAACCGCTGATACTCCGCTCCGTCGGGCACGGCGCAATCTTGGCCTGATGATGCGGGAAGGTTTGCTCAAAGAAAATATCGACGGTGAAGCGCTTATTTGGGCCCATGACCGGCTGATGGGCCGCGCAGAAGACCGCCGGATTTTGATGGTGATCTCGGACGGCGCCCCGGTGGATGATAGTACGCTCAGCGCTAATAACGGCACTTACCTAGAGCAACATCTGCGACAAGTGATCAAATATATTGAAAACCGAAGCCCGGTTCAACTCATCGCGATTGGCATCGGCCATGATGTAACCCGCTATTACAGCCGAGCAGTTACGATCTTGGATGCTGAACAGCTTGGTGGCGCCATGACCGAGCAATTGGCGGCCCTGTTTGAAGAAAATGATAATTCGATTAAAGGGCGACGACGGTGAGTACCCTAGGGCGCATAGTATGTTTGTCTATTTATCTGGCCTTAACGGCCTTCACGGGCAGTTTGGCCCAAGATAAAATCAAGGTGCAGGTAAAAGATCTGCAGTTTAACCCCAAAGACATGCAAGACCGAACCGAAGGCAAATTACGTTTTGTGCATGCCTTGCATTTAACGTCGTCTGATAGACGCTTCGGGGGATTTTCAGGTCTGCGTATTAATGAAGTTGGAGACAAAATTCTGGCGGTAACCGACCGAGGAAATTGGTTCAGCGCTCGGTTAAATATAACGGGCGGAACCCAGCCCACAATTATTGACGGTCTTATGGCGCCGGTGTTGGATATTGATGGTCAGCCATTAACTAACAAAGGGCGTGACGCTGAAGCAATTGCCTTGATGCCGGACGGTAAAGGCATAGTTTTGGCCTTTGAGCAGTGGCACCGGATTTGGCAATATCCAATAGTACTTTCAGGCAGTATGCGCCGGGTGGTGCGGGTTTTCGCCCGCCCCGTTCAGTTGGGTGACCAGCTCGACAGACAAGCAAGCAATGGCGGTATTGAAGCTATGACAACCTTGCTGGATGGCCGGTTGTTGCTCTTGTCTGAACGTTTAATCGGTGAAGCGGGTGATGAAAGCCGGACCGGGTGGTTGGTGATGAATTCTGAAGCGCACCGCTTTACTTTAACCACACCTAAAGGCCACAGTCCCACCGATGCGGCGACACTGGCGAATGGAGATGTGATGCTATTGCTTAGGCGGTACCACCCACTGCAGGGGGTTTCGATAAAGCTAGCCATCATTGCAAAAGCTGAATTGGTAGCGGGAGGGCAAGCGAGAGCAAAAACAATCGCATCTTTTACCCCGCCGCGCACCATTGATAATATGGAGGGTTTAGCGGTGCGTAGGGGTCAAAATGGTTTAGACTATATCTATATAATTTCTGATAATAACTTTTCACCGCTTCAACGCACCATATTAATGATGTTTGAAATGGACTTGAAAGAGGTGATGGCGGGCACATTACCGGCCACCAAATAGAAACGCCGCAACCGGGTAAGGCAGCGACGCTAATAAATTATTGATTGCTAGAGCAGGCTTCAACTTAGGCAGAAGCTTCAGCTTTTTTCTTGGCAATGGCTTTTTTGAACTTTAAGGCTTTGGATGAAAGCACTGTGTCCTTTGACTTCAGCAAGAAATTATCAATGCCCGCATTATGCTCAACACTGCGCAAGGCCTGTGTTGAAATGCGCAATTTAATGCTCCGGCCAAGCAGGTCGCTAAGCAGGGTTACATTGGTCAAATTTGGCAAAAAACGGCGGCGGGTGCGGTTGTTAGCGTGGGAGACATTGTTACCTGTCATGACGCGCTTACCGGTTATTTCACAAACTCTACTCATGATCTTTATCCTTGGTTTTTCTATCACCACACTATGCGGCGAGAATCTTTATGATCAGGCAGCATTATCTGCTGCGCGGAGCGCGGTGTACAGGGTTTAGCGGCAACCGTCAAGGGAAAGTGGGTTGTTTGCGGCATTCCTTCACTCAAAAACTATATTTGGGTTTAATTCATCTCACCGCAGCCGCCTTGCTATTCACCGCAAACTAGATGCAATGGCTAATCTCTACCGCCAAGATGCAAAAGCTTAAAACAACAACGGGTCAACGAAGCGAGATATTCGTCCGAGAACCTGGCAGCGATACACACCAATAATAATAAAATATGGTCTTTCATATATATCGCCACTCAGTCCTTGCAAATAAAGACTGGGTGGCTTTTTTCTGGCGATATTGTTATGGCTTTTTGATGCAATCATATTTTAATCTTTGAGTTTAAATCTATGTCTATCCTCAAGGCTGTTCTGGGCCCGACCAACACCGGCAAAACCCATTATGCTATTGAACGTATGTTGGCTTATTCCAGTGGCATGATGGGCTTTCCCCTGCGTTTGTTGGCGCGGGAAGTTTATGACCGTGTGGTGGCGACGAAAGGCAAAAGGGCGGCGGCTTTAATCACGGGCGAAGAAAAAATCATTCCCGAAGGTGCGCGTTATTATCTATGCACAGTTGACGCCATGCCCCGCACCATGGGAACAGACTTTGTGGCTATTGATGAAGTGCAGATGTGCGCCGACCCTCAGCGCGGCCATATCTTTACCGACCGTCTTTTGCATTGTCGTGGGCGCTATGAGACCCTATTTTTGGGCGCTGATACTATGGCGGATATGATCAGAAAGCTGGTACCCGAAGTCGAAATTGAGGCCCGACCCCGCTTTAGCTCCTTAAGTTATGTAAAGCCCATGAAGGCGTCCCGCTTGCCAAGACGGAGTGCCATTGTTGCTTTCAGCAGCACAGAGGTTTATGCACTGGCCGAATTAATGCGCCGCCAAAAAGGGGGAGCCGCAATTGTTATGGGGGCGTTGAGCCCGCGCACCCGAAATGCCCAAGTGGAGATGTACCAAAACGGCGATGTGGAATATTTGGTCGCAACCGATGCCATTGGCATGGGTTTGAATATGGACATCAACCATGTGGCCTTTGCCGGCACAGTAAAATATGATGGCCGTACTGTGCGTTACCTAACCCCGGCTGAATTGGCGCAAGTGGCAGGTCGGGCAGGACGCTATAAAAGCGATGGTACTTTTTCCACGCTGGCTGGTGATGCCGTGTTAGGGAGTGACACGGTTGACCAGATTGAAAATCATTATTTTGAATCGGTACGGGCACTTCTATGGCGGAATAATAGGTTGGATTTTACGTCAGTAAAACGCTTGATCAAATCTCTAGAAAAACCAGCCACCATCGATGGCCTCCATCGCCACCGGGACGCCCCCGATTTGCTAGCCCTAAAAACCTTGATGGCGCGTGATGGCACAAGCCATAAAATAAACAGTCCTGAGCAGGTCCAAACTCTATGGAATGTCTGCCAAGTACCAGACTTTAGAAAACTGTCCTTAGAGGACCATATTAGTCTGCTGGGGCGTCTGGTTGACTTTTTAGTCGCACCAAATGGTAAAATACCGACGGATTTTATGGCTAGACAGGTTAAGCGGCTTGACAACCCTGCGGGGGATATAGATACCTTGGCCGGTCGAATAGCTGCTATTCGGGTCTGGACCTATGTTGCGCAGCGAAAAGGATGGCTGCAAGACACAGAGCACTGGACCCATGTAACCCGCAGCGTTGAAGATCGTTTGTCTGACGCGTTGCATGAAAGACTGACCCAACGCTTCGTGGACCGCCGTACATCGGTTCTGATGCGTGAATTACGCCAAAGGGGCGCTTTAAGCGTGGACATTAACGAAGAAAACACGGTGACTGTTGAAGGTCATGATATTGGTAAATTAGCTGGTTTTAGCTTTACAGTTGATGCGGGTGCCGCCCGCGATGACCAAAAAACTTTGCAAGCAGCAGCGGAAAGTGCCCTGCGCAGTGAAGTGGTTCGCCGAGCAAAATTATTTGATAATGTTGGCTATCGCACTCTTGAGTTAAACTTTGATAATGGCTTGGCGGCCCCGCGTCTTTTTTGGCAAGGAGCACCGATCGCAACCATCCATGCGACGGGCGCTTATTTGGCACCGAACGTGAAGCTGGTCTCTGCTACCTTGTTAGAGGGTGAAAGCGCCCAGCTGGTTATCAATAAATGTCAGGCTTGGCTTGCTGAACGGGCTGATGAAAGACTTGCACCACTTTTGGCGCTATCGCGAGAACTGAACGGCGAATCTGAAGCACCCGAGGGTGCAGCACCCCTCACTGGCCTTGCGCGCGGTGTTGCTTTCAGGGTTGTTGAAAATTACGGCGTTGTTGCTAGGTCGGAAGTTGATAAAGACCTGCGCCAGCTTGACCAAGATGCCCGAAAGGGTCTGCGCCGCTTTGGCATTCGCATTGGCTCATCCAGTCTTTATTTGCCCTTTATTTTAAAACCTCATGCTACAGAGTTACGTCTGATGATGTGGGCTATGGGAAGCGACATTAAGGGTGTTTTATCTCTGCCCACACCGGGTATGGTTTGGGTGGATGTCAACCCGGATGTGCCAGCAAACTTTTATGAAATGGCGGGCTTTAATGTTGTGGGCAAAAAAGCCATCCGCATTGATATGTTTGAGCGTTTGGCCGATGCTGTGCGTCCGCTTGGGCAAAAGGGTGAATGGTTCGAGGTTAGCCCAGAGACCATGGGGTTGGTCGGCGTATCGGGTGAAGATTTTGCTGAAGTGATGAAGGGCCTAGGGTACGGCCATGAAATACGCAACGTTGCCGCACCAGCTAAAACTGTTGAAATAACCCAAGTGGCGACAACTGAGACATCGGATAATGCAAAGACTGAAAACGCTCCAGAAACAGAGACGGCCAGTGAATCTGCTACTGAAGAAAAGCCTGAAGCTGCGGGCGCTGATGCTGCAGAAAAAGCTGAAGTAGCAGCCCCCACAGAAGCGCCAGAGGGCGAGGTCGATGTTAAACCAGCTGAAAGCGATGAACTTGTTGAGCGTTATTTCTTTCGTTGGGCCCCAAAACGCAAAGCACGGGCACCGCGCCCCCAGGGGCAAAAAGCAGCGGATAAAGCAGCAGCTGGCCGCCTTTCTGGCAAGAAATTCTCTGCACGAACCGGTAACAAAGCGGGCAAGCATAAGCAGGCTGGAGCCGGGCAAAAGCGCAATGCAGCGCAGAGGGAAAAGAAAGCGGATCCAGATTCGCCCTTCGCCGCACTTGCAGGCTTAAAAAAGCAGTTAGAAAAGAAAAAATAAATAAGTGGAACAGAAGCGAACCTCCCTGCGTCTAGATCAATGGCTTTGGTACGCTCGCTTCTATAAAACGCGCACACTGGCTAGCACCACGATCAAGAACCGCAAAATATCGGTAAATGATGTGGTGCAGAACAAGCCATCCACTCCTCTTCATGTTGGGGATGAGGTCAGTTTTGTCAAAGGCGATAAAATATGGCTGGTGCAGGTGTTAGCCCTCGCCGTGCGGCGTGGTCCCTTTGCTGAGGCATCCCTGTTATATAAAGATATTTCCCCCATCATTCCGACAAAGGACGAGAAAAAAGGTAGCGGCGCACCGCCGACGCGAGATAGAGGCACTGGGCGGCCAACCAAAAAAGAACGCCGTGCCATTGACCGCTTAATGGAATGACAACATCAGAATAATTTTACGCATTGCTTAACCAATCGCTCAATGTTTTTTTATATGCTATAGACACTCGATGAATATGAATGAGATTGACCCGTGTTTATAAGCCCCATCATGCCCGCGATAACCCCTTTGATTATTTTTCAACTCATCGCCTTTGGCCTCTCGGTTGGTTTCGCCTTTTGGTATAATCGCAAACACCGCAAATATTATCCAGACCGACGCCCATATAGGTGGGGATATTTCTATGGCGCCATATCTGTCTTGGGCGGACTAAGCGTCGTATATGGCGTAACCCAAAGCTTACCCATTGGCACTAATATATGGCTGGCCTTTGGTTTTTTCAGCGCCGTTGCCCTGATGATGGTTTTGTTTGGCGTTTCGATAATTTTTCGCCGACCTTGGGCTTGGGTGTTTTCGATCCTGTTTTGTATCATAATTGCAGGACGCATTTATGGTCAATCGGGTGATATGTTCAGCAGTACGCTTTTCATGATTCTAGGTCTTTTCAACGCTGCTTATTTTTGGCGGCGTCGTCAGCATTTAGCACGGTTTTTCCCGAGTGGTTTTCGGGCTTTTTTTCTCGCAAAATCATAAGAAATTTCATATTGACCGTGAAAGCTATTGTCGTGGCCAAACTTTTTGGGCATAAGGATATTAGACGCTTATTTGGGCGTTTCTATCATTTCTTAAGGTACCGTCACGGCGGAATAAACTGGGAAGCAAAGGGAATTTTGAATGACCTATATTGTTACTGAAGCTTGTATCAAATGTAAATTCACCGATTGTGTTGAAGTGTGTCCGGTTGATTGTTTTTACGAAGGTGAAAATATGTTGGTCATCAACCCAAGTGAGTGTATTGATTGCGGGGTCTGTGAGCCTGAATGTCCAGAGGAAGCCATTTTGCCGGATACGGAAGACGGTCTTGAGGAAATGCTGGAAATCAACACTAAATTTTCTGAGACATGGCCCAATATTACGCTGAAGAAAGACCCACCTGCGGATGCTGATGACTGGTCGGGTAAAGAGGATAAGCGCGCCCTATTCAGTGAAGCACCGGGCACAGGTGACTGAAAATTTAAAAGTTGTTAATTTGCAGGTTTAACAAGCGGCAATAAAACTTATCATCTGGTAAGGCCTTGTAATATAAGCAACTTTATACCCTTGCCTTCTGGGGGTACCATTTACTTAAAAATTGTGTTACAATGTGTGAACTTGAACATAACATGCTGTGGCCTTGGGCGTTGCTCTGGGCCAATGGTTTATGTGACACGCACAGTGTTTTCAAGCAAACCACAGGCTGATGTATTGCGACAGAATTGATGGCGCAGATGGGCAGCGTTGCAGTCGGTGGTCATGAGCACAAAGGCTCATAAAGGAAAGAAATGTAAGGTCTTTATAATAGGCATAATTGTCTCATTCCATCATTCGGGTCTAATAGGTGAACGCTGCGGAAGCTGTAGTTTGGCGTTAGCGAAGGTTGAACGGGACATAGCTGAAGGACCATTAATAAGGAATGATAGAATTTATGGCGAGTAAATCAGAAAATAAACTCCCTTTTGCGATTGGTGACTTTGTTGTTTACCCCAAACATGGTGTTGGGCAAGTGATGGATATCGAAGTACAAGAGGTCGCGGGAATGTCTCTAAACTTATATGTGATTCGGTTTGAAAAAGAACGCATGACACTGCGGGTTCCGGTTAATAAAGCTATTACATCAGGTATGCGCATGCTTTCTAATGAAGCGACCCTAAGGGAAGCTTTTACTACCCTTAAAGGCAAAGCTAGGGTGAAACGTACTATGTGGAGCCGCCGCGCCCAAGAATATGAAGCCAAGATCAATAGTGGAGATTTAATTTCCATTGCTGAAGTTGTGCGTGATTTGCATCGGGGTTCCGACCAGCCCGAACAAAGCTATAGCGAGCGTCAAATTTATGAAGCTGCTTTAGGGCGCTTAGCGCGGGAACTAGCCGCAGTTGAAGAAATTGATGAGCAAACGGCTATTGACCGGCTTGAAGAAGAAATGACGACCGCTGCGGCTTAAATATAGCTGAATTAGAAATTTGAGAGCCCGGCCTTTGTGCCGGGTTTTTACTTGTCGCATGTGAGTATATATGCTGCATATTTTTATGGAATGACCCGCAAGGTTCTCACATCACGCAAAATCATGCGTGGGCCATTTTTAAAATCAACATACCCCCGAATCTCTGTTTTTAAGCCTATTAATACCTCTGGGTCGGGCCATGCCTTTTTGAAGCCTCTTAAGGCCCGGTCACTAATTTCTAACGTTAAATCATCTCTGAAATTATCGCCGTAATTCATATATAAAATAGAACCAATTTTTCTTATAGATACAGGCTTGGCGCGGATGATGAAAAACCGTCCTCGCACTAAATTTCGGTTTGCTTTTGCCAGATCTATAAGCTGTGCAGAAGTGGTGAAAAACGAGGGACTTTCCCAAAGACCGATTTGCGCTATTCTTGCTTCACTCTCAGCCGTGAAGAAGGTACTAGCATCGGCATCCACGGGCAACATGGGCGCAATTAAGGCTGCGCCACTATGCAAAAAATCTATTTGTAAAACTTGATTGTCACCATGGTAAATCAATCCTGCAGGATTTCCGTATCGATCTAACTGGCTCCTTTCACATGTTTGCCAAACGGCTGTACCAACCATGAAGGTTGCTTTTAGCAATGCAGTGTTTGATAGATGATTTGGCCGTATCAACCCTGCAACAGCCCATGAATTTTCTACCACAAAATTTAAGCGAATATTCTCCCTGAGAGTAATGTTTTCAATGGTACTTTGCGAGCAGTTTGGAGCTTCAATGGTATTTTTCGCGGCCACAGGCATGACCAATAGCAAGTATAGGGCGAGGAGTGAGATTAATCTTTTCATGAAAAAGCTCCACAACTATTGGTTTGGTATAACCTTAGTATGTAGCTTTATTGCGATAATATTCAACCTGTTTGTGTATTTAAGAGTAAAAATATTATTTCACTATCCCAATCAGACACAACTAGTTATATTTACCGGAACTTTTGGGGTTTTGAGTGACATGGTGGATGTTGTATTTCCGTCTTGTGTAGGAGTATCGAATGCTTGATGATCAAAAACTGTTGCTTGATTACTGGGCATCATTGCCGGTGGGTGATGATGGTATCCCGCTGAAGAAAAAATTCAGACCCGCTGAAATTGCTAGCATATTGGCCCATGTATATTTGATCAAAGCTGAAGATGATTTTTACCTATCTCTTATTGGCACAGAATTAGAGCGTATCGCAGGTATGACCCTGTCTGGATCTGATTTAAAGACGATATCAGGTCCGATGTTTGAGCTATACCAAAAAAAAGCCCATGATATGTTTGCGGGTCCTGTTGGCAGTTATTCATCTATCATTGCCCATACCCAAGGCGGAGTTGCTTATCGTTTTAAAAGTCTGGCATTACCAATGCGTGGGGCGAAAGGGGAACAATTTGTCGTAGGATATTTATCCACCCCAGAGCTTGTTGAGGGTTATATTGCAGAAGTTGGTTCAGTAAGTTTGATGCGGTTTGAAAAAACCGAAATGATCGAACTGCCCGGCGCTAAAAATAAAGACGACTAAGGTAAGCTTAGCCGCCTTTTATTCATCTAAAGTATCATATTTGGCCGTCCAATGAGGGCGGTCTTTTATTATGCTAGCGATATCATTAAGGAGGCTAAGGCAGCACTCATTAGGTTAGACAGTGTCCCGGCCGCCAGCGCCTTCATGCCGATGCGGGCAATGAAAGGTTTGCGCTCGGGTGCAAGGGCACCGAGACCACCAAGCTGAATGGCGAGCGAGGAAAAGTTAGCAAAACCACATAGCGCAAAGGTCACCACCACTTGCGTTTGCAGGCTCATGGCTTCTTTCACGGGGATATAATTGCTGTAGGCAACAAATTCGTTAAGAATGAGTTTTTGACCAACCAAATTGCCCGCCGCTACTGTTTCAGCCCAAGGAACACCGAGCACATACATCAGCGGTGAAAATATGGTGCCAAGGACGCTTTCCATGGTTAAGTCCTCATAGCCGAACCAGCCACCGACCCCACCAAGGATACCGTTCATGAGGGCAATAAGGGCGACAAAAGCCAGCAACATAGCACCGATGTTGCCGACAAGTTTTAGGCCAATGGTGGCACCGTCAGCGGCAGCTTCTATGACATTGCTGGGTAAATGACCGTCTTCATCGGCTAAGTCCACATTTATAATATCAACCTCTTCGTCTTCTTCGTCACTATCCGCCGGCATGATAATTTTTGCCATCAGCAAACCGCCGGGGGCGGACATAAAGGCCGCCGCGATCAAATATTCTAATTTAACGCCCATGGCAGCATAACCGACCAAAACCGACCCAGCGACCGAGGCCATGCCGACAACCATCAGGGTGAAAAATTGGTGATCTTTTAGGCCTTTCAGATAGGGCCTTAACACCACCGGCGCTTCAGTTTGGCTGACAAAAATATTGGAGGCAGCACCCAGTGATTCCACCGAGCTGACGCCCGTAACCCGTTTTAAAAAACCGCCAATAATGAAGGCAATCCATTGCATGATGCGCAGATGGTAGAGCACTGCCATCAAGGCTGACATGAAAATGATCACCGGCAAGACATGAAAGAGAAATATGAAGCCAAAATTGGTTGGGTCACCAAGGCCGCCGAACAGAAAGCCAATACCAGCGTTGGAATAGTCGATGATGGATTTTACGCCCGATGCCATGCTGCTCAAAACCGCCTGTCCAGCGGGCATATAAAGCGCGAATGCGGCAAAAAATAGTTGCAGACCAAAAGCGGCTCCGACGGTTCGAAGGCTGATGGCACTGCGTTTGCCAGATAGCAAAACAGCTAGGCTAAGAAGTATGATGATACCAACGATACTGATCATGGGGTTATCCTTTTCCGTCCGCTTGAATGGTTTCAACTGTAATTGGGGTAGGCGAGACAGTCTCTTGAGATGTGGTTAGTGCATTTTGGATCATTAATGCTGCCGCTTTGGCTGTATCAGCATCACGAGCATGGACCATGCAAAAAGGGGTGTGAGCGTCTAAATTTGTCCCCACCGGCTGAACGGCACTAAGGCCAACAGCCATATCAATTTTATCGTTTGGGTTCGTGCGGCCACCACCCAAAATAATGATCGCATTGCCAATGGCGCGGGTATCGGTTTGGCTAAGGTTGCCAGATCCATTTGCGAAAACAGGTAAGCTCTCGCCCGCTAGCTTGAGATAATCATGCGGTTTTTCAATCAAGTCCCTTGGGCCACCCTGTACGGCGACCATCTTAGCAAAAACGCTGGCAGCCCTGCCATCATCCAATGCATTCTTGGCGGCATTAAAGGCTGAGGTGAAGTCGCCGTAAAGCCCCGATAACAACAGCATATGCCCGGCTAGAGCTAAGGTAACCTGAACCAATCTTGGTTCTGCGTCGCTTGGGCTGGTTAAAAAGTCAACGACCTCCAGCATCTCAACCGCGTGACCAGCGGTGCGGCCCAGCACTTGGTTCATATCGGTTAACAGCGCCGTTGTTGGTACACCAGCCGTACCCGCAACCCGGACAATATTTTCAGCCAGTTCGCGGGCTTCATTAATATCATTCATGAAAGCACCACTGCCAAATTTAACATCCATCACTAAGGAGCCCAACCCTGCTGCCAGCTTTTTAGAGAGAATTGATGCGGTGATAAGCGGTACCGATTCGACCGTAGCCGTAACATCCCGAATGCTATAAAATTTACGGTCCGCAGGCGCTAGGCTGCCGGTTTGACCAATGATCGAGCAACCAACATCTTTAACCGTGGCAGCAAATGTTTCGATATCAGGCAAGGCATCATAGTCAGGAATGGCTTGAAGCTTATCTAGCGTTCCACCGGTATGGCCAAGACCGCGCCCTGAAACCATCGGAACATAAGCCCCGCAAGCCGCAACGATAGGCGCCAGCATGATGCTCACTTTATCGCCGACACCGCCGGTGGAATGTTTATCGGTAATGGGGGCATCCGCGTCAAAACCATGATCACACCAATTGATCACATCGCCCGAGGACCGCATGGCAAGCGTGAGCGCAGCACCTTCATCCGCGCTCATGCCGTTGAAAAAAACAGCCATTGCGAAGGATGATATTTGTGCGTCCGTAACCGAACTATCGGTGATGCCCGCTACAAAGCGATTGATATCACTTACAGATAGATCAAGGCCATCGCGTTTTCGGCGGATGAATTCTTGCGGTAAAAAAATACTCTCGTTACTCATATGTCGTGTACATCATTAGGGCCAAAGGCATTGGGTAGGATGGTTTCCATTGTTGTCTCGTCAACAATTTCGCCGTCTATATTACATAAAATTAAGGGTGTGTCTGGGGCGGCAAATTCGTTCAAACGTTGCCGGCAGCCACCGCAAGGGGTGCATGTATGCGTTGAAGGGCCTGCAATGATAATGCGGCTGATGGTTTGACTTTTGCCAGCAGTAATCATGGCAGATATTGCCGATGCTTCGGCGCAGCAGCCTAGTGGATAAGCGGCATTTTCCACATTTGCGCCGCTATAGATACCGCCGTCATCACATTCTAACACCGCTCCGACCGGATGGTTTGAATAGGGTGCATAGGCATTGCTGCGAGCCTCACAAGCAAGTGCGATTAATTGGTCCAATGGCGCAGTCATTTATTGTAAAACCTTTTATGAGTGTCCCTTGTTGGCTCGTATCGAAGCAATTTAAAGCGCATAGGTCAAGCTATCTGTTCAAATGGTCAAGAAAATGACCATTTGGTCAACTCTGTGCGTGACAAGGTGGGCATCTGTTCTTAATCTGTAGCCTATAACGTTCGGGAAATCGGGTAAGGGATCTAAGGATGACGGATAAAGTTACGGTAGTGGACCACCCACTTGTACAACATAAAATGACCTTACTGCGGCAGGTTGGCACCACATCGAGGGAATTTCGCCAGTTATTGCGCGAAATTGGCTGGTTCTTGGGCTATGAGGCCTTGAAAGACCTGAAGCTGGAAGAGGTACCCTCTGAAACCCCAATGGGCAAAACCAAGGGCAAATTGCTTGCGGGTAAAAAATTAGCCCTAATTTCTATTTTGCGCGCGGGGGATGGTTTGCTGGCACCACTGCTTGATTTGGTGCCTTCAGCGCGTGTGGGCCAAATTGGCCTGATGCGTAATGAAGAAACATTAATGCCTGAAAAATATATGATGAAGGTCCCACGAGATCTGGACAAACGCGTCACCGTTCTTCTTGACCCAATGTTGGCTACTGCGGGGTCGGCTATTCAAGCGGTGCAAGAAGCGCTTGAAGCGGGGGCCAAAGACATCCGCTTCATTTGTTTGGTGGCAGCCCCCGAAGGTATAGCTGCCTTCACGCAGGCCTATCCAGATGTGCCGGTTACGGTGGCGGCCATTGATGATCACCTGAACGAGAGAGGCTATATTGTGCCAGGGCTCGGCGATGCCGGCGACCGAATTTTTGGCACTAAACGCTATTAGGGCGATTGGGCCAGTAAATTAAGGACGATGGGAAAAAACAACTGTTATGGCAAAGCTGTATTTTTATTATTCTGCGATGAATGCGGGCAAATCTACCAACCTGTTACAGTCTAGTTTCAATTACCGGGAACGCGGCATGGACACCATGCTCTTCACGGCTGATATTGATGACAGGGTGGAAGTTGGTAAAATTGACAGCCGCTTAGGGATCGACGCCAGTTCACTATTATTCTCTTTTAAAACCGATTTATTTGAAGTGATTAAGACGGAGCTTACAGTGCGCGCCCTACACTGTATATTGCTTGATGAAGCCCAGTTTTTAACCAAAAAACATGTGTTCCAGCTCGCAAAGGTCGCCGATGAGCTCGGCCTTCCGGTGCTCTGCTATGGCCTTAGGACCGATTTTCAGGCCTGCTTATTTGAAGGCAGTAAATGGTTGTTGGCGATCGCTGATGAACTTGTGGAGCTAAAAACTATATGCACCTGTGGCAGCAAAGCGACGATGAATTTGCGGATGGACGAAAGTGGCAAGGCAGTGCGCGAAGGGGCGTCCATCGAGATCGGCGGCAATGAACGCTATATTGCTCTCTGCCGTAAGCATTTTATGGAAAAACTAGCTGAAATTGATGCGTAAATGATTTAACGCGATATAATGAGGAAGAGTGAAATGAGAAATTTTTTGGTCATCGCTGCGCTTATGGCAAGTGGCTGTGCGGAGGTGGCAGACAATAATGCTACGGATGCAGCCGCTGAGGGGGAAACCCAAGCAACAAGCCAACCTTTTATCATACCAAAAGCGGCTCCGGCACTGGCGGACACAACTATAGTAACCCGGATAGCCTTTGGCTCCTGCGCCGACGAGGAAAAACCGCAGCCGTTATGGCAAACCATCTTAAAAGATAAACCGCAACTGTTTTTATTCACCGGTGATAATGTTTATGCCGACATTAATGAAGATAAATGGGTGAATGACCCATCCTTGCCAGCTTTGGATTTTTCCTATGGTAAACTTGGCACGCACCCCGATTTTACCGAATTTTACCGTCAAGTGCCGATGATGATAACCTGGGACGACCATGACTATGGTAAAAATGATGCGGGGGCTGAATTTCCCATTAAAGCTGCGGCCAAGCAGAAAATGCTCGATTTTTTCTCGGTGTCAGCATCAGCGCCGGAACGTCACCGCGAAGGGGTTTATAATGCCCGCATCATAGGCCCGGAAGGCAAGCGCGTTCAAATCATCATGTTGGATACCCGTTGGTTTCGCTCTCCCTTAACCCCGACGGATGAAAAAAACGCCCCGGGCAAGGAGCGCTATCTACCGTCAAAGGACCCTGACCAAGCCATGCTAGGGGAAGCGCAATGGGCGTGGCTGGCGGCTGAACTTGCAAAGCCCGCAGATGTGCGCCTGTTGGTTTCGTCCATACAGGTGCTTGCTGATGCCCACGGTTGGGAAGCATGGCGGACCATGCCAGTTGAGCGCGACCGGCTATTGAAATTGATTGATGATAAGGAGGCGGAAAACCTGTTCATCCTAAGCGGTGACCGGCATGTGGGCGGAATTTACCGCTTGGCAGAGGAGGGCGAACATCCTTTCTATGAAATTACAGCAAGCTCGATTAATTTATCCTTTAACCCATCCAAGGCGGTAACCCGTGAGTGGGGCAAGCGCCAGATTGGTCAACTTTACGGCCCAGAAAATTATGGCATGATTGAAATTGATTGGGATGCGGGGATTTTGGGTATGAATATCCGCGATATGGACGGAGTTTCCGTCCGCCGTGTGACAATTCCGATACAGTAGTGAGTAAATGATAAAATTGTAATTGTCTGGCGCATCACAAAAGTTGACTGAATGGACAATTTTCTGCATTGTGGCAAAGTACCGATAGCTTGCTGCTAAACGGCAATGTTATTTGCGTATTTAAGGGGTTCGGTTATTACGCATTTGGGAACGCGAAATTTATCAATTGTTATATTAGTTCAGAGTTAGTTTATAATATAAATCAAGGAACGATCAGGAATGAAACGCTCATTTAAAGGAATAATGTTAAGCAGTGTTGCTGCAGCATGTTTGTTCACTAGCGGAGCAACGTTTGCGCAGGATACTACATCATCGATAAGAGGTAATGTAACCAGCGAAGCTGGTGTGCCCCTCGGTGATCAGACAATTACCATTACGGATACTCGGAGTGGAACTGTCCGTACAATTCAAACATCAAATAGTGGTAGCTTTTTTGCCCGTGGCTTGAAAGTGGGTGGTCCATACACGATCCGTATCCATTCAGATGATTACCAAGATGAAGTTATTACTGATGTATACCTTACTCTTGGTGGTACGTTTAATGCCAATGTTCAGCTTGAAGCACCAACCGAGGGTATTGAGGAGATCGTTATTACAGCTCAGTCACTGCGTTCAGCAATGACGGCTATTGGTCCAAATTCAACGTTCGACCTAAGTGATCTTGAAGACTCTCCTGCAATTAACCGCGACATTAAGGACATCATTCGCCAAGATGCTCGGGTATATATTGATGAAGCTTTCGCAGATGGTGTACAATGTGCTGGTGCAAACTCACGCTTTAACAGCTTGACGGTTGACGGCGTTGGTTTGAACGATAACTTTGGTTTGAACGGGAACGGTTACCCAACAACCCGTATTCCATTCTCTTTTGATTCCATTCAGCAGGTAGCTGTCGAATTAGCGCCTTTTGATGTGGAATATGGAGCCTTTACAGCTTGTAACATCAACGCGGTTACTAAGTCGGGCTCAAATGAGTTTCATGGCGGCGCATTCTTTGATTATACCAATGATTCTCTGCAAGGTAACTCTCTCCAAGGAGATAAGTTCACTATCGGTGATTTCTCTGAGAAGCGCTACGGCGCTACCCTTGGTGGCCCAATCATCAAAGACAAATTGTTTTTCTTTGCATCATATGAAAAGCTAGAAGGTGCTCAGTTGTTTGACCGTGGTCCGGCTGGATCTGGTCGTGCACGTGAAGTAGCCGGTGTCTCTCAAACTCAATTTGATGAAATTGTCCGTATCGCCAATGAAGTTTACAATTATGACCCAGGTGGGTTGCCCGCATCTTTACCGATTAAAGATGAGAAGATCTTAGCAAAAATTGACTGGAATATCACTGAAGGTCATCGTCTGTCTTTGACTTATACCTACAATGATGGTTTTGCAATTTCTCAGTCAGATGGTGACGATGATGAATTAGAGTTATCAAACCACTATTATGAGCGCGGCGCTGAGCTGAATTCATATGCGGGTTCATACTTCGCTGATTGGTCCGATAAATTATCATCAGAAATTAGGGTTTCTAAAACGACACTTGATAACCGTCAACTTTCGCTTGGTGGCACAGATTTTGGTGAAGTGCGGATTGAAACTTTCAATGATGCAGACGGCGATGGTATTCGTGAGCGTGCCTTGGTTTATCTTGGTGCTGACGATTCGCGCCAAGCCAATAAGCTGAATTATACCACATGGAATTATAAAGCAGCCCTTCATTATCAAATTGATGACCACCTCATTACAGCTGGCTTTGAACGGGTAACGTTTGATATCTTCAACCTCTTCGTTCAAGAAGCTGAGGGTGAATTCCGCTTTCGTGGCATTAGCAGCCTTGGCTTAGACGCTATTGAAGCCTTTGAACAGGGTCGTCCAGAGCGGGTTATTTTTGAAAACCCACCATCATTAAACGTTAATGATGCTGCGGCTAATTTCAAATATGGAATTAACTCATTCTATCTTCAAGATGAGTTCGTTATTCCAGACGCTGGCTTGTCGATTACAGCTGGTATCCGCCGCGATTGGTATACCAGTAATGACTTACCTCGTGAAAACCCGAACTTCGTTGCTCGTAATGGTTTCTCTAACGCCCAGAACTTTGATGGTCGTGGAATTTGGATGCCAAGGCTTGGCTTCACATGGGATGCTGCTGAGCGTGTTCAGATCCATGGTGGTGTTGGTATCTACTCGGGCGGTAACCCAAATGTGTGGCTATCAAACAACTATTCCAACGATGGCCAAACACAGGTTGAATCACAGTTGAGGGATCATAATGATGGGGCAGGTTCGCCTACATTGTTCACTGACCCAACCAATGGTGCACCAATCTTTAACATTCCAACACGATTGGAAGATGCTGTTTCAAGCGGAACAGTGAATAGTGGTACCAACGCTATAGACCCTAACTTCAAGATACCAACGCAATTGAAAATCGCACTGGGTACTGTGATTGATTTTGATGCACCTTTTGGCCTTGGAGATGATTATCGTCTATATGCTGATTTCCTATATTCTAAAACGCGCAATGCAGCGCGTATCTTTGATGCGACGTTAGAACAGTTTGGTACCGCACCAGATGGACGCCCGCTATATGCGTCTGTTGACCGTTCTGATCCTGATTGTGTGGATCCATTAGCTGGAAGCTGTAGCCGTCGTTTCTTTGCTTCTGATTATATCTTGACCAATGCTGAAGGCGGCAAGCAAACCGTCTTCTCTTTGGCCTTGAGCAAATCATATGATAACGGCGTTGATTGGACTTTGGCTTATGCCTACACAGACGCTAAAGATGCTACACCTATGACATCTTCTGTAGCCTTCTCTAACTTCAGTCAGTTTGCTACATCCAGTCGTAATGATCCACAGTCGGCAACGTCAAACTATGAAATTCCACATCGCTTTACTTTCACCTTTAAGTACCGCAAGGATTTCTTTGGCGACAATACGACAACCTTCTCGCTCTTTGGTTCTTTGAACCAAGGGCGTCCATTCAGTCATACATTTGTTGATGGCGGTGGTTCGTTTAACTTTGCCTTTACAGAGTTTGGTGATGGCGTAGACGGTGGTGGTTTGTTGTATATTCCAACGGGGCCAAGTGATCCACTTGTTAACTTTGGAACAAACTTTAATACCGGAGCGTTCTTCGACTATTTAGAAGCGAATGATTTAATGAAATATGCCGGTGGAATTGCGCCACGGAATGCATCACATTCAAACTGGTGGGGTAAGGTTGACCTTAAGCTGGAACAAGAACTTCCAGTCTTTAATTCAGGCCATAAAGTTTCAGTTTATATGGTAATTGAAAACTTCACTAACTTCTTGAATGATGATTGGGGTGTTCAAAAGGAAGCTAGCTTCCCACGTAACTTCCAAATTGTTGACGCACGAATTGACCGAGTGGCGAATGTTTATAATTTCAATGAATTCTTTGAACGCTCACAAGGTCGCGTTACAAATTCATCTACTTATGAAATTAGGTTCGGTGTAAAATATAAGTTCTAAGCTTTACGCCCAAGAATTTAGCTAAAAAATTTAAAGCCCCGGTGCCCAGTGTGCCGGGGTTTTTCTTTTGCCGATTGGTGAATTGGAGATGCTTGGGGGGCAAAGGGTCCCGTTAGTTCATTTCAGTAATGATAGTGCCACCGGGGAAGAAAGCCATATAGGCGAAGGCGAAAGGCACTTGGTGGATAACATCGACCATGCTGCCACCCGCTGCGCGGCGTTGAACGGTGATATTACCCACATCGCGGCCCTTGCTAATCTTGCTTTTATCAAGCGCTGAATTTTGCCCCTTGGTCCAAGAGATTATCATGCCGTCCTGCTCGATGCTGCCCATTTCGCGGATCAAGCCAATGCTCCAGGCTTGGTCGCCGACCATCACCACGCGGGAAAGTGCGGGCACAGGGCCACGGTACCGTCCATCATACATCCAGGGTCGGCGCGCACTATCATAACCGGGGTAAGCATTGCGGCCATAGGGTTTATCGCTGGGGCCATTTGGCACCAGAAGGCGCCCTTCTGGATGACGGTCGAGAAAATGTTTAAAACTCTCTAACCGGGCGGGCACTTGGATTAATTTTGTGCCGGTCATACGCCCAACAATGGCAAGGCCGACAAATTGTTGCCACCAGCTATCCGTCAACCGGTCATACATCACCATGTCAGATTTGCGCAACATGCCCGTGGTGCCAAAGCTTAAGCGCTTGCCGTTCACAGTGCGCTCGAAAACAATCGCCGCATTGCACAGCGGGCAATAGGTAACAGCAACAGGGACGCCGCCCACCGTATCGTTGACAATTTCATGGAACATCATGATGGCCAGAGGGTAAGCACGGGCATCACCGTTTATGACAAGCGAAATAACGGGCTCAGATTTGTGGATGCGCTGATTGAGCTTTCGGTAATCTCGGGCGCGACGAAAGCGGGGCTTGTCTATCGGCGGAATGCTATCCCGACCCAGACCAGCCTCTTTAATTTCTCTGTAGTCGATAGAAAATTTAGAAAAATCTGTATCGGGCCAATCCATTTCCCAAATGCGTTTGGGCCTTTTGCGCGGCTCCCGCAAGGGGTCAGTCCATGCAAAAGCATAAGGGCCAACAAAGGTTGCACTAAGCGCAAGACCTCTTATAAAATTACGGCGTTTCATAGCCTATAGTTTAAGGCGACTGAAGGCTTTGAGGCTAATAACGCTCGCTCAAGAAAGCGTTATGTGAATTTATAAATCTTTCAGAATTTCCCGCGCCGCATTATGGCCAGGAGCGCCAGAAACGCCGCCACCCGGATGAGTGCCCGACCCGCACATATATAAGCCTTTGATGGGACTGCGATAATTAGCATACCCCAGCATGGGGCGAGCAGCATAAAGCTGGTCAGGGCTTAAGCTGCCATGGAATATATCCCCGCCGGTAAGGCCAAAGATGCGCTCAAGATCAAGCGGCGTTAGAGCCGAATAGCCCAGTATTGAATTTTTAAAATTAGGCGCATATTGATTAACGCAGTCGATAATGGTTTCCGCTGCGCTTTCTTTGATATCATCCCAACTGCGGCCATCTTGCAAGGTCGGTGCAAATTGCTGGCAAAAGAGGCTCGCCACATGTTTGTCTTTCGGCGCTAAACTGTCATCAATGGTGGAGGGTATCAGCATTTCAACAACCGGATGCTTGGACCAGCCATCTGCTTTAGCGTCATCATAAGCGCGGTCCATATAGCTAAGCGACGGCGCAATGATGATCCCTGCTCCGTGGTGCTCGGCCTGTTCTGTGCCCGGCAAGCAAGTAAAATCCGGCAGCTCAGAAAGGGCCACATTCATCCGAAATGTCCCCGAACCAGATTTCCAAAATTTTATGCGGGTTAGGAAATTTGGGTCAGCTTCATTTAAGGCATCGCCATTCATGAGCTTGGTATAAAGCAAATGGGGATTAAGGCCGGAGACCACGGCGCGGGCTGCTATCTCGCGCCCATCCTCTAATAATACACCGGTGGCTTTGCCGTTCGCGGTTGTTACTTCTGCGACGAGCGCTTCGGTTTCTATTGTAACGCCTAGCTCTTCGCAGGCTTTTGCCATTGCCCCGGTGATTGCCCCCATGCCACCAAGCGCGTGCCCCCATGTGCCTTTTTGCCCGTGTACTTCACCGATAACATGATGCAGCAAAACATAAGCTGATCCGGGGCTATAGGGCGATGCGAAATTGCCAACCACACTGTCAAAACCGATCATGGCCTTGATGGGGTCGCTCTCAAAATAACGATCTAAATAATCCCCAGCACTTGAAAACATAAAGTCCATCAGGTCCCGTTGGCCCTCTAAGCCGAGCTTACGCACGGCATTGCCGTCGGACAGTGCCCTCATCATATCGCTGATGCCACCGCCCGCATTTGGCGGTGTTTTCAGCATCAGGTCGCGGAAAATTTTGGCGATAGCTTCCATCTTGTCAAAAAAACTGGGCAATGCAGCGGCGTCAGCTTTTGAAAATTTGGCCACTTCAGCTTGCATATCAGCTATTGTGCCGCCAAATTTGAGGTAAGTGCCGCTCGGCAGGGGGACAAAATTATCCAGTGGCCTAAAAATAATTTTAAGTCCGTGGCGATAGAGCTGCATATCATCGATAACTTTTTGCTGCAGCAAGCTAACGGTATAGGAGGCGGTTGAGTTTCTGAAACCAGGGTAAAATTCTTCGGTTACCGCCGCGCCGCCGATAATATGACGGCGCTCTAACATGCGCACCCTATGGCCTTTTTTGGCTAAATAATAAGCGCAGACAAGGCCGTTATGGCCCGCACCAATCATAATTATTTCACTAGATGACTTTGCCATATTGGTCCTTACCTTTGGGATTTACCTATTTTACTTGTGACATAACAATGGCATCAAAAACGCGGTCGCCAAACCATTTACGGATGAAAATCATTGGGGCCGCATATTTGCCTGCCACATAACGGGTTTTGGGCCGGGGGGCCTTTGCTGCTTTAAGGACCAGCTTAGTTATGACCTCTGGTGGGGAAGCGTCGCCTTTTGAGAAAGCTTTTTCTGATGCTGCGGCGAGCGACATTGTCATGGCACTATAGGCCCCTTCGCCAGATCGCTTGACCATAGGGCCGATCATCACATTGCCAAACTCTGTGTGAATAACACCGGGTTCTATAATCACCACGTTAATGCCAAAGGGCTTTAATTCTAGCCGCAAACAATCTGACCAGCCTTCCAGAGCATATTTTGTAGCGTGATACCAAGCCCCGAGCGGGGTATAGACCTTGCCGCCCATGGAGCTGATATTAATGATGGTACCAGCCTTTCTGTTTCGCATGTCAGGCAGCAAAAGCTGGGTAAGCCGGGCCAGACCAAACAGGTTAACTTCAAACTGATAGCGCGCATCATCGATGCTTGTGTCTTCAATAGCACCGTAAATGCCAAAGCCAGCATTATTGACCAGCAGGTCAAGCCCGCCGTGATCAGCTTTGATGGTCTCGACCAATGCTTTGATATCGCTGTCATTGGTGATGTCCATTTTGACCGCAATAGCCCCAAGTGCTTTCAGGTCGTCCATCTGTGCTAACCGCCGCGCGGCGACATAAACGGTCATGCCTTCATTCAGTAAAGCCTGTGCAAAATCCTTGCCCATGCCTGATGATGCACCTGTTACTAGCGCAACTTTACCTTCGATGTTTTTCTGTGCCATTTCAGTATCCTTGATGGTGAAACCATTGGTCATCTGTTTACCATATTGGTTCATAATCTGTATGCAAAACACTCAATAGTTATAGTTTATGTTTTTAATGTCTTAAAAAAACTTTCTATTTTGTATTGGCACTTTTTCAAAAATAGTATTTGGTGTTTTTTGTTGGCGTTATTTGATTGATTATGCATAGAGTTATTTCGTGAAATTTGGGGCCATGATATTCTTAATCATTGCGTCCCCGTGGGTGGAAACAGAAGGAATATAACAGATGAAAACACGCGCTGCCGTAGCCTTTAAGGCGGGCGCTCCGCTTGAGGTCATAGAGGTTGACTTAGAAGGCCCGCAAGCGGGTGAGGTTCTGGTTGAAATTAAAGCAACTGGCGTATGTCATACAGATGCTTTTACGCTCTCAGGTGATGACCCTGAAGGGGCTTTCCCTGCCATCTTAGGCCATGAAGGTGCGGGTATTGTGCTGGAAGTGGGTGCAGGGGTTACAAGCCTAGTGCCCGGTGATCATGTTATACCGCTTTATACGCCCGAGTGCCGCACCTGCGATTATTGTCTCCATCCAAAAACTAATCTGTGCCAGAGCATCCGCGAAACACAGGGCCAAGGTCTAATGCCTGATGGCACCAGCCGTTTCAGCTTGGACGGTACGCCCATATTACACTATATGGGCTGTTCTACTTTTGCCAATCATACGGTGCTGCCCGAAATAGCATTGGCCAAAGTACGCAAGGACGCGCCTTTTGATAAAATTTGTTACATCGGCTGCGGTGTTACCACTGGCGTTGGTGCCGTTGCGTTTGATGCCAAGGTCGAGCCCGGATCAAATGTCGTGGTCTTTGGCCTTGGCGGCATTGGCTTAAATGTTATTCAAGGTGCCCGCATGGTGGGGGCGGATAAAATCATTGGTATCGACATCAATGAAAGCAAAGTCGGCGTCGCCCAGCAATTTGGCATGACCGATTTTATCAACCCGGGCAAATGCGATAATCTCATTGAAGCGATTATGGATTTAACGAACGGCGGCGCTGACTATAGCTTTGAATGTATCGGCAATGTCAATACCATGCGCCAAGCGCTGGAATGTTGCCATAAAGGCTGGGGCGAAAGCATCATCATTGGTGTGGCGGGCGCGGGGCAGGAAATATCGACCCGGCCCTTTCAGCTGGTCACCGGGCGGGTGTGGCGCGGCACGGCTTTTGGCGGCGCGCGGGGTCGCACGGACGTTCCCAAAATTGTCAATTGGTATATGGACGGTAAGATCAATATCGACGATCTGATTACCCATAAAATGCCGCTTAACGATATCAATAAAGCTTTTGACCTGATGCATTCGGGTGAAAGCATTCGCAGCGTGGTGGAATTTTAATGACTAGGGCGCCGATCAGCGAAACAACTTGCTTTGGTGGCCGCATGGCAACCTACGGCCATGCATCTGCCGTGCTTGGCTGCGATATGCAATATTCGGTTTTTACACCGCCACAGGCTGATAGTGACAACCTTGTCCCTGTCATTTGGTATCTGTCAGGGTTAACCTGCACAGAAGAAAATGCCACGGTTAAAGCTGGCTTTCAGCGCGTAGCAGCCGAGCTTGGCATCATGGTGGTCTGTCCGGACACAAGCCCGCGGGGCAGGGGTGAAATGGCTGATAGTGTTGCGGACGATGAATCCTATGACCTTGGTCAAGGGGCTGGCTTTTACGTCAATGCCGTGGAGGCGCCGTGGGCGAATAATTTTGCTATGTATGATTATATTGTCAACGAATTACCGGCTGAATTGGTGGCCTCTGGTTTGCCGGTGGATATGTTCCGCCAAAGCATTATGGGCCACAGTATGGGGGGTCACGGGGCTTTGACTATTGGCCTTAAAAACCCGGATGTCTATAAAAGTATTTCCGCTTTTGCGCCCATCGTTGCACCAATGCAATGCCCGTGGGGGCAGAAGGCGCTCAAGGCCTATTTGGGTGAAGACAGCTCAAAATGGGCGGCGTATGACGCCTGTGCATTGGTAAATTCTGGTGCGACCCACAAGGCTGAAATTCTTATCGACCAAGGACTGGATGACCCTTTTCTCAAAGACCAGCTCAAGCCTGAACTGTTTGTGGCAGCATGCCATAATTCGGGTCAAACTTTAAACTTGCGGCGACACGCGGGCTATGATCATAGTTACTTTTTTATCAGCAGCTTCATCGAAGATCACTTGAGGCACCATGCTAAATATTTACACGATGAGACGGGGAATTAAGCTTATGTCAGACGGTGAAAAAGCTCTGATGGATTTATGCACAAGCCACGGCAACAATGCGGCTAATTTGCTCGAAATTTTGCATGATGTGCAGCATGAAAATGGTTTTGTTGCGCCAGACGACATTCATATTATTGCGGATGCGCTTAACTTATCTGCGGCTGAGGTGCAGGGCGTGATCAGTTTTTATCCTGACTTTAAAACTACGCCACCAGCCAAGCATACTATTAAAATATGCCGGGCAGAGGCATGCCAAGCGCAGGGTTCTAGGGGCTTAGAGAAAAATTTAAGCACGGCTCTTGGTGTAAAAATGGGGGAGGCCACTGCCGACAACCATGTGGCAATCGAGGCTGTTTACTGTCTCGGCAACTGTGCGCTTGGTCCGGCTGTTATGCTGGACGGTAAACCCCAAGGCCGGGCCACCGTTGATGGCCTGCTAGCCCAAGTGCGGAAGGGCTGACCATGGTTGATAAAGTGAAAATTTATATCCCTGATGATTCGTCGGCCATATCGGTTGGCGCTGATGATGTAGCGCAGCGGGTTGCGGAAATGGCTTCAGCTCAAAATGTAGCTATTGACCTTATCCGTACGGGATCTCGTGGGATGTTTTGGTTAGAGCCCATGATCGAAGTTGAAACAGGCGCGGGTCGTGTAGCTTACGGCCCGGTGACCATTTCAGATGTGGACAGGCTTTTCAAAGCTGATTTTACCTCTGGAGGGGACCATTCTTTGGCGCTTGGCTTGGTGGCTGACATTCCTTATTTGGCCAAGCAAGACCGGGTTACTTTTGCCCGCTGCGGCATTGCTGCTCCGCTTGATTTGGCAGCCTATAAAGCAACAGACGGCTTTAAGGGTTTTGAGGCCGCGTTGAAACGCCCACAAGCGGATGTGGTCGCGGATATTTTGGCGTCCGGCCTGCGCGGTCGTGGTGGGGCTGGTTTTCCGGCAGGCATAAAATGGCAAACCGTGATGCAGGCCGAGGCCAAACATAAATATATCTGCTGCAACGCTGACGAAGGCGATAGCGGCACTTTCGCTGACCGTATGCTGATGGAGGGCGATCCGTTCCAATTACTTGAGGGCATGATGATCGCGGGTTATGCGGTGGGCGCTGAAGTCGGCTATATCTATATCCGAAGTGAATATCCAGCGGCGATAGACAAAATCAAGGGTGCGGTGGAAGTGCTACAGGATGCAGGCCTGTTGGGCAGCAATATTCTGGGCACTGACTTTAGTTTCAATATTAAAATTAGGCGCGGTGCCGGGGCTTATATCTGCGGCGAGGAAACCTCGATGTTAGACAGCCTGGAAGGCAAGCGCGGCATGGTGCGCTCCAAGCCGCCTATTCCAGCGCTATCGGGCTTGTTCGGCATGCCAACTTTGGTCAACAATGTGCTGACGCTGGCGGCGGTGCCAAGTATTATGGCGGACGGGCCAGAAGCTTATTATGCATTTGGCCAAGGCCGCGCCCGGGGAACCCAGCCTTTTCAACTAGCGGGCAATATCAAGCATGGTGGTCTTGTGGAGTTAGCTTACGGCGTCACGCTTCGTGAGCTTATTGAAGGCTATGGCGGCGATACAAAATCAGGGCGTCCAGTGCGGGCTATTCAGCTCGGCGGGCCGCTTGGGGCTTATGTTTCGGCCAGCGCATTGGACACGCCGATGGACTATGAAGCGTTAGGGGAAATTGGTGCCATGCTCGGTCATGGCGGCATTGTGGTCTTTGATGACAGCGTGGATATGGCGCAGCAAGCAGCTTTTGCGATGGAATTTTGTGCGGTTGAATCTTGCGGGAAATGTACCCCTTGCCGCATTGGTTCCGTGCGTGGACGTGAAACGATTGAGAAAATAATCGCCGGGGAGTGTCCGTCAGACAATATGGCGCTTCTTACCGATTTATGTGATATAATGGAGGCTGGGTCGCTTTGCGCTATGGGAGGCCTTACCCCCATGCCAGTAAAAAGCGCCATCACTCATTTTGCTGAAGATTTTACCCGCAGCGACCGTGGGCAGGAGTTTGATAAATGAAATATACCCCTGAAATAGACCTTGGTACGCCTAAAATTGAAGGCGGTGATCAGGTCACACTGACCATCGACGGCAAGCAAGTAAGTGTGCCAGAGGGCACCACTGTTATGCGGGCGGCCAATGTTTGTGGCACCAGTATTCCCAAATTATGTGCAACCGATAGCATTGAGCCCTTTGGTTCATGTCGCATGTGTTTGGTGGAAATTGATGGCATGCGCGGCACACCATCATCCTGCACAACGCCGGTGACGGATGGCATGGTGGTCAATACCCAAAGCGATCGTCTTGCGACCTTGCGTCGGGGCATTATGGAACTTTATATCTCCGACCATCCGTTGGACTGTTTAACCTGTGCCGCCAATGGCAATTGCGAACTGCAAGACACGGCGGGCGAGGTCGGCCTGCGGGATGTGCGCTATGGCTATAAGGGTGAAAACCATCTGGATGCTGAAAAAGACACCAGCAATCCTTATTTTACCTTTGATCCGGCCAAATGTATTGTTTGCTCTCGCTGCGTGCGGGCTTGCGAAGAAGTTCAAGGCACCTACGCGCTAACTATTGACGGTAAAGGTTTTAATTCGAAAGTATCAGCCGGCACAGCGGATAATGATTTTCTGTCGTCGGACTGTGTTTCCTGCGGTGCTTGCGTTCAAGCCTGCCCGACGGCAACGTTGAGCGAAAAATCTATTATAACCGAAGGTCAACCGACAAAGTTGGTTGAGACAACTTGTGCTTATTGCGGTGTGGGTTGTTCGTTCCGCGCGGAGCTGCAAGGCGAAAAACTTATCCGCATGGTGCCATCCAAAGCTGGCGGTGCGAACGAAGGCCATAGCTGCGTCAAAGGCCGCTTTGCCTGGGGCTATGCCACCCATGCGGATCGCATTATGAAGCCGATGATCCGCGAAAAAACGTCAGATCCATGGCAAGAGGTCAGTTGGGATGAAGCCATCAATTACGCTGCTGAACGCTTTAAGGCCATTCAAGCTAAGCATGGCAAAACATCCATTGGCGGCATCACTTCATCGCGTTGCACCAATGAGGAAGTTTACGCGGTTCAAAAAATGGTACGAGCGGCATTCGGCAATAATAATGTCGATACCTGTGCTCGGGTCTGTCATTCACCAACTGGTTATGGTCTCGGCCAAACCTTTGGTACCAGCGCTGGCACACAAGACTTTAAATCGGTGGAAGAAGCTGATGTCATCATGGTTATCGGCGCTAATCCCACCGATGCCCACCCTGTTTTTGCTTCCCGGATGAAAAAGCGTTTACGGGCGGGAGCCGCGTTAATTGTCATCGACCCGCGCCGGATTGATTTGGTGAAAAGCGCCCATATAAGCGCTAGCCACCACCTGCAAATGCGCCCAGGTACCAATGTTGCGGTGCTGAATGCGCTGGCCTACACCATCATCACCGAAGGGCTGGAATCGGTTGATTATATCGCAGAGCGCTGTGACGATGCGGCCTACAAGCGTTGGCGAGACTTTATTCAAACGCCGGAAAATGCGCCAGAGGCTTTGGCGGAAACTTGCGGCGTGCCAGCGGAAACGCTGCGAGCGGCGGCGCGGCTATATGCGGGTGCGGGCAACGGCGCCATTTATTATGGCTTAGGTGTTACCGAGCACAGCCAAGGGTCATCGGCTGTTATGGCGATGGCGAACCTCGCCATGCTCACCGGCAATGTTGGCCGCGAAGGGGTGGGTATCAACCCGCTCAGGGGCCAAAATAACGTACAAGGCTCCTGCGATATGGGCAGCTTTCCTCATGAACTGCCCGGTTATCGCCATGTAAGTATCGACAGTGTGCGGGAGCTGTTTGAAGGTGACTGGGGCACAAGCATTATGCCGACCCCGGGCTTGCGTATCCCCAATATGTTTGACGCCGCAGTGGACGGCACTTTTAAGGGACTGTTTGTGCAGGGCGAAGATATCGCCCAATCGGACCCGGATATCCAACATGTATCAGCCGCACTTTCGGCGATGGACTGTATCATCGTCCAAGATCTATTTCTTAATGAAACCGCCCAGTTCGCCCATGTGTTTCTGCCCGGCACGTCCTTTTTGGAAAAAGACGGCACCTTCACCAATGCGGAGCGGCGGATAAACCGGGTGCGGCCCGTGCGCGCACCGATGCAGGGTATGGATGAATGGCAAACGCTTTGTGCATTTTCAAACGCGATGGGCTACCCTATGGCGTGGGACAGTGCTGCTGATATAATGGATGAAATCGCCCGGCTTACACCAAGTTTCACGGGCGTTTCTTTCAAGCGGTTAGACGATGAGGGCAGTCTGCAATGGCCGTGTAATGAGAAAAACCCGAATGGCACCCGCACCATGCATGTGGATGGTTTTGTGCGTGGTAAGGGCCAATTTATGCTCACTCGCTTCGTGCCAACGGACGAGCGCTCGACCCGTAAATATCCGCTTATTTTGACCACAGGTCGCATCCTTAGCCAATATAATGTAGGGGCACAGACCCGGCGGACGGAAAATAATATCTGGCACGGGGAAGACCTGCTGGAGATTCACCCCCATGACGCTGAACTGCGCGGCGTGCGCGACGGTGACCTTATTTCGCTCGCCAGCCGTAAGGGTGACACGGTGCTCAGGGCCGTGGTTAGTGATCGCATGCCCCAAGGGGTGGTCTATACCACTTTTCATCACCCAACCACAGGGGCCAATGTTGTCACCACGGAGAATTCCGACTGGGCAACCAATTGCCCCGAATATAAGGTAACAGCGGTTGAGGTTAGGCTCTCGAATGCCCAAACCAGTTGGCAAGAGGAACGCGATGGCCGCGCAGAATCAGTTACGCATATTTTGCAAGCGGGTGAATGAAGCGCTAAGTTACTAATATAATAAAACAGGCAAAGGACGGTAATATGGACGCGCATAAGCTCATAAAAATGGCCAACCAGATCGCTGATTATTTCGACGCCTATCCTGAGGAAGAGGCCGTCAGCGGCATCAATAATCATATCACCAGCTTCTGGGAACCGCGGATGATCGACGACATTAAAGCCATTGCAGGCAGTGATGGCGGCTCAGACCTACATCCCCTTGCTAACAAAGCCGTGATGCAGATGGTGGCGTGACAGATACACCAGATAATATAGGCCAGCAGTATGATGAAATAGCCCTATGGTGGAACGATCGCCATAAGGCGTCCAATTACGGCGTAGCCCAAGTGGAAAAGGCGCTTGCTTTTTCGAATGCCAGCGGAAAAGCGTTAGATGTCGGCTGTGGGGCCGGTGGCAGGTTGATGAAGCTCCTCGAAGATAGAGGATTTGAAATCACCGGAATTGATGCATCGTCAGAAATGATAAATTTGGCGCGATTGAACCACCCCAAAAACCTGTTTATTGAGGACGATATTAGGTTCTGGGACACCGACATGCAGTATGACTTCATTCTCGCTTGGGATTGCCTTTTTCATCTGCCCCTAGATATGCAGAAGCCCGTTTTAGCGAAACTCTGTCGAATGTTATCCAAGCACGGCGTTATGATCCATACATTCGGGGATGGTGTGGGCGCGCACACCGACACATGGCTCGGCCAAGAATTTTATTACAGCTCCATAGGTATCAGGCAAAATATCGAGCTGCTGTTTGAAAATGGATTATCCATAATGCATCTAGAATTGGATCAATTCCCAGAAAAGCATGTTTATACTATTTCAAGAAAATCATAAGTAGCGTTGTAAATGGTGAAGTGACAGGAGGTCCAATGTCATTCCCAGCGAAGGCGGTAGCCTGAGGTGGCTGTAATACAAGTTATCATTCGAAAATTTCCAGAAGCTGAATGGTTTTTTGAAAATACAAACTCACCACCGATAATTAAGTTGATTAATGAATATTTCCCACGAATAGATAAAAACTATAGCAACTATATTAATTCAAATATTATTGGTGCCCTTAAAAGCTCTATATCAGCTAGAAACTCAACTGTGCATAATGCACAAGGACCAATTGCTGAGATTTCTTTAAACAAGAAGCTTTTAAATATCAAAGAGTTATTATGGTATTGTGACTATCTCTGTGGCCATAAATGGGCATTAGGTCATATGGCCGTTAAAGACTAGGTCAGTCACCCTGAATTTATTTCAGGGTCCATGTCGCATCCGGCACAATCTTCATTTGATAGAGCAATGGATTCTGAAACAAGTTCAGAATGACCATAATTATGCCCGCTCCAAAATGTTTTCATTCTCGTCATCGCACAGCGGATGGCTTAACCGTTCCAGCATTTCCTTCGGCGTCACTTGCCAAAAATAGCCGCGTTTTGCTTCCCAATTGGTCAGGATCATTCTGCCCCACCGGGAGCCGGTCTCTGTGACATGTTCTTCAATTTGCGCTTTTAACACTGCTTCCCAGTGGCTGTTGCGGACTCTGTCGAAAGTGATGGTCTCAAGATTGGCTTTGCCTTTGAAGCTATCCGTATCGTCATAGACAAAAGCCATACCGCCGGTCATGCCGGCACCAAAATTATCGCCAACACGGCCTAGAATAACGGCATTTCCGCCGGTCATATATTCGCAGCCATTGGCCCCGCAGCCTTCAATGACGACATCAGCGCCGCTATTGCGCACCGCGAAGCGTTCCCCCGCCCGGCCTGCGGCAAATAATTTACCCGCTGTGGCCCCGTAAAGAACTGTATTGCCGATAATAGTATTATCTTGGCTGGCGAGGTTGGACCTGTTGCTGGGGCGCACAATTATGGTGCCACCCGATAGGCCCTTGCCGACATAGTCATTGGCATCGCCCGCAACAATCATCTTTAAGCCTTGAACGGCAAAGGCACCAAGCGATTGCCCAGCAGACCCGCGCAGCCGCACGGTCACATGGTCCGGGTTTAAGCCGGACATGCCAAACACATTGGTGATTTCACTGGAAAAACGGGTGCCGATAGCGCGCTGGGTATTTTGAACCGAGTATGTCAGCTGCATTTTTTCGCCGCGGTCAAACACCGCACTAGCATCCTCGATCATTTGGGCGTCTAGGGTCTCAGGCACTTCATTGCGTCCTTTGACGGTGCATACCCGTTGCCCACCTTTGCCACCCACTTGTACAAGAAGCGGATTGAGATCTAGGTCATCTAAATGCTGGGCACCTCTGCTAACTTGATGTAAAAGCTCAGTGCGGCCAATGATATCTTGCAACTTGGTAAAGCCAAGCTCAGATAATATTTCGCGGACCTCTTCGGCGATAAAGCTGAAAAGGTTTACGACCTTATCGGCGCTGCCGGAGAATTTTTCGCGCAGTTTATCATCCTGCGTACAAATGCCCACAGGGCAGGTGTTTGAATGGCACTGGCGCACCATAATACAGCCCATGGCAACTAATGAGCTGGTGCCTACCCCAAATTCTTCCGCGCCCAATATAGCGCCTATCACCACATCGCGGCCAGTGCGAATGCCGCCGTCAGTGCGCAGCTTCACTTTATGCCGTAGCCCATTAAGAGTTAGAACTTGGTTCACTTCCGCCAAGCCAATTTCCCACGGGGTACCAGCGTATTTTATGCTGGTCTGCGGGCTGGCGCCCGTGCCACCTGAATGGCCCGATACCAAAATAACATCGGCGTGGGCTTTCGCGACGCCAGCAGCGATGGTACCAATACCGGCTGATGATACAAGCTTAACACAAACCTTGGCGCGCGGATTAATTTGCTTCAAATCGTAAATAAGCTGGGCCAAATCTTCGATCGAGTAAATATCATGGTGCGGCGGCGGCGAGATAAGCGTTACCCCCGGCGTGGCATGGCGCAATTTGGCAATCATATTGGTCACTTTAAAGCCGGGCAGTTGCCCGCCTTCCCCGGGCTTGGCCCCTTGCGCGACCTTAATTTCCAGCTCTTCGCAGGCGTTTAAATATTCCGCCGTGACCCCAAAGCGGCCAGAGGCTATTTGCTTTATCGGCGAATTTGCATTGTCGCCGTTATCATAAGGGGTGAAGCGCCGTCGGTCTTCGCCCCCTTCACCGGAGACAGACTTGGCACCAATGCGGTTCATGGCAATGGCGAGAGTTTCATGCGCTTCTTTGCTAAGCGCCCCTAGCGACATGCCCGGGGTGATGAAACGCTTGCGCAAGCTGGTGATAGATTCGATTTTATCCAGCGGTAGCGGCTGTTTTGCCCGGCGGAAGTCCAGCAAATCGCGTAGATTTATGGGCGGTAGCTGCGCAAGGCCGCGACTATAGTTTAAATATTTGGCGTAATTATCATTGCCGACAGCGGTTTGCAGCATATGGATAAGGTTGCCGTCATAGGCATGGACCTCGCTGCCTTGCCTATAGCGATAAAATCCGCCGATGGGTAAATGGGTCACCTGCTTGCGAAAAGCTTTTCCATGTTGTTCTAATAGTTTTTTCTCAATACCCGCCATACCAATGCCGGATATTTTAGAAGGCATACCGGGGAAAAATTCTGCGACCAAAGCCCGCGATAAGCCTAGTGCTTCAAAGTTATATCCGCCCCGGTAGCTTGAGATGATGCTGATGCCCATTTTGGACATTATTTTCAAAAGGCCTTGGTTGATAGCCTCTTTATGGCGGACACAACATTCGTCTAGTGTCAGGCCGCCAAATAAGCCTTTTTCTTGGCGGTGGGCGATGGCGTCTTGGGTTACATAAGCATTTACCGTGGTTGCCCCAGCACCAATCAGGACCGCAAAATAATGGGTGTCCAAACATTCACTGGAGCGCACATTTAAGCTGGTAAAGCTGCGCAGGCCTTTTTTTATTAAGTGGGTATGGACGCCGCCGGTCGCCAAGATCATCGGCACAGGTGCGCGGGCGGCAGAGATGTTTTCGTCTGACAAAAATAAATGACAGCGTCCTTCAAGCACTGCATTTTCCGCTTCAAAGCGGATACGCTCAATATTTTCTCGCAGGCTAGATGCGCCGCCCTTCACTTCAAATGTGCAGTCAATAATTTGCGCGGTTTTGCCGAAATGCTCCCGTAAAACCGCATATTCACGGTTGGTTAGAACCGGGCTTTGTAGAACCAAGGCCCCGGCTTGGGTGTGGCCCTCATCCAGCACATTGGTAAAATTACCAAAGCGGGTCTTAAGGCTCATCACCCGGTGCTCGCGCAGGCTATCGATGGGCGGATTTGTTACTTGAGAAAAATTCTGGCGAAAATAATGAGCAAGATTACGGTATTCCCCTGACAAAACCGCAATCGGCGTATCATCCCCCATGGAGCCAATAGCTTCCTTGCAAGTGGCTACTTGTGGATGGAGCAACAGCTCCATATCTTCTGTGGTATGCCCAGCGACCATTTGACGAGTTCTTAAATGATCGACGTCATAGCGCTTGACCTCTTGTCCGCCGGTAATATCAATATCAGCAAGGCTTTTAAATTCTTTCACCCAATCGGCAAAAGGCTGAGAGGCAGCAAGGCTATCCTTCATTTCAACGTCATGGTAAAGGCGGCCTTCTAGCAGATTAACGCCAATCATTTGACCCGGTCCGAGCGCCCCTTTTTCGCGGACATTGTCTTCGCTAACAACCACCATACCAGTTTCTGAGCCAACGATAAGCAGACCATCATGGGTAACGCTATAGCGCATGGGACGCAGGCCATTGCGGTCAACGCCGGCTATAATCCAATTGCCATCTGTGATGGCCAGAGCAGCTGGGCCGTCCCATGGTTCCATGACGCTGGCATTATAGGCATACATCGCTCGGTGAGCTTCAGGAATAGTGTCATTTTTGGACCAGGATTCGGGGATCAACATAGTCTTGGTCATCGGCACATTGCGTCCTGCGCGCACCATTACCTCATAAACTGCGTCGAGAGCAGCCGAATCGGATGCCCCGACGGGTATCACAGGCTTGATGTCCTCTGAATTGTCACCAAAGGCAATGGAGGCCATACGAATTTGGTGGCTTTTCATCCAATTATTGTTGCCGCGAATAGTGTTTATTTCACCGTTATGGGCCAACATACGAAAGGGCTGAGCGAGCCACCACTGGGGAAAAGTGTTGGTGCTATAACGTTGATGATAGAGCGCAAAGGATGACAAGAAATTATCATCTTGCAGGTCAGGGTAAAAAATGGCGAGCTGTTCGGCTAAAAAAAGTCCTTTATATATTACCGACCGACAGGAGAGCGAACAGATATAAAGTCCGTTGATCTGTGCCTGAGCTACGGCTTTTTCCACCCGGCGACGGATGATGTAAAGGTCACGCTCAAAAGCTTCATCATCGCTGCCGTGCGGGTTGGCAATCATGATCTGCTCAATTTCAGGCCTTGTTACCTCGCCCTTATCACCGATGACAGATATATCAACGGGCACTTGTCGCCAGCCATAAATATAATAGCCGAAGTTTAATATTTCGCTCTCAATTATGGCGCGGCAGGCTTCCTGCGCGGCGAGGTCGGTTCTAGGCAGAAAAACCATGCCAACCGCAAGGCTGCCATCCAAGGGCTCATGACCTGTGGCGCGAACATGCTCCTTGAAAAAAGCTTGTGGAATTTGCAGGTGAATACCGGCACCGTCACCAGTTTTGCCGTCCGCGTCCACAGCACCTCGGTGCCATATGGCCTTGAGCGCTTCGATGCCTTTCAGCACCACTTCGCGGCTTGGTTGGCCGTTAATGGAGGCGATAAGGCCAACCCCGCAGGCGCTATGCTCATCCATGGGGTCATAAAGGCCGATAGCTTCTGGGGCCGTATCTTGGTGGGGTATGGTGGTTTCGGTCATTTTCTATGGCCCTTATTCTGCTGCTACGGCGTTGGCTTTTTCGTCTAGCCAATTGGCAATGGTATTGCTGGCATCTCGGCCATCACGAATAGCCCAAACCACAAGAGATGCACCCCGAACAATATCACCAGCAGCAAAAATGCCGTCTAAATTAGTCATTAAGCTGCTATGATTCACTTTCACCGTCCCCCAGCGGGTTACCCCAAGTTCGGGCGTACAGAACATAGTAGGTAGGTTTTCAGGGGAAAAACCAAGTGCGGTTATAGCCATGTCGCATGGTAAAGTTTCATCGCTGCCGGGCACAGGTTCAGGGGATTGTCGCCCTGTGGCGTCGGGGGCACCAAGGCGCATGCGGGTGATGCGAACGGCTTTAACACTTCCCTGCTTGTCACCTTCATCAATGAAGGCCTCCGGGGCGGTCAGCCAGACAAATTCAACACCTTCTTCTTCTGCATTTTCTACCTCTCGCATGGAACCGGGCATGTTATCTCGGTCCCGGCGATAGAGGCATTTTACTGACTTTGCCCCTTGGCGAACAGCGGTACGGACACAGTCCATCGCCGTGTCACCGCCACCGATTACGATGACATTTTTACCCGAGGCATCCAGCGCACCACTTTCAAAAGCAGGCACGTTGTCGCCCAAATCTGTGCGGCACTCTGCTGTTAAATATTCAAGAGCAGGAAAGATATTACCAAGCCCCGCGCCGGGCACTTTTATCTCCCGCGCTTTGTAAACCCCTGTGGCAATTAAAATCGCATCATGTTTACTGCGCAGTTCAGATAGGGTGGCATCAACACCTACTTCAAAATTTTGGTGAAAAATAACGCCAGATTTTTCAAGGTAATTGGTGCGCCGGGTCACCACGTGTTTTTCTAACTTAAAACTAGGAATGCCGTAAATAAGCAAGCCACCAGATCGGTCATGACGGTCATAAATATGGACCTGAAAACCATATTTTCTCAGCTCTTCAGCCGCCGTTAAACCCGTCGGTCCTGACCCAATGATGCCGATGCTCTCGGTGCGCTCATGGGGTGGGGTTATGGTTTTTATCCAGCCATTTTCCCAAGCGACCTCTGTGATATATTTTTCAACGCTGCCAATCGTGACAGATGAAAAATCATTTTCAATAACGCAGTTGCCTTCACACAGGCGGTCTTGCGGGCAAATGCGTCCACAAATTTCGGGCATATTATTGGTCATACTCGCCATCTCATGGGCGTCCTGCAAGCGACCCTCAGCGGTTAAGCGCAACCAGTCGGGGATGTTATTTCCCAGTGGGCAGTGAATATGGCAGAAGGGCACCCCACACTGCGAGCAGCGCGAAGCCTGCTCGGCAGCCCTCGGCGGCGAGAAGTTTTGATAGACCTCATCAAAATCCTGTAAACGCTCAACCGCACCCCGTTTGTTTGGCATGTTTTTTTGATGCTTGGTAAATTTGAGCATTATTTCAGCTTGGTTCGGTGTAGCCATCAACCATTCCTTATTTAGCCACACAATGTCTGGCAGCTTAATCATTCATTGAGCAGCGCCAAAAGGAACTGCTGCAGTTTACGGAGATACTCAGCAAAACAGATAGGGCCTAAACTGGCCCTTTGTGACGCTGATTGAAATGAAAGAACAGCAACACGAAACTTCCAGTACTATAACAACAAAATATGCAGATAGCGAGCAAAAAAACACCATTAAGACAGTAATGCTGACTTAATATAAAGATAATCATTTGTTATAAAGCGATTAAATCCTATTAATGGCCTATATTTAGTATCATTACTGTACTAATATTTTTTTCTTGCACTGTCGCTGGTGATAGGGTCCATCATAGGGCATGGTTCATCTGGTTATTTGTTGGGGCATCTTGTGACCAATAGATTTTGAACATACATTTTTAATGTAATGCTATTTGGTGAGGGTAATTGTGACAGCTATCCAAATTTTGATCATCGCTCTTATCCAAGGCATTACGGAATTTTTGCCCATCAGTTCCTCTGGCCATCTCATCCTTATTCCGGCCTTCACTGGTTGGCCAGACCAAGGCTTAGCTATTGATGTAGCTGTACATATGGGCACTTTGGCAGCCGTATTGGTGTATTTTTGGCGTGATACGAAAGGCTTGGCACTTGCGGGTTTTGGGGCTATCGGTGTTGCCCCAGCACGGCGGGCCGTTGAAGGCAGTATTTATACTAAACTCTTTTGGGCACTTATAATTGCGACCCTTCCGGTCATAATCATTGGTTATTTTGCCAAAGCGTCAGGCTATATGACAGCCTTGCGGGCGGCTGAGGTCATTGCGTGGAGCAGTATAATTTTTGGTATTCTGCTCTATGTGGCGGACAGCCGTGCCCCTGTTACCAAAAGCCTTGAGAAGATGGCAATTCGACCAGCGCTCGTTATTGGCATTGCGCAAATATTTGCTCTTATTCCTGGCACAAGCCGGGCCGGGGTGACGATGACTGCAGCACGATATTTGGGCTTTAACCGCACAGAGGCCGCGCGCTTTTCCATGCTACTGTCGATCCCAACAATCGCTGGCGCTGGCTTTTTAATGATAATTGAATTGCTTGAAAAAGGCAGTGACGCGCAAATTATGGACGCTTTATTGGTTGCGGCCCTATCTTGCGTGGCGGCGCTTATGGCCATTCATTTTCTCATGCGTTGGCTCAAGCATGCCACCATGACTGCTTTTGTAATTTACCGCTTAGCACTAGGTTTTGGCCTGCTTTGGCTTATTTATAGTGGTGTGTTGCAATAAACAATCCGCAGCTTTTGCTGTGAAGCGAAGGAACTTTTGAGCCAATATCAATTTTTTATTCTCTGATTACTATTTCATTTTACGAGGCAATATGATCTTATCCCTCGCGGGAGAGGATTAAGTTTGGCCGGACTATATGTTATTTATAGGCTAAATTGATCATATATTTTTTGGTTTAAAAGCAGCCGACATGCCTGATTAGGCATTATTTGTAAGCATGGGGAGCGTGGATTAATGGTGGATGATAATAACAGCGAAATGAATATTCAAAATCAATCAGCGACATATAAAGGGGTGGAAATTAATCCGCCTGTTTTTTTCATTTCTGCGATTTTGATCATAACTTTGGTGGTGCTGACCTTAGCCTTACCTGAGGAAGCAGCCAGTCTATTTGATATAGCCTTAAAATTTGTTACCAATCAGTTCAATAGTGCAATGGCAACAATGGCCAACATTATTGCGCTTATTTGCATTGCCTTAATGCTATCCCCCTACGGCAAAGTGCGTCTTGGCGGCTTAGAGGCAAAACCAGAATTTGGCTATACAGCTTGGGTCGCGATGTTATTTGCCGCTGGCGTTGGTGTGGGGTTGGTCTTTTTCGGCGTGGCGGAACCGGTTGCGCATTTTTCCAGCTCCTATGCCCCTGATGCGGGTCAGGCGGGAAGCTATGCCCCCCTTGGCGGTGCGCCGGGGGATATGCAGGCCGCGAAGGACATTGCCATGTCGGCAACCATCATGCATTGGTCGATCCATGTATGGGCCATTTATGCCATGGTGGCTTTGTCTTTGGCACTCTTTAGCTATAATTTTGGCTTACCACTTTCGATCAGGTCCGCTTTTCAGCCCTTGATTGGTAAATATACATGGGGAACATTTGGTAACTTCATTGATATATTAGCGATTTTAGCCACAGTGTTTGGCCTAGCCACATCGCTTGGTCTTGGAGCTAATCAGGCAATGTCGGGGGTCAATTTCTTGTTTGGCGCAGAAATAAATACCATCAATCAAATCATGTTGGTGATGGCGGTTGCAGGTGTCACATTATTGTCGGTGTCGCTGGGCTTGGATAAAGGGGTGAAGCGGCTTAGTGAGGTTAATATGTTCCTGGCTGCGATGCTGGCTTTATTTGTCATTGTGGTCGGGCCGACGCTGTTAATTTTGACAGATGTCTTTAGCAACATTGGGGCTTATTTTAGTAATATCATAGCACTGTCAGATATTACAGATCGTGATGATCAACTGTTCTTCAATGATTGGACCATTTTTTATTGGGCATGGTGGGCCGCATGGGCACCGTTTGTTGGCATGTTTATCGCTCGAGTGTCTAAGGGGCGCACGGTGCGGGAATTTTTATTCTTTGCCCTGCTGGTACCTTCGCTGGTTGGCGCGATCTGGATGACAGTGTTTGGCACTTCCGCTATTGATCAGATTGTCACTCACGGTAACACTGCCTTGGTCGAGGCGGAAAGTTCCATGAAGTTGTTTGTGATGTTGCAACAATTACCCTTCACGGAAATTGTTTCGATGTTTGCTATTGTGCTGTTGTTGATCTTTTTCACAACGTCGTGGGATTCTGGTGCCTTGGTGCTCGATACCATGGCGTCGGGCGGCAATATCAATACCAGCAAATTCCAGAAGGTCTTTTGGGTGGTGCTGGTGGGCTGTGTGGCCATAGCGTTGCATCTGGGCGGCGGGCTGCGGTCCTTGCAGGCGGCAACCAATGTGCTGGGGCTACCCTTTATGTTTGTCATACTTTTGATGAGCATTGGGGTGATAAAGGGGCTGCGAAAAGCCTATCATGATCAGGGGTTAAAATGATCGCTTAGATTCAAAAGCTGGACAAATAGTTTCAACAAGAATATTGGCTGATTTTAACGCTGCTTTTATAGCAGCTAGTCATGTTGGAACTTAGCTGATGAAAACCATGCTATTATCGGTGGGCGCTCTGTTGATATCGGCAGCAATTTTGCTGGCGGGGGGCGGGCTATTATCAAGCTTAGTGGCTGTGAGGGCAGAAATCGAAGGCTTTCCGCTGACGATGATTGGGCTGTTGCTGTCGGGTTATTATATTGGTTTTGTGTCTGGATGTTTGCTGACCCCCCATATGGTCGCCACAGCGGGCCACATACGCGCCTTTGGGGCTTTGGCTGCCCTGACAGCCGCCGCGTCCCTGATGCACGCCATAGCGCTTAATATGGTCGCCTGGATGCTATTGCGGGTCATAACAGGCTTCTGTTTTGCCGGGCTCTATATGATCATCGAAAGTTGGATCAATGAACGTGCCACCAATAAGATGCGCGGGCAGGTGCTAGCGGTGTACCGAATCGTCGATTTGGTGGCGGTAACAGCAGGGCAATTTATGCTTACTGCGGCCAACCCAGCAGGCTTTATGTTATTTTCACTGGTGGCAATTTTAATTTCACTGTCCATTGTGCCAGTGGCGATGACAAGGGCCATCGCGCCTAAGCCATTGGTACAAACGTCCTTGAATTTGTCAAAGCTTATCAAAACCTCTCCCTTTGCGGTTGCTGGGGTGTTGGGGGTGGGGCTTGCGAACGGGGCTTTTTGGGGCATTGCGCCGGTCTATGTGCAACAAATGGGCTATGATATTTTGATGGTCGCCAGCTTTATGAGCGCCGCCATTATCAGCGGTGCGATTGCCCAGTGGCCTGTGGGCTATATTTCAGATCTGGTGGACCGCCGTAAAGTTTTGATCGTTGTGGCTTTGGGCAGCGTTGCAGGCGGTGTTTTTCTATATATGTTTGGAGCAGTTTCAGCCAGTTTCATGCTTGGAGGTGGTCTGCTTTATGGCTTGTTTGCCATGCCCTTGTTTGCACTCTGCGCGGCCCACGCCAATGATTATGCAGAGGGTGATGAATTTCTATCCATCAGTGGCGGGTTGTTACTGCTTTATGGCCTTGGTTCAATCGTTGGTCCAGTGCTGGCACCAATGGTTATGCAATGGTCATCCCCATCGGGCCTTTTTCTCTATACGGCCATTATTCATATGGTGGTATTTGTCTTCGGTGTGTACCGCTTAACGCGGCGCTCATCGGTGCCTTTATCTGTGCAAGAAGACTATGTTGCTGTGCCGCGCACGACCCCAGCTATTTTTGAAATTGATCCACGCAATACTTTGTCGGACGATGTTGAAAATAACCCTGATGCCGACCCAGAAGACAACCCTGCGCCTTAGCCCTTTTTAAGACGGCGTTCAGCACTTGGTGGACGGTTAAAATAATCACGGTAAGATTTGGTGAAATAAGCCGCTGAGCCATGGCCCGTTGCCACTGCCACCTGCATGATTGACATGGGGGTTTGAAGTAATAAGGCCTGCGCTCGTTTCAGGCGCAATTCATGATAATAGCGCGTGGGTGTTTTATCCAGATGGCTGTGGAATAGGCGCTCCAGTTGGCGCATGGACAATCCCACAACTTTCGATAGCTCTCCTTGGGACAAGGGGCTTTCTAAATGGGCTTCCATATAAGCAATTGTTGCCAGTAACTTGGGGTGCGTAATGCCGGTACGATATTGCAGGGACATACGTTGTTGGTCATGGGCTTGCCGCACATATGTATGCAGTAATTGTTCAGCACATAAGGTTGCCAGCTCTTCTCCATGTTCGATGGAAATACTATGTAACATCATGTCGATAGGCGCGGTCCCGCCAGAGCAAGTGTAACGACCTCGGTCAATTTCAAACAGAGTGGCTGTTACATCAAGCTCTGGGAAGGTTTCGACAAAACCCTCAATATTTTCCCAGTGTATGGTGCAACGATATTGGTCTAACAAACCCGCTGCGGCCAGCGCGATAGACCCGGTGCACAGGCTTCCAAGGGCCGTACCTTTTCTAACCGCACTGCGCAGGCTTTGCAGTATAGCGCGACTTGTGTATTTCTCAGCATTCAGACCAGCACAAACAAACAAGGCATCCAGTCGGCAATCGTCAAGCTTGGCGCTGGGTTTAATTGTCACGCCGTTGCTGGCGGCGATGAGCTCATTGTTGGGGGTAAATATTTGCCATGTATATAGCGTTTTGCCACTCATCCGGTTGGCCGTGCGCAAGGGTTCTATCGATGCGGTAAAGGCAATCATAGAAAACTCTGGTACTAGCAGAAAACCAATATTTTGGGTTTTCTTTAACTGATTATTTCCGAACATAAAATTGCATTCATCTATTTTGACGGATCAGTAAATCACGAGAATTAACAATATGCTATCGTTTTTTAGCGGACACAGAATTATTACTATGCCGCTGTGCCACGACGTTAATTTGATGTTTATAGGCAAGATTCAGCATAATAAGGCGAGTTTTCTATAGTAAATGTCGCTTATGAGAAAATATTATTTCCAAAGAATGCGTACTATCCGTTGATTGCTAGAAAAGCATGTAGGATTTTTTACACTTGGGACCCCATAATTAGGGATGTAAAAAATTTAAACATTAAAAGGGATTACGCAGGATATGTCACAATCGAAGTTACCACCCGCAGGTGCGCCGGATATTGAAATTGCGCGCGCGGCTGAAATGAAACCTATTTTGCCATTGGCCTTTGATCGCCTTGGTATTCCCGGCGAAGCCTTGGTGCCTTACGGTCACCACAAGGCCAAATTAACATTGGACTATATCTCCAAAAATAAAGATGGCAAAAAAGGCAAACTTATTTTGGTGACGGCGATTACGCCGACCCCAGCGGGTGAAGGCAAAACCACCACCAGCGTGGGGTTGACGGATGGTCTGAATAAAATTGGTGTTAATGCAATGGTCTGCCTGCGGGAACCATCACTTGGGCCATGTTTCGGCATGAAGGGTGGCGCCGCTGGCGGTGGCCGCGCGCAGGTTGTTCCGATGGAGGATATCAATCTGCATTTTAATGGTGACTTCCATGCGATTACCTCAGCCCATAGTTTATTATCCGCACTTCTCGATAATCATATGCAGTGGGGCAATGCGCTCAATATAGATCCGCGTCGGATCAGTTGGCGGCGGGTTGTGGACATGAATGACCGCGCTCTGCGTAACATCAATATTGGCCTTGGTGGCCCTGTACACGGGGTGCCGCGCGAAAGTGGTTTTGATATTACCGTGGCTTCGGAAATTATGGCTATCCTCTGCCTCGCCACTGATATCGCTGATCTGCAAACTCGCATTGGTAATATTATCGTTGGCCGCACTTATGATAAAGCCCCGGTAACCGCGCGTGATCTGGGTGCTGATGGTGCCATGACGGTGCTATTGAAAGATGCGCTTCAACCCAATTTGGCTCAAACGATTGAACATAATTTGGCCTTCATCCACGGCGGACCTTTTGCCAATATCGCCCATGGCTGTAATAGCGTAATGGCGACCAGCACCGCGCTTGGCCTCTGTGATGTGGTGGTGACCGAAGCTGGCTTTGGCGCTGACTTGGGCGCTGAAAAGTTTCTAGATATTAAATGCCGCCAATCGGGCTTGCGGCCTGATGCTGTTGTTTTGGTTAGCACTATTCGGGCATTGAAAATGCAAGGCGGCGTGGCGAAAGATGATCTTGGTGTCAGTGATCCGGTGGCATTGGAGCGGGGCAGTGTTAACCTTGAACAGCATATTGCCAACCTGCGTAAGTTTGGCATAACACCCGTCGTTGCCTTAAACCATTTCGTGTCGGACAGCGATGAAGAAATTGCCATTGTTGCTCGGGTTTGCCGCGAGCAAGGCGTGCGAATGGCGGTTGCCAAGCACTGGGCAGAAGGCGGTGATGGTACAGTGGATTTAGCGGGCGAAGTTATGGCTCAGCTTGATGAAGGATCAGCTGATGTGCAGCTTCTCTATCCTGACGATATGCAATTGGCGGATAAAATTCGTACCGTTGCTCAAAAAATCTATGGCGCTGCGGATATATCCCTTAGCAAAGTCACCGCCCGCACTTTGGCCGAGTTTGAAGATTTGGGCTATGGCCATTTGCCGATTTGTATTGCCAAAACCCAATATAGCTTTTCCTCTGACCCCACTAAAAAGGGTGCGCCTAAGGGCCATACGTTGGAGGTGCGTGAAGCGCGGCTTTCGGCGGGTGCTGGTTTTATTGTTGCCGTCTGCGGCGATATTATGACCATGCCGGGCTTGCCGCGTAAGCCATCGGCGCTTTCCATTGGCCTGGGGGATGACGGCCAAATTGTTGGCTTGAGTTGATCGAAATAAATTTAGCTGCCCACCTTTTGGGCTGGAGAACATAATGGCTGATGAAGAAGACATTATCCTGCGCGACTTGAGCGACAGTGAGCTGATCGAGCAGATGCATGATGATCTGTATGACGGCCTTGCGGAAGAAATACATGAAGGCACAACCATTTTGCTGGAGCGGGGCTGGGACGCTAATTTAATTCTAAGCGACGCTTTGGTTGAAGGCATGCGCATTGTGGGCATTGATTTCCGCGATGGTATTTTGTTTGTTCCCGAAGTGCTGCAATGCGCCGACGCGATGAAAAGCGGCATGGGTTTACTGCGGCCAATTTTGGCAGACAGCGATACAAATTCAAGCGTCGGCACCTATGTGATCGGCACGGTTAAGGGCGATATCCACGATATTGGCAAAAACCTTGTTGGCATGATGCTGGAAGGTGCTGGCTTTGAGGTTATCGACCTTGGCATTAACAATCCGGTTGAAAATTATCTGGAAGCGATCGACAAACATAAGCCCAGCATTTTGGGCATGTCAGCACTGTTAACAACAACAATGCCTTATATGGGTGTGGTGATTGAAGAGCTGGACAAGCGCGGTATTTTGAAAGAATTGCCCGTTATGGTGGGCGGGGCACCGCTGAACCAAGAATTTGCCGATGCGATCAATGCCCACACTTATGGCCGGGACGCAGCCATGAGCGCTGAACTAGCCAAGACCATTGTTGGCCGGAATATATGAAGGGCAGTGAATGGGCAGAAAACTTCATAAAAGCTTATTGGTAGCATGCGGTGCGTTGGCGCGGGAAATAGTTACCCTCCGCCAGCAGCTTGGTTTGGATGATGCCACCATGACTTTGAAGTGTGTGCCTGCTGAATATCATAATCAGCCTGCTAAAATTGCCCCTGCTGTAGAAGAAATTCTCGCCCGGGAGGCCAGTAGCTACGACAGAATATTTGTGGCTTACGGTGAATGTGGCACTGGCGGTGCTTTGGACGCGGTGCTGGAAAGTTACGGTGCGTCTCGCTTGCACGGCGCGCATTGTTATGAATTTTATGCGGGCGCATCCCAGTTTCGCGAAATTACAGACACTGAAATTGGCAGCTTTTTCTTAACTGATTATTTGGTTAAAAACTTTGATCGACTGGTTATAAAAGGCCTTGGCCTTGATCGCTTTCCCCATTTGTTGGATAGCTATTTTGGCAATTATACACAGGTCGTTTATCTGGCCCAGACCCATGATCCAGTCTTGATTGAAAAAGCGCAGGTCGCCGCAGACCGGCTTGGTTTGTCTTTGGTTCACCGTCATGTCGGGTATGGTGATTTGGCTGGTGCCGTGGGTATTTTAGCGGGTGAGAAACCTGCCCTTGTGCCGACCAACTCTGACCGCATGGGGGGACGGTGATATGTACCGCGTTCGTTTATGGTCAAGCCGTCGTTCCCGCTTTTTAGAGTCGGTGTATAATTTAGGCAACCCTGTTATTTTGGTGGTGTTGCGTTTCATTACATTTTTGTTTGGCACCAAATTGGACCGCCCTATCACTGCGCTTGAAGCGTCATTTAAGGGTGTGATGTTTGATTGCAAAATGTGCGGCAACTGTGTGCTTTCCAAAACGGGGATGAGCTGTCCGATGAATTGCCCAAAAACCATTCGCAATGGACCGTGTGGCGGCGTGCGGGCAAATGGCATGTGCGAAGTAAAAGCAGATATGCGCTGTGTGTGGGTTGAGGCATGGAGTGGTGCTGGCATAATGAAAGACGCAGGGGCCATTCGTAGCTTGGATTTTGCTGTGGACCACAGCATTAAGGGTAGATCAACGTGGCTTTCTTTGGCGCGGGCTAAGGACCAAGGGCAATGAAAAAACATGATGAAAATGTGGCTCTGTTTGGTGTAAATGCTGGTGATCCCTTGCCGCAATTACCTGACCATGTTTCCCATGGCCGCTTGGAGCGTGTTTTAAAGGCAGGGCATTTTGCTGTTACCACTGAAATAGCCCCACCTGATTCCGCTGACCCCGACGAGGTGTTGCACCGCGCCCAACTTTTTGATGGTTATGTGGATGCGATCAACGCTACCGATGGATCCGGGGCAAATTGCCATATGTCCAGCTTGGCAGTTTGTTCTATTTTAACTCGGGTTGGCTATTCGCCGATCATTCAAGTGTCCTGCCGTGATAGAAACCGGATCGCCATTCAGGGTGATGTTTTGGGGGCATCGGCGCTTGGGGTTTGCAATATCTTATGTTTGACGGGTGATGACGTTAGCGCCGGGGACCACCCAGAAGCAAAAGCAGTTTTTGATCTGGATAGTGTGTCACTTTTACAGACAATTCGCACCCTGCGCGATGACGCACAATTTTTAAGTGGCCGGAAAATATCAAGCCCGCCGAAACTGTTTATGGGAGCATCGATCAATCCCTTTGTGCCGCCGGTTGAAAGTCGGGCTTTGCAGCTGGAGAAAAAGATTAAAGCCGGGGCAGAATATATTCAGTCGCAATATTGTTTTGATGTGGAGATGCTGAAAAATTTCATGAGCCAAGCGGTGGATATGGGCTTAACGGAACGCTGCTATATGTTGGTTGGCGTTGGGGTTTTGGCGTCAGCGCGAACAGCAAAATGGCTGCGATCAAATGTGCCGGGTGTTCACATCCCTGATGAGATTGTCCACCGTCTTGAAGGGGCGAGCGACCAAAAACAGGCGGGGCGGGATATCTGCGTCGAATTGATGCAGCAAATCAGTGAAATTGACGGCGTTAGTGGCATCCATGTGATGGCCTATAAACAGGAACAATATGTGAGTGATGTGGTAACGCGCTCGGGCGTGCTTGGCGGCCGTAAACCATGGTCACCTTTGAGTATGGATACATCCATCGGCATTGTGGGTTAAGCCCGTGACGTTGAATAAATAAACAAGGTAATTTCTTAGAAAGAAAAATTATGACGAGAACAGTGTTAAGTTCAGCAACAAGGGAAACCATCATTGGTTTTGATGAACCCTTTGTTATGATTGGCGAGCGTATAAACCCCACGGGCCGCAAGCTTTTGGCGGCGGAAATGAAAGTGGGTGATTATAGCCGTGTGGAGGCTGATACCCTAGCCCAAGTGGCAGCAGGGGCGCAGATGCTGGATGTGAATGCGGGCATCCCCTTGGCGGATGAACCTAAAATTTTGGCAGAAGTTATTCAATTGGTGCAATCGATAACCGATGTCCCCTTATGTATAGATTCTTCCATTATAGCGGCGCTCGAAGCCGGCTTGAAAGTATACCAAGGTAAGGCGCTGGTAAATTCAACCACGGCTGAAGATGAAGTGATGGAACAGGTTTTGCCGCTGGTGAAGAAATACGGCGCGGCGGTGGTTGCTATTTCCAATGATGACACGGGCATCTCGGAAGACCCGGATGAACGTTTTGAAGTTGCTAAAAAAATTGTTGAGCGGGCGCAAGATCACGGCATAAAACCCTGTGACGTTGTGGTGGACCCACTGGTTATGCCCATCGGTGCCATCAATAGTGCGGGACGTGATGTTTTTCATCTTATCCGCCGATTGCGGAACGAGCTGAAAGTAAACACAACGTGCGGCGCATCCAATATTGGGTTTGGCTTGCCTAACCGGCATGCAATTAACAATGCATTTCTGCCAATGCTGGCGGCGTCTGGCATGACATCGGCGATCCTTAATCCGATGCATGAAGGGCTGGTACCATCTATCAAAGCGGCGGATGTGTTAACCGGTGTTGATCGAAGCTGTGCCTATTGGATTAAAACATTCAGGGAACCAGTAGCAGAAGGCGAAGGCAGGGGAGGTCGTCGTGGCCGTCGGCGCAGAGCATAAAACAGCTAAAAAGGGCTTGGGCAATCAGCAGCATGGTGGAAGTTGTCACTGTGGTGCGGTGCAGTTTTCTGCTGAGCAGGCCGCAGACATTTGGTTTTGCCACTGTCATCAATGCCAGAAATTAACCGGGCATTTTGTGGCAGCGGCAGGAGTGATGCGCGATAATTTTTCCCAAAGCGGTGATGTGACTTGGCGGGCAATTTCGCCGCGCACCAAAACTGGTTCCTGTAGCCTTTGTGGCAGTTTGCTCTTTTGGGATAGTGAGGAAAATGAAACCATCAGCATTATGGCGGGCAGCTTCGATGATGCTAGTGGTTTGGCGGTCAAGGGGCATATATTTGTTGGCGAAAAAAATACTTATTATGACATTACCGATGGCTTGCCTCAGTTTGAAAGCTACCCCCCGGGCGATATGCTGCGAGGGGTAACGGCGTGACAGTAGGCCAACAACATAGTGTGATATTCACCCCGTCAGGGGTTCGCTCTTTTGCCGCATTAGGCGAAACTGTTTATGAAACTGCGCTGCGGGCGGGGGTTGATATGCGCTCTATTTGTGGCGGTAAAGGCCTATGCAAACGCTGCCAGATTGAAGTTGAAAGTGGCACCCACGCAAAATATCAAATTACCGTCGGGGATGACTGTCTCTCTTCACCTGATTCAGTGGAGCTTGAAGCAATGGACCGAGGGCGCTTAACCCCAAAGCGCCGTCTTGCATGCCGCGCCAAAATTCGCGGAGATGTCATTGTTGAAATTCCCAGTGATAGCCGCGAGGTTATCAGCAGCATCCGCAAAGCCAGCAGCTTTATTGATGCCAAGCTGAACCCTGTGGTGAAAATTTATATGTGCCAATTGCCACTGCCGACCTTGGACGATAACCCCTGTGACGCTGATGGTTTGGTCAAAGCCCTGATGGATTTTGGGCTTACCGTCACGCTTGACCCGGCAGTGCTCGTGAAATTACAGCCAACATTATCCGCAAACAATCGCACCATAATTGCGGTTGTCCGGGGCGGTGCAATTGTGGTTGATGTACGCGCCCCAGATGATGGCGGCCTATACGGCGCCGCGATTGATATTGGCTCTACTTCGCTTGCGGTTTATGTTTATGACCTTATCAGTGGTCATTTGGTCTATGAAAATGCCGCGATGAACCCGCAAATTAAATTCGGTGAAGATTTAATGAGCCGGGTTTCTTATGTGATGATGAACAAAGGCGGTGACGCGCGATTAACCACAGCGATACGAACAGAAATTACCCAGATGGTGCAAGAAGCGGCGGACACGCTTGCAGTGCCGATGGAACATTTCATGGAATTGGTAATGGTCGGCAACCCGATCATGCATCATTTATTTTTTGGTATATCACCAGTGGAACTTGGCCAAGCGCCCTTCACCTTGGCGGTTAAAGATTGGATATCAATGCCCGCAGGTGGTTTGGCAATGGGCCTAAATGCCGCCGCGCAAATATCCTTTTTACCTCTGATCGGGGGTCATGTTGGGGCCGATATGGCGGGGGCCTATCTTACCCAAATGGATGCTATGGCCGGGCGGTCGGTTTTGCTGGTCGATATTGGTACCAACGCTGAAATTCTCTTAACCCATAAAGGCAGGGTCGTGGCGGCATCATCGCCCACCGGTCCTGCTTTTGAAGGGGCGGAAATAAGTGCAGGCGTTCGGGCTAGCAAAGGGGCGATTGAACGCATTCGCATCAAGGATGATCACACGACCCAGTTTAAGATTATTGGTCATGAGGCTTGGCTGGATGATGGCAAGGATGACCTGTCTGCGCACAATATTACCGGCATTTGTGGCTCCGGTATTTTTGAAGTGATGGTCGAGCTGGCGAACAACGGTCTGATTGATGAGAGCGGTCTTTTTGTTCCGACAAAAGCCCCGGACAGATTTGTCCCAGAAGGCAAGACGTGGAAATATCTGTTAGTTGATCACCCTAAGAATAAAATTTTTATCAAACAAACCGATGTGCGGGCGGTCCAGCTTGCCAAAGCTGCCCTTAACGCCGGGGTTAGTCTGCTGACAGACTATCTTGAATGCGATGCTGTTGAAGAAGTGTTGTTGGCGGGCGCTTTTGGCACGCATTTGGATAGCACATATGTGGCTGATATTGGCATTATTCCGAAGGTCAAGGCGACACAGATTAAAGCGGTCGGCAACGCCGCAGGCATGGGTGCGGCGATGGCATTGTTGGACCAGGACGCGCAAACCCGTATCATTCAGGCGGTACAAAAAATAGAAAGATTAGAGACGGCAACCGAAGCAAAATTCCAAAAATATTTTGTTGATGCGATGGCATTTCCAACCGCCCCGAGGGCGAATATAGATGAAAATAGAAATAAGCGTCGGCGTCGCCGCCCCTCTATCAATGTAGAAAAGGAACAGTAAAATGGCCCGAGAAGGCAGAACCAGAGGTGGCCGCAAAGGCAGAGCGCAAGCAACAGCTGAGGCCGTGGCGCCGCGCGACCCATTTATTGTTAGGAAAATTCCGCCCTATGAAATTTTAGGCGACGCTGATCTTGCCCAACTAGAATATAACGCTGACACAATTCTTGAAGATATTGGCATCGATATCAAAGATGATCCTGAAAGTATAAATATTTTAACGGCGGCCGGGGCCAGTGCTGACGGCGAGCGGGTGCGCTTTCCGCGCGGCATGTGCAGGGAGATCATTCAAAAATCTGCACCTTCCATATTCACTCAGCACGCCAGGAACAGCGCTAATAATGTGGAAATTGGCGGTAGAAATACGGTCTTGGTTCCCGCTTATGGGTCGCCCTTTGTTTATTCCCGCGAAGGCGGAAGGCGCTACGCAACCATTGAAGATTTCCGCAATTTTGTGAAGCTGGCCTATATGTCGCCGCACATCCACCATTCCGGCGGCACGATCTGTGAACCGGTCGATCTGCCCGTGAATAAGCGCCACTATGATATGATTTATAGCCATATAAAATACTCCGACAAAGCTTTCATGGGGTCGGTAACCGCACCGCGCCGAGCCTTAGATACGGTTGATATGGCGAAAATAGTTTTCGGTGATGATTTTGTCGAAGAAAATTGTGTTTTGGTCAGTTTGATCAATGCCAATTCGCCGATGACTTTTGATAGCGTAATGCTTGGAGCGCTGAAAAATTATGCCCTGCACGGTCAGGCCAGCATGGTAAGCCCCTTCATTGTTGCAGGCGCAATGTCGCCAGTAACGGTGGCGGCGGTCGCGGCCCAAAGTTTGGCAGAAGGTATGATGGGCATGGCGCTGGCGCAACTTGTTCGCCCCGGCGCACCGGTTATTTACGGTAATTTTGTCAGTTCCATGTCGATGCAATCTGGCGCACCAACCTTTGGCACACCCGAAGCATCGCAAGTGATAAATATTGGCGCGGCCCTTGCCCGGCGGCTTGGGGTGCCATTTCGCAGTGCAGGTGGTTTTAATGCCTCCAAAGTACCCGATGCCCAAGCTGCTTATGAAGCGGCCAATACCTTGCAAGCGGGCTTGTTAGCGGGTGTTAATTTTATGCTGCATACTGCGGGCTGGCTGGAAGGCGGCCTGGCAATGGGCTATGAAAAATTTATCATGGACGCTGACCAAGCGGGCATGATGGCGGTTTATGCTCGCGGGGTTGATATGTCGGATAATGGCCAAGCGCTGGATGCGCTGCGTGAAGTTGGGCCGGGGCAACATTTTCTTGGATGCGCCCATACCCAAGCCAATTTCAAATCCGCTTTTTACACCTCCAGCATTGCGGACAATAACAGTTATGAACAATGGGAAGAGGATGGCAGTTTGGACGCTGAAATGCGGGCTGAAAAACAATATAAGAAAATGCTGGCCGATTATGTTCCCCCGGCACTTGACCCGGATATTGACGCAAGGTTGCTGAAATATATGGACGATAAAAAAGCCAGTTTCCCAGATTCAAACATTAGTTAAGAGCACGGCACATAGGGCCAATGACGAGGATAAGACCATGACAGAAAAAGAAAATAAGAACACAATGAAAAAACATGCCCGTGTGGTTGTTATAGGCGGCGGTGTTGTCGGCGTTTCGACCCTATATCATTTGGTGAAAAAAGGCTGGAATGACGTGGTGCTGATCGAACGGAAAGAATTAACATCCGGTTCCACATGGCATGCGGCGGGTTTGCTGCCTTTGTTTAACATGAGCTATTCTGTCGGGCAGTTACATAAATATTCAGTGGAACTTTATGACCGCTTAGAAGCTGAAACAGGCCAGCATGTTGGCCTGCGCAAAGTGTCTAACATTCGCCTAGCCACCAACCAAGACCGCATGGATGAATATCACCAATATGCCGGGGTTGCCCAAACCATTGGTGTTGATGTGAAATTTTTAAGCCCTGAAGACGTTATCGATATTTGGCCTTTCGCAGTGCCTGACGGTCTTATCGGTGCGATGCAGCATGAGGGTGACGGCTATGTTCAGCCCGCTGATTTAACCATGGCATTGGCATCAGGCGCGCGGGCGGGCGGGGCAAAAATATACCGTTACACCACCGTCACCGGCATCACCCAAAACCCGGATGACAGCTGGACCGTCATCACCGACAAGGGCGAGATAACCTGTGAACATGTGGTTTCTGCCACCGGTAATTTTGCCCGCCAAACCGGGGCTATGGTCGGGCTTGATATACCTGTTATACCGGTTGAGCACCAATATATTGTCACCGAATCGCACTCAGAAATTTTGGCCCGGCGTGATAAAGGTTTGCCGGAACTTGGTGTTCTGCGCGAATCTGATGGGTCATGGTATATGCGCGAAGAAGCGGGCGGCTTGTTGCTTGGCCCTTATGAAGTTGGCGCACCGGCATGCTATATTGATGGGCCTGATGAGAATAGTGAAAATGAGTTATTTCAAGAAGACCTAGACCGTTTGTTGCCCCATATAGAATCAGCCATAAACCGGGTACCAATATTTGAAAATTTAGGCATTAAGCGCGTCTATAATGGGGCCATCGCTTATACACCTGATGGTAACCCAATTGTTGGCCCGGCGTGGGATCTTAAAAACTTTTGGCTGAATGAAGGTCACAGTTTCGGCATTACTGCGGCCGGCGGTGCCGGTTGGCAATTGGCAGAATGGATTGTGGACGGCGCGCCGACGGTTGATATGCTCGGGGTAGAACCGCGCCGGTTCGGTGATTATGCCACGAAGAATTTTCTGATCACTAAAAACGAAGAAGCTTACGCCGATGTTTTCTCGGTGCATTACCCCGATGAGGAACGCGGTGCGGCTCGGCCCCTGCGCACGGCACCATGCTATGACCGAATGAAGGAAAAGGGCGCAGTATTTGGTCAGCTTTTTGGTTGGGAACGCCCCAATTTCTTTGCCCCGGATGGCAGCCCCCAAGAAGACCATTGGTCTTTCCGGCGCTCTCGGTGGTTTGAGCATGTGGGTAATGAATGCCGAAATGTGCAAGAAAATGTCGGCCTGTTGGATATGACCGCTTTTGCCAAATGCCGCATTTCTGGCCCCGGGGCGGAAGCTTTTTTAAACAATATTCTGGCCAATAAATTACCAAAGAAAATTGGCCGGGTGGGTCTTTTGCACGGCCTACTTCCTACCGGTGGGGTTCAGTGTGAATTCACTATTCAGCGCGAATCAGAAAACTGTTATTACCTTGTGTCCGCCGGGGCGTGGCAGCGGATGGACCATGATTGGCTCAAGAAACAAATGCCAAAAGATGGCTCGGTCCAGTTTGAAAATTTAACCGGGGCGATGGGCGTGTTTGTGGTGGCGGGGCCAAAAGCCCGTGATTTATTGCAGCCGCTTTGCAGTAATGATCTTTCTCATAAAGCGTTCCCGTGGTTAACAGGCCAAGAAACCGCGATCGGTCATGCGCCGGTTAAATTGATCCGGGTGAATTTTGTCGGCGAGCTTGGCTGGGAAATCCACCATCCGATTGAATATCAAAACCATATTTTTGATATGTTGTTTAAAAACGGCGCAGCCCACGGCCTGAAACCATTTGGTATTCGGGCGATGGATAGCATGCGGGTTGAAAAATCTTACCGGCTTATTGGCACGGAAATGTCGATCGAATATTCGGCTTACGAATCGGCGCTTGATCGCTTTATCGCAACGGAGAAAGGCGACTTTGTTGGCCGAGACGCACTGCTTGCTCGCAAGGAAGCCGGGGAGAAAAACGCCTTTGTCACCATGGAAGTTTTCGGCAGTAATGACGCTGATGTTTTGGGCAATAATCCGATATATTCTGGCGGCAAAGTGATTGGCCGTGCGACCGGCGGGAATTATGGTTTCCGGGTTAAAAAGTCTCTCGCTCTTGCAATGGTCGATCCGGCTTTTGCTGCGGCTGGAACGGCGCTTGAAATTGACATTCTCGGCAAGCGGTTTAAAGCCACTGTTTTGGACGAAAGCCCCTATGACCCCATGAATGAAAAATTGCGTTCTTAAAGGCTATTGAGGATCAAGAAATTTCAACCGCACGGTAGTTGGCCAATGTGTCGCCGAGAGCATTTTTCAAGGGATCAAGCCATGGCTCAAAATTGCGCCATTGGTCTGCGCCGCTTTTAAAAATGGGTCGGCGAACTTGCTCGCTGCTGGCGGTTCTAACCGCGCGGTCTGTTTTATGAAAATCGATGCAGGCTTGCTCAAAAGGCAGGTCGCAAAAGTCTAAAATTCTACGCACTTGGCTTTCCAAATCATCCAGCACATCTTCATGCTGAACGGCCAGAATTTTGCCGGGCAAAACTTTATGCCAGTGATCCATCAAGGTGACGTAGCTTTTGTAATAGCGACCAATTTGGTCGAGCCCATAGGTGAACTCTTGGCCTTCTGCGAACAATTGCTTGAAGCCGCTGAAACAGCAAGCCATGGGTTCGCGCCGGGCATCGATGATTTTAGCATTGGGCAGAATAAGATTAATCAGGCCGATATGGCGAAAATTATTGGGCATTTTATCGGTGAAAAAGGGTGCGCCTAGCCGGTGCATTTTGGTCTCATTGATATATCGGTCACCGAGGTCATTCAGCTGTTTTTCGCTGAGGGAAATAAGGTTGTTTGGGTAGCCGGTGGGGTCATCAACTTTTTTATGGCCGCGTAAGCGGTGGGAAAGCGATAAAATATTGGGCAATTCAAGGGTGCCATCAACCGCAGAATGCGACGCTAATATTTGCTCTAGCAAGGTTGAGCCTGCCCTCGGCAATCCAACGATAAAAATTGGATCGGTTGCCGGGTTGCCTCTGCCCGATTGCTGGTCAAAAAGCTGAGCATTGCAAACCGACGCTTGGGCGGATAATTCCTCGTCCATCTGGTCGCTGTCATAACGACATTGCACTAATTTTAGGCCATTACCCTTTTGGTAATATGTAAAAGATTGTTCATAGTCCGCGCGGTCTTCATAAGCTTTGCCGAGCGCAAAACATAAATTGATGCGGTTTTTGTAACTGGCACCCTCGACGCTTTCTTGGGCTTGCATTGCCGTTAATTCTTCATCTGAAAAATTATATGTCTTCAAATTTGCCAGAGCATAAAAAGCGTCACTATGCGCGGGGTTGGTTTTAATGGCGCTGTGGTATGATTTGATAGCGGCGTCATGTTGGCCGACAGTTTTTTGGGCATGGCCTAATGACGTTAAGGTGGCGACGTCGCCGGGCAACTGTTCCAAAACTTTATCAAACATTTCAAAAGCCGTATCATATTGCCCTGACTGCATAGCCTCTACAGCATAGCGGGATTGGAACATTGGATTCTCAGGTTCAAAGTCCAAAAGATTTTGTGCTTGTTTAAGGGCGGCATCGAACTTTTGGCGTTTACGCAACACTTGAATGTAATCAAGGCGAACTTGAATATTGTCAGGATCAAACTCTATGGCACTTTCCAGCAGAAAGTCGGCGTCTTCCAAAACGCCAAAGCGAACACCAATATCGGCGAGCAGTCGCATGGCTTCGATATGGTGGGGTGTTTTTTGCAAGAATTGTCGGCAAAGCTGCTCGGCTTTCAGCAGCTTGCCTTCGTGAATAAGGTTGGTGACGGCCAGCAATTCTTTGGGTAGGGCTGCAAGTCTTTTTGACTGCGCTTGTGCCATTGCGGCGTCGTTGTTGCGGCCTAGTTTTCTGAAAATCTCAGCTTGCGCCCGCCAACTTGCATCCAATGCTGGGTTAGCGGTACAGGCTTGAATATATGCATTCAGGGCCATTTTGTCATTACCGCGTGTGCGGTATAAATGGCCTTCTTCCTGATAAGCGCGGCCAAATTCAGGTGCTAATTGCTTTATTTTGGCGAGCGTGGAAAAAGCATTGTCACTTTGCTTCAAATAGCGTTCTGCGACGGCCTTCATGTAAAGCGCGTCAATATTATCTGGTTGTTTGGCCAAGGCAGAGTTTAACAATTTTAGGGCCGCATCAAATCGACCTTCATAAATATGGGCTTGGGCATTTTTTAATTCGGTTGAAATATCATCGCTCCCCATTCATCGCGGCGCAACATGCCGGCGAAAATTATAATCTTAAACTTTACCCAAAAGCAAAGGCGCCCCAGTTTTTGAGGCGCCTTCGTCGTTTCTTAAGCGGATAGTGAGACCAAACTTGGCCTAAAAGTCCGCCGTAACACGCATGCCTATTGTTCTTGGACGGTTGATACTAATCCGTTCACGATCAAAGACAAGATTGTTATTCAACTGAGCCCGCTCATCGGTCAAGTTGTCAGCAAAGATTTCAACCGACCATGTATCAGTATGTAGGCCAACCGACATGCCAAGCAGATAATAACTGTCTTGTTGTGCGCGGTTAATCAACACAATGTCACTATGAGACGAGGCAGAATATGCCATGCTGGTTTGGAAATGTGCGTTATATTTATCATTCACATCCCAATTATAGCGAGCGCGTAAATTGCCTTGGAAAGCAGGCGCATAAGCAAGGTCTTTACCTGGCCCCGCAATGGCAACACTGGCACCAACAAGATCAGTAACTTTAGCATCCAAGAAGGAGAATGCGGCGGTTAAGATTAATCCCGGTGTAGCAGGTGGTGCCCAAGTAATGTCCCCCTCTACCCCTTTAATTTCTGCGTCTGCAGCATTATCAGAGAAGAAAAGATTGGTAACCGTTGGATCAAAGATCGTCGTTTGCAGATCTTTAATATCAACGAAGAAAACATTACCATTGAAGCGCATGGTCTTATCAAGCAGGTCCATTTTCCAACCTAATTCATAGTTGGTCACTTCATCTGTTCTAACCACAGCAGGTACAGCCCCGCCGCCAGCACCAGCCGGACGGTTTGGCAGGCCAGGTCTAAAGCCTTCTGAATAAGTGAAATAGACCAAGGTATCTTCGTTTGGTGCCCAAGAAAGGTTTGCTTTAATAACAGCCCCTTTGGCTTCAGCTCCTTTTGGAACCGGCACGCCGTTTATGACTTGCGTACCATCGAACTGGGTGTCCAAATTGGTGCCGAATGCATTGACGTCAACCCCGCCGAAGTTAAAGAAGGAGGAGTTGGCACTACCTTTCATCGTCACATCCACATCGTGCCAGCGAATGCCGCCGGTGATGGAAAGCGTGTCTGAAAGATCATAAGTCAATTCAGCAAAAAGGCCGACTTGCTTATCAATACGGGTGATGTCGTTAAAGAAAATCACGCCGAGAGGTCTTGGGTTAGGGTCACTAACAGATGACCCGGGAAGTGGCCCGTTTTGAGGCCAACCAAAAACACCTGGGGTAAAGCTTTCTGCTAAAATAGAACCAGGGTAGGTAAAGTCGTTACGTTCGACCAATTTTTGACGGCTGTAAAATCCACCAAAAGTTGCCCTGAATGCTTTGTCAGCATCGGTAACAAAACGCAGTTCATGGGTGTTTACATCTGTTTCTGTTTCTGAATCAACAAACAGATTTGGCGCCTGACAGTTGCCAGAAGGCCCACCTGATCCAGGATAGGTTACAGAGCCATCACAAATATAATAAGGAAGATACTGGCCAACAAAAAGATAATCAGTGTAATCCACCGATTGATTTGTATCACGGTTAAGATAAGCCCCTGTGTAGACAACTTCGAGCGAACCAAGACGTCCAGATAGGGTCCATGATGTATTGTTGAAATCATCCTCGACCCGGTCAGCTGAAAAACGCTGAACTGAAAGATCGTCAGGATCATCTAACTCTGGATCAATGAAGAAAACACCGTCTGAATCGATCTGCTGCCGAGTATGGCTAACATTCAATGTCCAGTCATTGTCAAAATCATAAAGCGCACTAAGCCGGAAACCGGTATATTTTGCGTCGTTGAAATTTTCTTCTGTAAGACCCAAATTGTTTGCCTCAATGAAGTTAACATTGGACATATCCACACCAGCCTGAAAACCATCAGAGGTGCGCGTATTATTTGGCCGACGCGTTCTGGAAGCAAAGCGGGCGCTTTCAGCAGCCGAGCGCGTGCCCGGAACATTGTCAATATAGCCGCCTTGGCTGTCGTTATAAAAGACGCCACGGACAGCAAATTTGCCTTCAACGATTGGCACATTGACGGTCACTTCGACTTTTTCGCTCATTTCGCCACCTTCGGTGAAGGAAACGCCAGCAATAACCCGGCCTTCAAAATCATTCAGGTTCGGCTTGTTGGTGATAAGGCGAATTGTTCCAGCCTGTGAACTGGCACCAAATAGGGTGCCTTGTGGTCCAGGCAAAACCTCAATTCGGTTCAAGTCAGCAGCATAAACATCCAAGTTTCTGCCCACTTGGGTCACGGGTTGTTCGTCAAGATAAAGCGCCACGTTTGGTGCAATGCCGGCAACGCCCGCAGTGGTTAGGTTGGGGGTCGTGGATGCCAGACCCCGGATGTAAATTGTACCTTGACCGGGGCCACTACCGCCAGCGGAAACGCCGGGCAGTTGCAGCAAATAGTCGGTGAAGACGTTGATATTTGTTTCGTGAAGTGTATTTTCACTCAGTGCCGAAACAGCAACAGGCACATCTTGTGTGCTTGCCATGCGTTTGGTCGCCGAAACAATAATTTCCTCAAGCTGATAATCCTGCGCATTTGCGACAGGCTGCATTGAGGAGGCTAGGGCAATAACCGATGCCCCCATAAGATATTTATTCACGATTTCCTCCCTTGATTAATATTTTGTCCGCAAAACCATATTGATAATTGCAAACATGACCGGCGGTTTATTCATAGCCGCGATCAAATGATAAAGCCATTTTTTTGGCTTTTTGAGTAGGCGTTAAATCAATCACGATACGACAGTAATCTTTAGTCAAAAAATTTCTAAATTTTATCTATCGAACAAATAAGAAATTAATCCCCTAAAACGGGTATTATTATTGATGTTCACCACTCTAGGCAGGCACATGCCCGCCACACTCTAATTTAAAAATACTCTCCTCTCATTTACCACGCCGAAAAATAGTTGGCATAGGCCAAGGCCCGCAAACAAAGCATGGTCAGTTTCGCATTAAAAGGTACGTATAAAAGTTTATTGCAGGGCGCAAAAAAAGAATTTTTGTTGCGATAAAATCGTCAAAACTCCGCACTAAAAACTTAGCCGGAACAGTGCCGCTGCAAATGATTTGATCTGCATTAGTATATGTCAGAATCTTTTTCACATTCATGCGTAGATAATAGCCGCAGTCACGCACAAATGAAAGGTTTTTCTGCAAAAAAGCCATTTGTGAAAATGAGAGAAATTATATCCAATCTAAATCATCAGGCAGGAGTGGGAACATATAAAATTTTCAATAATCTGTGAAAGTTTTTCTGCTGTAATATACAAGAAAATAATTGTTGCATAAATGCATTCAATCTTGATGATAAAATGATCCATAACTTAGAATAATGTGAGCTATTTATGCAACGTATATTGAGTGAAAATAATGCAATTTCTACGTCTACAGATTATGATAATTTTGTAAAATTAGACATTCGCCTAGGCACGATAATTGATGCAAAAGTCTTTCCTGAAGCTCGCAACCCTGCCTATAAGTTAATGATTGATTTTGGACCTGTTATTGGCGTGAAAAAAAGCTCTGCTCAGATCACAGAAAATTATTCGATTGATAGCCTAAAAGGTAAACAAATTTTGGCTGTGGTGAATTTTCCCCCGCGCCAAATCGGACCCTTTATGTCAGATGTATTGGTGCTTGGTGTTCCTGATGCAAAAGGCCATATTCTTTTGGCAAATGTGGACGGAAAAGCTTTGCCCGGGTCACGTTTGGCTTAGGGGATGCGTTGGATAAATTTTTGCTGGGTATGAGCTATATTGTCTTTCGGATGGAGCTCGGCGTTACCATGAAATTCTGCCGAAACAGTCGAGAAAAATGTGCTGTATCAGCAAAGCCACATTCATAGGCAATATCTGTTACTGGCTTGAGCGTATTTTGTAATAACCACAGGCCATATTGCAAGCGTATTTTGCGGTAATATTTTTGAAGGCTTTCACCGACTTTATTTGAAAAAATTCGCTCAAGCTGACGCTTTGAAAGACCAAGTTCATCGGCAATGTCTTTGTTGCTGAGCGGACGGCTTATATTGTGTTCTAACAACAAAATAGCTCGTTTTACCAAGGGGTTAGTAATATGCCCTAATGCTGCTGGCTGCGGTTGCGGTGTATCCCCCGCGCGGGGATTATCCATCATCATAATCCGCAGGCTTTTGCGTGCCCAATGCTGACCCAAATGACGTTCAATAATGTAAGCGGCAACATCCGCTGCCACTGCCCCGCCGGCACAAGTAATCCGGTCGCCATCATCAACAAACAATTGCTCAGCTACCGGAATAATATCGATGAAATCTTCCGACATTTCTTCCCAAAGATCTTTATAGTGAAACCAGCTAACACAACAACGTCTATTTTTCATCAAGCCTGCATGGATTAAGGCAAAAGAGCCGGTGCAAAGGCCTATCAAAGGAACTTGCTTGGCCGCTGCTTTTTGCAAATAATGCAGCGTGTCACTTCCTGCAGCAGGCCCATGATGCAACAGGCCGCCAACAATAACAATATAGTCAAAATTGGCGGGGTCTTGAAAAGTTTCCCATGGATTGACGGCTACCCCACAACTGGAGCTAACCGCTTTCAGGCTTGATCCCATCACTGTCCAATGACAGCGAATTTGGCGACTTTGGTCTCCGTCATCCGCTGCTAATCGCAAGGCATCAATGAAAGCCGCAAAAGGTAAAAGCGTAAAATGCGGCAATAAAATAAAGCCAACATTCAGGTGAGATTCACTAGGCAATATTGAGCTATTCGTTGGCATGTTTGGTAAAGCCTTAGGCGATTTCCGAGCAATATACATGCTTTTTGCAATGTCTTGAAGCTATATTTTGGCATATATATTCAAGTATTATAAGTATTTTTTTGGATGTGTATGTCAATATTTATAATCATTAGAAACCATAATGTCGTTTATATTCTATAAACATGACCTTTATATGCTATTAAAAAAGACAAGAAATTGATGAATTAACGGTAAGAATCATACAAATCCAGAAAGGGTGATATGGGACGATATTCTGTCTTTAGCCTGATGAAAAACGCCTTGAGCTATCATGAAAATTGGCAAGCCGCTTGGCACAGTCCAAAGCCGAAGAAACACTATGATGTCATCATCATTGGTGGCGGCGGTCATGGCTTGGCTACGGCATATTATTTAGCCAAAGAACACGGCATAACCAATGTTGCCGTGGTTGAGAAGGGCTATCTTGGCGGCGGCAATACCGCCCGTAACACCACCATCATTCGCTCTAATTATTTATGGGATGAAGCTTCCCAACTTTATGAATTATCTATGAAATTATGGGAAGGGTTAAGCCAAGAGCTAAACTTCAACGTCATGTTCTCACAGCGCGGTGTGTTGAATTTGGGCCATAGCCTGCAAGACATGCGCGACATTGCCCGCCGGGTTAACGCCAACCGCCTAAATGGTATCGACGGGGAAGTGCTGGGCGTTGCCGAGATACAAAAAATTGTCCCCTTGTTAAATTGTTCGCCCACCAGCCGCTATCCTGTTCTTGGCGCATCGTGGCAACCACGGGGCGGTACTGCCCGCCATGATGCTGTGGCTTGGGGTTATGCACGGGCGGCGGCAGCAATGGGGGTGGACCTGATCCAACAGTGTGAAGTTTCAGGCATTCGCACCAGCGCGGGTAAGGTGGTGGGAGTTGAAACCAGCCAGGGCTTTATTGGTGCGCCCAAGGTGGGCTGTGTGGTGGCCGGTAATTCTGGTGTGGTGGCGGCAATGGCGGGCATGCGCCTACCGATCGAATCGCGCCCCCTTCAGGCGATGGTGTCAGAACCCTTAAAGCCCTGCCTTGATACCGTTGTTATGTCGAATGCCGTTCATGGTTATATCAGCCAGTCTGACAAGGGTGATCTGGTTATCGGCGCGGGTGTTGACCAATATAATGGCTATGGCCAGCGGGGCAGTTTTCATGTGATCGAGCATACTATGCAGGCGATCTGCGAATTATTTCCGGCCTTTTCACGGGTGAGGATGAACCGCCAATGGGGCGGTATCGTTGATACCTGCCCAGACGCTTGCCCGATTGTTAGCAAAACATCAGTGCAAGGATTGTTTTTCAATTGTGGCTGGGGCACAGGCGGGTTTAAGGCAACCCCGGGGTCGGGTTATGTTTTTGCTGACACTGTCGCCCATGACCGCCCCCATCCACTGGCCGAAGCCTTTACCATTGATCGTTTTACTAGCGGCGCGCTCATTGATGAGCACGGTGCGGCTGGTGTGGCACATTAAAGCAGGAATGAAAGCATGTTAAAAATTCATTGCCCATATTGCGACGAGCAGCGGGAAGAAGAAGAATTTTCCTATAGCGGTGAAGCGCATATTTCAAGGCCGCTGGACCCGGGCGCTTTAAGCGATGCTGACTGGGCGGATTATCTCTTTTTCAGGAAAAATACCCGAGGTTGGCACCATGAAATGTGGCAGCACTCTGCCGGATGTCGCCGGTATTTTAATGTTACACGTCATACGGTTACCTATGAGATATTTGAAAGCTACCCCATGGGGACAACCCCTAAGGCGCTGCCCAAAGGGGATGCCCGATGAGTCTTGAAAATACCCAGAAAAACCGCCTAGCTATCGGTGGGCGCATCGACCGCAGTCGCGCGCTTTCCTTCACTTTTAACGGTAAGAGATATAGTGGGTTTCTCGGTGATACACTTGCATCCGCCTTGCTTGCGAATGGTGTTGATGTGGTAGGGCGCAGCTTTAAATATAGCCGACCACGGGGTATCATGACGGCGGGAGCCGAAGAGCCGAATGCCATCGTGCAATTGGGTCATGGGGCGGCAACTATTCCCAACCTGCGGGCGACACAAGTGGCACTTTATGACGGGCTTGAGGCCCGCAGCGTTAATGGTTGGCCAAATGTAAATTTTGATCTGACGCGGATATTTTCACTGTTTGGTCGCCTTATGCCGCCGGGTTTTTACTATAAAACTTTTATGGGCCCAAAAAAGCTGTGGATGTTCTATGAGCATTTTATCCGCAAGGGCGCGGGACTTGGTCGTGCGCCGACCGTGCGGGACCCCGATATATATGACAGAATTAATCAGCACTGTGATGTCTTGGTCGTGGGCGCGGGGCCTGCGGGGCTGGCGGCAGCGCTGGCGGCAGCGCGCACCGGCGCACGGGTTATCATCGCCGATGAGCAGGAGGAATTCGGTGGTAGCTTACTGGCAAGTGACGTTAATATTGACGGCAAAGCTGCAGCACATTGGCTGGCGGTCACTTTAGCAGAATTGGCAAAGTTTGAAACGGTAACCATGTTGCCCCGCAGTACAGTTTTTGGCTATTATGACCATAATTTTTTAACCATCGCGGAACGCTGCAGCGACCATATAGCCCTGACGAATGACAAAGCTGCCCGCCAGCGCATCCACCGGGTGCGGGCCCGTGAAGTGGTGTTGGCATGCGGGGCTATTGAACGCCCACTGGTGTTTGCGGCCTGCGATGTGCCGGGCGTTATGTTGGCTGGCGCGGTATCAACCTATATTAATCGTTACGCTGTTACGCCGGGCAAAGGCTTAATTTTATTCACCAATAATGACCGAGCCTATGAAACTGCTTTGCACTGGCATGCATCTGGCAGGCAGGTCGTTGCCGTGGTCGATAGCCGCCACAACCCGCAAGGGGACCTTGTACAAAAGGCGGCGGCTAAGGGCGTCAAGGTGCTTACGGGCCATGCGGTTATCGAGGTGCTGGGCGGTAAGCGCGTTAAGGGAGCAATGGTGGCACCGCTTAGCGCCGATGGCAGCAAGCTTACCGGCCAAGCTAAGGCGTTACAATGTGACACTATTGCTTCGTCGGGAGGCTGGAACCCTGTTGTGCATTTAAGCTCTCACACTGGGGCTAAACCGATATGGGATGAAGAAATTATCGGCTTTAGGCCGGGAAAGTCTACACAAGCAGAGCGCTCTGTTGGCGCGGCAGCGGGCACCTATGATACCGCCAGCTGTTTGGCAGAAGGGGATGCTAGTGGCGTGCAGGCGGCCATAAACTGTGGTCACAGCGCTGTTGCCACATCTTATAATGTTACAGGGGAAACGGCAGCAGGACCGGCGCAAGCTTTATTTTTGCTGCCCCACGGCAAGCCAACCAGCCGCGCGCCATATCAATTTGTTGATTACCAGTTGGACGTCACCGCTGCCGGCATTGAATTAGCCGCGCGGGAAGGCTACACATCTGTTGAACATGTAAAACGTTATACCGCGATGGGCTTTGGCACTGACCAAGGTAAGCTTGGTAATATTAACGGCATGGCTATTTTGGCGCGTAAGCTGAACCAGACCATTGCGGAAACCGGCACCACTATATTCCGGCCATCTTATACCCCGACCACCTTTGGGACCATTGCAGGCCGCGATGTTGGCGAACTGTTTGACTCCGCCCGCTTTACGGCGGTGCAGCACTGGCACGAGCAAGCTGGGGCAAAGTTCGAAGATGTTGGCCAGTGGAAACGCCCATGGTATTTCCCCAAAACGGGTGAAGATATGGATGATGCCGTGGGGCGCGAATGTTTGGCCGTTCGCAATCACGTCGGAATTTTGGATGCCTCCACACTGGGAAAAATAGACATTCAAGGCCCCGATGCGGCGGAGTTTCTAAACCGCGTTTACACCAATGCATACTTGAAGCTTGCCCCCGGTAAATGCCGATATGGGGTTATGCTGGGTGAAGATGGGATGATCTTTGATGATGGTGTAACGGCCTGTCTCGGCGAAAATCATTATTTGATGTTCACCACAACGGGCGGCGCAGCGGGCGTGCTAAACTGGTTAGAGATTTGGCACCAAACAGAATGGCCTGAGCTTAAAGTTTATTTTACCTCGGTTACGGATCATTGGACCACCGCCACGGTTACCGGGCCCAATGCGCGCAAGGTTATTGCTAAAGTTTGCAGCGATATAGACTTAGATGGCGATGCCTTTAAGTTTATGGATTGGCGGGATGGCACTGTTTCGGGCGTTAAAGCGCGGGTTTTCCGCATTAGCTTCACGGGTGAGCTATCCTATGAGGTCAATGTACCCGCCCACTATGGTCGTCATGTTTGGGAAAAGTTGATCGAAGCCGGGGCAGAGTTCGGCATAACCCCATATGGCACCGAGACCATGCATGTGCTGCGCGCCGAAAAAGGCTTCATCATCGTGGGCCAAGACACCGACGGCTCGGTAACGCCCTATGACATGAATATGGCTTGGGTGGTATCCAGCAAAAAGTCTTTCAGCTTTTTGGGCAAACGCTCGCTGGACCGCAGCGATTGTACCCGCACCATGCGTAAGCAGCTTGTCGGCCTTAAAACCATGGACCCGCTGGATGTTTTACCCGAAGGGGCGCAAATTGTGAACGAGCGTAATGCCCCCATCCCAGCCGCCATGCAGGGCCATGTCACCAGCAGTTATTATAGCGCTTGTCTTGAACGCTCGATTGCCTTGGCAGTGGTCAAGGGTGGGCTTGACCGGCTAGGGGAGCAGGTTTTCTGCCCGCTTGCAGACGGCAGAGTGATCGCCGCAGAAATTGTCAGTTCGGTCTTTTATGACCCATCGGGAGCGCGCCAAAATGTCTAATATATTAGTTGAAACCCCGCTGCATCATATGGCGGATGCTTTTATGACTTTGTCGGGGGGGGGCATAAACATTCATGAAGCAGATATGGTTAGTCATCTGAATTTACGCGGGTGTGCCAGCGATAGTTCTTTCATGAAGGCGGCCCAAAAAACACTGGGCTTTGCCCTGCCTGTCGTCCCAAACAGTTTCTCAGGGCATGATGAAAGCGCTGCTTATTGGCTCGGACCTGATGAATGGCTGATCACTACTAATGATATTGCGGTGGAGGACGCCCTGAGAGTAGCGCTCAAAGGCCATTTTGCGGTCACTAATATTACCGGCGGTCAAACTATCATCTCTTTGCGCGGGGGTGCGAGTTTAGAAATTCTCCAGAAATCGAGTATTTATGATTTCCATCCGAGCAAGTTTAAAGTGGGTAACTGCGTTCAAACTACTTTTGCAAAAGCAGGGGCATTAGTGGTTAAAAAAGCTGATGGTTCCTTCAACTTGATCATCCGCCGCAGTTTTGCTGATTATATTGGGCGCTGGCTGCTCGATGCCGCAAGGGAATATAGCTAAGCCAAATCTGGCTGGGCCTTTGTTATCACAATGCCGTCCATATCGCCGGTTACCCAGTCGCCAGTGTTGACGGTGACCCCGCCAATGGTAACGGCTTCAAGGTGGCTTTCAGCGCTGCCTTTATCTGATTTTTTTGGGCATGTTCCCAGCGCCTTCACTGCGATGGTTTCATGTTGTAATTCATGGCGGTCGCGAACAGCGCCGGATATGATGATCGCGCACCAGTCATTTTCAGCGCCCCAGCGCGCCAAATTGCCGCCGACCATCGCTCGGTCCAAATCACCGCCATTGTCGACCACTAAAACCCTGCCAGCCCCCGGGCTGCATAGCAGCTTTTTCACCATACTATTATCATTATTGGTTTTGATGGTAACAGCGGGTCCGCAGAAATGGGATATTTTACCGTAATCACCGAATGTCCCTTTGATCCATTCAGCTCCTGTGATTTGATCACAGATATCAGCGGTAGGCAGGGTCGGTTTTTCAATTGGATTTCTGGTCATAGGGGAAAGCTCTTTTTTCTTGAAGGTGATTGTAGCTATAGCGGTAATGTCAGTGCCGCCACTATAATAGACATAAGACTAATCATGGTTAGATAAATTTGAACCGATATATATTTTATGTATAAAAGTAAAAAATAATACATAAATATGAGTATATTAACATATTTGACAAATATTTATTTTAATACTAAACTATATACATTATCCAACGATGGATCGGAATATTTTCGGTGGCATATGACATATTAGACAGTGAAGCTCTTCGGGCGTGGCTATCTTTGTTGCGCACATCGGGCAGCATTAAGAAGGTCATTGATGCCAAGCTGCGGGCAGAGTTTGATATGTCCATCTCTCGCTTTGATATTCTATCTGCTTTGGAGCGCAGCAACCGCAATGGCCTGCGCGCCGGCGCTTTGTCGCGCCAACTGGTGGTAAGCGAAGGCAATACTACGCAGGTGATGACCAAATTAATCGACAGGGGCTATGTGCTGCGCCGCAATGATGTGCGGGATGCCCGCGTTGTTATCTATTCCCTATCCGATGAGGGTGAAGCGCTATTTACCAAAATGGCCGCCGTCCACAAGCAGTGGATTAGGGAAATTTTTGGTCATGTTCCGGCAACTGACCTAGCCCAATTGCGCCTGATTTTAGAGCATCTCTCAGATCAATCGACAACAACAGAAAAGAACGTAGCATGACAATGGACCCAAGCGCCTATGAAGCAGAACATTTTTTGTGGGATTTTAAGGACGGCGTTGGCCGCATTGCCTTGAACGCGCCTGAGCAAAAAAACCCGCTAACCTTTGCGTCTTACGCTGAGCTGCGCGACCTATTTCGGGGTCTAGTTTATACGCCGCAGGTGAAAGCGATTGTGTTTGGCAGCACAGAGGGTAATTTTTGCTCCGGCGGTAATGTGCATGATATCATTGGGCCCCTAACCCGCATGGATATGCCCGAGCTGCTAAATTTTACCCGCATGACCGGTGACCTGATCAAGGCCATGCGCAGCTGCCCACAGCCCATAATTGCTGCCATCGACGGCGTCAGCGTGGGCGCGGGGGCGATCATTTCCATGGCATCGGATTTTCGCTATGCCACCCCTGACGCTAAAACTGCTTTTCTGTTCAATCGGGTAGGCTTGGCGGGCTGCGACATGGGGGCCTGCGCCATGCTACCGCGCATCATCGGTCAAGGGCGGGCTAGCGATTTACTCTTCACCGGACGGTCACTTAGCGCAGAAGAAGGTGAGCGCTGGGGCTATTTTAACCGCATTGTAGCAGTGGATGAGTTGGAGGATGTGGCGATGGCCATGGCTTTGCGGATTGCATCGGGCCCGTCTTTCGCTAACGGCATCACCAAAAACCAGCTCAATATGGAATGGGACATGAGCCTGGACACCGCCATTGAGGCCGAGGCCCAAGCACAGGCAATTTGCATGCAAACCAAAGATTTTACCCGCGCTTATGATGCCTTTGTCGACAAACAAAAACCTGTGTTTGAGGGTGATTGATATGGCAGACACCAGCTTTCTTAAATGGCCCTTTTTTGAAGACCATCACCGCATGCTTGCCCGCGACTTAGATGCTTGGGCGTGCGAGCATTTACCAGAAATTTGCGGCGAGGATGCCGACGACGATATCGATGTCACCTGTATTCGTTTGGTGCGGGCGCTGGGTGCTGGTGGTTGGCTGCGTTACTGCGTCCCTAAAGCTTATGGCGGTGTGCACGGCGGACTTGATGTGCGCTCACTATGCATCATCCGCGAAACGCTGGCCCGTCATTCAGGCCTCGCTGACTTTGCCTTTGCCATGCAGGGGCTGGGCTCGGGCGCTATTAGCACCTATGGCAATGACGCTTTGAAGCAGGCCTATCTGCCGGATGTGGCATCGGGGGCCAAAATTGCTGCTTTTGCCCTGTCGGAAGAAGGGGCGGGGTCTGACGTTGCAGCGATGGAAACGACGATTACTCCACAAGGTGAAAATTACAGCGTTTCAGGCACTAAAACATGGATATCCAATGGGGGCATTGCTGATTTTTATACGCTGTTTGGTAAAGAGGTTGCGGGCAGCAAACAGGTGAATGCGGTGGTGGTGGATGCGGACACGCATGGCTTTACCGTCAGCGAGCGCATTGATGTTATCGCGCCGCACCCGCTGGGAACGCTCACCTTTGACGGCGTTGAAGTGCCCGCCAGCAATCTTATTGGCACTGAAGGCAAAGGCATGTCCGTAGCGCTAGGTACGCTCGATATTTTCCGCACGACGGTGGGGGCGGCGGCGCTTGGATTTGCTAGACGGGCGCTGGATGAAGCAACAGACCGTGCGGTCAGTCGCAAGATGTTTGGTGCCACGCTCGCTGATCAGCCCATTGCGCAAGAACGATTGGCTGAAATGGCCGTGGATGTGGATGCGTCCGCTCTGCTTATTTACCGTGCGGCGTGGGTGAAAGATACGCAGAAACAGCGGGTGACCCGCGAAGCGGCGATGGCGAAAATGTTTGCCACCGACCAGGCCCAAATTGTTATCGACAAAGCCGTGCAATTGTTTGGCGGTCTCGGCATCACTAAGGGCGTTAAGGTGGAAGAGCTTTACCGCGAAATTAGAGCCCTACGCATTTATGAAGGGGCGTCAGACGTTCAAAAAATAGTCATCGCACGTCAGCATTTGCAAGCACACGGGGAGCAGAAATGACCCATCAAATTTTACAGCCCGCAGGTTGGCCGCGCCCAAAGGGCTATAGCAATGGCATCGCAGCAACGGGTAAAATGGTTTTTACCGCCGGGGTGATCGGCTGGAATAGCGATGAGGTTTTTGAGGCTACTGACCTCATGGGCCAGCTTCGCACAGCGCTTGAGAGCACCAAAGCGATCTTGGCCGAAGCGGGCGCAGGGCCGGAGCATATTATCCGTATGACATGGTACATTACCGACAAGGCAGAATACACGGATAACCAGCAAGAAATAGGCGCTGTCTGGCGAGATGTTTTGGGTAAGGTTTTCCCCTGTATGGCATGCGTTCAGGTGGTGGCGCTGATTGAAGACGCGGCGAAAATTGAAATTGAAACAACGGCAGTTATTCCAGTTTAACCAAGCCAGTGAATAAACCCGATTGAAAATTTAGGAGCGGCAAGTGAAAATAACAGTGATTGGCGGCGGTCCGGGTGGGCTTTATAGTGCGCTTTTGATCAAGAAAGCCCGTCCTGACTTTAATGTTGAAGTGTTTGAGCAAAACCGCGCGGACGATACCTTTGGCTTTGGGGTGGTTTTCTCGGATGAAACGCTCGATGAATTTTTAAGTGCAGACATCGAAAGCTATGACCTGATCCGCGATAGCTTTGCCGTATGGACCGATATTGCCATTGAGCATAGAGGTGATAGGGCCGTTATTGGCGGTAATGGCTTTGCGGGCTGTTCGCGCATGACCCTGCTGCAAATGCTGCATAAGCGCTGCGCAGCTGTTGGCGTTGGATTGCATTTCGAAGCCCATATTCCGGTGGATGAGATTGATAGCCGCTTTGCGGACAGTGATATCATCATCGCTGCCGATGGTATCAACAGCCCCATCCGCACGCGATATGCCACGGAATTTGGCTGCAAGATAATCGAAAAGCGCAATAAATTTGTCTGGTTGGGATCCAAGTGCCCGCTGGATGCTTTTACCTTTTTCTTCCGCGAAACCGAGCACGGCTTATTTTGCGCCCATACATACGAGTATGAAATCGGCCAAGATGGAAAGTCTATGTCCACATGGGTGGTGGAAACGACCCCCGAATGTTGGCAAGCGGCAGGTTACGCCGATATGGACGAGGAAACCTGCGCCAAGGCGCTGGAGGAAGTGTTCAAGGCGGACTTGAAAGGCCATCCTTTCATTACTAATCGCTCCATGTGGCGTAATTTCCCTAAAATCACCTGTGATAAGTGGCACCACAGGAATATTGTTATGGTGGGAGATAATAAAGCCTCGGCCCATTGGTCGATCGGCTCTGGTACCAAGCTTGCCATGGAGTGTGCCATTGGTCTCGCGAAGGCTATCCTCGATAATGAAGGCGATACTGAGGGTGCTTTTGACCAATATGAGGCGGACCGTCGGACCCCGGTGGAAATTATTCAGCATAACGCTGAGGTTTCCCTGACATGGTTCGAAAACATGGAGATGCACTGGCTAAAAGAGGGCGCAGCTTTTGAATTTTGCTGCATGACCCGCGCCAAATCCATCACGTGGGATAATTTGAAGCTCCGCGATCCTGCGTTTCTGGCAAAATGCGAGGCTGACTTTTACGCAAAATACTTGACTGAAACAGGTCGCGATGTGGCAGACCAGCATCCAACACCGATGTTCACACCCTTTGACATACGTGCCATGACGGTTATGAACCGGGTGGCGGTGGCTCCCATGGCGCAATATTCAGCCGTAGACGGCATGCCGCAGTCTTGGCATTTTTCCCATTATACCGCCCGGGCAATGGGCGGTGCGGGCTTGATATTCACGGAAATGACCTGCCCCAGTGCCGATGCTCGCATAACCGAGGGCTGCACCGGCCTGTGGAACGGGGAGCAGCAAGCGGCATGGGCGGAGATCGTAGATTTTATCCACGATAATTCCACCAGCAAGGTTGCCCTGCAGCTCGGCCATGCTGGGCGCAAAGGCTCGACCAAAACACCAGAATTTGGTGCGGATATGCCGATGGACACAGGCAATTGGCCGATCATATCAGCGTCACCTATTGCTTATATCGCCGGAGTGTCGGACACACCGGCTGAGATAACGCGGGAACAGATGAATATTGTGCGAGACGACTTTGTATCAGCCGCCAAGCGCGGGGCAGAAGCGGGCTTTGATATGCTAGAACTGCACTGCGCTCATGGCTATTTGCTCGCGAGCTTTCTCTCCCCTCTGACCAATAGGCGCAGCGATGAATACGGCGGCACGGCAGAAAACCGTGCGAAATTTCCCGTCGAAGTATTTAAAGCCTGCCGAGAAGTTTGGCCTGAGGACCGACCCATGTCGGTGCGACTATCCTCCTGCGATTGGATGGAGGGCGGCATAACGCTGGATGATTTGGTGATTATTGGTAAAGCCTTCAAAGATGCAGGTGTTGATATTATCCATGCTTCATCGGGCGAGACTGTGAAGGGCCAAAAGCCCGTATATGGCCGCATGTGGCAAACACCCTTTGCCGAGCATATTAAGCACCATGTGGGCATCCCGACGATTGCGGTGGGCGACATCACCTTGCCCGAGCAGATCAATACTATCGTTGCGGGCGGGCGTGCGGACCTATGCGCGCTTGGTAGGCCGCATTTGAACGATGCTTTCTTCACCCGCAAAGCCGCCGGACATTACGGCGTCGAAGACCAAAACTGGCCGGTACAGCTGACCTCTGGTCAATATCAATTGTTCCGCGAAGCTGAAAAAACCAACGAAAAACAATTGGATTTAGCGATCAAAGCGCGACCCAATCGGCGGCATTATACCCAGGCAACCCGCTAATTAACTGCGTCTAATAAGTTATGCGCCTTTTTTACCGCTCATATATGTCATCAATAGGTAATAGACCACACTGGCGACAAAGGCCCCGATGAACCAAGCGTAGTTATAGAGCCCGACGATCCAATCAGGGAATATGCCGCTGATGCCGATGGCGTTTAAAAAGCCCGGCAAGTTAGGTGCTATGCCAACCAGCAAAGCGACAAGCGCGTGCATGTTCCAGCCGTTGGTATATTCATATGCGCCGCCGCGAACGTATAGCGCTTTGGTGTCGAGCCTACATTTGCGGACAAAGAAATAGTCGGTGATGATGATGCCAGCGATGGGGCCAAGCAGCGAGCTATAGCCCACCAGCCAGACAAAGAGATAATCGCCAGCGGTCTCTAACAATTTCCATGGCATCATGGCGATACCAATGCCCGCCGTGATCAAACCCCCAGTGCGGAAGGATATTTTACCCGGCGCAAGGTTGGTAAAGCCATTGGCGGGTGCCACCACATTGGCCGCCAAATTGGTCGTCAGGGTCGCAATGATTAGCAAAAACAGACCAAAGAGCGCCGTGCCACCGCCAAGCTTGCCGGCCAGTGCAACGGGGTCCCAAATTTCTTCGCCGAAAACCACGAGCGTCGCCGACGTTACGATAACGCTGATGAAGGCAAGAAAGGCCATCGGTATTGGCAAGCCAATCGCTTGGCCGATAAGCTGATCTTTCTGGCTTTTGGCATAGCGGGTAAAGTCGGGAATATTCAGGGTTAATGTCGCCCAAAAACCGACCATAGCGGTGAAGCTCGGCCAGAAAGTGGCCCAGAACTGGCCTTCTTTAGCACCGCCCACGACAAAGGCAGAAGGGCGGTCAAATACCGCGCCGAGGCCACCAGCGGCGTTGTAAGCCCAAATGAGCATCAAAACGCCGATGCCGAGCAACAGGGGCGCGGCAAGTGTTTCCAGCCAGCGGATGCTTTCCATGCCGCGCATGATAAACCAAACTTGCACGGCCCAGAAGCCAAGAAAACAGAGTGTCTGGGCGATATCAATATCAAGGAAGGGCAAGGGCGCACTGATAAAGGCGTTCCCTGTTAGGCCATTGACAATTTGGTAGATGGCCGACCCGCCAACCCATGTTTGAATACCAAACCAACCACAGGCCACAAGCCCGCGCAGCAGGCCCGGTAGCCGCGCACCAATGGTGCCAAAGGACGCGCGCAGCAATACCGGAAAAGGCACCCCGAATTTGGTGCCTGCATGGCCGATGAGCAGCATTGGTACCATGACCACAAGGTTGCCGAGGAAAACCGTCATCACCGCTTGCCACCAGTTCATACCCTGTTGGATAAGGCCGGAGGCCAGCAAATAGGCGGGTACGCAGATGACCATACCAACCCACAGGGCCCCGATGTTCAGCCAGCCCCATGTGCGTTGCTCATCAGTGGTGGGCGCAAGATCGGCGTTCCACAGTGCCGCACTTTCAGCCGCATTCGCTTCTAAAGCATTATCGTCCTGCATGAAGTCTGCCCTCTTCTTCAGTTTGATTTATCTTGCCTCCTACCGTTTAACGACGGTGGGGGCGGTCTCCTTTGTACGCGCTTTTATGGCATCGTAATAGGGGGCATATGCTGGCCGGTCGATATAACGACCTGCGCCTTCGCTCACATCCATCTGACCTTGGCGCATAACTACCTTGCCGCCGGACAGCGTATGGCTCGCCAAGCCGGTTATTTCCTTGCCTTCAAAGATATTAAAATCACCCCTTGATAGCTGCGTTTTGGCCGAGATAACTTTGGTCGCTGCTGGGTCCCAAACAACCAAGTCAGCGTCCGCTCCGACACGGACAGCACCCTTGCGCGGGAAAATATTAAATATTTGCGCGGCGTGGGTTGACGTCACACTAACAAATTCCTGCATGGTTAGTTTGCCAGTGCGCACCCCGTCATTCCACAGAACCGCCATGCGGTCTTCAACGCCAGCGGTGCCATTGGGTATCAGGGTAAAGTCATCCTTGCCCGCTGCTTTTTGTCCCGCACAGAAAACACAGTGGTCGGTGGCGGTAGTTTGCAGATCACCTGACTGCAGGCCCTTCCACAGCGCTTCCTTGTGGCTCGCGGGCCTAAATGGCGGGCTCATCACATGGGCGGCGGCGAATTCAAAGTCTGGATTTTGGTAAACGCTGTCGTCAACCAACAAGTGCCCGGCCAAACATTCACCGTAAACCCGTTGGCCGTTGCTGCGGGCATAGCGGATGGCATCCAGTGCATCACTGGTTGATACATGCACCAGATATAGCGGCGCACCGAGCGTACCGGCGATACGAATGGAGCGGTTTGCGGCCTCGCCTTCCACGGCTGGCGGCCTTGATGCCGGGTGGCCTTCAGGGCCAGTGATGCCAGCATCCAGCATTTTTTGTTGCAAGTGGTACACCAGTTCGCCGTTTTCCGCATGGACGGTCGGGATAGCGCCCAGTTCAACACAGCGGGAAAAGCTGGCGACCATAATCTCGTCGGTGGCCATGATGGCATTTTTATAGGCCATAAAATGCTTGAAACTATTGACGCCGAAATCGCGCACCAAAGTTTCCATGTCCTTGTGGACACTGTCATCCCACCAAGTGATGGCTACATGGAAGGAATAATCGCTGGCGGCTTTTTCCGCCCAACCGCGCCATGTATGGTAAGCTTCCAAAATGCTTTGCTGCGGGTCAGGGATCACAAAATCTATGATCGTTGTTGTGCCGCCAGACAAGCCCGCGACCGTGCCGGTGAAAAAATCATCGGCCGCCACGGTACCCATGAAGGGCAATTGCATATGGGTGTGCGGGTCGATGCCACCAGGCATAATATACTGCCCGCCCGCGTCGATAACCTCTGCGCCGCTTGGTGTTTCCAGATCAGGGCCAATGGCGGTTATTAGTCCGCCCTCGCAAAGCACGTCGGCTTTGAAGCTATCATCATGGGTGACGACAGTGCCGCCTTTTAAAATCACACTCATTGCTTTTCCCCTGCGTTATCGGCCAAATTGACCATGGCGTGGAACAATACATTGCAGCCTGCTTCGCACTCTTCCAGCGTTGTGCTTTCTATTTCATTATGGCTGATACCGTTCAAGCAGGGCGTGAAAATCATCCCAGCAGGGGCGTGATCATTGATATAGCAAGCATCGTGGCCGGCGCCGGCAAAAATTTCCATCGCGGCATAGTCATGGGCCGCTGCGCCGGTGCGCACCGCTTCAATGCAGGATTTATCAAACAGCACAGGGGCATAATACCAGTAATTATCCAGCGCGATGGTCACGCCTTCTTCTTCCTCCAGCTTAGCGATAACAGCGCGTAATTCGCTATCCATCTTGCTGAGGTTTTCGTCCATTGGATGGCGCAGGTCGATACCAATGGTGACAGAACCGGGGATGGTGTTGCGGCTGTTCGGGTAATTTTCAATGAAGCCAACGGTGCCGCAAGCGTGGGGCTGGTTGCCCCTGGCTATGTCGCGCACTTCGCTTATCAGGCGGGCGGAGGCAGCAAGAGCGTCCTTGCGCAAGTGCATCGGCGTGGTGCCCGCGTGCGATTCTTGACCGGTGATAACAGCATCGTACCAGCGTTGGCCTTGGCCTTTGGTGACAATGCCGATGACCTTGTCTTCATTCTCCAAGTATGGCCCTTGCTCGATATGGGTTTCAATGAAGGCGGTATATTTTGGCGGGGTCGCGGGCATATCGCCGTCGAAGCCAATTTCCTTGAGCGCGTCCTCAAAGCGGATGCCGTCATGGTCGGTGGTGTCGAGCACGGTTTGCAGATCAAGCCTGCCCGATACAACACCCGAGCCCATCATCGCCGGGGCGAAGCGGGAGCCTTCCTCGTTGGTCCAAACCGAAACTTCAATAGGCGCTTCGGTTTCAATGTCATGGTCATTAAGCGAGCGCAGAACCTCTAAACCCGCGAGCACGCCGAAAACACCATCGAACTTGCCGCCGGTGGGCTGGGTGTCTAAGTGGCTGCCAGTGCCAACGGGGGGCAGATCGTTATTGCGGCCCGGGCGGCGGGCGTATATATTACCGACTTGGTCCACGCGCACTGTGCAGCCAGCATCCTCGCACCAACTGATGAACAGCTCCCGGCTCTCTCGGTCGAGGTCGGTTAGCGCCAACCGGGCGCAGCCGCCTTTCTCTGTCGCACCAATTTTGGCCATTTCCATAAGGCTCGCCCAAAGGCGGTCGGCATTGATGGTTAGATTGCGCATGGTGGCTCTCCGTTCAAATATTTGGTTCAAGCGTTTTAAGCATTGCTGGGGAAGGAATATTGGGCTTGCTCGCGCACCCCGCCTTCTGGCCAGCGTTGGGTTATGGTCTTGCGGCGGGTATAAAAGCGCACGGCATCGGGGCCATAGGCGGATAAGTCACCAAACAAGGACCGTTTCCAGCCGCCGAAGGAATGATAAGCGACCGGCACCGGCAGTGGCACATTAATACCAACCATGCCAACTTTAATATTATCAGCGAAATAGCGGGCGGCTTCCCCGTCGCGGGTGAAAATGCAAGTGCCGTTGCCATATTCATGATCGTTGATCAGGCCCATGGCTTCTTCCGCGTTTGATACCCGCATAACGCAGAGCACAGGGCCAAAGATTTCATCCTTATAAATGGTCATGTTCGATTTGACATTATCAAACAGGCAGGGCCCGAGAAAATAGCCATCATCGTGCCCGTCAACTTGCAGGTCACGGCCATCCACTTTGAGGTCTGCACCCTCTTCGACGCCTAGGTCAACATAGCCTTTTACTTTTGCATGGTGCTCACGGCTAATCAGGGGTCCCATGTCGTTGTTTTCATTACCGGGACCAACTTTGAGGTGCTGAAGCTTATCTTTCAGCAAACCCACCAGCGCATCAGCCGCTTCGTCGCCGACACAAGTAACAACCGATATCGCCATGCAGCGCTCTCCGCAGGAACCAAAAGCTGCCCCCATCAACATATTGGCAGCATTTTCAATGTCCGCGTCCGGCATAATAATAGCGTGGTTTTTTGCGCCTCCCAAGGCTTGTACCCGTTTGCCGTGGGCAGTGCCTGTGGCATAAACATATTCAGCAATATGGGTCGAGCCAACAAAAGATATCGCCTCAACGCGTGGGTCGGTAAGCAGCGTATCCACCGCTTCCTTGTCGCCGTTGACCACATTAAACACACCTGCGGGCAGGCCAGCTTCATGCAGCAGCTCTGCAATGATCATTGGCGCGCTCGGGTCTTTTTCTGATGGTTTTAAGACAAAGGTATTGCCGGCAATGATCGCCATTGGGAACATCCACATCGGCACCATGGCGGGGAAGTTGAAGGGCGTGATGCCCGCACATACGCCCATAGATTGAAACTCTGACCAACTATCAATGCCGGGGCCAACATTTTTGCTATGTTCGCCCTTTAGCAGCTCAGGCGCTCCGCAGGCATATTCCACCACTTCTAAGCCGCGCGCATATTCGCCCGCTGCATCATCACTTACTTTGCCGTGTTCCATGGTTAGCGCCGATATAACCCGGTCTTTGTTCGTTTCCAGCAGGGCTAAAAAGCGGAACATGATTTTAGCGCGCTTTGCTGGCGGGGTTTGCCGCCACGCGGGGTATGCTTTTTCAGCCGCACTTATGGCGTCTTCCACCGTCGCCTTCGATGCCATCGCGACTTGGCGCACGACCGCACCTGTGGCGGGGTTATAAATATCTTGAGGGCGGTTATCATCCGCCACCATAACGCCATCAATCAAGTGACCGAGCGGGGCTAGGGTATTTGCTGTATTTTTCATGTTGTTCATTGGTTTCACTCCAGCATCTGTAGTAATTATAGTTTAATCTTGGCGGTTTATTTCTTCATCTAATGCATTGAAGAAACTATCAATCTCATGTTTTTCGCTGATGAAGGGGATGCCTATTTGAAGGTTATCGCCGCCGTAACGCACGAAGAAACCTTTTTCCCACATCCTCTGTGCAATCTCAAAGGGTCTACGCGCCGGTTCACCGGGAATATGGTTAAGGCTGATACCGGCCGCAAAGCCATAGTTGCGAATATCACCCACATGCTTAGCCCCTTTTAAGCTGTGAACAGCCTCTTCAAAATAGGGTGACATGGATTTGACCCGGCCAACGATTTGCTCTTGCTCGATAATGTCCAGCGTTGCCAGCGCCGCAGCACAGGAAAGCGGATGGCCGGAATAGGTATAGCCGTGCGGTAGCTCCAACATATAGTCAGGACCGCCGGTATCCATAAATGTTTGGTAAATGCCTTCGCGGACAATGACAGCCCCCATGGGCACTGCGCCATTGGTAAGCTGTTTGGCGATGGTCATCATATCTGGCGTGACGCCAAATTCGATAGCCCCGAACATAGACCCCGCCCGGCCAAAAGCAGTGATAACCTCATCAAAGATCAGTAAAATATCATATTGAGTACAAATATCTCTCAGGCGTTTCAGGTAGCCCTCTGGCGGAATGATAACCCCGCCTGAACCCGAAAAAGGTTCGACAATTACAGCGGCGATATTGCTGGCATCATGCAGCGCGACAATCTCGTGCAATTCCTCGGCTAACTCACCGCCGGTTTTCGACATGCCACGCGTGAAAAGGTCGGTCGCCACCTGGGTATGGTTCAGGTGATCGGCTTCCATCGCTTGGCCCCAAAGCTTACGGTTCGCCCCGATGCCGCCGAAGCTTATGGCCCCCCATGAAGCCCCGTGATAGCCCTTGGCCCGGCCAATGATGCGTGTTTTGGCGGGCTGGCCCCGTTGCCGCCAATAGGCCCGGGCAATTTTGGTTGATGTGTCAGCGCCGTCAGAACCTGAATTGGTATAGAAAACATAGTTCAGGTCTTCTGGTGCAAGGTCCTTGAGCCGGTTTGCGAGCTCAAAGGCACCATCATGACCAAACTGAAAGGACGGTGCAAAATCTAGCTTGCGGGTTTGGTTGGCAATGGCATCGGATATCTCTGGCCTGCAATGGCCAAGACCCGTGGTCCAAAGACCTGATAGCCCATCAAAGATACGCCGACCTCTATCATCAATTAAATAGGCACCATCAGCACCCGCAATCATCCGTGGGTCATCCTTAAACTGGCGATTGCCGGTATAGGGCATCCAGTAAGCCTCAAGTTCAGCGCGCGAAAATTTAGACATATATTTAACGCCTTTCATAGAAACCAGCCTCCTGATGTTGGCAGGCTGGGAAAAGTGAGATAAAAAACTATCAATGTCCTGACCATTCAGTCAAGATTTATGTTCTACTGAAGCTGTCCATTATAGGCTTAATAGCAAAGACGCTATGGTTTAACGATGCCGCAAGAGGCGCATTTAAACGCGCTGGCTGATGGGTTGGTAGAATCTATATTATAAGTTCTACAAATAGGGTATTGTTAAAATGAACTATATATATTTTTCAGGGGTGGACTAATGGAATTCATAATATTTTTGGCCATTTTCGGTGCAGCAGTATTAGGCATTATCGGCTTTTTTATCGCGACAAATAATAGTGGCAAGCTTAAACGGCTTAGCATTCTCTTGGATCAATTAAACCTTCATGTCCGCACTAATGAGCGAATATTGGATGATTTCATCGCGCAAGAAAAACAGCGTCGAGCAGATGCAGAGGACATGTCACCCGAAAAGCCTGTGCCTGATGAGATAGCGGCTCCAGAGCAGGTTGAGGCGGCTCAAGCTGATGCGATATTAATGGAGCCTGAGGAAGTCACGGATGTGGCAGAGCCACCCAAGCAAGAAATTGCGGAAGAAACAATCGCTGTAGCACCGGCCAAGGATTTTGAAAATTTAGAAGATAATTTGTCATCCCGCTGGATGATTTGGGTTGGTGGTTTGGCACTGGCGCTCGGCGGAGGCTTTTTGGTCAAATATTCCATTGATGAAGGTCTATTAAGCCCTGCGGTTCGCATTGTCCTCGGCCTAATATTTGGCGTAGCGCTCATAGGTTTCGGCGAGCATATCCGCCGCAAGCGGGGCGGCATTAGCTGGCTTGACGGTGCGCCCGATTATATACCCAGCGCCATATCTGCGGCGGGTCTGTTCACTTTGTTTGCCGTGGTTTACAGCGCTTATGCCCTTTACGACTTTATTCCGGCAATCCTCGCCTTCGTGCTGATGGCGGGCATATCGCTTGGCGCGTCAATTATGGCGCTGGCGCAAGGGCGGTTCTTTATATATTTGGGTCTTTTGGGTGGCATGCTGGTGCCGGTTCTGGTATCAACGGGCAACAATAACGCTTGGGCACTTTTCCCCTATCTATTGTTCATCGCGACAAGTAGTTTGTGGGTGGTCAAGCAACGTGGTTGGATTGACGCGGCTATGGCAACAATCGCCTTAGCTCTGTTTTGGGTATTGATTTGGTTTGCCACCAATTGGCATGACGGCGATATTGCCCCGGTTGGTCTTTATTTAATAGCTCTTGGAGGCGTTTCGGGTTTCTGGTTGACCGGGGCTAGCTTGAGCCGTGCTGAGGGCACTACAGCAAATTCCATTCGGCCTGTGCATCCCGTTTCAATGTTATATGACGCAGCAACATTGTTTATCTTTGTGCTTCTGGCAGCTCTGGTTAGAATTGATCATTATAGTGCCTTCGCGCTCATGCTTTTTGGTGTTGCAATGGTGGGTCAGGCCTTCATTTTATATCGCTCGGCTGAGCAGGACAGTGGTGGTCTAGCGGCGCTAGCGGCCAGCGTATTTTTGCTCGCCACATGGCACATGCCCCATTTGGTGGATTTCAACACCATCTATGGAGCCAATGCGGCTACACCTCTGCTGCTCTTGCCAATAGCACCACCCGGTTTCACCACTTTCATTACCATGGCCCTCATGCTTGCAATGGGCGTGGGCGCGGCTATTTATGCCGCCCTGCCATCTTTGCAGCGTAAGCCCATGTGGGCGTCACTAGGTGCGGCCTATCCTGTTATTATCTTGGTTGTCATCTATGGGCGGCTGAATAATTTTGATGTCAGTTTCCCCTTTGCCGCTATGGCGGTGGGATTGGCAGCATTATTGACCATGGCAGTTATGCAGCTGAACAAAATGAGAGCTGATTGGACGCAGGCTCCCATTGCGGCCTATGCCGCTGGGGCAACGGCGGCTTTGGCCTTAGCCCTGACCATGGTCCTGCGCGATGCATGGCTCAGCTTTGCTTTGACACTCGAAGTGGTGGCGCTAGGCCATATTTGGCGGCTCTATCCCTTAAAAGGCCTGCGCAGATTGGCATTGGTTTTAGCGGCAATTGTTTTGGTGCGCCTGTTTTTGAATGGCTCTATTTTTGATTATGCGGGAGGTCAACCTTTGGGAATAGTGAATTGGCTATTTTACGGGTACGGCCTAAGTGCTGGACTGTTTATTTATGCGGCGAAGCTCTTTTCACAAGAAGATGCCATTGATCAAGATGACGGTCTGCTTTCAACCCTAAAAGCCGGTGCGGTGATGATGGTCATTGCCTTCACAACTTTTGAAATTAGGGTGCTCTTGGGAGAGACAGGGAATTTGCTGGGTAAGGTCACTCAGCTTGAAGCGGCTCTGCAAACTATAAACTGGGGCGTTGCGACCACCATATTGTTTTGGATGGAGATCAAACACGGTGATATAGTTATCCAAATGCTGCGCAAAGTAATGACGGTGATTAGCCTTGGTGGTTTGCTTTTGGCGGGAACTATTACCAATAATGTCTTTTTCCGAAATATTGATGTTGGCAGCATGGTGGTGTTTAATCTTCAATTGTTGCAATTCTTCGTCCCCGGCCTGCTCTATGCTTCCAAGGCTTATTTGGCGCTGAGGGCGGACAAATTGCGCAGCCAGAAGATATATGGCGGTGTGGCTCTCGTAACCTTCTTTGTCTGGATTTCCGTTGAGGTAAGGCATTTTTTCCATCCCTATAATGTTAGTACTCCCTCTAGTGATTGGGAGACGTATAGCTATTCTCTTGCGTGGCTTCTTTATGCAGTGTTGTTGCTGTTCGGTGGTATCGTCCGAGGGCAAACAAAATTGCGCATGGCAGGACTAGCTTTGCTTGGTGTGGTGGTGCTCAAGGTCTTTATCTTCGATATGAATAACTTAGACGGTATCGCGCGCGCACTTTCCTTTATGGGGCTTGGCGCCGCTCTCATTGGCATTGGTTATTTGTACCAACGGCTGAAAGTGGTGGCCGTAAGCGAGGACGCGGCCTAGGTAGGGGTGATAGTCTTTCACAATGGTGTGAGAGCTGCCTGTGCGCACTTTACGCATGCTTAGGCAAGCCTTACGCTTGCTACCATGATTGACCTTTGGGGAGAATATCGATGCGTATCACTTCAATAATATTCACAGGCATATTATTCAGCATAGTATTTCTGCTAACTTCGAATGTAGCTATCGCGCAAGAAAGCGATCAGGCTGAGGCGGAAGAATCGCTGAAAGACGACCCTGTCCCCCAAGTTGACCCCAACGCCATGACCCTTGATCGTTTACATGCTATCATTCAAAAGGTGGACGCTGAGGCAAAGCGCGAAGGCAATAGCTGGCAATTTACCATCGCCAAACGGCCAATGATTGTGGTCAGTGACCCAAATGCGGATCGCATGCGCATCATCACCCCCATTGCCAATGCATCTGCGCTGGATGCTGCCATGTTAGAGCGGCTTATGCAGGCCAATTATGATGCGGCGCTTGATGCCCGCTATGCCCTTGGTCAAGGCCTTCTCTGGGGTGTTTTCATCCATCCGCTTAGCAGCTTGAAAGAGCGGGACTTTCTATCTGGTCTCGGCCAAACAGTGAATGTAGCGCTCAGCTTTGGCGGCAGTTTCACCTCTGGTATGTTTGTTTACGGTGGCGGTGACAGTAATGCCTTGCACCAAGAAATTCTTGATGAGTTGATGAAAAAACAAGAAGAAACCATCTAAGGCATTTGCGCTTTACACGGATCGCTTATAGGCTGATGGTCATCAGTTTATAAAGGATGGAAGTAGCATGGGTGCGACATTTAAAAAATATTGGATTAAAGCAGGTTTAATCACGCTGGCGGCAGGCTTGGTTGGGGTATCGCCTATTGGCGCTGAGGACAAGCCGGACGGCATATCAACAGATATTAACGGTCGCTACAGCGAGGTGGAACGGCTTGCCAGCTCCATGTGGAATTGGGCCGAAGTAGGTTACCAAGAAGAGCGTAGCAGTAAATTATTGCAGACCACGCTCAGCGATGCAGGCTTTAAAATTGATGCGGCAGTTGCTGACATCCCCACCGCCTTTGTTGCCAGTTGGGGTAACGGCGGACCGGTTATTGGCATCCTTGCAGAATTTGACGCGCTTCCTGGCATAAACCAAGCGGCAGTGCCTATCCGTCAATTGGTGGCGGGCAAGGGCGCGGGCCATGCTTGCGGCCATAATTTATTTGGCGCGGGATCAGTGCAAGCCGCAATCGCGGTTAAAAATTGGCTGGAACGTACGGGTACACCCGGAACAGTTCGGCTTTACGGCACACCCGCCGAAGAAGGCGGTAGTGGTAAGGTATATATGGTCCGCGCTGGCCTGTTTGATGACGTAGATTTTGCCCTTCACTGGCATGCATCCGACCGCAACTCAGCCGCTGCCCGAACAACGCTTGCTAATAGGTCCGCTAAATTTCGTTTTTACGGTAAATCTGCCCACGCCGCAGGTGCACCAGAGCGTGCGCGCTCAGCGCTCGACGGGGTTGAAGCGATGAATATGATGGCCAATATGCTGCGCGAGCATGTGCCCCAGCAAACCCGTATTCACTATGTCATCACTAAGGGCGGCCTCGCCCCTAATGTGGTGCCTGATTTCGCAGAAGTATTTTATTATTTGCGCCACCCAAAAGCGTCTGAAGTGAAAAAACTTTGGACTAGGTTAGAAGCAACCGCCAAGGGTGCGGCTGAGGGCACGGGGACCAAAGTAGAATGGGAAATCATCCACGGCAATCATCCTTTGCTCGTTAATGAAACCTTGGCAAAAATGGCCGACACCAAAATGCGGGCGCTGGGTGGCTTATCTTACACCAAGCAAGAACAAGCTTTCGCCGACAAGCTTTATGAAAGCTTTGATGATCCAAAATCGGCGATGGGCAGCGAAGGCGATATTCAGCCCTATGATGTTTTGCTTGGCTATGGGTCCACCGATGTCGGTGATGTTTCCATTACCGTTCCGACCGTGGGCATTCGAGTGGCAGCATGGGTGCCGGGCACCAGCGCCCATTCTTGGCAAGCCGTAGCAGCGGGCGGCACCACAATTGGCTATAAAGGCGCGCATTTAGCCGCAAAGGCGATGGCGGCGATGGCAGAAGAGCTATATTTAAATGCGGAGCTGCGGGAAAAAGCCAAAGCGGAATTTAAAGCAAAAAAGGGTGATAACTACAAGTATGAAGCCCTGCTAGGGGAGCGCACACCGCCACTTGATTACCGCAAGTGACGGTTTTTGTTTAACAGCGAATTATGCCAAACGGGCTTTGGCGGCAGCATATTCTGCGCTTAATTGTGCTACGCGTTCGGCGACTGGCGTGACGGCTTTAACGGCGCCAATGCCCTGTCCGCAGCCCCAAATGTCGCGCCATGCTTTTGCGTCAGACTTACTGCCAGAGCCAAAGGTCATGGTTTTCAAATCCCCTTCGGGCAGGTCGTTGGGGTCTAGGCCTGCCGCTTCGATGGATGGTTTAAGATAGTTACCGTGGACCCCTGTGAAAAGGTTAGAGTAAACAATATCGCTGGCACCACTTTCGACAATACAATCTTTGTAAGCGTCGGCGGCGTTGGCTTCCTTTGTCGCAATGAAAGGCGAGCCGATATAGGCAAGATCAGCCCCCATGGCCTGGGCTGCCAAAATAGCCCCGCCGCTTGCAATGGAACCGGAAAGCAATAGAGGGCCGTCAAACCAGTCACGAATTTCTTGGATTAAAGCAAAGGGGGAAAGTGTTCCTGCATGACCGCCCGCGCCAGCAGCAACTGCGATAAGGCCATCAGCACCTTTTTCAATGGCTTTTTTTGCAAAGCGATTATTGATAATGTCATGCAGGGTAATACCACTGTATGAATGAACAGCATCGTTAATTTCTGGTACTGCCCCCAGTGATGTGATGACAATCGGCACTTTATGTTTAACGCATAGCTCAACATCCTGCATCAGGCGGTCGTTGGAGCGGTGGACAATCTGATTGACCGCAAAAGGGGCCGCAGGGTTATCAGGGTTAGCCTGATTGTAGCGGTCGAGCTCTTCTGTTATGTCGGTCAGCCATTGGTCTAATACTTCAATGGGTCGTGCATTCAGTGACGGAAAAGATCCAACAATACCAGCCTTACACTGGGCGATGACCAGCTCGGGGCCAGAGATAATGAAAAGCGGTGCACCAACGGCGGGCAGACGTAAATTATCAAAAATTGCTGGAAGGCTCATATGGGGTTCCTCATGCTATTATCGTTTCTTGTGCAGCGCAGCATGTTCTGTGGCAAACAGGGTTTTGTCAAGCCATGAAAAGCGTCAATGTATATTTTTCATCCTCACCAGTATGATAATTACTGCGCAAAGTAAAAGGAGCCTTAATAATGTGGAGGGGGCTTGTCGCCTGCGGGTCCACCAATATTCTGTTCTAAATCAAAAAGTTGACCATCTAACCGTTTGACCAATTTAGTAAGCCGGTCAATCTCGCGCCATTGTTTACTAACCATATCGCTCAAGCTATCATTAGCTTCTTGCTGAAAAGCAAAGCGGCTTTCCAGCTCTGTAAGACGGGTTTCAAGCTGCTCGGTATCAGTCATGATTTTTTATACTCATAAGGGGTCAGGGTAATCACAGAGAGGCTTGATAGCGCTTTATGGCACAGGTTTCAAATGGTGACGGTCAAAATAGCGTAATAAATCGCGTAGAATATGTCCCCTTTTAACTATATGACCGGTCGTCGTTGTTATGCGCCACTGCCCTTGTTTTGTATGCAGGGCGGGCTCTTTGATGATCTGATACAGTGGCATATCGCGGGTGCGTTTAAAGACCGAAAATATTGCCCGGTCGTTTAGCATATCAATTGCATAATCGCGCCATTTTCCTGCGGCAACCATTCGGCCATAAATATTTAAGATGAGAGTTAATTCAGGCCGTATTAAGTAGACCTTTGAGGCGCATGATACAGGACCAATTGCATTATGTTCATAGTGAGCGTGTCCATCCATATTTTTGGGATATATTTTAACCGAAATACCATCATCCATGCATAATTCTCCTTATAAATTTAAGTGTGAGGGAAAAATTATTATGATGCAAGTCTACGATATATGTGTCGATAACATTCTGAATTGACCGGTTTATGTACCATATCAATTGTCCGCTTCTGTTATTTGCCCTGATCCTCACCTGGAAGGAGCCCCGTTAGGGGCGACTGGAAGGTGAGGATCAGGGTTTTCGCGTCGAAGCGGGT
>JAJFIS010000018.1 GCA_021774735.1 Alphaproteobacteria bacterium | reverse complement strand
GTTGCGCCGATGGTACTTCGTCTTAAGGCGCGGAAGAGTAGGTCGCCGCCAGATCTACTAAAAACTGATATAAATCCACATCACAAACTATTAAGAAGCCCCTTCAGAGAAATCTGAAGGGGCTTTCTGCTTGTGCGTAATGGTATATTGGCTTGTTACTGTTGTGGCGAAGCACTCTCAGTGGTTGCTACATTATCAGGGGCTTCAAACGTAACGGTGGCAATAAAATACTCTTCTTGCTCATCATCTGTTAGCTCGGTATAGGCTTTATCGCATTTTTCATTTACACGACCATAGTTGATGCAAACCCATGCGGTAATAGAAACAGGGCCGTTTGCCCTGATTATATCAGAGCCAAAATAGTCGACATAGATTTTCCAAGTACCCGTAGGGGCGGACTTTAGAAGATAAAACTCTGGGCCATAACCACTTGTAATGTCGTTAGACATTTGGCCGCCGATATTTGTTTGCTTATTGCCATAATATGCCTTTTCCCCTGAAGGCTCGATGACCCAAATGTCCATGTCTGTGGCTGCTGTATTCCAGTCTAAAACCAGTCTTATATCAGCATCCATATTATGAATGAGGGACTGTTTAAAAGAAGGGACGGATTGCCCTAAATCGTTAAGCTTTGAAATTATATTATTAGCTTCTACCAGCATAGCAATCTCAGTTCCATCGCCCTCATTATAATGGCCCATAGGCTTCACAATTAAAGTCGACAGGATATCCAGCGCCTTTTTGTAGTGCTTTATTTTGGTGGCCTTGTCTTTAGCGCGTTCTGCGATACGCATATGGGCTAAGGCATATTTTCTATGAGGATGTTTCAAGTTCTTAGGTGCTTGAGCAATCACACGATCAAATAGTGGCAAGGCAATATAGGTTGCCCCATAATCAACTAATGTCTCGGCGAGTTGCAGGAGTGTTATTGAATCTAATGCATCCAACTCTAGAACATTTAAAACAAAGCTCACAGCGAGTGGTTGTTGGTTTTCTTGCATCAAGAAATTGGCCACGTCGAAGTAGAAAATGGAATTATCTCCATATTCGACCTGAAGAGCCAATAGTTTAAGAGGCCAGTTCGTTATAGGTGTTTCTTTTAATATTCGTAGATAAGGTCGATCAGGTGTCCAGGGTTTAATAATGGTTTGAGGTCGGTTAGGCAGATCGCTATGAGTAATGCGTGAACCAGTAACAACCATTTCTTCAAATTCATCTTCGTCATATGTGTGGCTTTGGCTTGATGGGTCGTTTTGATGGCGAGCTCTTTCTTCTGCCCATCGCCGCTCTCGTTCCAGCCGTGCCTGTTTTCTTCTCTCGGCTCGCTCGTGGAAAACTGATTTTGGCGTATTATGCCATTCTACAAGCGCATCCCAATCAGATTGTATGGTTTCAATATAGTCTGTTCTTGCTTCGGCTATTTCTTCAGAATATTCCAATAACGCATTGTCATACTCTTTGCGAAGCTCTGGTTCAGTTTCAGGAGGGCGGATATTAAAATCAATATAATCTTCATATTCTTCAAGGACAAGAAATGCAGTTTCAGGAGTAAGCACTCCCTCTTTTTGGCTTAACTTAACTATTTCATCATAGTCTATTCTTGGCGCGATACGGGCGCGATCTATTTTTTTGGCGGCCCATAGGGGGGCTATTCCATCGAAATTTAAGGGTTTTTGGGTGCCGAAACGATAGCGTTTATGTTGGGTAGCGCGGTGCCCAGCTCCATAACCAAGTGTAACAGTGGCATATTTTCCGCTTAATGTGCCGATGATATGTTGGTATCCATCCTTAGTGTTCATGGATGCAATATTATCAGCCTCTCCACCAGCGATATGAATTGTACGAAGCTGATAGCTTGGGCGTTGAATGGCGCTCGTAATTTCGGCTTGATTGTCTTGTGTCAAATAATGAAAGGCACCGCCGCCTTCTTCCGCGAGCCATAAGCCATATAAGCGATTGGTGTTGCTGGTGGAAGAAATTACATGGAGCTGACAATTGGGTAGAGTAATATTTGATGCTTCAAATTTATAATTTGCATCGGTGAAAAGCAGGCATATATCGGCTGGTGCATTGTCATTTGCAAAAGCGTTTTCTAATTTTGAGTTATTTGTAAAGGTCACGTCATCTAACCATGAATTCACACTTTTAAGCAGATCATTGCTCTTTTTGTTCAAGACAAGCGAGTGCCTGTCACTTTTGCCTCCCAGACTTATTAGCTCAATCTGCGTTGGTTTCAACTCGTGAATTACATCATTTATCAATGCTACTTCGGCTGCTTTATTGGTATGCTGACGCGACCATGATGCATCGTAATAAAGTCGCATATTTTTAGTTTTTTTTATTTTCCTAGACTTTGTTTTTGGAAGCCGTTCAAAAATTTCAAAATACCGTGTTCCATTCGAATGCTGGTAGAGGGAACTAGATTTTCGGGGCTTGGTGAGATTTAGTTTAATACCATTTTCAATCCGGGTATTTTTTAGTGATGTTGCGGCTGAATAAAGGCCCTTCTTCGGTCCTTTCATAGTAATTTCGTGCGCATCAATTGAAAGGCTAGGCTTGCTTCTATGACCCTGAAAATTGGCCTTTATTGTTATATCTTCCACAGGCTCGTTCAGATGAAAGGGAATGGTGAAATTTTTCCTTTGTTTAACGCGGCTTATAAACTTAATGCGGATGGAGCGTGTCGTCTCTGCGGGCAGGGGGTATACTAGGTTATTAAAAAGATCAGGCCTTATTAGCGTTGCGAGACCGGGGTCTACGCCACGCCTTTTAATGTCCTCATAAACCATTTGAGCTGTTTCACCTTCAACGATGACGGCGTCACGTAATGCACCATTAATATCTAGGGCATATCCACTAACAATCGACCCTTGTGGCATTTGAAGTTGAATTTGGCCCTCTAGCTCATCTCTCTCAGGGTTAAAGAAAGTCAGCGTTATCGTGGTTTCAACAACCTGACCCGCGACATTAATATCAATGTCCATGGCTTTCAGCGGTAAATCAAATTTTTTAGGAGTGTCAGACCTTGAAAAGGGTTCTTGTGAGATCAGTCTAGGGTTAGCGATTTTTTCGTCCGCATGAATAGAAGAAACCCCTATTAAACATACAACAGTAAAACATGAAATAAGATAGCGGAAAGCCATAAATACACCCCCTGATATATATGGGACAGTGTATTAGAGTAAAACTGGCGATGCAAGCTCAACCAATCACTCAAAATCCAACGCGTCCATTTTGGCGATTTTTAGATGCCACCAGTATGTTGTCGTGCGGTGGGGCCAAAGCGAGAAGATGTGGCCGTTTTTGTCTTGGTACCAGCTATGGCAGCCGCTGTGCCAGATGGTGGTTTTCAGGGCCTCTTGCAGTTCCATATTATAGCTATCTTCCACCGACCTGCTGACTGATACCGTCTTTAAATCACGTTTTTTCATCTGGGCGATAAGCTTAGCGATATAGGTCGCTTGTTGTTCGATCATGAAAATAATGCTGAGGTGGCCGAGGCCGCTATTGGGGCCGACCATCATCAGGAAATTGGGCATATTAGCCACATGAACGGTGCGGTAGGCCTGAATTTTATCTGCCCATTGATCCTCAAGGCGCACACCACCCAAACCGGTAACTTTAATATTGCCGAGCATGCGGGTGGGGTCAAAGCCAGTGGCGAGCACGATCAGATCAGCGTCAATTTGCGCGCCGCTTTTAGTGCTTATGCCGCTTGCATTAATATGGTCGATGCCATCGGTGTTGAGGCTGACATTGTTGCGGTTGAGCGTTTCAAGGTAATTATCCGACAGCAAAATGCGTTTGCAGCCAATAGCATAATCCGGAATGATTTTTTTGCGCAGTTCAGGGTCGTCAATGCGTTTTTCCATATTGCGGGTAATCATGCGCTTCATGATACGGTTGAGCCATTTATGTTCGCCGCGAAAAGCACTGAAGCGCAGGTCAGAAAATAGGTAAAACTTCCAGCGAATGAGGCGCTGTGTGAAGGGCAGATGTTTAAACAGTTTCTTCTGCCAAGGGGCAAAGACTTTATCCTCGCGGGGTACGATCCAATTGGCGCTGCGTTGCATGACGTTAACATGTGCGGCTTTCTTGGCAATTTCTGGCACTATTTGAACCGCACTGGCCGCACTGCCTATAACGACAATTTTCTTGTCCGTAACATCATAATCCGTTTGCCATTCAGCGGAATGCATCATGGTGCCTTTGAAGTCAGCGAAGCCTTTAATGTCAGGCCTAACAGGCACATGCAAGGGCCCAAGCGCACTGATGATAAAGCGGGCACGCAAGATGTCACCTGCTTCGGTGGTTACCGTCCAGCCACCCTCTTCCCATTTGAGCGCGCTGACGCCGTAGTTACAGCGCACCCGGCCCATAAGACCATGGCTCTCTGCGACATCTTCGACGTAGGCTTGGATCTCATATCCGGGCGAGAAAGCCCGCGACCAATTTGGGTTCATGGCATAGCTATAGCTATACATGATCGAGCGCACATCACAGGCCGCGCCGGGATAGATATTTTCCCGCCATGTACCGCCAATTTTAGCGGCCTTTTCAAAGATTATAAAGTCGGATATGCCGCGTTTTTCAAGCGCCATTGCCGCCCCAAGGCCGGAAAAACCAGAGCCAAGAATAGCAATTTCGCAGTCAAACTTTTTCATTTTTTTCTTTGGCATGGCCCTGACAGTAGCTTCGTAATAGCTAAGGGGCAATCTGAATATAATAGTTTTACGGGTTTAATCGCCGCAAACCTCAATTAGATGTGATGGTGCAATTGGTGGTAATTAATATTAATATGCATTAAACTGGCTTGGTTAGACACGAGGTTTCATTTGGAATTAGGAGAAAGATAGTGTTGAAAAAAACATTGATAGTGGCAGCAGCTTTTTTCGGAGTGCAATTTTTGGCCTTTGCAGGCGATGAAAGCGTCCATGATTTTAACTTTACTTCCATCGATGGGACAGAAATGTCCATGGCAGACTTTGCCGGCCATCCTGTTCTTTTGGTTAATACCGCCAGCAAATGTGGTTTCACGCCGCAATATGAGGGTCTGCAGGCTCTATGGGAAAGTCATCGCGAAAAAGGTCTTATCATTGTTGGTGTGCCCTCAGGAGACTTTAGGGGCCAAGAATTTGACGATTCTGGCAAGATCAAACAATTCTGCGAAGTGAATTACGGCGTCAACTTTCCACTGACGGATAAATACCATGTTATCGGCGATGAGGCTCACCCGCTGTATAAGTGGTTAGAGACCAAGTTGGGCGCAGAGAGTATCCCAAAGTGGAATTTCCATAAATATCTTATTTCAGCTGACGGTAAAGCGGTTACCTTTTTCCCGACGACAACTAAACCCCGCGACCCAAGTATTATGGCCGCGATTGAGGCTGAACTAGCGTTAAACTAAAGCCGTTGAGACCAAAATAGTTTAACTATCTAAATATTGGGACTGGGATAGATTATGGCGAATATGCTTTAGGCTATCGGTTAGCTGTTCTGCTGCTTGTAAGCTCATGCCGTTCATAGCGCGATTGTATATTCGGTCCGCAACCCTTTGTAGTCTATCCAGTTTTTGTTCAGCACTTTGGGTCAAATGCACCATTGTGACCCGGCGGTCATTTGGCCGAACAGAACGGGTAACTAACCCACAGTCAACCATCCGCAAGATGATACGGGTGACAGTGGACATTTTGGTTACCGACCGACTAGCAAGTTCACTCACACTGCTGGGACTTTTATCAGCAAGCAGCATCAAAATGCGCCAATGGGATTGGTCAAGGTCAAGCTGCTTTATGGCAGACGACATCTCTTCTGAATAGGCCGAAGCCGTGCAGAGCAAATTAAACAATGGAAAATTATCTATTTGAAAATCAGGATCTCTAGGGGCTGACAGCATGGATTAAACCTTCCCGCTTTTATTGGTAATTCCCCATCAATTTCTCCATTCAGAGTAGCCTTCTTGACCAAAAGGTCAAGCATTCATATGAAAATGATAATAAAAAGCAAGTTAGATCATGGTTGTTGATACGGCTCTCAAATGGACCTCGAATTATGTTAGACCCTTTTAAAGTGATGTAGATTTTTCTACTGCTTCACGAAGTAATGGTGCAACCTTCCACCAGCGCTCACCCTGTGCCGATGCCATTGCCTCAATATCATTTAGGGTCCGGTCTAAGCCGCGCATATTGGCCCAGCACATAGGCCCGCCTACGAAGCGTGGGAAGCCATAACCATTGACATAAACCACATCAATGTCGCTGCTGCGATAGGCGATATTTTCATCCATAATGTGGGAGCCGGTGTTAAACATAGCCAGCATACAGCGATTGATGATTTCCTCGTCTGATATGTCCTTTTGAGTGATATCTTGTTCAGCAGCAACAGTTTTTATCAGCTTAAGCACCATTGGGTTTTCTACCCCGATGCGGGCACCATCCGGGTAATCATAAATGCCAGCGCCAGACTTTTGCCCCAAGCGGTCCATTTCGACCAAGCGGTCATGGACCAGAAATGGCCTGCGGGCTTCAGCGTCTAAATTACCGGAGTTGCGGTTAAAGTAACCAATATCCAGTCCGGCAAGGTCAGAAACTGCGCAAGGCCCCATCGCCATACCAAAGCCATAAAGCGCCCGGTCGATCTGCGATGGGCTGGCACCTTCTAGCATAAGGGTACCAACTTGGAACTGGTAAGCGCTAAACATGCGGTTACCAATGAAGCCGGGACAGACACCTGACACCACACCGACCTTGCCAATTTTTTTGGCAATAGCGACGGCGGTTGCCAATACGTCGGGCGCGGTTTCAGCCCCGCGAACGATCTCCAGCAAGCGCATAATATTGGCAGGGCTAAAGAAATGCATGCCCAGCACATCTGATGGCCGCTTGGTGAAGGAGGCTATTTGGTCGATATCTAAGTATGACGTATTGCTGGCTAAAATCGCCCCGGGTTTGCAGACGCGGTCGAGCGCTTCAAATACAGGTTTTTTAACCTCCATCTTTTCAAAGACCGCTTCAATGACCATATCGGCGTCGCCGAAGTCCTCATAATCTGTGGTGCCGGTTATATTGGCCATAATGCCGATAACTTGGTCGTCGGTCAGCTTGCCGCGCTTCACCGAAACGGCATAGTTGCTGCGGATGCGCTCTATGCCTTTGGCAAGGGCGGCCTCATTAATCTCGAGCAGGGTAACCTTAAAGCCAGCGGCGGCGAAGCTCATGGCGATACCACCGCCCATGGTGCCGCCACCGATGATGCCGACATTTTTGATGTTACGCTTCTCGGTGGATCGGTCTAGCCCCGGAATTTTGCCGCAGGTGCGCTCAGCAAAGAATAAATGACGCTGGGCCTTGCTCTGGTCCGATGTCATCAGCTCCATGAACAGTTCGCGCTCTCGCTCCATGCCTGCACCAAACTCCATTGTGCAGCCAGTCTCAACCGCTGTAATACAGTGTTGCGGTGCCATAAAGCCCCGGCGACGCTTGGCAAGCGTGCTGCGGTAGCTATCAAATATATCTTGGTCAAATGCAGCGGCTGCTTGGGTGGATAGGCGGCGACCGGCTAAATCATCGCTAGTGACCTCACCCGCCAGTGTCATAGCGGCACCCATATGGTCGTCGGCGATAATATCATACAGGCCTAGCTCTTGCGCGGCAGCGGCCCCCACATGGCGGCCTGTGGTTATCATATCAAGCGCTGCATTTGCACCAACTAGGCGCGGCAGACGCTGGGTACCGCCCGCGCCGGGTAACAGGCCAAGGGCAACCTCGGGCAAGCCAGCTTTTGATTTCGTTTGTCCAACCCGGTAATGACAGCCCAGTGCCACTTCTAAACCGCCGCCAAGTGCGGTACCGTGGATGGCGGCAATCACAGGCTTTTCGCTGGCCTCAATATGGGCGACGACATCACCCAGACCCGGTGCCTGAGGGGGTTTGCCAAATTCGGTAATATCGGCCCCAGCAATGAAGGTGCGCCCGCTACAGGTCAGTATTGCTACACTAATATTATCGTCGCCGTTCACCGCGTCGATGGCTTCCATAATGCCCGCCCGCACAGCTTGTGACAGGGCATTAACAGGCGGATTATCAACGGTAATAACGGCAATATTGCCAAGCATTTCGGTACTGACGACACTCATGGGGAAACTCCTATATTTGCTTAGGGCTGAAACTAGCAGCAAAAAGGGTCAAAGCCAATAAAAGCAATTGAACGCTTGCGGCAAAAACCTATTCTGATAGATAATAATATCCATGAACCAATCTGGAGATTTTCTTGTCTCATATTGTCGTTATAGGCGCTGGCCACGCTGGTGGCAGTGTAGTTGATGCGCTTCGGCGGTCTGGCTATGAGGGGGAGATAACCCTTATCGGCGAAGAAGCCCACGTGCCTTATCAGCGGCCACCTCTATCGAAGGCATTCTTGGCTGGTAAAATAGCCGAGGAAAGGCTCTATTTGCGTCCTGAGAGTTTCTACGAGAAGAAAGATATTTCTCTGCGTCTATCATCCCGGGTGACAGCTATTGACCCGAGTTTGAAAAAAGTGACCCTTCAGAGCGGGGAAATCATAAAGTATGACCGGCTTATATTGGCAACCGGTTCCAAGGTGCGTCGGCTTAATTTGTCCGGGACAGATGACCCGAGAGTGCATTATCTACGCACTATTGATGACACCAAGCAGGCACAGAAGGGCCTAAATAAAGCAGAAAAAATAGCGATTATTGGCGGTGGTTTTATTGGTCTTGAATGTGCGGCTGTGCTGCGAAGCATGGGTAAGGATGTTATTGTCTTTGAAGCTCAAATGAGAGTGATGGAGCGGGTCTTGGCGGCTGAACTTTCAAGTTACTATCAAGATTTGCACCGGGCCCACGGCGTCAAAATTCAGCTGAATGCGGGTGTCACAGCCATACAGCCCAGTCAGGATAGCCTGATAGTTTCGGTTGATGGGAGTGATAATGTCTTTGTGGACATGGTTTTCATCGGCGTTGGTATTATTCCTGAAACCATTTTGGCGGAAGGCGCAGGCCTTGCCGTGGACAATGGCATTGTCGTTGATGACCAATGCCGAACAAGTGACAAAGATATTTTTGCCATTGGCGAATGCTGCAATCACCCGAATGTTTTTGCCGGGGGCCGAGCACGTTTAGAATCGGTGCAAAATGCCGTGGACCAAGCCAAACTGGTGGCCGCGATTATTATGGGCGAAGATGCACATTATAACACAGTACCGTGGTTCTGGTCTGATCAATATGACATCAAGCTGCAAATGGCGGGTTTTTCGGCGGGCTTTGACCAAGCTTTTGTCCGTGGAAATAAGTCAAGTGGTCACTTTTCTGTTTTATATTATAGAGCAGATAAGTTGATCGCCGTGGACAGTATTGCCTCTGCTGCGGACCATATGGCAGCGCGTAAGCTGATAGCCGCGGGCATATCCCCTGAGGTTGAACAGGCTATAAACAGTGATGTGCCGTTGAAAAGCTTTCTATGATACTAAGAGAGAACAGGTTAAATAAGGATCTTATTTTGTTGAAAAAACTTTTAAAATACTTCTTCGGCGGGCTCATTTTATTGGCAGTAGCTTTGGCGGTTTTGGTTTATTTTCTGCCCGTTCGTGGTCCCATCATAGCATTTATGACGGGAGATCAAATTGCACCCCCAACGGAGGCCACTATTGGCGATCATTTCACGGTGCCTGAGGGTTTCAACGTTGGTATTTTTGCCCGTATGCAGCATCCAAGAGTGATGAAATTTACCCAAGCAGGCGATATGGTGGTTAGCTCCATGCGGCCGGGCAAGGTTGTCCTTATAAAGGCAGACCGGGACGGTGACGGCGCTAGCGACGGCCAAATAACTTTACTGGAAGGCTTAAACGCCCCCCACGGCATCGCCCTTCATGGGGGCTATTTATATGTTGCGGAAACTGGCCGCATTATCCGTTATGCTTTTGACAGTGAGGCTGGCGCTATTACGGGTCCGCAAGAACTAATTTTTGATGGTCTGCCGCAAGGGGGCGGACACTTCACACGCACCATTGAATTTGGCCCAGACGGTATGCTCTATGTATCTATCGGTTCCAGCTGCAATGTTTGTATTGAAGAAGATGCGCTCCGTGCAACCATGGTGCAAATGACAGCGGATGGCGACGACGTTCAAATATATGCCACCGGCCTGCGCAACAGCGTTGGTTTTGACTGGCAACCGGGTTCAGGCAATCTTTTTGCCACCGATAATGGCCGCGACTGGCTGGGCGATGACACCCCCCACTGCGAGCTAAATATGATTGAGCAAGGCAAAGATTATGGCTGGCCCTATGCCTATGATGACAAGGTCGTTGATCCGGATTACGGCGTAGATAATTTGGATAAAGTCGCGGCCTCCACGGGCTTAACCCATGGCTTTGGTGCTCACCGCGCTCCGCTTGGCATACGGTTTCTGCTCGCGGGGTTAGAGCCAGAAGGATATGAGGGTGCGGCCCTCGTGGCCCTGCATGGCAGTTGGAACCGCTCTACGCTCGCAGGTTATAAGGTTGTTTCCCTGCATTTAGCTGGTGATGGCGCTGTCACTCAAAGAGACTTCCTCACAGGGTTCGAGAAAGACGGCGATGTGATAGGGCGCCCGGCAGATGTGGTGCAAGGCCCGGACGGTGCTATTTATATCGCCGATGACTATGCCGCCACCATTTATAAAGTTGGCCGCGCGGGGCAGATGGTTGCCGCAAACGCGCAACCTGCTGAGGCACACAAAACAGGCCTTGAAAGCTTATCCACGGCAGATTTGGCGACACAGGTAGCGCTCGGCGCACGGCTTTACGCCGACAATGGATGCGCCGCCTGCCACGAAACCATAGAAGGAGCAGAGAAGCCAGCCGCTAAAAAGCTTGATAATATCAAAGAACGCTTCAGCGTCGAGACACTGTCTGAGTTACTTGCCTCACCGCCCGCCACCATGCCAAAGTTTACCCTCTCAGCCGATGATCGAAAAGCATTAGCGGCCTATTTGCTAACCCAAGAATGAAGATTGATAAGGCTTAATATTTATGACTATTGAAACGCGCAGGCAGGCATCAGCCCTCGACAATCTTGATGAACTTGCTCCTTTAAGGGCGGCATTTGATCTGCCCGAGGGAGTGATTTACCTGGACGGTAATTCGCTTGGTGCTTTGCCTTTTGCGACAGGAGAACGGGTCAGCAATGTGGTGTCAGCCGAATGGGGCAGGGATCTGGTTAAAAGCTGGAATAGCGCTGGTTGGATGAACCTGCCCAAAACCGTTGGTGCGCGGATTGCAGCGCTCATCGGCGCGGACGCGGATGAAGTTGTCGCGACCGATAGCACATCGGTGAACCTGTTCAAGGTGGTTGCAGCAGCGGCCCGTATGCGCTCTGGGCGACATAAAATAATTTCTGAGCCCGGCAATTTCCCAACCGATTTATATATGCTGGAGGGCTTAACTTCGCTACTGCCTAACTTAGAGCTTATCATCTTGCCGCGCGGTGAAATCGCTGGTGCTATTGACGACAACACCGCTGCTATTGTGCTAACGCATGTGCATTATGTTACGGCGGAAATGTTTGATATGAAAGCCATGACCAAGGCCGCGCATGCGGTGGGGGCGCTGGCGATTTGGGACCTGTCTCATTCAGCCGGTGCGGTTGAAGTTAATCTGGGTGATGCAAAAGCTGATTTCGCCGTCGGCTGCGGCTATAAATATCTCAACGGTGGCCCCGGAGCGCCTGCGTTCGTTTATGTGGCTAAGCGACACCACGGGGTAGCTGTACAGCCCCTATCCGGCTGGCACGGTCATAAGCGACCCTTTGATTTTATCGATGCCTATGAGGCCGCTTCTGGTGTTGATCAATTTTTATGTGGTACGCCGGGGATAATTGGAATGGCGGCGCTCGACGAAAGCTTGAAAATATTTGATCGCACCAGCATGAAAGCGCTTAGGGCTAAGTCGGTAGCCCTCTGTAAGTTGTTCATTGAACTGGTGGAGCGGGACTGTGCAGGTTACGGCCTTAGCCTTGTGGGGCTTCGGGATATGGATGTGCGTGGCAGCCATGTTAGCTTTCGCCATTCTCATGGTTATGAGGTTATGAAGGCGCTTATACATGCGGGCGTTATTGGCGACTTCCGCGCGCCCGATCATATCCGCTTTGGCTTCACCCCGCTTTATGTCGGCTTTGCTGATGTCTGGGACGCGGTACAATGCCTTAAGGGCATACTGCAGGAAGAGACCTATAAGGACCCAGAGTTTGCCGTGCGCGACGCAGTGACGTAAAGTGTTTTATACACTGGTGCAGTTTATATTACGGAGGGAATATAGCGTGAGATATATTTTAAAATTGAGCTTGGTCTTTATCTTGTTTGGATTGTCAGCACCAATCCCGGCGGTGGCGGATGACGCGGAGACCCTCACGGAGCTAAAAGCCTATTGGCGGGAATCCGGTCGCACAATCGCTGAAGGCGACTTCGCTGGTTACAGCGCTCTTTATCACAGCGATGCCGTATTGGTAATGGACGAGGTAGGGAAAACCATTCCCATGTCAAAAGCGCTGGCAAATTTTAAACAGGGTTTTGTTGACACCAAAGCCGGTAAGATAAGCGCCAGCGTTGGCTATAAAGTCATCAAGACTAACATAGGCAAAATGACAGCCCACCAAACGGGTATATTTTATTATTTTCAGGTCGATAATGAAACCATGAAACGCACGGATTTTTATCAACATTTTGAGGCCTTGTTCGTCAAGAAAGACGGCAAATGGCTGATGTTGATGGACCGGCAGATGGGCTCTGCCGATCGCGGTGATTATATGGGCGGCAATTAAGCGGCACTGGCAGCACTGCTATTTTGCACCTCGAGAATATCTTTGATCGTCACCGGGGCAAAGCCGTGGTTACGGGCAAATATCAGCACTTCCTTTAGCCGTGCCATGCTGCCATCAACATTGGTCAGCTCGCACAGCACCGCCGCCGGGGAATGACCGGCCTTTGTCACCAGATCTAATGAGGCTTCCGTGTGACCGGCCCTGCAAGCAAGCCCGCCGGGGTGGGCGCGTAGTGGGAATATATGCCCCGGACGCGCCAAATCACCTGGCTGACAATTTTCCGCAATCGCCGCTTTAATCGTCGTGACCCGGTCACTGGCAGAAACGCCCGTTGTCACGCCGATTTTGGCCTCAATCGATACGGTAAAAGCGGTGCCCATGCTCGAGCTATTTACCTGCACCATTTGGGGCAAATCTAAAGTGCGTAGTTTGGCGTCCGGCAAGGAAAGGCAAACAATGCCCGTGCCTTCACGGATAAGCAGCGCCATTTGGGCAGTTGTTAGGGTGTCAGCGGCGAAAATTATATCGCCTTCATTTTCGCGGTTTTCATCGTCTAATACTAGGATGCCCCCGCCAGCTTTTAAGCTGTTGATGGCAGCGGCAACCCGGTCATGCGGGTCACCAAAAGCATCAAGCGTAAGGGGGGTTGGATGGGTCTGATTCACTGTTTATCTCCTGTTTATAACAGCAGCAGGAATCAGGGCAATAACGAGGCCACAGCATCCGGTTGCCCGAAAAGCCATGGGGGTTAAGCATGAGACAAATGCCACCAGATAAATGGTGCCATAGCTATGCTGCTTCCACTCTCTCATCCGGACTATACCGTCGGCTCTGGCGTCTCACCAGATCTGCTGACCCCACCGATGGTTTGGTGGGCGCTCGCGGGCTGCTCTCATAGCGTATATGCCTAAGCATATGGCTTGAAAGATACCGCCGGTCAGGAATTTCACCCTGCCCTGAGTACAAGCTATCTTTGCCCCCGCCAATCGGGGACAAGCCATGTTAGCTATTGTTCGGGCGGGGTGCAAGAGTTTGGTTAGGGCTTTTGAGCGTCGGACCATGAGATATCCAGAGGCTCTAGAGCCGTTAGATACTCTTCAAGCGTTATCAAGCCAATACATGGCATCGCGCCAATTCCGGGCGTTTCTTCATGGGCGAGTTTTGCAGCAAGCAGGATAGCTGGCATGCAGGGAATGAAGGGACCGTCACCTGAGCGAGCGGTTAAGTTGAAGGTGATTTGCTTGCTAATATTATTTTCGCCAGTCCCTGACATTTTCATGTAAAAGGCACTTGTGTCACTGCCGAAGCGATCAAACATAAAGGACGTTTTTAGCAAGAAGGCGGCCATTTTATTCAGCGGCGGCAAAAGTTTCAACCGCCTCAGCCATGAAAGGCCCCACAGACCAATATGAATGAAGGGGATTTCAAGCCCTGCGTAAAACCGTTGTGTTTTGAGGCTAGGGTAGCGCTCTGGGAATAGGGCAAGATCAGGAATATCACAGTTGCCCAGAAATCGTTTTCCAAGGCCTTTGAAATTATGACGGTGAAGGCTCTGCCAGCCGTAGGTAGCTTGCTGTTTACCGTCAATTAGAGTGTCAAACGGGGCACCGGCATAGGATAAAACGGCCTCAGTAGTCGCGAGGCCACGATTGGTTTTATGGGCGGTGGTGATCGCATATTCTACCGTCTCAAGTTCAGCAAATTGATTTTGGTAATGATCCAATAAGCAGGATGATAGACAAGGCACAGAACTGGCGCCGCTAACGATGAGCAGGCCTTTGTCTCTTGCAGAATTATTCAGCTTTGAAATGTTACTCACAAACTCTCTGCCGTCGGCTAGGTCGATATAATGACAGCCAAAGTTGATACAGGCTTTGGCGACAAAGGCATCTTGGCCCTGAAACGGTCCAGAAGTATGGATGACTATATCGGGTTTTATTTCAGCAAGCGCTTCCCGCAGTCCATCTGATATATCTAATCTATAGGGCAAAGGTGGGTTGGGGGCTTTAAGGGAGGTGCATAGTTTTGAAGCCTTATCGAGTGACCGCCCAGAGATGATCAATTGAATATGGTGGTTTTCAGCTAGTTTTTGAGCGATGAAACTGCCAAAATTACCGTAGCCACCGATGATGAGAACCCTTTTAAGCACGGGTATTTTCCATCTCAAATTCACCGCTATATTCATAGATTTTACCAAATAACCAGTGATTTATCTCGACGAACATTTTGAAGCGAGTGTCACTGATGGCTTCTTCCTCTGCATGAATGTGCCCGATGACCCAAGTGATTGGCAGAGGGATGAATTTGCCAAAGAGGTTTAAGCTAAATCCATTATGGGCAAGAATAACCTTGTCGGATTCCCACGAGAATTTTGATCGCCAACATAGCCGGTATTTCATAATTTCGACCACATTATTACCCATCAGCCCAACCATGTATGAGTGGAAAACATAGGGTTTCTCGCTAGGGAAATTAAAAGTACGAACAAAATGAAAAGTGGCGTCTCGCTCGTTACTTTCAAAGCGAACGGTGACGGGTACATCGTTCGCATTTTTTGTTGGTATTCCACCGAACACTTTAAACAGGGGCGAAAGCAGCCGAAGGAAGAAGGCGCTTTTGATGGTCATTCGCCCGTGGCACAGGTTCAGATCATTGCTGAAGGGCCGATTTGCATAATGTTGGTGCATTACAGGGGGAAGGTTATCCCAGTCTTTGCCAAAAATGTGCTTGAATGTCGGGTCTTCCGTCATATCGGTTTTGTCACCATCAAATAGAACACAGCCATAAGGGCTATGAAGGCGGGCCAGCCGAGAAGAAACCATATTTTGAATAACCTGTAGTAGCGATCAGGTATGTCGGTGCCTGCGTTGCTGCATTCGATCAAAATGCGTTTGAGCTTTATCTGTATCCAAACCACAGGGAGCCAACATAATCCGGCTAAGATATAGAGAAAATAGGTCAGGAGGAGCCAAAACTCCATGAGGTCGTATCCGACATACCATATAAGCCAGGCGCCAGATAATGGTTGAATTATGCCCGATGGAAGCGTGAACAGATAGTCGGCCAGCACGGTGTTTTTTGCGGCATATAGCTTCTCATGCACATTGTCAGTGAAATGGGAGCGGAACATAAAGAAAGCAGTGCCCATCCCTGTTCCAAAGAGAACAGTGGCGCTGATAATATGCAGCGTTTTAATGAAACCATACCAATCCATGAATTTCATGATTAGTTTATATTATGCTTATGTCAAAATAAATCCCCTTCGACCGTAGGAGAGTAGGTTGGGGCGCAAGAGTTTGGTTAGGGCTTTTGAGCGGCAAGTAAGTTTTCGAAAAAGCGGATGCGGGCGCGGTATTTTTTCTTGAAACAAGAAACAATATGGTCACGCGGATCTTGGCCACATGATTTCCGGATCTGTTTCAGCCATTGTCTTTGGGTGTCTCTTAAGTAAGGCAGCTGCAAATTTTCAAGTAATTTTGTGTAATGCGCACCGAGCTCACGGTCATATAAAGACAGCCCCCGACTGTTGCAAATCGCCATATCATATCGTGTTGTCGCCGTACCACAGTCAAAACTTGGCTGAATTTTAGATTTTTCTTGGTCGCGCAACCCAGCCAGATTCTCAGCAAGAGCGCGCACATTCTCACGCGGGTTTTTCAAAAGATAATAGCTAAGGTCATTGCCCTCACTATCCTTCAAGGCGAGATCAGCACCGGCATCGACCAGCAGCTTAATTACCTCAAGCGCAGCGTTTTCCGCAGCATAGGTCAGCGCTGAGCGGTTAATGCGTTGAAAGCCATTGTACAAAGCTCCTGGAACATTTTTGGTGACAGCATTAACGGCTACACCCTGTTTTATGAGGAAGTCCACTATAGTATAATCATTGAAATGTGCCGCCAACATGAGGGGCGTTTTATTGTAGCTGTTCTTATGCTTGAGGAGTGTCGCTATTGCGGCATTTGTTTTTCTTGGCAAATCATCGAGCACATAAGTTGAGTTTAGATTGGTCAAAGTGTCATCGTATTTATAGCCGCTATAGCGGTAACGCCGAAAAATTTTCTCTAGAAGTTCGTAGGTGGTATAGTCACCGAGGGCAGCGGCATATGTTTCATCATAGCCATATCTATCCATGAAATATCGTTGAAAATCATAGGCAGCACCGCGCATATGGTTGCGCAGGGTCGCTAATTCGCGTGCGCTCCAACTATCAGTTTGGCTGAACCTATGCAGGATAGTGTCAATATATTGCTTCCGTACACAAATGTCCTCACTTCCCCTGCAGCTGCCGTCCTTGTTCACGGGCAGGGCCCATGGTCTTGTCAGGGCGCGGTCAAAAGGATTTTTAACTTTAAATAGACCGGACCCACTTGTTCCATAAGGCATATGACCATGCGTTATTGGCTCCGTCATTATGGAGCGGTTTACAATCTCTGCGTAGGCGGTGGATTGCATCGTTTTGAGAACTTTTGGCTTTTTCAATTTGCATCTTGTTTGAACAGTGCCATTTGGGTTTATTTGCTTCAAGGCGTTATTTTTATCGATGAAAAATATCTCGCCGTTATGTTCGAAGAGGTTATTTTCATTGGGCAGAAGCTTGGTGCCCCTCAGCCTATATATATCAACTGCCCCTTTGGTGTTTGTCACAGCGTCTTGAATGAGGGGGTCTACTGTAGCCTTGTTTGCTAATCTTATTTGAAAGTAGGGGCCGCGCTCGCCGATAGTATAAAGCTCAATCAACAGCGCCGCGTCGGGTGACGGCGAATAGGAGCCACGCGCTACGACCGCTGTGGCGAGACCTTCCAAAGTGGCATCATGCTTAAAGCCCGGGATAATGGTCCAGCGCAGCCAATTAGCCCCTTCAATATTGAGCGGTTCACTAAAGGTAATTTCTGTGGTTTTTGAGCTGTTATCAGCGGTGTTTTTTAATTCAGCGGCATATATACTTTGTAGCGCGGCCTTATAATTTATCGCCGAGATGCTGTAAAATTGCCTTGTGTGCTCTTGCAGGTAAAGGGGGCAAATATTATGCTTATTCAGGGCGAGTTGGGGTTGATCTTCAGCCTGTGCGTGGCTGATAAAACCAATGGTTAGCAGGCAAATTGTCACGGTAAAAATATTCTTGAGCATCACATCCCCCAGAGCATTAGACTATAGCAGGAGTGTTTTATATGAAACCATAAAGTTTAAATTATGGCGGAAGACATGTTACTCACCAGTCCCAGTCATCATCACTATCACCCTCCAACAGCACTTCGCCGTGGAGGTCATAAGCGTCAGACGCGGTGATGAGCGCCATGACCATTTCGCCGGGGCTGAGGTAAGAGGCACTTTCCAGATATACTTTGCCGTCGATCTCGGGCGCATCAGCGTAGGTTCGGCCCACGGCGCCTTCCTCCGTGACGTGATCAATAATAACGGCCATTTCCAGCCCTATACGCTCGGTGAGCTTCTCGGCTGAGATGCGCTGGCTAACTTCCATGAAACGTGCGTAACGCTCTTGCTTGATGTCTTCCGGCACTTGGTCGGGCAGGTCGTTGGCGGCGGCACCGGCCACGGCTTCATATTTGAAAGCGCCAACCCGGTCCAAGCGGGCCTCTGCTAGCCAGTCTAGAAGGTAGGTAAAGTCTTCTTCTGTCTCGCCGGGGAAGCCGACAATGAAGGTCGAGCGAATGACCAGCTCGGGCACAATTTCGCGCCAGCGCTTGATGCGCTCCAGCACTTTATGCTCGTTGGCAGGGCGTTTCATCGCCTTCAACACTTTGGGGCTGGCATGCTGGAAAGGAATATCGAGATAGGGCAAAATTTTACCCTCGGCCATCAGCGGAATAACGGCGTCAACATGGGGGTAGGGATAGACATAATGCAGCCGCACCCAAACACCCAGATCACCCAGCGCATCCGATAGGTCGGTCATATGGGCGCGGACCTCGCGGCCTTTCCAGCTGCCCTTTTTGATCGTCTCGGGTGCATGCTTCAGATCAAGACCATAAGCGCTGGTGTCTTGGCTGATGATCAGCAGTTCCTGCGTGCCGGCTTCGACGAGCTTTTCCGCTTCCCGCAGTACCGCGCGCACTGGGCGGCTTTTTAAGGGGCCACGGAAGGAAGGAATGATACAAAATTTGCAAGCGTGATTGCAGCCCTCAGATATTTTGATATAGGCAAAATGGCGCGGGGTTAGCTTAATGCCCTCCGGCGGTGTCAGGTCCCTATGCGGGTTATGGGCAATCGGCGCGGCGTCATGCACTTGGGCCACCACGGTTTCATATTGGTGCGGGCCGGATATAGCCAAAACGTTCGGTGCTACTTCGCGGATGGCTTTCTCTTCGACGCCTAAGCAGCCGGTGACAATAACCCGGCCATTTTCGACCATGGCTTCCTTGATGGCATCCAAGCTTTCTTCCTTGGCGCTATCGATAAAGCCGCAGGTGTTGACCACCACCACATCAGCCCCAGCGTAATCGGGCGATATTTCATAGCCGTCGCTGCGCAATTTGGTCAGGATGCGTTCGCTGTCCACCAAGGCTTTGGGGCAACCAAGCGACACGAAGCCAACTTTGCCAGTTTTTATTTCTGTATTTACGTCTGCATCTATTTCTGTCTTTTCATTCATGGGCGCGGCTTATAGCGGTAAAGGCGCTGGAAAGCTACCATCTTCTTAGGTGGTTGCCTGCCAAGTTCCGGCACCATACTCAAAATACTCTCTTACGGCTGCACCATCATAGTGAAATTTGATGTGGCGTTCTTGCCGTGTGAGTGAAGAAAAGAGTTTTGATTGACATATAATTGATACAATATAACATTACTGAATTATTTGAGAGGAAATGCAAAATGAAATTATTACTATTGACAGTATCAATGTTTGTGAGCGGCTTATATTCTGTCGCTGTTTCCGGTGCGGATGAATGGCGTTCAGCAGTTACAGGGGCCATGAAAAGGCATGTTAAAAATAACGGACTACCCTCACTTCAGATTGCTATAGGCCATAATGGAAAAATTATCTTTGATGATGCCACTGGTTATGCTGATTTGGAAAACCGAGTATTGGCCACGAAGGGTACACTGTATCGCACGGCATCCATATCAAAGTGGATGACAGCAGCGGTAACAATGAAATTATCCGAACAGGGCCTAATTGACCTCGATGCTGATGTGCAGAATTATTGCTCGAATTATCCTAAAAAGAAATTCTCAATATCAACGCGCCAAATATTGACGCATACGTCGGGCATTAGACACTATAAAAATTTTGATGAATTGCTTGAACATGCGGTGGATGAAAATCAAAGAGGCCTGATTAAGCATGAACGAAATGCCACTATACTGGGGCTTTACAGGCGTTTTACAGATAGAAAAATGCCCCTTGAAGGTTTTAAGAACGACCCGTTGCTGTTTCAGCCTGGAACTGACTGGTCTTATTCCTCTCATGGTTTTCGATTGATAGGGTGCATTCTCGAAGGGGCATCGGGGAAGTTATATCAAGACCTACTACAGGAATTGGTGTTCACACCATCAGCAATGGCGTCAATTACGGAAGACGATGCATGGGCGATCGTGCCCAACCGTGCCGCAGTTTACCGTGCCATGAAAGGCAAGAAATTGCGCCGGGCCGATATGCGGGATACGAGCGGCAATCTGCCAGCAGGTGGACATTTGTCTACTGCAGGGGACTTAGCGCGTTTTGTGCTCACCTTCAATGATGGACGTCTTGTATCGCTACAAAATGTTACATTGATGACGACGCCCTATGATGTAGGCGAAACATTGCGGAATAAAAGTAGCTGGCGTGACGCAATACCATCAAAAGGGCATTATGGTTATGGAGTGATGATTTTCCCTAGTGAGGGGAGCTATCGATATGGTCATTCTGGGCAGCAGCCGGGCGCTTCTACCATCGTCATATATATTCCTGAACAGGATATTACTTTGGCGGTGATGACTAATATGAAGGGCTGGCGTGGTTATATTAGTTTCACTAATGAACTGGTGAAGATTTTGTCTTTATACTTGAAAAAAGTATGAATTGAAAAGGGCCAGCCCAATTGTATGGACCAGCCCTTTTCGTGTTTGTTAAGTCAGTTTGCTAGTTTACATCAAACCCATGACCAACACCCAAGCGAGGGCTATTGGGCAAACGAACTTGATCAACACATGCCATATTTCAAATACGCCACCTTCCGGCAAGCCCATTTCATCGCGCATGCTGTCGCGGCTGACAAACCAGCCAACAAATATGGCAAGCAAGAAGCCACCAAAGGGCATAACAATGCTAGATACGCCGAAGTCTATTACATTACCCATTGTTGCGAGTTTAGCAGGCATAATGTCACCAGTTGCATAGGTGATACCCAACATAATTTCACCGCCATTTGCAACCTTGGTGCCGATGGTTTCAAGCCCCATGAAGGCGAGAGGCAAGAACTCTTTGGCATCGTTGCTGCTGTAAACGGTCATCAAACCGACGATGAAAGCTGTACCGCCGCCGATGAGCGCCGCCCGCCAGCGGGTCATGTTAAACTTCTCTTCAAAGTAAGCGACCGTTGGCTCAAGCAGTGAGATCGAGGATGTGATCGCCGCGATGGTGAGAAGTACGAAGAACATGGTCGCAATGAAGGACCCGCCGGGCATCTGACCAAAGGCAATTGGCAGTGTTTTAAAAATCAGGCTTGGGCCACTGTCGGGCGCTAGGCCGTATGCAAATACAAGCGGGAAGATGGCAAGACCCGCGAGCAGTGCTACCAGCGTGTCTGCGGTCGCGATTAAAGTGGCAGACTTGTGAATGCTGATGTCTTTCGGCAGATAAGCACCGTATGCCAGCATGGTACCCACAGTAACAGAGAGGCTAAAGAAAGCCTGACCGAGCGCCTGCAGCGCTACTTCACCGTTAATTTTAGAAAAGTCCGGCGTGAATAAAAATTCGGTCGTTTTTTCCATGTCACCAGTGGCGAGCGAGTAGCCAAGTAACAGTAACAAGATCAGGAACAACATCGGCATCAGGTAGGTTACCGCCTTCTCTAAGCCGCCTTTGATACCCTTACCGACAATAATCACGGTGATCGCGGTGAAGAGGAAATGCCAGAAAGTCATGGTGCCTGCACTGCCTGTGAAAGTATCCATTTCAGCGAGTGCACCTTCAGCATCGATGCCGACAAAGGCACCGCTTGCGCCTTGGATGATGTAAGACATAACCCAACCGGCGATGACGCTGTAGAAGGAAAGCAGGCCCAAGCCACCACCAAAGGTGCCCAGATGGCCGAGCAGATTCCAGCGTTTGTTAACCTTTGATTCTTTCGCTATAGCCCCAAGAGATGCGATCGGGCTTTTACCGCTACGACGGCCGATGCTAAGTTCTGCGATAAGCACCGGTAAGCCGATCATAAAGACGAAACCGATGTAAAGCAGGATAAAGGCACTGCCGCCATTTTCCCCCGCAACATACGGAAAACGCCAAATATTTCCCAGTCCCACTGCGCTGCCAACAGCAGCAAACATAAATGCCATTCTTGATGACCACTGAACTTGACCAGCTCCAGCCATAATCCCACTCCCTAATTTATTATACTATTATTCCCTCGGGCCCCAGCCCGTTCAACAATGGTATACTAACGAGCAAGGCAGCGGTTGACCAGTGACATTTTTGCGAGGGGAAAGAGGGCTTAAAAAGAGGTTGCTTCTTTTACTTTAAGCAAATCATAGGCCATTTGGACCGCTTGAAAGCTCTCGATAGCCGTGGGGTCATCGCCCGCCCGGTCTGGGTGGTATTTTTTGGCGAGCTTGCGAAATTGACTTTTTATTTCGGCCTGTGTGGCATCGGGCTCCAGCTCAAGCGTGTTAAAGGCAGCGCGCTCCGTTCGGCTTAGGCCGTCGGCGTCCGTAGCACCGCCCCAATCATAAGTGCCCGCACGGGTGAAACCTTCTGATGTACGGCTTTCTTCTTTTTCATAACGCTTGGCTTCATCATCGGTCATGCCTTCAAAGAAATTCCAGTTGCGATTATATTCAGCCGCGTGGGTTTGGCAAAAATGCCACCGCTCACTTGATTGCGGTGATTTGGGTGCTGGAAAGTCAGCCTTATTCATGCAACCGCGAAAGTCGCATGTGCGTACAGAAACCGTATCGGTGTCTTTGCCGTATCCACCCCAGCGGGGGAAGCCGAAGCTCTTCAGTGATGGGTCCATACTCATAAGAAGCAGTTTAATATAGAAAAGTTGTTAATTTGGAAAGCCTGTTTAATCTTTTTATGCGGCGGGGAGCCAATTTCTTCACTCAACTTTTGGTGCGGCGGCTTTTACGGCGTCGTCTACATGGCTTTCAAAAATAGCAAAATTTTTGACAAAGCGCTCTGCCAGGTTTTTGGCCTTAGCATCATAGGCGGCTTTGTCGGCCCATGTGTCGCGCGGGTTTAGTATTTTGCTATCAACACCGGTAACTTCTTCTGGCACTTCGAAACCAAAATTGCTGTCGATGCGCATGGGTGCATTGTTTAAGCTGCCATCCAGTGCGGCGTGGAGCAAGGCCCGGGTTGCTTTGATCGGCATGCGGTTGCCTGTGCCATATTCACCGCCGGTCCAGCCGGTGTTAACCAGCCAGCAATTGACACCGGTTTCTGCAATTTTCTTGCGGAGCAGGTCGCCGTAAACACTGGGATGACGGGGCATGAAAGGCGCACCAAAACAGGATGAAAATGTAGCTTGTGGTTCCTTTATGCCGATCTCGGTGCCCGCGACTTTGGCAGTATAACCCGACAAGAAATGATACATAGCTTGCTCGGGGGTCAGGCGCGATATGGGAGGCAACACCCCAAAAGCATCAGCGGTAAGCATAATAATATTGGTGGGCTTGCCGCCGCGATTATCTTCGCTGGCATTAGGGATAAATTCAATTGGGTAGGCACCGCGCGTATTCTCCGCGAGGCTACTATCATCAAGGTCAAGTTCCCGCGCGTCATTCATCACTACATTTTCCAACACCGTACCAAAACGGCGAGTGGTGGCATAAATTTCAGGTTCCGCTTCTTCGCTTAGGCGGATCATTTTGGCGTAACAACCACCCTCAAAATTAAAGACACTGTCGTCTGACCAGCCATGTTCATCATCGCCGATGAGGGTGCGGCTGCTGTCAGCAGAAAGGGTTGTTTTGCCTGTGCCACTAAGGCCAAAGAAGATGGCGACATCACCGTCTGGACCAATATTGGCAGAACAATGCATCGGCATAATGCCTTTGGCAGGTAGTAGATAATTAAGAATAGAGAAAACAGATTTTTTATTCTCACCCGCATATTCTGTACCGCCGATAAGCACTATTTTTTTGGTGAAATTCACGGCAATGACGGTTTCACTGCGGCAGCCCATGGTCGCGGGGTCAGCGCGGAAACTAGGCAGATTAAAAATGGTAAATTCAGGGTCAAATGCAGCACGTTCAGCCGGGGTAGCATCAATCAACATGGTTTTGCAAAAAAGGCTGTGCCACGCTAGTTCACCGATGGTGCGGACAGCCAAACGGTGGGTGGGGTCAGCGCCGCCCCATAGGTCCTGCACAAATAGGTCTTTTCCTGCGGCATGGGCAAGGAAGGCATCATGCAATATATCAAATTGCTCGGGTGTCATTGGGCGGTTTACATCGCCCCACCAAACGGTATCCTCAGAGGTTCCATCGCGGACGGTAAATTTATCGTTGGCGGAGCGGCCCGTATGTTTGCCCGTATTAACAACAAGCGGACCGCCAGCGGCCATTTGTCCTTCGCTGCGCTTAATGGCTTCTTCATATAGCGCTTCGGTGGTTAGGTTCCAATATTGATTGCCAGTGTCAGTGATGCCTAAAGTGTCTAGGCCATTGCTGCTGATGTCTGTGCCAAAGGTTTGCAAGTTACTTTCCCAAGCTTAAATATTAATAGATAACTATTGGGCGCTGATATGGGGAGACAGCACCCGCCCATTTCCATGCGAAGGCTAATTCCGAATCATGACCCTGATTTGGCGCTAAACTTGCGGAAACTACCCTCAAAAGCAACCAGAATCTGAAAACAGTTTCCGTCTAATCGTTAAAAATAGCAGAACGGGGAAGCTCTATGGAGTAATTTGACTAAAATTTCGCCCTTTTCCCGACACGGACTTGCCTTTTTTTGGTCGCATAGGTCGTTAAGCTCAGGCTAAGGTTCATTCAGAGATACTGATTCTTAGGCCAGATACTTAACAAAATTTATGCGCTATCAATAAGGCGCAGCAGAAAATAGGGGTTTTTTATGACAGCAACGATTGCACTAGTGGATGATGATCGCAATATTCTCACTTCTGTTACCATTGCGCTGGAATCGGAAGGTTTCCGGGTGCGGACATATCCAGACGGCCAGAAAGCTTATGATGCCTTAAAGGCCAATCCAGCGGACCTAGCGGTGTTGGATATTAAGATGCCCCGGATGGACGGTATGGAGCTGCTGCGTCGCTTGCGTGAAATTACCGATATGCCGGTAATATTTCTGACTTCAAAAGATGAGGAAATTGACGAGCTCTTGGGCCTGCGAATGGGAGCAGATGACTATATTGGCAAACCTTTTTCTCAGCGCTTATTGATTGAGCGCATTCGCTCGTTACTTCGGCGTATGGAAGTTAGGGCCGCCCCAGTTGAGCCAGACGCTGAGCCGGATGAAGATCAAGTAATGGAGCGCGGCAGATTAAACTTAGACCTGCTTCGTCATACGGTCTTGTGGGATGGCCTTGAAGTAACCCTAACGGTAACGGAATTTTTAATATTGCAAACTCTTGCCCAGCATCCCGGCCATGTGAAAAGCCGCGACCAACTGATGGATACCGCCTATTCTGATGACATATATGTGGATGATCGCACGATCGATAGCCACATTAAGCGGCTGCGTAAAAAATTTCGCATTGTTGATAAGGAATTTGCCTCTATTGAGACCCTGTACGGAGTAGGCTATCGTTTCCGTGAGAGCTGACCCTTTGGCCAGATTAAAGGATGGATGCGCCGGTGCCTGATAAGGATGACCAACCAAAGAGCGATGCCCCCTCTGCTCAAGTGCATGAGGAAGATGATATCTCATTGCCTGAGCAGGACCAGTATCACCGTCTAGTTTCACCGCTAACAATTCGTATTTTAGCCATTAATTTTATGGCTTTGGTCATGCTTGTTGGCGGGGTTCTTTATTTGAACCAATTCCGCGAAAACTTAATGAAAAACCGCATCGATGCCTTGATGATCGAAGCAGAAATTATTTCAGGGGCTCTCGGTGAGGCAGCTTCCTCGGGCCCTGAGGCCATTGAAGTGGATCAGGCCCCGGCACAACAAATCATTTCCAGATTGGTTGGACCGACGCAAAATAGAGCCCGCCTTTTTGCTGTATCAGGTCGCTTGCTAGTGGACAGTCGCCTGCTTGGCGGCACGGGAAACCTATATTCGGAGCCGCTGCCAGCCCCTGGTGATGAGGCAAAAATTGGCAAACGTTTAATGGCTTTGCTTTATAATTTTCTAGACATATGGTCGGGTCAGACGGATGTTCCAAAATATCAGGAGCGCCCCGGACAACGTGCAGAAGATTATCTTGAAGTTATGGCAGCTTTAGAAGGGTCCCCTTCCGTTCAGGTGCGCCGCCTTGATGAAAATACCCTTGTTATAAATGTGGCAGTACCAGTGCAACGTTTCCGCCGAGTTTTGGGAGCTTTTTTATTAACAACAGATACCGAGGACATTGACCGCATCGTCCGCGATGAACAAATATCCATATTGAAAGTATTCGCGACCATCATGGCGGTCACAACATTTCTTTCTGTATTTCTTGCCCGCACGGTTGTTTTACCTATCCGTATCCTTGCTAGAGCTTCTGAGCGGGTCAGGCGTGGTATTGGCCGGGAAGAACGCATCCCTGAATTTGCCGAGCGCAATGATGAGATCGGGGACCTGTCACGAGCGCTTGGGGCGATGACCCGGGCTCTTTATCACCAGATTGATGCTATTGAAAGTTTTGCGGCTGATGTAGCCCATGAGCTGAAAAACCCGCTGTCCAGCATGCGTAGCGCGCTTGAGACCATTCGCATGACCAATAAGCCTGAAATTCGGGAAAAGCTGCTGGCAATACTTGATGATGATGTAAAGCGTTTGGACCGGCTAATAACAGATATATCTGATGCATCACGCTTAGATGCAGAACTGTCGCGCGGGCATATGACCGAAATAGACCTTGTGGCTATGTTGACCACCTTGGTAGACGCATATGATGTGACGAAAAAGAAAGACAGAGCGAAAGTAGTATTTAAGCCGGGTTTAGTCGGCCCGTTTATCGTTCCGGGGATTGAGGCCCGACTTTCACAGGTGTGGCGTAACTTAATCGATAATGCGATCAGCTTCACACCTAAGGATAAAACCATCACCATTTCATGTGAGAACTTAGGGCCATTGATTGTGGTGCGGGTGGATGATGAAGGCCCGGGGATGCCAGAGGGTGCTGAGACAAATATATTTGAGCGCTTCTATTCAGAGCGGCCTGAAAGCGAAAGCTTCGGTAATCATTCTGGCTTGGGGCTCGCCATTTCCAAGCAAATTGTTGAGGCCCATGGCGGCTTAATCAGTGCGCGTAATTTGCCGGACCCATCTGACGCAAAAAAGATACTTGGCGCTCGTTTTGCCGTTCGGTTGCCCGTAAAGGCTTAAGCGCAAACCACTGCTTGACCCCGGCCACCAGTTTCGCCACTGTAGATATATGCAAAGACTTCACGCAACAGCAATTTCAATAGGTGGATATGGCGTTCTTTTAACGGGGGCATCGGGGATGGGCAAAAGCGACCTTGCGCTCCGGCTCATTGACCGTGGCGCTACGTTAATTGCAGATGACTACACCGATGTGACCGCCCATGGCGGCCATCTTTTTGCGAAAGCACCAGCACCCCTCGCAGGAATGATGGAAATGCGCGGCGTTGGCTTGGTCCCCCAAGGGTTCGTTGATGATGTAGCTATCGTGGCGGCAGTCAATTTGGTGAATAATGATGCAGTAGAGCGGATGCCAGACGATAGTGTTGATACTATTTTAGGGGTTGATGTGCCAAAATATTCCCTATGTGCTGAGCAAGCTTCGACGCCGATAAAAGTTGAGTATATTGTTCAGGCTGCGCAGATAGGTGTTCCTGTCTCAATTGGAAATGAGTGAGGATGGCTAAAAAACAACAAGTGGTTATTGTGACAGGCATGTCGGGAGCAGGTAAGTCAACCGCGCTTGATGCATTTGAAGATATGGGATTTGAGGCAATTGATAATGTTCCCTTGCCTTTGATCCAACCCCTTGTTGGGTTTGAACAGTCCAGTGGCACCATCCCCATTGTTATTGGCGTTGATAGCAGGACAAGACAGTTCTCGCCGCAAAGATTTTCAGAATCCATCGCTTTGCTGAAACGCAACCCAGATGTTGAAGTGACCGTGCTATTTTTTGAATGTTCCAATGATACGCTGACACGCCGTTACGCCGAAACAAGACGAAAGCACCCGTTGGCCGAAGACCGCCCCGCCAGTGATGGTATTGTGAGGGAGCGTGAATTACTCGCGGGTGTTAGGATAGAGGCCGACAGTATTTTTGATACGACCACTCTCTCGGGCCATGAAACACGGCTGCGTTTGGCCAAGCGATTTGAAAATAGTGAGACGAGTAGTCTGCGGGTGACCGTAATGTCATTTGGCTTTGCCCGTGGGGTCCCGCGCGATGCGGACTTAATGTTTGATGTACGTTTTTTGCGCAATCCGCATTATGTGCCAGAGTTAAAACCAAAGACGGGAAAAAATACCGAAGTGGCGACTTATGTACAAGCGGATGAGCAATTTACAGGCTTTACCAAAAGGCTTGATGATTTGGTGGGTTTTTTAATCGAGCGCTATAAAGCCGATGACCGAAGTTATTTAACCATTGCTTTTGGTTGCACAGGCGGTAAACATCGCTCAGTAATGTTAGCAGAAAGATTGGCAAAACAGTTGGCAAATGCCGCTGTTCAGGTCAATATTGATCACAGGGACCTCCCTGAAGACCATGGTAATTGAAACAATTGAGATGATGAGGCGGGTCAGATAATGATTGGAATGGTTCTTGTAACACATGGTAGGCTGGCAGAGGAATTTGTTGCAGCGACCGAACATGTTGTCGGGGCTCAGCAAGATATTCGTGCTATTTGCATTGGCCCCGATGATGATATGGAACTGCGCCGGGAAGAGATTATGGCGGCAGTCACGCAAGTCAATAGCGGTGCTGGAGTGATTCTGCTTACTGATATGTTTGGTGGTACACCATCAAATCTGTCGATTTCTATGCTAGAGAAAGACAAGATTGAGGTAATCGCGGGCATAAATTTGCCAATGCTGATCCGTTTAGCCTCTATCCGTGGAGAAGTGTCGCTTGATGAAGCCGTTGAAGCAGCCCAAGAGGCAGGTCGCAAATATATAAATGTGGCGTCAAAAGTCTTGAGTTCGTGACGGCAAACATGCAACAGGTAAAAATTGTTAATATCAAGGGGTTGCACGCCCGTGCCAGCGCCCGTTTTGTGAAGCTAGCCGCCACCTTTGATGCCATCATCACTGTCTCAAAGGACGGAGCTGATGTTGTTGGAACATCCATAATGGGCCTTATGCTACTGGCTGCCGCGTGCCATGATACAATCACCATTAAAGCCGAAGGAGCCGATGCGGATGCTGCCATTACAGCTCTCATTGCACTGGTTACAGATAAATTCGGCGAAGAAAAATAAAATAATTTTTCTTATATAAGGATTTCTTTATCTTTTGACTTTAGGTTGCTATAAGACCGGCAAATAGCGTGGTCATATGGTGCGTGAAAGTGTAATTCAGGAGATAAAATTATGGTCGATTATAAAGTAGCAGATATAAGCCTTGCTGATTGGGGCCGCAAAGAAATTAACATCGCAGAAACTGAAATGCCGGGTCTTATGGCATTGCGCGATGAATTTGGTGATAAGCAGCCGCTGAAAGGTGCGCGGATTGCCGGTTGTTTACATATGACCATTCAAACCGCTGTCTTGATTGAAACACTGACGGCACTGGGTGCGGAAGTGCGTTGGTCATCCTGCAATATTTTCTCAACCCAAGATCAAGCTGCCGCCGCTATGGCCACCTCAGGCATTCCGGTTTTTGCATGGAAAGGTCAAACCGAAGAAGAATCTGAATGGTGTATTCACCAAACTATCAAAGGCCCTGATGGCTGGGAAACCAACATCCTTCTTGATGACGGCGGCGATCTCACCGGCATCATGCACCGTGATTACCCTGAATTGATGGCATCCTGCAAAGGCATATCAGAAGAGACCACAACGGGCGTTTTGCGCCTTGTTGAAATGGCACGGGATGGAACGCTTCTTGTTCCTGCTATTAATGTGAATGATAGCGTTACAAAGTCAAAGTTTGATAATCTATATGGCTGCCGTGAAAGCCTTGTTGATGGCATCAAACGGGCGACAGATGTTATGGTTGCGGGTAAAATATGTGTTGTTGCGGGTTACGGTGATGTGGGCAAGGGCTCCGCTGAAAGCCTGCGCAGCCAAGGCGCCCGGGTGATGGTGACAGAAATTGATCCCATTTGTGCGCTGCAAGCCGCCATGCAGGGATATGAAGTGGTAACCATGGACCACGCGGCACCTATAGCCGATATATTTGTCACCACAACGGGCAATGTTGATATTATCACCATTGACCATATGCATGCCATGAAGGACCGGGCCATTGTTTGTAATATTGGTCACTTTGACAGTGAAATTCAAATTGCTGCCCTAGAGAACTTTGTCTGGGAAGAAGTGAAACCACAAGTGGACGAAGTTATTTTTCCAAGCGGTAAGCGCTTGATCATTCTTGCTAAAGGCCGGTTAGTTAACCTTGGTTGTGCCACGGGTCATCCTTCCTTTGTGATGTCAGCGTCCTTTACCAATCAAGTGCTCGCTCAAATTGACCTTTGGGAAAATTCAGCAAATTACGGCAAGGAAGTTTTTGTCCTGCCGAAACATTTAGATGAAAAAGTTGCAGCACTTCACCTTGGCAAATTAGGGGTGAAGCTCACAACTTTGTCGCAAAAGCAAGCTGACTATATAAACGTTCCTGTTGCAGGCCCGTTTAAGCCTGAACATTATCGTTATTAATTGGCAATTGAGGATTAATTTATGTCCGAGTATTTATTTACCAGTGAATCTGTGTCTGAAGGGCATCCCGATAAGGTTGCCGATCGCATCTCAGATGAAATTGTTGATCTGTATTTGGCGGCTGACCCTGAAGCTAGGGTAGCCGCTGAGACCATGGTTACCACTAACCGCATTATTGTCGCGGGTGAAGTGCGTGGACCAGCTTCGGTTACCGCTGATGATATCGAAGCAGCTGCACGCAATGCCGTAAAAGACATCGGTTATGAGCAAGAAGGTTTCCACTGGGAAAAGTCCGACTTCCAAAATTATCTCCATGCACAGTCAGCTGATATTGCTATGGGTGTTGATGCGGGTGATAACAAGGAAGAGGGCGCTGGTGACCAAGGCATCATGTTTGGTTATGCGTCCGATGAAACCGAAAGCCTCATGCCAGCACCTATTGCTTACAGCCATGAAATTTTGCGTAAGCTTGCGGATGTTCGCCACGCTGATGCTAATTCCATTCTCGAGCCAGACAGCAAAAGTCAAGTTACGATGCAATACCGCGCAGGCCGACCTGTTGGCGTTACCAGCGTGGTGGTGTCCACGCAACATGCGGCACAAGCCAGCCAAGCTGAGTTACGCGAATTGGTACGCGGTGTTGTTACGGAGGTTTTACCCGAAGATTGGGTCTGCCCAGAAGAAGAGTTTTATGTTAATCCCACGGGGCAATTTATTATTGGCGGCCCTGACGGTGACGCTGGTTTAACTGGCCGTAAGATAATTGTCGACACTTACGGCGGTGCAGCCCCCCATGGTGGCGGTGCTTTTTCTGGTAAAGACCCCACCAAGGTTGATCGCTCAGCGGCCTATGCTTCTCGTTATTTGGCTAAAAATGTTGTCGCAGCGGGCATTAGCTCAAATTGCACAATCCAGCTAGCCTATGCTATCGGCGTTGCCAAGCCTCTTTCGGTTTATGTTGACCTGTGGGGAAATGTTGAAGTTGACCCAGAACGCGTATCTAAGCTGCTGCAAGAATTGATGGATCTTAGCCCGCGTGGCATTCGTAACCATCTAGGCCTGAATAAACCAATTTATGCCCGAACTGCGGCCTATGGTCACTTTGGGCGCGCACCAGAATCTGACGGTGGTTTTTCGTGGGAAAAACTGGATTTGGTTGATGCTTTGAAGCGTGAATTGGCCTAATTGCCTACTTGGCCTTGAGCTAAATAAACGAAAGCCGATACTAATTCAGTGTCGGCTTTTCTATTTAGGAGGCCCTAATATCCATAATTTCATGTAACTTCTTTGCTAAAGCTACAGGGCAGCCATTAATGCCCATAGTATTATGTTTAGAACTGTCTTAAAAATAGCGGCGAGCAAAGCTATGCGCTTGTGTGACATACTGTTATCAAGGTACCCTATGGCTTAAAACTTGATCAGGGGAGGTGGCTGCGGACAATTTAACTTTATCCAACCCTCTTTTTGTTGGGTCGCTTGGGCTCGTATTTTTGTCGTGGCTATTGCTTGCGCTCTATGCGCTTGCCCGCGCAGGTCAATCATCTAATAAGGTGCGTCGATTAGAAGCCGGTCAGCACTTCTTGCAAGAAACACTGAAAATAGATCGCCGCCGTCCTATCTGGTTATGGCGTAATGGCCGCATACAGGCAGATAGCGAAGCTTTAGCCATGCTGGGCATTAGCAACAGCCGTGCAACATTAGAAGAGTTAATCGGTACCGAAGCTTATGGTTTGCCTAGGATGCTCGCCGAAGATCTGCACAGCGCATTACTCGCTGGTAAATTAATGGATATGTCTGCCTTTTTGAACTTTGGCGGCAAACGTGCACAGGTGCAGATGGATATTAAACCCCTTGGAGGCCAAGATAGCGAATGGCCGGTAGGCGTGATATGGCTTGAAACAGTGCCTGACTTGAAAGATCCCCATGTTGGCAGCGCCCGGACTGCTAGCTATGCCATTGAAAAACATGTGGAAGAACTGAGGACTACCTTTGATACATTGCCCATGCCTGTGTGGGAGCGCAGTGATGAGCTGAAGCTGGTTCGGGTGAATGCAGCCTATGTATCGGCTGTTGACTGCGAAAGCGAAGAACAAGTCATTCGTGACCAGATTGAATTATTTGATAATATCTTAACCCGAACCCCGTCAGAATCAGCGCAACATGTTTTGCTTACCGGACGCGCCAAACGAGAACGGCATTTTGGTGTTATCCAAGGGCAAAGGCGGGCTTTGTCCGTAACCATTTTACGCCTGCCAGACCGGACTGCGACCTTGGGTGTTGCCGTAGATGTAACAGGAGAAGAAGAAGCACTGGCGGAGCTTTCCCGGGTGTTAGATGCGCAAGCGGAAACTCTAAACCGACTGCATTCACCTGTAGCAATTTTTGGCCCGGATAAGCGGTTGAAATTTTTCAATAGCGCTTTTGTGAAATTATCTTGCATGGAAGAAAGTTGGTTAGCCAGTGAACCTTCCCATAGTGAACTTTTTGACCAGATGCACGCACACCGGCGCATCCCAGAATTTGCAGATTTCCAAGCATGGAAAAATAAGACCCTGTCTCGCTATACGGAAGTGCTCGAACCGGTCGAAGAAATGTGGCATTTGCCTGACGGTTCAGCCCATAGGCTGGTCACCCAGCCCCATCCACTTGGTGGGGTATTATTATTATTTGAAGATGTTACCGATCATTTATCCTTGGAGCGTTCCTATAATACACTCGCAGCAGTTCAGAGCGAAACATTAGATAAATTGCATGAAGCCATTTCGGTTTTTGGTAGTGACGGCTGCTTAAGGCTTTATAATCCATTATTCGCTGAATTTTTGGGCTTTGAAAATGCTTATTTGGACAGCATGCCTCATATGGCGGATATTCTGGAAAAAGCTGTTCATTATGTAGATAGTCCAGATCAGAAGAAAATAATGTCCAAGCATTTTTTGGGGCTTCTCGCAACCCATAAGCCTGATGCTGGGCGCATAAAAAGATCAGACGGAAAATATATTGATTATGCCGTGGTGCCACTACCCGATGGCGCCATGCTGGTGTCGCAAAATGATGTAACGGATTCGGTTAGAATGGAGATAGCGCTTAGGGAGCGCAATGAAGCCCTTGAGGCTGCTGACCGCGTTAAGTCAGAATTTATCACAAATGTGTCCTATGAGCTTCGCACGCCTCTCAATAGCATCATTGGGTTTGCTGAAATGCTAAAAAGGGAATTTGTTGGCAAATTGAACGAACGCCAAGATGATTATGTCGACACTATCTTGATTGCCGCCGGTGAACTGAATGAAATGGTGGCTGACGTTTTGAACCTTGCGGTGATTGAAGCTGGAGAGATGGAGCTTGAATTTGACGAATTTGATGTGGCAGAGATGGCCCAGAAAGTATTGAGGGATGTTATGTCACGCTCTCGGCGTTGGCGGTCAAATATTACCATAATATTAGAAGAGAACCTCGGTAATATGGAAGGTGATCTCAGGTTAATCGAACAGGCCCTTTATAATTTAGTGGTCTCAACATTACGTCTTGCCCACGGTGATAGTGACCTTAGTTTCAAAGTGTCAGCGGTAGAAAATGATTTCCTAGAATTTTCAGTAAGCTGTGTTGAAACAAGCCTAGAAATTTCAGAATTTGAAGAAGTTGAGGCGGCTTTCCAATTAGGTAAAAACCTTGGACCCCGTAGCGGTCTGGGGCTTGACCTTGCCTTAGTGCGTAGTTTTGTAGAGCTGCATAATGGCAGCGTCGGCTTTATGATTAATACCGATTCTGGCCTCTGTATAGAATGTAAATTACCGCGCAACCATATGGCTATAGCTGGGTCTTCGCAGTAATGGTGGGCTCGAACGCATTGGGCGTGATCTCGAATATAGAGCTGCTGCTGTCATCCTTAAGCGAAATGGAAAAGCTGGCGGCAAAGCTAGCCGTTCACTTGAAAGCGGGTGACCTCATTACTTTGCGTGGTGATCTTGGTGCGGGTAAAAGTGCGCTGTCTAGAGCCATTATAAGATCCATGATGGGCAACCAAAATACGGAAGTACCCAGCCCTACCTTCACCTTACTGCAAGAATATGACACCCCAAAGGGCTTACGCATTCATCACGGTGACCTGTACCGTCTCTCGGACAGCTCAGAGCTATTTGAGCTTGGGCTGGAAGAGGGGCGTTTTACGGCGGTGACTTTAATTGAGTGGCCTGAAAAACTGCCGCAATCGTGGCTGGTCAACGCCCTTGATATTGCTATGGAAATCATGCCCGAACTTGATGAAAATTTAGAAAATTACCGAAAACTTATCGTCACTATACCACCAGAACGTCCTGAATTGGCGGATGTATTTGATATGTGGGGGCAATGATGGGGGAAGCGCCGCGCAGTGAGAAAATTCAAAATTTTCTGGGTCAAAATGGCTGGGCCAATGCAGGCATAACCAAACTCGTGGGGGATGCATCACCTAGGGTGTATACGCGACTAGCAAGGGGCAAGGGTAAAGCGATCTTGATGGATGCCCCGCCGCCGCAAGATATTCGTCCCTTTTTGGATGTTACTGCCGCCTTAAAGTCGATGGGTTTAAGCGCTCCAACTATTCTTGCGCAGGATATAGACCTCGGTTTGATATTGCTGGAAGATCTGGGTGATGGTCTTTATAAAAGCGTTCTCCAAAACGCCGGTCATATGGAAGAGGAATTATATACAGCAGCGGTGGAAATTTTGCTTAAGCTTGTGCATGACAGGGCAAGTTTTAATCACAGATTAGCGGCTTATAATGCCCCGGTATTAGCACAAGAAATGCTGCAATTTAGTGTTTGGTGGCTACCGGGTATGTTATCTGGCAGCGCGCTTATCGCAGCTCAGCGAGAGTTTAAGCAAGTGGCGTTGGCCATAATTGACCAAATGGACATTAGGCCAATGGTGCCTGTGCTCAGGGATTATCACGCGGAAAATTTGCTGTGGTTACCGGCGCGGTCAGGTGATGAAAAGGTCGGCTTGCTCGACTATCAAGACGCGCTCAAGGGTCATCCTGCTTATGACCTTGTGTCGCTTTTGCAGGATGCCCGCAGGGATGTGTCAAAGGCGTTGGAAAGTTCGATGATTGATCGTTTCATTCAAGGCGGTGGGGCCCTAGACCTCGCAGACTTTATGGATGATTATGACCGGATGAATGCCCAGCGAAACTTTAAAATACTGGGGGTCTTTGCCCGCCTGTGGCTGCGTGATGGCCGCGCGGACTATTTAGCGATGATGCCACGGGTTTGGGGCTATATCGAGCGCTGTTTAGACAGTCCATCCATGGCCCCGCTTAAAAGTTGGTTGGAGCGCTGGATACCCGAAGATATGCGAAACTTGGTACCAGACAGCGGAGAAATGCGGGACTGCTTTACGCGCGCCAGTGAAGAAATGAGCGCGGGTGCCATGTTATTGGCCGCCGGCAAGGGCACCCGCATGGGGGATATGTCCGCAACATTGCCCAAGCCCTTGGTTGAAGTGGCCGGGCGCAACATGCTTGACCGAGCACTGGATCATCTAGCCAAAGCGGGGATTGAAGCTGCTGTGGTCAATGTTCACCATCTGGCGGATCAGATAGAGCAGCATATCTCCCATAGACCCGGCGGACCCGATATCTATGTTTCTGACGAGCGCGCGGAACTGCTGGAAACCGGTGGGGGTGTTCGCAAAGCTTTGGGTCTTTTGGATGAGAGCTTTCTTGCCATCAATAGCGATATCATATGGGTCGATGGGCCAAGTGGCTCCACAATAAAGCGTCTCCAGATGGCTTTTGACCCCATAACAATGGATGGGCTATTATTGTTAGTGCCAGTGGAAAAGGCCGTGGGCTATGACGGTGTTGGCGATTTTTACATGGATGAAAAAGGCCGGGTAACGCCGCGCGGCGATAGACCCAATGCCCCTTATGTTTTTGGTGCCGTACAAATGATCCGCCGGGAAGCTTTAAGGCACTATCCCATCGCAAGTTGGTCACGCCGTCGTCATTTCCGGGATGCCGCTAAAGCTGGCAGGCTATACGGCCTTATTCATGATGGCATCTGGCTGCATGTGGGCACACCAGAAGCGGTTGTTGAAGCGGAAAGAATATTGACGAATTTGGGGCATAGGTGATGAACATGGACCCGGCCACTACCAGCCTAAAGGTCGCGACGGTGCCACCGCATTTATCCTTTGTCGATACGGTTGCTTCCCATATTATTGCGGCCCATAAAGCCGACCCTGCCGGGCTTTTACAAGATACAATATTGGTGCCAAATCGGCGAGCAGTTCGGGCCCTGCGGGAAGCTTTCCTGCGGCAAACAAAAGGGGCTGCGACGGTTTTACCTTTGATGCGGCCCATTGGTGATGTGGATATGGAAGAGCTAGCCTTGCAAGGGCTGGAGCTAGATATTTCGGAGAGCACTGATCAACTGCCACCAGCTATAGACGCTATGAAGCGGCAAGCCATGCTGTCTAATTTGGTAAGCCGCTGGGGCTTGCACACCAAAGGTGATAAACTCTCCCGGGCGCAGGCATGGCGACTTGCGGCTGCGCTTGCGCGGTTTATGGACCAGTGCGAAAGCGCTGAGGTGGCTTACGGTGCACTGGAAAACCTAGTCGCCGAAGAGTTTGCTGATCACTGGCAAGTGACATTGAATTTCTTGAAAATCATCACCGAAGAATGGCCTAAAATACTAGTGACTTTGGGCCAGACAAACCCAGCTGAACATAGGCGGCGCAGCTTAGATGCAATGGCGGGACTGTGGCGAGAAAGGCCACCTAAAGGTCGGGTTATTGCTGCTGGCTCGACCGGTTCGATGCCCGCCACGCGCAGGCTATTGCAAGTGGTTGCGGGGATGAAGGACGGTTTGGTTATCTTGCCGGGTTTGGATACAGATATGGACGACGCAGGATGGCAAGCTGTTGCTCCCAGCCATCCGCAATGGACATTGAAGCAATTATTGCAAGACTTTAACTTGAGCCGCAGTGACATAAATATCTTGCAGGATAGTAATGATGATAATCCAGACAGCCAGACAGCCTTGCAAGAACGCGTTAAGCTCTTTTCTCACGCGGTGGTTCCGGCGAGCGTAAGCGACATCTGGGGCAGTAATGAACTGGACCAAGAAGCGATAATGAGCGGCTATCAAGGGCTTCAGATGCTTGTTGCCCCGGGGCGCCGCGCTGAGGCTGCCTCCATTGCCATGATGATGCGCGAATGTTTGGAAACACCCCATAAAACGGCGGCTCTGGTAACCGCAGACAGGCAATTGGGCCGCTATGTGCAAGCTGCTCTTGGCCAGTTTGATATTGCTCTGGACGATTCCGCTGGTGTGCCGCTATCAGGCACGCCGCCTGCCCGCTTATTACGGTTGATTGTAACTGCTGTGGAGCAAAAATTTGCCCCCGTTGCTCTGCTGGCCTTGATGCAGCATCCACTGATAAAGGCGGGGGACCGAGCAGCTTATCTAGCAAGCGTTAGGACATTGGACCGTAAATTACTGCGGGGGTCAAAACCACCACCCGGGTCATCGCCCTTAAGGGAATTGATTGGGCAGAGACAGAAAGAAGGAAAATTTTCTAAATCTGCAGCAAAACATATAGGCGCAATCATCGACACCCTAGAGCCTTTAGAGAAGCTGTTTAGTGCAGGCGAAAATAGCTTTAAAGCATTGCTTGAAGCCCATATCGCGGTCGCAGAAAGCCTAACCAGTTCCGAGCATTTATGGCGCGGAGACGATGGTAGGACGCTGGCAGATTTCCTGCGTAATCTCTTATCTAACGCCGCTGACTTTGCCTCGCTGGGCCCAAGTGAATATCCCGCCTTTTTTGATGCTTTACTGGTGGGTGCCACGGTGCGGCCTACATGGGGTCAGCACCCACGGCTGCATATTTGGGGGCCGCTGGAAGCCCGGATGCAACGGGCGGACTTGATGATCCTTGGTGGTTTGAATGAAGGTACATGGCCACCAGAAAGCGCGGTGGACCCTTGGATGAACCGGCCTATGCGCGCGGCTTTTGGCTTGCCAGACCATGAGCAAAGGGTCGGGCAATCTGCCCATGACTTTATCCAAGCCGCATCAGCGCCTGAGGTTATTTTAACCCGCAGCGCAAAGGTTGACGGTAGTCCGACAGTGGCCAGCCGTTGGCTTTTCAGGCTGGAAGCGGCGATTGGCAAATTGCCGCCGAGCGCGGAACGATATTTAAATTGGTCAACCCTCGCTGATTGGCAAGCGTCCCCTAAACCCGTTAAGCCACCAAGGGCAAAACCACCGGTTCATGCAAGACCGACAAAACTATCAGTAACCCAGGTCGAAGCCTGGATGAAGGACCCGTACGGCCTCTATGCAAGGCATATTTTGGGTCTTAGGAAATTAGATCCCGTGGACGACCAACCTAGTGCGGCGCAAAAGGGCACTTTAATCCACAAGGCGTTAGAGCTGTTTTTAATTGAGGAGGGCAGCCAAAAAGGCTCCGTTGGTAAAGCGCGGCTTTTGGCCATCGGCAGGCGTGTATTTGCTGACATCATCAACGAGCCCGCGGTTTATGCTTTTTGGTGGCCTCGCTTTGAAGCCATCGCCGGATGGTTCATTGGTCATTTGGAGGCACGAGACGGCAAGTTTAGCCCCGATGGGATCGAAGCGAAGGCCCGCGCGGTGCTGCCGGGCACTGACTTTACCTTGTCTGCCACGGCGGACCGCATTGACCGCAATATTGCCAGCGATGCTTATGAAATTATCGATTATAAAACCGGCGAACCACCGAAAATGCCCCAGATGAAAGCGGGCTTTGCCCCCCAGTTGCCGCTGGAAGGCTGGTTAGCTGAAGCGGGTGCTTTTGAGGACCTTGACGCGGGGATGGTTGAGGCTTTGGTCTTTTGGAAACTATCAGGCGGTAATGAGGTCGCCAAGCGCTCTGAGCCAATAAAGCCTGTGGATGTTTCGACCGTTATTGAAGAGGCTATTAGCGGCTTAACGGAGCTTATCACGCAGTTTAATCAGCCTGAGACCCCCTATCTTTCCAACCCGAGGCCAGCCCACACGGGTTACGGCGACTATAACCAGTTAGCCCGGGTGAAAGAATGGCAAAATATTCCGTGGGACAATGATGATATCAATTTGGTAAGTAAAGGGGACAGCAATGACAGCTAAACCCGAGATGACTAAACTGCAAGCCCGGGCAACGATGCCCGACCTAACCGCATGGGTTGGGGCCAGTGCGGGCACCGGCAAGACCCATGTTTTAACGGCGCGGGTATTGCGCTTGATGCTAACGGGCTCAAGCCCGGGCAGCTTGCTTTGTTTGACCTTCACCAAAGCGGCGGCGGCGGAAATGAAAACGCGCATTTTCAAAGAGCTGGGCACTTGGGTGCGCTTGAACGATCAGGATTTGCGAGAAGAAGTTCTGCGCCGCACCGGTGAAAAGCTAGATGAAGGCGGCCTTAAAAAAGCTCGGCAATTATTTGCAGAAGTTTTGGAATTGCCCGGTGGCTTGCAGATTTTGACCTTCCACAGCTTTTGCCAATCCTTGCTCGGGCGGTTTCCGCTTGAGGCAGCTTTGGAGCCGGGTTTTGAAGCCTTGGACGAAACTGCGGCAAAATCTCTGATGCGCCGCGCTCGGGATTTAATGCTGGATGATAGCAGGCCCGCGGGCAAGCAATCATTGGGCCATGAGGGCTTGCGCTCCGCCCTTGTTAAAGTCGCAACAAAGGTGACGGAGGGCACTTTTGACGAATTGGTGAGCGAGCTTGATTTTCAGCGCAGTAACCTGTCCAAAGCTGTGAACTATTACCGCAGTGAAGGGCAAATGGCCGTGGCCCTATGGCAGCGGCTTAACTTGCCGGAGGGCATGACCAGCGATAAAGCACTGGTGACATCGCTTAGAAACTTACAACGCGCCGGTGATAACATGCGCCAAAGCGGTTTGGCTTTGCAGCAATTTGGCAGCGCAAAAGACCATGAGCGCGGCCAGACATTGCTCGATTTCACCGCAGCGGGTGATGATGCGGGCGCAGGGCATTTTAGAGCGCTGAAGGGCATCTTTTTCACCCAAAAGCACGCACCTAAACAACCAAGCTCGCTGGCGACCAAAGCGGTGGAAAAGGGCGCGCCGGGCACTAAAGACAAATTGTTGGCCCTGCAGGAAGAAATGATGGTTGCGGTGGATTTGATCGCTAGAGCCCAAGTGGCCGAGGCAACCAGTGCTTTAATGGCGCTGGCACTGGCGCAGACAAGGCATTACAGCACCACCAAACGCATCAGCGGTAAATTAGATTTCGATGACATGATCAACCATACTGTTAAACTGTTGGCGGGCGACATGGTGGCACCGTGGGTGCTGTTTAAGCTCGACACAAACATTGACCATATTTTGGTCGATGAAGCACAAGACACCAATGACGCCCAGTGGACGGTTATTAAAACGCTGGCCCATGAGTTTTTCAGTGGTGACGTGGAAAAACTACGCACGGTTTTCGCGGTCGGGGATGCCAAGCAATCCATTTTTAGCTTTCAGGGGTCGGACCCTACTTGCTTCACCGATGCTCGGGATGAAATATTCACCGGAGCAGCAAAAATAGGTGCGCCTGCTGAAAAAATACCGCTCAACCTTTCCTTCCGCTCGGGCAAGGCCGTGCTAGATCTGGTTGATGCCACTTTCCACAAAGACGGTGCTGCCTGCAAAGGCCTAACAAGTGACTTGGAAGACGTACAGCATGAATATAGCCGCTCGGGCGCCGGGGGATTGGTGGAAATATGGCCCCTGCAAAGCCCGGGAGTGAAGCCATCTTATGCCCCGTGGGAACCACCCTTGGTGCAAGAGCGCGGCGAAGATGCTGCCATGCGCTTGGCCGACGAGATAGCAGACCATATCGCCGAGATGATCGACGCGAAGGAGCTTTTGACCGCCCGGGGCCGCGCTATTTTGCCGGGCGACATTATGATTTTGGTGCAAAGGCGGTCTGACTTTGTCGAGTTCTTAGAGCGTGCCTTAAAGTCACGCGGTGTGGCTGTAGCAGGGCGGGACCGGATGAAGCTGGCCGAAGAATTGCCGGTGATGGACCTTATTTGCCTTGGGCATTTTGTCTTGCAAACGGGCGATGATTTAGCCCTCGCGGAACTGCTAAAGAGCCCCTTTATTTCCATGGATGAAGAAAGCCTGTTTGAGCTTGCCCACGGTCGCTCTGGCACGCTCTATGAAGCCCTGTCCGCGAGAAGAGCTGAGCCAAATTATAGCGAAGCTTGGGATTTTACCCATCAGATATTGCAAATTGCCGACTATATGCAGCCCTTCGAGTTTTTCAGTCATATTTTGGGAAAAATGCACGGGCGACAAAAGCTTGCAGGGCGCTTGGGGAATGAAATTGCCGATGTTTTGGACGCCTTTTTGGGGGAGGCCATCGCTTTTGAAAAAGATAATGTCGCTTCTCTGCAAGCGTTTTTGGCCCAAATAGAGCGCTCCAATCTTGATATTAAGCGCGACTTGGAAGCGGCAGGTGACAAGGTTCGGGTTCTTACCGTTCATAGCGCCAAGGGCTTGCAGGCCCCGATAGTTTATCTGCCCGATAGCGTCAGGGTAGACAGAAACCGGGATCGTTTGCACCAATTAGACGGGGGAAGTGGAGACGCGCCCTTGTTGGTTTGGGGCCTGTCCGACTATCCCATTGACGCGACCAATAACGCTAAGGCCGATAAGCTGGCACGGATTGAAGCTGAATATCGGCGCCTTCTTTATGTGGCGATGACGCGGGCGGAGGACCGGCTTTATGTTTGTGGCTGGGAGACCAAAAATAAAACTAGCGAAAACTGCTGGTATAATTTGATCAAACAAGGCTTCGAGCGCATGCCCGAGTATAGCCAGCTTGCCGAGGCGAAATACCGCTATGAGGTGATGCAGTCCCGGCCAGTGCTGGCCGAGGCGACGGTTAAAGAATTTGGTGAAGATACACTTGAACTGCCCTCTTGGCTGAGTGCAGACTTGCCTGAAGAGCCAAACCCGCCGCGACCCTTAGCGCCGTCTAAACCGCTGGACAAAGAAATTCTTGGGGTCAGTCCCTTGAAACATAGCCATGATAAAATTCGCTATGGGCGTGGGCTTCTCATCCACAGCTTGTTGCAATGGCTGCCGGATGTGGCCCTGAGCGACCGAGAGAAGCGCGCCCTGAAGTATTTATCGCAAACTGGCCTATCGCTAAGCGCCGATGAAACCGAGCAGATATGGCAAGAAGTAGTGGCTATATTAGGCGATAAAAACTTTGCCCCCTTGTTCGCACCGGGCAGCCAGGCTGAGGTTAGTATTACGGGCCGGGTTGGGGACGCGGTCATTAGCGGTCAAATTGACAGGCTTTGTGTGAGTGACAATGAAATTTTGGTGGTGGACTATAAAACGAATCGTCCGCCGCCATCGGATGTCGGCAAGGTTGATGCTGCTTATTTGCGCCAAATGGCCCTGTACCGCGCCGTGCTTAGCCAAATATATCCTGACCACCGGATACGGTCAGCACTGCTTTGGACGGACACGGCGACCTTAATGGCGCTGCCAGACACCAGCTTAGACCAATATGGCTATCACTAACGTCGGCATTCATACTTTACCTTATGATCAGCCTCAGAAATTCTTTTGACCCTTGGTCCTTGACCCTGACGGGCTCTCTACTTACGTTAAGATCAAGCAAAATATTATAGATAAATGTGATAAGTAGAAAGAATGACCCATGGCAATTATCCAAGTAACTGATGAAAACTTTGAAGCCGAAGTTTTAAATAATGACAAGCCTGTCCTGTTGGACTTTTGGGCTGAATGGTGTGGACCCTGTAAGATGATTGGTCCGGTATTAGAGGAAATTTCAGCCGAGCGCGATGATATCGTTATCGCCAAAATGAATATTGATGACAACCCTGAGACCCCAACCAGTTTTGGTGTGCGCTCGATCCCAACCTTGTTGATATTCAAGGGCGGTGAGGCAGTTGCGACCACCATGGGGGCTAAGCCTAAGGCGCAGCTTTCTGCATGGGTAGACAGCAGCATTTAAACTGAGCTGCGGCAAGAAATACAAAGCGCTGCCTTTTGGTGGCGCTTTTTTGTTGCTTAGTCGGGTAAAATGCCAGCTGCCCGCAGAGCATTTCCGGCTAAATAAAGGGACCCACCTATCAACACGAAAGGCGGACGCTTAGGGTCGGCTTCAAGTTTGATGCGGTCAAGCGCCGCCGAGATAGTAGCCGCAACAACACCGCGCAAGCCGATGTCACTGGCAGTGGCGGCAAGAAAGCCCGGGTCTGCGGCACCCTCTTCGCCGGGAATAGGCACCGCGATAACTTCATCCAGCAGGTTGGCAAGGGGGCGAATAAAGCCGGCAGCGTCTTTTGGCCCCATCATGGCCAGCACCAGTTTAACGGGGGTTTCTTGGTCAACATTGGCAACCAGAAAGCTACGCAGAACTCCAGCCGCCGCCGGGTTATGGCCACCATCTAACCATAGCTGTGATCCATCTGGCAGCAAAGCATGTAAGGGGGAACCCGCCAAGTCTTGCAAACGTGCGGGCCAGCGCACCCAACCAAGGCCCGCTTTGATAGCCGCACTGGGTATAGCAAGTTTTGACTGTGAGCGGAGCGCCGCGATGGCCATACCGGCATTCATGATTTGATGGTTACCGGGCAGGATGGGTGACGGCAGTTTTAATGTGGTGCGTTTATCCTCATAGACCATCACATCGCCTTCTTGCTTGACCGACCAGTCTTTGTCAAAAGCGTATGCTTTGGCACCAATATCACGGACTTTCCGCATAATAATTTGACGGGCAGCGCCCAGCTGTGAACCGATGACAACCGGAATGCCTTTTTTGAGGATACCAGCTTTTTCAGCGGCGATAAGCTCTATGCTATCCCCCAAAAACTGTTGGTGGTCAAAGCTAACAGGGGTGATGATGGTGGCGATGGGGTCGTCTATAACATTGGTGGCGTCCAAGCGCCCTCCAAGTCCAACCTCAAGCAAACATAAGTCCGCCGGTATCTGTGAGAAAGCCAGCAGGGCAGCGGCGGTGGTTACTTCGAAAAAGGTGATTGCCTCACCCGCGTTGGCTGCTTCAACTTCCAGTAAAAGCTGCGTTAAATGTTCGCCGTCTATTAATCTTCCTGCCAAACGAATGCGTTCATTAAAGCGCACCAAATGCGGGCTTGTGTAAACATGCACACGGTGGCCAGCGGCCTCGGCAATTGCCCTGATGGTGGCAGTGGTGGACCCTTTGCCATTGGTACCAGCGATATGAATTACCGGGGGCAATTTTTTATGCGGATTGCCGAGTGATTTAAGCAATCGCATCAGTCGGCCCAGCGATAGGTCGATGGATTTTGGATGCAGGGCAGCGAGCCGCGCTAAAATTTCATCGCTGGCAGCAAGGGAAGCTTCATTGGTCACTTGTTATTCATTCCGCCGCTTGTGTTGGAGCCACTTTGCCGCTCATCAGCATACCTATAACCCTGCCGAGCGTCTCTTTAAGCTCAGTCCGTGGGGTGACCATATCGACCATGCCATGTTCCAGCAAATATTCAGCGCGCTGGAACCCCTCGGGCAGTTTCTCGCGGATAGTTTGTTCAATCACCCGCTGTCCCGCAAAGCCAATAAGGGCACCGGGTTCAGCAATTTGTATGTCACCAAGCATCGCATAGCTTGCAGTTACTCCGCCGGTTGTTGGGTCGGTCAGCACAACAATATACGGCAAGCCAGCATCACGCAGCATATCAACCGCGATGGTGGTGCGCGGCATTTGCATCAGGGATAAAATACCTTCCTGCATGCGGGCACCGCCAGCCGCTGAAAACAAAATGAATGGTGCGTTCAGCTCCACCGCTTTGCGGGCGGCGGTTACGATACCATCGCCAACTGCGGTACCCATAGAGCCGCCCATGAAGAAGAAATTTTGTACGAGAACGACAGCTTCATTACCTTCGATCTTGCCAACGGCGGTGAGCACAGCATCATCATTGCCTGATTTTGCCCGGGCAATTTTAAGGCGCTCGGTATATTTCTTGGTATCGCGAAACTTTAGCGGGTCATCCTTGGTCTTGGGCATCTCAATAAGTTCATATTGGTGACGATCAAAGATCAGGTCCATCCGGTCCTTCGGTGGCATGCGGTCATGGTGGCCACAGTGGCTACAGACATAGGCGTTTGCCGCGAATTCTTTTAAGTAAATCATCTGGTTACAGCTTTTGCACTTATGCCAGAGATTGTCTGGTGTTTCGCGGCTGCGCACCATTTTCTGGAGCTTGGGCTTTACATAATTATTGAGCCAATTCATTGCTCTGACCTTTCTTCATTGATATCAGATGCTTATGCTATATATGGGTAAAGTGATAGAAATGTCCAGCCACGACTAGTCAGCGGCTCTGACGCCCTCCGCTAATTGGCTAACAAATTTGAGCACTTTTTCACTCAGGCCAGCTTCTGGCATGCCATTTTCGTCAAGGCCAGTGGCTATATGATCGATGATGGCACTGCCGACAACTGCAGCGTCTGCCACGCATGCCACGTCCTCAGCTTGGCCTGGCGTTTTAATGCCAAAACCCACCGCAACAGGCAGATCACTTAAGGCCTTTATTCGCTTAACCGCTGCGCCGGTATCCGCTGTTGTGGCTGACTTTCCGCCGGTTATGCCCGCCACCGCCACATAATAAACGAAGCCAGATGCTCCGTTCAGGACCACCGGCAAGCGCTTGTCATCGCTGGTCGGGGTAGCAAGGCGAATGAAGTGAATGCCAGACTTTGCGGCGGGTATTTTTAATTCCGAATCTTCTTCGGGCGGCAGGTCAACAATGATCAGGCCGTCAACACCGGCGCTAGCGGCATCCGCGCAGAAACGGTCTACACCGTAAGCCATGATAGGGTTAAAATACCCCATCAGCACAACAGGGATTTCTGAGTGTTGAGCCCGGAATTTTTGTACCATCTCGAGCGTGCGGACCATGGGCGCCCCGCCTTTTATGGCGCGCTGAGCCGCTTTGTCGATCGCGGGGCCATCAGCAGATGGGTCCGAAAATGGCATGCCAAGTTCGATAATATCAGCGCCAGCTGTGGGTAGCCCCATGAGCAATTCAGTGCAGAAGTCTTGGGTTGGGTCACCCGCTTGAATATAGGTCACAAGTGCTTTGCGCTTGTCGGCTTTCAGGCGGGCAAAGCATGCATCAATCCGGTTCATCAGCCTATTTCCTCCCCGAGCGCATCCGCGACGGTGAAGATGTCTTTGTCGCCGCGCCCCGATAGGTTCAGCACGATCAAATGATCCTTCGGCAGGTCCGGCGCAATGCGGATCAAGTGAGCGATAGCGTGGCTGCTCTCAAGCGCTGGGATAATACCTTCTAGTTCACAGCAGAGCTGAAAAGCGTTCAAGGCTTCTTGGTCGGTGGCGGATACATAATTAACCCGGCCTTGCTCGTGCAGCCAGACATGCTCAGGCCCTATGCCGGGATAGTCGAGACCAGCTGAGATCGAGTGAGCCTCGGTGATTTGACCGTCAGCATCTTGCAACAGATAGGTTTTATTACCGTGCAGAACGCCAGGACGGCCACCGGCAATGCTGCAAGCATGCTTGTCAGTGTCAAGCCCGTGGCCAGCAGCTTCCACCGCGTCGCAGATGATGTGCGTGTCATCAAGAAAAGGATGAAATAGCCCAATGGCGTTTGAGCCACCACCAACACAGGCGACCAAGCGGTCCGGCAGGCGACCTTCCATGTCCATTATCTGTTCACGGGTCTCGCGGCCAATGATGCTTTGAAAGTCACGCACCATCATCGGGTAAGGGTGCGGGCCAGCGACGGTGCCAATGATATAAAAAGTATCATGGACATTGGTGACCCAGTCGCGCAGGGCATCATTCATCGCGTCCTTCAGGGTAGCAGAACCGCTGGTGACGGGTTGCACCTCAGCGCCCAAAAGCTTCATGCGGAACACATTGGGTTTCTGGCGGGCCATATCAACTTCGCCCATGAACACCGTGCATTTCAGGCCGAAACGTGCCGCGACCGTGGCGGTGGCAACGCCGTGTTGCCCGGCGCCGGTTTCAGCTATTACGCGGGTCTTGCCCATCCGCTTGGCTAGCAAAACTTGGCCAATGGCATGATTGATCTTGTGGGCGCCGGTGTGGTTCAGCTCTTCACGCTTAAAGTATATTTTTGCGCCGGCTAAGTGCTCGGTCAAACGCTCAGCATAGTAAAGCGGGCTGGGCCGACCAATATAATGGCGGTTCAGGCTGTCAAATTCTGCGATATAGGCGGGGTCGACGATGGCCTTTTTATAGGCAGCTTCCACAGCTTTGACCAAGGGCATTAAGGTTTCGGCGACATAGCGGCCGCCGTAAGCACCAAAGTGGCCCCGTTCATCCGGCATATGGCTAAAGCTGTTTGGTGTGTCTTTCATCATGGGGTCCTTAGAGCATTTTAGCGCGCTCAAGAAAAGCCTCAATCAGGCCTATATCCTTTTCGCCGGACTTTTTTTCAACGCCGGAGGAGATATCAACGGCCTTTGCGCCACTTTCAGCTATGGCTTGGTCAAGGTTTTCAAGGCTCAGGCCACCTGCCAGTAACCACGGGACATCTAGGCTGTAATGCTGCATCAAGCCCCAAGAGAAACTAATGGCATTGCCGCCGGGCAGCGCTGCCCCTTTGGGAGGTTTAGCGTCAAAGAGGAACATATCCACGTGCGGGGTGAAGTCTTCGATATCCTCAAAATCAGTGGCATTTTCGATGCTGATGGCCTTAATAATTTTTAGGCCAAATTTGGCTTTAATGGCTTTTACCCGGGCTAGGCTTTCCTGCCCGTGCAGCTGCAACGCATCAAGCTTCAGGGCTTTTACCGCGCCCGCTATCAAAGCATCACCCGCCCCCACAAACACCCCAACCCGGGTTGGACCCATGGGTAATTGGGGCTCTAATGCTGCCGCGTCATTTATGGTCAAATTACGCGGGCTGGGCGGAAAAAAAACAAAACCGAGCATATCGGCCCCAGCATTCGCTGCCGCTGCTGCATGGGCGCTCGTTTTCAGCCCGCATATTTTAACGCTAATTGGCATTATGCCCCCATTAACTTTAGTATTTTTAATTGTCACTCAGCAGATCATCGAATAGGGCTTCTTGTTTGCTCATCACCGCTTTTACCGCCGTCATAACATCATTGCCTTGCAGCATGCCCGCGTTCCAGGTAGCAACATAGTCTAGCCCGTCATGGATGCTTTTATCGCGCTGGGCGTTGATCACTTGTTTAACACCGGCAATTGCCAGCGGGCTCTTGCTGGCTATCTCATGGGCTTTGGCTAGTGCTGCGGTAATCGTCGCCTCTTGGTCAGTTTCCACGCTGGCAACAAAGCCTAGGCGCAGGGCCTCTTCCGCCAGCATCTTGCGCCCCGTGTAGGCCATATCTTTGATCGTACCGAGCGGCAGAAGGTGCGGAATGCGCTGGAGCGTGCCAATGTCAGCGACGATACCGACGTTAATTTCCTGAATGGTGAAATAGGCGTCCGCGCTCATAATGCGAATGTCGCAGGCGGTAACAATATCAACCCCCGCGCCTAGGCAGCCACTGTGAACGGCGGCTATCACCGGCACCCGGCATTCATCGATGGCGGTCTGGCAGCTTTGCAGGTCTAAAACATGGCGGCGAAATTGCTCGCGCTGGCGGCCAAGGTCTGCGTCACTGCCCGCCGATAATATCCCCGCAGCCGCTTCTTTCAGGTCTAAACCCGCCGTGAAGAAACGGCCATTGCCCGACAGCACCACCGCCCGCACCGATGCATCATCGCTTAAAGCTTCAAAGCAGGCTTTCATCTCGAAAAACATTTCCATGTTGAAAGCGTTCAGGGCTTTAGGTCGGTTCAGCGCCACATGGGCAACTGCGCCATGCATGGTTAGGGATAGGGTTTTATAGGGCATGTGTGGCTTCCTTTTATATTCCATCAAGACCATATCAGTGAACGAGGAAAGGGTGAAGTGTTGCTTCGCTGTAGGTGAATATTTCACGAGTTTTTGAAGGGTATGAAGGCATAAAAAAAGGGCCGCGATGAAACGCGACCCCTCCTGTTCCTCAAAGTGCTCTTGGCTCAAGCGGCTTTGCGCCCTTGCGGGTGGCCAGCTTCATAGAAAGTTTCACCTGATGCTGCCATATCGCGCAGCATTTGCGGCGGCGTGAAGCGGGCACCATAATCTTGGGCTAAGCGGTCCGCCAGAGCGACAAACTCTGCCACGCCCATGGTGTCGATATAGCTGAAAGGACCACCGGTATAGGGCGGAAAGCCGATGCCGAAGATGGCCCCTACGTCGCCTGATGAAGCATCGATCAATACTTTTTCTTCAAAGCAACGCGCGGCTTCCACCGCTTGGCGGACGATCATGCGGGTTTTAACTTCTTCCACGTCCGGCTGGTTTTCAGCTAGGGGGAAATGATCACCGAGGCCCGGCCACAAGCGTTTCTTGCCGCCTTCAGGATAGTCGTAAGCGCCTTTGCCGTTTTTGCGCCCAAAGCGCTCGAGCTCCATGACCATTTTGGTAACAAAGTCATCAGCGGGTGATTTGATATAAGCGTCGCCCAAAGCTTTTTGGGTCGCCATACCAACCTTATAGGACAGATCAATCGCCACTTCATCGCCGACAGCCAGCGGCCCCACTGGCATACCAACCATACGGCCAGCATTTTCGATAAGCGCTGGGTTAATGCCTTCTTGCACCATGGCGTACCCTTCTTGAACGTAGGTGCCAAAGGTGCGGCTGGTGAAGAAGCCACGGCTGTCATTAACCACAATCGGGGTTTTCTTGATCTGGCTAACATAGTCCAGCGCCAAGGCAAGCGTTGCATCATCAGTTTCTGCACCCATGATAATTTCCACAAGCGGCATTTTATCAACCGGGCTGAAGAAATGGATACCAATATATTGGTGAGGTCGCTTGGATGCTTTCGCCAGACCGCTAATAGGCAGCGTGGATGTGTTCGATCCGAAAACAACATTTTCGCCGATAACAGCCTCTGTTTTGGCGGTAACATCAGCTTTTAAGGCTTGATCCTCAAACACGGCTTCAATGATCAGGTCACATTCAGCCAGGTCAGCGTAATCAGCGGTCGCTGTAATGCGCTCTAGCAAGGCATCGCCTTTTTCCGCGCTTACTTTACCGCGAGACACGCCTTTTTTGACCAAGTTGCGGCTGTAGTCTTTACCCTTCTCAGCGGCGTCTATATCGCGGTCGAGCAGCACCACATCCATGCCCACTTTAGCAGACACATAAGCAATGCCCGCGCCCATTAGGCCTGCGCCCAACATGCCCAGTTTTTTGACCTTTTTGCGCTCAATGCCCTTGGGGCGAAGCGAGCCTTTTTCCACCGCTTGCTTGTTGATGAAGAGCGTGCGGATCATGTTGCCCGCAACGGGGCCAGACAATAATTTCATGAAATATTTGGTTTCAATCTTGAGCGCGGTATCAAAAGGAACGATCGAGCCTTCATAAACAGCGCTAAGGATCGCCTGAACCGCAGGGTAATTATGCCATGTTTGCTTTTGCGCCATCGCGTTGCCGCCGATGAAAGTTTGCACAGAACGTGGGTCCATAGCACCCGCACCGCCGGGGTATTTAAAGCCTTTTTTGTCCCACGGAGCCAGCGCACTTGGAATGCTGGCAACCCATGCTTTGGCTTTGGCGATAACCTCGTCAGCCGGAGCAATCTCTTGCACGATGCCAAGGCCCAGCGCCATTTGGGGCTGGAAGTTTTGACCGGTCATCAGGGGCTGCGCCGCAGCTTGAATACCGATAAGGCGCGGCAAGCGCTGGGTGCCGCCAGCACCGGGCAGCAGGCCAACCTGCACTTCAGGGAAGCCAAGGATAACGCCTTTAGCATCTGACAGAATGCGGTGGTGACAGGCGAGAACAAGCTCGAACCCGCCGCCGAGCGCTAGGCCGTTAACCGCTGCCGCAAAAGGCTTGGTACCGGACTTCATCAATGTTTTGGCGGGGATGCCACCAGATTCGATCTTGCGTAATATTTTATTGAGCCTAAAAGCTGCCTCAAACTGGTCTTCTAGTGAAGCAGGTGCGTCAGACGCGGACATGGAACCGAGCATAGACAGATCAGCGCCTGCGAGAAAAGCCGGTTTGCCCGAGGTGATAACTGCGCCTTTAACGGCGTCATCAGCTAGAATCCGGTCAACACAGGTCTCAAGGTCGTCAATAAGCTGGGCGTTGAACACATTCATGTTGGCGTTCGGTAGATCAATGGTAAGAAGCGCAATGCCGTCAGCGTCTACTTCATAGCGGATAGATGTAGTCATAGTGAAATTCCTTTGCAGCTTTATACGCGCTCAATAATGGTGGCTGTGCCCATTCCGGCACCAATACATAGGGTGGCAAGCGCGGTTGATTTTCCGCTGCGCTCAAGCTCATCAAGAACCGTGCCCAAAATCATCGCGCCCGTGGCCCCAAGTGGGTGGCCCATGGCGATAGCGCCGCCGTTCACATTGATGTCGCTGTGGTCAATGTCGAGCGCTTCCATGAAACGCAGCACTACGGAAGCAAAAGCTTCATTCAGCTCCCACACATCGATGTCAGCTTTGCTCATGCCCGCGCGTTTCAAGGCTTTTTCAGCCGCGAAGCTTGGCCCGGTCAGCATGATTGTTGGCTCTGACCCGACCGAGGCAAAAGAGCGAATGCGGGCGCGGGGCTTGAGCCCCAAGCGTTCCCCGATTTCTTTGTTACCAACAAGAATGGCCGCCGAGCCATCAACGATGCCCGAACTGTTGCCTGCATGGTGAACGTGATTGATCTTTTCAATTTCCGGGTAGCGCTGGATGGCGACACTGTCGAAACCAAAGGCACCTTGCTCGACAAAGCTTGGCTTCAACGCCCCCAAACTTTGCATAGTAGTTTCAGGGCGCATATATTCGTCGTGGTCAAGGGCTGTCATGCCGATGATATCTTTGACGGGTATAATGGAGCTTTTAAAACGGTTGTCATCGTAAGCGGCTTTTGCACGGCGCTGGCTCTCGACCGCATAAGCATCCACATCGTCGCGGCTATGGCCGTATTTGGTGGCGATAAGGTCCGCTGATATGCCTTGTGGGACGAAATAGCTGTTCCAAGCAACGTCCGGGTCAACCGGCCAAGCACCGCCGTCGCTGCCCATAGGCACGCGGGACATGCTCTCAACACCGCCGCCGATGGAAAGGTCACTTTGGCCGGACATAACCTGTGCCGCTGCCATGTTGGTGGCTTCTAAGCCCGAGGCGCAAAAGCGGTTCACTTGAACGCCCGCTGTTGTTTCAGCAAAGCCAGCATTAATGGCGGCAACGCGGGCGATATCCGCGCCTTGTTCGCCCACGGGGGCTACACAGCCAAGGACAACATCTTCAACGTGGGATGTATCCAAGTCGTTGCGGTCGCGGATAGCCCCTAACATTTGGCTAGCAAGCTGAATGGGGGTGATTTCGTGCAGGCTGCCATCTTTGCGGCCACGACCCCGTGGGGTCCGTACTGCGTCATATATATAGGCTTCGGTCATATTTTTGTTCCTATTCTATTAAAAAGCGCCAGTTAAAAGGCGTCGGCTTTAAAAGTCATCGGCGGCTAGTGCCATCATATCTTCAGATCCAGCTTCGATCTGTTTTAAAAGGGTGCCTGTTTCTGGCAGGCGGAAATTCATAAAATACCGTCCAGTGAGAAGCTTGTTCTTGTAAAAATCTTCGTCACTAGTGCCAGCGGCGAGCGTATCAGTGCAAGTTTTGCCCATCCAGAGCCACATATGGCCCAGCACCACGCGGCCCATAAGGTGCATATAAGCGTAGGACGCTGAACCAGCATTGTCGCGGTTTGCCATGGCATTTTGCATCAACCACATGCTGGCAGACTGTAAGCGGCCGAGGCCTTTTTGCAGATTGTCAGTATAGGCTTTCAGCTCGTCATTGTCTTTGGTCTCGTTGATCAGGTCTTGGACAATTTTGAAATAGGTCTGGATACCACGACCACCGTTCGCAGGCAGTTTGCGGCCAACCAAATCCAGCGCTTGAATGCCGTTGGTACCTTCATAGATTTGGGCAATCCGGGCATCGCGTACGCATTGTTCCATGCCCCATTCTTTAATATAGCCGTGGCCACCAAATACTTGCTGGGCTTTCACTGCATTTTCAAAGCCCATATCGGTAAAGATGCCTTTGACGATGGGGGTTAAAAGCCCCAAAATATCTTCGGCACCTTGGCGGATTTCGGCACTTTCACCGATTAGGGATTTGTCGACCAATATGGACGCCCAACCGGTGAGTAGACGGGCGGATTCGTTGAAACTGCGGCAATCCATCAACATGCGGCGAACATCGGGGTGTACGATGATAGGGTCAGCGGGACCGTCGGCATTTTTAGGCCCAGTTAATGAGCGGCCTTGCAGGCGGTCATTGGCGTATGCAGCGGCGTTCTGGTAAGCAAATTCGCTGTGGCTTAACCCTTGAACCCCTGTACCGAGACGTGCACCATTCATCATGATGAACATGCTATTGAGGCCTTTGTTTTCCTCACCGAGCAGATAGCCAGTAGCGCCGTCAAAATTCATTACGCAGGTGGCATTAGCGTGAATACCCATTTTTTCTTCGAGCGAGCCACAGATAACGCCGTTGCGCTCGCCGCTCTCTCCCTTTTCATCAATGATATATTTTGGCACGATGAAAAGTGAAATGCCTTTGGTGCCCATCGGCGCGTCAGGCAGGCGAGCCAGAACCAAATGGATAATATTTTCACTCAGATCATGCTCGCCGGAGGAGATGAAAATTTTGGTGCCGGTGACTTTATAAGTGCCATCGGCTTGGGGTTCCGCTTTGGTCCGCAACATGCCAAGATCGGTGCCGCAGTGGGCCTCGGTCAGGTTCATCGTGCCGGTCCATTGACCGGAGGTCATTTTAGGGAGGTATTTCTGTTTCTGAGCGTCTGTGCCATCAATTTTTATCGCGGCAGCCGCGCCGTGGGTCAGCCCGGGGTACATGGTCCAGCTGTGGTTGGCAGAGCTGGTGATTTCCTCCATTACCATGCCGATGGGGCGGGGCATGCCCTGGCCGCCAAACTCTTTGCTGGCGGCAATGCCCATCCAGCCACCCTCAATGTATTTTTGGTAAGCTTCCTTGAAACCATCGGGGGTGGTGACGGCCCCATCAGCGTGCCGAGTGCAGCCCTGTTGATCACCGATCTGGTTGATGGGTAACAGCTCATTTTCAGCAAATTTTGCGGCTTCATCCAAAATCGCTTGCAGCAGGTCTGGCGTGGCTTCGCTATAGCCGGGCAGGTCAACTTCAGGCAGGTTTAAAACCTCATCCAATACAAACATGATGTCACGAACGGGGGCTTTGTAGATAGGCATTCTTTTTCCTTATGTATTCAGTCTGATGGTCAAGCGCTCGAATAATGTGGCTTCATCATCTTCGGTTGGGCGATAGGTGTCGCCGCTTTTTCGATTGATCCAATGGCCATTCTCTCGGCAATAACTGATATTGCTAAGCAGGTCATGAAACCCTTGAAGCTCATAGATTGTAGCGTTGATATCGTCGCGTTGGGCCTTTAGGGCTTTGATTTGGGTGCTGCATTTTTCCAGCGTGACTTGGCGCTGTTTGGTGCGACCATCGCCTAGGTCATAAAGCTCTAACATTTCTGAAATTTCAGCGAGCGAGAAGCCAACGCGCTTACCGCGCAGGATCCAGCCAATTTTGGCGCGGTCGCCAGCGCTATAGATACGGTTTTGGCCTTGACGTTCAGGGCTGAGCAAGCCTTGATCTTCATAATGACGCAGCGTACGGGCGGTTACACCAAACTCATTTGCTAAGTCAGCGATTGTATATGTTTTTTTCAGGGCCGTATCTGGCGGCATTCTTGCTCTCCAATTGTCTTCATTTTTAATTGACGTTTACGTTAACGTCAACTTCTTTGTGCATTAAAGACGACAGAAAGCAAAGATGAGAACAATGAATCTTAGGTTTGAGAAATAATATTACGCAAAGACCTCAAATTGCCCAAGTATGACGGAAATTCACAGCCAAGATTACCCTTAATAGGTTCCAATTGAAGCTGCCGATTCGCTTAGAAATATTCAAGCAGCAAAGGATTGTAAATTACGCGGCAATCCTATAGAAATAGGCATAGTGGGATGGTCACAATAGTGACATTCCATACTGTATCAGACCTTTTAGTGAGAATATCCGACCTATGTCGCTGTACTTACCCATTGCCGAACAATCGATGAATATTTTTTTCGTTATTGGTATGGGGGCTATTGTTGGTTTTCTGTCCGGTATGTTTGGGGTCGGCGGTGGTTTTCTGATGACCCCGTTGCTTATTTTTATCGGCGTTCCCCCTGCGGTGGCCGTGGCTACAGAATCGAATGAAATTACAGCGGCTTCCGTTTCTGGTGCCCTTGCCCACTGGCGCAGGCAGGGTGTTGACGTAAAAATGGGCCTCGTTCTGATCGCAGGCGGTGCGGTTGGTTCCTTCTTCGGCGCGCAGATATTTACAATTCTGAAGGCGCAAGGCCAGGTGGATCTGATGATTTCGCTAGCCTATGTTTTGTTCTTAGGTTCGGTGGGTGGTTTGATGTTTTATGAAAGCGTCAAAGCGATGATTAATGCCAAAAAGGGCTACGCTCCGCCGCCCCGCCGCCGTAAAGACGGCATTGCCTCTTGGAAGCATAAGTTGCCTTTTAAAATGCGTTTTCGTAAATCAAGGCTTTATATTTCTGCGCTTCTGCCGCTCGCTATTGGTATGCTGGTGGGCGTACTTGCTGCCATTATGGGGGTTGGTGGTGGCTTTGTTATGGTGCCCGCGATGATCTATCTGCTGGGTATGCCAACCAATGTGGTTGTTGGCACCAGCCTATTTCAAATTATATTTGTTACGGCGCTCACCACCATATTTCACAGCGTTAACACCCAAACGGTAGATATTCTGCTTGCGGTGTTGTTGTTGGTTGGCGCGGTGGTAGGTGCGCAAATTGGCGCTCGGGTGGGCTTAAAAATGAAGGGCGAACAGTTGCGGGCATTACTGGCTTTGATGGTGTTGCTCGTATGTATGAAAATGGGCGTAGATCTTGTCATCGAACCGGCCGAACTATATTCGGTTGGCCTAGGGGAGCATTGATGGTCTTGCGTTATCTCATATCGTTGCTGGCCCTAATTGTGCTGGTTTTACCCCTTTCGGCGACCGTGACGGACCTATCCGATCGCAAAGTGGAAATCCGTTATCAGTTTAACGGCGCTGAGCTTGTTTTGTTTGGCGCCGTTAAGGATAGTGATTTGCCCGATAGCAATGCCCCTTATGACGTTGTGGTGTTGGTGATGGGACCAAGGCAACATGTAACGGTGCGGCGCAAGGCCAAAACTGCAGGCATTTGGATCAATAGGGATGCAGTGAAATTCCATGATATTCCGGGTTATTATGTTATCTCGGCGACCCGGCCTTTGGGGGATATAGCAAGGGCAAAGCAGATGACATTAGCCGGAGTGGGGTTCGATGCCCTTGTCTTTAAGGCCGATGATCCGACCATAGAAGCTATAGAGTTAAGTAATTTCCGTGCGGGCTTCCTGCGCCGCAGGTTGAATGAACAACTGTTTCAGTTAAACCCGACAGGAGTTGAGATAGTTGGTGAGGGTCTTTTCCGCACCAATATATCGCTACCAGCCAACACGCCGATCGGCGAATTTACCATTGAAGCGATTGTTTTTCAGGGTGGTGAGCCGGTAGCCAAATCAAACTTGGTTTTGGATGTGGATAAAGCGGGTTTTGAGCGCGCGGTTTATGACTATGCGAACAATTGGCCGTTTTTTTATGGGCTTACGGCGGTGTTCATTGCCTTTGGTGCTGGGTGGCTTGCGGGTTTGGCGGGCAAAAAATAGGCTGATTAAGTATGGTTCAAATTACTTATTTATTAGCTTGATCGCCACAGACTATTTCAAAAATATAACTGTTGTCTTTTTCTTCCGCCATTAACAGGCTGTGGCCTGCCATGCTGCAATAAGCGGGCATATCATGCAGGCTGGATGGATCGGTGGCGATCACTTGCAATGATTGTCCCGGTTCCATTTCTGCAAGCTTCCGCCGTGCTTTCAGTACAGGCATAGGGCAAAGCAGGCCTGATGTATCAAGTCTAAATGTCGATCTATCCATAACGATCAAATTCTTACTCTCTTATTCAATATGTTTTCATTAAATACTAAAATAATCAACGTCTGGTTAATAGAAATATAGAGTTAAAGATAAACCCGCCCCTGAGATGCATTAAGCAAATCTGGAGGCGGGTTAGGTTCCGGGGCCATGGGTGATGTCCCGGATACAAGCGAGGCCGGTGGGTGCCAGCATGATCCCGCGTGTTAGTGAATGGTTTGTGGTGTTGGGCCAGCGTCATTGATGGCTAAATTGGTTAGGTGGCGTTCAATCTCCAGCCACAGATCAAAACCTTCATCGTCGCCCAGAACCTTCATTTTTCGCAAGGCTTCATGCGCATAGCTAAGTGCTTTGTCACCAAAATTTTTGGTTAGATTTTCGGCGACGATGCCAAAATATACATCTTTTTCAAATTCAACGGGCTGCATCAAACGTCCTCTCAAGGCTACTATTTAAATTAACTTTGCAAAGGTTGTGCCAGCTTTGAAGGGGCTGAATTTCTGCAGAACTCAACCATTTGGAGGGTCATTTAGGGGGAACCCGGCAAAAAGGGACGGCAGACATTGCCGAGTTATAGACCATAAAAAAGCCCGGGGTTTTATGCCCGGGCTTTCGTGTTTGTTTGTAGCTTTAAAGCTAGATTATTCGCGGTTGCCGAGGAAATGCAGCAAGAACATGAACAGATTGATAAAATCAAGATAAAGGTTTAATGCCCCCATAATTGCGGACTTTGCCACTGATTCACCGGTAGTAGTATAGGCATACATTTCCTTGATCTTCTGCGTATCATAAGCGGTTAGACCAGCAAAGACCAAAACGCCACCAACGCTGATGATGAAGCTCATCATGCTGGAGCCGAGGAACATATTCACCACACTGGCGATAATAAGCCCGATGAGACCCATAAAGAGGAAAGTTCCCCATCCGCTCAGGCTTTTCTTGGTCGTGTAACCATAAAGGCTCAGCGCGCCGAACATGCCGGAGGTGATGAAGAATGTTCTGGCAATGCTTTCGCCAGTATAAACGATAAATATTGAAGCGAGAGATAGTCCCATGGTCGCAGCAAAGGCCCAAAAGATCATTTGCAGAGCGCTAGAGGACATTTTGTTGATGCCTAAGCTCATCACCAGAACAAAGGCGAAAGGCGCAAACATAATTACATAAGCAAGCGGCGAACCAAATAAAATATTCATTAAGGCATCAGATTGACTGGCATAAAGCGCCACAATGCCGGTCAGCAGGACGCCGGAGGCCATATAGTTATAGACCTTGAGCATATAGGCCCGCAGGCCCGCATCAAATTCTCTGGTATCGGTGCCAGCAGCGGCACCATACTGTGTGTCATAGCGTTGAACCATGTGTCTTTCCCCTTGGGTGTTATTCTCTTATAAAATCGTTAGTCTTGGCTCCAATATGGGGCCTAAAGCGCAATATTACAATATGGTATCGCATATTTGTGATGGCTTTATTCGACCCTGAGCACCTCGTTGGGCCGCACGGCCAATGCTTTTAGGCTGCTAGCCATACCAAATAGCAAGGTTACAAACAGGCTAACGACCACGGTTATGGCCATTGGCACGGGTAATAGGTGAAACTCCATGTCCATGACCAGATCAACAACTGCCCAGCCAGCTAGGGTGCCAAGACCAAGGGCGATGGCGGCGGTGATGAGGCCAAGGAAAAGATATTCAAGAATATAAGCCCGCATGATTTGACTGCGGACAGCACCGACAACTTTCATAATTACAGACTCGTACAATCGCTGCCTAAAGCCCGCAGCAATGGCCCCCGCCAGCACAAAAACACCGGCGATGATGGCAACCACAGCAGTTGCCCGCACAGCCGCGCCAATTTGGGTCAGCATAACATTAACGCTGTCCAGCACCTCTTTCATCCGCACTGCCGTAACACCGGGATAGGCGCGGGTTAGCGTACGGTGAGCGGTTTCTTCGGCTTTATCAGCGGCCTTCAGCGTCGCCATATAGGTATGCGGCGCGGCCTTGAGCGTATTTGGGTCGAATAATATTACAAAATTAAAGCCCATGCTGCCCCATTCAATTTCGCGCAGGGAGCGGATGGTGGCGGTAATTTCACGGCCCAAGACGCTCATGGTGATGGTGTCACCAATGCCCAGGCCCAATCCTTCGGCTTCTTTTTGACCAAAGGATATCTCAGGAGGTCCGCTATAATCATCGGGCCACCAATTGCCGTCCACAACACGGCTACCCTTGGGCAATTCATTGGCATAGCTCAAACCCCGGTCACCGCGCAGGATCCAGCGGAAATCGGGATGGGCTTCCACGTCCTTGGCATCAACATTGTTTAGTTTAAGAATGCGACCACGCAAGCTGGGCACATTGATATAATCGCTGACCCCATCAAGGCCATTTGCCATTGCGCTGAAACCGTCGCGCTCATGGGGTTGAATATCGAGGAAAAAAAAGGCCGGCGCTTCACTGGGCACGCTGTCTTGCAATTGGCTCTCTAAGTTACCTTCAATCAGCGCAAGTGTGGCAAATAACGTAAGCCCAAGCCCGAGCGATATAACGACGGAACTGGTCGCGGCTCCCGGACGGTGCAAATTAGCGATCGCCATGCGCCGAAGCGGGTTTTTTGAGCGCGGTAGTTTGGAGGCGGTTTTTTGCACCATCCAGCTGGTGAGTTTCAACAATACCAGCGTTCCAGATGCACCAATCATAAAGCCAGCACTTAAGGGGATATTGCCCGACAGGCCAACCGCCAGCATGGCAACACTGCCTGCGGCACCCATAATAAGCATCAGATATAATAGACGCGGACGGCGGCTCTCTGGTGCCACCAAATCCCGGAACAAGCGCACGGGCGGCAGGTCCCGCGCTTTGCCAAGTGGCCATGCGGTAAAGGCAACGGTTATCAGCAGGCCGTATGCGGCCGCTAACATCAGTGCCTTGGGGTAAAGGCCATCTTCAGGCTTAATCGGCAGGGTATCGGGCAAGAACCCCGCCATAATGCTGGGCAGGAAGGCCCCTGATATGAGGCCAATGATAATGGCTATGAGCCCGATCAGCATGATCTGAGCGAAATAGACCTTAAAAATGATGCTGCCTTCAGCACCGAGTATCTTCAGTGTAGCGATAGTTTTGGTCTTGCGGTCCATATAGCCTGTAACAGCATTGCCAACCCCGAGCCCGCCGACCACAAGCGCGGTTAAGCCGACGAGCGTTAAGAACATGCCCATGCGGTCAATGAAGCGCCGCATACCAGCCGCACTATTGTTGCGATTGCGGATGCGCCATGTCTCATCGGGGTAATTGTCTTTAATAGCTGTCTCGGTCGCGTCCAAATTCAGCTCAGCGGGGATTTTGAGTTTATAGCTATGGGTGAGCAAACTACCAAGGGTAACAAGTCCGGTTTCCGCCAGTGCTGAATGGGTGATGAGCACAGTTGGGCCAAGCTGAAAACCTTGATTGGCTTTGTCGGGTTCACTGTCGATCAAGGCGCGGATATCAAATGTTAATTTGCCGAGGAGCAGGGTGTCACCAAGCTTCAGGCCTAAGCGGTCAGCGAGCAGAGGGTCAACCGCAGTGCCGTAACTTCCGCCGCGTTTATCAAATAGCGATGCATGGTCGCCGTTTGGTATGGTGTTAAGGGCACCATAAAGTGGGTATGCGCTATCAACAGCGCGGAGCTCAACGAGGCTGTTTTCGCCTGATGCTGCCCGGGCCATAGTACGCAGGCGCGCGGACGTTGACAGTTCGCCGAAGCTCGCCAGATATTCTTGCTGCTCTAGGGTGGCTTCACGCTGAAAAATACTGACCTCAATATCGCCGCCCAAAATGGTTTGGCCTTGGTCGGCCATACCTTTTTCAATCGCTTGGGTTAGCGAACCAACAGCGGCGAGCGCCATAACGCCCAATATTAAGCAGGCCATGAAAATGCGGAAGCCCGCTAAGCCGCCGCGCAGCTCGCGCACCGCAAAACGCAGCCATACAGGCGTTAGGGATGTACGGCTGATCATGCTCTTGTGCTTTCAGGCATGGGAACTTTAACGCCGACAAGGCTGGTGTCACCCGTATCATCAACGATACGACCGTCTTGCATGCTAACAACCCGGTCGCAGCGGTCCGCAAGGCTTGGGTCGTGGGTAACGATAACCAAAGTACTGCCGCGCTTTTTTTGCAGATCAAAAATAAGGTCGATGATGGCACTGCCGGTTTTAAAGTCGAGATTGCCCGTCGGTTCATCGCCGAAAAGAATGGCGGGTTCGGGGGCTATTGCCCGCGCCAAAGCCACGCGCTGTTGTTCACCGCCTGAAAGCTGGGCAGGGTAATGCTCCATCCGGTGGGCAAGGCCAACGGCCTCTAATTCCTTTGTCGCCCGGTCAAAAGCGTCATTGACACCGGCTAGCTCCAGCGGTACGGCGACATTTTCAAGTGCCGTCATGGTGGGGATCAGGTGGAAGGCCTGCATCACGATGCCAATGCGCGCCAGCCGGTGGCGGGCGAGGGCGTCTTCATTACAGTTTTTCAGCGCCAAACCATCGACGATAATATCACCGGATGTGACCTGCTCTAAGCCGGTCATCAGGCTCATCAGCGATGATTTGCCCGAGCCACTTGGGCCAACAATACCGATGACCTCGCCGCGATTGATGGTCAAGGATAGATCGCGGATGATATTGACAGGACCTGCACCACTTTCCAAAGTTAGGGAAATATGCTGCAAGCTAATGATGGGGGCTTGGCTCATGGTCTTTATCCTCGTGTCGTTATTTTTTTATATTTTACGTTTATTCTTTATATCTATAGCACCAAATAGGGTGGATAGCGCCAGATGCAATGCGGTGAGGGGTTCTTTTTATAGGATTAATCGTATATACGGCGTAAACATTTCGCAATAAACTGTCAGACAGGACTTGATTTTCTGATTGAATATAAGCAAGGCGCTGTCGATAACATTCTGAATTGACCGGTTTATGTACCATATCAATTGTCCGCTTCTGTTATTTGCCCTGATCCTCACCTGGAAGGAGCCCCGTTAGGGGCGACTGGAAGGTGAGGATCAGGGTTTTCGCGTCGAAGCGGGT
>JAJFIS010000017.1 GCA_021774735.1 Alphaproteobacteria bacterium | reverse complement strand
GATCATAAATCTCCTCGAACTTCATTGTTCGGATTCCTTGTAACATCTCTGTCCGTCTCATAAGCGCCCCTCCTAAAGGGCATCTTAAAACCGGACAGATCGTATGTTACATAAACCGGACATATCATCTGTTACTGACAGTAACCTTGATACTAGTTGCTGTTATTCTCTCCATGCGCTAATCTCGCGCATCTTAACTGGTCTGCATATCAAGCTCTGGGGGTTTTATGAAAATATTTTTAGCACTTTGTATTTCTTTATCAACCATATTTGGCTTTGCGCCCGCAAGCTTTTCTGAGGACCCAATCTTAAAGCTAAAAGGGTATCGCACAAAGGCGACCAGCCTCGCCATATCACATGACAACCAAACCATCGTCACCATCCGTCACCAAGAGATTATTTTTTGGGACATTCACACAGGAAAAGTGAAGAATAGAATTAATTCTACCGACGCCTATAAATCAGCCATCGCTTATAGCCATGATGGTAAAACAATTGTCTCCACTGGTTACAACAACGCCCTTATCTTGTGGGATGTCAGCTCAAAGAAGAAACTAACACGCTTTTCTGGTCTTCATCGCTCCTATCCCCATGATGTCGCTTTTCTAAAAGATGCTAGTCAAGTCGTGACGGTAGGAGACGATTCCAAAATAAAAATTTGGGATCTAATGGCGGGCAAGAAACTGCGTATATTGACAGGACACAAAAACGATATATTTGACTTAGACATAGATAAAAGTCGCACCAAACTTCTCACTGCGAGTAAAGATCATACCGTTATGCTGTGGGACCTTGAAAAGGGTGAAGTTATTCATACCCTAAAAGGCCACCAAAATTTTGTGTTTTCTGTTGCTTTTAGCCCCGATGGCAAAAAAGCCGTGTCAGGATCAGCTGACCATGATGTGCTCCTTTGGGACCTTGATAAAGGCACACTCCTTCACACGCTAAAGGCCCATACCAACAAAGTTATATCTGTTGCATTCAGCCCAGACGGCACAAAGGTTATCAGTGGAAGCTTGGACAAAACCGCCATCATTTGGGACGTAGAAACTGGGAATTCCTTGAAAGTTTTAGAACGAAAAAAGCATTCGAGAATAATTGCAAAAGTTGCCTTCACGCCAGATGGTCAAAAAGTTGTCACTGCGGGCGGGAATATCACCGTATGGAACCCAAATTAAACTTTGTTCAAGCTAACCATTTGTCACCCTCTTTGAGCGCCTTTAGGGCGTAAGGGAAGAGGGTCCATTGGACCTATGGCATAATATGCGGAACCTCAACATGCATTCCGTGTCCCTCAACCCTCACGGATTTTGCCGGGAATAGTGGTCGTCTCAGTCCTCCTCGGGCAGTTCGGTTGCGGTCAATAGCGGAACATCGCCCGCAGTTGCGTCAGCGCCGGGTTTGAATTTCAGCACCACGGTCGGCAATATGGACAGTTCCAGCTCCAAATGGGTGAAGTGAAAGCGTTTAAAACTGAGCCGTCGGCGCGCGGCGCTTGCGCGAAACAGGGTGTTTAAAATGGTGCTGATGATGCGTTTGTCATCCACTTCCAGCAGCAATTCAGCCCGCGCTTCATCGCTGATAAGTTCGCGCAGCTCCAAATGCGCCACGATTTTAGGCGACAAGCCAAGGCCAACCTCAATTTCCACCACGTCATAGCCCGCGCGAATAATATAGGGCGTGGCTTCGTTAAAGCGGGCAGCGGTTTTGCTGAGCGTATCCCCGCCGAAACCCTTCACCCCCTGCACGGTGGCGTCTAAGGCGTCTGTTGCACTGCCGCCCCAATCGTGGTTTTTCTTGCGGCCCAAAACCGCATCGCGCATTTCTTCCATCACTTCGCTGAATTTTTTAGCCATGATTATTTCCTTAATTTTTTTGGCGACGACTTAGATATAAAAACGGCCAAGCCACAATGCTTACCCCAGTGAATAGCATAAAGCCAAGAACCAGCGTCAGCTGCTTGAGCGTATTGGCCCAGAAAAAGCCCGTGGCTGCTAGTTTTGAGCCCGTGGTGAGGGCTATGATATCCATGCTAAATTCGCCAATCTCGGCGATAAGTCCCAAGATAAAAATTACGGGCACGATATAGCCCAGCATATGAGGCCGCGTTTCGCTTCCCTTGTTTGGCAGTTGCCAATGCCATATGCCGCGCAGCATCAAAAAGGCCAAGCCACCGGATGCGAGCAGGTTTACCCATGGCTCCAACAGGGTATCCCACAGGCGCAATGTCCAATAAGTACCCCGCGCATCGCCGAGAGCCGCGTGAAAATCCAGCAAGGTCTGCGGGCTATAATGCCACCACCATGCATCGGGCAACATCATCATATCGATGGTCGCCTCCGCTCCCCACGGCGCTGACAGACTAGCAATTGCCGGTTCAATGGCATCCATCGCGCCTTGACTAGTCTCATATATCTGCGGTGAAAATATGCTCATGAAACCGATCAAACTGGCGAAGTTCAACAGCGTGAAAAGCAGAACCAGCTTCCAATGATGCGACACCCATATCATGGGACTTAAGATTGCACGGGTCATGAAATATCTCCTGAGGGCTAAGGGAACATAAGCATCTTGCATTATTCCGGTGACGTCAACTCGCTTAAAAATGGTGCCTCGACAGCGCCGCAATTCTCCGCCATGCTAGCCCCCATGAAACGGATATATAAAATTTGGATGTGGCCCATATGGTTTTTGGCGCTTTTTACCCAGGCTAATAGCTTTAAAGCCAACCCCATCATTGGCAACCATACACTAAACCGTATGGGTTTACATGTGGTGCGGCTGGTTTTAGCCCATACGGTCATGAAACTACGTTGGTTCCTGCTGATGGGCTTGATGGGGCGCGCTGAGCGTAAAAGCTTTCACCGGGATGGCTATTTAAAAGTTGAAAAGCTGCTAAGCGACGCCGAGCTAGAAGCCTTAAAGGATGAGGTGAATGGTGCCGACAGTCCGGCGCGGGAATGCATTCAGGGCGATACGCTCACCCACCGTATATTCCTAGACAACCGCACACTTAAAAAAATGCCGGTGACGCGGCGGTTTCTGTCGGACCCCGAAGTGATTGACCGGTTGATGTATGCGGCGGGCAAGAACTGCAGGCCGCTATTTTATATTCAAGCGATAAAAAATGGCTTCGGCAAAAAAGGCAAAGACCCGCAGAAAAATTTACATGCGGATACTTTTCACCCCAGTATGAAGGCGTGGTTTTTTCTCGAAGACGTACCCACGTCAAAAGGGCCGTTTAACTTTGTGCCCGGCTCAACGCGCTTAACGTGGAAGCGCATTAAATGGGAATATGCCCGCAGCAAACAAGCCGCCACCATGCAAGACGGCTACAGCGAAAAAGGCTCTTTCCGTTTTAATAGCGATGACTTGGAAGCGCTCGGCCTGCCAGCGCCAGAAGCCTTTACGGTGCCCGCCAACACGCTGGTTATTGGTAATACTTACGGGGTTCATTGCCGCGGTCAAGCCGAAGCGGGGGCAAAACGCATCGAAATATGGGCCTATAGCCGCTTCAACCCTTTCAACCCTTGGCCGGGTTTGGGGCTGCCTTTCTACAGCAGGATCGAATATAGCCTAGCCAAAGCATGGTGGCGCTTTCAGGACCGCCAAGCGACGAAACGCGGCGGCTATTCGAGCTGGCATGTGATCGACAGCGCTAGTTTCCACAGTGATCACCCTGAAGCGGATTAAGGCTTAATCGTCGCTGGAACGATTGAAATCATCCTCAAGGCGCACGATATCGTCTTCGCCCAAATAACTGCCCGATTGCACCTCGATGATGCGAACAGGTACCTTGCCGGGGTTTTCCAGCCGGTGAGTGGCACCAATGGGAATATAAGTTGACTGGTTCTCTTCCAGCAGAAATTCCTTGTCACCGTTGAGCACCTTTGCTGTACCTTCCACCACAACCCAATGTTCGGCCCGGTGGTGATGGTATTGCACCGATAAGCGCTTACCCGGCTTGACGATAAGCTCTTTCACCTGATAGCGGTCGCCCGCGCCAAGTGGCCGGTAACTACCCCACGGCCTGTGTACTTCACTGTGGAAATGCGCCTCTTCTCGGCCTTCGGCTTTCAACTGGTCAACAATGGCTTTCACGTCCTGCGCTCGGTTTTTTGGTGCAACCAACAGCGCATCATCGGTGGATATGATCACCATATCCTCAACCCCGATTGTTGCCACCATACCGCGCTCTGCGTGAACAAAAGTACCCGTCGTATCGACGGTCAAAACATCACCGTGAAAAACATTACCATCCTCGCAAGCTGCATGTACATCAGCGAGCGCGGGGAAAGCCCCGACATCGGACCATGCTGCATCAAGCGGCACGAGAACAGCTTTATCGGTTTTTTCCATCAAGGCATAATCGATAGAATCGCCCTTGATGGAAGCAAAGCTTTCCTTGTCAAGCCGAGTGAAGTCTAGGTCTTCTTCAGCCTTCGCCACCGCTGTGCGGGATGCAGCCACCATGTCAGGGTCAAAGCTTTCCAGTTCCGCAAGCAATATATCAGCGCGGAAAACAAACATGCCGCTGTTCCAGTAATAATTTCCCGATGCGATAAACTCTTTCGCGGTGGCTTCGTCTGGCTTTTCGGTAAATTTCGCGACTGTCATAACGCCATTAATGCCGTCAACAGCATCGCCCGCCTGCACATAACCATAGCCGGTTTCAGCCCGGGTTGGTTGAACGCCGTAACATACCAGCTTGCCTTTGCGGGCGGCAGTAATCGCCGTTTCGGTGGCTTTCAAAAAAGCCTCAACATTTTTAATCACATGGTCTGACGGCAAAAAGACCAGAATAGCCTCCTCGTCAACTGCCTGTGCTTTTATAGCAGCAACGATTGCGGCGGGTGCTGTGTTGCGGCCAACAGGTTCCAACATAATCGCCTGCGCCGGTTGACCAATTTGGTGAAGCTGTTCGGCAACGGTAAAGCGGTGGCTTTCATTGCAGACCACCATGGGTGCGGCAAAACGGTCGCCCTTAAAACGCCGGGCCGTTTCCTGCAGCATCGAACTATCACCGACAAGCGGTAAAAATTGTTTAGGATAATTGGACCGGCTAAGCGGCCAAAGGCGTGTTCCCGCGCCGCCTGATAATATTACTGGAATTATTGTCAATTTACTGCCCCTCAATCGTTTCGATATTTATATCACGCTAGCCGTATGGCCGCCGTCCACCGGAATGGCGGTGCCCGTCATGAAGCTGCCTGCGTCACTTGCCAGCAATAACAACAGGCCTGAAAGCTCCTCAAGGTCACCAATGCGGCGGGCCGGGGTCATCTTGATCATCGCTTGCCCGGCTTCGCTTTCGAGCGCGGTATCATTAATTTCGGTCTTGAAATAGCCTGGGCAAATAGCATTCACGCGAATTTTAAAGCGGATCATATCAAGTGCCATTGCCTTGGTGAAATTCACTACTGCCGCCTTTGATGCACAGTAAATGGTGCTCGTCTTAGTCGCGTTAAGGCCAAGAATAGAAGCCGTATTAATGATCGAGCCTGCCTTGCCAGCCTTAATCATCCGGCGGGCGGCTTCATTCGCGGTGCGCCAAACACCTTTCATATTCACATCCATCTGAAAGTCATAATCTTCTTCACTGACTTCAAAAGACCAACCTGCTTTACCGACGCCCGCATTGCACACCACAACATCGGGGGTGCCAAAAGTGGCTTCAATGGCATCATAGCCCGCAACAACGCTGGCATTGTCCGTCACATCCATCTCCACGGCCATCGCGGTAAAACCCGCGCCTTCCAGCTCAGCGACCAAGGCGTCCAAGCGGTCCTTGCGTCTGGCTGCCACAGCAACGCTTGCACCAGCGGCTGCAAAGGTGCGGGCGCACTGGGCCCCAATGCCGCTGGAAGCACCAGTTACCAAGGCCACTTTGCCTTTAAGTGAGAAAATATCGGTTATCATTTTACATGTTCCTTTAAAAGTCGATCAATTATGCGTTTGCTTGCAAAGCCATCGCCGTATGGATTTATGGCCCGCGCCATGGTTTCATATGCTTTACCGCTATCGAGAAGTTTTGATGCCTCACTAACAATTAAACGTCGGTCAGTCCCCACGAGCTTCACGGTACCAGCCTCAACCGCTTCGGGACGTTCGGTAACTTCACGGGTCACCAAAATGGGTTTGCCCAGTGATGGGGCTTCTTCCTGAACACCACCAGAATCGGTAATGATCAAATAGGCCTGTGTCATCAGATAGACGAAGCCGAGGTAATCTTGCGGGTCAATCAGCATAACATTTTCATTGCCCGACAAGATATCATGCACAGGCTTTTGAACATTGGGGTTGAGATGCACTGGGTATATAATTTGAACGTCACCACGCGCCGCCAGGTCCGCCAGCGCACGGCATAGGCTCTCAAAACCGCCGCCAAAGTTTTCTCGGCGGTGACCTGTTACCAAAATTAAGCGTTTAGTGGGGTCTATAAATGAAAATCGAGAAGCCATATCCTGAGCTCGCGACCCTGACGCAACCATGTCCCGCGCGATCATCAAAGCATCAATCACTGTATTGCCTGTGACCTCAATCCGGTCATCCAAAACGCCTTCTCGCAGTAAATTATTCTGAGATAATGCCGTTGGCGCAAAATGCAAATCCGTAATAGTGCCAGCAATACGGCGGTTCATTTCTTCCGGCCACGGGGCGTAGATATCCCCCGTGCGCAGGCCCGCTTCCACATGACCAACCGGAATTTGCTGGTAAAAAGCCGCAAGCGCCGCTGCCATGGTTGTTGTCGTATCGCCATGGACTAATATTCGGTCAGGCTTTTCTTGCTCAAGTACCGCTTCCATGCCGGTCAGGACACTGCATGTGACATGCGTTAAACCTTGGGCGGCCTTCATAATATTTAGGTCGTGATTTTGCTTAAGGCCAAATATATCCACCACTTGATCCAGCATCTCACGGTGCTGACCGGTCAAACATACCCGGCTATCAATATCTGGATGGGCGTCAAGTGCCTTTACCACCGGAGCCATCTTAATAGCCTCAGGACGGGTACCAAAAACAGTCATTATTTTCAGCTTTGTCAATGACTTACTCCGCACCGAGCAAATTTACAGCGTCAACAACCGCTTGCCCGTCCCTTGGTTTAACCGCTCCCGCCTTAAAGGCATCATGGGAGACAAGTACAACAATAACATCAGCTTCAGCTAGGGCGTCCGCAAGGGATGCAAGGGTAACATCTTGCTTGAGCGCAAGCGCATCCGGCAACACATCCACATGGGGCTCAACCGCTAAAATTTCATAGCCTTCACCGCTTAAATTTTTCACGATCTCGACCGCCGGGCTTTCCCGCAAGTCGTCAATATTAGCCTTATAGGCTAGTCCTAGGCAGGCAATTTTACCGCCACTTGGTGCCAAGGCACGCACTTTATCGGCGATATGCACCGGCTTGCCGTCATTCACTATGCGGGCTAAATGGATAAGCCGTGCTTCATCGGGGGCAGAAGAGACAATAAACCAAGGGTCCACCGCGATACAGTGGCCGCCAACGCCAGCGCCGGGGGTGAGAATATTCACTCTTGGGTGATAGTTCGCCAGTTTAATAACTTCCCAAACGCTAATATCAAGCTTATCGCAGATCAGAGAAAGTTCATTAGCAAAAGCAATATTAACATCACGCGAGCTATTTTCCACCAGCTTGGCTAGCTCAGCGGAACGCGCATCGGTCGCCAAACAATTCCCCAGAACAAATTGCCTGTAATGCGCCACCGCGCGGCGGGTGCTCTCAGCGCAAAGGCCGCCAACAATACGGTCATTTTCCACCAGTTCCCGCACCACATGGCCGGGCAAAATACGCTCAGGGCAATGGGCAAGAAACACATCAGGCTTATCCACGCCGCTGCCAGCAAAACTCAGGTCAGGCCGCATCTCCGCCAGCCACTTAGCCATTTTTTCGGTCGTACCAACTGGGGAAGTGCTCTCTAAGATGATCAAATTACCAGATACAAGATGCTCTGCGATTGAGCGCGTCGCCGCTTCAACATATTTAAGATCTGGTTGGTGGTCTTCCTTAAAAGGGGTCGGCACTGCCATCATAAATACATCAGCGGGTTCTGTTTTGGTCGTGGCCCGCAAATGATGGCTCGACACTGCAGCATGAACCAACATATCCAGATCAGGCTCAACAATATGAATTTTACCTTGGTTGATGGTATCGACCGCATGCTCATTAACATCAACGCCGATAACCTTTATTCCCCGTGAAGCAACAACGGCGGCGGTCGGCAGTCCCACATACCCTAGGCCAATAACACAGCAAACAGCTGTATGGCTGGCACCCCTCACTTCGGCGGCTTTTCGCTTTCCAGCTTCACTGGTCGTCCAGGTCAATCCTGACATATATATTCCCCAACACCCTAATCTGTTATGCTTGGTTAAGTTTGCTATCCAAACACCATAAAAGACATATCAAACCATATGATTTAATACCAATATTAATAACCATATTTCCAAACTCATACCGATTATTCACACTAGTAACATGAATAACAGGGCACTTTCTTAAAAAATTCATTGATTTTTCACCCCTACCGTCCATAGGTAGTGCAAATGTATTTTAGTTTCGTTGGGGTCTATCATTATGTCTATTAAACCTGTCAGAAAAATAATCTTGCCCGTCGCTGGGCTTGGCACACGCTTTTTGCCAGCCACCAAGGCCATCCCAAAGGAAATGTTACCCGTGGTAGACAAACCGCTCATTCAATATGCGGTTGAAGAGGCACTGGAAGCTGGCATTGAAGACATCATTCTTGTAACGGGCCGCAATAAACAGGTAATGGAAGACCATTTTGATCATGCTTACGAGCTTGAAAAAATACTGGTCGATAAAGGAAAAACTGACGCGCTAACTGCTGCAATATCCATGCTGCAGGAAGAGGGCCGCATTGCCTATGTCCGCCAAATGCGCCCGCTCGGCCTTGGTCATGCCATTTGGTGCGCCAGAAAATTTATTGGTGACGAGCCCTTTGCTGTGGCCTTGCCGGATGATCTTATCATTGGCAAAGACGGTTGCTTGAAACAGATGATTGAAGCTTACAATCAGGTTGGCGGTAATATTGTTGCCTCGATGGAGGTGGCCCCTGAAGACACTTCCAAATATGGCATTATATCCCCTGGCGAAAATGGCGGAAACTTGACCGAAGTTTGTGGTTTGGTCGAAAAGCCTGAGATTGACGTGGCACCGTCGAGAGAAGCCGTGGTTGGGCGCTATATTCTTCAGCCTGAAGTGATGCGAGAGCTAGAGAGCCGTGAGGTTGGTGCAGGCGGCGAAATTCAGCTCACCGATGCCATGGCAAAACTTATTGGCCACCAACCCTTTCATGGGCTTAAGTTTGACGGTGAACGTTTCGACTGTGGCAGCAAGCATGGCTGGCTAATGGCCAACTTTATGCTGGCATCAAAAGATATTGAGCTAGCTAAAAAAATGGAACGTTTCTTCAACCGCTCAAAGTAGGCCAATATTTAAGGCTATTCTTGGTGAATTTTCTTTTCCCATGCAAGGGCATGTGCGACAATCACATCTAAATCATCATAGCTGGCTTGCCACTTAAGGACATCTAAAATTCTTGAATTTTCCGCAATAACCTTTGGGCTATCGCCGGCGCGGCGCGGTTCCATTACCACTTTAAAGTCTACGCCTGATACACGCTTGACCGATGCCACAACTTCATGAACCGAGTATCCATGGCCGTAACCACAATTGAAGATTTGGCTATCGCCGCCGCCCTGTAAATATTTTATCGCGCAGTAATGAGCGTCGGCTAGGTCTGAGACATGGATATAATCCCGCAGGCCCGTGCCGTCAGGGGTGTCATAGTCATCACCAAATATTGACATGGAAGGCCTTAAACCAAGCGCTGCTTGGCACGCAACCTTAATCAGGTGGGTGGCATTAGCCGTGGACTGCCCTGTGCGCCCTTGCGGGTCCGCACCAGCCACATTAAAATAACGCAGCGCGACAAAATTAAAGTCATGGGCCGCAGCCACATCATGCAACATCATTTCGGTCATTAATTTGGATGTACCGTAAGGCGACAGAGGCTTCAGGTCACTGTCTTCACAAACGGGCACTACAGCAGGGTCGCCGTAGACCGCCGCCGTTGAGGAAAAGATAAAATGCTTCACACCGCCAGCAACACAGGCTTCAATAAGCGCGCGCGAGTTAGCGGTATTATTAGCATAATATTTCAGAGGGTTTTCCACCGATTCCGGCACGATGATCGAGCCTGCAAAATGAATAACCGCTTCAATATTATGTTCGCTAATGATTTTAGCTACTAAAGCCGCATCATTAACATTCCCTTCAATGAACGGCACTTCAGCAGGCACTTGGGCGCGAAAACCCGTCGTTAAGTTATCCAGCACCACCACAGCCTGTGAAACCTCTAGAAGTTTCAGTACCATATGACTGCCAATATAACCCGCGCCACCTGTAACAAGTATCGTCATTTCATTTTACCCCAACTCATTCTATCTAATTCAACTTTGATCGAAAAATCTTCACGCTCAACGGTCAAGTTTGGACTGTAAAATCGGTCCATCTGCTTGTCGGTTTGCCAGCGTTCCTGCATAACCGCGACTTCTCTTAAATAGCGCTTTCGTTTCTCACCCTTCATATCTTTACCACGCGACTGCGATTCGTAGTGATACAGCCGTGCCTGCGGGGCATAAATATTCTTGTAGCCAGCCTTATCAAGTTTCAGGCAGAAATCAACATCATTAAAAGCAACGGTGAGCTGCTCCTCGTCTAGGCCACCAACTTCCATATATTTTCGCTTTGAAACCACCAAGCAAGCTGCGGTTACGGCACTGACCTGCTGACTTAGGTGAGCATGGTAAAAATATCCCGGATGGTCATCTTTTATCATCCGGTGACCATGTCCGGCAAGTTGGCCGATGCCTGTGACAACACCAGCGTGCTGAATGCGATTATCAGGGTACAAAAGCTTTGCCCCAACAGCACCAACACCCTTACGAAGCGCCTGCGCCATCATAACGGATAGCCAATTAGAGCTTATTACCTTGGTGTCATTATTTAGCAGGCACAAATAGCTGCCTTTCGCTTTTTTGGCCGCTTCATTGTTAATCGCCGAATAGTTAAAAGCGTGGGGATAATTGATCACCCGCACTTTTGAGTTTTGGCTGATATTAACAAAATAATTTTTGGTCTCAGCTTTTTGGCTATCATTATCCATGATGATAATTTCAAAATTTTCATAAGCCGTTAGCTCTAAAACTGAGGTGATACATGTCTTTAAAATGGACAGCATATCCCGAGTTGGAATGATGATAGATACCGTCGGCGGCGATGCAGGCAAGGCTCGGTCCAGCCACAAAAAGCCAAATGTATCACGCGCCAAGCTCGCCTCAGGACATGCATCTTCACGCCAATTTTTTAGCGCTTTCTCCATAGCTTTAGAAGGAAGCAGGTTATGAACCCCCATTTTATCAAATGTTCTGTGGTAAAGAATATGCGGCAAATGACATGCCTTCAAATCAGTCCCTATAATAGTTGCTAATTTCAGCAAAATCTCATAGCGCCCCGCCCAGCTAAGTCTTGGCGATTGCATAGTAATAGCTGTCATGGTCTCAACCTTGACGGCGCAGGCACCACCAATATAATCACAAGCAATAAGCAGCTCAGGATTCCAGTCGGGCTTAAAATAGGGGTAAGACCGCCTCAGAGGTCTGCGGGCAGGTATTTGATCCTCGTCACTATATAAAATATCAGGATGGTCACTTTCAACAATAGCAATAGCAAAGCGCGCGAGAGCATCGGGAGACAATTGATCGCCCTCTCGCAACCATAATATATAGTCAACTTTAGCAATATCAGCGTCACCGCCAATTCGAATGAATTTTTTAACCCACTGCCCATCAAGGCTTTTTTGCGTTAAAGCGCTTGGCTTTTGAATGGTGTCATCCCCAACAACAACCACACCAATCATTGGCGCATTAAGTAAAGCATCCAACTGCTGAAGCAATTGTCGCTGCGCATGAGAGGATAGGTCTTCTGATTGCTGTCTCCATAAATCATACCGGTGGGTAACGGATACTACCAAGGCACCAAAGCGGTTATAGGCACGCTTTTTCTTGCCCGTAAGCCGCCAGAACAGCGCACTAACCGCCCGAAGTGGATGGCGTATGATGGCCAGCAGATAAAGAAGGTTGCGGTTCACAAATTTCCCCGAACTAAAATATCTTGCCACAAATTCAGTTGGCTCATTTCATCATTTATTTCTGTAAAATACTTTCGACAATGCCCATAGGCCTGCGACAAGCCACTCCTATCTTGCATTATCTGGCGCAACATAGTGAACCATGCCTCCACATCATTATCAGCCAGCCACATCTGTGCTTCACTTGCCAAATTGCCCGCATGCTCCCACCCTTTACTATAAACCGCCGGACAGCCAGCCAGTGAATATTCGAGTATCTTATTGCGTGACCTAGCTTGGTTAAAAGGGGTGTCCAAAATTGGATAAAGTCCCAAATGATAGCGATGGTTGCCCAGTTGACGCTTGTATTTCTGCCACGAGATGACCCTGCGGCGCTTAATCTGCGGTGCTGCGTCCAAAGGACCAAGTCGGGCTTTGTTACTATGGTAAGTGAAAGTGAAATTTTCCTGCGCTTCAATCAGCTTCTCTAGGACCGGTGACAAAAACTTGAAAGCCGCATCATGGCTCGCGGTTCCCAAATGAACCATATTCACCGGTTCATCCGTTAAGGCACCATAATGGCTATCATCGGGGCAATCTCCTAACCAAAATGGATTTAAGCGTAAAACCTTGTGGGTTTTTGAAAATTTCTCTTCAAGCTTCTTACTAGGAACCAGAACAAGTTTAGCGCGGGCTAAAATATCTCCCACAGGGCCATTTTTCAATCGCGACAGACGTGCCCGATAGTCCGACGGGATTTGAACGTCCGCAATCGCCGCATCTAGGTCATCATCAATCAAATATATAATTTCAGCTTTTGGATCACTTAATATTTTTTTCAAGACCGTTGGGTTATCTTTTCTTACCACCAGATATCTATTTTCGCATTTGAAGCTATTGGCACCCATTTGGCGAATAGGCTTACGGCTGGCGGCACCCCCCACCAAATGCGCGCATGCATTTAAAAAATAAATGTCCGTAGAGGGTATTGTTTTTTCGCGCATCCAATTACAACCATTTCAATAAATCAAAGTTGTGACATAAATATTATTTGATATTTAAAGTTTAGTATCTATAAGAAACCATTCTTCACTAATGTATATAGAAAAGGCATTCAATGCATATTGAAAAACTAAAGCTACCTGGTACATTATTGATTACTCCTAAGAAGTTCGGCGATGAGCGTGGGTTTTTTTCAGAAACTTTTAAGGCTAAGCAATTTAATGAGGCTGTTCCTGGGGTTACTTTTCTTCAAGACAACCACTCGCTGTCCCGCGATGTGGGTGTTTTGCGCGGTCTGCATTTCCAAACTCCACCTTTCGCGCAAGGAAAGCTTGTTCGGGTTTCAGCCGGGAAGGTTCTTGATATCATCGTTGATATTAGGCGCGGTAGCCCCACATACGGCCAGCATATCGCCGTTGAGCTAAGCCAAGCCAATTGGAAACAGCTTTGGGTGCCCGCTGGTTTTGCCCATGCCTTTATCACGCTAGAGCCTGACACCGAGTTTTTGTATAAAGTCACCAATCCCTATGCCCCAAATAATGACGCGGGCATCCGTTTTGACGACCCTGAGCTGGCTATTGAATGGCCGATGCCCGTTGCTGACATCATTTTATCACCCAAAGACACTCAATTGCCCAATTTAAAAAATATAGATAATCCCTTTATTTATGGGGAAAATTGTTAATGGAAGAAAAGATGAAAATACTCGTCACCGGCGGTGCCGGCTTTATTGGCTCAGCCCTATGTCGCTACCTCGTGGGTGACCTCGGGCACTGTGTTATTAATGTTGATAAACTTACATACGCTGGCAATGTGGCGAGCCTGCGCGATGTTGCGGATAATCCTCTGTATCATTTTGAGCAGCATGATATTTGCGACCGCGAGGCGATGGACCGTATTTTTGCTCAACATAGGCCCGATGCGGTTATGCATCTCGCTGCCGAAAGTCATGTGGACCGTTCCATCACTGGGGCCAGTGATTTTATCCAGACCAATATTGTTGGTACATTTGTCTTGCTGGAAGCCGCCCGCGCCTATTGGTCGAACCTAAACGCAGATGCCCAAGATTTATTCCGCTTTTTGCATGTCTCTACCGATGAAGTTTACGGTGAACTTGGAGAGACGGGCCTTTTCCATGAAACGACCCCCTATGATCCAAGCTCCCCATACAGCGCCTCAAAAGCATCGGCGGACCATCTGGTGAGTGCATGGCGCGACACATACGGCCTTCCTGTGGTCATATCCAATTGTTCCAATAATTACGGCCCCTATCATTTCCCAGAAAAGCTCATTCCATTGGTGGCCTTAAATGCCCTCGACGGAAAGCCTCTGCCGGTTTACGGCGACGGGTCCAACATCCGCGATTGGCTCTATGTTGATGATCACGCGAAAGCATTATTCACGGTTCTAACCAAAGGGCGGCTCGGTGAAAAATATAATGTTGGGGGCAGAAACGAGCGCACAAACCTGCAAGTGGTTGAAACTATTTGCGATATTCTGGATGACCTGCGCCCCATGGCCACCCCGCGCCGCGCGCTTATTACTTTTGTTACTGACCGGCCAGGCCATGATGCCCGCTATGCCATTGATGCCACCAAACTGGAAACCGAGCTTGGCTGGCGCGCGGAGGAAGACTTCGATAGTGGTATAAGGAAAACCATTGAATGGTATTTGGATAATAGCTGGTGGTGGGAACCCCTACGCCATGTGGCGGGTGAACGCCGTGGCTTAGAAAACAAGGACTAGGGCGTAAGTTCCATGAAAATATTTGTTGCAGGAAAATCAGGTCAATTAGCCCGCTCCCTTGCGGCGATAAACAGTATCCATGACATTCACTGCTATGGCCGACCTGAATTGGATTTGATGGATGGTGATGCGGCCACGGCATTTGCTATTGCCCAAAAGCCTGATGCCATTATCAATGCCGCCGCTTATACCGCCGTGGACCAAGCCGAAAGCGAAGAAGAAACCGCGAACCAAATCAATGCATTTGGCGCGGCGGCACTTGCCAAAGCAGCCAATGACTTAGCTGTGCCATTTCTGCATCTTTCCACCGATTATGTTTTTGATGGTAGCAAAGATAGCCCCTATATTGAGAGCGATATAACCCAGCCAACCGGCGCTTATGGCCGCAGTAAGCTATTGGGCGAACAAATGGTCGCAGCCGCTAATCCAAACGCATTAATTTTCCGAACCGCATGGGTTTACAGCCCTTACGGCAAGAATTTCGTCAAGACCATGCTCTGGCTCGCGGCTAATAAAGATACCGTCAGCGTTGTCGGTGATCAAGTTGGCAATCCTACTTACGCGCCCGATATAGCGACGGCTTTGATCAATGTTATTGACCATGTTGAACAAAATGGTTGGAGCGATAACCTCGCGGGCATCTATCATTTAGCGGGAAGTGGCGATACCAGTTGGCATGATTTTGCCGCTGCTATATTTAAATCTGTAAGGGCAAGCGGAAGCACCGCACCAAAGCTTAGCTCCATTACAACATCCCAATATCCCACAGCAGCGATACGGCCTGCCAATAGCCGATTATGCTGCAAAAAATTAGAAAAAACATTCGGGATTAAACTACCGCATTGGGATGAGAGCTTAGCGCATTGCTTAATTACCCTTGAAAGCAATATAACTTAAAAATTGCGGTTAAGCTTTTCATCCCTATGATGGCTAATGGCAATATTTTGGTTGCGCCAAAAATAAGGCAGTAAAATGAAATTAGTCATCATTGGAACGGGGTACGTAGGACTGGTCTCAGGGGTATGCTTCGCCGAATTTGGCCATGATGTGATCTGTGTCGATAAAGATGAAGATAAAATATCCAAGCTGGAACAGGGTATTATTCCAATTTTCGAGCCCGGACTTGATAAAATGGTGGCGGACAATGTTACCGCTGGTCGCTTGTGCTTCTCTACCAACCTAAAAAAAATCTTGGCCGATACAAATCTCGTCCTAATAGCCGTCGGCACACCAGCCCGACGCGGCGACGGTCACGCTGACTTAAAATATGTCTTTGATGCCGTCGAGGAGCTATCACAATTAATCACTGATTATACCGTCATTGTTACAAAATCCACCGTGCCTGTTGGCACAGGCAGCAAAATAAAAGAGCAATTGTTAAAAACATTGGACCGAAGTCTGTTTGATGTTGCTTCCAACCCAGAATTTCTGCGCGAAGGCAGCGCCATTGAGGACTTCATGCGGCCCAACCGTGTCGTAATAGGCACAGATAGTGATCGAGCAAGCTCTATATTAAAAGAATTATACCGCCCGCTTAGCCTGAATAATACGCCACTTCTGACCACCACGCTTGAAACAGCCGAAGTTATAAAATATGCCGCCAATGCTTTTCTTGCCACCAAAATAACCTTTATCAACGAAATGGCTGACCTGTGCGAAAAAGTAGGCGCAGACGTACAAGAGGTCTCCAAGGGCATGGGAATGGACAATCGAATTGGGCCCAAATTTCTCCATGCCGGACCCGGATACGGTGGTAGCTGTTTTCCGAAAGACACAAAAGCGCTCCTGCAAACCGCAGAGGAATATGGCACTTCGCTGCAGATCATTAGTGCGGCGGTGAAGGCAAACAGCGACCGTAAAGAACATATGGCTAAAAAGATCATCACCGCCTGCGGCGGCGATGTTAGCGACAAAGTCATTGCAATACTTGGCTTGACCTTCAAACCCAACACCGATGATATGCGCGATAGTCCGGCGCTTGATATTATTCCGGCGCTTCAAAAAGCGGGCGCAAAAATCCAAGCCTTTGACCCTGAGGGCATGCTTGAGGCCGCCAAGCTTTTACCCGATATCCAATATTGCGATGGGCCCTATGTTGCCGCAGAGGGCGCAGACTGTCTGGTTATTTTGACTGAATGGAATTTATTTAGAGCCTTAGATTTAAACCGTGTTAAATCCAGCATGAAAACACCATTGCTGGTTGACTTGCGAAACATTTATGGGCATAGCAGCCCAGAGGGCGCAGGTTTCTCCTATATTGGTATTGGCAAACCAACTAAATAACTTGAATAAGTTAATATTAATGATAACTAAGACAGTTGTATTACATGTTAGGAGTGACGCATGAGGGGCATAATTTTAGCGGGTGGTTTAGGCACTCGGCTATATCCAATTACAAAATCGATCAGCAAACAATTGTTGCCGGTCTATGACAAGCCGATGATCTATTACCCACTGACGACGCTGATGCTGGCGGGTATTCGCGAAATATTGATCATTTCAAGCCCGCAGCACCTGCATCTCTATCAAGACCTTTTGGGCGACGGTAGTCAGTGGGGAATAGAACTTGATTATGTGGTGCAACCCGAGCCCAAAGGGTTAGCGCAAGCCTTTCTGCTCAAGCCAGAGTTCATTGGCGGCAAGCCCTGTGCTTTAGCCCTCGGCGATAATATATTTTACGCCGCTGGTTTTTCAGAGCATCTGCAAAAAGCTGGCAGCGTCACAGACGGCGCCTATGTTTTCGCCTATCCGGTCGGCAACCCAAGCGAGTTTGGGGTGGTTGAAATGGACACTGGCGGTCGCGCGATCAGCATTGAAGAAAAACCAGCTGAGCCCAAAAGCAATTTGGCGGTTACGGGCTTATATTTTTACGATCATAATGTTGTAGATATCGCCCGAGAAGTGAAACCTTCACATCGCGGCGAGCTGGAAATTACGAGTGTTAATGATGCGTACCTTCAAGCCGGAAACTTGAATGTGATCAAGATGCAACGGGGCACTGCTTGGCTCGACACCGGCACCGTTGATGCCTTGCTGCAAGCTGCACAATTTGTCCAAACGGTGGAGGCCCGCCAAGACCTGAAAATTGCCTGCCCCGAAGAGGTCGCATGGCGCCAAGGCTTTATCGATGATGCCGCACTTGGCACGCTGGCCAAGAGCTACAGAAACAGCTATGGTGAATATCTGGAGGCCATTCTGGTGGTCAATTTTTAAAAGGCACTCTCAGCGATCCCATGCTGGCGGCAGACATCGGCTGTACGATGACCGCCTTCTTGTTCCTTCGGTAATACCCCCATTATTAGGGGCCTTCAAAAGTAGAACCGTTATGCTGCCATGGGCATGCCCATGGCGAGTTTTTGCTTTGGCGTGATGCCGCCGATGGCCATATTGGGCCGTTCGTTGTTGTAAGTCCACATCCATGTTGTAGCCGCCTCCTGCACCTCCTCAATGGTTTCAAAGATATACTGGTTCAGCCAATCGTACCGGACAGTGCGATTGAAGCGTTCCACATAGGCATTCTGCTGCGGTTTTCCTAGCTGGATAAACTGTAGACCATACCTCGCTGTTCCGCCCAGGCGGCCAGTTGATGACTGACATATTCAGGCCCATTGTCACAGCGAATAGCCATGGGGACGCCCCGCCATTCAATGATCTGGTCAAGCGCCCGTATGACCCGAACCGCAGGCAGGGAGAAGTCAATCTCAATCCCAAGGGCCTCACGGTTATAGTCATCGATCACATTGAAGGCCCTGAAGCTGCGGCCATCGCCGAGCTGGTCATGCATGAAGTGGCGTTCCGCCCGCTTCGCGAACCATAGACCAGACATCATTGATCCGTTCTGGAACCGCCAGTGGCTCAGGCTTTTCCCGGTACAGGCGTTTCTTCGGCTTGATCCGCAAGTTAAGCTCCAGCTCCTTGTAGATGCGGTAGACACGTTTGTGGTTCCACTTGAAGCCCTTGACATTCCGCAGATACAGAAAGCACAGCATAAAACCCCAACTTCGCTGACGATCCGTGATACCGATCAGCCAGTCGGCTATCTCGGCATTTTCATCACTCAGCTTGGGTTGATAGCGATAGCAGGTTTCGCTGATCGTAAAGGCGCTGCACGCAGCCCGAATGTTCAGCCGACCCTTGCAGACAACAGCCTTGGCCATCTCTCGGCGCCCGGACGGCCTTACCACTTTTTTGCCATCGCTTCCTTGATCACATCGTTTTGAAGTTGCACGTCGGCATACATCTTCTTCAGACGAGAATTTTCAGCTTCCAGCTCTTTCATTCGCGTCATCAGCGATGCATCCATACCACCGTATTTAGCCCGCCACTTATAAAAGCTGGCGCTACTCATGCCGTGCTCGCGGCACAGGTCTGGCACCGGCGTGCCAGCCTCCGCCTGCTTCAAAATACTGATGATCTGACTGTCCGAATATCGTGACTTCTTCATATAAAATCTCCTGCGTTATAATTACGAGAAAATTCTACTTACGAATACCGCTAATTATCGGGGGCATTACCGCGCACCTGATAATGGGCAGCAAGGTCTTGAAGGGTTCTGTCACCACGTAAAGCGGCAAGGGCAACTTTCTTCTTGAAGGCTGTCGACAAGGTCCGTCTCTTCGTCATTTTATGTCTCCGATTCTATGCTCGGATACACCTTA
>JAJFIS010000016.1 GCA_021774735.1 Alphaproteobacteria bacterium | reverse complement strand
GTTGCGCCGATGGTACTTCGTCTTAAGGCGCGGAAGAGTAGGTCGCCGCCAGATCTACTAAAAACTGATATAAATCCACATCACAAACTATTAAGAAGCCCCTTCAGAGAAATCTGAAGGGGCTTTCTGCTTGTGCGTAATTAGCATAAAAAGGAAGTCGTTTTTTAATTGCAAATAATCATCATAATGTGTGCAATAGGATATAGATTTAAATTCAAGCCTATAGCGTCTTCCTATGATGTTGATGTTTAGGGCAACGGTAACATCTTTGAGGCTTTTATGACTGAAAATGCTGTTTTAAAAACACAAGTTGACCTAAATGGCCTTCTAGAAGTGCTCGGGAAAAATCTTTATTCCGAACCTTCTGTGGCGCTGCGTGAGATTATTCAAAACGCATCAGATGCCTGTGAGAGGCATCGCTTGGAGAGCGGGGAAGAAAGAGATTATAGAATACAGCTGACGGGTGACCCAGATAACGGCACTTTAATTGTCCAAGATAATGGTTCAGGGCTTACGCAGGATGAGATCATTGAGTTTCTGGCGACCATTGGCACAGGTTACAGTCGTTTGCTGCGAGATAAGACCGGAACAGAAGAGGTTATAGGCTATTTTGGGCTTGGATTCTTAAGCGCTTATGTGATCGCAAGCAAAGTTGAAGTGATTACCACTTCTTATAAAACGCCCGATAGAACCTGGAAATTTAGCAGCTTAAAAGGACAAACTTATTCGGTTAGCGCTACAGAGCATGCCGCTGTAGGCACGTCTGTGGTTCTTATTCTTGAGCCGGAGTTCAATAGCTTAGCTGACCCCCATATGTTAACGTCGCTAGTGCAGCGATATTGCTGCTTACTGCCAATAAACATCACCTTGAACGGTGGCAGTGAGCGCATCAATGATATAGCGCCTCCTTGGCTTGAAGAGGCAGAGACATCGAAGCTTCAGTTACGCAAAAAAGAGCTTGAGTTTGCGACGGTCTTTGAACATGCATTTGAGCCTTTGGCTTGTATCAGGATACCAAAAGATAATGATTTGGGCCTGAGAGGCTTAATATGGATCCAAGACGGCGCGAGCTACGCATCGTCAGACAATCGCAATATCTCGCTGTTTATCCGCAATATGTTTATCACCAACACGGAAAAAGAGCTTCTGCCAAGATGGGCCGGTTTTTGTGGTGCGGTGTTAGAATCCGCGAAATTCAAGCCCACGGCAAGCCGCGAAAGCCTGCAAAAAGACGAGTATTTCTATGAAGTTATCGACTATATCCATGAGCAATTAGTAACGGGAATAAGGCGTATTGTTCTGGAAGAACCAGAAACATGGCGGCGCATTCAAGCTAGGCATAATGACGCTCTTTTGGGGGCCGCGATCAGCGATGACCGCCTTTTTCAGACAACATTAAGAAGCCTCAAGGTCCCAACAACGGACGGTAATTTAACCTTGCCCCAATTGCTGAAAAAAGGTGACGGGGAAATATATTTAAAACCTGGTTCAAAGTCCGGGCACGAGGAGATATTGTTCAGAGTTAGAGGCAACCCGCTGGTTAAAGGCTATCTTTATGCGGCCTCTGATTATTGCCGGCGCTATGCGGAGGCTGAAAATACGCCTATCCATATACTGGGAACATCAGCGGCGAATGAAACTGTGTTTCCTGACGTAAAACCAGAATCTGACCAACTTTCATCATTAATCTCTCAGTTATTTGAAGATGAAAATCATGAAGTTCACTATTCATCATTTGACCCACCCCATATTCCGCTCATTGTCATGGAAGACCAAGAGGTGGTGACAAAAAATAATATTGAAGAAGATGAAGCGGATAAAAGGATTAGCTCTGCAGTGCTTAGCCTAGCGAGGTTACACACCAGCAAGCAGGTAAAAAGGAAAGAGCGAGTTGTCTATATCAATCTGAAAAATGAAATCATTCAATCCCTTCCTTCTTTGCCGCTTGAGAAAAGAGAGCCAATTGGTGCCATGTTGACCAGCTTAATGGCATTTCTCTGTCTAGATTCAGCGCAAGAAGATCAGGGTTTAGACCGAGTGTTTGAAAAATTTCACAAATCGATTTTAACTTTTTTATAAAGGACAACAGATGGATATCTGGGCGTGGGTTGTAAGCAGATATGGTGAGCTAAAAGATGATGGTAATTACCGCCTCGCGGACTTGATCTTGTCTATTCCAAGTCACACGACAGATGACAGGCATGACCTGGTTGACCAATTATATCCTGAAGCTTTGGCCCTGTCACAAAGTCGTGGTGATAAATGGCTAGAAATTTTCTTTCGCCATTGGTATTTGCAAAGCCAAATTCTAAACCGGTTTAATGCGAAAGGTATGCTGCCCCACGCGGTAGAGCTTCTAGATTTTGCGCACCAAGAAGAGACAAAAGACTGCCCCCAGCGTATATGCGCGGTGCAGGATTTAACCAATTGTTATGGCATAATGGATGGTATTGGTTATGCGGACAAAAGGATTGAGGTCGCGCGCGAAACCCTCAGCTCAATTAATGGGAAATGGTCGTGCTATGCCTGCATTAGCAGTGAATTAGTTACGGCTCTCATCGATAAGGGGAAATTTGATCTTGCCCTTCGGGAGCTCGATCAAAGTACCGCTGAAATGCTAAAGTACGGAAATTCGGATAATACTTCACTGCCAAGATCACGGACGAGAGCATTGCTTGGTCTTGGGAAATTCGATGAAGCCATGCGTGTCATCCAAAATGCAGAAGGAGACGGTGGAGGAGATGGGTTTGTAAGGCATAAGAAGCTTCTCATGGCCTTAATTTATTGTGCCGAGAAGAAATGGCGAGAGGCTAGTGAGGCTTGTCTTTCCTTTGAGGAGGCTTCATTGGCATCCTCATATTACGGGGATTGGACGGACATACAATTTCAATTAGTAACGGCCAAACATGTACAAAATAATGAGGCATTGCGAGGCCAATTTCATGCCATGGCAGCTGAGTTGAGCTCAAAAGACGCAAGCCGAACGGGTCTATCGGTCTTTAGTCGGTTGATAGAGCTGTGCCTAAACGAAGGGGCTCTGTTCCGAGCGTCTGTTGCAATTGAACAAATGGGCGCTCTTCTGCCTAAATTACACCGTGACTTTGGCGCCACTGATATTTTAAAAGGCTACCGGAAGAAAATTGCAGTTGTGAAATTGGCACAGGCCGAGAAGCAGATATTTGCATCTCCAGAAAGCGTGTTGGAATATGAGTTTTCTACAGCAGATGAAGAGGCAAGAGCCTATGAGAAGGCCCATGATAGCTGGCCAGAGAATATAGACATCACCGTCAGGCTTGCACAGCTTTATGATAGTTACCAATTGCCCAATAAAGCATTAAATATTTTAGAATATGCCTATGGTAAAAGCCCGAACAACTCCCTTTTAGAGCATGCATATGGAAATGGCTTTTTAGCCGCCCATGGGTATGAAGCATACGCAAAAAAATTCCCAATGGATAATTTGGACGACCTGTCAAAGTCAGCCATTTGGAACCGTGCCTTTACTCATTTAAATGCTTTAGAGAAAACGGCTCCTGAACGTGCGCTTCAATATATAAATATTACAGCGAGCTATTGGCCGGATGACCCAATGCTCCTGCGGAAATCAGCAGAAATGAACATTGAATTAGGCCGCTATGCTGCTGCGATCCCTATTTGGCAGGCACTGATCAAAATTGAACCTGCGAGCACAAATAATCTATGGGACTTAATTACAGCAGCAACCGTTGAAGGGGACACGAAGCTGATTATTGAAGCCGCTAGCGCTCTTGAAATGACACTGAATGATAAGGGTGAATATGCTGAGGGTGAAAACCAAGCTATCAGGGTGGAAATGGACGATGATGGTTTCACGGCATCTTCCTCAGCAATAAGAATAGGCCCAACACTTGCTAGAATTTCAGAGATTAAAGGCCCGGGCATTGACCAGATTTACGGTCATGAAGTTGTTATTGACCCACTGCCGAAGAACGCTCTTGACGATGAGGATGACGAAGGAACGGCCTGCGACGCGGAAGGCTATTACACGCTTCTTTATCCTGCAATTAAAACATTAAAAACTCCGAAGTCTCAAGTTTTCACACTAGACGGTGTGCACCCCGGCGACACCGCCTTGGCAGAGCTGGAAAAATTGATGACCCAAGAGGGCTATGTTTATCAAGAATGGGTCATGAACGGCTATGAACTGAACTGGAGCGACGGCGATGATGACGATGGGGTTGGCGACGATGATGGCGACGGCGATGAAAATCAAACCTTTGCCAAGGGGGTCTATATTTATATTCTAGCCAGAGAGGGCGCAGACTTAACCAAGTTGCATGAAATATTGACTGAGTTTTCAGCGAAGCAAGCGCACCCTCTTGTATGGCCAGAATTGCTTGAAGAACTTAAGCTGGAAACTATCTTGAGCGAGCATGTCAAAATATCAGATAAATATGACATGTGAAGACGCCGCATGCCGAGTGGTGCAGTTTTACATGCAATTTGCGCGTAACGGCTTTTGATAATTTTGGATATTCAGGCTAGAGTGGATTTTTAATTAACTAACTTTATCAGAAGGTTAATGGCGGAGACGAAGGGATTCGAACCCTCGATACCGTTGCCAGTATACTCCCTTAGCAGGGGAGCGCTTTCGACCACTCAGCCACGTCTCCGCCGCCGTGAGTAAGTTAGTCGAAGGCATCAGTCAACGCTGTTTTTCACTTTTCTAAAAAAAACTTTCATCATGCATAATTTGAACCCCGTAGAGCTTATGGGAGAATGAGTGACATGTACCATAATGGGGCAGGTGGGTCACTTTTGCTCGAGTGATGTAACAATTCTGTGCCAATATTTTACATTTTATAAAACCAACAATTGTTCAAAAACCCTTAAACCGCTGATTTTCCATATAATTTATATCTTGGCACGGTGATTGCGTATTCTACTTCAAATACCATAGGCATAAAATGGTACTAGGCAGATTGTGAGAAGCTGTTAGAGGAGAAGAATGATGATTGATAGAATGACATGTGAACATGCGCATACGGTATTAAGAGAATGGGTCCGTGAAAATGAAGACATTCGCAGCGCCAGTGTATTGCCAAATGCCCAAGGTGCTTTGGCTGTCTCGTTAGTTGTAAGAAATAGCCTTAAAAGCCATAGAATATCGGACAATTTACGGGAAATACTAGACTTGCCGATGACCATATCAATGGTCCGCCACTAGGACGTGGCTATAGCAACTAAGATCGTCGCTTATTGAAGTTGCGATCTTATCGTCTTTAATTAAATTACAATTTTCCGCCACCAAGCAATTGTTACATACTTTTAACTGTACTGGCAGTTCATTGGTTAACATCCCTGTTTTACAATCACTGTCGATAACATTCTGAATTGACCGGTTTATGTACCATATCAATTGTCCGCTTCTGTTATTTGCCCTGATCCTCACCTGGAAGGAGCCCCGTTAGGGGCGACTGGAAGGTGAGGATCAGGGTTTTCGCGTCGAAGCGGGT
>JAJFIS010000015.1 GCA_021774735.1 Alphaproteobacteria bacterium | reverse complement strand
CATTGTTCGGATTCCTTGTAACATCTCTGTCCGTCTCATAAGCGCCCCTCCTAAAGGGCATCTTAAAACCGGACAGATCGTATGTTACATAAACCGGACATATCATCTGTTACTGACAGATGGAGCATTGTAAAAGTGACGTTACCACCCATATAAAAGCTAATAAAAAAATAAAACAACGAGGGAGGCTACATATGTCCGGCACTACCATGGCATTCATGATTGTTTTGGTTGTCATTGGCGGCGCAACCATCCGCCATTACATTGACCGAAAATACCCAAAAGGCAAAAAGGGCCAAACGACTGTGCCCATAGCCGACGCCCGCATCGAGGCACTTGAAGATCGCATCAAAGTGTTGGAGCGCATCGTCACCGATAAATCAGCCCGTTTAAGCGATGAAATCGACGGTCTTTAAGTGATATTCTCTCGGTCAGAATTTTATCACAGGCCGAAGCGCATTTTTCGCTATGATTAGCCAAAAGCTTTTGCTAAAGAAGCAGCCGTGGTGAGGGCCTGTAGCTCAGTTGGTTAGAGCCGTCCGCTCATAACGGATTGGTCGGGGGTTCGAATCCCTCCGGGCCCACCACGCCCTTTTCAGAGAATGTCAAGCCTGTAACCATCCCTGAAAAATGAAGAGCATTTATAATGACTGCCATTTCTCAGATCGTTTCAAACGGCCAAGTTACGCTCATAGCTAGCTCATTTGGCAGTGCGGCCCACCCCGCAGTATTATTGATTGCTGGCGCAATGGCACCCGCCATTTTTTGGGATGATGCAGCCTGCCAGACACTCGCAGCAAAAGAGCTTCATATAATTCGTTTTGATAGCCGGGATATAGGAGGCTCAACGCACTTTCCCGCTAATGCACCTGAAAGCGGCATTGAACTGCCTTATGTGATTGATGATCTGGTTGAAGACGCGGCTTGTGTGCTTGCGGCCCACGGTCATGCTAGCGCTCATATCATCGGCCATTCCATGGGCGGGTCCATCGCCCAGCTATTTGCCATTAAATATCCAGAGAAAACACGCTCTCTAACCGCAATTTCTTCTCCTATTTTAGCGCAGGGTGATTTGTCCTACGCGGAGACCGACCCTTCCATTTTGGAAGCCTTATGGCGCGACTTGATGGCGAACCCTATGTATCCAGACTATGAACGCGGCGCTCCTGAATTCATGAAAATATGGCAGATATTGAACGGAGACTGGCCCGTGGATGAGGCTACGGCCAACAATTATACTCGGTCAATCTATGACACAGAAGAAATCGCTCCGGCTTGGAACCACACCAACATCCAAAATGGCTTGTCGGATATTATGGATCAACTATCCAGTCTAGATCTTCCCATGTTATTCATCCACGGCGAAAAAGACTATCTTCCGGCAAATCCAACAAATACACTGATGTTGAGCGAGCATTTGCAAAAAGCCTCTTTCTACATGTTGGAAGGCGGGGGGCATATGTTCTTTAACCGACAAGTTTGGGACATATTGACCGAACAAATATGGCAACACATAAGCAATGCAAATGAATGATAAAGACGCACAATACCAACAAGTATCAAAAGACATTCTGGCCGTATTAGACGGCGAAGATAACCTCACCGCGAGGATGGCGACGGTTAGCTGCTTGTTGGCGCTGGCTTTCCCAGAGCGTTTTTTCTGGACCGGCTTTTATGTCGTAGACCCCGCCAAGCCAAACGAGCTAGTTGTTGGCCCTTACCAAGGCACGCTCGGTTGTTTGCGTATTGCCTTTGGTCGTGGTGTTTGCGGGCTGGCAGCGCTTGAGGCCAAGACCCAGCTAGTTGATGATGTTCACGCGCACCCAAACCACATCGCCTGCGACAGCCAGACCAACAGCGAAATTGTTGTGCCGGTGGTGGATAAGTCCGGCGCTCTGATCGCGGTTTTGGATGTGGACAGCACAGAGCTTACCGCCTTCGATGCCCGTGACAAAAAACATTTGGAAGCCTTGGTGCAAAAGGTTTTTGCCCAATAAAGTTAAGGATTAGCTGCGATGAAATATCTCCATACCATGGTACGCGTGACCAACCTTGAGACATCATTGGATTTTTATTGCAACAAGCTTGGCCTGAAGGAAATCACCCGCAAGGATATCCCGGCAGGGCGCTTTACACTGGTTTTCCTCGCAGCCCCCGGGGACGAGGATGCCCAAGTGGAACTGACGTATAATTGGGACCCAGAACCCTACCCAGAAGGTCGTAATTTTGGCCATCTGGCTTACCGGGTAAGCAATATTTATGAGACCTGCGAGCGCCTCTCCAAGGCCGGGGTGACGATAAACCGCCCGCCGCGCGATGGCTATATGGCTTTTGTGCGCTCCCCAGATGGTATATCGGTTGAACTATTACAAGAAGGTGGACCTCTGGAACCCCGTGAGCCTTGGGCATCAATGGCATCGGTTGGATCATGGTAGACAAAGGAAAAATGATGAAAATGATGCGGAAATCAGCTCTCAGCCTCATTGGCCTATTTCTCGCAAGCGCCTTCACGGCCTCTGCTGCTGACAATAGCCCCATGACCCCCGTTGAAGGCTTGTTCAATGCCATGCGCGCCGCCAACGCGGCTGCTATCGAAGCGCAGTTCACTAGCGACGCGGAACTGCTGCGCTTTGGCCCGGGCGGCGAGCAAAAAGAGACCGCCGTGAAAGACTTTGCCGCTGGCATCGCAAAATTTGGTGCCGGAGTGGTGGATGAACGCCTGCATGATGTCACGCTCCAGCAAGATGGTAGCCTCGCCAGTGTTTGGGCACCGTTCAAAATATATGTCGGCGGTGAGCTCAAGGGCTGCGGCGTCAATCACTTTCGCTTGATCAAAAAGCCATCGGGATGGAAAATATCGTCGCTCGCCGACGTTTCCCGCCGCACGGGCTGCAACTAAAGCAGATTTTAGCAGATTTCCTATTGGAATCGCGGGCAACTGCCCTTATCTATCTTCTCTGAATTCCAGTTAAGGCAAGCATGCCTGCAGTGAGGAGCGATTTTGATGGCTGACGTGAAACATACCAAAGTGCTAATAATTGGCTCGGGCCCAGCGGGTTATACCGCTGCCATTTATGCTGCGCGCGCCAGCATGTCGCCCTTAATTGTTACCGGCATGCAAGCTGGCGGGCAATTGACTATCACCACCGACGTGGAGAATTACCCCGGCTTTGCAGACGCGGTTCAAGGCCCTGAGCTGATGGAAGCCATGCGCCAGCAAGCCGAGAATGTTGGCACCGAGATCGTATACGACCTGATCACCGAAGTTGATCTGGAAAGCACGCCCAAAAAGGCCATCGGCGACAGCGGCACCCTCTATACTGCTGACACGGTTATCATCGCCACCGGCGCGCAGGCCCGTTGGTTGGGCTTAGCGTCAGAGGAAAAATTCAACGGTTACGGCGTCAGCGCCTGCGCCACTTGTGACGGTTTCTTTTACCGCGGCAAGGAAGTTGTGGTCATCGGCGGCGGCAATACTGCTGTGGAAGAAGCACTTTATCTCGCCAATATATGCGCCAAAGTCACACTGGTTCACCGCCGGGACGAGCTACGGTCAGAGCGCATATTGCAGGAACGCCTGCTGAAGCATGACAAGATTGAAGTGAAATGGAACAGTGTGCTTGATGAGGTGCTCGGCGACGAGAACCCACTAGGCGTTACCGGTGTTCGGCTGAAGAATGCGGTCAGCGGCGACACGGAAGAGCTAAGCGTACACGGTGTGTTCATTGCCATTGGTCACACACCTTCAACGGAAATTTTCAAAGGCAAGCTGCCAATGGACGATGAAGGTTATTTATTCAAGAAGGCTGACAGCACCGCCACCGACATCCCGGGTGTTTACGCGGCCGGCGACGTCACCGACAAAATATTCCGACAAGCGGTAACGGCAGCCGGCCTTGGCTGTATGGCAGCACTTGAAGCTGAAAAATATATCGCTGAATTAGAAGGCTAACACTCACGCTCTTTAACTCTCGGCTCACTTTTCCTTGCTGCTATGCGTGAAATCGCTGATATAAGAAGTTCAGGGAGAGCATTATGCCGATGGACTGGGACAAATTGAGGGTTTTTCACGCTGTGGCCGCTGCGGGCAGCTTCACCATGGCGGGGGCACGGCTGAACAGTAGCCAATCTGCCGTATCGCGCCAAGTTAAAACGCTGGAAGAAACTTTAAATGTGTCGTTATTTACGCGCCACGCAAGGGGCTTGGTGCTTACGTCAGAAGGGCAAAAACTATTTGCCACTACCCAGGATGTTGTCGGTAAAATTGAAGAAGCCCAGCGCGAACTGATGGAAAGCCGTGGCAGGCCCTTTGGAACCTTACGCATAACCACCATGGTAACTTTCGGTGCTGTGTGGTTAACGCCACATCTAAAAGAATTTGTTCAACAATACCCCGAAATAGATGTGCAGTTAGTTCTGGATGATGACGATTTGGATTTGGCCGCTGGTGAGGCTGAGGTAGCCATCCGCCTGCACCCCCCCGAACAAGCAGACCTTATTCAGCGCCCGCTCGCCACATTCCATAACCATATTTATGCCAGCCCTGAATATTTGGACCGCAAGGGCGCACCCTGCTGCGCTGAAGACTTAGACCATCATGACCTGATTGTTTTTGGCAACACCACCACCCACGCCACCAAAACCCTTAATTGGGTACTGGAAGTAGGCAATACTGGCTATAAGCGTACTGCGGCACTGGAGGTTAATAACCTTTACGGCATGATGAGTGCAGTAGAAGCTGGGATGGGGGTTGCCATTATGCCTGATTATTTGGTCCATAACCGCAGCACCTTAGTGCGCATTTTGCCCGATGTTGATGGCCCCAGCTTCGATAGCTATTTCTGTTACCCGCCCGAGCTGCGGGGCAGCAAACGTATTGGCGTGTTCCGGGATTTCATGATCCAGCAAATTCGCGCTGAGAGTAATATTATTTAGCTGCTTTTATTTGGCTTTATATTACTGCAATAACTCTTTAAGAGCCGTTATTTGCTTTGCATGTTTATCAGGCTGTTCTTGTTTGAATTTATTCAAATTTTGCAGTTTCCACCTGATAGAAGGATAGCTTTGGAAGGTCGCATAATCGCCCCAACTTGGGGTGCACTCTGTAAAACTAAGCAGAAGTTTTCTATCTTGTTCTGACAATATATTAAGAATACTCGTAAATAGCTGTTCCCTTGTTCTTTCAAAATCATCATAAGTGAAGGGCTCACCTGTCATGCCCGCAAACCTCCTAACAAAGGCATCTTCTTGATTTTGCAGTGAAGGCGATAGAATTTCATGAAATGGGCGGTCGTGCCCCAAAAGCATAAACATGAACCCCACGCGAGAAGCTTCCAGTTTGTTGCCAAGCCTAAAATAATTAAAAATATCAAACAGATCCCGTGGATGTTGCCTGTCTAGGGCGGCACATATTTTTCCGCCCCATAGCTCATCTTCTGGAACAACATTCATAGCTGCAAACATGCCAAACTCATCTTGGACGTTATCTCTAATTGCACGCATTTTTGGTTGTGTTAAAACACCGCGTTTCACGGTATTGACTTCAACTTTAACATTGGCCGTATGGTCATCGCAAATAAGTTTAACTTCTGAGCCTTCTTGCGTTTTGGTTGCTACTCTAATGTTTGGTATGATGGTTTCTAATTTATCCTTAATTGCAAGCAATGCATCATTTATACCTCGCAAGGTTTGTGTGCGATCTTGCAGAGGCAAATATGTAAGATCAATGTCAACAGATAAGCGTGGCATATCCAACACAAACAAGTTTATGGCAGTGCCGCCGTGCAGGGCAAAGCATTTTTGTTCATCAATCGCAGGGATGATTTTTAGCAATAACTGTACCTGATTTTTATATTCCTGCGTTATCACAAGTTAACCAACTCTCTTGAGACTGTTATTTTGTAGTCGGATATAAATACTCCACCTTTGATTAAGCTCCGATTGCCCGTTCCAAGATCTATATTTGCATGATTTAAAAAACTTGCCCACTGAGGGGACGATTTTTTCGCCATATATAAAAAGAGCCGTTTCACTTTTACGGAAGAGCAATTCTCTAAAAGTTTTTGCAGTAACTTAGGGCGAAGGTTGGTTAACCCTTCAAAGGTTTGATAAACTTCAACTAAGTCAGCATGTTTTGGGCTCAGGTATAAAGCCTCTAATATAGCCCGTTCTGGTGATGATATGGTGACGCTAAAATCCGGCTGTTCATATTTCATCAAGCTATCTTTCTGTTCATCCAGAAATGATGAACGATATAACTTCGGCGAACCATGTTCCCATTTATAGCTATTAAACCACTTAGGAAGTGATATCCCATGCGGTGAAAATAACTGCAATTCTTCTGTTACGCGTATATAATGCACGAAGCCATGCAGTCGCAAAGCTGTCATACCACCTATGTGAACAGGCTTCTTCGCTTGCGTTTGGACAGCATAAAGGCCACCAAACCAATTAACATTTTCGCCTTTGCGTTTGAAAGCACCTGTACCTATTTTTGCCAACCAGCCACTTTTTACATAATAATTTAGTAACGTTTGTGATATGTTTTTAGTCTTCAAATAAGAAGTCAGGTAAGCTGTCCCTACGGGTAGAGATTGCAAAAGTTGGTTTATTTTTGTTTCATTTAATTCAGACATACTGAATATATTCTCATAAATATAAACTATTAGCAAATAAAATTACATCAAAAACTGAAGCTTGCCCATGAGGTGACCCTATTTTTATTTATGGGAGCCTACTCCTAAGTACTATTTTAGTGCTGAGAGTAATATTATTTAGCTGCTTTCATTTGGCCACAGTTTTGGCGCTAATGATCATATCGCCTTCTTCCAGCATGAACACCACATCCATGCCCTCAATAACCTCAGCGAAGACGGTATAACGCCCGTTTAAATGTAAGTTATGCCGGGTGTTGATGAAAAATTGATTGCTGCCGGTGTCGCGGCCCGATGTGGCAACCCCGAGCGTGCCCACCCGGTGACCATTGGCTTTGTCATCAAAAGAGTTTTCGGCCCATTCTTCACGGATTGTACCCCAGTTTTCGCCGAAACTATCATTGCGGTCCCCCGCTTGGGCGACAAAATTGGGGATAACTCGGTGCCAAATCATATCATCCATAAAGCCATAATCAGCAAGCGTGACAAAATTCTCCGTGGCAAAGGGGGCGTGAGGCAAAAAGCGAATTAAAATGCCCCCACGCGTGGTTTGTAATTTCAATAGCTGGCCTTGGCTGGCTTCAACTTCATCGGCACCCGGAACAGTACGAGCATTGCCTGTATTTTCTTCAGCTTCAACTTTAAGCGCTGCCCTAGCTGCCGCTCGCAAGTAAAGCTGCTCGTTGTCCTCTGCATAGCCTTCCAACATCGCTCGGCTCTCAGCGTCACCGCCGAGCAACCGCATGGCGGCGGCCTGAGTGTGTAGACCGTCTGCCTTAGCCCAATTTCTGGCGATCAAGGTGGCACTTTCAGGGTCAAATTTAGCCATAGTCCGCAGTGCTGCAACCTTCACCATCGGTGATGGGTCCTGAAGTGCAGACTTGATGGAAGCATTGAGGGCTATATCCGCCCAGTGCCCATGGTTGGCAACGGCTGTAAGCGCAGAAAAACGAACCCAAGAAGCGGAGTCCACAATCAAATTTGTCAGCAAATCCGCTGTTTTCTCCCCTTCAATTTTCCCCAGCGCCTTTGCGGCTTCAATCCTTAATTCCACACTTTTGCCCGTAGCTAATTGCGCGAGCAGTGGAACTGCCTCAGCCCCATAACCCGCCAGCGACGCACTAAGGAAAATACGGGCCTGTTCATTTTCAATAGCCTGAAAGGCAGCGCTGAATTCCCCAAAGCTTACTACAGTATGAAGCCCGCCAACACGGGCGATGAGATAAGCACCTGATAGAGCAACATCAGGCTCAAGGGGTAAACGCTTCAACAATTTTGCATAGTCAAGGTCAGGCATATCTTTAACTGCAAGACGGCTATAAACAATGGACTGCATCAGCCCCTGAATGGTACGCCCGTCACCGTCGTTATTCACCAATATTATCAACCGCTCCCTGTCACTTTCCAACCCCAAATGACCAAGCGAGTAGGCCAGTTCCCCGCGAATGGCTTTGTCTTTTTCTTGGCCAAGGCGGTAACGCAGATGAGCCGCAAGCTGGATATTGCCGCATAAGCCCACCGCCTGTGCGCTGGCTAGGCGAATATAGTCTTCTTTATGTGATAATAGGGCTATCAAGGCCCGGCAAGCTTCCGCGTCACCAATCTGGCCCAAACCTAATATGGCCATCCGGTCGATGCTTTCATCAGCGCCTATGGCTGCAATGGCTGTTTCTAAGGTTGGGTCTTTAGCATCCCTGCGGTCCACTGCGGCTGCCAACTTTTGCTCAAGTTTAATATGCAGATGTTGTACAGGTTTTTTATCATCCCCAGCATGTATCTGCCCACTACCCAGCAACAATAGTGTAATTACCCAAAAACAGCGCATTCTAAGTCCTTTATTATTGTCGGTTATAATCATTTTGGAGCTTATCACAGCGAGAGATGACTGCCAGCATTTTGCCAAAATTCATTCAAAAAGTCACTTGCAAGTGTAGATAATTGATTTTTAAGCTATGCATTTTTAGCATAGCTGGTAAGCGAATAAAAGCAGTACTCATGACAGTATTGCTACCCTATATATGTTCTCGAAGGCAGCATATAGCTGTAAAATTATTGACGGTTGACTGAAAAGAATATCCGTCATTCGGTTGGCTCCGGGTCTCTCCCCTCCCCTCTTCCCCCTTTGAACCCGGGGCCGACCAATGTATCTGAGTTTTCAGGTGTATAAACTTCCCCCCTATATTTGGGCTCCTTCGGGAGCCCTTTTTTTTGGGAAAAGTACCATAGGGTAGATAGGACTAAAATTTAAGATCAATCACTTTTGGATAATTCCACCGACCGTCTGCGCGCCGCACGAGCAGCTTCACGCATCAGGCCGACCAAACTCGTGTCGCCCATCAAAACATCCAGCGCCGCCGCAGTTGTACCGCCAGGGCTGGTAACCCGGGTGCGCAGTTCACCTGCTGAGCTCTCAGAGCTATCTAGTAAAGCCGCAGCGCCAATCATAGTTTCCCGCGCTAACATGGAAGCATTCTCTGGGGTGAACCCTTCTGCCTCCGCAGCAGCTGCAAGGGCCTCAACCATATGAAAAATATATGCAGGTCCTGAACCTGAAATGGCGGTTAAAGAATTAATTTGTGCTTCATCATCCAGCCAAAGAACATGGCCAACTGCCTCCATTAAAGCATGCAAACAGCTTTTATTGTTCGCCGCCATGTTAGCACCACCATAAATGCCCGTTAGGCCCTTACCGACGGCTGCCGGAGTGTTGGGCATTGCCCGGCTGATAACCGCTGACGGTGCAAAATGGGAAGATATATTTTTGATAGCTGTTCCCGCCGCAACAGACACCACCAAGGTCCCATTGCTATTTAATGCATTTAAAGACGGCAAACAGGCCGTCATCATCTGGGGTTTTATTGCCAATATAATAACACTGGGGTGCATGTCTTTGGGTAAAGCGGATGAGCTTGCAACCCATTGAGCCGCCTTCATCTCATCTAATTGGCCATCAAATGGAGCAGGGTCAACAACCCAAAGAGCCGTTGGTGGCAAGCCATGCCGCAGCCAACCTTTTGCCAGTGCACTACCCATATTGCCACAACCAATCAATAAAATTGGGCGAATTGCTGAGAAATATGTCTTTAAAGTCATCCTGCATCCTTAAGCGGCGTTTAAGTTGAGATGTGATATTGCCTATAGCCGATTAACAACAACTGAACATCAGCTGAAGAGAAAAAGACCCCCAAGCCAATGACCGTTATAGCAAATTATTACAAATTAGATTTACGCTTCACCTACACAGTCAAGCATGGCAGCCTCAATGGCATCGGATGGCGACTTGCCGCCCCATAGCACAAATTGAAATACAGGGTAAAAACGGTCACATTCGCTAACAGCTGTTTCAATCATCGTCGCGATATGACCGCCGCCGATAATGCCCGTCATTGGGTCATTGGCCAGGCTTGCATGGCGAAAAATTAAGGCCTGCTCTGCCACCCAATATTCAAAATGCCCCAACCACATGCGCTCATTAACAAGCGAAACAGCTTCATAAATGTCACTAAGCTTTCGATCATTGACCCGCGTGTCCATCATTACTGCGGTTTGTAATGTTGCAAAATCAGAGCGCCAAAAAAGCCTCACTTGCAGGTCGCAATATTGGCTTTCCAACGCAATAATAAGTTCTTGCCCACTTTCACGCTCATAGACCCAGTCATTACTAGCGGCAATTTCTTCGGCAAGATCCAATGGATTGTTCGTTACAGCATAATGTTCACCAACAACAAGTGACGTCATAACCGGTCTCCCCTGAAAGAACCCAAATTGCCTTTAAAAGAGAGCAATTAGATCATGGGTACTTAATTTACCTATCGCAGAAGCATCTCCATACTACTACATTCAGGCACCGTGAGCAGCCTCACTACAAGATGTAGGGTGCCACGATCTCTATATGCTGACAAGGATAATATGTATGTAAGAGCAGATTTCTTATTGAGTGAGGCAAAAAAACATAAATAGCTTTAAGTTTCACGCTATTTTTACTGATAAAGCCACCTCCTACAACTTGTGTTTATTTGAATAAATCACTAGGTGCGTTTGTAAATTAAACCGCTATAATAGCTTTGAACAAACAAAGATATTTATTAGCCATAAACATTACGGAAAGAAGTCCCATGAAAGCTGAAAGCATTTTAGACACCATCGGCAACACGCCGCATGTAAAGTTGCAACGCCTATTTCCTGACCATTCCATATGGATGAAACAGGAACGTAGCAACCCCGGTGGGTCGATTAAGGATCGCATTGCTTTGCGTATGATTGACGACGCTGAAAAACGCGGTGACCTTTCATCCGGGGGCACTATTATTGAACCAACCAGTGGCAATACGGGTATTGGCTTGGCCATGGTGGCGGCGGTAAAAGGCTATAAATTAATATTGGTAATGCCTGATTCCATGTCCGTAGAGCGCCGCCGCGTTATGCTTGCTTATGGCGCTGAATTTGTCTTAACCCCAAAAGAATTGGGCATGAAAGGCTGCATTGAAAAAGCTGTAGAAATTTTAGCGGAAACCGAAGGCGGCTGGATGCCCCAACAATTTAACAACCCATCCAACCCATCGGCCCACCGTGACACAACTGCCCTTGAAATTATAACGGATTTCCCTAACGGGGTTGATGTTTTAATCACCGGGGTGGGCACAGGCGGCCATATCACCGGCTGCGCATCAATTCTAAAAGAAAAATGGCCCACGCTGCAGGCTTTCGCCGTTGAGCCAACCTTATCGCCGGTGCTGTCTGGCGGTGATCCTGGGCCACATCCCATCCAAGGCATTGGCGCAGGCTTCATTCCAAATGTTATGGATGTTGATCTGCTGGATGGCACCATCCAAGTAACGCCAGAGGATGCAAAAACATGGGCCCGCAAAGCCGCAACAAGTGAAGGGATGCTCATTGGCATTTCATCAGGCGCGACCCTTGCTGCCATCGCACAGAAACTTGATAGCCTTCCAAAAGGCGCTACTGTTATATGCTTTAACTATGACACTGGTGAACGCTATCTATCTGTCCCAGATTTTTTGCCTGAAATCTAACAGAAGTACTTTGAAATGAGATTTTCAGGAGAAATAAATGCAAAGCAGCGTTGATAATGAACCCAATAATAAACCTCCGTCCAAGTGGCGGGTGGGGCGGCTTCTGGCGGCATCTGTATCCTTATTGCTGATCGGGATGATCGCGGCATGCTCCCTAGGCCCGCCAAAAATAATTATCGATGATCCATCCATTGAACGCCATATTACTACGGTAAGTGATAGTGGCATTAAACTTGGGTATTTACAAAGTGGCCAACCCGGCAGCACTAGAGTTATCTTTGTTCACGGAACGCCAGGTGACGCTAGTAATTGGTATACATGGCTGAAGAATGTTCCGAGGGACCGTGAGTATTTTGCCGTTGATCGCCCCGGCTTTGGCACGACTGAGCCGCGCGGGGCTTACACCGCTCTCGACACCCAAGCGGCGGCCCTTTTGCCATTGCTTAAAGCTGAGCATAGTGGTCCTACTTTGCTCGTCGGGCACTCTCTTGGTGGTCCTATAATTGCTGCCGCCGCAGCGAAATACCCCGAGCTGATAGACGGTATCATCATTGCAGCAGGTGCCTTGGACCCGGGCCAAGAAGACGTTTGGTTTTTACAGCATCTTGGTAATACATGGCTACTATCTTGGATGTTGCCCAATGAACTTGACCATGCCAATAAAGAGCTGATTGGTTTGGAAGATGAGCTGGATATTCTCGCTCCAAAACTCGCGGGTATCCAAATGCCAATAACGATTGTCCACGGCACGAACGATGAGTTGGTGCCCTATGCAAATGTAGCTTATATGCAAGAACATTTTAAGGCAGCGGCACCCCTTTCCCTAATGAAGGTCGAAGGCGGCGATCATTTTTTGCCGTGGAATGGCATTGAAATAATTAATCACGCTATTGACCAGATGATCGTGGAACTTGATCAAGAACCAGCGACCCCCAAATAGCTTATAGCCCAGATGAGACCCCCAAGGGCCGCAGCCCATGAGATTAACCCAGTCCAAATATAGCGGGAGGCAATTCGGCGGTGAAAAATTGACCTAGCCGTGAAGCCCTTGGCCAAGAAAACCGTTAAGGCTGAAAGATTGACGCAAACAATATTGACTGACAAAAGCATAAACGCGCCAATCGCCAAAGGATAATTCTGCGTACCAAGCATGAAGCCTAAGGTCGCAGCAGGCGGTGCCAGCGCCACCGCAACCATTACCCCCACCAAAGTCATCGATAGGCCTGTGGTGAGAGACATAACACCCGCCACCCCAGCAGCCACTGCCAGCGCAACGCCGTCCAGTCCAACATGGGTGCGGCTCATCAGTTCATCGCTTACGGGCACATCACCCCACAGCAAGCCTGTTATGGCTGATATAATGATGCTGATGGCCAAGCCTATTAGGGCAGCACTAGTAGCGCGCTTTAGCATCGCCCGGTCCCCCAGTGCCGTCCCAAAAGCAAATGCCAAGTTAGGGCCAAGCAAGGGGGCGATTACCATCGCGCCAATCACAACGGCTACATTATCCTGCAACAAGCCGATGAGAGCCACCAAGGTAGATAGCGCCCCTAGGGTCATGTAAGTACCGCTGACCTCAGCCCCGTGCATGAGCTTTTGGTATAGTTCCTCCCGCGTATAGCTTGAGCTGCGGGTCTTGGGGGCGGGCAATGTGGCATCAACCGGGCAAATGGTGATGCGGGCGCGGGCTGAGGTCTGCAAAACGCCGTTCAGGTCATCAATAAAAGCTTGGCGGTCCTTAGGTCGCGTTAAAATACTATAGATACTATGGTCATCATCTAAGGCTACACCGCGCTCAAAGGATATAGCTTCATATTGTTTTGCTAGCTTCGCCAATGTCTCTTCTGCCGCTAACGGAGCCGATATCTGAAGTATTTTCAATGCCATAAAATGCCCTCCCACTCATATGCAATATATACCTAGGCGAAATATAGCCTTATATGCAGGGCAAAGTAAACTAAACCTAAAAGTGAAAAACTATTTGTAAATAATATAATTATGACATATATGATAATGGTCGCAGGATCATATGGCGACGGGCGCCGTCATCAGCATTACTTTATCTGATGACAGACGCTGCATGGTTGCCCCCATGCCCGATATAGCTTGATCAGAACGAAATCGGCCGCCGCTCCGGGTTCCGGAACCCTTATGTAACGACCATTTCAAATTCTATAGCAAGGGAAATCCACCTTAGGTGGTTGGGGGATAAATAATGAATAATGATGATGCGGAAGCTGCACTTATTAATGCGGTAACTGTTGCAAATAGTGATTGTAAAACAGGTGTCAGTAACAGATGATATGTCCGGTTTATGTAACATACGATCTGTCCGGTTTTAAGATGCCCTTTAGGAGGGGCGCTTATGAGACGGACAGAGATGTTACAAGGAATCCGAACAATGAAGTTCGAGGAGATTTATGATCAGGCGCGCGAGCGTCGCATTAGTCAGGCAGAGGCGGCGTCGATGCTGTGCATTTCAGAGCGGACTTTCAGGCGTTGGGGCTGTCGATTTGAGGCAGAAGGAGCCGAAGGGCTTTATGACCAGCGGCTTGGTAAGCTTTCACACCGGCGGGTGCCGGTTGACACGGTGATGGAGATTTTGACGTTGTTTGACACCCGGTACTGGGATTTCACGGCGAAGCATTTCCATGAGAAGCTGGTCGATGAGCATGATTATCAGCTCAGCTACAATTGGGTGCGATTGACGCTACAGGAACACGGTCGCATCCGAGCAGCACCGCGCCGTGGAGCGCATCGTCGCAAGCGCGAGCGGCGGGCTTTGCCGGGCATGATGCTGCATCAGGACGCATCCAGCCATCAGTGGGTTAAAGATCAGTGGTGGGACCTGATTGTCACCATGGATGACGCCACCAGCGAGATCTATTCGGCCTTCTTTATCGAGGAAGAAGGCACGATGAGCAGCTTTATGGGCGTCAGTCAAGTAATTGAAAGAAAAGGCTTATTCTGTACGCTCTATGCGGACAGGGGCAGTCATTACTGGCATACGCCGCAAGCTGGTGGCAAGGTCGACAAGGACAATCCGACCCAGTTTGGTCGCGCCTTGCAGCAGCTTGGCATCACGCTGATCGCAGCTTATTCACCGCAAGCTCGGGGGCGGTCCGAGCGGATGTTTGGCACCTTACAAAAGCGTCTGCCACAAGAGCTCAGACTGGCGGGGATCACCACAATGGACGAGGCCAATCGCTTTCTGAAAGACCAGTTTCTGCCACAGATCAATGAGCAGTTTATGGCTCGGCAAGGGGAGACGGGCTCAGCCTTCGTACCCTTTGCTGGCAACCTCGATGACACGCTCTGCATTCAGGAGGAGCGCGTGGTGAATAATGACAATACGGTCAGATATAAGAATAGAAACCTGCAAATTCCGGCGGATCAGCATCGCTTGCACTATGTCAAAAGCAGAGTTCGAGTGCATGAATATCCGAACGGCACTTTCGCCATCTTTTACGGCCCCCGCAAACTGGCCGCCTATGATGCAGTTGGCATGCTGATCAAAAACAAGGAGCAACAAGTCGCGTGACCCGCTTCGACGCGAAAACCCTGATCCTCACCTTCCAGTCGCCCCTAACGGGGCTCCTTCCAGGTGAGGATCAGGGCAAATAACAGAAGCGGACAATTGATATGGTACATAAACCGGTCAATTCAGAATGTTATCGACA
>JAJFIS010000014.1 GCA_021774735.1 Alphaproteobacteria bacterium | reverse complement strand
GATCATAAATCTCCTCGAACTTCATTGTTCGGATTCCTTGTAACATCTCTGTCCGTCTCATAAGCGCCCCTCCTAAAGGGCATCTTAAAACCGGACAGATCGTATGTTACATAAACCGGACATATCATCTGTTACTGACAGGAGTGTAAAAACGCATTGTCAGTATGCTTGTGCCGCGATATATAGGGCTTAAGTATATTTTTAAAAATGGAAAGTATGGCCGCCATGGATACATCCGCCCTAAGAACCCATATGATTGATGGTCAGATGCGCGTTAATAACGTCAATGACGAGCGTATTCTGGAGGCTGTACAAGCGATCCCACGGGAAAAATTTGTCCCCAAAGCGCGTCGGGGCTTTGCCTATATTGATGAAGATATCGAAATAGCACCGGGTAGGTTCCTGCTGGAGCCCATGGTGTTTGCCCGGATGGTGAATGCAGCAGCGGTACAGCCGGGTGATTTGATCCTCGATATCGGATGCGGCACCGGCTACAGCGCAGCGGTTCTTGCCCAATTGGCGGATGCCGTAGTTGCCTTGGAAAGTGATAGCACCCTTGCGAGCAAAGCTGAAGAGACACTTGCTGCCCTTGATGTGATTAATGTGGCAGTGGTTGAAAGCAATATGGCAGAGGGTGTGGCCAAACAGGGGCCCTATGATGTTATCTTCATCAATGGCTCCGTTGAGATGGTACCCGATGCCCTGATTGAGCAATTAAGCGATGGTGGCCGTTTGGTCTGCGTGAAGCTTGTGCGCGGTGTTGGGCGCATCCACCAAATCGAACGCGATGGTGATATGACCGTTGCAAAGAACCTGTTTGACGCCAATGTGGCTCCTTTGCCGGGCTTTCAAGCCGAGAAAGGGTTTGTCTTTTAGTCTTTCATTTTATGCCAATTTAGTGCATGACAGATATGTGAAGAGGTAACTTTTCGCAGCCGAAGGCTTAATCTCATTATTTAAATGAGAAAAGTCTTTATACTATAGAGGGTTAACTCTCTAACATAAAGCGGCATATGTCCGCATCCCAAACACAGCTTTGCGCTTTGCGTATGGTTGAATGAAATTAACAGCGAGAAGTCCCATAAAAAAAGGGACGATAACGGGAGAAACACTATGAACAAGGGAATTGTTTCCCTCGTGGCTATTGCCACGGTCATCACCGGTACATTTTTCACGTCCACAAGTGCGTATGCTGAAAGCCTGAAAGAAACTTTAACGGCAACGTACCATTCCAATCCGGATCTTTTGCGTCAGCGCTCGATCTTGCGTGGGGTGGACGAGGGTGTATCACAAGCCAATTCAGGATTTTTGCCAAGCTTAGAAGCAACAGCGTCTTATGGCCGCAGTTGGGTTGACAATGAAGGGGTGCCAAGCCAACCGGCACCCGAAACAATTAAGCAAAATAACCTTCGCTATGGTGCCACATTAACCCAACCTATTTTCAATGGGTTTCGTGATGTCGCTACGCGTAAGCAAGCCAAAAGCTTGGTTATGGCGGGCCGGGCACAATTGCAGCAAGTTGAGCAGAATGTTTTTGTCACCGCTGTAACAGCCTATCTTGATGTGTTGCGTGATGATGCGGTCCTAGGCTTGCAAGAAAATAACGTACAGGTGCTAGAGCGCCAGTTGCAAGCGAGCCAAGACCGTTTCCGGGTTGGTGAAATAACCCGCACTGATGTGGCACAGTCACAAGCACGTCTTGCCAATGCTAAAACTCAGCGTCTTCAAGCGGAAGCTTCAATGGCGGGCAGTCGGGCCTTTTTTGCTCGGGTTGTTGGCCGTCAGGCTACAACACTTGACAGTAAAAATGATCTTCCTGTGCTGCCAAGTTCCTTGGATGATGCCATCGGTTCTGCGCGGGACAATAGCCCTGCACTGAAAGCGGCCCGTTATAACGAGCAAGCAGCGCGTCATGCGGTTAAACGATCTTCTAGCAGCTTGTTGCCGTCACTTGCGGGGCAAGCCAGTATTTCTACATCAGAAGTATCCAGTTCAGGGAATGACTTTTTGAACCCAGGTCGCACGACTAAGTCAGTTGGTGTACAATTGACCGTTCCACTATATTCGGGCGGCGCAAACCACAGCCGCACCCGCCAAGCCAAGCAATTACGCAGTCAGCGCATGGTGGAGATTGAAAAAGCAGACCGCGAAGTTGTGGAAGAGGTTACCAAAGCATGGGACCAATTCCGAGCAGCGCAAGCATCGATCATTTCTACCAAGTCACAGGTTGACGCTAATGAGATCGCGCTTGAAGGTGTTCGCCAAGAGGCGAGCGTTGGTTCACGGACCACCTTGGATGTGCTGAACGCGGAGCAAGAAATGCTCAATAGCCGCGTGAATATGGTGCGGGCAGAGCGTGATGAAATGCTAGCAGCATACAATCTTCTCGCTGCTGCTGGCCAGTTGACCGCCCAGCATCTGGCGCTTGATACAGACCTCTATAATCCTGAAGATCACTATGATGACACCAAAATGAAGCTATTTGGTACAGGGATTAATTAAGACGTCTGAGACAACTATTGAAAGGGACCTGCGGGTCCCTTTTTTAATATTTGGTCTATTTTACCCTCAAATATACGTTTTTTCCTGAAAATAGTAGTTGTGCGTTAAGATTTAGCTTCTAAGGTAGTTCCTGAGCGTGTTAGGGTTAACGCGTTAAGACTGTTTAACAATTATTGACAGACCGCACCTGAGGGGGTACCTGTCATTCAGGGATAGGCTATAAAAGCTTGGGCAATGGCTGATAACGCAACTGAAGAAGAACCGACCATGGAAGAAATTCTGGCGTCTATACGCCGGATAATTTCCGATGAGTCTGACGATGATGCTGAAGTGGCAGAGGATGCTGCTTCGCCTGCTGAGGAAGTTGTGCCAGAACCTGAGCCAGAACCGGAGCCTGAACCAGAGCCTGAACCTGAGCCAGAGCCAGAACTGGAGCCTGAACCGGAGCCAGAAGCTGAAGCAGAAATTGAATTTTTTGAGCCAGAGCCTGAAGAGGAAGATGATGTGCTCGAATTAACCGAGCTTGTTGGGGATGGTGAATTACCAAGCGAAATCGACCCGATTGTGTCTGATGCACCTGCTGGCGCGGCAGCGGCTTCGTTTGATCATCTTTCAAATTTGATGGTGGCTGGCTATCCGGGATCAGAAAATACCCTTGAGCAAATGGTACGGGCGATGTTGAAGCCCATGTTGCAAGACTGGCTGGACCAAAACCTTCCCGATATTGTACAAGATAGTGTCGAGCGTGAAGTCGCACGGATTGCTCGCCGGAAATAATATACGATCCACCTAAAATGAATAAATTGCTTTTCCTGGACCCTGAAGTGAATTCACTTCTTTTGTTTCCTATAAAAATTGTGCATCTTGCTGCCATCATCCATGCGCGTGATGTTGCTGCGATAAATTATGAACTGTGAGTATAACTATGTTGGATAAAACATATTCCCCGGCTGACATTGAAGCCAAATGGTACGAGCATTGGGAAAATAGCGGCGCTTTTACCCCTAGTGGCGACAGTGAAGCCGAGCCCTATATGATTGTGATGCCGCCGCCTAATGTTACGGGCAGTCTGCATATGGGTCATGCGTTGGACCTTAGCCTGCAAGATATTTTGATACGCTTTGAGCGGCTTCGGGGCAAAGATGTTTTATGGCAACCGGGCACTGATCATGCAGGCATTGCGACCCAGATGGTGGTAGAACGCCAACTGGACGCAAAAGGGATTAATCGCCGTGATATTGGCCGGGACGCCTTTCTTGAGCATGTTTGGAAATGGAAAGCAGAATCAGGTGGTACCATCACTGGTCAGCTCCGCCGCCTCGGTGCTAGTTGCGACTGGTCCCGTGAAGCCTTCACCATGGATGATAAACGCTCTGCTGCCGTGCGCAAAAAATTTGTCCAGCTTTACCATGATGGTTTGCTTTATAAAGCCCAACGACTAGTTAACTGGGACCCAAAATTAAAGACTGCAATTTCTGACCTGGAAGTGGAGCAGCGAGAAATCGACGGTCATTATTGGCATTTCCGCTATCCCATCGCTGGTGAAAGTGGCCGTCATATTATTATAGCGACAACGCGGCCAGAAACGATGCTGGGGGACACAGGCATCGCGGTGCATCCGGATGATGATCGTTATGCTGACTTGATCGGCAAGCATGTTGAACTACCTTTGGTGGGACGGCTTATCCCAATTGTCGCCGATGAATATGCAGACCCAGAGCAAGGATCCGGCGCGGTGAAAATTACCCCGGCGCACGACTTTAATGACTTTGAAGTTGGCAAGCGGGCAGGGCTTGAGGTGATCAATATTCTCGACCTTCATGCTTGCATTAATGATAACGCGCCTGAGAAATACCGTGGCTTGGATCGGCACGCAGCTCGCAAAGCCATTGTGGCTGATATGGAGGCCCTTGGCCTGCTGGAGAAGGTTGAACCCCATAAACATATGGTGCCTTACGGCGATCGAGGCGGTGTGGTTATTGAACCATGGTTGACCGACCAGTGGTATGTGGACGCTGAAACACTCGCCAAGCCTGCTATCGAAGCCGTGGAAAACGGCACGACTAACTTTATCCCGAAAAACTGGGAAAAAACCTATTATGAATGGATGCGCAACATTCAGCCGTGGTGCGTATCGCGCCAATTATGGTGGGGACACCAAATTCCTGCGTGGTACGGGCCGGGGGACAGTGTTTATGTTGCTGAAACTTCAGAAGAAGCTTACGTCCTTGCCAAAGCTGAACACGGTGACAATGTTTCCTTAACCCGTGACGGCGATGTCTTGGATACATGGTTTTCAAGCGCCATGTGGCCCTATAGTACGCTCGATTGGCCTTCTGAAAATGATGACTTAGCGCGCTACTATCCCAATGCAACGCTGATAACGGGTTTTGATATTATCTTTTTCTGGGTTGCCCGCATGATGATGTCTGGCATTCATTTCATGGGGGAAGCACCCTTTAAAAACGTTTATATTCATGCACTTGTCCGCGATGAACATGGCGCTAAAATGTCAAAGTCCAAGGGCAATGTTATCGACCCCTTGGAATATATTGAAAAATACGGTGCGGATGCGCTGCGCTTCACGCTCGCGGCGATGGAAGCCCAAGGGCGCGATATTAAGCTGGCTGAAAAACGTGTCGAGGGCTACCGCAATTTTGGCACTAAGCTTTGGAATGCCTCACGCTTCTGCGAAATGAATGGCATAGGTGGCTCACCGTCCATTACACCGCCAAAAGCTGAACTAGCGGTTAATCGTTGGATCATCGGCGAAGTTGCGGGTGCCGCAGGAAAAGTGACCAAGGCCCTTGATAGCTTTAAATTTAACGAAGCCGCTGACGGGGTTTATCATTTCGCTTGGGGTACCTTCTGTGATTGGTATGTGGAATTGATCAAGCCCGTTTTTTGGGGTGAAGACGAAGCACAAAAAGAGGAAACCCGGGCAGTGGCCGGTTGGGCGCTTGACCAAATTCTGGTGCTGCTGCACCCTTTCATGCCTTTTATAACCGAAGAGCTTTGGCACAGCACCCGCGCGGACCGAACTTGTGATCTTATTTCGGCTTCCTGGCCTGTGGTTTCAAGCAATGATGTTGACGCGAATGCAACGGCGGCGGTGAATTGGGTCATCCGTATGGTGGGTGAGGTTCGCTCTGCTCGGGCAGAAATGAATGTTCCGGCAGGGGCGCAGGTGCCTGCTTTAATCACAGGGGCGTCTGATCTAACAAAGGGCTATGTGAGCGATCTTGGCGATATGCTGAAGCGTCTCGCACGGCTGGAAACTATTGATCTGGTTGATAGTGCTTCCACCGATGGGGCGGCTCAAATTGTTGTGGATGAGGCGACCGTTATTTTACCGCTTGAAGGGGTGATAAATTTTGCCACTGAGCGCAGCAGGCAAGAAAATAACCTTACTAAGCTTCAAAAAGAAGCAGGTGCCATTCGTGGACGCTTAGGCAATGAGAAATTTGTCGCAAATGCCCCAGCCCATGTAGTGGCTGAAGCAAAGGTAAAACTGGATGAGCTTGATGCCACCATGGAGAAGGTGAAAGCGGTGCTCGCACGCTTGCAATAGTCACATGAGCGCGGCACAAGCCTGTTGAATGCGAGTGCAACCTTCAATGAGCGCCTCATGGCTGGTGGCGTAGCTAACCCGAAAATGGGGGCTAAGGCCAAAGGCTTCACCCTGGACGGCAGCAACGCCGTAGTCTTCCAAAATATAGGCGACAAAGTCACCATCGGTCATGATGGTTTTGCCCGACGGCGTTACCTTGCCGATGCAGTCTTTAAGGGACGGGTAAACGTAAAATGCCCCATTGGGGGTGGGGCAGCTGATGCCTTCTGCCGCGTTTAACATATCCACGACCATATCGCGGCGATTTTGGAAGATCGCCTTGCGTTCGTCAAGAAAGTCATGGGGGCCAGCGAGGGCGGCTACCGTGGCTGCCTGGGAGATCGAGCATGGATTGGAGGTCGATTGGCTTTGAATTTTTGCCATTGCTTTGATGAGAGCGGGGTCACCGCCGGCAAAACCAATACGCCAACCGGTCATGGCATAGGCTTTGGCGACACCGTTCATGGTAAGCGTTCTGTCCTTCAAAGCAGGGCAGGCAGCAGCGAAGCTTGTGAAGCTAAAACCATCATAAACAAGATGCTCGTAAATTTCGTCTGTGAGTATCCATACATGGGGGTATTTTTCCAATATAGTACCAAGGGCGGCAATTTCAGCTCGGCTATAGGCCGCACCAGATGGGTTGCTGGGGCTGTTAAAAATAAGCCATTTACTGTTTGGTGTTATGGCCTTCTCTAAAGCTTCAGGCGTGATCTTAAAATCTGTTTCAATCGTGCTTTCAACAAACACGGGTGTGCCGCCAGCTAGCAGTGTCATATCTGGGTAACTCACCCAATAAGGTGTAGGGATTATGACCTCATCACCGGGGTTCAGCGTTGCCATCAGGGCGTTGTATATGGTGTGTTTGCCGCCACTGTTTACCGTGATTTGGTTTGCAGTATAGTCGAGCCCGTTTTCATGTTTAAACTTGGCAATAATAGCTGCCTTAATCTCAGCAGTACCGTCAACATTGGTGTATTTGGTGTCACCGTCAATGATGGCCTTGATAGCAGCTTTTTTGATGTAATCCGGCGTGTCAAAGTCTGGCTCACCTGCGCCTAAGCCAATAATATCTTCACCCGCAGCTTTCATTTCAGCGGCTTTGCTGGAAATAGCCAAGGTTGGTGATGGTTTAATGCGTTTCAGTGTATGCGATAGAAAAGACATATATATGGCCTTCATGTTAGGGACGCAGGTTTCACAAAATAATAAAGCTACAGGACCGGCTATAAACTGTTTAAGGGAACGGTTAAATAGTGAATGCCATTTTTTGCAGCCGGTGGCAGCGACCCTCCCCTTATATTTACTTGAACCGAGGGGATGATCAAACTGGGGGGCTGCAAATTCTGGTCCCGGGCCTGCCGCATGGCGGTGAATTCAGCTTCACTGACGCCTTTAGGGATGTGAATATTATCTCTTTTTTGAACTTCTACTGTGGTTTCAAATGCGTATGTATCTCGCGCTTCTGACAGATAGTCATGGCACAAGAACAGTTGGAAATCATCGCCCAAGGCATAAATTTTCTGCACAGACTGGTAAAGCTGACCTGCGTCACCACCTGGAAAATCGCATCTTGCGGTGCCATAATCAGGCATGAACAGAGTGTCACCAACAAAAGCATTATTCCCGATGACGTAGGTCATGCAGGCAGGCGTATGCCCGGGGGTGTGCAGCGCCTTGATGGAAAGGTCACCAATGTTGAGGATGTCGCCATCATCCAAAAGCTGGTCGAATTGGCTGCCATCACAAGGAAAGCCATCTTCAAGGTTAAAAAGAGGCGCAAAAATCTTCTGTACGGCGCTAACATGTCGGTTAATAGCCGTTTTTCCGCCGAGCTTGGACTGAATATATTTTGCCGCCGACAGGTGGTCTGCGTGGACGTGGGTTTCCAAAATCCAATCAAGGGATAGACCTTCTTTTTGGATATAATGGATGATGTCGTCGGCGCTTTTTGTATCGGTCCGGCCTGCTTTGGCGTCATAATTCCAGACGCTGTCGATGATCGCCGCTCGTTTGCTGGCGGGGTCGCTTACAATGTAAGACCATGTGAATGTGCTGGGATCGAAGAAGGGCTTTATGTCTGCTTTTATCATTCTATTGACCTTTGGATGCTGTTGGCGCGGGTCTGAGCGTTTGCAATTAGATGAAGGTAATTTTCTGTTAATATCGTACCAAAAGATAGCCTTAGATTATTTAGCAAGCAAGGTGCCATAAAATGGTGACTTAAAGTTAAACTATATTGATATTTTTCTGTAAGCCTGTAGTAAAGAGCAAACATGTTTTTTGGAGATATTTTAGTGAATAAATTTTTAGTAGGCCTGTTGATGATAACAGGCTTGATGGCCGTTAGTGCAGCCAGTTATGCTGACGGTAATGCGGCAAAGGGCAAGCGTGTGTGGGCACGGTGCCGTACATGCCATACCTTGGATGTTGGTAAAAACCGTCAAGGGCCATCACTCGCCGGTATGTTGGGCCGTAAAGCTGGAAGCTTGGAAGGTTACAGATATTCGCCAGCAATGAAGGCCGCCAATATTGTATGGAATGCAGAGACGCTGACGGGTTATTTAACGGCCCCTAAGCATTATTTACCCGGCAATAAAATGTTATTTGCAGGGTTAAAAAAGCCCGGCCAAATCGCTGATTTGATCGCATATTTAAAGGCTAATGGGGCTGAACAAACTTCTGATTAATTTTGGCCAATGTCCTTAACCGCTTCCATCGCGACGAAGGTTGAGGTGTGCGCTACATAGGGTAAGCCCGATAGGCTTTCCCCGAGCACGCGGCGGAAATCATTGATGTCCCTTGTGCGGACTTTCAACAGGTAATCAAATCCGGCTGCCATCATATGGCACTGGGTAACCTCTGGTATTTTTTGGATCGATTGATTGAACTCGCTCAAAGCTTTTGACCGGGTGTCATTCAGGGTTACTTGCACAAAGGCGATGTGTCCACTGCCCTGTTTGACCGGATCAATGATTGCCGTATAACCCAAAATATGCCCGCTAGTTTCAAGTTTGCGAATGCGGTGGACACAAGGCGTTTTGGACAGACCGACGCGCTCGGCGAGGTCGGTCACTGTAATCCTTGCATTCTTGCGTAATTCAGCAATTATTTTAACATCAAATTTATCCATAAGACTGTTTATGGCCTATATTCAGTGATTAGCAAGAGCTTTTTCATTAATAAAAGTGATAACAACTATATTTTATATTTAATTAGACAAATTCACTTTTCGTGATGTTGTATAATGAAACCGATCAGTGATTTTCCTTTTAGTTGGTTGAGTTGTCCCCATGTCAAACCCAAATTTACCTGAGCTTCGTCGTTCCATCCGTGATGCTTATTTAATGCCAGAGCGCGTGGCCCTTGATGCCCTGACAGCGATGGCAAGCCTTGATGAGGTTTCCCGACGCAAGATTGTGGCGGATGGTGCGGGCCTTGTCGCGACTGTTCGCACGACGACCAAGCCCAGTATTATGGAGGCTTTTTTGGCAGAGTACGGCCTTTCCACCAAAGAGGGCCTGGCATTGATGTGTTTGGCTGAAGCGTTGCTTAGGGTGCCTGACGCAATCACCATTGATGCTTTGATTGAAGATAAAATCCTCGGTGGGAAATGGTCAGAGCATGCAGGAAATTCAATATCTCAACTGGTGAATGCTTCCACCATGGGTCTGCAGGTTACTAGCGCAGTTCTGCGGGATGGGCAAAGGGGTGTAACCGCATCCTTGCAAACGATGGTCAAGCGGCTGGGCATGCCTGTCATCCGACGTGCGGTTAAGCAAGTGATGAAGGAATTAGGCAAGCAATTTGTGCTCGGGCAAGATATTACTGCAGCCAGAGATACCGCCGCTATCAATGAGAGGAAAGGCTTCACTTATAGCTATGACATGCTGGGCGAAGCCGCGTTAACGGCCCGCGATGCTGCCAATTATTTCAAAGCCTATGCAGATGCAATTGAGTGTATTGCTTTGGCATGTGACGGCGATGTGCGGTCCAATCCCGGCATTAGCATCAAGCTTTCTGCCTTGCACCCGCGTTATGAACAAGTGAATGCCGCCCGGGTGATGGATGAGCTGGTGCCGAGGGTCGTGCTTCTCGCTAAACAGGCCAAGGCTGCCAACATGGGCTTGAATATTGACGCTGAGGAAGTTGACCGGCTTGATTTGTCTCTATCGGTTATCGAAGCGGTTCTGGCAATACCAGAACTTGCCGGCTGGGACGGTTTTGGCATTGTGGTGCAGGCATACAGCAAACGGGCACCCTATGTGCTTGATTGGTTATACGGCCTTGCGACGAAACTTGACCGCAAGATTATGGTGCGGTTGGTGAAGGGGGCTTATTGGGACGCTGAAATTAAACGGGCGCAAGTTTTTGGCTTGAAAGACTTTCCCGTTTTCACCCATAAAGCCCATTCAGACATCAGCTATATTGCCTGCGCTGGTAAACTTTTTGGTATGCTGGACCGCATTTACCCGCAGTTCGCCACCCATAATGCTCACACCGTAGCGGCGATCATGCATTATGCCAAAAATATTGAACAGGATGCATTTGAATTTCAACGACTGCATGGGATGGGGGAATCACTGCATCACGTATTACGCCGTGAGCAAGACACAAATTGTCGAATTTACGCCCCCGTTGGTATCCACCGAGACCTTCTGGCCTATTTAGTCCGGCGCTTGTTGGAAAATGGTGCCAACAGTAGCTTTGTTAATCAGATTGTTGATACGGCCATTCCGCCTACGCAGGTGGCCGCTGACCCCTTTGAGCAGATTTTTGGTGGTGATAACGCTAAAATAAAAGCACCATCGGACATTTTTGGCGAGACCCGCAGAAATGCACAAGGCTGGGATATTACTGATCCCCTAGAGCTAGATAGTATCAATGAATTGCGGGATAAGTTTAAACATGAAATTTGGACTTCAGGGCCTTTAAGCTCATACGCGACTGAAGGTCATGCCCCGCGCGATATTTATAACCCTGCGGACCTATCCGATAAAGTGGGAGTGGTGCTGGAAACCAATGTTGATGATATCGATGGCATTTTCGAAAGCGCTGTTGCGGGTCAAGTGAGCTTTGAAGCGGCTGGCTTTGAGGCCAGAGCTGCCATATTGGACAGGGCAGCAGACTTGTTTGAGCGCCATTCAGCTGAGTTCTTTGCCCTTGCGACCCGTGAAGCTGGAAAGTCGTTAGCTGACGGCTTTTCAGAATTACGCGAAGCGGTTGACTTCCTGCGCTTTTATGCCGCCGAAGCCCGAAGCAGGGATGGCAGCGCGGTAAAAGCTCGTGGTGTATTTATCTGTATATCACCGTGGAATTTCCCTCTCGCCATCTTTACGGGCCAAATATCTGCGGCCCTTGCAGCTGGTAACGCTGTAATCGCGAAGCCCGCTGATGCGACACCTCTGATTGCCCATAAGGCGGTCAGCTTACTGTTAGAAGCAGGTATCCCTACGGATGTATTACATTTTGTGCCCGGCCCTGGTCGCACCATCGGCTCAGCCATTACTCAGCACAAGGATGTGGCTGGAATATGCTTCACGGGCTCCACCGGGACCGCGCAAATGATAAACAGGGTAACAGCCGAAAAATGTGCACCCGATATTTCTATCATCGCCGAAACGGGCGGCCTGAATGCGATGATTGTAGATTCGACCGCGCTGCCCGAACAGGCCATCGTGGATATCATCGCGTCATCCTTTCAAAGCGCGGGCCAACGCTGTTCGGCCCTACGAATGCTTTATGTGCAGGAAGATGTTTATGACAATTTCCTCGAAATGCTCATTGGCGCGATGGAAGAGCTAAAAATTGGACCTCCGTGGCATACCGATATTGACGTGGGCCCCGTTATAGACGCGCGCGCATATGAGCCCATTATTGAATATTGTGCGGATATGACTGCGCGGGGTAAATTATTGAAGCGTTTATCTGTGCCGGACGAGGGTTATTTTATTGCACCATCAGTATTCGCCGTCAGTGGTATTGAAGAGCTTAAAGAAGAAATATTCGGCCCCGTTCTGCATATTGCTTCTTATAAAGCGGGCAAAGTTGATGATGTAGTCGCCGCCATAAACGCAAAGGGATATGGTTTAACCCTTGGTATCCACAGCCGGATTGATGACCAGGTTGAGGCGATTAAAAAGAATGCTCATGTGGGAAATATCTATGTCAATCGCAATCAAATTGGGGCTGTTGTTGGCAGTCAACCTTTTGGCGGCGAAGGGCTTTCTGGCACTGGTCCAAAGGCAGGTGGTCCTGACTATTTAAATGCCTTTTTAACTGCAAAAACAGCTGTTGATGTCTATGCTTATTCGACACATAAGTCGTTAAGAAAATCCAAGCTTCAAAAAATAGTCACCAAACTGAATGCAAAAAAAGTGATCCCCTTAGCCGAAATGCGCGCTAAGACCGCTACGGTATTACTCACGGCTTATCCCGATCATCAGGATTTTATTAGTGATAGTTTGGATACATTAAAATTAGCTGTTCATGACCAATTAGAAATGCCGGGACCGGTTGGTGAAAGTAATATTTTATCGCTGGCAAGCCGCGGCACTATATTGTGTCTGGGGAGCAGTGAAAAAGCATTGATCATGCAGCTTCTACAGGCCCTTTATATGGGTAATAGAGCTTTGATTGCTGGCGGTCACGCCGAAGCCTTTGAAGGCATAAAACACAAACTTCCTATAGCGGCTATAGCCACGCCTATAGCGGTTGATGGACTGTTGGACATCCATGGTATTGATGCAGTGGCTTTGAGCGGAGACCGGGATATGCAGCGGCGAATACGACTTTCACTGGCCGCGTCCAATGGCTCCTTAGTGCCATTGATAGCTGATATCTATGCCCCTTACAGGTACCGGGTTGAGCGGCACTGCTGTACTGATACCACCGCATCGGGCGGGGATGCGGCGCTGTTAAGTGGGCTGTAAGCAGCTATTCAAGGATAATATTGGGGTGGGTCACCCGCTTGCCAAATTGGATATTTCTTCATGGCGGCTTTAAATAGGTCGCTAGTTAAAAAACTGTTTAGCCAGCGTCTAACCTCTCGATAGGGTGTATCCTTAAACCAGTTTGCATCAGCCGCAGCAAATTGGCGCACAAAGGGCAATATTGCATTGTCGGCCAAGCTGAAGCTTTCGCCCAGTAAATACGCATGATTTCTCAATCGCATTTCAAGCTCATGGATGAATTTACAGGCCTCTTTGCGGTGAAAGTTTTCAGCGCTAGGCTCATAGCGACTTGCATATTTATAACGGTCTAAATGAAATTTAAATTCACCATCATTTTGGGCTATCAGCTCAGCACAATCTTTTTCAGCTTTTGAGCCAGTTTTGGGTAACCACTGGCCTAAGTCCTTTTGGGTGAATGCCCAGTGTATGATGGTTAAACTTTCATCTAGAATATCGCCACTTGCTAACTGTAGAACGGGTACAGTCCCTTTGGGTGACAATGCCGTCATGGATGCGGGTTTATCGCGCAAACGCACTTCCCTGAGTTCAACCTCAATGTCGGCGTTCAAGATTGCAAGCCGAGCGCGTATGGCGAATGGGCAGCGCCTAAAACTATATAAAATATGACTGTGTGGCATCATTGTAACATAAACAATTTATTACAAATAAAATAGCAATTAACTCTATAACATATGTAGAAAATTTGCCATATATTACCGGTAATTCAACTTTGCGGGTCGCTTAGCCCTAAAATAGAGCGTCACAGTTAGTATTTGGAGAAAATAATGTTTAAAAACACGTTGAAAAGCAGCAGTGCAATGGCACTTTTGCTGGGAGCAGGGATTGCAACGCCTGTATTTGCGCAGGACAGTGAGCTTGTTCAATTAGAAGAAATTATTGTTACGGCGCAGCGCCGTGAGCAAAGCCTGCAAGATGTTCCAATTTCTGTTACGGCCATAACTGGCAATACATTGGAGAATTTTGTTTCTGCTGGTGATGATATTTTGGCGCTTGCGGGCAGGGTTCCGAGCTTGAATGCAGAATCGTCAAATGGCCGTGTGGCCCCGCGTTTTTATATTCGCGGGCTTGGTAACACCGACTTTGACCTTGCGGCTTCACAGCCTGTATCGGTTGTTATGGATGACATCGTGATGGAAAATGTGGTGCTGAAAAGCTTTCCACTTTTTGATGTTGACCGGGTTGAAGTTTTGCGCGGACCGCAAGGTACGCTCTTTGGACGTAACACACCGGCTGGCATCGTGAAGATTGATACGGTAAACCCAAATGGCGAAACAGAGGGTTATGTTTCTGGTTCATACGGTACGCTGGGCTCGGCCACAGTGCGTATGGGTTACGGCATTAAAATTTCTGATACAATATCGGCGCGCATCGCAGGTATCTATCAACACCGCGATGACTATATTGACAATAGCTTCACTGGCGAAAATGGTGCCCTTGGCGGTTTCAATGAATATGCGGGTCGTATTAAAATTTTGTTTGAGCCATCAGAGAATTTTGATGCTTTATTATCTGCTCAAGTGCGCTCACTAAGTGGCACTTCAGCTATTTTCCGGGCTAATATCGCTGACGGTGGCGGCAAAGCGAATGCCAATTTTGACCGTGACGTAGTGGGCTTTGATGGCGGCGATGGTAATAATCAAGAATATGATACATCCGTTTTCTCTTTGAAAATGAATTATGACCTTGATGGTGTGATCTTCACATCAATCACTGCATTTGCAACAGCAGACGGTTTCAGCCGTGGGGATATTGATGGCGGCAACCCTGGTGGCCCTGGTTTCATTCCTTTCCAGTCTGACACTCAGGACAATGTTGATGATACCGACCAATTCACCCAAGAGCTGCGCCTCGCAAGCGATAATGACAGCGATATGACGTGGCAACTTGGTTTCTTCTATTTTGATTCTGACCTGCAAGTCACCACCAACCCATTCTTTGTGCCAGCATCTACCGTTAAGCAGGTAAACGAAGCTTGGGCGGCTTTTGGTCAGTTCAGTTATAATATGAGCGACGCCACCACATTAACCGCAGGCATTCGCTATACCGAAGATGATAAGAAGCTGGACGGTGTCTTTCCATTGTTTGGCTCTGTCTTTCATGAGGAAGTTTCATCGGAGCGGGTAAGCTGGGACATTGCTATCAACCACGCTGTAAGCGATGACGTGTCGATTTATGCGCGTGTTGCAAGTGGTTTCCGTGCACCGTCCATTCAGGGCCGTGATATTGCTTTCTTCGGTGCCCCTTCGGTCGCTAAGGAAGAAACAATACTGTCTTTTGAAACTGGCTTCAAAGGCTTGTTCATGGAAAAAAGATTACGTCTAAATGGCGCAGCCTATTTCTGGACCATGGATGATCAACAGCTTTCAGCCGTTGGTGCGGGTGGTAACTTCATTCAGCTCATTAATGCGGATAAAACCAAAGGCTATGGTTTTGAGCTTGAAGCAGAATATCTCGTAACTGAAAACTTCCGCGTAACAAGTGGCTTGAGCTACAACCACACGGAAATTAAGGATAGCACTTTAGCTGTTGGCACTTGTGCACAGTGTAATGTGGTTGACCCACTTAATACCAATGGCTTTGCCTTGATCGATGGTAACTCACTACCACAAGCGCCAAACTGGCTCTTTAACGTGACCGCAGAATACCGTGTGGATGTTGGGGACGGCGAGTTTTATATCGCTACCGATTGGTTCATCGAAGGTAAGAAGAACCTGTTCCTGTATGAAAGCACCGTGTTCAATACAGAAGGTGACTTTGAAGGTGGCCTGCGGGCGGGTTATGTTTGGAACGATGGTGGCTATGAGGTTTTTGCTTATGGCCGCAACATTACCAATGAAGTGAATAAAAAGGGTGCTATCGACTTTAATAATAACACCGCTTATGTGAACGAGCCTAGTGTTTGGGGTCTTGGGATTAAAGCTAACTTTTAAAGTAGGCGCTTAATATTTATATTGAATGGCGGTTCCTCTGGGGCCGCCATTTTTTCTGCAAAGAAGGTAAGTTAGCAATTATATTCCTTTCAATGTTGGTTGCTTCCCATTGCTGAGTTTCTGGCGTTTACCTTTGCCTGTAAGCAATGTACTATCAATGTGAACAAATCTTCAGGAGAGACAGGCAATGACATTATTTGAAGGAATGTTACTTGAAAAATCTGGCGTAGAAGTTGAAGTGTTCTTCACTTCAGGCGGGGCATTTAATGGTTTTTTCTATTTGAAAAGACAGCAGCGTATTTCTGATTTGTTAAATGATTCTCGCGAATTTATTCCCTTCAAGATCACCTCCGGGGCAATGATGCTAATCAATAAAAAATCCATCAACCGAGTTATGCCGATTGAAGGAAAGGATGATAATGGGGCGAGAAAATCAAAGGCGAAGAAAGCCGTCGCTGATTCCATGAGCTATGATGATGCTATTGCGCTTTTGGGCCTACAAAAGCCAATTCGTAAAGTACATGTGGTGGAGAGATACAACATGCTGGTCCGCCATTTATCCCTTCTGCCCATGGAGATGCATTATTTAGAGGCAAAAATTAAGGAAGCCCATGAATTAATAATGGGATCTCTAAAGCTTGAAGGGATGAGCTAGAACTGAAGAAGCAAAAATTTTACAATGCTTCAATATCATGTCGAAGGGCAGCTATCTCTGGCTTGCCAGACGTATATTCACCCTCGGGATCAAAATATCGTTTTTCTAATATTTTCACAGCTCGTAGCACCCGTTCTTTGGCATTAATATCACTGGTACGAAGTGTCCGCATGATTGTACTACGCGCGGCTGTAACGGCTAATGTTGCAATTTCACTGTCATGTTCTGCGCGTTTAGCGTCGGCAAGATGTCTTGCAATGACATTTTTTATCTGGTCTTTAATATCCATAGTGGTTGAATAAAATCTATTGGGTGCTGTAAATACTCATATTTTTCATACTATTGCATGAATAAGTAATTATTTTCTTAATTTATCACGATCTATGCATGATTTTGTTAGTATTATATTTTTGTTGAGCTTACACGTTTCATGTCGGCAGGTAGGTGTTTTGCCGCAAGTAAAAACATTACCATAGAAACCAAGCCAACCAATGAACCAATCACCAATGCATATCTAAGCCCATCATGCCCCATATATGGGTATAAAGCATCGCTAATAGCCCCGACGAAGAGCGGCCCTAGTCCTAGGCCTATTAAATTCAAAATGAAGAATAAAATAGCGGAAGCAAGCGCCCGCATATTGGCCGGCACCAGTGCATGCGCCATCGCGATGCAGGGTGGTAAATATAAGGCTGATAAAATTACTGGTGTAATATACATCCCCAGCATGGTGGGAATGTCATCAATAAAAAATACTGGAAGAACCAATATCAAGGCAATAGGTGCCCCAATTGCAGGCACCCACATGAACCAGCGTATATCTTTGCGGCCTAGTCGCTGGGTTAGATAACCACCAAGTAACATACCAGCAGCACCACCAAGACCACCAACTAAGCCAAGGGCAATGGACCTATCAGTAATTGACATCTCATGAATGCGAGCCAAGAAAGATGGCATAAAGTTACCTGTGCCATAGCCGACAAAACTAGCAAAAGCTGCGGCTAAGGATAGATACCGAAAAGATTTGAAAGACCACATATATTTCATAGCTTCAAAGAAACTGGGACCATTGTTGTGGTCGTGGTCTGCGGTGCCATCACCAAGGCCTCTTGGGGGCTCTTTGACGGTGAAATACATGATGATAGCCAACAATATACCCGGCATGCCAAGCAAGAAGAAAACATTGCGCCAGCCATACATGCTGCCCAATACACCGCCGAATAGGTAACCGAGGGTGATGCCGATATAAACCCCGGTGGAATAGATACCGAGGGCAAAGGACCTTTTTTCAGGCGGGAAATAGTCAGAAATCATCGAATGTGCCGGAGGGCTTCCGCCTGCTTCACCAATGCCGACACCAATACGGGCTAATGCTAATTGCCAAAAATTCATAGCAAGACCTGAAACAGCGGTCATTGCCGACCAAATCGTTAAAGATACAGACACGATATTTTTACGGTTGCTACGGTCAGCCCAGCGGGCGATGGGAATGCCTGCAGTCACGTAAAATATGGCGAAAGTTGTACCGCCCAACAAACCAAGTTGACTATCACTTAACCCCATATCCAGTTTAATGGAATCTTGCAGGATCACCAAAATTTGCCGGTCAATGAAATTGAATGTGTAAACAAGGGTTAGAATAAATAACACATAAGCGCGGTATGGGCTGCTGTAACCAATTGAGGCTGGAGCGCCCGATTTTGCTTCAGTGGTATCTGACATTCATATTTCCTTGTACGGGGATGTGAAGTTTAGCTGATATAAGGACGCAATCGCTCCTTATTTGCAACTAAGAAAAGGCGCTGAGCCTAAAAAAACACGATACTATACGCATATTGGGTGGGGTAGTTGGGTTCAAGTTAGCAGGTATGTTGCCGTATGAAAGGTGACAAAGGATGCGCCGTAAGCCAACACAAACAGATAAGCCAGCATGAAGATTGGCCATTTCCAGCCACCTGTTTCTCGCCGCGTCACAGCAATGGTCGAGAGACACTGTGGTGCGTAAACAAACCATGCTAGGAAGGATAGGGCCGTAGGCAAGCTCCATGCCCCGCGCAGGGTGGTCGATAGGGACGCTGCCACCATGTCTTCACTGCCACTTAGTGCATAAACAGAACCAAGAGCTGCCACCGCCACCTCGCGCGCTGCCATGCCGGGTACTAGTGCGACGGATATTTCCCAGTTAAAGCCGATGGGCTCAAATATAATTGCTAGGCCACGACCAATTAGCCCCACCATGCTGTAATATATATCAGCGTGGTCTGCCCCTTCGGGGGCGTTTGGGTATATGGATAGTACCCAGAGTACCATGACCGAAACGAGAATGATGGTGCCCGCTCGGCGGATGAATATTCTAGCACGTTCATAAAGACCAACAGCCATATAGCGCATTGACGGAAGTTGGTATTTTGGCAGTTCCATAATCAGCGGCAGCGTACCCCCCTTCGTTAGTGTGCGCTTGAATATAGCAGCAATGAGTAAGGCACTGATAATACCGGCCATATAAAGGGCAAACATCACAAGGCCGGGCAGGTTGAACATACCGTAAACCGTATCATTGGGAATGAAAGCAGCAATGATAAGGGTATAAACCGGCAAGCGAGCCGAGCAGGTCATAAGTGGGGCGATTAAAATAGTTGTTAAGCGGTCACGCTCGCTGGAAATTGCCCGGGCAGCCATAATGCCCGGAACGGCACAGGCAAAGCTTGAGAGCAAGGGAATGAAAGCACGGCCATTTAGGCCAACTTTGGCCATCAGTTTATCCATCAAAAAAGCTGCACGGGCCATATAGCCACTGCCTTCAAGGGCAAGAATGAAGATGAATAGGATCAATATTTGCGGCAAGAAGACGATAACGCTGCCAACACCGGCCAGAATGCCATCGCTTAAAAAGCTCGATAGATAGCCATCCGATAAATTATCATTGACCAGCACTTGTAGTTGGGCAACCCCAGCTTCGATCATATCCATCGGCACTTCAGCCCAGCTGAAAACCGCTTGGAACATAGTGAAAAGCAAACCAAACAAAATTATAGGACCTAAAAACACATTTAAGACAATGCGGTCCAAAAGCCGAGTGGCTTGGTGGATAACGCCTGCTTTTATGGTTGCCACATTCGCTATTAGCCTTGCCCTGCGTTGCAGGTCCCGCAGGCTGTTATTTTCCTCAGCTTCAGGGGTGGGGTGGTCGGTTATATCTTGCAAAACTTCGGTCAGTTCACGCACCAACTTGCTGCGAACCGCGACGGTTTCAATAACGGGAACACCAAGCTCACGCGCCAGAATTTCACTATCTATTTCAATGCCATCACGGCGCGCCATGTCAACCATGTTAAGCGCGACAACCATGGGCAGGCCAAGGTTTTTGATCTCTAAAACAAGGCGCAGATGTTGGCCAAGGTTGGTGGCATCAACTATGCAAACAATGGCATCGGGGCGACTAGTGCCTTCTTGTGTTCCGGTGAGCACATCGACGGTAACAGCTTCGTCCATGCTTTTGGGCTTCATACTATAGGTGCCCGGCAGGTCAATGATGTCAATGGCATCACTTGATGCTTGTAAGCGCCCCACACGCCTGTCAACCGTTGCACCGGGATAGTTAGCAACTTTTTGGCGTAAACCGGTTAGAGTATTAAAAAGGGCCGACTTTCCGCAATTGGGATTGCCGACCAAGGCCACCAGCTTTGTTTCACTCATCCTGTTAGTGCCTCATCTAACGCAACAGTAACATGGGCAGCTTCAACGCGGCGTAGGGCGACAATCATACCATCAATTTGAACGGCTAGTGGGTCGCGGCCAAAGGGACCATGGTGTAAAAATTCAATAGGCAGCCCCTCATCAAAGCCCACTTCTCTTAGTCTTTCTTCTAAAGCAGCATTGTTATTGGCCGCAAAATTACCAACTGCATGGATGAAACCCTTCGCGCCGGGCTTTAATTCGCTCAGAGCAGGGAAGTCGTTAAAATTTGTGCCGTCTTTGGGCATGCGGGGCCTTTCAATTGTTATAGCAACAACAGCATTACTCTCTATATGTTATTAATAACCGTTTGCAACTACATAATCAAGGCTACGATATATTTTATTCGCGCAAACATTCTTGATATGTATCAAGAGCGGCTGAAAAATAATAATTTTGGTATCTATTTATCGGTTTGCACCAGCTTCAACCGCCGTCCAAACCCGCATTAGGTTACCGGACATGACTTTTTTGATTTCAGGGTCGCTATAGCCACGATTTATCAGTTCTGCGATCAAGGTTGGGAAGCTTGATACATCCTTGAGGCCGGTCGGTAAGCTATCACCAACGCCGTCATAATCAGAACCAATACCAACATAGTCGATGCCAACGAGGTTTTTAATATAGTCAATATGGTCGGCAACTTGACCAACATTGGCATAGGGGTATGGGTGTTCAGCGCGGTAAGTAAGCTCGAACGCATCTTTGGCTTCTGGTGTATCTTCCACGCCGCCGTCAGTAATAACCTTCCACGCGGCATCGCGGGCATCGCCAAATTCATGCGGGGGTTGGTGCAGGAAGGCCGAACCATAATTGATCATAATAACGCCGCCGTTTTCTTTCACCCGCTTAACCAGAGCGTCAGAGATATTACGCTCCCAGTCAGGCGTGAAATAGCGAACACTGCTGTGGGAGGCAATCACCGGCACCGTTGTCACATCCAAAACGGCGCTGGCGCTATCGTCGCTAAGGTGGGAAATATCGACCATCATGCCAAGGGCATTCATCTTTGCGACAACTTCAATGCCGAAGGGGGACAGACCGTTCCACTGCCGGTTTTCATCATAGCTGCTGTCAGCCAAATGGTTAGTTTTGGAATGGGCCAGTGTGATATAGCGAATGCCGCGCTGATAGAAATGTTGGAGCGTTTCCATGCTGCCATTAACCGGTGATCCATTTTCCATGCCCAGAGGCAGGGCAATCTTGCCAGCTTTAAAAGCGGCTTCAAGCTCACTTGGACTGCGAACGATAGTAAATTTGTCGGGGTTTTCACTGACCATGCGCTCTACAAGGTCGATCATTTTATTGGCGTGATCGGTGGAAGCTTGCGTGTCACCAAGGTCAGCTGGGGTATAGATCGACATGAAAGGGGCGTTAAGGCCGCCCTTAACCGCTCGGGGGTAATCAAAATCACCGCCATCCGTGGCGACAGACACATCTTCCCATTCATGGTTCAAGCGGTATGGCACATCGATATGGGTATCAACGATCATAGTTTCTTGGGCAATAGCTGCAGCGCGCTCCGCCACTGTTTGCTCAGTTTGTTCAGGCGCTGCTTGTTCACAGGCTGAAAGCATTAGGACGGTTAATGGCAATATAAGAAGATGTTTTCGCATGAATTTACCCCTTGGATGTTACGGTGGATGTTGTTGGTCTTAAAATGGCCTAATATACTATGCAGAAAGCTACAAGTATGAAAAGCATTTGCACTATAATTATTTGCCCACAAAATAGGGAGATCACATCGGTATGACCGCCGCCTTTTACCCAACTAGCTGGTATGCTGCCAGCTTGGATGAAAACCACTTTTGGCCCGCCTTGGACTGCGATGTGCGAGCGCATGTCTGCGTCATCGGCGGTGGTTTCACCGGTGTGTCGGCAGCTTTAAGGCTGGCGGAAAAAGGCTTTAGTGTGGTCTTGCTGGAAGCGCAGCGCATCGGATGGGGCGCGTCAGGCCGCAGTGGCGGCCAAATGATCCACGGCATAAGCGGGCAGGAGCGGATGGAAAAGCACTGGGGCGCGGGGGCGAAAGGCCACATCCGCCAAATGGCATGGGAAGGAAACCGCATCATCCGCTGGCGGGTTTCGCAGTATGGCATCAAATGCGACTTGCAAGATGGCTGGTGCGAGGCCGCGACCAAGCCGCGCCATATGCGGGCGATGGAGGCTCAGGCGAAAATTTTTCAAGCCGAAGGCACGCCCGAAGACTTTGCGATGCTCGATCAAAGCGCGATGAGGGACAAGTTCGGTACAAAAGAATATATTGGTGGCCTCATGAATATGACCGACGGTCATCTGCATCCGCTTAAGCTGGTGCGGGGGGAGGCGAAGGCTGCCGCAAGCCTCGGTGTGCGAATATTTGAAGGCTCAAAAGTCGTGCGTATCGACAAGGGTTCGCCGAGCAAGGTCCACTGCGCCGGCGGAACGGTAACCGCCGACCATGTGATTATCGCTAGCGGCGTCCAGCACGGTTTAGAGAAACGTAAAATGGCTGGCTATGCCTATCCCGCTGCCAGCTATATTATGGCGACCGAGCCTTTGAGTGCTGATGTTAGAGAGCGTATTAACCCAGACAATTGGGCGGTGTGTGATGCGGCCAACGTCTTTAGTTATTACCGCTATAGCAATGATGGGCGCTTACTGTTCGGCGGGCGCTGTAATTATTCAGGTGATAAGCCAGCTTCTGTGCGGGATATTTTACAGCCACGAATAGTTAAGCTATGGCCCGAGCTCGCTGGCGTGAAAATTAGCCATACATGGGGCGGCAAGATCAGCATGTCGCTGTCGCACTATCCGCTTGTGGGGAGAACCGATGATACTATCTGGCATGCTTATGGCTATAGCGGCCACGGTATTAACGTTAGCCATTTGGTGGGTAACCTGCTGGGCGATGCCATCGCGGGTCAGATGGAAAGTTATGATATTTTTGCCAAGCTCCCACGCCGCCGCCTGCCGGTTGGTAACATGCTTGGCAGGCGGGTCGTCTCGCTGCGTATCTTCTGGGAACGCTTAAAAGATCTGCTATAAATTTAGATTTCTGGAGCCTTTTGCATTTATATTGGGCGCAACAAATAATCATAGGGGGTCAAGCAGCATGAGCTGGATCAAAACAATTTCATATGAAGCAGCAACGGGCAAACTGAAGAAGGTCTATGACCGCGTTAAAGGCCCTGACGGCAAGGTTGATAATATTTTGCTGAGCCATAGCCTGCGGCCTCATTCCCTGGAAGGTCATATGGCGCTGTATAAATATGTATTGCACCACAGTGCCAACAGCTTGCCTAAATGGTTGCTGGAGGCCGTCGGGGTTTATGTCAGCATGTTGAACAAATGTCCTTACTGCGTTGAGCATCATTTTGTGGGCCTGTCGCGGCTTTTGGATGATGACGACCAAGCGGCTGTAATGCGGGCGGCGCTGGAAGCGGGCAACCCAGCAGCGGCTTCGGCGGAATTCTCACCCCGGGATATCGCGGCGCTTAATTATGCTGCAACGCTCACCCGTCAACCCTCTGCGATTACCGAGAGTGATATTGAAGGCTTAAGGCAAGCAGGCTTGGATGACGGCGAGATATTAGAGGTCAATCAAGTTACGGCTTACTTCTGTTACGCCAACCGAACGGTGCTCGGCCTTGGGGTGACGTTGGAAGAAAGCCAGATAGGCCTAAGCCCCAATGACAGCGACGACCCAAGCAATTGGGGCCATAGCTGAGCATTGCAGCGCTTAATCGGCGATGATTTCAAAGCCATGGGTGATGTCTACACTGCCTTTGAGCGTGGCGGAGGCGGAGCAATATTTGTCCATGCTTAACTGCACGGCGCGTTCCACTTGGCTTTCTTTTAGCTCTGTACCAGTGACGACAAAATGCAGGTGAATGCTGGTGAATTTCTTGGGTATTATGTCGCTGCGTTCGCCTGAAACTTCTGCAACACAGTCGGTAATATTTTGTCGGGCCTTTTGCAAGATCATCACAACATCAATGCTGGCGCAGCCACCAACGCCCATCAATAACATTTCCATCGGGCTTGCCCCAATGCCAAGGCCACCAGCACTCTCGCCGCCGTCCATAACTATGGCGTGCTTTGTCTTTTCTCCATGACCAACAAAAGTCATGTCACCTGCCCAACGTATGGTCGTTTTCATGGCTAGGGCCTCCTTGGTTTTCAATATTTCACAATCTACCTCCCTCCCTAAAGCTTTACTTTAGCTGGCGCAAGAGGGCGATGCGTCACACACTTTTAAAGTTATAAAATAATTTAAATTGCACTTTATAAACGAATCTACTATATAGTGATTAATGATTTGGTGTCACACTATATGATAGTATCGCGCAAAATATGGGCATCTTTATATGTTCGGCAAGTAGCCTATGGGCTTAGGCCCCTGCGGAGCCTGATATGTTTGATGTCAATGGTCTTTGGCACCACCTTCTTGGCTTCCGCACAAGCCAGCAGTGACCCTCAAAATACTCCCCATTACCTCCGCATCATTCACCTTAATGTTGGCCAAGGCGATGGCACGCTCATCATTGGGCCAGATGGCACCACGGTTCTGGTCGATGCAGGTGACAGGGGCAAAGGGCGCAGTGTTGTTGCCCCGGCCCTAAAGGTGCTGGGGGTCAAACGCCTGGATTATGTGGTCGCCAGCCACTATCACGCTGACCATATTCGCGGCATGGCGGAGCTATCAGCCTTTATGGCGGATGAGGGCACCGTGCGTTTTGGTCGCTCCGACTGTATTGAGCCAAGCAGTAATGATCGTTATTGCAAAAAGAAAACAGCTACACTGAAAGCTTTTGAAGCCTTGCCGGGGCGCTTTGTGGCGGTAAATTCTGAACAAGGCGATATCCCGCTTGGGGGTGGTGCGATGTTGAAATTCTTGTCTTCGGATGCGCGTGCCTTGCCTAGTGGGGACCAACCAACATCCGGCAGCATTGACGAAAACGCGCGCTCGGTTTCCCTGTTGGTTACCTATGGCGATTTTGATTATTTTGTTGGTGGTGACTTGACCGGAGATGGCAGCGACCACGGCCATAATACAGCGGACATGGAAATATTAATCGCGGATGCGGTCGGGGATATTGACGTGTTGCAGGTCAACCATCATGGATCAAAGTCCAGCAGCGGAAAGGCTTTCTTAGAGGCCATAAAGCCAGAGGTGGCGGTGATATCGGTCGGCACTGGTGGCTCTAACCTGTCACGCAATTGGCACCACCCGACAAGGCCGGTTCTAAACCGTTTTGGTGCCTTGCAAAATTCTGATGGGTAGTGTCCTAAATTCCGTGTAAGTGACCATTTGGTTATATTTCCAACATCAATATATTGATGTTGGAAAACGGTCGTGGAACAGGACGGCGAATTGGTTCATGGCCTGCTTCCACACTCTGGGGGCCATTGTCCACTTTTTGGCGGCGTTGCGCAAGGCCAGATACAATAGCTTGGTGGCGGCGTCATCATTGGGGAAGTGGCCCCTGTTTTTGATG
>JAJFIS010000013.1 GCA_021774735.1 Alphaproteobacteria bacterium | reverse complement strand
CCAATCAAAGCGGCAGCGCAACGTGCTGTCGTACCCGCTACAAAATGTTCTTGTAATCGTGATCGTTTAGCTTGGCTTAATCTGCTCTTTCTCATACATACCCCTATAACACAAATTATGCATTATCTGGGTCAGCCCCATTAGAAATTCAGCTCCACGATCATATCATTGTCGGCAAAAATGGCCATAGCAGCTTCAAAAGCTTAGGGCTGATCTGATGGCGGACGGCTCCCCTCCTCCTGTCGCCAGTAATGTGTTTACGGTTCTTGGTCAGTTGCAAGATGAAAGCTCAGACATAACCAAAGGCCTGCCCCAATCAGTGAAGGCAGTTCTTATTTCAAAAGATAATAAAGTGCTGCTGATGCGCCGCCCGGGGGAACGCGGTTGGGACCTGCCCGGCGGCGGGGTCGATAAAGGCGAAAGCTTGGCGGACGCTTACTTGCGCGAACTAGACGAGGAAGCTGGTATCAGTACGGATAACGCGATGCCCCTATATGGCTTTCTGCGCGACACACCGGGAAAGAAGAAAAAATACATTCATTATGTTGCTGCAAAGCTCGACAAAAAAGCCGCTAAGACTAAAATTAAGCTGAGCGCTGAGCATGACCATTACGCCTTTTTTAGCTGGGAAGACATTGAAACCCTTACCTTCATGCCTAGCTACAAAAAAGCGTTGGACATCGCGCTGACTTTAATGCGAGCCAACTAAGCCTCAATCCCCCGCGTGGCGCTCCGCTATCGTCTTCAGCCGAGCATCGATCATTGCTTTATTGAACCACCTACCACCCGCCATAACACCCGCTTGCTTGGTAACATTCATGATGTCCGTGCGGGGGTCGCTATCTACTAAAATAAGGTCAGCCCGACAACCGACCTTAACCGCACCAAAGCAACCATCGCCGTCAGTTTTGCCAAAATATCGGCCCGCGTTGGTCGTTCCTATAGTCAGAATTTGGTCAGCGCTTAAGCCTGCGTCCCGCATCAATTCAATCTCACGCCATATGGAAAACCCCGGCACGGAGAACATTTGCGGCGCATCTGAACCCATGACGATATTGGCACCGCCCGTAGCAAAGGCATGCAATAATTTTTGCCTGTTTTTTTCCACAAAAGGCCGCGCACTTTTATTATAACCTGCCAAGCGCCTTGCCCAGTTTTTTAGGGTGGAAGCTTTGATATAGGCATTTTCTGGCCGCGCCATTAAGGCATCCACATCACCGCCGCTATACAGAAGATTAAACAGCACCTGCGTGGGCACAATCCATGTTTTATATTTGTTAGCGGCTGCAACTGCACGCGCCAGCTCATCGTCCGTAATATCCCGCTCTAAGGCACCAAACCAGCGGATGAAACCATCCATATGGTCAAGGCTGACCTGGCCTTGCTGCATAGCATGTTCAACAGTTACACTCGCTGGCACATGGCCACCAAAGGGGATCGCCAATTTGCGCGCTTCATCCGCCATGGCATCATATTCTGCCGCCGTCAATCCGGGGTGAATTTTAAGCAGGTCCCAGCCACCGCGTTTATGTTTCCTGACCAACCTTCTAGCTTGCTCTGGTGATGATACCGAGCGACCATTTAAGCTGGGGGCGGCCAAAAACAGCTGCGGGCCAATGCGCTCACCCTCATTAATTTCATCCCGGTGGGTGAATTGAGCGCTGTCGCCAAGCATGCCGCGAACGGTCGTTACACCCGCCGCCAGATAAAGGAAATATGTCTCATCCGTGTCGGCCATCGACCACGCTGTGAAGGGCAGATGCCCGTGCATTTCTACCATGCCCGGCATCAAATATTTCCCCGAGCCATCAATGATCGAATGACAATCAGTTTTAGGAATGTCCTGTGCTATCTCAACAATTGTGCCCCTCAAAGACACATGCACATCCATCGGCACGCTATTGTCACCCTGCCCTTTAACAACCGTAACTTGGCTAAAAATGGTCCCAAGACTATCATCACAGGCTTGCGCCATGTGACCTACCAGCAACCAAAACATCATCGCGATATACAGAGATACTTTCACAGGCGCTTCCCAATATTATTTTTTATTTTCAAAATTACTCTCTGCAATTGACCACAGAGCTTGATGGTATGCCCAAATAGAAAGCTGGTGCCAATGATTGCTTTCATCAATCGACTCTTCAATTTCAGAGTATAAGTCATTCAGGGCTTGGAGTCCTCTGACCTGTTTTCCATTAACTAACATGACATCTAAATTAATAATATTGGGCCATCTAGTCTGCGTGCTTTCAAATAACTCCAGTTTATTTATTAGCATTAACAACCATCTTTTTTCAAAATTTTGCATACATGGTAAAAATACCAATGAAAAAAGCACATATTACCAATAGCAAAACTAAGGATTAATGTTCCCGTGAGATCGAAAGGCCATACAGTCCCCTTATAGGCCGCAACCCATTTTCCTGCCAAAAACAGTATTGTTATCGCAAAGTTATAAGCCAAATAGTAATATAATATGAGTGGCCACAATGGAGATAATTTCATTTATTGTCTTCACTTTAAAGCTCTAAACGGCAGCATCCTGCTGCTAATAAAAAAGCCCCGCAAATTTGCAGAGTTTTTACATTTTTTGCAAGATTAAATTGTAGCCGCTACTCAGCCGCGTCCTGCGGCTGGTAAATCTGGGAGCCTAACTTCATAATATTCTCAATTCGGAATTTTATCCTTGTATTTACGGAATTAATATACGAAAATACAAGGTATGATAAAGAGATGGATTACACATAAACTGAAAGAAACTGTTAGTAGAGTTCCTGCTGTAGCCCTTTTGGGTCCACGACAAGTAGGTAAAACAACCCTAGCGCTGGCCGTTGCGCAAGGCAGAGATTCCATCTATTTAGACTTAGAGTCCCCTGAAGATTTGATAAAGTTAAGCGACCCAACAACATTTTTATCCCTGCATTGTGACAAACTTATTATTCTTGATGAAATCCACCGTGCTCCCGACATTTTCATGGCTTTACGAGGCTTGATTGACAAAAACCGGCAAGCTGGTCGCAAAGCAGAACAATTCCTTCTCTTGGGCTCGGCATCCATGGACTTGTTAAGACAATCATCGGAAAGCCTTGCCGGACGTATCAGCTATATCGAAATGAGCGGATTAAACTTGCTGGAAGTACCTGTTGAAAAACCAGCCGATATTAACAAACTCTGGCTTAGGGGCGGTTTTCCTGATAGCTACCTAGCTGATAGCGATGAGTTTAGCATGGCTTGGCTGGAGGATATGATCCGCACTTATCTGGAGCGTGATATTCAGCAAATGGGGTTCAGGGTGCCTGCTGTGAGGTTACGCAGGCTATGGACGATGTTGGCGCATCTACAAGGGGAAACGGTTAATTTTTCCACACTGGGGGGGAATCTTGAAATCGATGGCAAAACAGTTGCTCATTATATTGATATTCTGGTGGACCTCCTTCTTGTGCGTCGCTTAGAGCCTTGGCATGCTAATGTTAAAAAGCGCCTTGTTAAATCACCCCGTTTTTATGTGCGCGATAGCGGTTTCCTGCATAGATTGCTCGACATCAGAAGCTATGAAGCTCTGCTTTCAAATCCAATCCTTGGAAAAAGCTGGGAAGGTTTTGTCATTGAGAATATTTTATCTATACTTCCAAATCATATAAAACCTTATTTTTATCGCACAGCAGCAGGTGCAGAAATTGATCTGGTGCTTAAAATTTCTGCTACGCAGACATGGGCTATTGAAATTAAAACTGGGGCTGCCCCTAAAATAAAACGGGGCTTTTACCATGCTTGCGAGGATATAGAGGCCACACATAAATATATTGTTTATGGAGGTGATGGTGAATTTCCTGTCAAAAATAACACCGTCATGATCAGCTTGCAAAAATTGATGGTGAAATTACAAGATATCACCGGCAGCGCCTGATTTTAAGTGAGATGCGCATAACTTCTCAAGTGGTATCTCTTTCATAAAAACCCCCTATATATTGGCATAAAAAAAGCCCCACAAACCTGCAGGGCTTTTCAATGATATTGACCTGCGCCCTTTAAATTCCTCCAGTTATAAGTAGAGTCTCCAGCAAGGAGGCTACTGATGAAGAAGAGTAGATTTAGCGAAGAGCAGATCATCCGCATATTGCAAGAGCAAGAAGGCGGTGTGCCGACAGCCGAGCTG
>JAJFIS010000012.1 GCA_021774735.1 Alphaproteobacteria bacterium | reverse complement strand
GATCATAAATCTCCTCGAACTTCATTGTTCGGATTCCTTGTAACATCTCTGTCCGTCTCATAAGCGCCCCTCCTAAAGGGCATCTTAAAACCGGACAGATCGTATGTTACATAAACCGGACATATCATCTGTTACTGACAGACAGAAAGACTTAACCTTGACGAATGGCGCCTTATTTGGCACTTTAAATAGACGTTGGTGATTCTTTCAACTTGAATTGTAGGCACCAATGGAGGTGGCAAAGAGATGTGCCCCTTGGATATATACTTCAGTTGGTCCGCGTTTTTGAACAATAGGGGAGAAATATTATGATAAAGTCTGAGTTGATCAATAAGATTGCTGAGGCGAACCCGCATCTTTACCACCGCGATGTGGAGCGTATTGTTTCAACCATTTTTGATGAAATCACAGGCGCCTTGGTCGAGGGCGACCGGGTGGAACTGCGCGGATTTGGGGCTTTTTCTGTCAAAGAACGCCCTGCACGCATTGGCCGCAATCCCCGTACGGGTGAAAAGGTTCCTGTCGCTGAAAAGCGCGTCCCCTATTTTAAAACAGGTAAAGACTTGCGGGAACAATTAAACAAATAATTCACTTTATCCTCATTATGTTTTGGGGCTGCGCCTAGGGGGTAAGGATGTACAATCACATTCCTGCGGCTCCGTGAAAGCAAGACCATGCCTTTAATTCGGCGATTCTTATGGGCAGCTGTTGCCCTAGTGATTCTTTATTTTTCTATAACCAATCGCCATTTGGTGCCGGTTTATCTGCTTCCGGGTTACGATAGTTTGCCCCTCCCCTTATATTTAATATTTTTCTTTGGGGTATTCACTGGATTGATAACCGCTAGTCTTGTCACCGGCTGGTTGCGTCTTAAAGGCTTTACTGCACGGCGCAAGGCGGAACGCACAGCAATTGAAAAAACCACAGAAATCGAATCTCTGCAAGACGAACTGAACGATAAACGCACCCAGCAGATGAAAGAGACGGATATGCCTATTCCACCTCCAGCTTGATAGTTTTTTGCGGCAAGGCTATGAAGCGGCGTAGGTATTAATCTGGAGAGCTAAAATAATGATCCCACTTATGACCCCGGCTGAGCGTATTTACTGCGCCATTGATACGACAGACCTTGACCACGCCGTGAAGCTTGCTACAGCGCTACATGGTACCATCGGCGGCATTAAATTGGGTTTAGAATTCTTTATGGCCTGTGGCACTGCGGGATATAAATCTATTGCAGATTTGGGCATGCCTATATTTTTAGACCTTAAATTTCACGATATTCCTAATACTGTCGCCGGGGCAATACGCGCAGTGATGCCCCTGGCTCCGCGGATTATTACAATCCACAGCCAAGGGGGGCCAGACATGATGCAGCGAGCTGCGAACACGGCCCGGGAAGAAGCTGCAAAGCTCTCCGTTCAGCGACCTTGGGTGGTCGGCGTATCTGTGTTGACCTCATTGGATAGTGATGATTTATCAGCAATTGGTGTGCAAGACACTGTGGAAGATCAGGTGGCCCGGCTTGCCGGTTTGGCGCAGGCAAATGGCCTTGATGGTATGGTTTGTAGCCCGAAGGAAATCAGCCTTGCCCGCAAGGTGGCGGGGCCTGACTTTAAACTGGTGGTGCCGGGTATCAGGCCAGCGGGCAGTGCGCTGGGCGACCAGAAAAGGGTCATGACACCAGATGAAGCCATCAAGGCAGGCGCAGATATTTTGGTTATTGGCCGGCCAATCACTGGGGCTTCAGACCCGGCAGCGGCAGCAAGGGCAATCGCGGATAGCATCGAATAAATTTTATGGAATCTCTAATTTTTCAGTGTAAAATATGTTCCAGATGAACTCGGCGAACATGAATATGCGCCCTAAGTTGTTCGCATATCGCCCTGGCTGCTTTTTCACCTAATCCCTTAACCGTGATGCTGACCCAATATGTATTATCACGGCTAGCGCGGGCGGCAAGGGCAATGGGGGCAAGCTCATGCAGGGCAAACAGATCTAGTATTTTGGAAATGGCATGGGGGTTTTCATTGGTGACCAGATCAAAGCGGTTTATGAAATTCAGTGGTACAGTCATAACTAAGCATCCTCTTTTTACCAAAGTGCTGCGGTTAGAACGCAAAGCTGATTTTAAGTCAGACACGTCATTCGCTGATATCTATTAAAATGGAAGTTTGGGTCAAGAGCGGGACCAAAATGTGGGCAAATTGTGAATGTGAAGGCGAACGGCTATCCGGGGAAGAAAGTCCCGGCAATACCCCAAGCCACTGAAATTAGTATTATGGCCGTTGCGGTGCCGGCAAGCAGGGTAACATGAACGCTGGCAGGTAGCAGATAATAACCGCTTGGCATATTATTTGATCGTGCGAAGCTGAGGGTGAACATGACAACGGAAAGCACCATCATAAGACCGATGTTCCAGGTGATGCGCCACGCAGTTACCGCCCAATAACCATCTCCCGCCAACCAAATTTCTGGCCAGTAAGTTAGCTCAAGAGCAACGCCAACACTGAATAAGATGGGCCCGAGCGCGCAAAATTGCCCCATACGGCGCCAGCTTTTGTCACGTTTTGAAAAAGCATATATCGACCCGCTAAATAAAAGTGCTAGAAGCCAAACAACCGGTGTAATGAGGATATCCTTGTCCCCCAACAAGCCAATATACCGGTAATATTCCCCTCGGTAATAAAGGTTACCGCCACCATAAGCCTCGCTGATATAAAGTTTTTCACCTGTGGGTGTTTCATAAGCTAAATTAGTAATTTTCTTAAAATGTGCTTCAATGATACCACTATTCTCAACAAACAAATCTTCTGGCGTTTGGCGCAGATTGATGACATCACTTTTCAGGGCATCAAGGCGTAGCGCCAACCAAGCACTGGGAGCGGTGTCTTTAATATAGAGGCCGCCCAGTTTATTGGGTAGACGCAAGGCAGCTGCTTTTGCGCGGATATCTTTTTGGCTTTTAGGGGGGATGAAACGCTTTGCTATAGCATTTAAAAACAGATTTTCGGCACCAGCATCACAAGGAGTTTTGGACACTACCACGAGGTCAGCGGTAGGAAAATAAACAAGCTGGTAGGGCGCAAGGCCCTGTGCGTTAATACAGTTTAATTGGTTAATTGATAATAAGCGTCGACCATCATGCCAGCTTGTAGCCAGACCTAATGTGCGCCCCGGCCCCATGGGGTGCAAATGCCACGTTTGGTCACGGACAAGGGATATGCGTGCCCGCTGGCTCAGATATGACTTGCCGTCAAATTGCTCATTATTTGTCAAGGCCTGCATCAGGGCGGCCAAGCCATCGGTGGATGTCTCTAAAGCCATAATAGGGGCCAAGAATGGAGGTGTGGCCCCCAGGCCATTATTATCAGCTGATGGGGGAAGAGTATAAAATGTTCCAGTGGGTAGCCCTAAAGGCTTAGCGACTTCATTATCAATCAAATTTAATATATCTTTGCCGCTAACTTTTTCTAATATTTGTGCGAGAAGAAACCAGCCAATTACGTCTTGATGGGTCATTTCACCACTACTACGCAGGCGCTTCACATAGGGTAAAGGATCATGGTGCTTATTCAGCTCAATATTACGGCCTATTAGTTTTTTCTGCCCTTCTACTGTCAACCATGGTGGTACAGCAAAGCCACCGGTTTCCGCCAATAGGTGACGAACAGTAACAGTAATAAAATTGATATCCTCCAGATCATATTGAGGCAACATATCCATAATTGGTTGGTCAATATCCAGTTCACCCCGATCAAGAAGGCGGTATGTAGTATAGATCAGTGGCAAGGTCGCAAGGCGGCCAAGTTTGACGGGCTTATCTTCTGGAAAATTACTATAGTGCCGCGCGCCGCTCATCACCATATAAGCCGCAGTATCATACTGCTTGGTTAAAGCTGCTATTTCATCTGCACTTACAGGTATTGACTGCGCCTGCAGCCCCTTAAGGCCGACAAAGGCACAAGAGAGAATAAAGAAACAGCTGAAAAGCCAATTGCGCACGTTAAGCCACCCTTACATAGTAAATATAAGTGGATGATACCCTAGAGCATATTAAAATTGAAAGAGCAAACCAATACCAGATGTTACTTGAAATCGGTTGCCGACACCCGCATTAACAATTGGGCTACGTCCCGCATCCCCCATAAGGCGGCCAAATTGCACAAGGCCCGCGAGATGTATGTTTTTGTGTAATTGATAGTCACCAATCACTGCAACTGAAAGATCAGAAAAGCCTGAGTTTGCATTAAAGGCATTAAATTGGGCGTCTGAGCGGCGGGCCTGCAGCCGTGTCACGCCAAAGTTGGTCTGCATGGCCTTATCGGACATCCATTTAAGCCGGGCGGCGGCGGCCATGGAAAATTTGCCATTTTTCAGCAGGCCTTGGCTGACAGTTATTTGGGCACTACTGCCTTGCCCTTCACCCAGTGCATAGCGGTATTCAGCCATTATTTGATTATATTTGGTTTTATATTGCACAAAGGCACCAACTTCTAAGGTGGTGTTGATATCTCCAAGCCCCATTAAGGCGCGGTTTGTACCTTCGTCGCGGCCAAATTTAAGGTTCGCCAGCGGGCCAATGGCCCACCGGTCTCTGGTAATTGCATTGACCAGTAGTTTTGAGCCACTAATGCGCCACTTGTTTTTGTAGCGAAGGTCAATAACCGGTAGGGCGCGGATGCGGTAATTATCAGATCCCACATAGTCAGGTGTCGTACCTATGGCTAATCCGCCGCGAAAAGAAAAGGCATCCGGGTCCAACGCGCCGGGCCAAATAACATCAAGGCCGCTTTGAACCAAATCTACAGCCTGGTTGAAGGCATCAATAAAATTAAAGCTGTCTTGGGCATGGCTGGAAGGGCTCGTGAAGATTACCGCAGGCACCAAACAACATAAAAACTTGGAAAATCGCCTTGAGGGCTTTCCAAATAAATTATGTCTATCGGGTTGCTCTATATGTTGCATATAGCCTTCTTCATCAGCATCTATCACTAATATATATTTAGTATTTAGATAGAATAATGGCAAAAGGTTGACAATAATATAAAAGTGATAAAATTGTATTTTAGAGCGCTCTAGCTGTGCGGGCGCACCAACCACATAAACCGCAGGGTCAGCAGGGCGAAGGACAGGAAGGAAGCGATCAGCGTTCCCCAAATTAACCCGAGCAGCCCCATTTCCACCGTGAAGGCCAAATAATAACAGATGGGGATCATGGTCCCTAGATAGACAAAAGACTGAATGCCCGTCGGCCACCAAGATTCTTTCAGGCCGCGCAACACATTAGACATGATCATCTGAAAGGCATCGAATACCATCGAGATGGCAATGACGACCAACAGGGGGATGATAATGATGATAACGCTTTCATCACTGGAAAATACGCTTGTAAATTCTTCGCCGAACGCCACCAGTAATATTGATGTGATGGTCATAACGATGCTGCCAACCACCAGCCCCATCCAGCCTGCGAGCGCCGTGTCGAACCTGTCCCTGCGACCATAGGCGATGCCGACGCGCACGGCGGTGGCAATACCAATGCCGATGGAGGCCATCAGCGGAACCCCGCTTATTTGATTGATAATACCGTAAGCGGCCAGTGGCTCGGTTCCCAACCAACCCGCGAAAATAACAAGCCCTGAAAAGGCTGCAACTTCAGCGGCCAAAGCCGTGGCGGATGCATAGCCCATTTTGCGTTGCCCCGCCCAATCAGCCCAGCGCTGACCGTGGGGTAAGCGGGCGCCATACTTTTGCGTTGATGGGGCAAATAAAATATAGCCGGTAATGCTTATGGCAATGAACCAGCGGATGGCGGTACTAGCCCAAGCCGAGCCTTCAGCGCCCATTTCAGGCATGCCGAAATGACCAAATATCAGCGCGTAATTTAAGCTGACATTAATGACATTAGCGCCGATCATCAGGAAAAAACTGATCGATGGCCGCTTGATGCCATCGAGAAACATGCTGCCAATAAAAAACAGCATATGCGCCGGCAGGCCAAGCGACAGGATCAATATAAGATCGCCCGCCATTTCGGCTTTTTCGGGCGTTTGTCCGGTCATTAATAGCAAGCTTTCGGCAGGCAGGCATGTCAGGATGATTACGAGCCCCATCGCGAAGGTCATGGGTAGACTGCGCCGCCAAACCCGGCCACATTCCAGCGGATCACCGCGGCCAAAAGCTTCCGCCACATACACCAGCGCGCCTAGCAGAAAGCCAATGCCGATGACCAGCGTGAACATTATGATCGATTGATTAGCAAGATTAAGCCAAGCGAGGTGGCTGGTGGCATAATGGCCAACCATGGCCGTATCGACCATACCCAGCGAGAAGACCCCAACGCGGGCCATGGCAGCAGGGCCCGACAAGCGGACAAGCTCGCTGAAATGACGCTTTACGCGGGTGTGAACCCAAGCGCGATCCTGTTTTTCTTCTACTTGCCACATCTTCTGCTTACCAAATGGGGTTACCCAAAACTGCCGTTACCTATCCCCTCAACTACTTTAATCCATAGTATATTGCGATGTTTATTTTTCGCTGATTTTTACAAGACAATAGTGAAAGGGTATTGATTGGAAGCTTGACACTGCCCCATTACTTTTCTACCAAGAAAAGAACAAAAGGAAAACATTCATGTTGATAGAATATTTGTTCCAACATTTTATTACACGAGACCATTTATTAGAGCAGGCTGGTGTATCACGTCAGGAACTTGAACAGCTTCAAAGCGATAGCATGATGCCTAAACCTTCATATCAACTTGATATGAGTATAAATTGTGTTTCTTTCTTTGGACCCCATGAAGAAAATTCAGCCATAGAGTTTTATTCTAAAGGGAATGTGGAATGGCTTTCACTGATTCTACGGGACTGCGATAGCCAGAGGGTAAGGTCTGTGTTTGATAACCGATACCAAAAACAACTCACTATATTGCGTGATAAAGGGTTTCATCCATCTATGCCAAATGCCTTAGATACTATGGCAGAGCATTTAGATAATGAGTGGGGCTATTTTTTGGATGGCACTTATGGGCTTTGTACAAAATCTGGCTTGCCAGAAGATATTGCAGCAAAAGAACTAGCCATCATAATAATTAAAGAGCATTTGGACGTGAAGGAATTAACAGACGAACAAAAACTTTATTTGAAAAGTGCAGTGGATCTTTTGGATAGTGTTACGTCTTTGTTCGCACCACATGAGAGAGCTGCTAGCTCCCGCAAACGGCTGATTGAAGATGTTCGAAGGGCGTATGCTTTATGTTTATAAGGGAAGCAACAAAAGATGATGTTGAAATAATTTATGATTTAATCATGGCAATTGCACGTCATCACAATCAAGAAGAACATGTTCTAACAAGCCAGCAAGAATTACTGAATGCCGGTTTCTCTGAACCATTAAAGTTTGGTGTGTTGCTTGCGGAAGTAGACAAGGAAATAGCCGGATATATTTCTTATACATGGAACTATTCAATATGGCTGGGTGGTAATTTCATGAACATTGATGATGTTTTCGTCTGGGAGCGATACAGGGGACAAAAAGTTGGCGAAGCTTTGATGATCAAGGCTAAAGAGGTCTGTAAAAACAAAGATGTGCAGAAAATGAAATGGGAGGTTGAAAGCGAGAACCAGAAAGCCATCAAATTTTACAAACATCTGGGCGCAGATGTTGACATCAAAGGTATATGTAGATGGAGAGTGGGCTGAGTGAATACAATATTTGAATGGGAGAAGAATGGACATGAAAGCTGCATTTAAAATATGGGTTTTACTTCAATTATTTGTGACACAAGTAAGTGCTGACGACAGTCTTGTTAGTGAACCAAACGACAAAATATATAATTATGTATCCCATTATGAGGTATTAATTAAAGCGCCAGCAGAAGAAGTTTGGCCTGTTTTAAGGGACCTTTCCAAGTGGATGTATGCGTTTGACCTTTCACCTGTTTCGGGTGATAAAGGTGAGGAAGGGGAGATATTACGCCTTTATCCTGAACAAGACTTTTTAATTCAGATCACTAAAATAGTCCCCAATAAGCTGCTCGTTATAGCAAATTTACCTAGTACATTTAGGCAGGAATTATCAACGGGCGTAGCGAGCATTTCATTGCAAGAGATGGCTGGGAACTCAATCGTTAGAATAGTTATGAGCAGAAGGTATAGCTGGTTGGGCGAGGGGGATAACCCTATGAAAGAATTTAGAAAGTCTGAAGAATTTGCCTTAAATTCAAAGGCACTTTGGCAGGGTCGGCTTTTAGGTAAACTGAAATATCTTGTTGAAAATAAAAGCACCATTGAAAACGAAGAACAATAGAAATTTTATCAAAGGCCCTTATGGCCAAATTAACGGACAACAACATTACGTGAATTGTTCCATCAGTGTTTTAATGGCTATAGTGCGTCCTTAAAGAGAGATGAAAATATCATGAAAAAAATAACGGCTGCCATTGCCTTGCTAAGTTTGTCGCCATTGCTGCGGGCGACGGTTGAACCCATTTATTGTTTCAGGTGTAAACGATAAGCAAAACACTTCAATTAGTGTAGGGTAACTGAAACTAGGAGGGTTTGTAATGATACTTCAGCGTCTGACAACCGCCATTCGACAGCAAAGCTGGTCGCAGATACTTACTGAAATTCTAATCGTCGTGATTGGTATTTTCCTTGGCCTTCAGGTGACGGATTGGAACGAAAAACGTCAGGACCGATCTGATGAAAGCATGTTTCTGGTTCGATTGCATGAGGATATGTTACTTATGGAGGACATTCCCAGCCGCGTTGTCGATAGACGCATGAACCTGCTAACCAGTTTGGTCGCCGCAAGCGACCTCGTCCTTGGTAAATCCGAGATAGACCAATTGACTAAGAAAGAATGTTTTGCCATTGGCGATTCTCATATCGTTAGCATGAGTATACCGGGGCTTCCTTCACTCGCGGAACTGCAAAATGAGGGACGACTAGGTATTCTTCGAGATTCTGAGCTTCGGTTGGAATTGATAACATTGCAACAGCGAAACCAAACATTCAAAGAATTGATAATAGAAGTGGGTCTGTATCAAGTTAATCTTTCTAGAGAGTTCCCAGCTCTTATACCAGCCAGGCCGTATTTTGATGAGGCATTGAAAGAATATCAAATCAGTTACCAGTGTGATCTAAAGGCCATGCAATCCAGCGCGGCGTTTATAGGTGGATTAGGCATGAACATAGATGCGTACGATGCCTATTTACGCGATGGGCTTATACCTTGGCGCGCGCAGGCTCAAAAAGTACATAAACTCTTAGATTTTGCTCTTGAGTTAAATCATTAAAGGTAGCTATCGAACGGTCATAGGTTAGCGTAACTAATTACCGCAGAAATGAACAAGTGTGATCGTGCGATCACGTCTTGTGTGAGCATCATGACCACATAGTAGGCCAACAGGGCTGCAAACGGCCAGCGCTGCCGGCCGAATTTCACCCGCAAATAAGATGAAGCCGCATGGTGATCGCTCTAGGCATAAACATTACGTGAATTGTTCCTGCAGTGCTTTAATGGCTATAGTGCGTCCTTAAAGAGGAATGAAATTATCATGAAAAAAATAACGGCTACCATTGCCTTGTTAAGTTTGTTCACCATTGCTGCTGGACAAGTGAGCGCCCAACAAGGAACGGGCGCAGAAGAAATAAGTGCTGACGTTAAGGCGTTAGAAGCCTTGATTAATAGTGATGATAGGCCCGACCGGCACAAAAAGCGGGATAAATATCGCCGTCCCTTTGCGACCCTGCAGTTTATGGGTTTAAAGCCCGAGATGACAGTGGCAGAAATTTTCCCCGGCGGTCAAGGCGGATGGTACCGGCGGATCATTGAACCATTTGTGACGGATAAGGGTGCCTATTACCCCGTTTCTGGCAGCAATGACTGGCCGAAGAGGCCGGCAAAAGGGGTGCCATACGGCCAAGTTGATATAGCCTTTGTATTTCGCGCCCACGGGTTCATGATTTATGATGAACCAGCGCAAAAACATGTGGATGACCTGTTTAAAATGCTCCGCCCCGGTGGTTATTTTGGCATTGTTGACCATGCGGGCAATGAAGATATCACCCAAGACCCGGACGGTGATAATGGTTATATCAATGAAAGCTATTTCCGCGCCATGGCCGAAAAGGCAGGCTTTGTGCTGGTGAAAAGCAGCGATATCAACCGTAATGCCGCCGACACAAAAGACCACCCAAATGGGGTTTGGTCGCTTCCTCCAACCCTGCGAGGGTGGAGCAACGCTAAATATATAAAAATCGGCGAAAGCGACCGTTTCACTCATCTTTACCAAAAGCCGCTGGAGTGAATTTTCTAAGGACCCTTGATCAGCAGATGGAGCTCTTGCGCTCTTAACCTGACCGCGCGGCACCACGGCTAGAGGCTGCCAAGTTGGGGATGTTCTTACCGCCACCACCTTTGGTGCCTTGGTTTAATTGAGCGTTAAACTTGTTCGGATGATGTTTCGGCTCAACGACGGCAGCAGGGGTATGGGTTGTGCCCGTCTCATGCGCTCGTGCTAATCTTTTTTTCTTGCGCTCACGTGCTCTGGCTTTGCTCATCGGACGGCCCTATCTTTTCGGTTAAAATACAGATTAGCCTATAAGCGACAAAAAAGGAAGAGTGACTATTCAATGTTGACTTCCTATGGTAGGGCTATGGCAATAAGGGATGGGCGTTTAGCCCATAGGGGAAATAGAAATACATTGGGAGGGGCGTGTGTCAGACACTTCACTAGCACCAAATTCTACACAAGGATCAACTTCGGGGCCTATTACTACAGGGCCATATCCTGAATTAACTTTTCATGCGGTTATCGTTGGCTATTTCTTGGGCGCGATCATTGCTTTTTCTATTGGGTATGCCTCGCTAAGGCTGGGCTTCTCTATTGAAGGGTCGGAGCTTGCAGCCATCTTGGGCTTTGGTATCTTGCGCGGCATTTTGCGCCGCCGTTCGATCGTTGAAAATAACGTCACGCAGACCGTTGCCAGCGCGGTTAACGGCGCTAGCTCGGGCATGATGTTTACGGTGCCTGCTATTTTCATCCTTGGTTACGGCACGGAATTTAACCCTTTTGTGCTAACCTTTGGTGCCATTGCAGGGGCTTTCATGGGCATTGCTTTCATCATTCCCCTGCGCAAGCAAATGATCGACTTTGAACGCTTGACCTACCCGGGCGGCGTTGCGGTTGCTACTATCCTAAAGTCCCCCGGCGCGGGCATTCAAAAAGCCCAGTTATTGGTCGCCTCTATGATGGTCGCGGGTATCATCCATTATGTCAGCATCAGCACTGGGGTTGAAAATTTCGACCTGTTTAGCTGGATCAATGGCCTGATTGGGTCACCGGCAATTCCGGAATATATGAACGGGGTTTGGTATCTGTCCTTGCTAACTATCGGGGTTGGCTTTATCGCCGGGCGCGGCGGTGTCGCCTTCATCGTCGGCGGCTATATTTGTTACTGGGTACTTGCGCCTCTGTTGGATGTCACGGGCGCTCTGCCGGTTGACCCTGAGACAGGCGCGACTATTTTTAATCCAACGACCTTGCGTTTAACCCTGTTCCGCCCAGTTGGTATTGGCATGCTCATTGGCGGGGCCGTTATCGGCGTGGCCAGCGCCTTTCCGCTTATCGTGTCAGCAATTCGCTCGATGCAAAATAGCGCTAAAGCGGGCAGTGCTGCTAGCCGCGATGAAATGCCGATTAAATTGCTGTATATAGCCATTATTTCCTGCGCCATTCTCTTGATGGTCATAGCCTTCTTATCCGCTGAAAATGTCGGTATTGGTCGGGGTATTGCTATGGGTGTTCTCGGCACTATTTGGATTTGGATGGCGGGAGTTATTCTGTCAGAGGCCATTGGTCGCACCAATTGGTCCCCGCTTAGCGGCATGACCCTGATTGCGGTAACCTTGCTTATTATTATAGCAAACGGCATGGAGACGACCCAAGCGATTGTGGCGTCTATTACGGTGGGTGCGGCCACCTGCGTGGCTATGAGCCAAGCGACCGACCTGATGCTGGATTTGAAAACCGGTTATCTGGTCGGGGCCACCCCGCGCATGCAACAAATGGGGCAATTTATGGGGGCGTGGCTTGGGCCTATCCTCATCATAATGCTCATTTATATTTTGAACGATGCTTTTGTTCTGGGCTCAGATAAATTACCCGCGCCGCAGGGCCAAGCTTTAGCGAGCATGGTATCGGGCATTACCGGCGGTGATGTGCCGACGGAGAAATATATCGCAGGTGCAGCGCTTGGTGCGCTTCTGTCGCTCATGCAAACAGGTTTCGGCATTACGGTTGGTCTTGGGTTTTACCTGCCGTTTAATATTGTTTTGACCTATTCCTTAGGTACGCTGCTGCGGGAAGTTACAGACCGTAAACTTGGCCAGAGTTGGTCCGACAACTGGGGTATACCAGTGGCGGCGGGGCTTATAGTGGGTGAAGCGCTTGTCGGGGTCGGCAATGCGGTTGTCACCATACTGAACGGATAAAAGGGAGCTGAGAAATGAATATATCACTTATGGCAAAAATACTTGTGGCCGCCGCCTTCATTGCAGGGGCATATCTCGCTTCACTTGACCCGAAAACCATGTATTGGCCTGCTTTTGTGCCGATCGTGCTTGCGGGTCTCATAGGGGCTTATCTGTCGAAAAAAGCGGATAATGCTGCGGCAAACCACGGCGATGTGGTGACCGTTAACCGGGCAGCGCTTGAAGAAAGCATGAATAATATCGTTGCTAATTTGGAAAAGCTGAACGCGGATAAAGCTAATATTCCTACCTATGATATGCGCTTTGAAATTGATCGCCTGTTACGCGATGATCTTAACCGTTTCGCCGACGCGCGGGACACGATGAAATCTATGTTTGGGCTGCAATCCTTCGCTGATATTATGTCGAGCTTTGCCGCTGGTGAGCGCTATATCAACCGAGTTTGGTCGGCCTCCACCGATGGTTATATTGACGAGGTTATGATGTATGTTGAAAAGTCTCTGACCCAGTTCCGTGAGGCGCAGGAAGTCTACGCGGAAGCGAAAGCCAAAGCGGCTGCTGCCTAGGCTTTGAAGGGCTAGCAAGAAAATAATACTAACGCACCGGTTCATTCTGAGGGCGCTATTATTTATTCTATTTTGGCATGAGCGCAATCTGTGGTCATTGTAACTAAGCCAAAGTTGTGCTTACACGGCGCAACCTTAGGGGGGATGTGATGATCCGGATATTAATGATAACCGTATTTTTGTTGTTTAGTGGGCTGCTTCAGCCTGTGCATGCAGCATGGCGTGAGATTAGAAGCGATAACTTTGTTATCTATACCGATGTGGGTGAGAAAAAAAGCCGCGCGCTGATCCAAGACCTAGAGGCCTTTCGTTACTATTTGGGGTTAATTACGAATAGGCCAGCTGCGAATGACATTATCCCTTTCCCTATATATATGTTCGCCAGCAAAAAGCAGTATGACACATTGGTTGGCCGAACGGGCACCGGAGGGATGTATACTAAGAATGATTTTCTGGGTTCTCTGGCTGTTTTACACCACGATAAAAAGAAGAGTAAATACGCCGATGAAGGGCGTTTGGTGCTTTTCCATGAATATGTGCATTACTTCATGCGACGAAATTCTGATCTTGTATACCCGCCGTGGTTCAGCGAGGGCTTCGCCGAATTTTTAAGCCCCTTTGCAAAGCGAGAAAATGGTAAATATTTATTTGCCGGCTTGGTGCCTGAACGAGTTCAGTGGTTAAATTATAAGAAAAACTGGATGAGCTTTAGAAAAATTTTGAACGCTTCCACGACGAATGTTAGGCACGGCGGAGAGAAAGCATCACTTTTATTTTACGCGCAAAGTTGGCTTTTAAATCATTATTTACATACAAACCCTGACATAAAAGATGTGGAGCGTGCCGCTTTTATCGACGCTTTAATATGGGGCACAAGCCCAAAGGAAGCTATTCAGGAACATTTGGGCTTTTCTCTTGAAGATCTTGACGAGCGTATGCGGATACTGTGGGCAAACCATAACATTCCCTATATGCATTTGAACTTAGCGGGCTTTAAAGATAAGCCAGTGGCAGTGAAGACCCTTTCAAGGGTTGATAAGCGGCGCCATGCCATAGAGGTTTCATTTGCTTTTTTTGGCTCGGATGAAGGCAAGAAGAAAACGCATAAGCGCCTAAAGAAGGCAGTTAAAAAATACCCAGACGATCTGAAATTCCGCATTTTATTTGCGCGTCAGCTTGAAGGTGTTGGAAAATTGTCAGAGAGTGTGAAGACACTTTTTGCCATCGATAAAAAACATCATTCAGACCCTTTGTTCCGCCTTGCTAAGGGGCAGTTGCTTGCCATAAGCGAAATCCGAAAAGACCGATCCGTAGCCAAAGTTGACCCCAACAAATTTGATGAAGCCATACCGGAGTTGCTAGCGGGTTTAGAGACCTATGAAAATAGTTCTCTAGGGCAAAAGCTTATCGGCATGTCCTATGTCTACGGCACTGAAAGGCAACCAAGGAAGGCCTTGGCGCATTTCATAAAAGCATATGCCATTCGCCCGGAAGACAAAGAAATTCGCACTATGTATGTACGTTATCAAGCAAGGTTCGGGGATGCCATGAAAGCCTGTGAAGTAATTATGCCGTTTCTGGTGCAGGGTAAACATAATCAAGATACCAGCAATATGAAAGATGTTGCTTCTTCTATTGAGGGCCGGGGAATTGAATGTAACGCCAGCTTGGTCAAAAGCTAAATGCCGTTGATGCTGGGACCTGAGGCCCCAGAATCATCTATGATTTGTGCATGGTTTCAGCGCTATTCTTCGCTAACCTTACTGTCTTTTTCAGCGGCAGCACGTTGCGCTTCGCGGGCAGCTTTAAACTCGGTGCCGTCTGCCCAAGCTGGCCAAACATCACTATTAACCAATGACAAGCCCGTGCGGAAGTAAAGGCGCAGGTCTTCGATAGCACCGCTCAGGTCCCAATCCGCTGACCATTCATCGCTAGGCCCGTGATAATGTTTGGTGACATATTCTTCGTCCTTAGCCAGGCCATATGCTTCGCCTTTTTCCTTATGGTCAATGCCACTGCCGGGATAGAGCATCGGCACCCCTTTTTTTGATAGCTCAAAATGGTCAGAGCGATAGAAATAGCCCTTTTCTGGGTAAGCGTCCGGGCGCAGGCGGCGGCCTTCACCGAGGGCTGCTTGCAGGTGGTTATCCAGCTCGCTGTTACCAAGGCCAACGACGGTTATATCCCATGTGGGGCCAAAATTATTGAGCCCGTCCATGTTAATGCCGCCGACAGTGTTTGCCAGTGGCACCAGTGGATGTTCGGCGTAATAAGCGGAGCCGAGCAGGCCCTGTTCCTCAGCTGTGACGGCTAAGAACATTACAGAGCGATCAGGCGCTTCGGGTAAGCTGGCATAGGCTTTGGCCAGCTCAATCAGGCCCGCTGTGCCAGTGGCATTATCAAGCGCGCCGTTATAGATGCCGTCTTCACCTTCTTTAGCCGCCGGGTCGATGCCAATATGATCCCAGTGGGCCATGTAAATGAAAACCTCATCCGGGTTCTTCTTGCCGGGCAGAATGGCCGCCACATTACGGCTATCGATATGGTTGGTTTTGTTGGTAAATTCGGCGCTGGCGCTGATGCCAAGCGGCACAGCTTTAAAGCCATGTGTTTTGGCGGCGACCATCAGTGCGTCTAGGTCTTGACCCGCAGCGGCCATTATCAGCCGCGCACTGTCATTGCTCACCCACGCTTCAAATTTGCTCAGCGCCGCTCCGCCGTCTTCGCGCACCAACGAAAATGCAGGACCTGTCCAGCTATTTTCCACCGTTGACCAGCCATAAGCGGCCGGCTTGGTATCATGGATCATGATCGCGCCCACGGCTCCACGCTGGGCAGCTTCGTCAAATTTATAATCCCAGCGGCCATAATAAGTCATGGCATTGCCGTTAAAAACTTCAGGGTCCTGGGTCGCATAGCCGGGGTCATTAATCAGCATGATAACGGTTTTGCCGCTTACGTCCACACCCTCATAGTCGTTCCAACCACGCTCTGGCGCGTTAATGCCATAGCCGACAAAAACCATTTCGCTGTCACTAACGCTAATGCTATCCACCACTTGGCGGGTCCAGGTTACCTGTGATTGCCGGTAGGCTAGATCGATGACGGCGCCGCCTGCTTTCACTGATAATTTTGTGTCTTGCCCGGCTTCGATGGAAACCAGCGGTACAGCTTGGGTGAAACTGTCTCCGTTGGCGGGTTTCAGGCCAAGCTCGGTGAATTTCTCCGTGAGGAAAGCTACCGTCAATTCCTCACCTTCGCTCGCGGGGCCACGGCCACCAAAGGCATCGCTTGCGAGCGTGCGGATATTATCCGATAGGGTTTCAGCGCTCATGACCGCTTCCCCCGATGGCGGGGCAGGTTCTTCACTGCAAGCGGTTAGCATGCTGACCATTGCCAGCGGCACAACCAAGACGGCTTTAAAAAAATTCGGTGTCATTGGGGTCCCTCCAAAATGTTTTTTGCAGAGTGCCAGCCACTATGGTGTTGGTCAACTAAAGATATGTCAATTAGTAAGCTTAACTGATTAAGGCACCCTTGAGGCCGTCGATAACATATTGCGCTGCTAAGGCAGCGAGAATAATACCGAGAACACGGGTGATGACGCTGTTCACCGTTGGGCCAAGCAAGCTCATAATTTTCCCCGCCAGCAAAAAGACGATGAGTGATATGAGCATTACCAAAGAGAGGGCAGCGATTACCATGCCCTGCGCCTGTAGGTCGCCTTCGTGAGTATTCATCAAAAGCATGATAGTGGCGATAGATCCGGGGCCCGCGAGCAACGGTAGGGCTATGGGGAAGACCGAAATATCTTCGAAAAATTCGTCGAGCTTATCAGCGGATTCTTGTTTGTTCTCGGCCCGTTTTTCCATCACCATTTCTAGTGCGATCAGAAACATCATAATGCCGCCAGCTATACGCATGGCGTCCATCGAGATGCCGAGCGTGATTAAAAACGGTTTACCGACATAGGCGAAAAATACCATGATTAGCAACGCAACAATGGTACCCTTAAAGGCCATTGAGCGCTTGTGATGTTTAGAAGTTCCTTCGGTTAGGCTCGCAAAAACTGGCGCGATACCTACCGGGTCAATGATGACAAAAAGCGCAATAAAAGCAGCGATAAAAGCATCATACATCACGGCGTGTTTCCTTTATCAACGCTATTAACTGTCCAGCTTGATGCCATGTTGGCGGCAGGCGGCGGTAACAGTATTGGCAAGCAAACAGGCAATGGTCATGGGGCCAACGCCGCCGGGCACAGGGGTTATGGCCGAAGCATTCATGGAAGCGCCTGCAAAGTCTACATCGCCGACAAGTCTGGTTTTTCCTTCGCCGCGTTCGGGCGCATCCAGGCGGTTAATGCCCACGTCAATAACGACGGCGCCGGGCTTGATCCAATCCCCTTTGACCATTTCGGCGCGGCCAACGGCGGCGACAACAATGTCAGCGCGGCGCACTTCATCGGCCAAGTCAACCGTGCGGCTGTGGGCAATAGTGACGGTACAATTCTCATCTAAAAGCAACTGCGCAACGGGTTTACCAACAATGTTAGACCGGCCCACAACAACAGCGCGTTTGCCAGACATGTTACCGATTGTATCCTTCAGCATCATGACGCAGCCAAGCGGGGTGCAGGGCACCATGGCATCACCGCCTGTTGCCAGCAGACCCGAATTAATGACATGAAATCCATCCACGTCTTTTTCTGGCGCTATGGCATTGATGACCGAAGCTTCATTGATTTGGCTTGGTAGGGGTAGCTGTACCAAAATGCCGTGTACCGCAGGGTCTTTGTTCAGTTCATCCACCTTGGCCAGCAACGCTTCTTCGCTGATATCAGCGGACATTTCATGATGATAACTGTTCATGCCAGCTTCCGCTGTTTGCTTAACCTTGTTGCGGACATAAATTTCGCTGGCTGGATCATGGCCAACGATAATGACCGCCAGACCTGGGGTTATGCCATGAAGTTGTTTTAATTTGTCTACCTTAGTTTTTACATCAGCGCGAACCTTCGCTGAAAAAGCTTTACCGTCAATTATAGTCGCCGTCATTTGTGTTCACTCCCACCCAAAATATTTGTCTGTATCTCTTTCAGCTTTTCGAGGGAAACGTCAAGCAAAACTGTTTTAAATCGACTTGTCTCACCGCTAACAAGGGTGAAATTTGATTTGGCCGTATGCCACTGGGCCGCCAGCAACTTTATGAGCGCTGCATTGGCTTTGCCTTTGTCAGGCGCAGCGGTGACACTAACCTTTAGGCGCGTCGCTCCCGCTGCATCCGTAATTGGCCCGATGATTTTATTTTCATTAGCAGACGGCGAAAGGCGAATATCCAGCATTGGCCCACGGCGACTGTCGCGAAAGAGCACTAATAAAAAAGACCATGTGAGCTATAATAGAGCGATATAATTATTCGCTGGGTAAAGCCGATGGCGAGAATAAGTACCAAGGGTGAGAGGTCAAAACCACCAACCAGCGGGATATGGCGTCTTATGGGCCGGTAAAGCGGTTCGGTAACCTTGTTTAGAAAATCAACAACCGAATAGATAAGCGGTTGGCTAGTATTGATAATATTAAAAGCAATGAGCCAGCTTAAGATAAACTGAACGATGACCATCCACCACATGATATTTAGGATGGTTAGAGCAAGCCAGACGATCGCATTCATTATTTTGTCTTCCCTTTTTCGCCATATTGGGCAGGTGATATTATTGTTGTGAGCGCTTTAGCACACTCCTTGCATATATATGTAAGGACTAGCCTGCCAATTGGCAAGAGGCGGCAATAAGTGCCTCTTAATGTCTATTGTGGGTCAAAGGAGCGGCGATGTCGCCGGAAAATCCGGTAAATATTGCCTAGTGGGCAGAATTTGCCTATTTAGTAACGTAGAAAACGAAGGACGATAATGGCCTTTTTTGGCACAACAAGCGGCGGAGCTTTTGGCTCGGGATTGCCCCCGGTTCAGATCGTAGGTCTGGGCGCTAACTTGTTGCAGCTGTCCTTTGATGCTAAATCCTTTCAACAATCTGTTTTAACCTTACCCCCATCAGCGGCGTTGCAAAATATCAATCGCGGACCTGCGGTTATCCCGCCGTGGGAAGTTGCCTCTGATTCGCGCTCGCTGGTTTCTCGCATTGCAGAAGTACGCGGGCTCAGCTCTTTCATTGATGAGAGCCGTGGGTTCTTGGGTTCAGCAGGTAATGATTTGGACAAAAAAGCCACTTTCACTATTTTTAAAGCGCTCGATAATCTGCGGGCACTGGCCCAATATGCCGCAGAAAAGGCCACACCAGAAAGCTCGCTTGGCCGCCTGGATAGCCAATTCACCGAAGGATTTGCTGAACTGCGTGGCTTTATTGAAGATGTTGAATTAGACAAGCTAACTTTATTAATTGGTGAGAAGGAAAACCGCACAGAAACCTCGGTTAGGTTAGGGCGCAATGGCACTGAATATATTGGTGGCATAATCCAAACTGGGTCAGTGGATGATGTTGTTGCGGGTTTAACAGGCACTGAAGTTTTCGATATTACGCTAACCAAAGCGGGTGTGTCTGATACCATCACCATTGATTTAAGCCAGATAACCGGAACATTAAGTGTTCGCAATATTGTTGACTTTGCAAATCAGCAAATATCAACTGTTCTGTTGTTAGATGAATTTGGTGCCCCCGTTTTGGATGGTAACGGCGACCCACAATCCAAATATCAAACACGCTTTGGCTTTGGTCCGGACAGTAATTTTGACTATGGACTGAAGATTGAGGGAACGATTACTGAAGATGTAGTTTTAACGCCGCAAGCAAGTACGCCAGGCTTGATTGTTACGGGCAGCGTGACACGGGTTGACGGCACCGGCGAAGCTCAAAGCTTCTTACAGAATTTAGATACTATTGACGCCACCATAACCACAGGCGACCGCATAAAATTTTCTGGCATTGACTTAACGGCGACAGAATTAAAAACTCTGACAGACGCTTTGGATGATAATGACAGCGACCTAGATCCTAAAATTGCAGCCTTGAAAGAAAAGTTTTTGGCCGACGCGCTGAAGACGGCGACGGGCGAAGACCCTGACCCAGATGCGGTGGATGAAGAGGTTGGCTCCATCACAGACCTTGAAGGAAAATCTGTAGTTTCAGCCGAAACCCGTAGTAACGGCGTGGCGGTGGACAGTGTCGGTAATATTTATGCCGTTGGTACATCGTCCGGGTCTTTTGGTCATCAGATCAATACGGCTGAGACCAGTGATATCTTCCTGACTAAATTTGACAGTGAAGGCAATGTTATATTTTCTCGGCTTTTGGGTGCAGATAGTGAAGCTTCTGGCTTTGCTATCACTATTGATAGTGCCGATAATGTTATCATAGCTGGACAAACGGATACTTCACTGGCAGCGGGGGACGCCGTGACGGGCACCGATGCATTTGTTGCAAAATTCACCAGTGGGGGTGACGAGGTTTTTCGCTATCAATTGGATACATTCTCCACAACAGCGGGGCTTTCGGTCACGGTTGATGGCAGCAACAATATTATTCTGGCTGGGGAAACCAAAGGTGCCATAAGCGCGACGTCAGGCTATAGTGGCGGCGGTGACGCTTTGGTTCTACAAATTGATGGTACGAGCGGCGCTTTAATTGGTTCGACAGTATTTGGCGGGGCAGGAAAAGATGTGGTTAAGGGTGTTGCCATAGCAGCGGACGGTAATATTTTGGTCGCGGTTGAAGAAGGCGGTGATGCAATTCTCAGAAAACTTGATGCAACAGATTTAAACAATCAGCTTTTCAGCGTAAATCTAGGTGCTTTGGGAACAGGGGGTTCATTATCCTCTTTGAAGGTGGATGGTAATAATATTTATATTGCCGGGGTTACCACCAGCGGTGCATTTGGATCAGGCACGGTCAATGGTAGCCTCGCTGGTGGCTTTGATGGTTTTGTAACAGGCTTAACCGACGGGGGTGGCAGCGCTAGTGCGGATTTCACCACTTTCATCGGCACTAGTGGTACGGAGCGTGTTGTCGATTTAACGGTGGATAGCGGTAAAGTATTTGTGGCAGGCACCACGACATCAACTTTTGTAGGTGAAACCAGTGTGGGTGCAACCGATGGCTTTGTCACGCGTTTAGATGGCAGCACGGGAGCATCAGAGGACACCCAGCAATTTGGATTCGCCTTCTCTAAGGTGGAAGCGGGCGGCGTCGCTTTTACGCCTTCTGGCACTTCGGTGCTATCTGCGCTTGGTTTGCCCGTGGGTGCGGTCAATGCAGATCAAAGCCGTGATATAGTCACGCAGACTAGCGCTAGAGATGGAGACTATTTTTCCATTAGTTTCAATGGTGGCAGGCGCATTAAAATTACCATTGATGATGGAGATGGCTTTGACGATATTGCCCGTAAAATCAGGGTTGCCGGTCTGGGCAAGGCGAAAGTTACCGTGACAACAACGAGCGAAGGCGAAAAACTAAAAATTGAAACGGTTAGCGGCAAAGGCGCTATAGAATTGATAGCTGGAGCTGATGGCCGTGATGCACTGCGTAGCATAGGTATCGAACCTGTTCGCTTATTGCCAACCGATGAATTATTTAATCTTACCAAGGATGAAGACGAAGGCACTAATCTTGAAAATCTTGGTGGTGTTTTTGCGTTGGGGCTCGATCAGGCCTTAAATCTATCGGATAAAGTAACGGCAAAATTTGTTGTAGGTATAATCGATGATGCAATATCTACGATTCAGCGGGCCTTTAGGTCCACAGAATTTGACCCCTTAAAGGCACTGATAAAAGAGCAAGCTAAAAATAATGTTGGTGATGCACCACCTAGAATATTGGCCCAGATCGCAAATTACCAAGACGCACTTGCTCGTCTGCAGGCAGGTTCCTTCGCGGGGTCCTCTTTCAGTATCTAAGTTTCAGTGAGTTTGAATGCAAAAAGAGCCACTGGAAAACCAATGGCTCTTTATTGACTCTAGGGCAGTATTTGCGTGAATAAGCGCACGATTGGGGGTCGAGTATTACAAAAACTTATTCTCGCTACCTCTGCTCTAGAGACAATTAGATATACGCAAGGGGTGTGCCAGATTTTATCTAAGTTGTAATAAAATTAAAATCGTTTATTTTCAAAGGATTAGAAACAGGGTGTTATTACAGCTAAAAGTTATGATGCAAAATGCAATAATTAATTACTGCAAAATGCATTAAATTTGCAAAATGCGGCAATGTGAAGCTGCAAAATAATCTTTATTGTGGTCCCTTGTTGATAAAAAAACCTAGGTTTAGTGGTAGTAATGTAAAAATGACATAATTTAAGACCAAGTTGATTCGGCAAATATGCTATAAGGTAATATTAATTTAGTTTTGGCTGTTAAGACCAGTTGAATAAATGTGAATGGATAGTCAAATGGGCCAAAAACCAAAACAAAGACATCAGGTGTTTAAGATGCAGCATTTTGCTATTGTATTAATATGTGGGGCTCTCAATATTTTTTCTACATCAATAACGCCAGTATATGGGGCTGATGCGGTGATCAGTGAAGAAACATCGGAAGAAACGCCTGCTAATGCTAGAATTGAAATGAAACCATTTAGCTTTCCGGTGACGGTTAGGGGCCGCCAAAAGGGCAGTATGATGTTGGTGGTTGTCTTGAAATTGCAAGAGGGTGCAGAGCTGGAGGAAATAAATACAAGATTACCTCAGCTGCGCGGAGATATATTAATTGCTGGCAACCAGTTGGCGGCAAGACGTTTTAGGCCGAACACCCCCGTTGACCCGGATGTAGTGGCTTATTATTTTCAAAATGCGGTTGATCGTCGCCTAGGGTCTGGGAAGATTCGCGTATTTATTAACCAATCTGTCTATCAATCAGCACAATAATTGCGCAATTTGGGCAAAGTTGGGACATATATGTCACCCTTTGATTAAAATTTGCGTGAATTAGTCATGATTACCTTGACCTAGGATAGGCGGGTGTAGATTGTAGGGCCGGATTATATAGTTTTGGTGTAATTGGGAGATCAGAGGGGCTGAAAATACCCATACCAACCAATAAGTATATAAGTTTAGCTGGTCATTTTTGGCCGGAATTTGTTTAAGGGAGGAACGCATTATGAACAAATCGAGAAACCGCATGCGGACGCTATTATTAGCATCAGCAGCGGTAAGTTATGGAATGTCTGCACCTGGCCTAATGGCTCAGGATGCTGATGATGACGGCGATTTTGCGCTGGAAGAAATTATTGTTACTTCGCAAAAGCGTGAAGTAACATTGCAAGATGTACCAGTTGCGGTTAGCGCCATATCTGGTGATGTTTTGGCTAAAACAAACACGCGTGATATTCGGGATCTGCAATTCGTTGTACCAGCACTGAACACGACCCAGTCTGCTGCGGCTTTTCAGACCGTTGTGAATATTCGCGGAATTGGTACATCAGGGTTTAACCCCGGGCTTGAGCCGTCGGTTGGGATTTATGTAGACGGCGTATATCGCTCACGTACAGGTTCTGCAATTGGTGACTTTGTCTCGGTTGAACGCGTTGAAGTATTGCGCGGCCCGCAAAGTACCCTTTTTGGTAAAAACACCTCAGCAGGTGTTATTTCTTTTGTTACACAAAAACCTGATCTTGTTGAGGCGGGCGGAAAGTTTGAAGTAACCTACGGTAACTATGACCAGTTCATTGCCAAGGGTACATTCACAGCACCTATCGTTGATGATGTGCTTGGTGTTCGTATTTCAGCCAATATAAATCAACGTGATGGTTTTATTAGAAATGTCTTTAACGGCGAAGATGTTAATGACCGTGATCGTTTTGCCCTTCGCGGCCAGCTTCTATATGAACCATCTGATGCGCTAAGCATTCGTATCATTGGCGACTACAGTGAAATTGATGAAGCTTGCTGTGCTGCACCGTTCACGGTAAATGGCCCAACGGCTGCTGTTCGGGCAGCTATCGGCGGTACTGTCTTACCTATTGTGCCTTTCAACCGCGAAGTTAGCTTCGATGGTGACTTGCTCAGCAGCATGAAAGACAAAGGCATCTCAATGGAGGTTAATTACGACTTTGAGAATGTTGAGTTTACCAGCATTACCGCCTACCGTGATTTCACTTCTGACGCTAGCATTGATGCTGACTTTACCGACTTGGATATAGTTAAGCGCAACGGTGAATTCACTGATATTCAAGTTTTCACTCAAGAATTTCGTTTAGCTTCAACCGGAAATAATCGGGTTGATTGGTTGGTCGGTGGTTTCTATTCGAACCAAGACCTGCTTGCTATCGATGAGGTACCTTTTGGTGCTGATACGCGTAACTTCTTCAGCATCCTATCTGGCTTTGGTGCTTTTGGCCCAGTTGATAATGTAACGGGTGTTGAATTGACCTTAGCTAGCTTGGCGGCCGGTGGTCTATGGGCTGGCCCAGTGCCGGCGCTGGGTTCTTCTTTTGCGGAAGGCACTGGTCAGGTAGATGAAACCTTTACCACGCAATCTGAAAGTTGGGCGCTGTTTGGTCAATTTGATTTCCATATCAATGATCGCCTGACCCTAACTGGTGGTCTTCGTTACACCAAAGAAAACAAGCAAGCACAAGGTGTCTTTGATATTAATGATAGCTTCGCTGCTATCGATTTTGAAGAGATGTTTGTTTCGCTGGCAATTGCAGGCCAACTAGGGGCATTACCTCCTGGAACACCGCCTGCGGTTATTCAAGCGGTTATCGACGGTACTCGTGCCGCAGTTGATCCAATTAAAGGCGATCCAGCTTTCAATACATTACTTGGCTTCCAAGCGTTGCAATTGTTCCCAGCACTGGAAGACTTTGATCGCAGCCGTACAGAGGATAAATGGACCGGTAATATCATCCTAGCTTATGATATAAGTGATGACGTTAATGCCTATGCCAGTGTCTCACGGGGCTATAAAGCCGGTGGCTTTGATACAAGCCGTGCTGCTAGCTCAAATGATCCAAATGACACAAATACATTTGAGTTTAGTCCTGAAACAGTAGATGCCATTGAAATTGGTTTCAAAACGCGCTTTTGGGAAAATCGTGCGCAAGTGAATGTGGCCTTCTTCACCCAAGAAGTGAAAGATTTCCAAGCCAATCTCTTTAATGGTCTTGGGTTTGAACTTCGCAATGCTGGCTCGATCCGCATTAAAGGTGTTGAGGTTGATGCAAATTTTGCTTTAACAGAAAATCTTCTCTGGAGCTTCGCTGCAGCCTATAATGATGCTGAATTTACCAGCTTCCCTGGTGGGCCGTGTACTTTTGATGATCCAGCTTCTGTTTGCGACCTAACAGGCGAGCGCCCTGCGGACGTGCCAAAGTTAACGACCTCATCCTCTCTTAGCTATGAGCATGAGATCAATGAAAACCTGTCATCAGCTTGGCAGTTAGGCATGTATTCACGTAGCGGTCGTTCTATCGCGGGTGATAATGACCCGAATGGTTTCCAAGGTGGCAACTTCATATTGAATGCAAGTGTTGCGCTTTATGATCCAGAAAATAGCTGGAGAGTAAACCTCTGGGTTAAGAATTTGACCAAAGAGAACTATAATCAGATTGTCTTTGATAGTGTGGCACAAGCGGGTAGCTTTAGTGCTTATCCAAGTGATCCACGCACATATGGTGCAACGGTATCGTTTGAATTCTAAGCTCTGATACTTATAAAAAATTTAAAGCGGCTCTGGCATATGCCCGGGCCGCTTTTTTTTGAAAGTTACAGCTTGCAATCTAACTTCTGATATGAGAGATAGCGGCTGAGATACTACCTTGATCACATAAATTTTTAAACGGTGGAACCCCATGAAGAAATTAAACAAGGACTTATCTAAATTTGCTCGTTTTGAGACGGGCCTCATTGACAATACAACATCCCGCATGCGGCTTATTTTAGCACTTATTTTTGTTGCTGCGGTCTTAACTTATGTAATGCTTGGTCAATCTTTTGACCAGATGGGCATGATGGTGGTGGCAGCCTCGGTCATCGGTGCTTATATGGCCATTAATATTGGCGCTAATGACGTGGCGAACAATATTGGTCCGGCGGTCGGTTCAAAGGCCTTAACGCTTATCGGGGCGCTTATCATTGCCGCCATATTCGAATCTGCTGGGGCGCTTATCGCTGGCGGAGATGTTATCTCCACAATCCGCAAGGGCATCATTGACCCTAGCGGCTTTCAAGATGCAACGGTTTTTGTATGGGCGATGATGTCGGCACTGCTCGCGGCGGCTGTATGGCTCAATTTAGCGACTTATTTTGGCGCTCCCGTTTCAACGACCCATTCGATCGTCGGCGGTGTTATGGGCGCGGGCATTGCAGCAGCAGGCTTTTCAGCGGTGAATTGGCCCAAAATGGGTGAAATTGCTGCCAGCTGGGTTATTTCCCCCATGCTCGGCGGAATTATCGCCGCCGCTTTTCTATATTTCATCAAAAAGATGATTTTAGGACCTGATGATAAACTGGCCGCTGCCCGCAAGTGGGTGCCCTTATTGGTCGGTATCATGGCCGGTGCCTTTGGCATGTATCTAACCATGAAAGGCCTTAAGAAGATCTGGAAGGCTGAGGTCTGGGAGATTTGGTCTATCGGCGTCGCGACTTTATTAGTGGTTTGGTATATCACCCGGCCGATGGTAGCAAGGGCATCGGAAAAGTTAGAAAATCGCAAAAAATCAATCACAAAGCTCTTCACTATTCCTTTGATATTCTCTGCGGCTATGCTCTCCTTTGCTCATGGTGCCAATGATGTGGCTAATGCAATAGGTCCGCTGGCGGCCATCGTTGGTGTGGCTGATAGTGGCGGTGATATGGCATCAAAGGTAGCGATACCGATTTGGGTGATGATCATTGGTGCGGTTGGCATTTCTATTGGCCTGTTATTATTTGGCCCGAAGCTTATCCGCACGGTGGGCCAAGAAATAACTAAGCTCAATCAAATCCGTGCTTTCTGTGTGGCCCTGTCAGCCGCTATTACCGTGATTGCTGCCAGCTGGATGGGGATGCCGGTTTCCAGTACCCATATTGCTGTAGGCGGAGTTTTCGGTGTTGGGTTCCTGCGAGAGTTCCTTTCAGCCAAAAAAGCTAAAAAAACACCGAGCGAGAAGAAGTTGAAGAAATTAGCGAAACGCAAATTGGTTCGCCGCAGATATGTACTGCAAATTGCGGCTGCTTGGGTCATCACGGTGCCGGTGGCGGCAGTATTATCTGCGGGCATCTTCTTTGCGCTAACCAATATATTTGATGCTTAGCTTTAGATATTGAAATGCTAAAGCGGTCCAGACTGATCTGTCTGGGTCGCTTTTTCATCTGTTGTTAGCTGCTAATGAGCTTCTTCCCAATTGTCGCCGGTGCCAATATCAACCACCAATTTCAGGTCCATTTCCACCGCCGGAGCGCAGGCATTTTCCATCACACGGCGAATGACCGGCTTGGCGGCATCCACAAGCCCTTCTGGGGCCTCAAACACCAGTTCATCATGCACCTGCAGCAGCATACGCACATCAGTTAGGCCCGCGTGCCTTAAGGCGTCTGGCATGGCAACCATGGCGCGGCGGATGACATCGGCGGCACTGCCTTGGATGGGGGCGTTGATCGCTGCTCGCTCACCGAACTGTCGTCGCATGGGGTTCTTGTCGCCGATCGCTTGGATATGGCAGCGGCGGCCAAACAGGGTCTCCACATAGCCCTGTGCTTTGCAGGCCTCAATGGTTTCATCCATATAGGCGCGAATGCCGGGGAAGCGCTCAAAATAAGCTTCGATATAGCCTTGGGCTTCCTTGCGGCCAATGCCAAGCTGGCGCGCGAGACCAAAGGCAGAAATGCCGTAAATGATCCCAAAGTTAATCGCCTTGGCTTGGCGGCGGACCATCGGGTCCATACCCTCAATCGGTACACCAAAGACCTCGCTCGCGGTCATGGCATGGATGTCTGTGCCGGCTTCAAAGGCACTGCGCAGGGCTTCAATATCGGCCATATGGGCCAGAATGCGCAGTTCAATCTGGCTATAATCTGCCGCGATTAACTTATTGCCAGCCTCCGGGATGAAGGCGCGGCGAATTTTGCGCCCCTCAGCGGTTCTTATGGGAATGTTCTGCAGGTTGGGGTCATTGGATGACAGCCGCCCGGTGGTGGTAGCTGCCATATGGTAACTGGTATGAACCCGGCCAGTTTGCGGGTTCACCTGCGCCACAAGCGCATCGGTATAGGTGCTCTTTAACTTGGCAAATTGGCGATACTCTAGCACGCGGGCGGGCATATCATAGCCCTCTGCCGCTAGGCTCTCTAACACTTCGGCGTTGGTGGTCCATGCGCCAGTTTTTTTGCTTTTCTTGCCGCCTTTTATGGCCATTTCTTCGAATAATATTTCACCAAGTTGCTTGGGGGAGGCTACATTGAAAGGCCGCCCTGCCATGGTGTGAATTTCACCTTCAAGGCGGGCGATGCCCTCGGCGAATTCATTGGACAATCGTTTCAAGGCGACCGTATCAACCTTTATGCCCTCGCGCTCCATGGCCGTTAACACAGGGGCAAGGGGGCGCTCTAGCGTTTCATAAACGGTGCGCAGGCCTTCTGATGCCAATCGGGGTTTGAGTATCCGCGCTAACCGCCCCGTAATATCAGCGTCTTCGGCGGCATATTGGGTGGCCTTGTCTAGCGGCACTTGATCAAAAGTTATGGCATTTTTGCCGGTGCCCGCCACCTCCTTAAAAGGGATTGGTGTTATGTCGAGGTGGATGCTCGCCAGTGTATCCATGCCGTGGCTATGTTTGCCGCTATCAAGCGCATAGCTCATCAGCATAGTGTCATCGATGGGACTAACAGAAACCCCCTCACCCGCAAAAATGCTGAGATCATATTTCATATTTTGCCCAACCTTCATCACCGATGGGTCTCTCAACATAGGCTGCAGGGCCTTAAGGACAGTTTTTTTATCAAGTTGGTTGGGACGACTTGCAAGCAAATCACCCGCATCACCGCTTGAATGGTCAAGGGGGATATAACAAGCCTTACCAGCCTCGACCGACATGCTGATACCCACAAGCCGGGCGGCAACAGCGTCGAGTGATGTCGTCTCGGTATCTATGGCAACAGTGCCGGCCTTGGTGGCGGCATCAATCCACTTCTGCAATGCTACCATGTCGGTCACGCAATCATATTGCACTTCGATATTTTCGACCTCAGCATCACCAAAGTCGCTGTCAATATCCAGATCATCATAATGGTTCAGAACCCGTGTCCGCAGAGAGCGAAACTCAAGCGCGTCAATATAAGCAAGTAGGTCAGTGCCGATGGGCTCTTTAACTCTTAGATCATCGATAGTCGATTCTAAATGAATATCATCTTTAAGCGTGACAAGCTCTCGGCTGACCCGGGCAAGGTCCGCATGTTCAATCAAATTTTCACGGCGTTTATTTTGCTTAATTTCACCGGCGCGCCTGAGCAGTGTATCCAGATCGCCATACTCATTTATGAGTAATGCTGCGGTTTTAACGCCGATACCAGGTACGCCGGGTACATTATCGGCGCTATCCCCAGCAAGGGCTTGGACATCAATCACCCGATTGGGCGCAACGCCAAATTTTTCCATAACACCAGAGGTATCAATGCGGCGGTTCTTCATGCTGTCGAACATGGTGACCTTATCATCAACCAGCTGCATCAGGTCTTTATCGCTGCTAACAATAGTCACCTGCCAGCCCTTGGCTCTAGCATGGGCGGCATAGGTTGCTATAATATCGTCAGCCTCAAAACCCGGTAAATCAATTGCAGGAATATTAAAGGCCTCAACGGCTTCTCGTATTAGGCTAAATTGCGGCACCAAGTCTTCCGGCGCGGGCGGTCTATGGGCTTTATAATCGGGGTAGATATCATTGCGGAAAGTTTTGCGGGCAGCGTCAAAAATAACCGCCAGATGGGAAGGCCGTTCAGTGTCATCAAGGTCTTGAAGCAATTTGAACAACATGTTGGAAAAGCCGAAAACGGCATTTACCGGCGTACCGTCAGAGCGGCTCATAGGCCTTACCGCATGGTAAGCCCGGAAGATAAAGCCTGAACCATCCACCAAATACAGATGGGGTTTTTGCTCTAGGCTCACGTGTTTGCCTTATCAGCTTGACTGCCAATAAGCAGGTAACGGCGGTCACAATAAGGGCATTCGGTCATGCCATCCCTGTTGACGGTTAAATAAACCCGAGGGTGGCCAAGAGCCCCTTCATCGCCGTCACAGGATACTTTATTAGTGGTAATGCGTTTGGTTTCTGGTGTGTCAGCTGACATGGTTTACTGCCTTATGATAATGGTTTCCTCATTCTTATAACGGGGGACTGTCGCTGCGACAAGCACAGGGTGAAATGTCATCACTATTCATTGAGGCCAATTGACGCGGCCCCATGCAGGTGCTACCGCTCATCGGGTAAATATAACCAATAAAAAAAGGTCCTTCATGACGGATAATGCCATTGAAATTAGCAAGCTGCGTAAAATTTATAAAGGCAGTGGCACCACGGGTGATAAATTAGCCCTGAATGACATTGACCTTATAGTGCCTAGGGGATCCATGTTCGGTTTGCTCGGGCCTAATGGTGCGGGTAAATCTACGACGATTAATATTCTTGCGGGTCTAGTGAATAAAACCAGTGGTGACGCGAGCATTTGGGGTTTCGACATTGTTGATAACCCGCGTAACGCCCGCGCCAATATTGGCGTTGTACCGCAGGAACTGTTGTTCGATGCTTTTTTCACCCCAGCGGAGATGCTCGATGTGCAAGCTGGCATGTACGGGGTGCCCAAGGCGGAGCGTCGCACGGAGGAATTGCTCAAGGCGGTGCATTTGTGGGATCAGCGCGACGCTTATGCGCGCACGCTCTCTGGCGGCATGAAGCGGCGGTTACTGATTGCGAAATCTATGGTTCATAATCCGCCGGTTCTGATATTGGATGAGCCCACGGCGGGGGTTGATATTGAGCTGCGTCAACAGCTGTGGGAATATGTCCGCATGCTGCACGCGCGCGGTACAACTATTGTTTTGACCACCCATTATCTTGAAGAAGCGGAAGAGCTCTGCGATACCATTGCTATTATCAACCACGGTGAAGTGGTCTGCTCTGAGCCCACGTCCAAGCTTCTGGCACGTATTGATGAGAAAGAGATTATCGTTGATATCGCCGAAGCGCAGGGTAGTTTGCCTAAATCACTAACTGGTTTTCATGCTGAAATGCGAGGTACAAACCAGATCGTGATTAAGATCAATCAAAGTGGTAATGGTGTTGGCCCTGTTCTGGAGGCACTTGTGACAGCTAAGCTAACCATTAATGACATTTCAACCGATGAAACTGACTTGGAAGATATTTTCTTGCAACTCACCAGCAACAAAATGGGCAGTGACACAGACAGCGACACGGCGGCATGAAACGTACATTTGACATTGTGATTGTTGGCGCAGGGGCAGCGGGTTTAACCGCCGCTTTGCAGCTGGCGGACAAATACCGTGTTGCAGTTCTTTCAAAAGACAGCATGTCATCAGGTGCTACTAACTGGGCGCAAGGCGGCATTGCGGCGGTTCTGGCCGCCACCGACAGTGACCAATCTCATATCGATGATACCCTGATGGCGGGTGCGGGCTTGTGCAATGAAAGTGCTGTGCGTTTTGTGGTGGAAAATGGCCGCAGCGCCATTGAGCAACTGGTGCAAATGGGCGTACCTTTCTCGCGCTACGCTGACCAAGCAGAAGACGGCTATGATTTTCACCTGACCCGCGAAGGCGGCCACAGCCATCGCCGCATCATTCATGCAGCTGACGCTACTGGCAGAGCGGTGCAATCAACCTTGAACGATCATGTCCGCGCCCATAAAAACATCACGCTTATGACCGACTATGTGGCGGTAGACATTATCACCAATCGGCACCTGAAGGACGGTGTGCCTGACAGCAACCGCGCTTACGGCGTATATGTGCTAAGCAAGCAAACGGGTAAAGTATCGCCGCTTTACGGTAAGGCGACCATCTTGGCCACAGGCGGGGCTAGCAGGGTTTATCTTTATAGCTCTAATCCCGATGGCAGCACAGGGGATGGCATAGCTGTGGCTTGGCGCGCTGGGTGCCGGGTGGCTAATATGGAATTTAACCAATTTCATCCGACGGTTCTTTTTCACCCGGACGCTAAAACTTTCCTTATAAGCGAAGCCCTGCGCGGTGAAGGCGCTGTGCTGCGCCTAAAAGACGGTGACCGCTTTATGGACCGCTTCGACAAACGCGGTGAGCTGGCACCACGGGATATTGTTGCCCGTGCCATTGACCATGAAATGAAGCGCACTGGCGAAGAGTGCGTTTATTTGGACATCACCCATAAGGACCCCAATTTTACCCTTTCGCATTTCCCGATGATCTATCGTCGTTGTATGGAGCTGGGCATCGATATAACCCGTGAACCCATTCCGGTGGTGCCGGCTGCTCATTATACGTGCGGTGGTGTAATGGTAGACCAAGCAGGGCAAACCGACTTGAAGCATCTTTATGCTATTGGGGAATGCGCCCATACAGGGCTGCACGGCGCAAACCGGATGGCATCTAATAGCTTGTTAGAGTGCTTGGTTTATGGCCGCTCGGCGGCGGAAGATATTATGGAGCGTTTTGCCAGCTTTGATGGTTCTTCTTTCGCGCGTGACTGGGATGAAAGTAAAGTTACCGATTCGGATGAGGAAATTGTTGTTAGCCACAATTGGAACGAGTTGCGGCGCTTTATGTGGGACTATGTTGGTATTGTACGTACCGATAAAAGGCTGGCTCGGGCCAAGCGCAGAGTTGATCTGCTGATGGGGGAAATTCAGGAATATTACGGTAATTTCCGCGTAACATCAGACCTGTTGGAACTGCGTAATCTGGTTACGGTGGCTGACCTTATCGTACGTTCGGCGATGGAACGTAAAGAATCGCGCGGGCTTCATTATACGGTTGATTATCCTGATCTGGACCCTGACAGCAGCAAGACCATTTTAACCCCTTTCGTTGATGCTATGCGAAGCCGGGTGGAATGAGGGATGGCAATAAACCCAATCATACAAGGCATTTTGGCCGCCTATGAAGCCAGCGGTACTCCGTCCATGGAGAGTTTGGATCCGGCTACAGCGCGCAAACTTTCTGCTGCCGCGCGCCCGCAAGTTCCCCCCATTTCCCTGGAGCGGATTGAGCAATTATCGATCCCCGTTGAAGGTGCCAAAATTGGAGCCCGGCTTTATGCAAGCAGCAAGAAGGCGAACCTGCCGCTCTTGGTTTTTTATCATGGGGGCGGCTGGGTACTGGGTGATCTTGATAGCCACGACGGTGTTTGTAGAAGCCTCGCCAAAGAGACCGGTGCCATTGTGGTCTCTGTTGATTACCGCTTAGCGCCAGAGCATAAATTTCCGACACCGCTCTATGATTGTTATCAAGCCAAGGAATGGCTGGTAAAAAATGGCGGTGATTTAGGGATAGACAGCAGTCGGTTGGCCGTGGGCGGAGATAGTGCAGGCGGCAACTTGGCCGCAGCTGTTGCTATGATGACCCAGCAAATTCGCAGTGCGCCTATTTGCCACCAAATGCTTTTTTACCCGGTGACGGATTACGGCATTGATACAGCATCCTACCGCGCCTTTGCGGAGGGCTTTTACCTGGGCAGGCGCGAAATGATGTGGTTCTGGGATCATTATTTAACGTCCAAAGCTGACGGTGCTAATCCGCTTGCTTCCCCCTTGCGCGCACCGTCGCTCACCGGCTTGCCGCCTGCGACCATTTTCACCGCAGACCATGACCCCCTGCGCGATGAAGGCAAGGCCTACGCCGAAGCGCTTAAGGCTGCTGGTGTGGCAGTGAATTACCGTGATTTTGCTGGGATGATCCACGGCTTTGTCAATTTGCTGGGCATTGTACCGGCAGCGTCTCAGGCCATTGCGGCGGCAGGCACCGACCTTAGTGCAGCCTTTAGCGGCATCCAAGGTTCAGGCAGCTAAGCTTGACTTTGAAGTGGGTAAGCTTTTGGGCTAAAATAACATTGCCAAGAGAGATGAATATGGCTATGTTCCGCGCCGGTCAGGTAGTGCGTAAGTTAGCTCTTACGTGCCACATTTTGCCGCAGTCATATTGGCACCCGTAGCTCAGCTGGATAGAGCGCTGCCCTCCGAAGGCAGAGGCCACAGGTTCGAATCCTGTCGGGTGCGCCAACGCTCCAAATATTATTCCGCCTGTGGGTTGCTGTTGCGCTTTAGTGCTATATATAGCCATAAAACCCAGAGGCCTATTACCGCCAGCATGCCGGTCTGTGCCCAGTAGGGCCAAACTTCCAATTCTGGTGCAAAATTGCTGAAATTTGTTGTCATATTTGTGTAGGACAGCCCAGCAAGCGCCCCAACAACCCCCAACAGAAAGACGCGGACAAAGGCCAGATTGGCCAGAGGGTTCCGGGCCATGGTGAAGAGGAAAGCGGACCAGCCAAAAGCCAAAAACGAGATGATGTTATCTTGGTAAATGTTCGATGGAACATCAAAATAAACGAATAATAATGGGACTTTTGTTCCTGAAATATGGGCGAGGGCGATCAAGATAAAATAAAGCGCTAATCCCCTTAAGCTCCATTGCATCAGCCGTGTGGCGGTTTCGGTTTTCATGGTTCAATATTCCTTGTTTCAGAGTTGATAGAGTTGAAGCTTCATCGGGTTAAATTTCTCTCTTCAAAAGCATCCCACAGTTTTAGACCGCCTTTTATGGTATTAAAGGCGAGAGAGCCGAGCGGGCCTGGGGGCCAACGGATAGCCTTACGGTTAACAATCCAGAAATCTGTTAGGTTGGTTTTTTTCTCTAAAATTAAATCAGCAATGGTACGGCCATTCAATTGGGTGAGGGACACACCATGGCCAATGCAGCCACTGGCATATATGACGCGCTCATCGCCAATGAAGCCAATCTCGGGCGTCATATCCATATTGATCGAAACCGGTCCGCCCCAGTGATAGTCAAAAGTGATGTTTTTTAGCGCTGGGAATAGCCATTTTAGATGGCATTCAAGATTGTTCCAGATTTTAGGAACATCCATGCGGCCCATTTTCTTGCCTCGGCCAAGAATGACATTGCCGCCACCCATGGTTATGCGACCACACACAGTACGACGGAAGTAATGCAGAAGCTGTCGGTTATCTTCGATCGATTGACGGCCCGCCCAGCCAATTTCATCCCACTGCGCTTGGGACAGCGGCGCGGTTACTACTTGGGCGGTCCAAACAGGCACTTGCCGCGAACGGATTTTAGGCAGCTCTTGTATAAACCCCGACCATGCGTTGACGGCAATTACAAGTTTTTTGCATGTTACGGTGCCATTTGGTGTCGTCAGTTTTATAGCCTGCCCGTTGCGGGCAACATGGGTTACGGGTGTATTTTCAAAGACTTCTGCGCCGGCATTTTCGGCTAACCTCTTAAGCTCCCTGACATGTTTATAGGGGTTTAAAATCCCACTGCCCGCTTCAAAAATGGCAGCTTGGAACTTTTTAGACCCTACGTCCTCTCGGATTTGCTCGCGTGTTTTAAAACTAAACTGATCCGCGATACCTAATTTTTCAAATAGTTCCATGCGCGCAACAAGCCGTTTTAGCTGCGCATCACTGTAAGCGACACGGTACATGCCAGTATGTTGATAATCGCTTTTTAGATCATGCGTGCGAACCAAATCTTGCACATAGTGAACAGCGTGCTTCATATAGTTTTGCGCTTGGATGGTTTTTTCCTTGCCCCAACGTAGCATTGTTAGCTCAGGCTCTAAGCCAAAAAGAGACATGTTGAAACCGCCGTTACGCCCCGATGCGCCGTAGCCAACATAATTACCTTCTAAAACAACCACCCTTTGGGCTTGGTCAGCGCTTCGTATCTCGCGGGCGGTCGAAAGCCCGGTAAAACCACCACCGATGACGGCAACATCGACCACAATGTCACCCATAAGGGAATGCGCGGTGGTCGGCGTCTCTCCATATGCTTGCCAAAAGGAGACAGGAATATCCTTATCGCTTTCAGTTTTTATGCCCGGTGGGTTTGACATTATTAAAATATTGTCTCTAGTTTATTTATTAAATTTACGCGTATATTTAATAAATAAACTAGAGTACTGTCAATGAGCATTTATTTTAAGGGTCTGGAAAAATACAAATGTCGATTATGACAAGAGGTAGAAAACCGCTCTCACAAGAAGATATTGATGTGGGACGGGCCAAAATTTTAACAGCTGCAAACAGGCTGTTTGTAAAGCAAGGGTATAAATCTGTTTCTATGCGGGCATTAGCGCGGGAGACAGGCTTCTCTGTTATGTCGCTTTATCGTTATTATGAGAATAAACGCGCTATTTTAATGCATATATGGGCCGTGATTTTTGACCAATTATTCGCGGATTGCAGAAAGTCTGCCGAGCGGGCAGAAACCCCAAAAGAGGCCTTGGTCATATATGCAATAACTTTCGTGGAATATTGGGTGGCCAATCCAGATAATTATATGATGGTATACGGCGAAATTGATATCCCGGCGGGCGGAGAAAGCTTCTTTGCTGATAGCGCACTAGTGGCTGAGGAACTTTCTTATCTGCGTGATTTGCTTGCGTCATCAATGGGGCCTAGGCTGGGGTTTGACTTTGATTTAGCCCTTCAACAGTTGCTCTGTGCCATGCATGGGGTCTGCCACAGTGTGGTCACCATTCCTGAATTAAGATGGCAAGACACAAGGCTACTTATTACGGGGTTAGTACGTGGGTTATTGGTCTAAGGGGCTATTTACAAAGGAGGTCAATTTAAAGTGCTTTGAGGCATTGTCGGAATGCATCGATGAAAAGTTTGGCGTTTTTATTGAGCGGATGCTCATAGGAATATACGGCGAAAACCTGCATATCTGGCGCGTCTTGAATGGGTACTAGTTTAAACTGGTTTTGATCATAGTAAGAAAGCGCGTGAGCGGCGGTTATGGAATCTATTATAGTGGCACCTAATCCCTTGCTGGCGAGTTTGGCGGCCACACTATGATTGTGGACGCGAATATCAGAATCAAAGCCTACCCCATTTTTTAGCATCATCTGTTCAACGGCATTACTGAGCGGCTCTCCGGCGAATGTGCCGATGATGGGATGTTCAGCAAGCTCATTGACCGTCACCTCATCTTGGTTGGCGATGGACCAATTAACGGGGATAAGGGCGCTTATTTTCACGGTACCTATATGTACCATGCCAAGTCCTGGGCGGTCACCCAAACCAAAGGTGAAACCAAGGTTGGTATGGCCGGTGGGGTTCTGTACATCACTGAGAATATGGTCATGATGCCGGGTTGTGATATCCAATATACAGTCATTATTTTTGGCTTTGAACTTAGCGATTGCGTCGGGAATAAGGTCATGGCTGAAAGTGGGCGGCGTTGCGATGCGCAAATGATCCGTGAGGTCCTTTTTTAAACGTTTTGCAAGGTTCCTAAAAACATCCAAAGAATCTTGGATGCGCTCTGCTTCTGCATATAAAGTTCTGGCTGCTGCGGTGGGGTGAAGACGCCCACCGGTACGATGAAAAAGGTTGAAACCTAATATTGCTTCGGTTTGTTTCAGGCTGGCGGTAATGGCAGGTTGGGTTACGCGCAGGCGCTGTGCTGCCTCGGTAACAGTACCAGTGCGCATAATTGCATGGAATATCTCTATTTGACGACCATTCATAACGATAATATAACCATTTCTTATAGTTAAAGCAAAATTATAAATTTGATGAATGCTATAGCAAAGCAAATACTCTTTGCTATTAGTTTTAGTGAATGAGTGAAGATGGACTATATGAGCGCAGTTTTTTACAGAGAAGCCGAGCACCAATATCCTATAGCTGTTCGAGCATCAGGAATGTATATTTTTGATGAGATGGACAAGAAATATTTGGATATGTGCGGCGGCGCAGCGGTATCATGCCTTGGCCATCAACATCCTGATGTGATAGCTGCTTTGCAGGGCCAAATCGGCACTATGTCTTTTGCACATACGACTTTTTTCTCCAATGAACCACAAGAGAAATTAGCCACTGCTTTGGCATCACGTTTTGGCGAGGAAGGGGCGAAAGTTTATTTCAGCTCGGGTGGTTCTGAAGCGAATGAAACCGCGCTGAAGCTGGTATGGCAATATTGGCGCGCCCTTGGCCTTGAGGGCAAAACAAAAATCATCAGCCGCGAGCATAGTTATCACGGCAATACCCTTGGGGCGCTTTCGGTTAGCGGCCATCCGGGGCGCCGCAAACCGATGATGGGTGTTTTGCATGATTGGCCGCGCATTATGCCTTGTTATGCTTTTCGGGATATGGTTGAGGGTGAAAGTGAAGTGGATTATGGCTTGCGCGCCGCCAAAGCCCTTGAAGATGCTATATTGAAGGCGGGGCCAGACACTGTTGCTGCTTTTATTGCGGAACCTGTTGTTGGCGCTTCGCTTGGTATTGTGCCAGCTGTGGAGGGGTATTTTGCAGAAATACGGGCCATATGTGATCGCTATGATATATTATTGATCTCTGATGAAATAATGTGCGGTACGGGGCGCACGGGCACATTTTTTGCCCATGAACAAGATGACTTTCTGCCTGACATCGTAACATTGGCTAAAGGCATTGGGGGAGGGTACCAACCACTTGCCGCTACCATCGTTCGCCGTAAAATCGCTGATGCATTTTCATCTTCGGGACAGGCTTTCAACCATGGCCACACTTATATTGGCCACGCTAGTGCTTGTGCTTCGGGCATGGCGGTCCTTGATACATTTGATAAATACCAATTGTTGGGTAATGTTCGCGCCAAAGGGACGGCTCTTATAGACGCACTTAGAAGTAATTTTGCTGGGCATGCAAATGTGGGGGATATTAGGGGTCGTGGACTGTTTATTGGTGTGGAAATTGTAGCAGATAAGGCCACTAATGCTATGCCGGAGGACGGCGCGGGCCTAGCCAAAAAAATACTTAAAAGCGCGATGGGACATGGCTTGTTATGCTATCCCAATGGTGGGTCTGCCGAAAGTGGCTCGGGGTGTCATGTCATGTTTGCCCCTCCTTTCATATTGGATGACAGCCATATCGCGGAGATGATCGAAAAATTCCATAAAGTCATGGTGGAGGTCTTCGGTGGTTGATCCCTTCATTATTATGTGTGCGCCCAATGGGGCGAGGCGAAACAAGGGCGACCACCCTCGTTTGCCAATATCACCCGATGAACTTGGGGAATGTTCTGAAGAGATTTTAGCTGCTGGTGCCAGCATTATTCATTTGCACGTGCGCGATGAAGATGGAAACCACACTTTGGACACGGACCGATACCGAAAAGCAATCGCAGCCATAAGAGAACGGGTAGGTGAAAAATTGGTCATACAGGTTACAAGTGAAGCTGTTGGTCGTTATAGCAGATATGAACAGATGGCGATGATTAAAGATCTAAAGCCAGAAGCTGTTTCAATTGCGCTGCGAGAAATTTGCCCCAATGACAATGACCAGGAGGAAACAGTTGATTTTTTCAATTGGATGACGGCTGAGAAAATTTCTCCACAGATTATTCTTTATAATAAGAATGATGTAGACCGTTTTGAAAAACTACAGCAATTGGGGTTGTTAACGGCGCAGGTATTTTTCCTTCTCGCGGTTCTGGGGCGATACAGTAATGATATAGCGTCCTCGCAAGAAGACCACGACGCGCTTTTGGCAAAGGTTGCTGCACTTCATAGCCCATGGGCGGCCTGTGCTTTTGGTCAGCAAGAAAATACTCTTGCCGCGAAAACAGCAAATATTGGTGGCCATGTACGCGTTGGATTTGAAAATAATCTATGGCGTTTTGATGGCAGTTTAGTTGCCAGCAATTCTGAATTGGTTCGAGGGGCGTTTCAAGCGGCAAAAGACGCAGGAAGAGAAGTTGCAAACGCGTCTTATGTAAGAAAGGTGTTTATGTGACATATAACACGCATATGTAAGAAAAATATTCTTGCGGCGTACATAACGCATATAAATGCCAAATTTTGAGGTTACTCTATAATAAAATTATGATACTGCATTCTGCACAATAAACAAGGAGGAAGACTATGCTAAATACTAAGAGATTGATGATTGGAGTGTCGTCTATCGCCATGATGGCGGCGGCGCTTCCTGCATCGGCTCAAGATGCTGATACGGATGTGGAGTTGGAAGAGATTGTAACGGTTGGTTCCAGAAGTGTAAAACCACGCTCAGCTACTGATTCTACAGTCCCAGTGGATGTGATCGGCGGAGAGCAATTTAATAGCCTTGGTAATGGCGCTGATATTACCGATAATTTGAAAATGTTGGTACCGTCATTCACGGCGACACCAGCGACCGGGGATGGTAGTGCGTTTGTGCGCCCAACATCCTTGCGCGGCATGGCACCTGACCAAACATTGGTTTTGGTTAATGGTAAGCGCCGTCACCGTTCTGCCCTTGTGCACTTTTTTGCACCAGCTGCCGGTAATGGTGCTCATGCCCCAGACATTGGTATGATTCCAGGTATCGCCCTGAAGCGGGTTGAAGTGCTACGTGATGGCGCTGCTGCACAATATGGCTCCGATGCGATCGCTGGTGTTATAAACTTTGTGACAAAAGATTCTAATGAAGGCGGTGAAGTTATCGCTCAGTATGGTCAGTTTTATGAAGGTGAAGAAAGCTGGAAACTTTCAGCAAATGCGGGTCTGCCACTTGGCGACACGGGTTTCTTCAATATCAGTGCTGAATATGTCGATAACGAAGCACTGTCGCGCGGTATTATTCGCCCTGACGCACAAGCATTGATCGATGCTGGTGTTCCAGGTGTTGGTGCAGATTCACCTTTTGGTGACGCGCCATTTACCCAAACTTGGGGCCGCCCTGAAACCAGCGGAGCGCGTTTGTTTATCAATACAGGTGTTGAGCTAAGCGATACATCAAGCATTTATTTGCGTGGTAACTACGCTGACACAGATGGCCGCTACCGGTTTTTCTATCGTAACCCTAGTCACTCATCAATCGCTACACTGCGGGCGCTTGGCTTTACTGGCTTGCAAGCGGGTTACACCCCGTTTCTTGATGGTGCCCAGACGGACGTTAGTATTACTGGTGGCGTGAAGGGTGAATTCGCTGACGAATTTTATTATGATTTCAGCGTTTCATACGGTAAAAACAAACTTGATTATTTCTTGAACAACACCCTCAACCCATCCTTGGGCCTTGATGGCAGTGGTCAACCAGTTCAGCGCGATTTTGATGCTGGTGGATACAGAAATAAAGAAGTGAACATCAATGCGGACTTCTCTAAAGCCATTAGCGACACAGTGAACTTCGCCTTTGGTCTTGAATGGCGTGAAGAAACTTATACCGCTCGTGCGGGTGAGTTGAACTCATACACTGGTGCGGGATCAAATGGCCTTGCGGGTATTAATCCAGATGATGCAGGTTCTTTCAGCCGGGATAACTGGGCAGCTTACATTGACGTTGAACATGACATCAGTGATGATTTCATGCTGCAATATGCTTTGCGTTATGAGGACTTCTCAGACTTTGGTGGTACTATCAACGGTAAGATAGCAGGCCGCTATAATGTCACAGATACCTTCACGCTTCGTGGTGCCTTTTCAACCGGCTTCCACGCACCAACACCGGGGCAAGCGAACGTTCAAACCACCATTACAACGTTCGATGGGTCAACCGGTCTGCAAGTTGAAGAAGGCCTAGTGTCACCAACAAGCCCTGGTGCTTTGTCGGTTGGCGGTAAAGCCTTACAGGAAGAAACGTCGATTAACTACAGTCTTGGTTTTACGTCTTCTATTGGCGATAACACCACTTTGACAGTAGATGTTTACCAAATTGATGTTGATGATCGGATCTACCGTACGGGTGATATAGCCCTTCCAGCGCCAGCATCTGGTACAATTTCATTCTATACCAATGCTATTGATACTCGGTCTCGCGGGATTGATGTTGTTTTGACATCTAATCTTGACTGGAGTGATGATATGAGCACCGATATATCGTTTGCTTATAGCTATAACAAGTTCGATGTTACGGGTCAGCGCGAAATCAATGGTGTAAAACCTGTTAGCGATAGCACTGTTGAAGACATTGAAAATAACTTCCCTCGTCAGCGCTTTGTCTTAACGGCGAACACCCACTTTAATGATCAATGGAGCTTTATGGCTCGCGCTAACTTCTATGGCGTACACTTTGATGAGCGCGGCACCATTGGTGGAAGGCCTGGCCCTACGTCCAGTATTGATGCCACCATCTATTTTGATATGGAGTTAAACTATCAAATGAATGATAACTTGCGCCTTACTGCGGGTGCGGTGAACGTATTTGATAGCTTTATCAATGAGATTGGTGCGCCAAATGCCAACCGCTTGAGCGTTGGTCTGCAATATCCACGCCGTTCCGCTGCTAACTATGAAGGTGGTTCATGGTACTTGCGGGCGAGCTATAAGTTCTAAGGGTTAGCCCTTAGTTCCGAAGCGAGCATAAAAAAATTAAAGGCTGGCGGGTTGATCCCCGTCAGCCTTTTTCTTTGTATGATAAAGTTACCAGTGCGAAGTTTACTGTTTGCGTAGCCATAGCACTTGCGCGGTAAAGCCAACCAGATAGGTAAGCAGAAAGGCCAGATAGAAACCCTGTAACAGGGGGTCTTCGATCTCGGTCACAATGGGTGCGCCAACAGGCAAGCGCATCAAGCCATCGGTAATGGCTGGGATCATATGAAACAAAAAGGCACCACTAAAGCTCATGGCTTGAACATAGGGGGATAGCTTACCAAGTACGCGGGTTTTTTCGGCAAACATGCCAACCGCAAGCGCGATCAGGGTTAATATGGCAAGGATATGAGCTGGGTTAAAGGTACCACGGGCATAAATAAAAAGTGCGCTAGTTGCAGCAAACAGGGTGCAGACAAGAAATATTTTACCCGAAGTTTGGCTATATGCAATGACCTTAAATTTTACAAATGTATAGACCCCAGCAATGAGGGCAATGATAGCAATGACGGTATGAAACCAGCCAAGTATAGAAATTTCGGGCATGTGATATCCTCACTAAATAAGTGTAATGTTGCATTAATCGGTGCAGATTAGACTTTTTAGTAGGTTTTTACAGCTAAATTTGAAAATATTTCATATTTTGAGCAATAGAATCTAATTTATAGGAATTATTAAAGGGCGCATATATGCGCCCTTTATACCTTTTACAAAGGCTCTAACTGATAATGGCTCAGTTATTTGTTAGCTTGATGAACTCTGCAATGAGGGCTCTTTGGCCAGATTTAAATTTAACACGCACAACACCATCTTCGTTACCGTGCATGGTTGCCAAAATTTCCTTGGTCCAATCACGGGGGACAATCGTGATATCGCCTGAAATTCCCTCACTATCATTGAGCGTGAAAGAGGCTCCAGTTAGGCTAATATTGCTAACCTTGGCTCTATAGAGTTTATTGTTACAGCGCATTTCACATACAAGGACAGATGCAGGCTCATGGCGTTCTGCACCGCGACGGTTGAAAGCGTCATAACCCCGGAGGTCACCCATGATATCCATCACTTTATGAGACAGGGACACTATGGCTTCGGTTACATTACTGGATTCCGTAGAAACGGCTTGAGCAGTTGAGCTACTATTTTGAGTTTTTTGGGCAACTTCGGTTACTTTCTCGGCTGATGTTCTGGTGGCGTTTGCTGCTTCTTGAACATTATTGCTAATCTCTTGAGTGGCGGTTAGTTGCTCTTCGGCTGCGGATGCCACTGCTTTAGATATCTCACTAGATTCTAAAATTACTTTGCCTACTCTATCTACGGCAGTTGTCGTCTGCGTAGCCATTTGTTGGATGGTCTCAATTTGAGTATTTACTCGCTCGGTGGCATCAGCGGTTTGGCTCGCAAGGTTTTTCACTTCAGAGGCTACCACGGCAAAACCTTTGCCGGCTTCTCCAGCACGGGCGGCCTCAATGGTGGCATTCAGGGCTAATAAGTTGGTTCGTGATGCAATATCTTTGATCATATTGGCGATATCACCGATTTCCTCCGCTGAGGTTGATAGTCCTTGCACAATTTCATTGGTTTTTTCCAATTCATCTTCAGCGCGTATGGTGGCGGCGCGTGACGAGTCTACTTGTCTGTATATTTCTTGTGCGGATGCAGACATTTCTTCGACGGCGGCTGCGCAAGTTTCCACATTATTGGTAGCGTCGTTTGACAGTGCTACAACCTCATTGGCCTGAGCCGTGACATCGGTCAAGCTTGCAGACATCTCTTTGGATTTTGCGCCCATTTCTTCGCTGCTTACTTGAACAATATCCACAGCGGATTTGACTTCGCTTTCTAGATTATCCGCAAGAGCTACAGTTTCTGCTTTACGGCCAATTTCTGTTTTTTCCATATGGTTTTGGGCAGCGTTAATAATTTTTGCGGCATCACCAAAGTTGCCAAGAATTCCGCGTTCCAAAAATATTCGGTAATATTTACCTTGCGCAGCATGATCCAGCGTTGCACCGGATTCGCGGACAAAAGCATCGACGAGGTCACAGGCCTTATTCAGTTTGTTTAAAGTGTCTGTATGGCCCCCAAATTCATCCCAAAGAACCACTCTGGCGGATAGGTCACCCTCTGCCATCTGCCCGACAACTTTATCAATTTCTTCCATAGTGGATTTATAAAGAGTATTTTCCTTGCGCAGTTTGTCTAATTCACTGCCTGCAAAGGTACTTTCTTCATGATGACGGCTGTTGGACTTTCTTAAGCTGCTTAACATGGTATTTCCCTTATACTCTATTGGCCCCTCTTGGGCTGTGACGGATGGTTATAATTTAATTCTGCATGGACCAGATAAATTCAGGATAGGTTTGGTCTGCACCGCTAATGATATCATGCAGCATGCTATGACCGGCCTCTAAGCCCATTTTACCATTGGGATGCCGTTGTTCTTCTTTCAGCAAGTCTTGGTAAAGATGTGAAATTTTATCAATTTCTTTAGCGCCAGGCTTGCGACGGTTGGAATGGAACCCATCAAGTTTACCATTTAAATCCATGCTCGGAGTTACATGGGCCAAGACCCAATAATACTTTCCTGTTCGCGACATGTTTTTGACATAAGCAAAAATTTCTTGGCTATCCTGAATGGAATCCCATAGTAATTTAAAAATGGTACGCGGCATGTCAGGATGGCGGATAATATTATGAGGCTGGCCAATGACATCTTTTGGTGCCATTTCTGCTACACGGCAGAAAACATCATTGGCATAGGTTAACCGGCCTTTTAGGTCAGTTTTGGAGACGATGATTTCATTTTCCCCAAACATAATCTCTTCGTTAAGTGGTGTGACAGAATGAAGAGTCATAACATAATACTCCTATATTTCAGGCAGCTACCTATACCCAAAGATATTTTCAAAATATGGAAGATTACAAATGAAGCTCATGGCACATCAATATATACATAAAATTAACCTGTAGGCCTCAACCTGAAATCTAAAATCTAGATAAAATTATACTAAAATTATTAAAAAATAATTAATCCCAATAGTTGCATAGTCACGAATTAAGGAAAACGCGCTGTCATAAAATTTGAAGTATTTTTTTGTGAATGCGACATTTGGGCTTGTCGTTCAGCATAGGTGGCAACTATGGGGTCAATGCAGCTGATATCACTAAGTTACGATTTGCGCTGTAATTAAAGCCAAGTTTGTACCGGCCCACATTAACATAGAGATATGCAGTTATGACGGGCCATCTTTTCCAATCCTTACTTATCGTGCTGAAATTTGTCCCGATTCGCCTCTTGTAAACAGAGAAACAGAAATCGACTTTGTCAGTCAAAGCCTTCAGCAATGGCTCAACTTATTCTGCGACTTTCTGCCGAGATTGCCAAATAAACAATAGCGGTTCATGCATGCAGGTGCAGAGGAATATCAAATGGTCGAGACGGTTGCAACGGAAGGCCTGATAATACTATAATATGATAGTTATTTTCTGGGGCAATTTGATTTATGATTTGATTGCATCGTCTTAATGGGTGATCATAGAGTCATCAAAATTGGGGATGTGCTATATGAATAAAACAGCGATGATAACTGGCATTGGCGGTCAGGATGCTGCATGGCTGACGGAGTTATTACTGAAAAAAGGGTATAGAGTTATTGGTACAACTTGTTCGCCAGTAGGGGCGCGATTTTGGCGTCTTGAAGAATTAGGTGTTTCAAACCAGATCCTTATTGTTGGGATGGACTTGTTAAATGGCGGTGATGTAATCGAGGTGATTTCAAAATATACACCAGATGAATTGTATAATTTTGGAGCACAAAGCTCAGTTAGCGTCTCTTTTTCTCAGCCGGTCTTAACACATAATATTAATGCATTAGGCATTCTTCGATTACTTGAGGCTATTCGGCAACATTCTCCTCATACTCGCATATTTCAAGCTGGTTCAGCTGAGATTTTTGGTGCTAATGGTGTACAAGACTTGACGGAGTCATCCCCGTTCATGCCTCAAAACCCGTATGGCATATCTAAGTTATCCGCTTATTATAGCGTTTCTGGGTACAAAGAAGCATATGGTATTTTTGGTTGTAACGGAATTCTTTTTAATCATGAATCATTATTAAGAGGAGAGGAATTCGTTACGCGTAAGACAACGCGCGCATTTGCAGCTATAAAAGAAGGAAAGCAAGGCTTGCTTGAGCTCGGTAACTTGGATACATCGCGCGATTGGGGTAGTGCTCAAGAGTATGTTTTTGCTATGTGGAAAATGCTTCAGGGGGATGAGGCAGATAATTTTATAATCTCAACAGGCGAAACGCACACTTTGCGAGAGTTTGTTCAATTGGCTGCTAAAGGGGCAGGGTATAATTTGAAATGGAAAGGAACAGGGGAAGACGAAGAGGGATATGATGACCAGACAGGGAAAACTTTGGTAAAAGTAAACCCTACATTCTTTCGGCCTGTTGATAATGTTATTGCTGTTGCTAAACCCTCAAAAATTAGGAAGATACTTGGGTGGCAACATCAGACCAGTTTTAGTCAATTAGTTAAAGATATGATCGATGCAGATTTGAGTCGTGCCAGTCAATTATGATGAAAAAGTCATTGATGAATAATGTAAAGATTATGGACAGACGCGCCTTTTCTGCCTTTGATTTTGTTCGCAGATTAGTTCAAAAAATTTACTTACAAATTGACACATATAAAACCCGTAAGGCCTATATTGTCCATATCGATGGAATCGCTCACGATAGATTGTCTGGCTGGGCTATTCAACATGGTTCGGCAACTCCCGTTAGGCTTTTTCTTCTGGTGAATGGCCTGCCTCATTCTTTGACTAAGGCATGTATTTTCCGGCAAGACCTATTGGATGCTGGGATTTCAGCTGGTTTCTCAGGCTTTAGTTTTCAATTGACCCAAGGAGCAGATTTACCAAAGAGTATGCAGGTCTGCTTGTTAACCCCATTTAATCAACTTGTACAATTAGCCGAGTGGGTGCCAGTCACTATAACTAAGCTTGCAAATAATGATACTCATAAATCCTTAAGACATAGAAGTCTTGCAAACATGGTTGATCGCGAAATTTCTTTTGATCATCTACTTGCCAAGACTGTACTTGAAACCAACAAAACGACACAGATGACCGCTTACTTTAATTATATTTTTACGCTTCAGAGTGATTTCGGAGGACGAAGGAATGCCTGCACATTGCAGCAGTTTTTTGACGGGCTTGGCGAGCAACGAGGTGAGCTGATGCAGCTCCCTCTAACGAAGGGTCAAATTACATATTTGAATACAACTGTGACTTTGCCCAATGGACAGGTAAGCGAGCGCATTTTATCTTGGTATAAAGATGAGCTTCTTTCGGCTGATGTAGATATGGTACACTGTAATAGGACACTCGCTCTTGAAATTTACTGGTGGTGCTTTGACAAAGCTCCTTCGCTAGGAGTAGAGGATTGCACCATTCTCCCTCGGCATATCAAAATATTACAAGACATGCCAATGGACATGTCCCATCAAGGCTGGCCCTTGACATATGGCATGGAAGTAGCATGTGCCCGATACAATTTGTTAGGCGAGGGCGAAAGGAAGTGTTCCAAACAAAGAAGGAAAGTGTACCATGCGCTTATTGAACTTTCCCATGGAAGTCGAGAATTATTGTTACTTATGCCATTATATTGGCTTAAATTAATAATAATGCCATGTGATGGCCTAGGGGATGAGTATGGAAGTCGTTCGGCTTTATACTTGCAAATACAGAAAATGGGGTTTTCTTTGAAGACAGGTGCTTTCGAAAATAAGTGGGAGGAGACTGGACTCAGATTGAAAGTGCCGAAAACAGGGACATCACCCCTGATTGATAAATGTGTTAATTTTCAGCTTGTCGGCTGTTTTGATCGTATGTCTGGGTTAAGCCAAGCATCACGTGCGTCAGCTTTAATTTTTAACAGACTTTCAATCCAAACATCAATTTACAATTTTTCACTTGAAAATCCACAGCCGATCCAAAATGGCATCAATGAATGGCCTGATAAATTAAACTCTGCCTCAATTAATTTGTTGCATTATAATGCAGATCAAATTCCAAAAGTCATGTTGTGTTTGCCCGATGTTTTTTCTGCTTCTTATAATATTGGCTATTTTTTCTGGGAGTTAGACAAGCCAGCAGAGAGCCATTTGTTGGCATTAGATCTATTGGATGAAATATGGGTTTCATCTGATTATGGCGTGGAAATCTATCAGCCTTACACCGATAAGCCCGTCATTAATGTTGGAATGTGTTTAGAAAACATCCCTGAGATATCGCGACAAGCGGGGAGAAAAGAACTAAATAAACACCTTCTATCGCCTGAACCATTTGTATTTTTCTTTTCTTTTGATGCTTTTTCCTACTCTGAGCGGAAGAATCCGCTGGGAACTATTCGTGCGTTCCAGCTTGCCTTTAACGCAGGGGAGAAGGCGTGTTTTGTTATCAAATGCCATAATATGTCTGATGTGATGAACAGCCCACAAAAAGATAAATTGATGACTTTGCTAACTCAGATTGATAATGATGAAAGGTTGTTACTAATTGACGAGGCGGTCGAATATGAGACTATGTTAAAATTGGTTAAGGGGGCTGACTGTTATGTTTCCCTTCACCGGTCTGAGGGCTTCGGATATGGTATGGCCGAGGCGATGCAACTCAATGTGCCTGTTATCGCTACTGGATATTCCGGAAACCTAGCTTTTTGCAACGAAGACACCGCCTTTCTTGTTGATTTTGAGCTAAAAGATGTAGAACCGGGGGATTATGTATATTACCAAAAAGGACAGAAATGGGCCGAGCCAGACTTGGATCATGCAGCCAGTATGATGAAAAAGATATTTGATAATCCCGAATTGGCACGAAAGAAAGCTGATGCTGCTTGGAGGCTTGTAAATAAAGAATTATCAACAACTGTTATTTCTAAATGTTATGAGGGGAGAGTTAAGGAAATTTTGAACTTTGGCTAGCTTTACAATCCTATCGACTATATATGGACAAATGCTGGTTGAAGCTTCAGGGTGATGAATATACCAATTGATTGCTTGAGTGTAAGCAATGGTGCCCTTTTGCTAACCCGCAACGATACAAGGGTTGCATTATGAAAAAAGCCGAGGTCATGGCGGGAAGTAAATGGATACTGGGACATGAGCCCTCAGTTGAAGTCATGACGGCTGGGCTAGAAACGCGTTCAATTGAAGACTTGAGACAGATACTGGTAAACACTAAAGAACATCAGGCCTTGAATAAGGATTTACAAGATTTCATATGCTGATTATAAGACATGTGATTTCCTGCGTTGAGGAGCAAAAACTTGGACAACTGTAGTTATGAGGAATGCGAAATTTTGCCAATACTATCTCTAAATCAGTTATTGACCAGAAATGGCAACGAGTTTATCTATGCTACATTCAAAATATTTTTGGACCGAGCTCCGTTGACAGCAGAGTATCAAGGATATTCGCGGCAGTTGAGATCAGGCGCGTCAAAGGTAAGTGTTTTATATGCAATATCTCTGCTGCCCAGCACACAGAGACATCAACATAGAATAAGAAACCTTGACAAAGCTCTTATTCGCCATCGAAGACTTTGCCATCCATTTTGGGGGAAGATTTTTCACTTCTTTGGTTTGAGGGACCTAGGTAGTTCAATAGAAATGAGGCTTGGTCGAATAGAAAAGCAATTAGAGGCGGCAATTTTTCAGAATTCACATCTAGAAAACATCTCTGAAACAGGTATATCGGTCACCATAAGCGGTAAAAAATACTTAATGAATTCTACTGACACCACGCAAAATTCCGCACAACACCAGAAACCTGAAGAAAACATCAATCTTGGACTTAGGGGCGCTGAGCAGAAATGTTCAACATTAATGTTAGCGGACCTGTTGGCTATTGCGTCTAGTATAGAGAAACCAAAACAATGAATAGAAGATTTCTTATAAGTAATTCTATCGAAGATGAAAAACTTGATGTATCAGATAATACCGAAATTATTTATGGTAAAGCACATTATTCTTGGAAGGTAATAGCGAAGTTATACCGTAGTGGACTGACAAATGCAGGAATGTATGTTGAAATGATAACGCGTCCTGAGATTTATCAAACCGAGTTGGCATGGAAAGTCAAAGGAATCAGATACGGTGATGTTCATTTAGCAGTCAAACCAGTGGAACATATCAGGCCATTTTATGGGATTAAAAACGTGTTTATATGTGGATGGGAATTTCCTGAATTTACAGCCTGTATCACAGATGACAATCCTCTTGAGGATCAAATTCACATACTCTCCAAAGCAGATGAAGTTTGGTGTTGGTCCTCGTTCGCTGCTAATAATTTAAAGGCATATGGCATAAATCAAGCAAAGTATTTCCCGCCACCTGTTATCACTGAGAGTTCCAAGACTAAGAGTTATGATGTTTTAAAAATTCCAGCTTATCCGCTTGATAACACCAAGCCTCCTGACTGGGAGGATATTGGAAGATTGGAAGATTTTGTAGCGCCCAGTTCAGAACAAAAGATATTCTTTTCGGTTTTAAATCCGTTTGACAAGCGGAAACAATTTGCAATGATGATAGAGGAATTTCAGTCTGTTGCAGTTGATAATAATATTGTGCTTATCATAAAGCTTATTATTGACAATGAACAAACTAAACTTGTGCACATTCAGGATATCTTGAAATCTCATTATCTTTTGACAGCAGAATGCCCCAAGATTATATTTATTGGAGACGAATTAACTTCAGAGCAACTAAACGCTTTGTATGATATGGCAAACTTTTATCTTTGTACATCTTCAACTGAAGGCTTAAATCTGCCTTTAATTGAAGCCATGTCGATGGGCTGTGTTCCCGTATCATCTAGGGAAACTGCAATGAAAGATTATGTGTTTCAGTCAAACGCAATTGTTATTTCAGTTAAGCAGCAGAGGACAGGAACTGGCTATCATGTTTTTGGTGAAGACCTTAAAACAACGCATTTTCCACCTGTGCAAGGAGCTGTAAAAAATGCAGTTATTAAGGCAATTAAACTCACGCCTCGCCAATACCAGACCAAGTCTGATAGGGCTAAAAAGACCGTATGGTCAAAATATAGCCTCAATACATTTAAGAAGGCCATCTTGAAATGGGGGCGAAATTCATGAAGAAGGTTAAGGCGATTGATTTGAAAGATAAAGCTAATAACTGGCTGCTTTATATTGATGTCAGTCCTTTATGGGAACTAGATTATACTGGAATTTCCAATGTTGTTTATGAATTGGCTCGTAGGTATGTTGAAAATCCACCGCCTTGTTTCGAAATAAGGTTTACTGTTTTTCGCAAAGTAATTGAGGTCCCTGTTATCCAACATTGTCTACTTGCTCGAAGTGGTCAATATTTGCAAGAAAAATTCAAGTTGCAAGAGGGTATAAATGACGTTGAAATGGATGAGCACGGAGTTGTAGATGGACATCCCACACTTGGCTTGTTTTTACACAGAAAACCCCCCCAAAAAGTATATTTGAAAGATAGCTATCTTTTTTATGATTTTTCGTTCATTTTAACACAGGAGTGTCACACAGCAGATACTGTTGAATACCACTTGGATGGACTGAGACAACAAATTGAAACTACAGACTTATTTTTTACTATTTCTGAGTCCACTGCTAAAGACCTGTTATGGTTATATGACGTACCTGAAGAGAATTGCCATGTGACACTGTTAGGTCATAATGTTGATAGGTCGTTTGCCGAAGAGGCCAGAAAAAAAATATCAAACAATCCTGTTGACCCATTTTTTTTGTTGCTGGGAACAATTGAACCCAGAAAAAACATGATAATTGTATTGAAGTGGCTCCAACAAAACTTGAAGATAATGGACAAATACTGCTTTATTTTTGCGGGGCGCCAAGGGTGGGGGAAGCCGTTTTCAGAATATGTTGAGGAGTTTGGGCTTAGTCAATACATGGACGAGGGTCGTATAGTTCATTTGGGTTATGTATCAGAAGCTGAAAAAGCCACACTGTTAGTTGCAACACAAGCTCTCGTATTCCCATCACTTTTTGAAGGTTTTGGACTTCCTGTACTTGAGGCTATGGCAATTGGAACGCCTGTAATAGCAAGCTGTTCCACTTCAATACCTGAAGTGTTAGGTCAATGTGGATATTATTTCGACCCTTACTGTGTAGAATCTTTTGACAAGGCCATTGCGCAATTTTTTCATGGCGACATGACAGGAAGAAATATTGAGTTAATTTCGCGCGCTAAATCACGAGCGAATAGTTTCTCATATGACCGTACGTACAACTTAATTAATAGCATTCTTCAACAAGAGATTTGTTCGTTCCAGGAGTAAACAAAAATGAGCAGGGATTTACACCAAACATTCATTTTTGTAGTTGCGAGCTATGATTGAAGAATGCATAGCTTGATTTCGAACCAGCTGAGATGGCAAAAATAATTTGCATTACAGTATGCCATATAATTGTTCCATTTAGAAAAAAACTAGCTAATGAACATGTATGTATATAAGCGAAAAAGAGTAAATAAATGGCCTTAATAATTGCAAGCGGGCAGCGACATGGCACCAACTACATCATGACTTTGATTGGGAAATTGAACGAATTCGATGTTTTAGGGGAGATGTTTCATAATGGCGGGCCTTATTTTATTGCTTCAGACGATTCAATGTTTTGGAGAAGACGGTTTGAACTATTAGCATGTGTATTGATGAACTCCCTCCATGCTCTGTGCCAGGATGAGCGAGATTTACTAAAATCATATATTCAGACTCTTGATAAGGATAAAATGTTGACCTTTTTATCAAGTTTTTCTCATAGGAAACCAGATTTATATAAAAGTGCATTACATTTTTTATGTAGAAATCTGGAGCCTGCGATAAAAATTTTTCCTGAGCATATTCATGGGGCTACATCATTATCAGGCTACATCAGCCCTAACGACAAGGTTTTGTTTTTGTATAGGGACCCCTTAGACGCCTATATTTCATTTAAAAAACTGGAATTAACTAAACAACCACAAAATTACAACACTAGCTCCGTTCAAATTCAGTTTGTTGAAGATGAATTTGAAGCATATTATAAGGGAATGAAGAAATATTACAAGACAGTTAGATTTACTTGTCAAAGCATGAAAATTGATTTCACGGAGGTTTTCTATGAAGATTTGACTTCCTTACCTGGAGAGGGGGCATTGATGATATTGAAAGAACAGTTGTCTTCTTTATATGAAATAGAAAATTTGGTTATGATGAAAGAAAATTCCTTACCTGAATACAAAAGGCAAGATTTCTCTTCTCGACCCGATAAAGTTTTAAACCCGAAGGAATTATTAGACTTAAGTTACGAGTATCCATACGAATTTATTGACAAGGATTAAAAGAATATGAAAAAAGCGATTATAACAGGGATTACGGGGCAGGATGGCGCTTATTTGGCGGAGCTGCTCTTGGGTAAGGGTTACAAGGTTTACGGCACTTTTCGCCGTACAAGCTCAGTCAATTTTTGGCGGATAGAAGAATTGGGCGTAGTTGGCCACAAAAATTTAGAGCTTGTCGAATATGATATAACGGACTTGAGCGCCAGCATACGTTTGTTGCAAGATACAGGGGCAACCGAAGTATATAATCTCGCGGCGCAAAGTTTTGTCGGTGTGTCTTTTGATCAACCTACAACAACTGCTGAAATCACAGGTTTGGGCCCACTAAATTTGTTGGAGGCCATTCGAATCGTCAACACAAAAATTCGCTTCTATCAAGCGTCTACGTCAGAAATGTTTGGCAAAGTACAGGCAATTCCTCAAAAAGAAGACACCCCCTTTTACCCACGCAGTCCATACGGAGTTGCTAAACTTTATGCACACTGGATGACCATTAATTATCGGGAGAGTTATGGTATTTTTGGCTGCAGTGGAATTTTATTTAATCATGAAAGCCCTCTCCGAGGCAAAGAATTTGTGACACGCAAAATTACTGACAGTATCGCCCAAATTAAACTGGGTAAACTGCAGGTATTGGAACTTGGTAATATGGACGCTAAACGTGATTGGGGGTTTGCCAAGGATTATGTTGAGGGTATGTGGCGCATGATGCAAGCAGATGAACCTGATACTTTTGTTTTAGCAACAAATCGAACGGAAACCGTTCGCGATTTTGTCACTATGGCAGCTAAAGCCGCTAATATTACATTGCGATGGGATGGCAATGAAGAAAACGAAACTGCGACTGACGTTGCGACTGGTGAGACCGTAGTGAAAGTTAACCCTAAATTTTATCGCCCTGCTGAAGTTGAATTGCTGATAGGCGATCCAACCAAAGCAAAAAAAGTTTTAGGTTGGGAACCAAGTACGAACCTTGAACAGTTATGTAAAATGATGGTCGAAGCAGATATTCGTCGTAATGAAGCGAGCATTTCATTCTAAGATATTATGTGTCGCGTTAAATAGGTAATGTCATACTATGGTTAATGTACAGATTAAAGGCATGTATAATTCATAGAATTATTCAGACCTAAAGTGTTAGAGCAAAGATAGAATTCCATATTATCTATATCAAGAGACAATAAGTTATTTATGTCAAAAATATTATTTAACCTTCATGTTCCGAAAACAGCAGGCTCTTCAATAAATAACTTGGGGCTGACCCAGATAATGCATAATTTGTGTTATAGGGGTATGTATGAGAAAGAGCAGATTAAGCCAAGCTAAACGATCACGATTACAAGAACATTTTGTAGCGGGTACGACAGCACGTTGCGCTGCCGCTTTGATTGGC
>JAJFIS010000011.1 GCA_021774735.1 Alphaproteobacteria bacterium | reverse complement strand
ATCCACAGGCCGAGAACCTCCTTGTGACCGTCCATGGTGAAGCCGAGTGCCAGATAAACCGCTTTGTTGCGCACTGTGCCTTCGTCGCGGATTTTAACCCGTAGCGCATCAAAGATGATGATGGGATAGACTTCATCCAGCGGCCGTGATTGCCACTCGCGCACTTCGTCCATCACTTCGTCAGTCACCCGTGAGATCAGGTCTGGTGACACTTCCACGCCATACAGTTCTTCCAGGTGACCGCGTATCTCGCGCACCGACATGCCCCGTGCATACATGGAAATAATCTTGTCATCAAAGCCATCAAAGCGGCGCTGGCCCTTCTTGATAATTTGCGGCTCAAAGCTGGAATCGCGGTCGCGCGGTACCGTGATGGTCATATTACCATCTTCGCCGGTGATGCGCTTCTTGCCATGCCCGTTGCGGCTGTTTCCTGACTTGCGGCCCTTCTCTTCGTGTGGTTCGTAGCCCAGATGGTCGGTCAATTCCGCCGACATCGCCCGTTCAATCAACGCCTTTTTAAGCACCTTGAACAGACCCTCTTCACCCAAAAGGTCTTCAGGGTTTTTGTAGTCCTTCAATAGTTCGTCGATAACTTCTTGCTTGATAGCCATAATAAATCTCCCTTTCATGGAGTATATCATGGCCACTTACACAGTTAATAGGATAGGCTCCGGTAAGGGCCTATGTCCCAGAGACTCCAGCGGCTTGAAACTTCTTGCCCATTTCTTCCGCCAGCGCCATCAAACCATTTAAGGGGCGCACCATCACTTCAAAACGCACGATTTTCCCTGCGTCATTCAAGCTAATGCGGTCGATGCCGTGGATATCTTTACCCTTCACCTTGGCCCTAAACTCTAACAATAACTCATTACCGTCCGTCCATTCTTTGACATAGGTAAGGCCTTCAAAAACCTCAGAAACACTGCTTAAGATAAACAATAGCGTATCGCGGCCTTGCTTGGGGTTATAAAAGGCGGGGGAATGAAATTGAGCATCGTCCGCGATATGAGGCGCCAACTTGCTAATGTCTTTGTCAATAATTGCTTCGTGGAAAGCATCTGAGAAAATATCGGCATTTGATCGGACGTCAGCCATGGGCACTCCTAATCTCAAGTCAATTAAACTACTTCCAATATCCAGCTATATTTTAAGATAACCCAATGCACAACCCCGTCTTTCCCGGTGAGCCACATAAGTGTCGAGGGTGACACGCAAGTATAACCATCATTCCCTTTTATAGCGCCAAAGACATTTGCTTTTCATGGACTGATATAGGCGGCACAAACTGGCGGCAATCGAGCTTGGTTTTATCTGAGCTAAAGCCATAACGCCGGTGGGCATTTTTAAAACGGTGGTTCAGCAAATCTGCCTCCAACCCCTCCCCGCGCATCCGGCGCTTAAACTGACTATCGGATAGCTTGCCGCCGCGCACCGCGCGCACACGGGCCAGAATTTTGTTTTTGCGATCGGGAAAATGCGCCGCCAACCAATCAGCAAACAGGGGGGCAACCTCCAGCGGCAAGCGCATCATAATATAGGCGGCACCTTCTGCCCCTGCATGGCGCGCCGCTTTTAAAATTTGCTCAATCTCAACATCTGTCAAGCCGGGAATTATCGGCGCGACCATCACAGATACCGGCACGCCAGCATCCTTTAGCAAACGGATAACATCCAAGCGGCGTTGAGGACTGGTGGCACGAGGTTCCATCTTCATCGATAATTTATGGTCTAGCGTCGTGACCGAAATACCAACCTTCACAAGACCCCGCTCGGCCATTGATTTCAATATATCAATATCTCGCAAAATAAGCCGTGACTTGGTAACGATCGAAACGGGATGGTTGGCATTGTCCAGAACCTCCAAAATAGAGCGCGTAATTCTGCGGGTTTTCTCAATCGGCTGGTAAGGGTCCGTATTGGTGCCCATGGCAATGGGAGAAACCTTATAAGCTTTCTTTGCTAGCTCTTCTCGCAGTAAGGCCGCAGCATTGGGCTTGGCAAACAATTTACTTTCAAAGTCCAAACCCGGCGACAGGCCCATAAAGGCGTGCGTTGGCCGTGCGAAGCAATAAACACAGCCATGCTCACAGCCCCGGTAAGGGTTTATCGAGCGGTCAAAGGGAACATCGGGGGAGCTATTCCGGGTGATGATATGCTTGGGCTTTTCCTCTGCAACCGTTGTTTTTAAGGGCGGAACATCATCGTTACTAACCGATGTCCAATCGAGAACATGATCGTCCCAGCCATCATCAAAAGCGGTGCGCTTATGCTTTTCGAACCGGCCCGAAATATTAGATGTGGCACCGCGCCCTTTGAAGGCTGTGCCACCCACAATGCTATCACTGGACAGAAACGGTCGGGCCCTCAGTGCCCGATTTTCATATGTGGCTACTTGTTCCATATGTTCTTATCTCATACATATGAGAACAAAGCAAGAACATAATATGAAGCGACTAGATCACTGCCCCCTATTCTGGTGGAATATAGCGTAAAATTGGCTTCCTTGCGGCTTGGGTTTCGTCTAAGCGCCTGAGCGGTGCGTAAAATGGCGCGCCTTTAAAGCGTTCCACTTTGCCTGCCTTCGCCTCCAAAGCCAGCCCCCGCATAGAGCGAATGAACTGATCAAGATTGCCTTTAGATTCGGATTCTGTCGGCTCAATGAGCATCGCCCCCTGCACCACCAGCGGGAAATACATCGTCATGGGGTGGAAGCCCTCGTCGATCATGGCTTTGGCGAAATCTAGCGTGGTGACGCCGGTATCTTTGAGGAAACGATCATCAAACAGGGCTTCATGCATGCACGGCCCGTCAAAGGAAGCGGACATAACATCCTTGAGCGATGCGAGCAGATAATTGGCGCTCAACACAGCGTCTTCAGCGGCTTGTTTCAGGCCGTCGCTGCCATGGCTTAACATATAGCTTAACGCCCGCACATACATGCCCATCTGGCCGTGGAAAGCGGTCATGCGGCCTAAGGTGGAATCCGCCTCGCCGTCTTTCCATTCTTTCATAGTTAGCGCACCGCCCACATCCATCACATAAGGTATCGGCGCATGATCGGCCAGTGCCGCTGAAAACACAACAGGGCCAGAACCGGGGCCACCGCCGCCGTGGGGCGTGGAAAATGTTTTGTGCAGGTTCAAATGCATGGCATCAACGCCCAAATCACCGGGGCGGGCTTTGCCCATAATGGCGGTGAAGTTAGCCCCGTCGCAGTAAAAGAAAGCGCCTGCGTCGTGGATAGCATCAGCGATGTCGCGAATTTCATGCTCGAACAGACCGCAGGTATTGGGATTGGTAATCATCACACCCGCAACAGTATCATCCAGTGCCGATTTAAGTGCTTCTAAGTCCACCCTGCCATCGGCCTTACCGGGAATAGATTTAACACTGTAACCACAAAAGGTTGCTGTTGCCGGGTTGGTACCATGGGCGCTATCAGGCACTAATATCACTTGGCGCGCATCACCGCGCGCTTCCAGCGCTGTGCGGATTGCCATAATGCCGCAAAGCTCGCCGTGGGCGCCCGCCTTCGGGCTTAAGGCCACCGCAGGCATGCCGGTAAGTGTCATTATCCAGTGGGATAGTTCCTCCATCAAAGCCAGTGCCCCTTGGACGCTAGAGACCGGCTGCAAAGGGTGAATGTCAGCAAAGCCCGGCAGCCTTGCCATTTTCTCATTCAGGCGTGGGTTATGCTTCATGGTGCAGGACCCAAGCGGGAACAGCCCCATATCAATGCCATAATTTTTGCGCGAAAGGCGGGTGTAATGGCGCACAGCATCGGGCTCTGGCAGGCCGGGAATACCCATTTTGCCGCTGCGCTGTAGCCCACCTAAAGCCATGTCAAAGTCACCACAGTCGGGCACATCAACGCCGCTGCTTTCCGCGTTGCCAATTTCATGAATGAGCGGCTCAGCGAGGCGCAAACCTTTATGGCCTGAATAGCTTTCAAAATCAGGGGTTATGGGTGCAGTTTCACCGGTGTCAGTTGGTCGGCCTTGATTGTTCATACTCATGACAGTTCTCCCTCAATGGCCGTTACCAATGCGGCAATATCATCATCGGTGACGGTTTCTGTCGCCGCTAAAAGCAATAAATTATCGTGGGAGCCGTCAGGGTATAGTCGTCCGCCGGGAACACCTGCCAAAATGCCACCAGCGGCTAATTTTTCAACAAGCTCAACGGCATTCACTGGTAATTCTATTGCGAGCTCATTAAAGAAGCTTTTATTTAGAACTTTCACCCCATTGATCTTTTGCAAGGCACCGCGTAATTTGCAGGTCGTAAAGTGATTAAGGCGCGCTAATTTCTGCAGGCCAGCCTCACCCAGCAAGGTCATATGAATAGTGAAGGCAAGCGAGCAAAGCCCAGAATTTGTACAAATGTTCGAGGTCGCTTTTTCGCGGCGGATATGTTGTTCGCGAGTTGAAAGCGTCAGAACAAACCCCCGGTTACCGTCAGCATCAACCGTTTCGCCGCAGAGCCGGCCCGGCATTTGCCGCACATATTTCTGCCGCGTCGCCATCAGCCCCACATAAGGACCACCATAATTTAGGCCGTTGCCGATCGATTGACCTTCACCGACAACAATGTCTGCGTCCATCTCGCCCGGGCTCATCACTGCACCCATCGATACTACTTCGGTCACGACCACAATCATCAGGGCCTTATTAGCATGGCATTTTTCCGCCAGCGGCCGCAGGTCCATCACATGGCCGCATATGCCAGGGTTTTGAACGACCACACAGCTAGTGTCACCGTCAACCGCATCCATCGCCGCGAGCAGCTCGGCCTCTGGGCTTTCGGGCTGCGTATCGAGGGCGTTAATATTGTCCGCCGTAAACTGGGTCAGTGTTTCCACAACTGCCCGGTAATGGGGGTGTAGGTTACCAGCCAGTATTGCGTCTTTCTTGCGGGTTACGCGTCTTGCCATCAAGACAGCCTCGCCGCAAGCCGTGGAGCCATCATACATAGACGCATTGGCCACATCCATGCCGGTGAGCGCCGCTACTTGGCTTTGAAACTCAAAGATATACTGCAAAGTCCCTTGCGCAATTTCAGGCTGGTACGGCGTGTAAGCGGTCAAAAACTCGCCGCGCTGGATCATATGGTCAACGGTGGCTGGCACATGGTGCTTATAAGCCCCGGCGCCGACAAAAAAGGGCACATTCCCGGCTGCGGTATTCTTGCCTGCCATCCGGCCTAAATGCCGCTCCACCTCAAGCTCTGTTTTGCTTAATGGCAGGTCAATCGCGGGGTTTAAATATTTCGCATCAATATCACTGAACAGTTCATCAACTGAACTGGCACCGATTGTATTTAACATTTGCTGGCGGTCACCTTCTGATAGCGGTAAATAACGCATCTTCAATACTCCAGATTAAACAGGCTTTTGCGCTTTGAAGCGCAGGCGTTGATAGTCGGCAAACCAATTGCCATATTCGTCACAAAGCTCAGGTTTTAACAGCGCTTCGGCTTCATCAATTATTGCGGTTTTTTGCTCAAGGGTAACGCCGTCAAAAAAGCGGCCGCCGAAAGTTTCATACCAAGCACGCACCCCAGATTTTTGCGGTGTTTGACGGCTAATAATAGCGATCTGATCAACATCAAACCCCCCGGCGCTTAGCCTGTCGCGGTAATAATTAACGCTGGGAAAAACTTTGCGGTCATCTGGCATCGACCGGCCTGTTACCAATTTATGGGCGGCACGAATAGCCGTTCGCATAGCAGCAATATTGCCAAAACCACCACATTCAGCCACAAAACGCCCACCGGGCTTTAAGGCCTTGAATACACTGGCAATAACGCCGTCAACATTGGGCATCCAGTGCAGCGCAGCGTTGGAAAAAACAGCGTCAAATTCGCCGTCAAAATTCAAATTTTGGCCGTCACGCACTCTAGCATTTAAGCCCAGCTCAATAGCTGCATCAATCATTTCTGGTGATGCATCAACGGCTGTAACTATGGCGCCAATTTCCTGCAGTTTTATGCTTAAAACCCCATCGCCGCAGCCAAGGTCTAAAAGCGCTTCCCCTGATTTTGCCTCCAACAAATCCAGCACACCGCCCGCCATGTCCGCGACAAAGCGGCCATGCTCGGCATAACTTTTGGGCGACCAAACTTGTTTTTCCTCAAATGTCATGGATTCACTCAAGGCCCGCCACAAAATCATTGTAACCAGTTTCGTCCATCATCGCGTCCATTTCGCTCATGTCAGATGCCTTCATTTTAAAGAACCAGCCTGCATCCATCGCAGCACTATTCACCAGTGAGGGATCGTCTTCTAACGCGCCATTAACGTCCATTATTTCGCCGCTGATAGGGGCAAAAACATCACTCGCTGCTTTCACAGATTCGACCACCGCTGCGTCTTCATCTTTGCCAAAACTTGCACCAACTTCAGGCAGCTCAACAAACACCACATCACCCAGCGCCTTTTGGGCATAATCAGTAATGCCAACGGTGACAGTGTCGCCGTCCACCAACAGCCATTCATGTTCTTCGGTAAATTTTATCATGTCCTATTCCCTTTATTTTTTAAGTGATTTTACGTTTGTAACGCTGGGCCACAAACGGTGTGTTAGCTACGCGCGCCGGCAAACTTTTCCCGCGCACAATTAAGTTTATTTCCGTGCCAACAGCGGCAAATTCAGCCGAAACAAAGCCCATCGCGATGGGGCCACCAACCGTGGGGCCGAAACCACCGGAGGTCAGGATGCCAATATCATTGCCGCTTGTGTCTTGGATGATAGTTCCTTCACGCGCAGGTGCGCGGCCTTGGGGCTTTATACCAACCAGTAATCTGCTTGTACCTTCTGCCAATTGCGCCAGTATTTTTTCGCCGCCAGGGAAATCGCCTGTTAAACGGCGCTTTTTACCGAGGGCAAAAGTAACCGCAGCCTCAACCGGAGTAATGCTAGCGTTGAAGTCATGGCCAGACAGACAAAGCCCCGCTTCCAGCCGCAAGCTATCCCGCGCACCAAGGCCGATAGGCTCCACCAATTCATGACTTAATAGTCTGCGGGCAAGCGCTTCAGCGTCACTTGAAGGCACGGATATTTCATAACCGTCCTCACCCGTATAGCCCGAGCGGCTAACCCAGCAAACCGTGCCCTCGAGCGTAATCATGGTGGCTTCCATAAAGCCTAGCTCTGTGGCCCCGGGCGCTAAGCTCGCCAAAACTTCCTCAGCCTTCGGGCCTTGCAGTGCAATCAGCGCGCGGTCTTCAAGGGGCTCCAGCGCCACCTTACCCGCCAGCTTTTCTTCAATAATGGCATAGTCTTTATCTTTGCAAGCTGCGTTCACCACCACATAAAGCATACCGTCAGGTTCAAAGCTGCGGGTGACCATAAGGTCATCTTCCATGCCGCCGTCATCGTTCAGCAGCATGCTGTAGCGCATTTTGCCAGGCTTTAAACTTTGCAAGGCCCCAGGCATTAAGCGCTCTAATGCCGCAGCTGGGTCACGGCCATCAAGGCTGCGGATGTAACATTGCCCCATATGGGAAACGTCAAACAGCCCAGCTTTGCTGCGTGTATGGTTATGCTCGCCCATAATGCCCATGGGAAATTGAACCGGCATGGCATAGCTCGCGAAGGGGACCATCTTGCCGCCTGCAGCTGTTAGTAAATCAAATAGAGGTGTTTTCAGCAGTGTCTGATTGTCACTCATATCCCATGGTCCCGGTGCTTAAGGCGCTTGCTGTTGCTGAGCAAACGCAGGTACATAAACTTGGCCCAGCATATGCTGGCCATGCACCCCCTCTGTCTCGGGACCTGAGAGATTAATCCTAGCTACTTTCACAAGAAAATAGCGCCGGACTTACCCCGTCGGTGAGGAAAAACATTCCTGCTTTCCAGAGCGTCAAAACCTATTGCGGTCCTTTTGCCTGAGAGTTTCCGGGGTGGTTGCTCCTTCGGCGTCACCTGTTATACGTCACGAGGTGATCTCTCCCGCAATGGGAAGACTACCATCGCTGGCAGCCAGACTATAATCGTTTCACCCAATATCTAGGGTGTTAGTTCGATAGTATATATATGTTCAACTTGTCAATCGCAAGTCACAAGCAATTTGAATCACTTGCCTCAACGGCTAAGATTATACGCCACTTCTTCATCGGTCATTTGAAAACCAACTAAAAGTTCATAATTATAGTGCCTTGCTCGGTCAACCGATGGCATATGTTGGCTAATGACTTCTTCGACCTCAGCAAAGCCATTGGCACTATCAAAATGCAATGTTGTGTCAAAAACGCGCTTGGTAACAATTTGATGGTTATCTTTCATCACTACAACAAAATATTGAATGTTAGCAGAACTGCCAACCATGGCGTCACCCATACGCGCCTTAATTCGTAACGAAACGGTGCTATCAATGCTTTTGCCCGTATTACACTCTATCTTCAGGTCTGAAATGGTGGATACAAAGGCAACATCATCATTCAGTCTGCCATCACCGTTAAATTTAACAAGTGTTCCAACATCACCCAGAACAGCAATTGCCGGGCAACGCGAAATCGTGACCTCCAGCGGATTACGGTTCGAACAGGATGCCAGAACAAGACAAATGGTGGTCATCAAAACTAAACGTAGAGGCATTAGCGGTCCCTATAAAAATTATCACTCTTATCAACATATGCAGCATGACTGCACCGCCTATAATAGCAGCATGATTGGGGCGCATATTAGGCAGACCGTTATCTACACGCAAGAACCCATTTGCAAAAGAACAACTTATTCTGAATATTCAGAGGTTTTTCAGGATCAGTGACCCTTTCTGTTGACCCTTTAGTGCATGGTTGATACCTAATGAACCACAGTGGATGCAAATTGTTACATCTGAACCCGACGGCATGGAGCCACCGATAATGCACGTTGATACCCTTCCTAACATGAAAATTTACCTTGCAAGCCCACGGGGCTTTTGTGCGGGAGTTGACCGAGCGATAAAAATCGTTGAACTCGCCATCAATAAATTTGGCCCTCCTGTGTATGTGCGCCATGAAATTGTTCACAATCGCTATGTGGTGGAAGGACTAGAAAATAAGGGCGCGATTTTTGTTGATGAACTGGATGAAGTACCAGAAGGGCTGCCCGTTGTTTTTTCGGCCCACGGCGTGCCAAAATCGGTCCCCGCTGAGGCTGAGGCCCGAGAAATGGTCTTTCTAGACGCCACCTGCCCGCTGGTTTCCAAGGTTCACCGGGAAGTGGAACGCCACTTTGGTCGCAACCGACATATATTGATGATTGGTCATGCGGGCCACCCGGAAGTTATTGGCACCATGGGGCAAGTGGACAGTGGTTCGATGACGCTTATTGAAACGGTTACAGACGCGGAAACATTCACCGCTCAAAATGACCAAGAGCTGGCCTTTGTTACCCAGACAACCCTTTCGGTTGATGATACAGCGGAGATTGTTGCTACTCTGGTGAAGCGTTTTCCCAGCATTGCGGGACCGAAGAAAGAAGATATTTGCTACGCTACCACCAACCGCCAAGCGGCCATGAAAGTGATCGCCCGCCAAGCTGACCGCGTGATTGTTATCGGCGCGCCTAATTCATCCAATAGCAGACGGCTGGTTGAAGTAGCGGAGAAAAATGGGGCTAAAGCAATGCTTGTCCGCCGCGCCACAGATTTGAACTGGGATTGGATTGGCAATGTCAAAGCTATCGCCATTACAGCAGGCGCGAGCGCACCAGAAGTGCTGGTGGAAGAAGTGATAGATGCGATTAAAGAACGCTTCACGGCCACCGTTGAGCTGGTTGAAACCGCCCAGGAAAATGTAGTGTTCAAGGTACCCGCCATGCTTTCTCGCGAAACAGGGGTGTAAAATTTATCATGGCTGTTTTCACTCAGGTCAGTGATGTCGCACTTAAAGCTTTCTTAAAAGCCTATGATGTTGGCACAGTGGTCAGCTTCAAGGGTATTGCTGAGGGGGCAGAAAATACAAATTACCTGCTGCGCACCACCAAAAGCACATATATTTTAACGCTTTATGAGAAGCGTACGCGCCTAAGTGACCTGCCCTATTACCTGTCAATTATGGAGCACCTGGCGGGTAGCGGCCTGCCCTGTCCGCTTCCAATAAAGGACAAAGATGGCATCGCTTTAAAGCAACTCTCTGGGCGTTCAGCCTGTTTGATCAGTTTCTTGGAAGGTGTATCGGTGGCCGGCATTAACGCTGAACACTGCGGTGCCGTTGGTGATATGCTCGCACAAATGCACCTGAGCATGGCTAACTTCCCAGCGAAACTTGCGAACGCACAGTCAATTCAAACATGGGCTGACCTCACCGAGCAAATTACAGATCAAGCGGACGCGCTAGAAGCTGGCCTCAGCGATCTTATCAAAGATGAACTGGTGTACCTGGAAGCCAATTGGCCGAAGAATCTACCAATGGGAACCATTCACGCAGACCTATTCCCTGACAATGTACTTTTCACAGGGGATAAGATAACCGGGGTTATCGACTTTTACTTCGCTTGTACAGATTTCATGGCCTACGACCTTGCGGTATGTATCAATGCTTGGGCATTCGATGAAAACCATATCTTTCAACCCGCCCGCGCCAAGCGGATGTTTGAACGCTATGATATCTTGCGCCAATTTACCGGTGATGAACTTAGCGCCTTGCCAATCCTATGCAGGGGCGCGGCACTGCGGTTTTTGCTAACTCGTTTATATGACTGGCAAAACCAGATTGAGGGTGCCATGGTAGAAGTTAAAGACCCGCTTGATTATGCCAAGCGTTTAAAATTCCACCAAACTGTTCGGGATGCTGCTGATTATGTCTTCTAAACCTGTCATTGTTTACACCGATGGTGCTTGTTCTGGCAACCCTGGCCCCGGTGGCTGGGGGGCCTTGATGATTTACGGCAAGGAAGAAAAAGAGATCAGCGGCGGCGAATTTGACACCACCAACAATCGCATGGAACTGACCGCCGCCATTGTAGCCCTGCGCGCCTTGAAGCGAAGCTGCAAAGTTGAGTTACATACAGACAGCAAATACCTGAAAGACGGCGTTGAAAAATGGCTAGAGGGCTGGAAAGCAAAGGGCTGGAAAACTGCCGCTAAAAAACCGGTCAAAAACCGCGACCTATGGGAAGCTTTGGACGCGGAAATTCAAAGCCATGACATCATCTGGAAATGGGTAAAAGGCCACGCGGGCGACCCAGGCAACGAGCGCGCGGATGAGCTAGCAAACCAAGGCATGACGATCTATAAAGGTGACTTTTAGCTATAAAGGCTAGCTTTTAAGCACCTACCACGCCGTTTTCCGCCAGCACTTTCAGGTAAGTTTCTGGCTCAGGCCGGACGCGGTAATTATCGGTCTCATAGCACCAGATAACTTTGCCTTGCTTGTCGGTAATGATAACCGTTGGGAAAACAGTTTCCGTTTTATAGCCCATCGCCTGCATGCCCATTGGGGTGCCGAAATTATGGGCGATACCAAGCGCGCGGGCGGCTTCATTGCCCACGTCCTGCATAAAGTCCATCGCAGCATCAAATTGACGCGCCAATCCGCGTGTATGCTTTTGGGATTGCGGCGAGATAAGCATGACTTTCACACCCATTTTCTCTAGGTCATTATACATGGCGGCCATTTCTTTCACCTGCGCCACACAAAGCGGACACCAATTGCCGCGGTAAAAAATCATAATGGCGGGCGAGCCTTCAAAGCTATCACTGCTAACCACATTGCCGTCGGTATTGGTTAGGTTGAATGCAGGTAACTTACCGCCAACCATAATGTTAGACGTCGCCCGGTCAAGCTTGGCATACCAAAAATCATACAGCAGATAGAGGGCAAACATTGTCGCCGCCAGCATTAGCTCATTTTGGCCATAACCTGTTTTCATATAAACATAAAATGTCAGCACCACCCCAACAAGGGAAAGTATCAGCACTGGCATTAACACCGTGTTTGTGCGGGCACGGTCTTTCATGATCATAATGCGGCCAATGATGAAGATGATAGGCGCTGCCGTTAGCAAAACCCCGGTCCAAAGCAGCATATCGCCGCCTTCATAAAGATTGCTTGCCGCGAATACCGTGACCATCATGGAAATGGTCAAATAAGCCATAATATAGATAGATTTCAACATTTTCTGTTCCCTTAGCCTGTTTCATCCTACATCGCGCATTTATGGCTGGCCCTCAAGCCCTTCAATATCACAATAACTTTAGATGAACCGCTCTTTATACCACCAAGGTCATCAGGCGTGTAGCGAACAAAGTAATTATCCTCAGCAAGTGTAAAAGTTATATGTCTAGCTTATTGTTTTCAAATCCACAGCTAGGGCATTTTTTATGAGGCGTTAATCGAATAATAAAAGAATTTTGACCTTTCGAGCCAAGTCGCAGGAATAAACCTTGTGGACATTCCCAACATGCAAGCAGTTTTTCTATCTTAAATCTCAGCAAAAAATAAAACCCCACGAGCAGAAGCCCGAATATTACCAAATATGAATTTTCCACCTCCCAAAAAATCGCCATGATAAAACCTACCGAAAATGTTGTAGATACGCCAAATATTAATAATAATGAGTGAATAATCCACATCCTATTAACATATTGCATCTTTGCCCTAGGCTTGCCCTTACCCCCAAAACGTATGAAGAGATAAGAAAAATCAGGTATAAATAGCCTTTTCAGGATTTTAATAATCATTCTTCCCTCGCTTAGTATTTATACAGGTCTTCACCACATGTAGGACATCTACTAGGGGCATGAGACAATCTTACTTTGAAGGTAACCTCATCTAAATATTGGACAAGGCAATATTCACCGCATCGTGGGCATGAAAACAGTATCGGAATAAACACTGTAAGCTGGACGAACAAAATCCACATAATTATCTGATTAAGCGGACCAAGTAGAGGTATACTCATTTCTAATGAAAGATAGAAAAACAATGGGAATGAAGGTAAGACTAAAAACGCCAAATACCTTTGTAATTTTTCTATTCTGACCACATATGCAATTTTCTTATTCTGAGTGTCCATTTTTTTCTCTTCAGATTACACAACTTTAACATGAATATGCAGTAAAGCCGATTACTTGTCACCCCCCCCATCAAACGGGCACTACGTCAAAGGGTGTTGTCATGCGGTAGGCGTCATCGGTGAAGGGCACCGTGCCGTGCCACATGTATGATGGGAACAGTGCCAGCATGCCCGGTTCGGGCTTGATAATGCGAGAAATTTGCTCGCGCTCCGGCCCCAAGCTCAAGCCACTTTCGCCGAATTTGATCCAGCCAGCATAGGTCTTATCATCATCGGTGACACCCGGCGGCACATCAACATAAAAAGCCGAGCTGATCCACCCCGCTGGGTGAATATGGTTAACGTGGAAACCGTCCTTACTTAGGCGCACCGACCATGAGCCCGTGAAGCGAAAATCCGCTGACTTACGCTGTAGCAGCGGATGGGTTTTATCCACCCCCATGCTGGCAATATATTTGGTGATGCATTTTTCCAGCTGACCGCGCAGGGTCTGCACCACCGGCACGGGGCGGAAAAATAGCCTGCCCGGGGTCTGCGTACCGCCAAGCAGGGTTTGCTCCAGCGGCTGCACCTTGGTCACATGCATGGCCGAAACCGCCTCGTGCAGTTCGCTCATAAATTCTTCCAGCGAGCCATAACCCTCTGGCACGTCGATATATTGCGGCTGAACAAAAGCTTCATAGTCATTCAGCCAAGCCTCCCGCTTATCATCCAAGAAGCGCCAACAAAGGCCACGGTAAGCCCACATGGTTTGGTCATATGGGTTCAGCTTTTCAGCCGCATCCAAATGGATCAGCGCTTCCTTATAGTAACCATTCATGATCAACATACGCGAAAAATCGATGCGAATGGGCTGGTCAGTGGGCGCGGCCTCCACCGCTTTATCAAAACAAGCAAAACTGGCATCAACCTCTCCTTGGCCAGAAAGCAGCCTAGCTTTTCGCCGCAACAAGCTGGCGTCTGGCCCTGCTGCTGCCAAGCCTTCGTCCACCACTTTCGCGGCTTCCTCGGCTTGTCCCGAAAGTTCCAGCGATTTCACCAGAGATTCGTAAAGCTGGGGTGATTTAGGCGCCGCCTTCAGGCCAATATAATAAGACTTAGCGAAGAGGTCCTTCTTGCCGTGTTCCCAGTACATTTGGTTCAAAGTCTCATGGGCGTCCAAATAATCGGGCTTTAGGCCAATGGCGGTGCGATACTGAAGATCCGCCTCATCAAAACTGCCAAGCTCATAATTAGCATTGCCCATATTATAGCGCAGCTCGGGCACATTGGGGCCTATTTTCATTGCCCTAGCGTAATATTCCAGCGCTTCCTCATTGCGGTCCTGCATGCGCAAGGTCACGCCCATGTTATGCAGGGCACGGAAATGGTCAGGCTTAAGCGCAATCGCCCTGCCGTATGCCTCCATGGCTTCCTCAAGATGGCCAAGTTCTTTGTATGAAATGCCGAGCGAATTATGAAAACGCGGGTCTTTGGCTTGCTGCTTTATCGCTCGTTTGAAAGTTGATACGGCTTTGGTGTGATCATCCAGCGCTTGGTAGGTAAGGCCAATGTTAAAAAGTGGGTCTAAATAATCCGGCTTTTGCTTTATAGCCGCTTCATATTGCCTAATCGCCTCGGTGAAAAGCCCCATATCCTTCAACACATTACCGAGGCTGTTCATCACCTGCGGCTGGGCTTTATTTGCCTGCAAGGAGCGCTGCATGAAATTCCGCGCTTCATCCAAACGCTGTTGATGCTTGCGGACCGCGCCCATCAAATGCAGGGCATCAGGTTGGTTTGGTACCGCGCGCAGGGCCGTGCCAATTGCTTGCTCCGCAGCCAGCAAATTACCTTGATTGAGGGCAGTAACGCCCTGCTGCAACAATTGCTGAACCCGCTGATCTTGCATTCATCGCTCCCATTTCGCTATTCACGCCTACAGCCTTGCCTGACTGATAGGTAAGCTTCCTTGATATAGCGCAAAATTGTGATGATGGGGACAGGTTTTTGCGGCCATAGGGTCGCACCTGATAGTTGGTGGAAATATTAACGACCGAGAAAGGACGGGGTGAAGCTGTCGCCTACCCGGGTTGGCGGTGCATCCTCTATGCTGCAACTTATCTGCAGATTATCAATGAGCACCGCCATAACGTCCCGGTTTATGCTATAAAATATATGGCGGGACTTGCGCCGCGCCTGAATGAGACCAGCGTTCGATAGCTCCTTCAAATGGTGCGATAGCGTCGCCGGGTTAACACCGCCGAGCTTTTCCGCGATCGCCCCAACGCTCAAACTACCTACACCTAAATCCGCCGCACTATCTGCTTCGCCGCCCGCTGCCGCCAATATACGCACTACCTCCAGCCGCGTCTCCTGCGCCAAAGCCGCCATCGCCTGAATAAGCTGTCTATCTTCCATGCTGCCCTCTTGCCTGAATATTCATTGGCCTGATTGCCTGAATACCACGATACTTCGATATAATCATGCTTTTATAATTATCAAACTATGAGGCGGCGGTCAATGCTAAAGGAGAGGAATTAAGAGGTTTTCGTATCATTTATGTTCTAGATGAATTAAGCAGCCTCTAAGCGTCTTATTATATCCAAATAATATTCCGTATCTTCCAAAGAAATATCTTCTGAATACATATTGAGAATTAGTCGTTTCAAATAATCCTTTGACACAGTGCTTCGTAATTTCAGAAATTCTTTATTGATATAATTTAATAAGGCATGAAAGAATGACTCAATAAGCTTTCCGTAAGTATGTCGGATACAGCACAGTTCGTTATAAATTACATTTGATGAAACTGGCCTTAATAAGTGATGTTTGTTATCCGCAATCAATTTCAATACTTGATCAATCTTAAGATGGGGAACCTTGCCTCTATTAGGAAGAAAACGCTCTCCTGCCATAGTAGTAATAAACTTCTTGCCCTCTTTTCTAAACATAATTTCAGCATATGTAATTCTTGATACATTACGATCAAACTTCCGATAGCATTCATTTATTATAGGCTCAATTTCGTCAAATGTTACCGAGGCCGGCATGGTTGATCTTAATAGCTTTCTTAATAGATATCTATTGTATACATCATTTTCCCAGCTGTATCCGCGTGTATATAAAACCAATGGAGAGTTAATTCTCCTGCCAAAAAAATAATCCAAATCAGAATCTCTCGCCAAACATATGTTTTGAACTTGCCCCATTACTATGAGGTCACAAATTTCATCTCCAGCAGTTTTTGAGCCAATGGCACGAAATTGAACAGTCTTCTTAAAATTATTTTTCTGCAGTACTTTATTCCAGAAATTAATATCATCGGAGTGTTCACTATATGATCCCGACATAACATCCTGCTTTGAAAATGCAGTATCTCCACCCTCAGTGAAAAAAATTAAATCGACGCCATAAAATAAAGCAAGATTTGATAAACCATGTGTTGTTCTACGAAACATCATGACAAAACATCTTCCATGTTAAAAACTTTGTCGTTGAAATGAGAAACAACATCTGGTGAATGTGTAGCAAAAATAATTTGTGCGTTGGGGTTTATAGACCTTAGGTTTCCTACCAAACTCTCTTGCCATATTACATGAAGTGACAGCTCTGGTTCATCAGCAATATATACCCAGCTCTTCTTCTCTTGAAGAAGAGCTTCACTAAGCACAATTAAAAGCTGTTTCTCACCTGAGGACAAATGAGAGATTTCCATAACCTTTCCGGATTGTGTAGTAATATCAAATTCATTCTGGGCATTGATTGTAAATGTTTTTCGCTGCATCATTGCATTAATAATTTTAAGAAAGGTATCCTTTGGCTCAAATATCTTATTTCTTGCTGCGAGTAATATGTCCCATTCCTCTACAATGGTTTCAATTCTCTCTACACCACTTAAAACAGCTATATCCGTGATATTTAAACTTTTATCTTCCGGTGCCTCTAGTTTTTCTTTAGCTTTAGCTAGCAACTCAAAGTGACTGTCTAACTTCTTTTTATAATCAGTTAAGGGTACATTAAACTGTGAAAAAACTCCCTCAAGGGCGCGCTTCTCTGCTCCAAGATCAATTTTATCTACAGTTCTAAATAAACCACCTTTCGCAGACTTCTTAAACAAAAGTGAGAGAAATATCTGCTTCTGAAATGCCTCTAATAATTCGGAGCCTTCCCGATTTAATATTGAGAAGTATCGAACTAATCTGTTTGATTGTTCTTTAAGTTTTTTATCCACAGATGAGATATAATTACCCTCATCATGATCATAGCTTTCATACTCAGCTCGATGTACAGATAGCCAGCTTACAGATATTAATTTGTCCAATAATTCTGTAATTCCTCTAGTCTCATTCGAAAACAGTTCTCTTTGGTAATATTCTCTAGAATAATTTCGTGAGTAACGCCTTAAATGCATCTGCTCATCAAAATCATCTATATCAAATTTCTTAGGTTTTTCAGATGCTGACAGCTGAATAGCATATTCAATTGATGGAAAGGGCTTCTTAGAAGTGCTGATTTTAGTAATAGTAATACTAGGTTTCTTTTTACTTTCGAATGACTTCAGCCTGATAGTAAGCTTGGTAAAGTCAATTCTATCTAAGGCAATATAATCTGCTGTCAGAGCAGAAACTATCAAATCAACTGCGGTTGTTTTACCCGAGCCATTAATCCCTATTATAAAATTAACATCTTCATAGAAATCAAATTCAATACGCCTATCGCCCCAAAATCCTTCGACAACAACACTTTCAATAAAGCTCATTTTATCCTCACAATTTAATTCTCTATACTGACATATCTAAGTTGTGATAGACGACTATGAGATACATTATCATTAAACGCAACACTCGCATGATCATCATCTGCCAATTTTTACCGTGATACAACTCCCCCCTTCCCCAAAACGCAAAAAAGCTACGGCGGGGGACCGTAGCTTTTCAGTTGGAAGTATCATAGTTCGTTGGGGGTATCATCGTTAGTTGGAGAGAATGTTCGTTAATTGTCAGCTCCCGTGAGCCTGAATTTAGCTTGCTTTGCGCGCCGCTTTCTTCTGTGGCTTGGCGTGCTTGAGCAGGCTAACGGGGATATCGCTGCCCTTGAGGGCGGATAGAGTGCGTATCATTTGCTGTGCTGTCATGTCTAAGGTCCTTTTTTAGGCTATTTTTAGGCCATTTTCTGGGCCATTTTTTTAGGATTTTTATTTGCTTTTATTCTTAGGTGTCTGGAGCAGCGGCTGAACCCCTGCTCCGGTATTTCTGTTGGCTTTAGTTCGCTTGGCGGCGCAGCTCGATCGCGCCCCAAAGGAAAGCTGCTGCCATTACTAGGCCGATCCAAAATTGACCGCTGCTTAGGGCCGAACCAAGCGCATCAGGCAGGCCGTTAAGACCAATGATGCTTTTGATGTCTTTCGGGCCGTGAACATTCACATTGTTCAAATGTTGAGCAAAGCCTACGAAGCGTCCGACAATCCATTGGATCAGGTTACTGCTACTCATGAATATCCGCTCACCGATAACCAGTGCCGCAATCGGCAACACGGCGAATACGAAAGGCATCCGAGGTGCATAGGCACTAACCAGCATCAACCAAGCCAAAAGCGGCGATATCCAAGCCATCATCAGCAAGAAGTAGAGATAGAAGCTTATCCAACCGTCGATCATCGAAAACAGTGGCCACATTGCCATTACCGGTCCGCCTTGCGCCATAACGAATATGGATACAAGAAAGGCCATGATAAGCTGGCTAACAGCGGCAAGCACCGTGAAGATCAATGGGAAGATCACCAAGCCAGAAACTACTTTGGCCAAAACTTCTTGGGTGTCAGACACCGGCAGAGATTTCCAAAATAGGATCGAACGATCACGGCGTTCCTCATAGAGACTGCCCAGCAGCGAGAAGAACAAGATGAACGGCAGGGCAATCATCGCAAAGGCCGATGTTGACCAATAGATCATCGATACGCCTGCAGCTACTTCGCCCTCTGGCGCTTCCGCCACTGCCCGCTTCATCGCCGCACCAAGGTTTTCAGAACTATTGATGTGTAAATCATCAAAATCCAATTCACCAAAGCCCATTAATTGGATGGCAAAGGCAATCAAGGCAAAGCCGAAAAGAATGGCGGGAATAATCAAATACCCATTGCGGTGTTCAACATATTCACGCTTCAAGAGCGCAACAAATTTATGGTTCATGAGCGCTTCCATTACACTTCTCCTTCCATAACGGCGACAAAGACATCGGCCAAACCAAGCCGGCGGGTTTCGCCGAATTTAGCCAGTTCATCGCGGGATACATCTTGGTATACTAGGGTGGATTTGCCGAAGCTTTTGGACCGTGATATCGGCCCCAATGCTTGTGCGGCGTCTTCATTGCCGGGGTCAACCATCAGTTCAATGAAACGGGTGCCTAGGCTATCCATATCGCTCTCGAAGCATATTTCACCGCCGCGAATGAAGATCACATCGCTTAAGATATGCTCAACCTCTTCCACCTGGTGGGTGGTGACAATGATGGTGCGTTCGCCGTCGAAGAAATCTTCCAGTAAATTCTGGTAAAATTTCTTGCGGAACAAAATATCCAGCCCTAAAGTTGGCTCGTCGAGCACCAGCAATTTCGCGTCTACGCTCATCACGATAGCGAGATGCAGCTGGGTCGTCATACCTTTTGAAAGTTTACGGACCTTTTTGTCCATTGGGACATTGGTTTTGGCCAAGTACCCTTCGGCTTTACTGCGGTCAAAGTGCGGGTGCACATTGTCCACATAGTCCAGCACTTCACTAACCCGCATAAACTTTGGCAGGGTTGCCACGTCTGAAATAAAGCAGACATCATCCATAATTTGAGTGCGCTGGCGGCGTGGGTCTTTGCCCAACACTTTCAGATCACCTTCAAAGGATGAAAGCCCAAGAATGGCATTTAACAAAGTTGTTTTACCAGCGCCGTTAGCACCAATAACGCCCATGATGCAGCCTTTTGGGATGGTGAAATTTACATCCTTAACCGCTTGAAAATCACCAAAGGATTTTGATAGCGCTTTTGCTTCTACAACAAGTTCCGTCATATTTGCCTCCCTTAATGTTTCTTGCCGCCGGATGGCAGCTCGGTTAATGATAGCCCTAAACGTTCAATATGCTCCAAAATACGGGGCCATTCTTCGTTTAAGAATTTTTCGCGCTCAACTTCGAGCAATTTGCTGCGGGCTCCGCCGACAATAAACATGCCGAGGCCGCGTTTCTTTTCTACTAGACCGTCCATAACAAGCTCCTGATAGGCTTTTGATGCTGTAATTGGATTAATTTGCATATCCACTGCGACCGAACGTACCGATGGCAGGGCTTCACCCTCTGCCAGCGATCCGTCCATAATGGCCGCGACCACCTTATCCTTCAGTTGCCGGTAGATCGGCTGATCTTCAGTCCATTCCGGCGTCATATATACTCTCCTCGTGGCTTCGTGTATTTAGGCAACCCTAAAATTAAGCAGCAAATGCCAAAACGGCGTTTGATGTGCGAATGTCTGATATTTGTGCGCTAATGAAACCGGCGCCATGCGCCAAACGGCGTGAGCGGCGGATTTCGCGTTTTACAGACTTGTATGATTGTGTTGCTGTCATTGTAGTATCCTTTTCTTCTTATTATTAAGGGCGGCAATTTATTGCTCTTTACCCTGTTATTATTGTTGTCTTTGTCGTTATCGTTTTTATTATTATTGTTGTCGTTCGTGTTTCGCTGTGTCGTTTCTCGGGCAGTGCCATTTTTTTATGTTTGGCTTAGTGCCTTTTATTATTCACCGAGACGCCCTGTTGTTTCCTCGCTTTTTATGTGTCGTCTTCTTATTATCAGGTGTGCGCTCTTTTATGGCATGGCGCTTTATCGTCTCGGTGTGCTACTTAAGTAATACACCTAAGCAGATACGTCAAGTATCTTTGTGATTATTTTTTTATTTAAATTTAAAATTCATATAAATCATATAGTTAAGACATAAACTAATTTGCCCAAGATTGTGTTTAGCTGTGTTGCTCAAAGCGAATCAAAATGTTTTCAGGGGGCATAGCCATAGAGCGACGATAAAAATAAATGCGAAATTGATGAAATTAACACTGGACTATGGCCATGCCTTTGGATAGTTTGCGCCCGCACGTTATGAGTAATCTCAAATTTGCTAGTATGCCGGCATAGCTCAGATGGTAGAGCAGTTGATTTGTAATCATCAGGCCGCGAGTTCGATTCTTGCTGCCGGCACCACTAACCCCCTTATATTTCAAAGAGTTATGTAGCACTAACCCTGCCCCTTCAAATAGGCGTAACACCTTTAAATAGTTTGCACCCACCCTAGCCCGAACCTGAAAAAGGGAGCTTAAGGAATCTTTTTATTATACGTCCATCTCTTGTTGGTTCGAAATGTCTATACCTAACTCCCGACGCTTTACTGCTAACACTTTCAACATAATAGCATGCTTCGGCGGCAGGTGCCCTATCACTGGAGTAGTATATCCATTCCTTGCTATAAAGAATTCACGAGACCATGGCACCCATAAGCGGCGACCAAGGTCAAACCTTGTTGCTTGATGCAATCCAGCCGTATTCATATCCGCCAAATGCTGAACATATAAGTCATATGGATTATCTCGTTGACGTAGTTGCGATGTTCCATAAACAATTTCGACTTCAGCATGAAACTCATCTTCAGATATTGCTGTTTGACGGACTAAAGCAGGCCGTGATTTTTGTGCCGGAATTTGTGGATATTCTTCTAACGGAAATCTACACCAAACAATATCAAGAGGTGTTGGTAGTGTAGAGACTGGATAATAGTCCCATGCTGGCATCTACCAAGCCGGGCCTTGAATTATCAGCCTTTTACGCTCAGGCTTGTTTTCTTCAACCAGTAGTGACCTCATCTGGTCAATAAATTCTTCAGAAATGTCTTCATCATAGCAAGCAGGTTCAACTTGAGTGTCATAAGTTACTCGAATTGGTCCATTATCATATAATGATTTTGATTTTACTGACATTAAATACCTCGGTTAAATTACGAACTAGCATACCAACAGACATATTAACAATTCCTGAAGCAACACTTCACAGTATTGATATATGCAACTTTGCTATTTTCGCAATGCTGTTTAAACGGGCTTACGCTCAATGCAACAATTTTATCCAATGCGAATCCAATTTTGTGTCTATTTTGCACCATATTCACGAACAAATCAGAAACAAATCACGATAAACATCTTTAAAGAGGTTTTGACCTGCGCCCTTTAAATTCCACCATTTATAAGTAGAGTCTGTCACAAGGAGACGGACGCATGAAGAAGAGTAGATTTAGCGAAGAACAGATCATTCGCATTTTGAAGGAGCAGGAGGCCGGGCAGCGAACGGCTGATATCTGCCGCCAGCACGGGATCGCCGAGAGCACCTTTTACAAATGGAAGGCCAAGTTTGGGGGCATGGACGTCAGCGACGCCAAACGGTTGCGCGCGCTTGAGGAT
>JAJFIS010000002.1 GCA_021774735.1 Alphaproteobacteria bacterium | reverse complement strand
AGTGGACAATGGCCCCCAGAGTGTGGAAGCAGGCCATGAACCAATTCGCCGTCCTGTTCCATGACCGTTTTCCAACATCAATATATTGATGTTGGAAATATAACCAAATGGTCACTTACACGGAATTTAGGACACTACCATTAGTTCAGACTTAATCCTGAAGGTTTCACCACTCTATCTGTTGGGAACGTTATAGTTACAGAAGTTCCTTCCCCCAAAACACTCTGTATGTCCATAGTCGCATCATGCAACTGCGTTAGTTGGGTCACTATTGCCATGCCCAAGCCCGTTCCTTCAAAATGGCGAGAATATGACCCCTCTTCTTGCCAAAAGGCCTCTTTGATTCTCTTAATATTTTCTGGCTTAATACCAATGCCAGTATCGCTTATTGTCAGAACCATTTCACCATTATCATTTAAATGCACAGTATTTGTTATTTTCCCACCACTGGGCGTAAATTTGATGACGGACAAAATGCTCATTCGCCTTTACCCACCATATGCACTGCCCTTTGAGGGTAGGGCAGGTCTATGCCAGCTGCATCCATTGCTTCTTTTACCGCTTTGGTCATGTCATGGTAAATGCCCCAATAATCGCCGCTGTCGCACCATGCTTTAGCTACCAGATCAACGCTGCTGTCACCTAATCCGCTAACGGCAACAAAAATTGCTGGGTCTTTGTGAATGCGGGCGTCCGCCGCCGCGCAGGCTTTGATAACCTCAATGGCGGTGTCGATGCTATCGCCGTAGCCAATGCCAAAGGTGAAATCAACCCGGCGTTTGTCATTGTGGCTATAGTTGATAAGCGCGTTGCCCCAGATAGCGCCGTTGGGGATGATGATGCGCTTATTATCGCCCGTATCCATTTCGGTGGTGAATAATGTGATAGACTTCACCGTGCCGGTAAAGCCCCCTGCTTCAATGAACTGCCCAATCTTAAAGGGCCGGAATATCAGCAGCATAACCCCAGATGCAACATGACCAAGCGTGCCTTGCAGCGCCAGCCCCAGTGCCAAGCCCATGGCGCCTAAAATGGCGACAAAACTAGTGGTTTCAATGCCAAACTGGCCCATCACCGTAATAAGGGTGAGCATGATTGCGGCATAATAAACCAGACTGCCGAGGAATTGATTTAAGGTAGGGTCAGATTTTTTTGACCTTTCAAGTGTTTTAACAACGCCGCCGCGAAGCTTTTTTGATATCCAAAAGCCAAGAATGAGGATGACAATGGCACCAATAACTTTCAGGCCATAAATCGTCACCATCTCAATGGCCATATCGATCATCTCTTGGGTCTTATCGCTGTATTCTGTGATGCTCTCTTCCATGGAAGGCTCCTCGTTAAGCTATTCGTTGCAACTTTACCTACTTTGCTCATTCTATGCACTAAAAGCCAGTTTTTTCACGAAGTAAGGTTACAGCTATGCTATTTTTGCATGGCTTATATGCTAAAACTATGTCTTCTAAAGAGGGTTGCTAGGGCGCATATAGTTTTTAGTAACAATGAAGCAACGATTAAAGGGCCAGCAACAAAATAGCAGCCCAAACCCAAAACAAGCGCGTAAGCGCAGATGGAGATACGACATGCAAATCTTTTCAAATGAATTCAAAGGCGCTGTAGAAAATGTAGTTGCCTATTCTCTTCATGGTACCGACCTTTTCGGCTTTATGGCTGATGCCGGCCAAATGACCGCTCAAGAGCGTCACACCGTGCGCCTGCCACGGATCACGCGCCCGCGCGCGCTTGGTGGCAACCCAAACATATCTGCTTAAAGCAGTCTTAGCTTAAAAGTGAATAAATTTTATCTTGGCTTGCGCAATAGCAGCGTAGGCCAAGATCCCATGTTTTTTCGGGACATAAATATAAGCCCCCGCCCACGGTAAGCCGTACGCACCATGGCCTCTTGGCTATCAAGCAGCCCAGCGAGTATCAGATAACCGCTTGGCGCTAGAGCTGCAATAATAGACGGCGCTAAATCCACAAGTGGTTCCGCTAAAATATTAGCAATTATTAGATCAAACGGACCTTCCTTACGAAATACTGGATTGTTTAACCCATCCGCTATCACAGCTTTATAGCCCCAATTGCGGTCGCCAATCGCCCGGGTGCGGACATTGTTTAAAGGGCCATTGGGGGCTGCCACCTCAATCGCGATGGGGTCAATATCGCTGCCCACCACCTTGGTGCGCCAAGTGCGGGCGGCTGCTAAGCCCAGAACACCACTACCCGTGCCTAGGTCCAACACGTTTCTTGGCTTAATTTTGCGGGCTAATTTATCCAGCATCATCAAACAGCCACTGGTGGTTTCGTGTTTGCCGGTACCAAAGGCTTGGCCCGCATCAATTTGCAGGTTGATCCGCCCGGGGCGTGCTTGGTCCCGGTCATGGGCGCCGTGGATGAAATAACGCCCCGCATCCACAGGCTCCAGTAGTTTTTGGCTTTCGCTGACCCAGTCTTTTTCTTCGAGCAATTCTAATGTGACCGCAGTGTCCGCCATGTCGCAAGCTTTAAACCAGCTCTCGATAAAATCAGGTTCGGGTTTTCCGGCGAACCACACTTCCATCAGCCAATTAGCGTCTTCGCTTTCCTCAACCCATGAAAAAGTGGGCGGAATAGCGCCTAAGCTATCACTGAGCAGCTCTAGTTGCAGGGCTAGGCCCTCCGCACGTTCTGGCGCGGCCAAAAAGCTCGCCCGCCATGTCTGTATGTTGCTATCGGCGCTCATGTGGATTTCACAAAGCTGTCTAGCACCCGCTTTTCACCGCTGTTCTCAAAATTGACCAGCAATTTGTTGCCTTCAGCGTCAGTGACAGTGCCATAGCCAAATTTATCGTGGAAAACTCGTTCACCGATGGCAATATTGCTCACCACTGGTTTTTTGGCAACACGCCTTGCGCTGCCATCGATGGTCTTTGGCCCCCGCTGCTTGTTAATTTTATCGCCGCGACTGCCGCCCGCCTTAAATTTTTGCGCCCGTTGCCACCCGGGGCCATAGCCACTGCCACTATTATTTTGATCGTAAGCTTCATAACCACCAAAGTCATCACTGCTTGCGTCATCACCCTCACTGCTGTGCCAACCACCGCGCGCTGTGTTGCCTTGCAGGCCTTGTTCAGAATCAATGTCTAAATGGTCCGCAGGCAGTTCATCAATGAAACGACTAGGCAGGCTGCTTTGCCACTGGCCAAATATTTGGCGGCTACCAGCAAAATAGATGGTGGCTTTTATCCGTGCCCGGGTAATGCCCACATAAGCAAGGCGGCGTTCTTCCTCCAAGCTTTTCAGGCCGCCTTCATCTAAGGAGCGTTGATTGGGGAAAACACCTTCTTCCCAACCGGGCAGGAACACCATGTTAAACTCAAGGCCTTTAGCAGCGTGCAGGGTCATGATAGAAAGCTTGGCAACATCGTCTTTCTTTTCATTTTCCATCACCAGTTCGATATGCTCAAGAAAGCCCGTAAGATTTTCAAACTCAGCCATGCCCGTGATCAGCTCGCGTAGGTTTTCCAGCTTGCCGGGGGCCTGCGGGGAAGTGTCATCCTGCCACATTTTCACGATACCAGATTCCTCAAGCACCATTTCAGCCAGTTCCGTATGGGGCAAGGTTGCCAGCAACCCGCGCCAGCGGGCGAAATTATCCATCAACCCGCCAAGGCTGCGGCGTGCGGCAGGGCGCAGTTCATCAAGCTCGGTTATTTGCATGGCCGCACTGACCATGGAAATATTATGGGCGCGCGACAGGTGATGAATTTTCTGAACCGTGGAGGTGCCAAGGCCGCGTTTGGGCTGGTTAACGATACGCTCAAAAGCCAGGTCATTATCGCTCTGAGCGATGACGCGGAGATACGCCATAGCATCACGGATTTCTGCGCGTTCATAGAAGCGCGGCCCGCCGACCACCCGGTAAGGCAGGCCGAGGTTGATCATGCGTTCTTCAAATTCGCGGGTTTGAAAGCCCGCACGAACGAGAATAGCAACCTCATTCAAAGGGTAGCTTTTCAACTGCATGCTCTCAATTTCATCGCTGATGGTGCGGGCTTCTTCGCGGCTATCCCACACACCGCGAACGCTCACCTTTTCACCGTTCCCGGAATCGGTCCAGAGCGTTTTGCCAAGCCGGCCCTCATTGGCAGTAATTAAGCCGGATGCAGCAGCCAATATATGACCGGTGGAGCGATAATTTTGCTCCAGTTTAACCACCTTGGCGCCGGGGAAATCCTCTGAGAAGCGTAGGATGTTACCGACTTCAGCCCCGCGCCAACCGTAAATAGATTGGTCATCATCGCCGACACAACAGATATTATGGTGGGCTTGGGCCAGTAAGCGCAGCCATAAATATTGCGCCACATTAGTATCTTGATACTCATCGACCAAAATATAGCGAAATTGGTCGTGGTACTGGGCCAAAATATCCGGCTTGCTTTGGAACAGCGTAATATTATGCAACAGCAGATCGCCAAAATCGCAGGCGTTTAACACTTTCAAGCGCGCTTGGTAAGCTTTGTATATTTTGCCCCCTAAGCCCTCAGCATAGGCATAAGATTCGCTCTCTGGTATCCGCTCTGGCGTCGCAGCACGGTTTTTCCAGCGGTCAATAAGCCCCGCCATCATGCGCGCAGGCCAGCGCTTATCGTCGATGCCTTCGGCTTGAATTAATTGCTTTATCACCCGGATCTGATCGTCGGTATCAAGGATGGTGAAATTGGATTTCAAGCCAACGACTTCGGCGTGTTTGCGCAGTATTTTAGCGGCAACAGAATGGAAGGTACCAATCCATAGGCCTTCAACCGGTCGGCCAAGCAAGCGGGCGACACGGTCTTGCATTTCGCGCGCGGCTTTATTGGTGAAGGTAACCGCCAGCATATTCCACGGTGCTGCTTTGCCTGTGACCATCAAATGGCTCAGGCGGGTTGTCAGCACCCTTGTTTTACCAGTGCCCGCGCCGGCTAACACCAAAACAGGGCCATCAAGCGCCAAAACGGCATCGCGCTGGGCTTCGTTTAATCCCACCATATAGGCAGGCTCAGCACTGCCAGCAGCCATCTTTGTTGGTGCGGTTGGGGTGGTTTCAAGGCTATCTAGGCCGTCTAAGTCGAAGTCATCATGGGTCATGAAAAAGTCTATAGCATTCACACATGCATGCGGAAAGCAAGAAGCGAGCAATCGGTGAAATTAGGGGTGCCCGGAAAGTTTACCGTCGTGACCTTGGGTTTCAATCAGGGCGCGGTTATAGGCACTTAACACCGTGCGGTGGCTGATGATTCCCACAACATGGCCGTGTTTATCTGTGCTAACCACAGGCAAGCTATCTTCGCCGGACAGGTCCATTTGATTGAGGGCAATTTCAAGATGATCGTTGGATTTCACAGCCACCGGATTTCGCCGACAAACTTCGCCGGATGTTGCATTTGGAACATCCTCGCCGCTGGTTTTTAAGGGCAGTTCATTAAAGCTTAAAACCCCGACCATACTACCGGCTTCGTCGGTCACGATCAATTTGCCACCCCCTTGGGCGATCAGCAATTCCCGTGCCTCTTCAACCGGCTCTTCTTCGCGGATGGTGAAAAAGTCGCGGTCTAGGTGGTCCATTACCTTGGCGGATTTCAACAAATAGGTCGCTTTACCCCCTTCAAGCCGAACGCCTCGCGACGCCAAAAGATGATGGAAATAGGATTTTTTATAGAAAATACTGGTGACAAGACTAGATATAGCACTGGCGATCATTACCGCGATGGTGATGCTGTAATCCCCCGTGAGCTCAAAGACGATCAAAATGGTTGATATGGGGGCGCCGAGCACGGCTGACGCCACCGCGCCCATGCCAACGACGGCATAAAGGCCGGGTGAGGAGGCAAGCTCGGGCGCTATCTGCCCAACGACAATGCCAAAGGCACCGCCCGTCATGGCACCAATAAACAGACTGGGGCTGAAGATACCGCCGCCAAAACGGGCACCAAGGGTTACGGAGGTCGCGATAATTTTTAAAAAGATCAGGCTAAACAATAGCCCGAAGCTATAGCTGCCCATTAAGGCGTTGCTGGTGGCCTCATAGCCAACGCTTAAAATTTCTGGCCGGTAAATTGCCATGGCACCAATGATGATGCCGCCGATGGCCGGATGAAAATAATAGGGCACAGAGGACAGATATTTCTCAATGCGCTGCCCGGCAATTAACGAGCGCATAAAGGCGCTTGCCACCAAGGCACAGGCGACCCCGAGCAGGAAGAAAGCTGGAAATTCCCATGGGCTGGCAATTGATAGGTTTGTCAGGCCTTCAAAGGTAGGGAAATCGCCTTTGTGGGCACGACTAACCAGAGCGCCAATGACAGCAGATATAACGATGGGGGCAAAGGCATGCAGGGCATAATGCCCAATGATAACCTCAAGGGCAAAAAACACTCCGGCAATGGGGGCATTAAACGATGATGACACCGCAGCCGCCACGCCGCAGCCAAGCAATATGCGACCAACTTGCGGCGGTAACTGTAATTTTTCTGCCACAAAAGCAGACAGCGTCGCCCCCAAATGCACGACGGGCCCTTCGCGCCCGGCGGATGCGCCACTGCCAAGGGAAACGACTGATGTTACGGCTGCAACTATGCCTTCGCGCAGGTTCATGCGACCATTTCTAAGCGCCGCCGCTTCCATAACTTCGGCGACACCAGAGGCGCGGTTACCTGGTAAGAAACGCAGCAATTGCCCAGCCACCAAGCCGCCTAAAATTGGGATGCTTAACACCAGCCACCAATCTAATTTGGCCGCGTGACTGGCCAGCGTTTCGCCCTGCACCCCGAAGGATTGTTCCAATACCCAGTGGATAGAAAAGTAAAAGCCAATCGCCGCATAGCTAGCAATTATGCCAATAATCACTGATAGAACAATGAGAATCCAATGTTCAAATTTGCGCGCCCCAAACAAAAAAGACCGCATCCGCCGCAGCGCAGATCGTTTCTTTCTAACCAATTTTGCAGGTTGAGTTTGGGTCAAGCTTGCTCCCTTTTGCTGAGAGAGCCAAGGCCTATGGTACGAGCAATATTTTTATGCGGTTCGATATTTTTATGACTATCAAATAAATCTTCAATTAGTGCATAGCGATCACCAGAGAATTTGGCGGTTTTACGGGCTGTCATATTCATATGCAGCGCAATGGCTTCCAGTGTCGCGGCCTCCTTGCCAGTAGTTTCATTATACATAGTGTAAAATTTATGCAGTCTTTTATGGTCGAAATCTAACAGATGAAATTTAAGGGCAATAGTTTCACCCCGGTGAACCTCGTTCGAATAATTGATATGTTGTTGCGCCGCAAAGAAAGACCGGTCTTCATCTTTAGTATAGTCTACACCAAAGCCAATTTGGTTGAACATTTCTTCAACGCCACTACTGAAATAATGCATATATCCAGCAACGTTCAAATGCCCGTTACGGTCAAACCATTTATCCTCAGGGGTAAAGTTACAAATATAATAGGGTGCCGTCACAAATATTTTCCTCAATGAATTGTTAATTGTGGTCGTAAACCAATGGTTTGTCTAGGCCAATAAAGCTTGTCGGCTAAGTAGATTGGCTCATAAATTTGGGTGATAATTCTAGGTCCGTCCCATTGCTGTCATGATTTAGATAGATCATACTGCTTTGATATAATCTAAGGTGTGATAACTCTTTTGACCTAAATTGGAAGGTACAGCGTGAAAAAGCCCATTTTGATATCAGCGATTACTCTGGTTACACTGGTGGCGGTGCTGTTGATCGCGCCTAGCATGATCAACTGGAATAAATACCGGGGTCAGATTAGCCAATTAGCCAGCGATAGCTTGGGCGTTGAAGTATTAATCGACGGTGATGTCTCCCTGCGCCTTTTGCCTTCACCTTCGCTGAATGTGGAACAAATCCGCTTTTTGGCAACAGAGGCAAATACAACAACTGAGATCGCCAGCTTGAATAAAATCTCCCTGCGCTTAAAAGCTGGCGCACTTCTGGTCGGCGATATTGAAGTTAATGAATTGCGCTTGATTGAGCCTACTATTGCGCTGGCTGAAGATAGCGCAGGCAAATGGGCCATAAAAGGTTGGCCTGCTAGCAATGATGAGGTAGCCGCCAGCTCAGCGACCAGCCCTGTGGCCATTGACAAATTTCGCCTAAGCGGCGGCTCCTTGATCATTGAGCGGGCGGGTGGCCAAAGGCTTTCCTTGCAAGATTTCAACATGAAGGCAGAAGGCAAAACACCTGATGGGCCGCTTAACTGGCAGGGAACGGTTAACTGGAATGAAGTGCCCGTCGCTTTTGAGGGCCGCTGGCAACACAGGCAAGGCTTTGATCCGGGTGATGACAATGGCTCCCTGCGACTGCAAGCAACCATACCCGGCGGAGAAATGGAACTATCTGGCAGAGTGTCCGTTAATAGCGCTAATTATGATACTCGCATCAGGCTTGAAGGGCATGCGCTTAGTGAGTTTGTCACCAGCCTCAATGCTATGTCAGGCTCAGAACTTGTCATGCAGGGTGTGGACAGTCCATTTGTATTGGATGCTAAATTGCGCCGTACAGGCCTGACAGGGGATTTGACATCACGCCGTTTAAATATTGGTTCAGCGAGTGGCTCCTTGCAGGCTACCATCACATTTGGATCAGAGACCTATATTGCCAGCAAAATAAATATCGCTCAAATTGACTTAGACACTTGGTTGAAGGCAACATATAGCGGCGCTGTTGCACCCCAAGAAAAAACTGAGCCCCTTGCTATTACAGCAGACATGGATATTTCGGTCGGCAGTTTGCGCTGGAACGGCGAAGCGATCCAGCGACTGGACGCTAGCCTGCATAGCCGCGACGGAAGTTTCGAGGTTAATAAGTTTCAAGCCCTTTTGCCGGGCGGTGGGGCGCTAACGGGTACAGCGAAATATAACCCAACGGGAACCAGCGAAGGCGTGTTTTCATTAAATGGTGGCAATGGCAGGCCGTTGCTGGCTTGGTTCGGCATGCCGGTGGAAAAATTTGCAGCGGAAAGATTTACAGCTTTAAGCATAGGGGGACAAATTTCCCTGCAGGACAATGCATGGACTTTGTCGGTTCTTAAAGGGAAAGTGGATACAACCAATTTTGATCTGCAAATGTCAGGGTTGGTGGGCGATGATGAAAAAGCACCTATTATGGCAGCGATAAACATCGATGCTCTAAATATAGATCGCTATCAGCCCACAGTTTCGAGCCAATTGGCCGCAGCTGAGGAAGCGGATGGGATCATATTACCGGCCTTTAATGTTACGGTAAAAGTTTCAGATATCACCTATCGAAACCAGCGCTTTACGGCGCTTGCGGTGGCGCTGTCGGGCGGGGAGACCGCCGTAAAGCTGGAAAGTTTGAGCGCAAATGGCTTCGGTAAGGGCACCTTAAAGGCCAGCGGCACTGTTGGTGGTCCATCCAGTTGGGACCAAATCGATATCAGCGCTGAAGCGAGGCAAGTTTTAGGGCGGCAAGTTGCGCGTTTTGCGGGGCTAATCCCCGGTGAGATACCCCGGCGAATGCAAGGGGCGTTGCATGCAAATCTATCGCTGCGGGGCAACAACGCGGGCTATGATATATCGTTGAAAGTAGGCCCAACGGACGGGGCAGGTGATTTCACGGCACTGGGCCGGTATGTTCCCCGTGGTGATGACGCTGCTGATATCGACCTGCAAGGGGTCATCCGCGATAGCTATGCAGCCCCTTGGGCGCGCGATGTTGGCCTGCCACTGAACCGAACAGCTGGAAACATCGATTTAATATATAGCGTCAGTCGAAGTCAGGGGCTGGGCCAATATAAAGCTAGTGGCGCGGTGGCTGGTGGCCGTTTAATTATGGACGGAACTGCCGACAATGAGGGCAGAAAGTTCCGGATCAATTATAGCCGGGATAATCTGACAGGCATGGCATCAAAAATAACGCGTACCTTAGGCAAAGATGCCGTGCAAAAGCCACTGAGTATGAAAGCGGTCGTTACCCAAAAGCCAACAGTTTTAAAGGTTTCTGATCTGGATATAACACTAGGTGATATGCGAATTAGCGGGGGCATATCGCAGCAGACCAACAATAAAATTGAAGGTAACATTTTGCTGTCAGGCATAACATGGGCAGGCGGAGAAGCTTCGAAGCCTGCCGCTAGGACTTGGTCAAATACGGCATTTGATCTGCCTGACCTAAGCATGTTTGAAGGCTTGATTGCCCTGAAAGTAAAGAATTTAAATCTCTATGGCCAGCGCTTTGATAGTGAAGATGCAAGCGTCAAGTTTGATGCTGGAACAGTAAAGCTTTCGGTAATTAGTGCAAAGATGAACAGCGCGCCGATGACGGCGGACATGTCTTTCGTAATAACCGATGAGCTGGCCATTGAAGGCCAATTGGCAGCAGATACATTGGACTTGAATGGTTTGATGGCATCTATGGTTGGTACAGCGCCGCTCACGGGCTCAACCAATATTGACCTTACATTTAAGGCTAGTGGTAATTCTGAGAAGGCTTTGGTAGCTTCACTGGACGGTTCTATTGAAAGCAAGGGTCAAGCGGGCACTTTGAACTTTATCAATATTTTGGCCCTTACCCAGCAAGTGGGTAATGCCAGCAGTGGCGCTGGTTTCATTCGCGGTCTTGGTAACAGCTTGGCTGGCGGCATTACGAGCTTTTCTGATCTGAATATTGCGATTGATATAAAAAATGGGATGGCAGACTTGACCCAATTTGAAGCGCTGGGCAGTTGGGGGCAGTTGCGACTGTCTGGCATGACGAATTTACTAACCATGACCACGGATTTATCGGGCCAATTACAGATGACAAACCCACCGGACAGCCCCCCTATACCGGTAAATTATGCCGGTGCTTTAAGTGGCCCTGAGGCTAATTGGCAGACCGATGCACTACAATCATTTGTCATGTCCGGCATTCGCCGCCGCCTGCGTAGTGACCTGTTCCAAGGGGCCAATCAGCGTAGTAATGCCGGTGAGGACCCTGCAAAAAGCCCAGGTGAAACGGTCACGTCAACGGCCATTGGGTTCATCAAATTATTGCAACAGAAACGCGCCGCCGAAGCTGCACGGAAAAAAGCTGCGGCGGAAGAGGCTGCGCGCAAAAAAGCCGCTGAAGAAGGCGCAAACCCATAGGAATACACGTGAAGAAGGCGCAAACCCATAGGAATACACGTTAGCTTTTGGGGGCCATATCACCCATGACATAAACTCTGAGCGCCCCAGAGAGCGACCCTGTGCGGGCTTCATCAATGCGGCGAATAAGTTCATTCACCGACAGTTTCTCACGCTCGGCAAGGCGGCGCAGATGGTGCCAAAAAACCCGCTCCAATGATATGCTGGTGCGGTGCCCGGCAATGGTTACCGAATGTTTTTCTAATTTTGCATCACTAAGGTCAAGCATAGTAAGCCATTTTGGCGAACATGCCTGTTATGTCAAGGCGTTCTAAATAGCTCATTTTATTTGCGCCAAAATAGAGGTGTGAAACGCCATAGATAAAGCACAAAAGCCAAAGCCCAAAAAACAGATGAAATTTGGACCCAGATTATGGGATCATCACTGAAACCAGCGGCAAGGCGCAATATGGCGGCCAGTTGGACGAAAATAAACACCCCTGTCATAATTTTATCGGCCTTTATCGCCTTGCCAGAATGCCCCAAGGTCGCCCGCATCATCACTGATAGGGTCATGCCGCCGATGGCTCCTGCGGTCCATGCATGCAGGGCTGTGGCGATGTCTATCAAGCCGTAGGCCGCCAGGGAAGCTGCCGCAAAGCCAAGACCAATCCATGCATAGGAAGCATGGAGCATGAAGACGATGGGTTCTCTGGCAGTATGCATGCCCTGCCACCGGCTAAGGCGGATGAAATGCATCAGTGCCGCAATTGCTGTCAGGGCTAAAGTTGCACCGAAATAAGGGTCATGAAGCCAAAGGACAAGCGCGATGAGGCTGACCGCCAATGTTAGTTGGTCGAAGCGCTGCATGGGGTTTACCGCCCGCTGGCTTAACCCCTGCTGCTTTAGCCAATTGGTGGTGAAGCTAGGCACAATACGCCCGCCGATAAGGCTGATAAGCATGATCAAAACAGCGATGCCAAGATGCAAAAAATTTATGTCAGATACAAAAGCTTCAAGCCGTGTGAGGTTGGAAAAAAATGCGCCAATACCGAAAAGCGTTACCATGATGGCGATGGGTAAATTGCGCCAATTTTTACCAGCGGTAATTTCGCGGATGATAAGCAGGGCGAAGGCGGCGAAGGTTATGGCTTCCCACCACATTTGTATGGTTAGATAATAGGGGTCCATGAGTGAGATAAGTGCCAAAATTCGCACTAATACCCAGCTCATGGTTAGCCCGGCGAGCGGTAAGCCCAGCACGGGCAACCTGCCTGTCCAATTGGGAATGGCGGTCAGGGCAAAACCGAAGACCGCAGCACTGGCATAGCCAAATAGCATTTCATGGCCGTGCCATTGCATCAGGTTAATATCGCTGGCAGGGGTCCAAAGGCCGCTATAATATAATACCCAAGGCACAAGCGCGATAATGGACCATAGCCCGGCGAGGAAAAAGAAGGGCCGGAAGCCTCGCTCGAAAATTACGGGGCCATCATAGGCGCGGCGCTTTTGGATTTGTTCGTTCACAGCCATGGTTATGTTCTCCTATTAGCCTTACAAATCCCTAAGTGATGAGAAATTTCAAGCAAAACAGTGAGACTGCGACAATATGCGCCTTAAATATTGGCGAAAAAGTCATTGCCTTTGTCATCAACGACGATGAAAGCAGGGAAATTTTCGATGTCGATTTTCCATATTGCTTCCATGCCCAGATCAGCGAAATCGAGCACTTCCACCTTGCGGATGTTGTCTTTGGCCAGAATAGCAGCCGGGCCGCCAATGCTGCCAAGGTAAAAGCCACCATGCTCCTTACATGCTTTGGTTACGGCTTTGCTGCGATTACCTTTAGCTAAGCTGATGAGGCTGGCGCCCAGTGCTTGGAAGGGTGCCACATAACTGTCCATCCGACCTGCGGTGGTGGGGCCAAAGCTGCCGGATGCATAGCCCTCCGGTGTTTTGGCGGGACCGGCATAATAGACGATATGGTCTTTGAAATAATCTGGCATGGAGCCGCCATCATCCAAGCTTTGTTGAATGCGGGCATGGGCGAGGTCACGGGCAACGATGATGGTGCCGCTCAGGCTCAGGCGGGTTTTGATCGGATATTGGCTAAGCTCAGCGCGGATATCATCCATCGGGCGGTTGAGGTCAATATGAACCACTTCTTGTGAAAGCGTTTCCCCGTTAATCTCGGGCATATATTTGGCCGGGTCGGTTTCCAGTGCTTCAATGAAAATGCCGTCAGCGGTGATCTTTCCCTTGGCTTGACGGTCCGCCGAGCAAGATACGCCGATGCCCACCGGCAAGCTGGCACCATGGCGCGGCAAGCGCACAACCCGGACATCATGGCAGAAATATTTACCGCCAAATTGAGCACCTATGCCCATATTTTGGGTCATTTTATGGATGGCTTCTTCCATGGGTATGTCGCGGAAAGCCCGACCACTTTCGTCGCCGCTCAAGGACAAATTATCAAGATCATGGGCGCTGGCAAGCTTGACCGTTTTTAAATTATGCTCAGCGCTTAGGCCACCAATAACGATGGATAGATGATAGGGTGGGCAGGCCGATGTGCCGAGCGTTTTAATCTTCTCTTCCAAAAAAGCCATCATCCGGTCTTCACGCAGTGTCGCCGGTGTTTGCTGATAGAGGAAAGTTTTATTGGCCGAGCCGCCCCCTTTCGCCATGAAAAGAAAATGATATTCATTGCCTTTGTCGGCATATAAATCGAGCTGAACGGGGGTGTTATTGCGGGTGTTTCGCTCGTCATACATGTTGATAGGGGCCATCTGGCTATAGCGCAGGTTGGTCTTGGTATAGGTATCAACCACACCTTCGGTCAGCGGAGCAGCATCATCGCCGTCCGTCCAAACATATTGGCCTTTCTTGCCCATAATGATGGCGGTGCCGGTGTCTTGGCAGCTTGGCAGAACCATACCAGCTGCGATATTGGCATTTTTTAACAATTCCCGGGCGACAAAGCGGTCATTATCGCTGGCCTCATCGTCGTCCAATATTATGGCGAGCTGGGCCAGATGAGCAGGGCGAAGCAGATGGGCAATATCGCGCATGGCGGTTGATGCCAGCAGTTGCAGGCCCGCGTCAGACACTTTTAGAATTACTTTGCCGTCCACGACTATTGTTTCCACATGATCACTGGTTATCTTGCGATATTCAGTGGTGTCATCACCCAATTGCAGAAGTTTTCTGTATGTCCAGTCGGTCATGAAAAGGCTCCAATATTTTTGGCTATATGCTGCGGTTATTCATACGATTATTTTGGGCGTCTGGCCAAAATAATATATGCAGGATATGAGGGGCGATCAAATGGCATATTATCAGCCCACATATAGGGGCTTTATTTCCGGCGGAAAGCATCAAGGGTTACAACCTTATCGCTGTCGCTTTCTGGTGTATTTATGGCTGTATCAGTTTCGGCAACTTCTGGTTCAATGATTTCATCCTGCATTTCATCAATGCCCTCTTGGACGCTAGTGAAGTCGTCATCATGGAATTGCAGGGCAAACTGCACACTGGGGTCTACAAAACCAAGGATAGCATTAAAGGGAATGGTTAGATGCTCAGGTTTTTGGTTGAAACTAAGGCCGACCTCAAAATGGTCATCAAATATTTTCAAGCCCCAAAATTTATGCTGCAGGACAATTGTCATTTCATCAGGAAAGCGGCTGGCAAGATGGGCTGGAATATTCACCCCTTCCGCTTGGGTTTTAAAGGCCACATAAAAATGATGATCCCCTTCTAAGCCATCTTTAGCTGCGTCACATAAAACATCACGTACAACACCACGAAGGGCGTTTTGGACGCGGGTGTCATAGTCAATGGTGATCTTTGACATATTTAGTCCATCATTACAGGGTCATTGATAAAGCTTTATAGGGTGATCACTTGTGATTAGCCAAGTAAATTATCACATTTCTAACCTGACATTGCATTATTCAGGGGAACAACCTTTAGTATGAGACGTTGGAGTAAATTGGTTAGCTCGTAGAAGAATTGGGCATTTTACTACGGTATTTGGGGAAGGTAAGAATTACATGTGTCCCCTCATTCAAAACACTTTCAATGGTAAGGGAGCCATCATGCTCTTCGATTAAAGCTTTGGTTAAAGGCAGCCCAAGTCCGGTTCCCTCTTGGGTAGTGGAGAAAGCATTTCTAACCTTGCCAAAGGTTTCAAGAGCGCGCTCTATTCCCTGTTTGGTCATGCCAACACCCGTGTCGGATACGAAAATTTCAAAACAGCCGGATGCATTTATTTTGGTACCAACAGCTATAGTCTGATTTGCCTCTGAGTATTTGCTGGCATTGGAAATAAGGTTAATGATCATTTGTGAGACCAACCGTTGGTCCGCAAGTAATGAAGGCTCAGTTTCTTCTACGTTGAATACAAGCTTTTGGCTTTTTGATTGTAAAATAGGCCGGACCATATTTTTCAGTTGCTCGTGGAGACTGCTAATTTGGAATATTTCGTCATGCAGATCCATTTTGCCAGCTTCCACCCGGGACATGTCTAAGAGGTTATTGATAATGCTCAGCAAATGGGTGGAGCTTTGGTGTATATATTCGCCGTATTCATGGGATTTAGCTTTCACCATTTTCACCATTATCGGGTCTTTGCTTGCCAAAGCTTCCGAAAATCCAATGATGGCATTCAGCGGCGTTCTAAGTTCATGGCTCATATGGGCAAGAAAGTCAGACTTTGACTGGCTGGCAATTTCTGCCCTTTCCATAGCCAATTGCAAACCCTTGGTGCGGTTAATAACTCTATATTCAAGCTCACTATTAAGTTTTGCAAGTTCAGCACGGGCATCTTCGGCATCTTCTTTTTCATTTGCAAGTGCGGCATTCATGGTACGAATTTGCCGAAACGCTTGGTAAATTAAAGCCGCGAAAATGGAAACAATTATGAATAAGGCAACCACCAAGCCAAGCGCCGATAGTTGGACGGATATTTGCTCATTTAATTTTTCAAGAAGTTCGGCCTGCTGGTTTATCTCATTTTGTTGGTCTGCATATGTGTTTTCGGCGTTGTTTATATTGCCTTGCAATGTTGCAAGATTGGTTTGCTGTTTTTTAAGTTTTGCATCACGTGACGCTATCGTTGTTTCTTGAATTTCTAAGCCATGGACTTGCTCATCAATTTTACGCTTATGCTGTTCTATTTTCAGGCTAGAATTAGCGATTTCCTGCTGTAATGCAGCATTTTTCTCCATACTGGCTACAAGAGATTTTTTAAGACTGTTTATCTCTCGATGGTGTTTTGCTAATTCCATTCGGTCTTGCAACGTTAATATATCCAACCCTATCTCAGCACCTTTAATCTGGGTTATTTTCGAGTCAAAGGATAAACCCTGCTGGGTGATATTTGCTCTATTGATGATGAAATTGGGATGATCGCTATCTATATTGATGAGATCAATCATGATTTGATCAAGTTCTTGATGACCCGATGTGATTAATAATACAGGTTGATTTTGAATGGTGGTGAATATTTGCTCAAATAGCTCTGATTTACTTGCCGCCAGGAAAATAAGGTGAGTGCCTGTCGGGATCTTTCCATCAGTAGAATAGCTAACGATCATAGACCCGCCGTGTCGACTTTCAATTTCTGTTGTTTGTTTTATCAGGTCAAAAAGTTCAGGCTCAGAATCAATGATATGCAAGTGAAAGCTCTTATGACTTATGGCGTTAGGCCATGACACCTGATGTGTGAAATTTATCAAGTAGGCCATAATTATGTCAGTGCGGTCCAGCTTCTCTTCTGCTATTAATTGCGGGCTTGTTATGGGAGCAGATATGAAAAGAATGGCTAGAGTGATTGCCATCCTTGATATCCATTTACGCCCCAAAATTGGCATAGAATTACCCTAAAAATTGTCTGGTGCTGCATTATGCGAGCAGTCAACCCTAATCATAATAGGGCACTTTCATTGAACCATGTTGCTATCTAACAGTTTATTTATGAAGAAATGGTTAGGAATATGCGTAAATTTAGACTGAAATAAAGTGGTCCGTTCTGTTGCTAGGTGGACCAAGCCCCACCTGACCGCGTCAACGACCAGGGATTAGATAGATGCGTTTACTAAAACTGCTTACGCAGCAACAGCAAACTCGACATTGTTGTCATTTGCATTTATCAAAATTGGCCCATCACAGCGGTGCCATCCTGAGCAAAAAGCTAACAACTTTCCTCACACGTCGATCCTATTTCGCCCCCATCATAAAGGTTCTAAAGTATTTTAGAGCCTTTATGGTGGAGGCGCCGGGTACCGCCCCCGGGTCCGCAATGCGTACTTACTGCGCCGTTTATTGCCATAGTCAGCGAACTGACAAGACCTTACATAGGATATGATGATGGCATTTTAAAGTCTTTTCAGATGATTTTTATCAGCTTTCCACTAGGCAAAGCGATCAAGGAGCGCTAGTTTTATGGTGTGGTTACACTAATAATTCAGGCTAGGGGCTTCAATGCAGCAATATCTTGACCTAATGCAGCGCATTCGTATGCAAGGCACCTTCAAGGGGGATCGCACCGGTACCGGCACTTACAGTGTTTTTGGTCATCAAATGCGCTTTGATCTTAGCCAAGGCTTCCCGATGGTGACGACCAAGAAGCTGCATTTGAAGTCGATTATCCATGAACTTTTATGGTTTATCGCGGGTGATACCAATATTCAGTATTTGAAAGATAATGGCGTTTCCATTTGGGATGCATGGGCGGATGAAAAAGGCGACCTTGGCCCCGTTTACGGCCACCAGTGGCGCAGTTGGCCCACACCATCAGGCGATAGTGTTGACCAAATTACCCAGCTGCTTGAGCAGATTGAAAATAACCCTAACAGCCGCCGTCTTATTGTTTCAGCGTGGAATGTGGCCGATGTTGACCATATGGCGCTGCCGCCTTGCCACTGCCTTTTCCAATTTTATGTGGCGGACGGCAAGCTAAGTTGCCAGCTATACCAACGCAGTGCCGATGTGTTTTTGGGGGTGCCTTTCAACATTGCATCCTATGCATTGCTCACCCATATGATCGCGCAAGTTTGTGGCCTAAAGGTGGGGGATTTTGTCCACACTTTTGGTGATACGCATCTATACAGCAATCATATTGAACAGACCGACTTGCAGCTAAGCCGGGACGTTAAACCCCTGCCAACTCTGTGGCTTAACCCCGATGTCACCAACCTTTTCGATTTCACCTTCGATGATATCCGCATCGATGGATATGAATGCCACCCCCACATTAAAGGGGCAGTTGCGGTATGATCGTATCTATCATCGTTGCAGTGGCGAAAAATGGGGTCATTGGTGTCGGAGGCGATTTGCCGTGGCACCTGAGTGAGGACCTTAAATATTTCAAAGCTGTCACCATGGGCAAGCCCATTGTTATGGGCCGTAAAACATTTGACAGCATTGGCAGGCCCCTACCGGGGCGGCGCAACATTGTCATCAGCCGGAATGAGAAGCTGCATTTGGAAGGCGCTGAGGTGGTTTCCTCTTTATCTGATGCCATAGCTTTAGTTGGCGGCGTGGAAGAGGTGATGATCATCGGCGGCGCGCAGATATACGCCCATGCTTTGTTGCAAGCAGATAGGGTATATTTAACAGAGGTAGATATGAAGCCAAAAGGCGATGCCTATTTCTCCGCTATCAACCCTGATGACTGGCAAGAGGTCTCTCGCCGCCATGTTGAGGCGGTGGGGGACGGCCCTGCCCATGATTATGTGCTGCTTGAGCGGCGTTAAACGTCCAATTTCCCAGCTATTTTTTCAGCAATATCATTATATATGGCGGCGTGTTTGCTAAGTGGTGCAGCGCGCACCACCGGGTTGCCCGCGTCTGAACCCGCCCGCACCGACATATGCAAGGGTATTTCGCCTAGGAAATCTGCCCCAAGATCAATGGCAGCATCCCGTGCGCCACCATGGCCAAATATATCAGATTGCTCACCGCATTTAGGACAAGTGAAAAAGCTCATATTTTCAATGATACCTATGATGGGCGTTCCAACCTTGCGGAACATCTGCAGGCCTTTTCGCGCGTCGATAAGCGCCAAGTCTTGCGGGGTGGAGACAATAATAGCGCCAGTCAGGGGCACTTTTTGCACCAAGGTCAATTGCACATCACCGGTGCCGGGGGGCAGGTCAACCACCAACACATCAAGCGTTCCCCAAGCGACATCGCTTAGCAATTGTCCGGTCGCCCGCATAACCTGTGGCCCACGCCAAATGATAGGGTCATCGTTCGCGAGCATTAAGCCGATAGACATTACTTTCAGGCCCATCACTTCGACCGGGATAATTTTACCGTCCTTGGATTGGGGCTTAGTGCCTTCGATGCCGAGTAATTTTGGCAAGCTTGGCCCAAAAATATCGGCGTCCAGCACGCCCACAGATAATCCCTGCTCGCTTAGGGCGATGGCAATATTAATTGCTGTTGTTGATTTACCAACGCCGCCTTTGCCGCTACCAACTGCAATGATGTTTTTAACGCCCTCAATAGGGCTTGGTGCCGGAATTTCAGATTTTCCAGCGGGTTTCATTTCAGGCGGGTTAGCGGGTTTAGGTGCTGCTGCGCGCGCAGCGGTCATCACAACAGAGGCTTCAAACACACCGTCTAGATTTTTGATAATTTCTTCAACGTCGATACGAACATCATCAGGGTTTTGTGGTGGCCGGTCTTTAAAGTCGATAACAAGCCCTACATTTCCGCCTTCTATGGCGACGGAACTCACTAAATCTTCAACTGTGCGCGCCAAAGCATGGGCCACAGGTTTTAAGGCATTTAAGACGGTGTCTTTGGTTAGCTTGTCCATAAAAACTTCCTGAAAATAACAATAGTGTGAATTTTATGCGCCAGACATTGCAGAATCTGTTGCGCTACCTATATAGCCATGCAAGGACTATGGACAACCGTTCATGTGTAATAACATGGCAGGAAGCCTTAATTACTTGTATAATAGGTTGGCAAATAGCCAATCAACCGCAATCAACAGACGGGGAGATGTATAATGGCAGGTCAAAATAATGGTGGCAATAATCAAAATCCGTGGGGCAGTGGCCCGCGTGGTGGCGGTAGTGGCGGCTCGGGCGGCGGCGGTGAGCCACCGAACATTGATGAATTTATCCGCAAGGGCCAAGACAAGCTAAAGGGCGCGATGCCCGGCGGCATGGGCGGCAAAACGGGCTTTACACTGGGCTTGGTTGCTTTCGTCATTTTGTGGTTGACCACAGGCATTTATCAAGTAGAAAATAACGAACGTGGTGTTGTCCTGCGCTTTGGTAAAGTTGTAACTGAGCTACTACCCGGACTTCATATCCGCTTTCCTTACCCAATTGAATCAGTATTAACTCCTGCGGTAACTCGTGAACACACGATTGAAGTGGGCAGAAGCAGCACGCAAAGTGGTGGTTCGCGGCGCTCTAATATTTCTGATAGCGGGCACCCTGAAGGTCAAATGCTTACGGGCGACGAAAATATCGTGAATGTCGCTTATACAATTGTTTGGGACATTAAAAACGCCAACAATTATCTGTTCAAATTGGAGGACCAAGAAGAAACAGTGAAAGCTGTAGCCCGTAGTGTGCTGCGTGAGGTTGTTGGTCGCAGTACCTTTCAAGAGGTCATTACAGATGGCCGCGATGTTATTCAGTCAGTAGCACTGCAATTAACCCAAAAAGTTTTAGATGAGTACGAATCAGGTATCAACATCAAGCGTTTCCAAATCGAAGGGGCTAGCCCTCCCACGAATGAAGTTGTTGATGCCTTCACCGATGTGCAGCGGGCCCAAGCAGACCGCGAACAAAAAATTGCAACAGCTGACGGTTACCGTAATGAAAAAATACCGCAAGCCGAGGGCGAGGCTGAACGCTTAACCCAGGGTGCTCTCGCTTATCAAGCCCGCATTGTTAACGGTGCCAAGGGTGAGGCTGCTCGCTTTACCGCAGTTTACAAAGAATATCTGAAAGCCAAAGACATTACCAAGCGCCGGATTTATCTGGAAACCATGGAAGAAATTCTAAGTGGTATGGATAAGGTCATTTTGGATGATGACGGTACCGGCGTTGTGCCTTATTTGCCGATTAATGAGCTTGGTAAAAAAAATAAGAAAGAAGGGAACTAGATCATGAAAAGCAAGATTATTCTCTTAGGCCTATTAGGCGTAGCAGGTGCGGCTGTTGTGGCTTCTGCTTACACGGTAAACGAAGGCCAGCAGGCACTGGTTCTGCAATATGGTGAACATAAAGAAACCATCACTGAGCCTGGTTTACACTGGAAACTTCCTGTTGTTCAGCAAGTAGTGTTATTGGACAAACGTGCCCTGCGGCTTGATACGCGTAATTGGGAAAATGTTCTATCATCAGACCAAAAACGTATGGTGGTTGATGCTGTTGCCCGCTTTAAAATTGCCGACCCTCTGCGCGCTTTTCAGGCGGCATATAGCGGTGGCGGCACTTCCATTGAGCGTGGCGTCACAGATCGTCTCGGTCAAATTTTGGAACCTGCCGTGCGGGAAATCCTCGGTAAACATACGCTCAGCGACATTGTCTCGGGTGGTACCACGGATGATTTGCAGAATAATAATCAGCAGATTTTAACCCTTGAGAGCGTTGAAGGTGGCAAGCGTACCGCCATCATGCATGAAATCCGCGATGTGGTGAATGCCAGTGCAGCAGCACTCGGCGTTGAAATTGTCGATGTGCGCTTGAAGCGCGTTGATCTGCCAAGGCAAAATAACCTGGCTATTTTCAACCGGATGATTGCAGAACGCGCCCGGGAAGCCAAGGAAGCCCGCGCCATCGGTGACAAAGAAGCCATTACCATTCGCGCTGAAACGGACTTGCGCGTTGCGGAAATCACTTCTCAAGCAGAGCGGATTGCCGCTGAAACGCGCGGTAAAGCCGACGGTGAAGCCGTGCGAATTTTCGCAGAAGCTTACGGTCAAGACGTGGACTTTTTCGAGTTTTACCGCACGATGGAAGCTTACCGAAAATCACTGGGTAAAGATAGTACGACCATGGTGATGTCGCCCAATGGTGATTTCCTCAATCGGTTGAAATCTATCGAAGGTGATAAGAAGAAAAAATAAAGGCGTAAGCTTTTATTCAGGGGAAATCCATCCATGTGGTTGGAACTTATTATAGCGCTCGGGCTGGTCTTTTTTATCGAAGGCGTAGCTTGGGCGCTATTTCCAAATCAGCTAAAACGGCTTCTTGTCGCATTGATGGCACAATCTGCCGCAAACATACGCCTTACCGGCTTGACCTTAGCGACGATTGGTGTTGCCATAGTATGGATGGTAAAAGGCTAACCTGTAGAAACAGGATTTATGGTTAGGCTTTACCAAAAGAAGAATAACAGGAGTACCAAGAGTGTTACCTCAAAAAAGAACAAGTGCAAAAATAACAGGATTACAGCGACAGGGTTTGGCATTCATATTAATGTTTACGCTCGTGGCCATTGCGGCATTGGCATTTTATACAGCGCCCGCCGCCGCCCGGGGAACCCCAAATAGTTTTGCTGACCTTGTCGAGAAATTACAGCCAGCTGTGGTCAGTATTCATACCGAACAAGTGATCAAATCTCGGGCGCGTCGCGATTTACCTCCCGCCCCAGAAGGCATGCCCGGCGGTGAGCTGTGGGAAGAATTCCGTGAACGTTTTGGCAAGGACGAAGAAGAACCCCGCCGTGCACAGGCGCAGGGTTCTGGCTTTATTATTCACTCTAGTGGCCTTGTGGTGACCAATCACCATGTGATCGCCGACGCAGACACCATTACTGTGCGTTTAAACGATGAGCGTGAATTTGAAGCAACTGTCGTGGGCAGCGATGCCCGCAGTGATTTGGCCTTGCTCAGAATTGAAGCCGGTGAAGACTTGCCCGTTGTTTCCTTTGGCGATTCTGACAAGGCTCGTATCGGTGACTGGGTGCTCGCTATTGGTAACCCTTTTTCCCTTGAGGGCTCTGTAACGGCAGGTATAATTTCAGCCCGTGGACGCGACATTAACGCTAGCGCATACTATGATATGATCCAAACCGATGCCTCCATCAACAGCGGCAACAGCGGCGGTCCGATCTTTAATATGGATGGTAAAGTGATTGGTGTGAACACGGCGATATTGTCACCCTCTGGCGGCAATGTTGGTATTGGTTTTGCCATACCATCCACCTATGCCCAAGTTCTAATCGGCCAGTTTGAAAAATATGGCAAAGCCAAGCGCGGTTGGTTAGGTGTCAGCATTCAGCCGCTAACCGAAGCTGTGATTGAAAGTCTTGATCTGGACGTTGAAGAAGGTGCTATCGTTTCCGAAGTTACAGCTGATAGCCCAGCCGATAAAAGCGGTATTCAAGTGGAAGACATCATTATCACTTGGGACGGCAAACCTGTGGAAGGTTCGCGCTCTTTAACCCGGCTTGTTGGTTCCACAGAGATCAGCAAAGCTGTTAAGGTGGTGGTCATCCGCAGCGGTGAAAAAATCACGCTGAGTGTCAAAACCGGTGAACTGGCTGAAGAAAAAGCTGAGGAAGCCGAAGAGACTAAACCGAACAAAAGAGAAAAGCCGCAGCGTGGTTTGGTTGAGGGTATGGAGCTGTCTAACATTACCGGTGAAGCGCGCCGCCGTTTCCGCATCAGTGAAGATGTGGAAGGCGTGGTGGTTATCCGAGTGGCAAGACGCAGCAAAGCGGTAACTGCGGGTGTTCAGCCCGGCGTTGTTATCATGCGGGTTAACAGCCATCCGGTATCTACACCTGATGAAGTTAAAGAGCAGATTGAAGCCGCCCGTGAAAAAGGCCGTAAAAACGCTTTGATGCTGGTTCATTTTCAGGGCAATTCTTATCACCTTCCGTTGCGTATTAACGGCGATGATGAAGACAAGGATTGATGAAAGTTTGAAAAGCTAAAGATAAAAACCTCGGCCAACGTGCCGGGGTTTTTTCATGGTGGGACCGTTGTTTAGACTATTATTTAATGATGAATTCTGAGCGCGGATACCCCTGAACAAAAAGTAGGGCGGACAGGTCACAGTGCTTAACCGAAAAATCGGCAGCGGCTGAGGCTTTGGGCTTGGCGTGATAAGCCACCCCTAATCCAGCACGCAATATCATTGGAATATCGTTGGCACCATCCCCCACAGCCATAATCATGTTTGGTTCAATATTTTGTTCGTCAGAAATTTCAACCAACGTGTCTTCTTTGGTCTTGGCATTGCAGATGGGGTCAAGTATTTTACCGGTTAAAGCCCCAGCTTGAATGTCCAGCTGGTTGGCGCGGTTAAGCCCAAAGCCCAATCTATCGGCGATACGCTGGGTGAAAAAAGTAAAGCCCCCTGAAACCAGTGCTGTTGTGTGGCCAGCATCAGCCATGGTGCGCACCAAGCTATAGGCTCCCGGGGAAACACTGATGCGTTCAACAAAGCATTGTTCCAGAGTTTGAACATGCATTCCCGCAAGCAAGGCAACCCGAGCGGTCAGCGCTTCATCAAAATCCACTTCACCGCGCATGGCGGCCTCTGTGATGGTTGATACCTTGTCTTTAATGCCCATAAAGTCAGCTAGCTCATCGATGCATTCTTGACCGATCATGGTCTTATCCATATCTGCGATCAGCATGGTTTTGCGCCGACCTGCAACAGGCTGCATATGCCAGTCGCATGACAGGGAGGCATATTCGATATTTAATCTTGTTTGGATTTGTGCATGTATTTCGGCTGAAGCTTTAAAATAAATGTCTATGGCCTCACCTTCTGCTAGCGTTTCACTTTCGAAAGAGAGATCCAGTTTTTGCAGTAGAATAATTGCTATTTGTGCGCAGTAATTTAAAAGGTCCCCAGCTTTAGTTGACTTTTCAGGGTTGACGATCAGTGTTAACACCATTCTCATGGGACTATGGGCCTTTGTCTCAACCATTAAGGCTTCATATTATGCGGCCTCAGGAAGTTAAGGAATGAATTTGAAACATGCCATCCTTATTGCAGGTCCAACCGCCAGCGGCAAGTCTGCTTTTGGGCTAAAGCTGGCCGAGGCGCTGGATGGTGTCATCATCAATGCTGACAGCATGCAGGTTTATAGGGAACTAAGAATTTTGTCTGCGCGGCCAAGCGTGGCGGAAGAAGCCATGGTGCCTCACCGGCTTTATGGTTTTCTGGCGGGGGATCAGCCCTGTTCCGCGGCTTTTTGGGCAGAGCAGGCGATGCAAGCAGTTGAAGAGGCTTGGGCAGAGGGTCGGACCCCCATTGTGTTGGGGGGTACGGGGTTATATTTTAAAATATTACTCAATGGTATTGCCCACATTCCCGATGTTGACCCTGTTGTTCGTAGTGATATCCGCCGCGACCAACAGGAAAAGGGGGCCGCGTTTCTACATAGCGCTTTGAGCGCCTTGGACCCGGTTATGGCAGAGCGCCTGAACCCCGCTGATGGGCAACGCGTGGCGAGGGCGCTGGAGGTGATAAAATCCACCGGTGTTTCGTTGGCAACGTGGCATGAACGAACCGAGCCCGGCCCTCTTTCAACTATGGATAAAACCGGGGGCGTCGTGAAATATATTTTAGATATGCCGCGAGAGCAGCTCTATGCCCGCTGTGATCAACGGTATGATCTGATGATGGAAGCCGGGGCGCTACAAGAGGTTGAGGTACTTTTGAAGATGGGTTACGGCGCAGACATGCCGGTCATGAAATCCTTAGGGGTACCAAGTATTACGGCCTTCTTGAAGGGTGAAATTGGGGCTGACGAATCGGCGCTTGAGGCTAAGATGTTGACCCGCCGATTTGCTAAAAGACAGCTCACTTGGTTCAGAAATCAGTTTCCAGACTGGGGAAGGGTCCATACGCAAGATATAGAAAGCTATACGGGGGCTATTTTGAACGATATTGTCAAAAACAGGGGTTGACTACGCAATAATCGTTCAATAAAATGAATTTATTAACGTATTAGTCAATTCTTACGTTGATGCTGGAGGTTAGCGGCCCAGGTTGACCTCTAAATTGTGATGAAACCCACCCCCCGGGGGCGCTTCTGCAGCGCCCCCAATTATTTTGGGATTTGGGAAGGCGCTTCTGCAGCGCCCCCAATTATTTTGGTGGCTACTATGGGCCGAATTTGTTAGGGCTTTCGCGAAATTAAGCGGTAGGAAGCCCAGAGCTTATTTAGGTAGTATAAAGTTTGTTTAGATATTTTACGGTGAGATGATTTGTGACGGATATAGGTGGAAAAAACAAAGTAGCACCAAAGATGAATGGCGCTCAGATGATACTGCAAGCACTCACGGAACTGGGTGTTGAGGTTATATTTGGCTATCCGGGTGGCGCCGTTCTGCCTATTTACGACGAAATTTATCGTCAAGATAAAATAAGACACATCCTTGTGCGCCACGAACAAGCCGCCGTGCATGCAGCCGAAGGCTATGCCCGCTCTACCGGCAAGCCCGGTGTAGTGTTGGTGACCTCAGGTCCCGGGGCCACCAATGCTGTAACCGGTTTAACCGATGCCATGCTCGACAGTATTCCCGTGATTTGTCTAACCGGCCAAGTGCCGCGCCATTTGATCGGCAATGATGCGTTCCAAGAAGCCGATACGGTTGGCATTACGCGGCCCTGCACCAAGCATAATTATTTGGTGAAGGAAACAGCGCTTTTGCCGCAAGTGGTTTATGAAGCTTTTTATGTAGCAACGACAGGCCGCCCTGGCCCTGTGGTGATAGATATTCCAAAAGATGTTCAGGTAGAGCAGGCGGTTTATAAAGTCCCCCAAAAGGCAGAGCACCGCACATACCGACCCCGCACAATTGCCAATGAAATCGAGATAGAGCAGATTGTTGAGCTTTTGATGAGCGCCAAGCGACCCATAATTTATTCCGGCGGCGGGGTTATTAACGCGGGGCCAGAAGCATCGAAAGCCCTAACCGAGCTTGCCCATATGACCAATATACCGGTCACAAGCACACTGATGGGCCTTGGTGCCTTTGCAGACAGCGACAAGCAGTGGCTTGGTATGCTGGGCATGCACGGCACATGGGAAGCCAACCACGCGATGCATGACTGTGATGTTATGTTGGCGGTTGGGGCGCGCTTTGATGATCGGATAACGTCGCGGGTTGATAAATTTTCACCGAATTCCACTAAGATACAGATCGATATTGACCTGTCATCGATCAATAAAAATGTGCAGGTTGATCTGGGCGTAGTGGGCGATGCGGGCATCGTCTTAAAGCAAATCATTGCCGCATGGAAAGCTAACAAAGCATCCCTCAACGCAGCGGCCATGGACCAATGGTGGCAGCAGATCGATATATGGCGCGCGCGGGACTGTTTAGCCTACAGCCAAAACAGCGATGTGGTTATGCCGCAGCATAGCATTAAGCGTTTGTTTGAGATGACTAGGGGCTTAGACCCTATAATTGCCACCGAAGTGGGGCAGCACCAAATGTGGGCGGCGCAGTATTTTGGCTTTGATGACCCTAACCGCTGGTTAACATCAGGCGGGCTCGGCACCATGGGTTACGGCCTTCCCGCGGCCATCGGCGCGCAAATAGCGTTCCCTGACAAGTTGGTGATCGATATTGCCGGTGAAGCGTCCATCCAGATGAATATTCAAGAATTAGGCACCGCCATTCAGCACCGTTTGCCGGTGAAGGTTTTCATTCTCAACAATGAATATATGGGCATGGTGCGCCAGTGGCAGGAACTAACTTTTGAAGGGCGATATTCAAGCAGTTACAGCGATGCCTTGCCAGATTTTGTTAAATTGGTTGAGGCTTACGGCGGTACAGGCATTCGCATTTCTCATATTGATGAGCTTGACGCGGGCATTCAGCGCATGATCGACACCCCCGGCCTCGTTGTCGTGGACTGCCAAGTCGCCAAGCTGGAAAATTGCTTCCCGATGGTGCCCGCAGGTGCCGCCCATAATGAAATGATGCTGGCGGGTGACATTCGCAAAACTGCGGATGATGAAATATCGCAAGCTGTAGTGTAACATGCTATGTTTATGCAACGTGGTACGCTAACAAATAAAGTTTATAAAGAGACAGACCCCATGAAAGAAAAAGGCGATATTCGCACCCATACCATCAGTGTTATTGTTGATAACGAAGCCGGCGTTCTGGCCCGCGTTATCGGTTTATTTTCTGGCCGAGGCTATAATATTGAAAGTCTGACCGTGGCGCAGGTTGAAAGCGATGAGCATCGCTCGCGCATTACCGTGGTCACTACTGGTACGCTTATGGTTATCGAACAGATTAAAGCGCAGCTAGACCGCTTGGTGGCGGTGGACCGGGTGGCAGACTTAACCATTGAGGGCCCCTATGTAGCGCGGGACCTTGCGCTGGTGAAAGTAAGCGGCATTGGTGAAATGCGGGTGGAAGCCATGCGGGTGGCGGATGTTTTCCGCGCACGAGCAGTGGATTCGTCCCTTTCCAGCTTTATTTTTGAGCTAACAGGCGCGGCAGACAAAATTGATGCCTTCATTGAGCAGATGAAGGGTTTGGGCTTGGTCGAAGTGGCGCGCACCGGCGCGGTGGCGCTGTCGCGTGGCTCAGACGGTTTATAGAGTTATTTTTTAAGGTAAAAGGCCAGCAGGGGAAACCCCCATATATTAAAATGGCCAGTTGAAAGGATAGTATGATGGAAGTATTTTTTGATCGCGATGCAGATATAAGCTTGATCAAGGGCAAGGTGGTCGCGGTTATCGGCTATGGCAGTCAGGGCCACGCCCATGCGGCGAACCTGCGCGATAGCGGCGTAAAACGCGTGATTGTCGCCCTGCAAGAAGGTTCCGCCACGCGGACAAAAGCGATCGGCGCGGGTTTTGACGTTATGACAGCGGCTGAGGCAGCAGCAGAGGCTGATGTGATGATGATGGCCGCACCGGACGAGTATCAAGCAGCGATTTATAAGGCAGATTTGCGCGATAACATGAAGGAGGGCGCTGCGCTCGCTTTCGCCCACGGGCTGAACATTCATTTCGGCCTGATTGAACCGCGCGAAGATTTGGACGTCATCATGATTGCCCCCAAAGGCCCCGGCCATACGGTGCGTAACCAATATGAAATTGGCGCGGGTGTGCCGTGCCTTATCGCGGTCCACCAGGATGTGTCAGGCGGAGCGCACGGCCTCGCGCTTTCTTACGCCAGTGCCATTGGTGGTGGCCGCGCCGGCGTGCTAGAGACCAACTTCCGCGAAGAATGCGAGACCGATTTGTTTGGCGAACAAGCGGTGCTCTGCGGCGGTATTTCCAAGCTCATCCAAACGGGCTTTGAAGTGTTGACCGAGGCCGGTTATGCCCCCGAAATGGCTTACTTCGAATGTCTGCATGAGACCAAATTGATCGTCGATCTGATTTACCAAAATGGTATCTCGAACATGCGCTATTCCATCTCTAACACGGCGGAATACGGCGACTATAAAACTGGGCAGCGCATCATAAATGATGAGACCAAAGCCGAAATGAAGCGGGTGCTGAAAGACATCCAACAGGGTCGCTTTGTTAAAGATTTCATGCTCGATAATGCTGCTGGCAATCCGGAGCTGAAAGCCCATAGGCAAATTGAGAGCGAACATCCGATTGAGGAAGTTGGCAGCCGCCTGCGCGGCATGATGCCTTGGATGCAAGAGGGCCAATTGGTCAATAAAAAGCGCAACTAACCGCGCTTATTCAATCGAAATAGAACCAAATACTAAGGGGTGGCGTCGCTGCCCCTTTTTGCTTGGGCGATCTGATAGATATGGCGTTTAAACTTTAAGTAGTTTGCAATTACTGAATACGCTATTGTTTTGCGATACAGGTTAAATGGGGGCTGAAGCGTGTTTCAAATTATCTTTGTTATTGCAGTAATAGTTTTCGTATTCACTTTTGTTTGGGGGTTAGCATTACTCATTCTGAAAGGCATAGAAAAATATGCCCTTAAAAAGCATAAAATTGTCCTGCGCGACCGGCCAAAATATAACAAATATCGACGCATCATATTAGTGATTGCTATGTTCTGGATACCTATTGATATGTCTATTCGTTCCTGGATAATGCCGCCAATTTGCAGAAGCCTAACTGGTATTGAAACTCTATCTGATTATGAAACTGGGCCTATAGTTTATACACTCGGATATGATGGCACATTATCCTATAAGCTTAAGCAATTACTTTCTTCTAAAGAGAGAAAAATATCATTTGTAGAGTTAGATCGCCGAATTTTGCGCGGAAAAATTGAAAAGTTTCTGTCTAATTATGTAGGTGACTTAGATATCAAAGGAAAAATGGTTACTTTTGAAAGACACAGCATCAAAACCTCTCCGACTAATTGCATTGCTCATGAAAAATTTTCTATTGCCTTAGGTTCAAAATGGGAAAGAAAAGATGCTGTCAATAAACCTAAAAGTTCAATATGCTTTACCTTTACCATCACAGAAATACCAGTTAATGCTTTGATATATAAGTATGAACGGGATAAAAAAACTATTACCAATTATTTCTATCTCAATTTGAACTCTAGTGAAACATTGTCTCAAAATGGCAAAATCGTTTCGAAAATCGTTCATGGGTTTATCCCAAATAACCCCATAATAGGCCGATTAGTTTCTACAGCGACCCCAAGCTGTGAGACCTATATAACACCTGAATTTTTTATTCAAACTATTCAAAAAGGAATGTAAGGCATGCCCTCAATTCGTATCAGGCGGTCAAGAGTAAAGCGGCCTAAATTGGCATTTCTGATCTTGGAAATATCAGAGTAATCCTCACCAACTAACTTACCCGCCGCACGAACGGAAAGTTTGCGACTATTTAATATGCTAATAATTTCATCCGCAAGATGGGCTTTCATTTGCAATGTGTCTGCATCAGGATGGCCAAAATCACGGTATATATTACCACTGCCACACACCATTTCAAAATCATCATCAGCCATCAATAGATCTCCTTTATTCGTTTTAAACGTGCCTTGAGAAGGTCTATATCTTTTTTGGGTGTGCTAATGCCTTTCGTTGATTTCTTCTGAAAAACATGAACCACCCATAAGTCATTGCCATATTTCACCGTATAAATACTGCGATAGGTGAGCGCGGGCTTTATCTTACACTATATCCGATAGTGTAAGATACTGATTAGCTAATTTCCCTTACCCCTAATATTATAACCAGTTTTCGGGGTTCATCCGTTGGTCAAGAATGCGGATAATATCAATTTGATTATTAGTGATTTTATAATATACGGCATGCGCTTCAATGTTAATGCGCCAATAATCTGCTTTAATATATGATACATTAAGACCCGATTTGGGATACTCACACACTTGGAGTATGCCAACATCCAAATCAAAAGCGTATTTTTTAGCTTGCATTTTCCCGTATTTATTTGCCGTATATTTTAAAATTTTGCGCAAGTCATTACGGGCTTTTGGCCTTAGGCTATATTTGTGCATCTACTTTAAAAAATCTTGCTCATCAAGAAAATCTTGCATGCTAAAGGGTTCAGGTTTTCCGCTCTCTTCACCTTCAACCAAGGCATTACGCAAGACGTTTAATTTATGCTCTTGTATTTCTAAAAGGCGCACACCCGCCCTGACAACTTCACTAATAGAGCCGTAACGGCCTACTTTTACCTGTTCACCGGCATATTCTTCGAGGTGATCACCTAGCGTGACACTTGTATTTCTACCCAAATTATCACTCCTTATGTTATACCAATATATGGTACATTGTAGGCTAAAGATCATATTTCTTCAAGTTATTTGCTCAAATATTCTTACAATGTAACAGAATTACTAATAGTGTTAGGTTAATATCGGATACTACAAGGTGTCTAACAAACTAGGGGCATCTCATACCGTAATGTAATTTATCATAAGGCAGCTTGATGACATCCTTTAAAAATATCGCCGTAGCGCGTGAAATTGCGTCACCAGAAAACCCCGGCGGGCTTGAAAAGCGCGTGGCCTTGGTGCCGGATGACGTGGCAGCGCTGGTCTCGGCTGGCCACAGCATTTCGGTTGAATTTGGCGCGGGCGAAGGCGTCGGCTTCTTGGACGCTGAATATGAGCGCGCGGGCGCCACTATGGAAGGTGCGGAGAGCATCTACCGCGACAAAGACCTGTTGATTAAGTTCAAAGGCCCGGCGCTGGATACGATAAAGATGATGAAGCCCGGCGCGACGCTTTTTTGCATGGCGCATTTCCATAGCTACCCCGAGCGCGCGAAGTTGCTGGAAGATAGCCGCATCAACGTGCTGGCGATGGAAGAAATTTTGGAAAGCCCCAAGGTGCAGACCGACACCGAGATATTGGGCCGTACCGCGATGGCGGCCGCCCTTGCGCCCTTCATGGCCGATAATAGCATTGGTAACTTGCGCGTGCGCATCCTGCAGTGGACACCGCTGATGACCTACAGCGTGCGCCGCTCGGGCAACCGGGACCCACGCTCGGTGAAGCTGTTGCATGACAGCATCAGCTTCGATGCGCTCGATGCCGTTGGCGGCAATGCGCTGTATGTTTATGACAGTGAGACATTCACGGATGACAAGGGTATTCTCGCGCAGTTGAGTGCGCTCGGCACCCATTTGTTTGACGTGCGGGCCTTCATAAACGACGCGGGCGAGGAAGCGGTGAGAGCCTACCGGGAAAGCCATCCGCCTTTGCCCACGGGCCTGCGCCGCATTCAATGTTTGCACGAAACCGGCATGGCGGGCGCACGTTACGGCATGAAATTGCTAGCTGAAAACCGACCCGACCACGTTAAGGCGAAAACCAAAGCGGTCATCCTTGGTTACGGCAATGTGGGGCAAGGCGCTATGCATGAGCTTTTTGACCAAGGAGTGGAGGTTATCAGCATTTTGGGCCGCACCCACACCGCTAAAGGGCGGATCGAATTTTGGCTGAAGGACGCCGACTTGGTCGTTAACGGCGCCGAGCAACCGGCTTATTTGCGCGGGGTGAAATTTCTGGTCAGTAATGATCACCTAAAGAATGTGATGGTGGATGGCTCGGTGGTGATCGACCTCGTTGGCGGCAGTCCCACTAATCGCAGCCCGGTGGAGCCTGTGCTGGCTTGCACCTTCCTAACTGACCCGCATTTCGTGCAAGACGGCGTGACGGTATCCGCGCTGTGGGGTTGGCCGATGCTGGGCATGATGCGCGAAACCGCCGTGCGCTACAGCGGCCAAATCCGCGATGTGTTACTGGGCCGTGAACGCCTCATCGACGGCTTGGATCATCTCACTCCCGGCGTTGAACGCGCCTTGGTCTGCGGTCCCTTTGAGGGGTGAGAAGGCTGACGATTATACCTCAATTGTAAAAAATTAAAATATTTTCCATATGCAAACCATCATGCTATGAAGAAAGTGCAATTGGTTTAATTGCTGCTAAAAATAATGGATCAGGCCCATGTTAAGGAACGAGCATATTATAGCTTATGCGACCCTGCCCGATGAAGGGGGCATGGTGCTTTTACCTGTAAATTTATCGGCACATTTGTATTCAGCGGGCCTTGCGAGGCTATCAACACCATTATTAGGGCGACTTATCAGCCCTTAAGCGGCGGGGTAAAGATAAGTAACACCATCTCGCTTAAGGGCAATTTCAGATAGTAATTATTTGTAAATCCAAGTATATTTTAAATCTATTATGATAAGGAGTGTCTGAAATGTCAGACCATGTTCGTATATTTGACACGACGCTGAGAGACGGTGAGCAATCCCCCGGTGCCTCGATGACTTTGGAAGAGAAATTACGCATTGCCAGCACATTAGAAGCGCTGAATGTTGACGTTATTGAAGCAGGGTTCGCCATTGCCTCCAACGGTGACTTTGAAGCCATAAACAAAATCGCCGAACAATCAAAATCAGCCATAATATGTTCGCTCGCCCGCGCTGCTCCGGGCGATATTGAGCGCGCGGCAGAAGCCTTAAAGCCTGCCTTAAAGCCCCGCATTCATACTTTCATTGCCACCAGCCCTTTGCATATGAAGGTGAAATTGCAAATGGAGCCTTCCAATGTGCTGGAAGCAATCCATAGTTCAGTTTCAAAAGCTCGGTCGCTGGTGGAAGATGTGGAATGGAGCGCCGAAGACGCCACCCGCAGTGAATTGGATTTTATGTGCCGGGCGGTCGAGATCGCGATTAATGCCGGGGCGACGACGATTAATCTGCCCGATACCGTAGGCTATGCCACGCCCGATGAATATGGCGCTATGTTCCGCAATGTCATTGAGCGGGTGCCAAATGCCGATAAAGCGATATTTTCGACCCACTGTCATAATGATTTAGGCTTAGCGGTCGCCAATTCGGTCGCGGGGGTCATCGGCGGGGCACGCCAAATTGAATGTACGATAAACGGCATCGGTGAGCGGGCGGGCAATGCCGCGATGGAAGAAGTGGTCATGGCGCTGCGTACCCGGGGTGATATTCTGCCCTATGAGACCGCAATTAATGCTGAGGAGATAACGCAGGCATCACGGTTGGTTTCCACCGTTACTGGTTTCACGGTGCAAAATAACAAAGCTATTGTCGGCGCAAACGCTTTTGCCCATGAAAGTGGCATCCACCAAGACGGCGTTTTAAAAGCGGCTGAAACCTATGAAATTATGACGCCTGAATCCGTTGGCCTGAAAAAATCACTGCTGGTGATGGGCAAGCATAGTGGCCGCCATGCCTTTGCCGATAAACTAAAAGACCTTGGCTATGAGCTTGGGGACAATGCCTTCCAGGAATGTTTTAAGCGTTTCAAGGCGCTGGGCGACCGCAAGAAAAATATTTATGATGAAGATATCATCGCCCTTGTAGATGATGAGGTGGCGACCGCTTTAAACCGTATTCAAGTGGTGAGTGTTAGCACGCATAGCTCGACCAAAGGGCGGGCGATATCTGATCTGGCTCTGCAAATTGACGACGAGAATGTCTATACGGTGGCTTATGGTGCTGGGCCGATTGATGCTGTTTTTAACGCCATCAAAGAGCTAACCGATCTGTCACCACATTTGGTTTTATTTCAGGTGCATGCGGTTACAAAGGGCACCGACGCGCAGGCGGAATGCACGGTGCGACTGGAAGAAGATGGCCGTCTGGTTAATGGTCAAGGCGCACATGAAGATACGGTGACAGCAGCGGCAAGGGCTTATGTGTCAGCAGCGAACAAATTATTTGTTAAACGTGAGAGACAGGCGCCGTCAGCAGTGGGATAATTGTCGCCCATGAAAATTGGCTAAAAGCGATTCGTTTCGAAACGGCAGATAAATGGATGATTTGCCGAGGCTTTTCATGCTTTCGCCTTATTTCACGGCAAATATGCCTATGAAACACAAAAAATGAGGCTCATCTACTTAAGGATGGTATGAAGACTTGATAAGGGGCAAACAAAGCCTCATAACGCACATATGGTAGGTGTTGGCACCACAGGCGCTGGCATGCAACAGATTGATTTAGCGAGGCATGAATGCTTTCCAAAATATTGGGTATGTTTTCTTCGGATATGGCAATTGACTTAGGCACAGCAAATACGCTGGTTTATGTCAAAGGGCGGGGCATTGTTTTGAACGAGCCATCGGTTGTGGCAATTAAATATGAAGAAGGGCGCGCGCGGCCCATTGCTTTTGGTGAAGCCGCGAAAATGATGCTGGGTCGCACACCCGGCAATATTCAAGCCATCCGCCCCCTGCGCGACGGCGTTATCGCAGATTTTCATGTCGCGGAACAAATGATCAAATATTTTATCCAAAAAGTGCATAACCGTGCTTTTGCCAGCCCGCAAATTGTTGTCTGTGTGCCGACAGGTGCCACTGCGGTTGAGCGAAAGGCTATTCAGGAATCTGCTGAGCAAGCGGGGGCGCGCAAAGTGTTGCTGATTGACGAAGCGATGGCGGCGGCCATTGGTGCCGGACTGCCCGTAACGCAACCGCAAGGGTCCATGGTTGTGGATATTGGCGGCGGCACGAGCGAGGTGGCGGTGCTTTCCATGTGCGGTATTGTTTATTCTAACAGCGTCCGCGTCGGCGGCGATAAAATGGACGAAGCCATTATAAATTACATCCGCCGCCAACATAATCTGTTGATCGGGGAAGCAACATCTGAGCGCATCAAGAAAGAAATTGGCACCGCCATGATGCCTGAGGACGGCGCGGGCAGAAGCATGAACATCAAAGGCCGGGACCTGATGAATGGTGTGCCCAAAGAGCTGGAAATTAACCAGTCGCAAGTCGCTGAAGCAATTAGCGAACCAGTGACAGCGATTGTTGAAGGTGTCAAGCTGGCGCTGGAGCAAACCGCACCAGAGCTGGCCGCTGATATTGTTGACCGTGGTATTGTTTTAACCGGTGGTGGCGCGCTATTGCAGGACCTTGATGCCGTTATTCGCAAAGCAACAGGGCTGCCCGTGGCAGTGGCTGAGGAGCCTTTAACCTGTGTTGCCCTCGGTACAGGCCAAGCACTGGAAGATGAAGCCTTGCGGCTTGTGCTGGCTGAAAGCTATTAATTCAAGAAGATATTAACGGGAAGGGTATGTTTCGTGCGACCAATTTCGTCAACAGTACGAGGGTCAACACAGCATTCCCGGATGACTATTCGTCAGCGCAAAGCCCAATATGGCTTCCTCATTTATCTTGCAATTGCGCTTAGCCTTTTAACGTTAGAGCGTTATGAGAGTAGTGCCCCCGCTTGGATGCGTGAAGTGGCAGGGGACGGCGTTGCCCCGATGCTTTCCCTTTTTGACCAACCGATCCGGGCGATACAATCGGGTATAGAGCGCATCGTAGGTGTATCAGACACCTATATTCTTAATGCTGAATTGCGCAGTGAAAATCAGCGTTTGTTGCAGTGGCAGGAGGCTGCGGCCCAACTAAGCCATGAAAATATTAGACTGCGCGCTTTGTTAAAGGCTCCGGGGCGCACCGTGCCAACGGCAGCAGCGGTTAGGGTTGTGGGCGTTGGCGGCGGCGCTTTTGAGCGCAATGTAATGGTCAATGGTGGATCCAGTGATGGGATCGAGCGTGGTTGGCCAGCGGTTGATGATATCGGCCTTATAGGCAGGGTCACAGAACTAGGGGTTTATTCCAGCAGGGTTTTACTCGTAACAGACTTAAACAGTCGGGTGCCGGTTCGGGTGGAGCGGACGGGCGACCTCGCAATCTCTATGGGCCAGAATGACGACCTTCTTAAGCTAGGTTTTTTGCCTCGTGATAATGATATTTTAGTTGGAGATAGGATCCTCAGCTCTGGCCACGGCGGTGTTTATCCGCCTGATCTGTTAGTGGGTATTGTCGTTGAGATTATAAATGAGCAAGCATTTATCAAGCCCGCAGGGCTTTTGGAACGGCTTGATTATATTAAAATTTTGGCCTATCGCCCTGTTCCACCAGAAGCCGAGAGAGTGTCAGGGGGCGGGCTATGAAAAAAGCAGAGAGCATCAGCATTTTTGGTAGCAGTGGATTTGCAGGTCTTGTTCCACTTGGAATAACTGTGTTTTTCACCATCCTCATGATGTTGCCCATTGGCACGGGTGCCTCTAGTTTTGCTTTCCCACATTTGCCACTGATAGCCGTTTTTTATTGGACCTGTCACCGCCCAATGGCAATGCCCCTTGGTGCTGCAGCCTTTGCAGGATTACTGCTTGATTTATGGATGAATGTTCCTATGGGGCTGAATATATTGATGCTCTTGATGGTCCGAGCTGGAGCCTTATCACAGCTTAAGTATTTTAAAGGTCGTAGTGGTATCATATATTGGATTGTATTCGCGGCAGGAGCTTTGTTGAATTACGCTGTTGCTTGGGCTGCATCAAGCTATGCAAGTAACCAAATCATGCCGCCGCTGCCTCTATTGCAACAATATGTGATCACTATTTTTGCCTATCCACCAACGGCGTGGCTTTTAAACCGTATACGCAAAAATCTGTTATAGTAAGCCATGGCAAAAGAAGGACTAAGATATACATTATTTTCCCGCCGGGCCTTGCTGGTTGCTGGGCTGCAAGGGTTGGCTATCACAATTCTTGGTGGGCGGCTCTATTACTTATCAATTGTTCAGGGCGCAAAATATAGGTTAAGGGCCGATGAAAACCGTATTAGTACTCGGTTACTATCGCCTGAACGGGGGCGTATTTTGGACCGCTTTGGCAGCGCGATAGCAGATAATAGACGAGATTTTCAAGTTTATTTGATCCCTGAGCAAACAGGCAAAGTGAGCCAAACCCTTGCTAAAATTAGCAAGATGATCAAGCTGCAGCCTCACCAAATCGCCCGCGTCGAAGAGCAAGCCTCTCGGCAGAGGAAATTTATACCGGTTCAGATAACGGATGGTTTAAACTGGCAAGATTTCAGCCGCTTAAACGCTGAAGTCGCTGACTTGCCGGGGGTTTACCCCGATGAAGGCATGATCCGCTATTATCCACACGGCCAAGAGTTTGCGCATATCGTTGGCTATGTAGCGGCTCCCCGCGCTGAAGATTTAGATATATCAAAGGACCCACTTCTGTTGTTACCGGGTTTTAAAATCGGACGACAGGGGTTGGAAAAGCGTTTTGAAGATACCTTACAAGGAAGTGCAGGTCGCAAACGTGTTGAGGTAAATGCTGTTGGCCGCGAAGTGCGAGAATTGCCACCACGCCAAGAAGCATCAGAGGGCACCGATTTACGGGTGACGCTGGATAGTGATTTACAGAAATATGTGAATAAAAGATTGGGTGAAGAAGCCGCAGGGGTAGTGGTGATCGACATTACTAACGGTGATGTTTTGGCGCTGGCTTCTACTCCTAGCTATGACCCCAATGATTTCATAGGGGGCATGAGCCGGGAAAACTGGCAATCGCTGTTAAATGATCCCCGCAAACCGCTTTTAAACAAATGCACCGGGGGTCAATTTCCACCCGGGTCAACTGTAAAAATGCTAGTGGCTCTTGCGGCGCTTGAAAAAGGTTTGATTAAGCCAAATACGCGCTTCACCTGCGAAGGCAAACACGAATTGGGGGATCATACATTCCACTGTTGGCAGCGAAAGGGACATGGGGCCGTTGACCTTAAGACAGCTATCGCCCGCAGCTGTGATGTTTATTTTTATCACATAGCTGAATTACTTGATATTGATGATCTGGCTAAGTCCGCCCGTCGATTTGGTTTAGGTGTTAAATATGATATTGGCATTGACGGTGAACGAAGGGGGTTGGTGCCTGACCGTGGTTGGAAACTGGCGACGCAGGGCGAAAAATGGCAATTGGGTGAAACCTTGAATGTTTCTATTGGCCAAGGCGCAATGCTGGCAACACCCCTGCAATTGGCAGTTATGATGGCCCGCTTAGCCAGTGGTAATATGGTCGAGCCACGCCTCATTTTTAATGAAGGCAAACTAGATATATCAAAAAGCGTTCAGTTTCAGTCCTTGGGCATAGCACCGCAATATATGGATTTTCTACATCAAGCTATGGCGGGTGTTATGCGCCCTCAGGGGACGGCATATGACGTGAGGCGCCCTAAATCAGCCCCTCAGCTCGCTGGGAAAACAGGAACGGCACAGGTGCGCCGAATAACAATGGAAGAGCGCGAAAAGGGTGTGCTTAAAAATGAGGATATAGCTTGGGCATCACGCGACCATGGTGTCTTCGTCGGTTATGGCCCTGTTGTTGATAGTAGGTATGCGGTCGCGGTTCTTATGCAGCATGGGGGTGGGGGGCGAGCAGCGGCTGCGGTTGGCCGGGATATTCTTGACTTTGCCATTGCAAATCAATCCGGGCTTCAACCAAAAAAACAGGGTAGTGCTGCCTTAAATTCAGCCGCCACTGGAGGTCAATATGGGTAGTGCCCGCATGTTTGCCCCACGCCGGACAGATAAAAATTGGTGGCAGAGGCTACTGGGCCTCAATTGGTTTATTATTCTTCTGATTCTGATACTCGGTGGTTTTGGGGTCGCTATGCAATATTCGGTCGCGGGGGGGTCTTTTGAACCTTGGGCCCGCATCCACCTCATTCGGCTGTTGCCAACGATGCTGTTAATGTTAGTGATAGCGGCAACGGATATTCGTATCTGGTTTGCTCTTGCTTACCCAGCGTGGATTGGCGGCTTGGCCTTGTTACTCGCCGTTGAGCTCATTGGAGCAACAGGTATGGGTGGGCAGCGGTGGCTTGATCTGGGCATCGCCCGCTTGCAGCCGTCTGAACTGATGAAAGTTGCAACAATTTTGGCGCTCGCGCGCTACTTCCACGGCTTAGATTTTTATCAAAGCCGAAGACTGTTCAACCTGTTGCCGCCGCTATTTTTAATCGCCGTGCCGGTGTTGGTTGTTATTCGCCAACCTGACTTGGGCACAGGGCTGATGATTTTTGCAGTGGGTGCCATAACAATTTTTATGGCCGGAGCGCGGTCTTATATCTTTTGGAGCGGTGGTGCTGTGCTGGCCATAACGCCTTGGGTGATTTGGCCGATGCTGCGAGACTATCAACGGGACCGGATTTTAACTTTTCTAAATCCTGAAAGTGATCCCCTTGGGGCAGGGTATCAAATTACCCAGTCTAAGATCGCTCTTGGCTCAGGCGGTATGTCGGGTAAAGGCTTTTTGCAAGGCACACAAAGCCAACTCAATTTTCTGCCTGAAATGAAAACAGATTTCATCTTCACTGTTGTTGTTGAAGAGTTTGGCATGTTAGGAGGCTTTGCTCTGCTCGGAGTGTGCCTGATCATTCTTGGCTATGGTATTTTAATCGGTCTTGGGTGCCGTAATCAGTTTGGCCGTCTATTGTCGGTTGGCCTATCCTTCACCTTGTTCATGTATATTTTCATTAATGTTGGCATGGTCATGGGGCTTTTGCCCGTGGTCGGGGTGCCTTTTCCCCTCGTATCTTACGGTGGGTCAGCGATGATAACCTTTATGATCGCTTATGGGCTTATTTTATCCGTCGCATCTCACCGGGATGTATCCCTTGCTCCTAAGGGCTCAGGGCTTGGGTAATAGGGCTAAAAACGCACCCTGAAGCCTGCTTTTATATCCCGGCCTTGCTCGGGCAAACTATCTTTCAAGAAACTGGTATGATGGCGAATTTCACTATTGAGGATGTTATTGGCTTGAATGAATAATTCAAGGCCGTTATGCGCACCATATGGCCGGTAACCAAGGGATAAATCTAACTTAAAATTACTGTCACTGGCCAGCTCAAACGGTGCTGTGCGTTGCTGGTGATTGGCCCATGTCATTTGAATGGTGGCGTCAATTTTCTCACTGTTATAATCAATAGCTGCATTGATACTAAGTGGGGGAATGCGCGGTAAAGCTTGCTCGGTGCCGGTGTCCTTTGCGTTGACAAAGTCACCGTTTATATGCAGATGAACATTGTGATCACTATGGTCTAAAATGGAAAATTCTGTCTCCAGCTCAAGCCCCCAAAAGCGGGCATCATGGGCGATGAAAGTAGCGATAGGCAAGCCATCCCTGATTTTGCCTGTGAAGCGTTCATAGATAAAATCATCATAATAAGTATAGAAAAAAGCCGCGCCGAAGGTTATGGGGCCCTCCTTTTTATGGGTGGCGACCTCAAACCCCGTCGCCGTCTCAAGCCCTAGTGCAGGATTACCCAGCTCAAAGCTATTTGTGGCTAAATGAGGCCCGTCAGATAGCAACTCTTCTGCACTTGGTGCGCGGCCCGTTCGAAAGGCCATAAAGCTCGCGGTCCAATCCTCGCCGTAACGCCTTATAGCGGTGGCAGAGATCGAGCTGGACGTGTAGTTTTTTGAAAAATTGGTGGCGTTGGCATCAACGCTTTGGTGTTCCACGCGGCCCCCAGCCTCAAAAAGCCATTTGCCAATATCAGCGTATATTACACCAAAGATACCCCCTTGGTCCGTAATGCTATCTGGCACGAAAGCTTCTTCGCCTGCCGCACCAAAATTCCGGTGTTTAAATTGAACACCAAAAGCATAAGATAAATTGCCTGACTTTTTACTGGCAGCGACACGGCCTTCCCAGCCTTTGTTTGTGAAAACAGAGGCGGTCTCAGCACCTTCCAGCTCTGCGTGGCGATAATCAGCATAACCAAAGCGAAAATCCAATTGGTCTATGAGGGCCAGATCAAGTTCTAGCTCCCCCATCACATCAAGGCGGTATTGGTCCAGATCAATGATGGGAGCGTCTTCACCACCTTCTTCACCCTCACCCGGCAGGCCATATTCACTGGAAAGATAGCTGACTGAAGCACCAACAAAACCGTTGTCCATGAAATGGGTCATGCCAGCGGCAAATTTATAGCGGGTAACTTGGGTATTCGCTATTTTTCCACTGTCACTATCATTGGCATCTTCACCGTCAAGAGCAAGTTGCTGACGTGATTTTGCATTGCTACCGACCGACATATCCCCTCGGTCTAAGACACTTGCGTCAATATGCAGGGCCTGATTTTTGCCCATCGGCATAGTTAACCAAGCACTGCTGTCAACTTCATCGCCGTTAGTGCCATATTGGGCATTCAGCCTAGCGTCGATTTCTGTGACCCTGCGCGTTGGTATGCGGCCATCGAAAACATTGATCACACCACCAACAGCATTATTGCCATATAGCAATGTTGATGGCCCTCGCAGCACTTCGATGCGCTCTGCTGTGGCTGCATCAATGGCTGTTGCGTGGTCAGGGCTGGTGCTGGAAGCGTCAATGGACCCAATGCCGCCGATTAAAATTCGAATGCGATCACCGCCGAGGCCTCGAATAACAGGCCGTCCAACCGCTGGGCCGAAACTGGCAACTGCTATGCCAGGTATCTGATCAAGTGTCGCACCAAGTGTAGCCTTTCGGGCATGGTCAAGGGCTTCACCTCTCAATGCTGTAGCGCTCTGCGATAGGTCTTCGCTTAAATTGCGGCCAACGGTACCCGTGACAATAATCTCTTCTAAATCATCACCCTTTTCCGGCTCAGATTGGGCAATTGCGGGGGCCGACAAAGCAAGGACGCTAGCAGAGAACCAAATTTTTTTTATACAGTTGATTTTTTTAGTCATGCGGCCATTTTCCCAATATCAAACTTACACTATTTTTAGCATGTGCTTCTACGTTGATTGTGATGGCTTAATTGCGTTATGATGGGCCTTAAGTCAAGCACTGGCACACCAAAGATTGACTTTAAAATAAAAAATGTCGTTAATAGATATACTTCTTGGTTAATTGGAAGGACCCTCATGGCCCATGATCACGGACATTGCATTGATAGTGCTTTAAAGCAGGCAGATATTATTTGCCGAGAGCGAGGGGTGCGCTTCACTGATTTGCGGCGTCGGGTGTTGGAGATGGTTTGGGTTGGCCATTCTTCGGTTAAGGCCTACGACTTGCTGGACCGTCTGGCCCTTGAGGGCGGAAGTGCGAAACCACCGACAGTGTACCGCGCCCTTGATTTTCTGATAGAGCAGGGCTTTGTCCATAAAATAGAATCTATTAATGCCTATGTTGGTTGCCCAAACGCCGGTGCAAATCATATCAGCCAGTTTTTAATTTGCGATAGCTGTGGGGATGTTGAAGAATCTTCGTCCGAAGGATTGAATCAGCAATTAAAATTACTTGCTGATGCGGCAAATTTTGAAACGACGAGCCAGACTGTTGAGATCCACGGGCAATGTGCCGCGTGCAAAACAAAAGCTGCCGCTTAATCATTCAAAAATAATTAAATATGACAGCTACTAAGGCCTCTTTTTGCCAAATATTGTTGGTGATAATCCTCCGCAGGCCAATATGCTTGGGCTTGAAGGATTTGGGTCACGATGGGTCGTTTATACCGCGCTGATGAAGCAAGAAGCGCGGTTGCTTTTTCGGCCATGTGTTTTTGGTCAGCATCGTGGTAGAAAATCACAGACCTATATTGACTGCCAACATCGAGACCCTGTCGGTTCAGTTCCGTGGGGTTATGATTATTGAAGAATAATTCCAGTAAGTCTGTATAAGATATCACCTCTTGGTCATAGGTTAGATGAACCACCTCGGCGTGACCCGACTTGCCCGAGCAAACATCGGCGTAGCTTGGCGCCGCTTTGCTGCCGCCCATATAGCCAGAGGATGTTTCAAGAATGCCCCCTAGAACACGAAACAATTCTTCCACACCCCAAAAGCACCCAGCGCCAAATGTTGCCACTTTTATATTTGATGCCATTATATAGTCTCCTTTGCCATTCATCCTGTTAGGCGTTATGATAGTATGATTAGCACAAAATCTTATCCTGAAGGTGAGATAGATGCTCAACAGTAAGGTTTGTTATATGTTCACTTGGGTTAAAAGCGCAAAACGTATTTCTGCTATATCAACAAGTTTTGTTCTGCTTATGTCAGCGATTGCCGTGGCACAAGAAATTCCCAAAGAGTTGTTAGAATTAGATCGCCAGCGTTGCAGCAATGAATGTATGAAAGAATTAAATGATGCAGCCATTTGCAAACAGCTCTGTGATTGTACGGTCTCTGAATTTAAAAAACGCTTTAGCTTCGATATTTATCTAGACCTCTCTGCCGAGCTTGCCCAATCGAAGGTATCAAAGGACAACCGTAAAAAACTAGATGATATTGCCCGCATGTGCAGCGCCAACATCAAATGGCCCGAAACGCGGACAGAGCCTAAACCCGTGCCGTTGCCAAAGCCATCAAGTTAAGTTCAAGCTGTTATTATTTTGAAAAGATCAAGGTGAAATTAACCGGCACATTATAGCTGATAGACGGTAACTTTGCCAGTTCGCGAAGTTTATCGATGCCGGTATCCATACCCCACCAATCTGCCTCAATCACCACAAGTTCAGTACTGGTGATGATGATATGGTCAGCGTCTATAGCATTAACCATAAGATCAATTTCAATATCAACAGTTACGCCGTTCATCTGAACATGAACTGTATGGTCCGTTAAAATGAAACCGCCACCCGCAGCCATTTTTTCAATACCTTTTGGGATTGTTGCAGATATATTAATCGTTGGGAATTTGCTACATATGAACAGTTCTGCACGCATGCGCTCATTGCGGATATCAATGCCTGTGTCAGCGCTACAGCTATCAATTTCAACTGAAGCGATGCCAGCTTTCATATCAGCTCGTCCATTGATGCGGGTAAAATGGTGACCCTCCATAATAGTATCGGACTTGATACTGCCAAAGCCAACGGTTGAGGCATCACTTTCCAAGAGCCAAATGTCAGATGCTTCTTCAGCGGATACATTGATGCTGAAACCAAGCATGGTTAAATAGACAAATAATAGATGCTTCACAATTTTTCTCCTGCAGGATCAATAGGGCGCGGCTTATGGTTTTCATCCAAAGCCACATAGATGAAACGTCCTTCGGTAACAATATCGGTCTCATCTCTACCGCGCGGGGCACGGGTTACGGTCATGGAAATAGTTACGGATGTTCTGCCAATTCGTTCAATATCAGTGTAAATGCTGATCAGATCACCCATCTCAATTGGCCGGTGGAATGTCATGGCTTCGATAGCCACGGTCGCGACTTTACCTTTAGCGACATTAGCTGAGGCCACCCCGCCCGCTATATCCATTTGGGCAAGTATCCAACCACCAAAAATATGGCCATTCAGATTAAGATCCGATGGTTGTGGTACGGTTCGGATAGTGGCTTTTTTATTGGTAAATTCATTGGTCATGATACTTCCTTTTTAGGGTCAATGCTTTTCGGCATAGCTTCAATATCACCCGGTACGGCTTCAATATATATGGTCCGGCTTGGAAAGGCAAAGCCGGTATCAGCATCTTCTACAATGCGCTTTATTTTTAATAATAATTGTTCCTTGATCGCCAGCCATTCCAACCAATTGGTTGTACGCGTGAAACAATAAAGCATGATATCCACCGATGAGGCGGAAAATTCATCAATGCGCACAAATGTGGAAGTTTCTTCAGGGCGGACATAATCAGGATTGTCGGTAATAAAGTCTTCTATTTCATCGCGTATCTGCTGCAATTGGCGGCTTGTAGCACTATATTCAATACCAATAACCCAGCGTATACGGCGATATGTCATGCGGGAAAAATTGGTGACAGCATTATCAGACAGTCGTGCATTAGGCACATAAACCGGTGCTTTATCAAAGCGGCGAACGGTGGTCGTTCTAAAGCCAACATGCTCCACCGTGCCTTCAACAACACCATCAACCAATATCCAATCGCCGGGTTGGAAGCGTTGCTCGCCAATGACAAATATGCCGGCAATTAGGTTTTTAAATAGGTCCTGAGCACCTAAGGCTACAGCTACACCAAACAGGCCAAGCCCGGCCACAAGGGGTCCTACCTCAATCCCCCACATTTCGAGTATAGTTGCTCCGCCGATTATCGCAAAAGACACTCGTGCCAGTTTTGCTAGCCAATCGATCATGGAAACAGAGAGAAACCTATTGGCCTTATGCAATAAAAGCCCAATAGGTTTGGCGGCGCTGTAGAGCGCCCAGAAAATGGTGAAAGCGATCAGTGATTTATTGATCCGCTCGGCGAACGCAGCTGTATCTGGGTCCATATCAATAACATAAAGACCAAAAAATACGCCCATTACCACAGGAATGAAGCGCATAGGCCCAGCAAGGCTTTCAACCACAGCATCATCGATCTCATTGGTGGTTTTCTGCGTTAGCTTAGTGATACGGTGTATGATCAAGCGGGAAAACAAATTACGCATTAAATAGAAAAGGGCAAAAATTGCAAAGGCGGTTAACAATTGGCCAATATCCACACCGTATAGGCCATTGACCCAAACATCCTCTACTAGCTTGGTAAAATCTTTTAAGGCCTCACTGCCTGCCATATTCAATCTCCATATTTCGGTTAACGGTCGCTTTTGTCATCATTGCGTTCCAATGGATTATCATAGTCATTTTTAATCTTGTGAAAACTTGGGCCATCAGGCCGATGCCACTGGAATTATTAGCTGCTTGTCATACGCCAAATTCAGACGCAACAAAAGGGGAAATGGTTATAATTCTATGCATAAAAAATCCACGAAAGCTATGCTTCACTGGGAATTTCCTTTCTAATCACCCATTGATTGGGCATACTTATGTATGGGAGATGGCCCATTTGGGCGTATTACCCGAGGAGCAACCGATACTCAATTTTAATTGAAAGGAGGACCTCTATGCTCGTGAGCCATATTTTACGCGGCAAAGATAGCGAAATTATTACCGCCAGTAGTGACGATAGTGTTGAGGATGTAGCCAAAACACTTGGTGAGCGCAGGATTGGCGCGCTTTTGGTCATGGAAGGCGGCACAATGGTTGGGATTATATCAGAGCGCGATATTGTGCGAGGCATCGCCATTCGCGGTCAGGGTGTTCTGGCCGACAGCGTTCAATCTTTAATGACAAAATCAGTGGTGACTTGTGCATCAAGCGAATCGATTAATTCCGTAATGGCCACCATGACCGAACGTCGTATTCGCCATGTGCCGGTGATGGATGATGATCAGCTTGTTGGCATTATCACTATCGGTGATGTGGTTAAAGAGCGCATTTCAGAAGCTGAGCATGAAGCGCAAGCACTGAAAGACTATATAGCGACAGGTTAAATGGGTATGCTTAGCTATTTATTCTATAGGTGATGCCATCAAGCGTATCACGTAATTGCTGTTCCGTGTCGCGGTAAGCAAGCTGGCCTTCCATGATCAATTCTTCTGCACGGTGAAATTCCATCAAGCCGATATGACCAACTCTGGGGCTGATGGTAACGTCCGGTGGATCCCCCGCCATGCGGGACCGCGCCAGCCGATTTTGAATAACATTCAGCGATGCCACCATATTGGCGAATAAGCTTGGGGCATTGTCTTTATGGTCAAATAATTTACGGAATACTGTTGAGGCTCCTTTGCGGCCCACAACGGATGGCGATTTTACAATATCGGCGAACACTCCGTATTCACCCGTTGTTTTACCATCTTCTCTGGCAGCGCGGGATCGGCCATATAGATCTTCTGATAAATTAACCGCTATCACCATCTCACAGCCTGCAGCGCGGCATACGGAAACGGGCACGGGGTTAACGAGTGCGCCGTCCACCAGCCAGCGTTTGCCAATTTTTTGTGGCTGAAATACACCGGGCAGTGCAAAACTCGCTTGAATAGCGTCGCCCAAGTCCCCTTTATTCAGCCATAGCTCATGACCTGTTTTTAAATCAGTGGCTACCGCTGTGAAAGGGATGGGTAGGTCTTCAATTTTGTGGTTACCAAATTTGGTGTCCATAAGTTCATTCAGGTGGGAACCGCCAAATAGGCCGCTGCGGCCCCATTTAAAATCGAGCCAGCGGAAAAAATTATATTCTTTTAAATCTAAAGCCCATTCCTCTAATGCGTCCAGCCCGCCAGAGACCATAGCCCCACCAACGACCGCGCCGATGGATGTGCCAGCGACAACATCAATGGGAATGCCAGCTTCTTTTAAGCAGCGAACAATGCCAATATGGGCCCAGCCACGGGCAACGCCACTACCTAATGCCAAGCCTATTTTGGGGCGGGTAAGGCCATTTTCCGTTATTGTACCAACGATAGGGTCGTCAATGTCCATGCTGTAAATCTCCTGATCACTTAATGCAAACTAAAGCTGGGTAAAAATCAAGGTATTTCAGGCATATTCATATTATAAATAAGCCAATCATATTATTTAAGAGCCACTAATATCTTCTTTCTTTTGCCCCTTATGGATCAATTGATTGCTGGTCATGAAGCGCTAATGGCTTAGAGTCGGCAAACACCCACCCTTTGCTTGTAAAATTTATAGTCCCAAACACCTAGTTTATCGCCATTGTTTGGTTAATTTTGACGTTCTGCGTAATATTATTGCGTATTTGGGGTAAATTTAGTCAAATCTAGGTCCCGAAGCGGCTATTTTCCCCCTTGTGTAAATTATTTCAAAAAAATGGAAAAAGGTGTTTGACAGAAGTGGGGTAGGGGCATATAACCCGCCTCCACCGACGGGGCACAACGCGAAAGCAGCTTCGGCGGGATGATGGCTTCGGCCTTCAGCTTTGATCTTTGACAAGTTAGATGGAAGGGAGATGCGGACGGTGGTTTTAGGACTACTTGCGCATTTCCAAAAAGTTAAGTTTGATGTTCCTGCTTGGTTTAGGCTGGGGTTATGGGGGCATCTAACGCTTTATAGGTAT
>JAJFIS010000001.1 GCA_021774735.1 Alphaproteobacteria bacterium | reverse complement strand
TTATGCGGTCGTAGACAGAACACCACGGCTTTAGCCGTGGATGAATGAGCCTTAAGGCGATATGCTGCAGAGATGGAAGTGATCAAAACAGCGCATAGTATGTATATGCTTCAGTACCATGTGGTATGGGTCTGCAAATATCGCCGCAAGATCCTGAAGCCTGGTGTTTGTTCGTATATTAGCAAGACCCTGCCAGGGCTGCTTCGGGGAATGCCCGGTGTGACCATTGAGACAATTGGCTTTGATAAAGATCATCTCCACATGCTTATAACTATCCCACCAAAATACAGTGTTTCCAGCGTGATGGGGCGTCTCAAAAGCCAATTGGCGTCGAAGATGCGTAAGTTTTTCCCATGGTTAGAAAAGGTCTATTGGGAAGAAAATATCGTATGGTCACCCGGGTATTTCGTGAGTAGCGTTGGCTTGGATGAGGAAACAATACGGCACTATGTGGAGCATCAAGGACAACAGGATGAAGGACAAGTCCGCCATACTTTATGAGCGGACTTGTATTGGAGCGCGAAGCGGGCGTAAGCCATAGGACCACGGGTTTACCCGTGGGTATCTATTAACTATAAAGGGTATTTATTTGACTGATTATAAAAATTTATCAACTGTGAAAGAAATTGTCCAAAACTCCAAAGGAGTATTTAGCGAGGCTAAATTGCGATGGTGGATTTTCCATTCAGATACAAACGGATTTGCACCAGCCATTATTAGTGTTGGTTCTAGTTTATACATCGACACTCGCCAACTTAACCGTTGGTTAGATCGCCAGAGAGCGCAGCCTATTGCTGCTAATTAAGGCGACATCATAGCTTTAACGCTGCGGTCAAGTCCTCATGTTCAAATGCTGAAGCCATGCGGTTTTGTTCCGCTGCCGCAATACCTAAGCTGGATGCGACTTTGCGCCACTTAGCTACAGCACGGCCAACCTGTTTAACTATGGCCAGCGCTTGTGATTTGTTTAGGCCAAATTCATAGGCCACTGATAGTGCTAATGTTAAGGAAGCGGTGCCATCTTCAAGATCAATAGTGGTAGATAATATGCGCGGTTTCACCTCCACTGGCGTTGGGTTTACGTCATAAACAGCCGAAAGCCGCCAGCCGCCTTGCCCTGTATATAAAAAAGCATGATTACGCAGGTGGTCATCGGTATTTGAAATAAGAATGCTAAAAACAATGCGTCTCCAGAGCTCTTGCATATCTTCCTTGCTACTTGCTCCAAATTGACGGAGGACATCGACAATTTCCAAATAACTATGCTCCTCCCCGTCCTTGGCATTGAGCATACTCATGGCTGATAAAAAGGGAATGCGGTTTTCACCATCACGGTCAAAACGATTGATCAAAATAACCTTAGTGCCAGCAATTTCTTCAATGCGCCATTCACAGGTCTTAATACCCGAGTTTTGCGCAAGCTGTAAGGCTACGCCTTCCCATAATACCGTTTGGTATTCATCATCTTTGCGAGGGAATTTCGCAATCATTAACCGGCCATCACGGTCTTTAACGGAAGCTTTAGGACGTGCACCACCAAGCGATGATCCCGGTGCTAGTAGCAGCCGTAAATCCTCATCACTCTCTTTATCTGCTAGCAAGCGCTCGGTCGCCGAAAGCAGTCTTGGCAGCTCAATAAGCGGTGGCACGGGTGTTGCCCTAGTGCTGGCTAAAAAGTCATCTTCTGGTTCAAATTTAAAGCGTAATGCACCTTGGCGCGCTTCATCGTTAACCGCGAGCAGATAGTCAAGTTCAGTAAGAGTGTGCGGCGCAATACCCTCTATCTCTGCCTGCCTTTTGGCCATACGCCGCATTAAAACCCGTCCCCAGCGGTCTGGTGCACTATCGCCAATGGAGCCAAATAGATTTTTGTCGCCTGTATGAAATGAGCCTTTAGTAAGCAGTAATTGCGGCTCTAATGAAAAACGTTCATCGCGCTCAAGCCAGCTTTGGTCATACTCGAAAGAAGCATTTTCGCGCCCACGCCTAGAATGCGCCCATAGTTTTCCCACCAGCAATTGCTCACCGTTCAAATCCACATAGACATATATTTGACGGTCAGCCATTATTTGCCCCGCTTATTTTTTGTAGAGCGCAGATGGATACGCTCTGGTAGATTTTCTTCATCAAGCATTAAGCCTGTTTCATCAAATTTAATATCAGCAAGCTCGCCTAAGCGCTTTTCCATGCCCAAGACAAACAATATTGAAGCATAAATACCCAGCGCAACAGAGGCGTCGCCTTTTTCAGCCTTATGAAGTGTCGTACGCGAAATTCCTGCTCGTTCAGCCATCAATTTTGTAGGTATACGCCTACGCTTTCGAGCATCAGCAATATCTTGTCCAAGCTTGAGCAGCGCCTTTTTAACAGGTATCGCCAATGGGGATAGGCTTCTCATAGTCAAACCTTTATGTTCATTATTTTAATCACTATAATACTTAGTGTAAGCTTTAATGGACATTATTGCAAGTGTCTGAAGTTTAATTTCTTATTTTCAATTGCGTATAAATATTTTTTTAGCGTTTTTGATGTCCTGTATGGCATTTAACTTACTCCATAACCGAAATAGAGGCCGCGTGAGGGGGTAGGGTCTATTTTTTCACCTCCTTTGCTTGTAGATTGCTGTTTTAATGGCTGCGGGGCGTGGCGCAACCGATCTTCCGCACCAAGATGCCGTGAAGACGGAATTGCGCCACGCTACCCAATGCTTGGCCCTAAGCAGCCAACTGCCCTCCTTACAAACAAATTAAGGAGATAAAAAAATGACTAACCAATACCACGCAACCCCTTACGATATTTCAGCAAGTGGATTTTATTTTAAAACTTATGAGGACTATGAAACAAAAGCCGCAACCCATAAAAATGAGTACGGCGAGCCAGTAGAAGAATATAAAATTCAATTTATCGACAGCGATTTACCATGGTGCAATGGCACACTCTTTACCGCCCTAGGAATCAACCAAGCCACTCTAAAGCAGTGGTTTAGCGCCTTTGAAGAAATGGATAGAGACGATGCCATTAAAGCGATATATTTGGCTGAATATAACGGTTACACCGACCTTGATGAAATTCTGCAAAAACTAGATGACGTGAGCTTATTTAAAGGCACAGCCCTTGAATATACCGAGCAATATATCGAAGACACAGGCATGCTCGCCGATATGCCTGAAAACCTACAATATTACTTTAATACAGAAGCCTTCGCCCGCGACTTGGTGCTAGGCGGCGATATTGCTGAGGTTACAATTAATGGCACTGATTATGTGGCGGGAGGGTGATTTTTATTCGCTCAGAGGAGGAATTGGAAACGAGATGCACTTTAAAGCCCCTAAAGATTGATTAAATGCACACAATGCATGATAATGGTGTTTATAGTTAATTTGAAATATTTTAAACTACACACATTATGGAAGAACAAATAGTTGATTACTAAAGAAGATATAGATGCCTTATTATCGTGACCTGAGCCCCAAGTTACTACCATTTATGCGTAGAGTCCTTTGTTTAAGTTTTGGTTCAATTGTTGATCGTTTGCAACCCATAAAGGGGTATGCCCCTTTATGGGTTTTGGCTTTTTGTTATTAAGGGCCTGTATGGAGCCTATCTTTTTAACTGTGTAAGTGGCCATGATATACTCCATGAAAGGGAGATTTATTATGGCTATCAAGCAAGAAGTTATCGATGAACTATTGAAGGACTACAAAAACCCTGAAGACCTTTTGGGTGAAGAGGGTCT